>NZ_CP011131.1:4800000-6056618 GCF_001442805.1 Lysobacter gummosus | reverse complement strand
CTGTGCTGTGAGTCTTCTTTATGCGTGATGCGGTCGGCCGGGCGGGGCTGTGAGGCCGGGCGACGGACGAAAGCGGCCCAACGCACGATGCGTACATCGCGACGAAGGAGGCCGGGGGGTCGGTCAGACTACCATCGCCGCCGGGTCCGGAACAGGACTAATCCACAGGTTCATGCACAGGCTGGGGCGGCCGCTTTGGCGGCGCCGGTCGCGGAACGCAAAGCGCAGACGAAACAAAGAGTTGACCCGAACTTGTGCGATCCCGTAGAATCCGCGGTCCTCTACGCCAGTTACAGCCGAGCCGATCATGGCCACGAAGCGCACCTACCAGCCCAGCAACCTCAAGCGCAAGCGCGACCACGGTTTCCGTGCCCGCATGGCGACTGCCGACGGCCGCAAGATTCTCGCCCGTCGTCGCGCCAAGGGCCGCAAGCGCCTGACCGCCTAAGCGTTGCCGGCCGCCTGTCGCGATCTTCCTGATCCGGCGTCCAGCGGCCGCCCGCCTGCAATGAATTCGACCCGCTTCCCGCGCACCGCGCGGGTACGCGCGCGCTCCGATTTCGACCGTATATTCAAGCATGGGCGGCGCGTGGCGCTGCCCGTGCTTGCTTTGCATTTCCAGGCCGACGATTCCATCGCGCCGCGCCTGGGCCTTGCGGTCTCGCGTAAGGTCGATCCGCATGCGGTCGGCCGTAACCGCATCAAGCGTGTGCTTCGCGATGCTTTCCGCCACGTCCGCGCCGAGCTGGCCGGTGGCGACTATGTCGTGGTCGCTCGTCCCGGCGCATCGCGCTGCAGCGGCGAGGAACTCCGCGTCGCCTTCCACAGTCTGCTCAAGCGCGGCGGCACCCGTCCGGCGCTCGCATTGCCCGCAACTGCGGCGCCCGGCACAATGCCGGCCGCTTCCCCTTCCGACCCCACGCCGGACTCCGGTCCCGGCTGAGCCTGCCTGCTGCCCATGAACCAGACACGTGCTTTTCTGATCCTCGCCTGGCTGATGGTGGCGACCTTGCTATGGATGGAGTGGGGCAAGGAGAAATCGGCTCCGCCCGTGCCGCCGCCGAGCGCGGTCGCGCCCGCCAGCAGCGTGCCGGTCGCTTCCGGCGTCGCCGCCACGGCCGCCGTGCCGGGCGCGCCGAGCGCGGCCACGCCGGCGGTACCCGGCGGTTCCACCGTCAGCACCGCCGCGGCCAACGGCGCCGAGCCGGCCGTCACCGTCACCACCGCTGTATTCAAGGTGACCTTGCGTGGCGGCGAGATCAGCGAAGCCGATCTGCTGCGCTATCCGGTGACCTCCGAGCCCGACAGCCCGCCGATGCGGCTGCTGGCCAGCGACTCCAGCTTGTACTTCGTCGCCCAGAGCGGCTGGGTCAGCCAGGGCAACGCCGCGCCGACGCACGAGTCGGGTTTCCGTTATGCCGGCGAGCAGCGCGATCTGGTCCTGGCCAAGGACGCGAAAGAAATCGCCGTGCCGTTCGTATGGACCGGCCCGAATGGGGTGACCATCACCCGCACCTACACCTTCCGCCAGGGCGACTACGCGATCAAAGTGCGCGATGACGTCAGCAACGGCAGCACCGTGCCGTGGCAGGGCTTCGTCTACCGCCAGCTCAGCCGCGTGCCGCGCGAACTGGCGCACAAGGGCCCCTTCAGCCCCGAGCAGTACAGCTTCCAGGGCGCGGCGTGGTACAGCCCGGCCGACAAGTACGAGAAGCGCAAGTTCGACAAATTCGCCGACGACGGCAAGCTGGACAAGCAAGTCACCGGCGGCTGGATCGCGATGCTGCAGCACCACTTCTTCGCCGCCTGGATTCCGGGCGACAAGGACGCCGGCGAGTTCTCGCTGGAGCAGCTCAACGCCGGCGCCGCGCCGCAATACCTGATCCGCGACCTCGGCCCGGGCGTCAACCTCGCCCCGGGTCAGAAAGCCACGACCGAAGCGCGCCTGTGGGTCGGCCCGAAGCTGGTCAAGGCGATCGAAGCGCAGAACGTGCCCGGCCTGGACCGTGCCGTCGATTTCAGCAGCTACAGCATCTTCGCGACCCTGGCCAACGGCCTGTTCTGGCTGCTGGAGAAGCTGCACAACCTGTTCGGCAACTGGGGCTGGGCGATCGTCGGCCTGGTGGTGCTGCTGAAGCTGGCGCTGTACCCGCTGTCGGCCGCGCAGTACAAGTCGGCGGCGAAGATGCGCAAGTTCCAGCCGCGCGTGGCCCAGCTCAAGGAGCGCTACGGCGAGGACAAGCAGAAGTTCCAGATGGCGCTGATGGAGCTGTACAAGAAGGAGAAGATCAATCCGGTCGGCGGCTGTCTGCCGCTGCTGCCGCAGATGATCATCTTCATGACCTTGTACTGGATGCTGGCCGAGTCGGTGGAACTGCGTCATGCGCCGTGGATGCTGTGGATCCACGACCTGACCGCGCGCGATCCGTTCTTCGTGCTGCCGCTGATGAACATCGCGATCATGTGGACCACGCAGAAGCTCACGCCGATGACCGGCATGGACCCGGCGCAGGCCAAGATGATGCAGTTCATGCCGCTGATCTTCGGCGTGATCCTGGCGTTCCTGCCGGCCGGCCTGGTGTTGTACCAAGTCGCCAACGGCGGCCTGGGCCTGCTGCAGCAGTGGGTGACCACCAAGCGCTATGCCGAAGCGCCGGCGACGGCGGGAAAGGATAAGGACAAGGACTGAGGTCCGGTCCGGGTCGATTGATTCGATTCGTTCACGAAGCCCGCCGTAAGGCGGGCTTCGTGTTTTTAGGATGGGGTGGCGCGTGGCGTTCGCGGCTTACGCAGGTTAGGTCGCGCCGAGCCCGCTTTTGCTCGTCATTCCCGCGAAGGCGGAAATCCAGCGACTTCAAGCGTTCTCGCACGAAAGGCCCTGGATGTTCGGCTCCGCCGAAGTAAAGCGGAGCCCGCCTTCGCGGGAATGACGAGCAAAAACAGGTCGTCGGATACTCCCCGGCTGTCGTTCGTCCCCGAAATACATCCCCTCCGCCACCCCCGGATTTATGATCCTCCCCATGACCCCGCCCGCCGCCCGCGACACCATCGCCGCCATTGCCACCGCGCCCGGCGCCGGCGGCGTCGGCATCGTGCGTTTGTCCGGTTCGCGATCGCGCGAGATCGCGCAGACCATCGCCGCGCGCGAACTGCAGCCGCGTCACGCCCACTACGTGCGTTTCCGCGATGACGCCGGCGACACCATCGACGACGGCATCGCGCTCTATTTCGCCGCGCCGGCCAGCTACACCGGCGAGGACGTGGTCGAACTGCAGGCCCACGGCGGCCCGGCGCTGCTCGAAGAACTGCTGGCGCGCGCATGCGCCTTGGGCGCGCGGCGGGCGCGACCGGGCGAATTCAGCGAACGCGCGTTTCTTGAAGGTCGCCTGGATCTGGCCCAGGCCGAAGCCGTTGCCGATCTGATCGCCGCTGGCGATGCGCGCGCCGCCCGCGCCGCGCGGCGCGCCCTCGACGGCGAGTTCTCGCGCCGCGTCGAAGCCCTCGCCGCCGATCTGCTCGCGATCCGCGTGCACGTGGAAGCGGCGATCGATTTCGCCGACGAACCGCTCGACACCCTCGGCGGCGCCGCATTGCGCACGCGCTTCGCCGCCGCCTCGACCTCGCTCGACGATCTGCTCGCCGCCGCCGAACGCGGCCGCCGTCTGCGCGACGGTCTGCATGCGGTGATCGTCGGCCCGCCCAACGCCGGCAAGAGTTCGCTGCTCAACGCGCTGGCCGGCAGCGAGCGCGCCATCGTCACCGACATCGCCGGCACCACCCGCGATCTGCTGCACGAAACCGTGCGCCTGGACGGCGTCGAACTGACCCTGGTCGATACCGCTGGCCTGCGCGACGGCGGCGACGCGATCGAACGCGAAGGCATGCGTCGCGCGCGCGGCGAGCTGACCCGCGCGGACCTGGCGATCGTGGTCATCGATGCGCGCGACCCGCACATCGGGCTGGCCTCGGTGGCGGACGCGATCATCGACGTACCGGCGCGCTTGTTCGTCTACAACAAGATCGACCTGCTCGAATCCGATTACGACTCGCCCGGCCCGGCCGATATCGGCGGCGAGAATCGCGTATTCGTTTCCGCCCAGACCGGCGCCGGCCTGGACGCGCTGCACGCGCGTCTGCGCGCGTTGGCGCAGGGCGATGCGGCGGATGCGGCCGAAGGCGCGTTCACCGCGCGCTCGCGACACGTCGATGCCTTGCTGCGCGCGCGCGAAGAACTCGACGACGCGCGCGCCCAGCTCGATCACGAAATGCTCGACCTCGCCGCCGAAGCGTTACGGCAAGCGCATGAAGCCCTGGGCGAAATCACCGGCCGCGTGCGCGCGGACGATCTGCTCGGGCATATCTTTTCGAGCTTCTGCATCGGCAAATAAGCCGATCGGCGGCCGCGCGTCGCCGCTCGGACGCGCCCGTATCGATAACGCCGCCGGTCTTCGCTTCAGGCAGCGCGGGCGTAGTCGGTATAGCCCTGCGCGCCGCCGCCGAAATAGCGCGTGCGATCGCCTTCGTTCAAGGACAGGTCGTGACGCAGCCGGTACGGCAGATCCGGATTGGCGATGAACGGACGGCCGAAGCCGATCAGGTCGGCCCAGCCCTTGTGCAAGGCTTCTTCCGCGCGCTGCTTGGTGTAGCGGCCGGAGTAGATCAGGCTGCCGCCGTAGACGATGCGCAATGCTTCGCGAAACGCGTCGGGCATGGCGGGCGCGTCGTCCCAGTCGGCCTCGGCGATGTGGATATAGGCCACGCCGATATCGTCGAGCAGTTTGGCCGCGGCCAGGTACGTCGCCTGCGGCGTGTCGTCGACTGCGCCCTGCAGCGTGGTCAGCGGCGCCAGGCGCACGCCCATGCGTTGCGGCCCGACCACGTCGGCCACCGCTTGCGCGACTTCGCGCAGGAAGCGCAGGCGGTTGGGCAGCGAACCGCCGTATTCGTCGTCGCGGGCATTGGCCTGCGAGTCGATGAACTGATTGATCAGATAACCGTTGGCGCCGTGCAGTTCGACGCCGTCGAATCCGGCTTCCAGCGCGTTGCGCGCGGCCTGAGCGAAGTCGCGCACGATGGCGGCGATCTCCTCCACGCTCAACGCCCGCGGCGGCGAGTGCTGGACCATCTCGCCGACGCCGGCTTCCGGGCCGCGGCCTTCGCTATCGACGAACACTTTCACGCCTGGCGCGACCAGCGCCGACGACGACACCGGCGCTTGTCCGCCGGCCTGCAGCGCGACGTGCGAGACGCGGCCCACATGCCACAACTGGGCGAACATGCGCCCGCCGGCGGCGTGCACCGCGTCGGTGACCTGGCGCCAGCCGGCGATCTGCTCGCGCGTGTAGATGCCCGGCGTCCAGGCGTAGCCCTGACCCTGGCGGCTGATCTGGGTGCCTTCGCTGACGATCAGGCCGGCGCCGGCGCGTTGCGCGTAGTACTGCGCCATCAGCTCGGTGGCGACTTCGCCGTGAGCGGCGCGCGAGCGAGTCATCGGCGGCATGACGATGCGGTTGGCGGTATCGAACCCGCCCAGGCGATGCGAGGTGAACAACATGGTCGGTCTCTGGAAGCTGCGATTGCGATCAGTGTGGGGATCGCGGAGGCGATGAAAAATACCGCGGGGGGCAAACGACTCTTTCTGTTGCGGCAAGAATCGCTGCGGGGCCGGAGTGGATGCGTGGCGCGGTAGCCGCGCCGCCGTGCGCGCAGGCGCGGCGGCGCGCGGGGATCAATCCCAGGCCGGAGCGAGGCTGTCCGGATCGGTCAGGCGCTCGCCGCGATCCAGCGCGGCGATGCGCTGCATATCGTCGTCGCTCAAGCGCAGCGAGGTCGCCAGCAGATTGCTCGCGAGGTTCTCGCGCTTCGTTGACGATGGAATCACCGCATGGCCCAGCTGCATCGCCCAGGCCAGCGCGACCTGCGCGGGCGTGGCGTCGTGCTTGCGCGCGATGTCGATGACGACCGGATCGCCGAGCACCTTGCCGTAGGCCAGGGTCATGTACGAGGTCAGGTGGATGCCGCGGTCCTTCGCGAAGGCGGCGAGCTTGCGGTTCTGCAGATACGGATGCAGCTCGACCTGGTTGGTCGCGATTTCGTCCGCGCCGACCACGTCGATCGCGCGCTGCATCAGATCGATGTTGAAGTTGGACACGCCGATCGCGCCGGTCAGCCCCTGCAGCTTGGCCTGGGCGAGCGCGCTCATGAACTCGGCGACGGAAACCGCATCGTTTGGCGAGGGCCAGTGGATCAAGGTCAGATCGACGCGGTCGGTGCGCAGCTTGCGCAGACTTTCGCGCAGGCTCGGGATCAGCTTGTCCTTGGACAGATTGGCGACCCAGATCTTGGTGGTGATGAACAAGTCGTCGCGGGCCACGCCGCTGTCGGCGATGGCCTGGCCGACCTCGGCTTCGTTGTCGTAGATCTGCGCGGTGTCGATGACGCGATAGCCGACGTCCAGGCCGTTGCGTACCGAGTCGATGACGGTCTGGCCCTTGAGACGGAAGGTGCCCAGGCCGAATGCGGGAATGGTCATGGCAAAACCTCGTGGTGATTGGGGGAGGAGAGAAGCGAATCAGTGCGCGGCGACGACGGCGCCGCTGGTGCGATCGGGCAGGCCGTCGCGACGGTCGAGCCAGCCGCTCCATGCGGTCAGGCCGAACGCGCCGAGCACCACCAGCGCGCCGACCCACGGCGTGTGGCCCAGGCCCAGGTGGGCGACGACCAGTCCGCCGGCCCAGGAGCCGCCGGCGACGCCGAGGTTGAACGCGGCGATATTGAAACCGGCGGCGACATCGACCGCCTGCGGCGAGTAATGCTCGGCCTGCTTGACTACATATACCTGCAGGCCCGGCACGTTGCCGAACGCGACCGCGCCCCAGGCCAGCGCCGTGAGTACCACCAGCCACTGGCTGTGCGCCGTGAAGCTGAGCACGAACAGCACCGAAGCCAGCAGCAGGAAGATCGTCTTCAGTGCTTTGATCGGGCCGTTGCGGTCGGCGAGCTTGCCGCCCCAGACGTTGCCGAAGGCGACCGAGATGCCGTAGGCCAGCAGCACCAGGCTGACCATGTTCGGGCTGAAACCGGCGATGTCCTGCAGGATCGGCGCGAGGTAGGTGAAGGCGATCAGCGAGCCGCCGTAGCCGACCGCGGTCATCGCATAGACCAGCAACAGGCGCGGCTGCAGCAGCACCGCGGCCTGCTTGAGCAGCGGCGCCGGCGCGCTGTGGGCGATCTTCTTCGGCACGAACACGGCGCTGCCGAGCATCGCGATCAGGCCGAACGCGGCGACCACCAGAAACGTGGTGCGCCAGCCGAAGTGCTGGCCGATGAAGGTGCCCATCGGGATGCCGGTGACGAAGGCGACGGTCATGCCGCTGAACATGGTGGCGATGGCGCTGGCGGCCTTGTCTTTCGGCACCAGGCTGGTGGCGATGATCGAGCCGACCGAGAAGAACACGCCGTGGGCGAGGCCGGTAAGGATGCGCGCGACGATCAGCGTGGTGTAGCCCGGCGCCATCCAGGCGACGAGGTTGCCGACGGTGAACAGCGCCATCAGCCCGACCAGCAGGGTCTTGCGCGGCACGCGCCCGGTCAGCGCGGTCAGCAGCGGCGCGCCGATGGCGACGCCGAGGGCGTACAGGCTGACCAGCAGCCCGGCCGAGGGCAGGCTGACGCCGAGGTCTTCCGCGATGGTGGGGATCAGGCCGACGATGACGAACTCGGTGGTGCCGATGGCGAAGGCGCCGAGGGTCAGGGCCAGGAGGGCGAGGGGCATGGCGGGCATCCGGTGGATGGGGATGCGCAGTGTCGGCTGGGGGGGTTTGCTGAAAAATGGGGTTCTGGACGAATTTCTATTGATTTTAAGTCAATAGTTAAGCGCTTGCTCTTGCTCTTGCTTGAGGCTTCTGCTTTTGCTCGTCATTCCCGCGAACGCGGGAATCCAGGGCCTTTCGTGCGAGAACGCTTGAAGTCTCTGGATTCCCGCGTTCGCGGGAATGACGAGCAAAAAATGCAATAGCAACAGCAACAGCAACAATCGCTATAGCCGCACGCGATATCTCAGTGCATGCTCAATGAGCTCGCCGAGCTGTCGTCCACGCGCGCAGCAACACTCGGCGGACAAAGCCGACCGAACCGTTCAACACGAAAATGATCGCGCGATCGCGCGCAACCGCGTTCAGCGATTGCCGCCAAACACCACCAGCAACAACATCGCCACGATCAACGCCGCCAGCGAAGCGAAGAAAATCTTCACCCAGCTGTAAGGCCGCTCACCCGCGATCTGCCCCGTGTAGCCGTTGGTCAACACCTGGAAACTGCGCGAGCCATAGGTGTAGCTGACCAGCCACACCGGCACCAGGATGTGCTTGAAGGTGCGGCCGCGAAAGCTCGCCTGCACCTGCAGATTGCGCTGCGTATCGCCCGGAACGTCGGCCGAACACAAGGCGCGGGTCTGCTCCTGCATCGACGCTTCGCCGCGCTGCGCGGCCTGGCGCAGATCGACCTGGTAACGCTCCACCAACCATCCACGCACGAATTCGGGCGAGTACGGCTTCAAATCCGTGGTGGTCGGAAACGTCCCGATCTGCTGCAGCAAAGCCTGGTGCACGCCGACCGTGCCCGGCACCAGTTCGTCGTCGAAGAAATGCTGCAACGAACCAGAGGCGTCTTCCCAGCGCGTGCGCTGCACCTGCCGGGTCTTGCGCTCGCCGTTCTCGGTATAGCTCTCGGTTTCGTAATAGTGATAACCGGCTTCGGCGGTCCAACTGGCCGAGACGTGGGCGTCGAAGGTCCAGTACGGCAGGTAGACGCCCTTGAGCGTGTCGGTCAACGCCGCGCTCTTGAGCCGGTTCGGTGCGAACCAGCGCGTGCCGTACCACTTGCGGATGGAATCGCGCACCTGGCCGTCGCTGATCTTGAACGGCAGCAGGCTTTGCGGCGTGACCGCATCGCCGAGCGACTGGTGGTCGATGATCGACGGCGAGCCGCAGAATTCGCAGCGATCGGCGACCTTGCCGTCGACGAACACCGAGATCGCCTTGCAGCTTTGGCACTGCACTTCGCGGCGCTGGGCATCGTCGCCGTAGCCGCGCTGGTCGGCCGGATGCTCGGCCAGGGCCTTGACCAGATCCAGCTCGGCCACCTGCTCGCCCAGCGCTTCCTGCGCGGGCGACCAGGGCACGATGGTGCCGCAATAGGGACAGGCCAGCGACTGCTTGGCCGCATTCCATTGCAGATCCCCGCCGCACTCCGGGCAGGGATGTTTTCCGACGGTGGCGCTGTCCATCAGCCGCGCAGGAATTCTTCGAGCGCGGCCTTGGCGATGCGGGTGGCGTTGCCGATCTTGCGCGCCTTCAGATCGCCCGAGGCGATCGCGGCCATCACGTCTTCGACCGACACGCCCAGCGTGGCGGCCGCCTGCTCGGGCGTGAGCACGTCCAGCGCGCCGGCGGCCGCAGCCGTGGCGGCGCCGCCCGCCGCGGGCGCGGCGGTGTTCTGCATGCTGCGCATCATTTCCTGGGCCATGCCGAAGCCGATCGCCATCTGCGCCGCGCCGCCGGCCGCGCCGCCGTCGCTGCCGTTTGCCATCGAGGTGCCCATCTGGAACTTGACGTAGTCGTTGAGGTTGCCGACCGCGCCCATGCTGGAACGCGCGTCGATGGCCTTCTCGACTTCCGGCGGCACCGAGACGTTTTCCAGCAGGAAGCTGGTGATCTCGATGCCGTACTTGGAAGTCATCGCCGGGTTGATGATCGGCAGCAGCGCGTCGCCGAGTTCGCCGTAGCGCGAGGCGACATCGAGCGCCGGCACCTTGGCGGTGGCGAGCGCATCGGTGAACACGCTGACGATGCGCGAACGCATGGTGTCGGCGAATTCGTCGAGACGGAAATTCTGGTCGGTGCCGGCGACTTCGCGCAGGAACTTGGGCGCATCGACGATACGGAAATCGTAGGTGCCGAACGCGCGCAGGCGGACCACGCCGAAGTCGGCGTCGCGCATCATCACCGGGTTGGAGGTGCCCCACTTGTTGCCGGTGAACAAACGCGTGTTGAGGAAATAGACATCGCATTTGAACGGCGAGTTGAAGCCGTACTTCCAGCCCAGGATGGTGGACAGGATCGGGATGTTCTCGGTCTTGAGCGTGTGCTTGCCGGGATTGAACAGGTCCGCGTACTGGCCGGCGGCGACGAACTGCACCTGCTGCGACTCGCGCACGATCAGCTGGGCGCCGTTCTTGATCTCCTTGTCGTCGTCCGGGTAGCGGAACGACAGCGTGTCGCGCGAGTCATCGGTCCACTCGATGATCTCCAGCAGCTCGCCCTTGATGAAACCCAGAATGCTCATGACCCGCTCCCGCTTCCTGCCTGTGGTGCGGCGATTCTAGAGCACGCCGATGGCGGCCCGGGCATCGGCGGCGGCGGCGATTGAGGCGGCGCGGCGAGGCCGGCGGCCGCGCGCACGGGGGCGGATGGAGCCGGCCGGGTCGGGTCGTGCACCGCGTCCGCGCGACCCGGCGCCGCCCCCGGCGCGGCCGCGTTTCACAACTGCGACAGGGGTTCGGGACGTGCCGGACGCGCCGCTCGCGCATGCCTGCGAACTGTGGCGGCGGTCGCGCGTTGCGCTGCAAACCGACACACCCGGTATCGGTAGGCGGCGCGATGGATGGCACACTCGGCATCTGACGCCCATCCCGGGGACCACCGCAACCTGAATGCTTGACAAACGCGGCCCGCTAGCGCGTCCTATCGGACGTGCGCCCGGCCCCGTATCGGACGGGTCTCGCGTACTTCAGGGGAGCTTTTACCAATGATCGTCGCTAACTATGACCGGCGTAGCAGCCGGCTGTGCGTTGTAAAGCAGGTTTCCGTCGTGCTCGCGCTCGGATGCGCGCTGGCCGCCTGCGGGAAAAAAGAAGACGCCGCGCCCGCCACGGACGCGACGCCCGCGCCCGCCGCCACCGCACCCGCGGTGACCGCGCAGAACGCCGTTTCGGCCAAGGTCTCGGCCCTGACGGTGGACCAATTGCGCGAAGCCGCGCGCAAGGCGTATGTGGAAAACCGTCTCTACGCGCCGGTCGAGGACAACGCCGTCGAGTACTACCTGGCCCTGCGCGAAAAAGCGCCGGCCGATGCGGTCGCCTCCAGCGCGCTGACCGACCTGCTGCCGATGACGGTCATCGCGACCGAACAGAGCGTGGGCCGCGAGGACTTCGCCGAAGCCCAGCGCCTGGCCGCGCTGATCGAACGCGCCGACGCCCAGCATCCGGCGCTGGCCCGTCTGAAGGCCAGCATCACCGCCGCCCAGGACGGGGTCGCCAAGCGCGCCGAGCAGGAAAAGCTCACCGCCGAGGAACAGGCCAAGAAGCAGGCCGAGCTGGAAAAGACCCGTCTGGACCAGCAGAAGCAACAGCAGCAGCAGGCCGCACAGCAACTGGCGACCCAGCAGGCCGCCGAACGCCAGGCCGCGACCCAGCGCGCCGCGGAGCAGAAAGCCGCCGAGCAACGCGCCGCCGAACAACGCAGCGCCCCCGAACCGGCCGCCGCGCCCGAGCGTCCGGCTCCGGCCGCCGCCGCGACGGCCTCGCCGAGCGACTTGCGCGCGGTGTCGACACCGGCCCCGCGGTATCCGCCGGAAGCCTTGCGCGCCGGCACCTCCGGCGAGGTCCAGGTCGAGTTCACCGTCGGCACCGACGGCTCGGTCACGGCCGCGCGCGTGGTGCGTTCCAACCCGGCGCGGGTGTTCGATCGCGAAGCGGTCAACGCGGTGCGCAAGTGGCGCTTCCAGCCGGTCCCCGGACCGGTCACCACGCGCCGCACGATCGGCTTCAACCCGGGCGGCTGATCGCACCAGGTCGAACCCATCGGCAAAACAAAAGCCCGGCGCAAGCCGGGCTTTTTTTTGTCTGAGGCCGCGGCCGCCGCGACACCGCGGCGGCCGCCCATCGCCGGCCTCAGCCGGAAATCGCCAACTGCTCGTTGTGATAACGCCGCACCGCCGCGAACCACAGCAGCGCCGCCAGCCCGAACGCGGTGGCCAGATACACCGCCCAGGTCTGGCCGGAGATCGCTTCGCCGCGGATCACCTTCAACAGCAGCTGGTTCTGGGCCAGGAACGGCACCGTGAACTGCCATAGCTGGGTCTTGAGCGGATTGACCATCAACACGAAGGTCGGGATCAGCGGCATCAACATCAGCCAGGTGATGTGGCTCTGCGCTTCCTTCAGGCTCTTGGCCGCGGCCGACAGGTAGGTCAGCAGGGCGGTGCCGATGAACGACATCGGCATCAGGATCAGCAGCATCTTGCCGATCGCCGGCAGGCCGACGTCGAGCATGCGGCCGATGCCGGAGGTCATCTGCGCGCTGAGCTTGAACGCGAGCAGGGTCAGCAGCAGCGAGAACAATCCCAGGATGCAGGCCGCGGCGATCTTGCCGCTGACGATCGCCCCGCGCGGCGCCGGCGTGGCCAGCAGCGGCTCCAGCGACTGGCGTTCGCGCTCGCCGGCGGTGGCGTCGATGATCAGGTACGCGCCGCCGATGAAGGAGGTCATGATCAGCAGGTACGGCAGCAGCGCCGACAGCACCAGGCCGCGCTTGGCCTCGGGCGTGGCGACGTCGCGATCGCCGACGTTGACCGGCTGGACGATGTTGGCCGAGATCCCGCGTGCCAGCAGCCGCAGCGCGCCGACCTGGCGGCTGTAGCCCTCCAGCGCCGCGCGCACGCGCCGGCTGGGGATTTCGGCGTCGCGGCGGGTGCTGTCCTGGACGATTTCCACCAGCGCCGGCTGGCCGTCCTTCCAATCCTGGGCGTAGTCCTTGCTGATGATCAGGCCGACGTCGCTGTCCTGGCTCTGGATCGCCGCGTCGAGATCTATCGGTGCGGCAATGGCGACGATGTTCTGCGTGGCCAGGAACTTGATCAGGTTCGGCGCGTGCTCGGCGCCGCGCACCGGCACCCGCAGCGCGGTGTCGAGTTGGGTGCGGGCGCGGTTCTCGGCCAGCGAGCCCATGCCCAGCATCAGCAGCGGATACAGCAGCGGGCCCATCAGCAGGGTGATGGCCAGGGTGCGGCGGTCGCGCGAGATGTCGCGCAGTTCCTTGCGGATCACCGACCACATGGCGGCGAAAGTACCGGTCTTCATGCGTGCAGTCCCTCGTCGCTGCCGATCGCCTTGACGAAGGCGTCTTCCAGATTGTCTTCGCCGGTGTGCGCGCGCAGTTCATCGGCGGTGCCGGCGGCGACCACCTGGCCCTTGGCGATGATCACGATGCGATCGCACAGCGCGGCCACCTCTTGCATGATGTGGCTGGAGAAGATCACACAGCGCCCTTCCTCGCGCAGGCCGCGCAGGAAGCCGCGCATCGCCCGCGTGGTCATCACGTCCAGGCCGTTGGTGGGTTCGTCCAGGATCACGTTGCGCGGGTCGTGCACCAGCGCGCGCGCGATCGCGGTCTTGGTGCGCTGGCCTTGCGAGAAGCCCTCGGTCTGGCGGTCGAGGATGTCGTCCATGTCCAGCGCCTGCGACAGCGCGCGGGTGCGCTGATCGATCTGGGCGCGGCTCATGCCGTGCAGCTCGCCGAAGTAGGCGATGTTCTCGCGCGCGGTCAGGCGCTTGTAGACGCCGCGCGCATCGGGCAGCACGCCCAGCGCGCGCCGCACCGCGGCCGCCTGCTTGGCCGCGTCCATGCCATCGACGCGCACTTCGCCGCGGTCGGGCTGCATCAGCGTGTAGAGCATGCGCAGCGTGGTGGTCTTGCCGGCGCCGTTGGGCCCGAGCAAGCCGGTGATCTCGCCGTCGCGGGCTTCGAAATCGACCCCTTGCACGGCCTGCACCAGGCCGGTCTTGGTCTTGAAGGATTTATGCAGATCGTGGGCGGTGATCATGATTTTCCACGTGATTCGGGATTGGGGATTCGGGATTGGCAAAAGCGGGCGGGGTCGCGATGTCCGGGCTTTCGAATCCCGAATCACAAATCCCCAATCCCGGCTCTCAGGGCTCCCACCCATTGAACGAAACGAACGGCGGCACGTAGCCCAGCGCGTCCAGGCAGCGCGCGTCGAGCTGCTTGGCGTTGGCGGTTTCGATGAACTGTCCCAGCAGCTTGGGCGTGCAGCCGATGCGCAGGGCGCCGTGGCCCTGGCCGCGGAGGATCAGGTGGCGGCCGTTGGGCAGGTGCTTGAGCACTTGCTCGCCGTAGCGCGGCGGGGTGACCGGATCGAGTTCGCCCGACAGCAGCAGCACCGGCAAGGGCGAGGCGAACGGCGCGTGGAAATCCTTCGGCCGCTGACCGGTCGGCCAGACCTTGCACTGCGCCTGCAGCACCTTGGTCATCGCATCGCCCAGCACGGTGTCGGCGTCGGCCGGATCGGCGACGAACAGGTCCGCGTCCTCGGCGCAGGTCACCGACAGCTGCATGCCGTAGTTGAGTTCTTCGCTGAGCTGGTTGCCGAGCATCTTCGACAGCGACATCAGCGGCGCGTAGCGGCCCTGGTCGGCTTCGTTGAGCATCAGCGGCAGCAGCGAGGCCGCTTCCGGTGCGTAGGAGAACATGCGCGTGAGCATCGCCACGTGGCCGGAGGTGACCTTCTCGCGCAGCTGTTCGCCGGTGCTGGGGTCGCGGTAGTCGACCTCGACCGGCGCGGCCTGCAGGCGCGCCATCAGCCGGCGCAACTGTTCGCGCGGCTCGCCGCCGAAGCGCGCGCGGCAGGCCGGGGTCTGCTGGCACAGCTTGAACTGCGCGGCCAGCGCCGAATCCAGATTGCGCGCGTGCTCGCTGCCCAGCACCAGTTCGTTCGGCGCCACGCCGTCGAGCACGACCGCGCGGGTGTGCTGCGGATAACGGCCGGCGTACTGCTGGGCGACGCGGGTGCCGTAGGAGACGCCGACCAGGTCGATCTTGGCCGCGCCGATCGCCGTGCGCACGAGGTCAAGGTCGGCGATGGCGTCGGTGGTGGTGAAGTAGCGGGCATCGACCTTCAGCGACTTGGCGCAGCGTTCGACCGCGGCGACCGAGTGGTCGAGCATGGCCTGCTCGCTCTGGCTGCCGTCGCTGTCGCCGGCCGCGTCGCGGCAGGTCAGCGGCGTGGACCGGCCGGTGCCGCGCTGGTCGACCAGGACGATGCTGCGGTGCTTGCGCACTTCGCGGAAGGCGCCATCGACCAGCGGCCACGACTCGGTCGCGGCCTGGCCGGGGCCGCCGGCGAGGAAGAACACCGGATCGTCGTCGACCGCGCTCTCATCGGTGGGCGGCAGCCAGGCGATATGCAGGTCGATCGTGCGTCCGTTCGGCGCGGCGTGGTTTTCCGGGACCTTGAAGGTCGCGCACTGGGCGGCGATGGTGCCGGCGGCGTAGGCCGAGGACAGCGTGCACGGGTCGAACACGATGCGGCCGTAGTGGCGTTTGACCGCCGCGGTCTTGCCGGCGCCGCCGCTCGCCGCGGCCGGCGTACCGCTGTTACTGCAACCGGCCAAAGCCAGTACCGCGAAGGCCGCGGCCAATCCCAAGGCCGCGTAGCGCGGCCGTTGTGCGTATCCGAATCGATGCATGGTCCGAGTCTCTTCCCCAAGGCGGGTGCGCCTTCAAGGATGACAGACGGGGGCTTCGGGAAGAATGTGACCGATCGCGGTGGGTGGAGCGAATCCCCCGCGCGGTGGGCTATGGCCCGGGATGGGGGATGCGCAGGCGCGTGCCCCCTTTTTTTAAAGGGGGCAACGGTTAGCGCGGCGTCCCCCGGGCTTTTGCTGTTCCCCCTTTGAAAAGGGGGGCAGGGGGGATTCGCTCTTAAGCCTTACTTGGACGAAATGTACTTCTCACGCCGAATCTGCGGCACCGGCAGCCCATGGCCCTTGAGCGCCTCGAAACAGGCATCGACCATGTTCGGATTGCCGCACAGATAAGCGATGTCGCCGTTCGCGTCCGGCGCGAACTCATCCAGGAACTGCTGCACATAGCCATGGCGCACATCGGCGTGCGGCTGCTCGGGCAACTCGCGCGAGAAGCACGGGACGAAGCGGAAGTTGGGTTCGCGATCGGCGAAGGCGCGGAACTCGTCGCCGTACAGCAGCTCGTCCGGGGTGCGCGCGCCGAACAGCAGCACCACCTGGATGCCGCGCTCGCGGATCAGGGTCTGCAACTGCGGCAGCATCGCCCGGTACGGGGTGACGCCGGTGCCGGTGCCGATCAGCAGGTAACGCCGGTTGGCGTCGCCCGGCATCAGGCAGAAACGCCCGAACGGGCCGCTGGCCAGGACCGGATCGCCCTCGTTCAAGCCTTCGAACAAGGCCGTCGCCGCGCCGCCGGGCACGTAGCTGACCGCGATCTCCACTTCCTCGCCCGGGCCCAGCGCATGGTCGTGGATGGTCGCCAGCGAATAGCTGCGCTTGGTCGCGGTGCCGTCGGCGTACTGGAAATGGATCTGGATGAACTGGCCGGGGATGTAGTCCAGCGGCTCGCCGTCGTCGCGCAGAAACACGTAGTGGCCGACGCTGGGCGCCAGCATCCTGCGCGAGACGAGCTTGAGCGGGAATTGCTTCATGTAGGTCGCATTCTCGGTGGGCGGTCCGGCCGGCTTGCGGCGCGATCGGACGCGGGAGGGGCCCGGCCGGCCCCGTCGCGATGATCGAGGCGACCGCCTGCGCAAAGCCTGGTGGGCGCAAAGCCTGTCCAGGGCGAGGTTCGGCCCGTCCTGGGCGAGGCAACGCGGGATTTCGCAACAGTCTGTGGCCGGAGTACCGCCACGGGGCCGCCTATACTAAGCCATTCGCCGCGAGGCCCGCGGCCAGCGATCCGAGAACCTTCCGCAATGACCCAGCCAACGGCCCCCGCCACGGGACCCGGTTCGGCAACGGCGCACTCCGGTGCCCCCGCGTCCGCTTCGGTGCCCGCCTTGTGTGTGCGCGACCTGCGCAAGACCTACGACAACAAAGTTCAGGCGCTCAAGGGCGTGTCCCTGAACGTCGCCCCGGGCGACTTCTTCGCCCTGCTCGGCCCCAACGGCGCCGGCAAGTCCACCCTGATCGGCATCGTCAGCTCGCTGGTGAATCTCAGCGAAGGCTCGGTGGAGATCTTCGGCACCGACCTGACCCGCAACCGCAGCGAAGCGATGCGCCTGATCGGCCTGGTGCCGCAGGAGCTCAACTTCAACATGTTCGAGAAGCCGCTCGACATCCTGGTCAACTACGCCGGCTTCTACGGCGTGCCGCGCGCGGTCGCGCTGCAGCGCGCCGAGGAAGAGCTCAAGCGCGCCCAGCTGTGGGAAAAGGCCACGATGATGAGCCGCACGCTGTCGGGCGGCATGAAGCGCCGGCTGATGATCGCGCGCGCCATGATGACCCGCCCGCGCCTGCTGATCCTGGACGAACCCACCGCCGGCGTGGACATCGAAATCCGCCGCGGCATGTGGAAGACCCTGCGCGAGATCAACGCCGCCGGCACCACCATCATCCTGACCACGCACTACCTGGAAGAAGCCGAGAACCTGTGCCGCAACCTGGCGATCATCGACCAGGGCCGCATCGTCCAGCAGGGCCCGATGCGCGCGCTGCTGGCGATGCTGGACGTGGAAGGCTTCCTGCTCGACATCGACGGCAGCCTGCCGGCGACGCTGCCGGCGATCGAAGGCGCGACCATCCTGGCCACCGACGACCACACCCTGGATCTGGAGATGCCGCGCGCGATGGATCTCAACCGCGTATTCGCCGCGCTCGGCGAAGCCGGCATCCGCGTGCGCTCGATGCGCACCAAGTCCAACCGACTGGAAGAACTGTTCGTGCGCATGATCAACCAGCCGTCCGAACCCACCCCCGCAACGACGGAGACCGCCGCATGAGCCAGACGCTTCCGGTGCAACCGGCCGACGCGATTCAAGCCACTTCCATGCGCCGCAACCTGGTCGCGCTGGGCACCATCGTGCGGCGCGAAGTCGCGCGCATCCTGCGCATCTGGGGCCAGACCCTGGTGCCGCCGGCGATCACCATGACCTTGTACTTCCTGATCTTCGGCGGCCTGATCGGCTCGCGCATCGGCGACATGGGGGGTTACACCTACATGGAGTTCATCGTCCCCGGCCTGGTGATGATGAGCGTGATCCAGAACAGCTACGGCAATATCTCCTCGAGCTTCTTCGGCGCCAAGTTCGGCCGCCATGTCGAGGAACTGCTGGTCAGCCCGATGCCGAACTGGGTGATCCTGTGGGGCTATGTGGCCGGCGCGGTGCTGCGCGGGCTGATGGTCGGCGCGATCGTGCTGCTGATCGCGATGTTCTTCACCAAGGTGCGGGTGCCGCACCCGCTGGTGACCTTCACCACCGTGCTGCTGGGCGCGACGATCTTCTCGCTGGCCGGCTTCATCAACGCGGTGTATGCGAAGAAGTTCGACGACGTCGCCATCGTCCCGACCTTCATCCTGACCCCGCTGACCTACCTGGGCGGCGTGTTCTATTCGGTCAAGCTGCTGCCGGCCTGGGCCGAAGCCGCCACTCACGCCAATCCGATCTTCTACATGGTCAATGCATTCCGCTACGGCCTGCTCGGCAGCAGCGACGTGCCGGTGCTGGTCGCCTATGCGCTGATGCTGGCCTTCGTGGTCGGGCTGTCGTCGCTGGCGCTGTGGCTGCTCAAGCGCGGCGTGGGATTGCGCAGCTGATTGATCTGGAAGTGAGTGCGCAGGAGTGAGGAACGAGTATTGGCTTTCGCTCACTCCTCACTTCTCCGCACTCGTTCCTGGCCTTTGACCCCATCTGCACCGCCGCCGCGTTACAACCTCAGCGCCCGCACCGGGCGGATTCGATTTGGGAGTTGCCCATGCGCCTGATGCCTTTCGCCGCGTTGCTCACCGTCGCGGTTCTCGCCGCCGCCTGCTCCAAACCGCCGGCCGCCGATCCGGCGGTGGCCGATGCGAGCGCGAACAAGCCTGCAGACACCGCCGCGCCCGCGACCGATACGCCCCCCGCCGACGCGCCCGAGACCATCCAGCCCATGGGCAAGATCGGCGCCGATCAGGTCGGCAAGGTCAGTCCGGTGCCCGCGTTCAAGGGCTTCGGCGAACACTGGAGCATCGAGATCCAGGCCACCGGCGAGATGAATCACAAGGTCGATCTGACCTGGGGCAGCGGCAGCGAGAAAGCCAGCGGCAGCGCGCGCTACAACGGTCAGCCGGCCGACGCGCCGAGCACGCTGATCGTGCTCAGCGGCGAGCTGGCCGGCAAGGACGGCGCCAAGCCGATGACCATCGAGATCAGCCGCCAGGAATGCACCGACGACGGCGACAACAAGCACATGCAGTCGGTCAGCGTGCACGTGGACGGCATGGACACGTTCAAGGGCTGCGGCGATCTGGCCATGTACTGAGCCCTTCATTGCGGCGAAACCGAAACGGCCCGCGATGCGGGCCGTTTTCGTTTGCCCGGCGCGTGCGTATCAAGCGCGCCCGTGCAGCCAGCGCACCAGCAGCCACGACAGCATCGGCGCGAACAACAGGATCAGCAGCACCGCGGTGATCCGTGCGGGCAGGTCCCAGCTTTCGCCGGCGGTGACCACCGGCAGCGAAGCGGCGACAATCAACACCGGCGTGAGCAGCGACGACAGCAGCGCCGGCACCGCGCCCGCGCCGCGCCGCATCGGCAGCGCCAAGGCGAACAGGCCGTGCACCGCGCCGACGGCGAGCGCGACCACGCTCATGCCCGCGCCCCGTTCGCCCTGGCCCAGCGAAGTGAAGGCCGCGGCCACGTTCTGCACCAGCAGCAACAGGCCCGCGCACAGGCTCGCCGCGACCAGCGCGCCGATCACCCTGCGTTGCCCGGAACTCCAGCTCACCGGCGTGTCGCCGCGCCCGCCCAGCCGCCACGCGATCGGCAGCGCGACTGCGTTGATCACGATCACCTTGATCGCGCCGAGCGCCGACACCCAGATCAGCAGCTCGTGCCGGCTGCGATCCTTGAGCAAGGCGGCCAAGGCCTGGTTCTGGCCCATCGACCAGGCCACGCCGAGGCCGAAGATCAGCACCAGCGCGGCCAGCACCGCGAACCACGCGCGCCGCGGCGTGCCGCGGCGATCGACCAGCGCGCAACCCAGCGCCAGCACGAAACCGAACAGCAGGCCGATCGAGCACAGCCACTGCACGATCTGCGCCGCCGCCGAAGCCGTCGCGCGCGCGTCGGCGGGCGTGGTGATCGTGCCGATCAGGACGAAGGCCGCCGACAGGATCAGCGCCAGCCAGGCGACGGCCATCGGAACGAAGACGGGCGATCGGTTTTCGGAGACGGCGGTCGGCATGCGGAGTCCTGGCAAGGCGTCGGGGCGATGGGCGGCGGCGTCCCGGTTCGAACGCGAAGAGTAGCGAGTTCGGCCGCTCCGCGTCGCGGCGCAGTCGGCGAATTCCAGCGGCGCGGCCTGGCTCGAACGCGTGCGCGAACGAGGCGATGCCCATGCCTTGCGTGTTGTCCGCTATCGCGCAGGCAACGCGTTGGTGAGTGAACCGCGACGCGCGCAAGCGCTCGCGGCCCGCACCGGTCGGCCGTGCCGGCCGGCTTTCACGGATGCCGCGGCCGCTCGTTGATAGCGGTACCGGCGGCACGACGTCGCCCCCTCCAGGAGTCTTCCATGCGCGTTTCCATCACTGCCGCCGCTCTGGCGCTGGCCGCCGCGCTCGCGGCGCCTTGTGCGTTCGCACAGGCCATCACCTTTCCCTCGCCGGCCTTCCGCGGCGGCAATACCGATTGGAGGGTGGTGCTGACTACGGACAGCACATTGAATGTGGTCTACGCGCTGACCGTGCCGGAAGCCAAGAAGCTCCTCAACGGCCCGCTGGATCAGACCGCCGCGCCGCAGGGCCAGTACCAGCTGGTGGGCGTGATCGGCCAGGAAAAGACCGGATTGAAGGTGCAGATCGCGCCGGTCAAGCTGGGCCAGGTGTGCAAGGACAACAAGGGCAATACCGGCGGCAAGTACGGGCCCTACACCTACGCGATCATGGTCACGCCGGCGGCGAAGAACGCCGGTCCCGACCACAAGGCCTGGCCGGCGCTGTGGTACGGCTGCGGCAATTTCACCCTGGACTGACCGAAGGGCCGGGCCGGCGCGCGAATCTCAGCGCGCCGGCAAGCGGAAGAACGCGCTCGCCGCCGCGCTGCTGTTGGCGGCGGTGACCGCGACCTCCTCGCCGCGATCGCGGGCGAGTTCCTCGACGATATGCGCCAGGTACATCGGCTCGTTGCGCCGGTGCGACGGCGCCGGCTTCACCGTGCGCGGCAGCAGATACGGCGCGTCGGTCTCGATCATCAACCGCTGCGCCGGAATATGCTTGACCAGCTCGCGCAGGTGCAGGCCGCGGCGCTCGTCGCACAGCCAGCCGGTGATGCCGACGTACCAGTCCTGATCGAGGTAATCGAACAACTCCTCGCGCGTGCCGGTGAAGCAGTGCACCACCGCCGCGCCGAGCTTGCCGTCGAAGTTCTTCATCATCGCCATGAAATCGGCATGCGCGTCGCGCTGGTGCAGGAACAGCGGCTTGCCGGTGTCCACCGCGGTCTGCAACTGCATCTCGAACGCGCGCCGCTGCGCCGGGCGCGGCGAGAAGTCGCGGAAATAATCCAGGCCGCATTCGCCGACCGCGACCACCTCATCGTGCGACAGCAACTCACGCATTTCCGCGTCGCACTCGGCGGTGTATTCGGTGGCGTGATGCGGATGCACGCCGGCGGTGGCGAACAGCTCGCCCGGGTATTGCCGCGCCAGCTCCAGCGCCTTGGGCGAATGCTCGCGGCTGGCGCCGGTGATCACCATGCGCGCCACGCCGGCATCGCGCGCGCGCTGCAGCACCGCCTCGCGGTCGGGATCGAAGCTGTCGTGGGTGAGGTTGGCGCCGATGTCGATCAGTTGCATGGGATCACGAAGAGAGGGGCTTGGAGGCCGCAATGCCCAAGTTTACTAGCCCGCTCTCGCTTTTCCCCCCTTTGAAAAGGAGGGGAGGGGGGATTTGCTGTTGCTCCCGCGGTAAAGCGCCAAAAGCAAATCTCCCTCACCCCCCTTTTTCAAAGGCGGGAAAACGGTGGTGCAGATGAGGGAGCAGGCAATCGCGCCACGCCGCACAACCGCGCACGTATCCTTATGCAGGTGACCACCGCCCAATTCCCGATCGATTCCCTGCTGCCGGCGATCCGCGACAGCCTCGCCGCGCACCCGCGGCTGGTGCTGGAAGCGCCGCCCGGCGCCGGCAAGACCACGCAAGTGCCGCCGGCGCTGCTCGATGCGCCGTGGCTGGACGGCCGCAAGATCATCGTGCTCGAACCGCGCCGCGTCGCCGCGCGCGCCGCCGCCAACTTCATGGCGCGCCAGCGCGGCGAAGCCGCGGGCGAGACGGTCGGCTACCGCATCCGTTTCGAAAACAAGGTCGGCCCGCGCACCCGCATCGAGGTCGTCACCGAAGGCATCCTGACCCGCATGATCCAGGACGATCCGACCCTGGACGGCGTCGGCGCCCTGCTGTTCGACGAATTCCACGAACGCCACCTCGCCGCCGACCTGGGCCTGGCATTGGCGCTGGACGTGCAGGCCTCGCTGCGCGAAGACCTGCGCATCGTGGTGATGTCGGCGACCCTGGACGGCGAACGCCTGGCGCAATTTCTCGATGCGCCGCGCCTGAGCAGCGCCGGCCGCAGTTATCCGGTGACGCTCGCGCACTTTCCGGCGCGGCGCGAGGAAAAGCTCGAACACCAGATCAAGCGCGCGGTCGAGCACGCGCTCGTCAGCCATCCCGGCGATGTGCTGGCGTTCCTGCCCGGCCAGCGCGAAATCGCCCGCGCCGAAGCCGCGCTGGCCGGCAGTGAGGCCGCGCGCGGCGTCGATGTGCTGAGCCTGCACGGCGAATTGCCGGTGGAACAGCAAAGCCGCGTGCTGCAGCCCGATCCCGACGGCCGCCGCCGCGTGGTGCTGGCGACCAACGTCGCCGAATCCAGCGTGACCCTGCCGGGCGTGCGCATCGTTATCGACTCGGGTCTGGCGCGCGAACCGCGCTACGACCCCAACAGCGGCTTCGCCCGCCTCGATGTGGTGTCCATCGCCCAGGCCTCGGCCGATCAGCGCGCCGGCCGCGCCGGCCGCGTCGCCGAGGGCTGGGCCTATCGGCTGTGGCCGGAATCGCAGCGGCTGGAGCCGCAGCGCCGTCCCGAAATCGCCCAGGTCGAACTGGCCGGGCTGGTGCTGGAACTCGCCGCCTGGGGCGATGCCGGCCTGCGTTTCGTCGATCCACCGCCGGGCGGGGCGATGGCCGCCGCGCGCGAACTGCTGCTGCGCCTGGGCGCGCTGGAAGGCAGCGGTACGCAGGGCGCGACGATCACCGCGTTCGGCAAACGCATGCTCGCGCTCGGCACGCACCCGCGCCTGGCGGCGATGCTGCTGGCGCCGAACGATGCGCGCGAACGCGCGCTGGCCTGCGATCTGGCCGCGTTGATCGAAGCGCGCGATCCGCTGCGCAGCGGTGGCGACGCCTTGGCCGCGCGCTGGCAGGCGCTGGCCGCGTTCCGCGGCGGGCGCGCGCCGGCCGATGCCTCGCGTTCGGCCCTGGCCGCGCTCGATCAGGCCGCCAGGCAATGGCGCCGGCGTTTGCGCGTGGAGACGAATCCGCCCGCGAGCGTGCCCGCGCATGCGCTCGGCGATCTGCTGCTGCATGCGTTTCCCGATCGCATCGCCCGCCAACATCCCGGCGATCCGTATCGCTACCAACTCGCCAACGGCCGCAGCGCGAAACTGTTCGACGACAGCGCGGTGTACGGCGAGCCGTGGCTGGTGATCGCCGAATTGCGCGACGATCCGCGCGATGCCCGCATCCTGCGCGCCGCGCCGCTCGACGAAGCGCGATTGGAACGCGAGTTCCCGCAACGCTTCGTCAGCGAAGACCGGGTGCTGTGGGACGCCGGCGCGCGCGGCATCGCCGCGGTGCGCGAGCGTCGCTTCGACCGCATCGTGCTCGACAGCCGGCCGCTGGCCAAACCCGATCCGGCGCGTTACGCCGATGCGCTGGTCGATGCGGTGCGCCAGCTCGGCCTGGACGCGCTGCCGTGGACCGAATCGCTGCGGCAGTGGCGCGCGCGCATTCGCTGCCTGCGCGAGTGGATGCCGGAACTGGCCAAGGGCGAGCACGCGCTGCCGGATCTGAGCGACGAGGCCTTGTTGGCCGGCCTCGACGCCTGGCTCAAGCCGGCGCTGCGCGGCAAGACCCGGCTCGACGCGCTGGACGAAGCCGCGTTCGGCGAGGCGCTGCGTTCGCTCGCGGACTGGACCTGGCGGCAGAAGCTCGAAACCCTCGCGCCCACCCGCATCGCCGTGCCGTCGGGGCAGGAGCGCGCGATTCAGTATCACTTCGAAGAAGAACGCCACGACCCGCATGTCGGCGCGTCGGCGCCGGTGCTGGCGGTGAAGCTGCAGGAATTGTTCGGCCTGGCCGACACGCCGCGCATCGCCGACGGCCGCGTGCCGCTGACCTTGCACCTGCTCTCGCCAGCCGGCCGGCCCTTGCAGGTCACCCAGGATCTGCGCGGGTTCTGGGAGCGCGGCTATCTCGAAGTCAGGAAGGAAATGAAGGGACGTTATCCGCGCCACCCGTGGCCGGACGATCCGTGGACGGCGACCGCGACGCATCGGGCCAAGCCGCGCGGGACGTGATGGGGCGAGGAACGAGTGCGCAGGAGTGAGAAATGAGTAAAAGCTTGTGGCCAGCAGGCACGCGTTACGTAGCTGGCTTTCACTCATTTCTCACTCCTGCGCACTCGTTCCTGGCTTAAAGCATTCAGCCCCCAGCCGGCCTTGCGCGCCGCCGCTCACAGAATTTCAACGGTGGCGCCCCGACACTGGGGATCGTTTCTCCTGTCCAGGACCGACACGATGAGCAAGTTCGAATCCCTGCCCGACCGCGCGCTGGAACTGGTGCACGCGATCAGCGCCAATCTGAAGGAAGCCGCGCCCAAGGCCGGCCAATGGCTCGAAACCGGCGCCAAGTTCGGCGCTCTGAAGACCGGTGCGCGCACCGCTGGCGGTTTCATCCGCCGCAATCCGGTGGTCGCGGTCGCCGCGGTCGCCGGCGCCGGTCTGCTGTGGTACGCCGCCGCGCGCCGCAAGGCCCGCATCCAGGCTGAAGGCGGCGAAGCGATCGAAGGCAGCGCGCGCCGCATCGACGCGCGCCGCTCCGAGCGTGCCGAACCGCGCCGCCGCCGCGCCAGCCGCAACGGCGGCGACGAATCGACGGAGTGATCCGGCGCCGGCCGGGTCCTTAGCCGGACCGTCCGCGCACCGCGCCGGCGCATGCCGTCGCGGCGATCGCATACACGAAGGCCGACGCATGCGTCGGCCTTTGTCTTGATACGCGCGCGATGGCTCTCGGCGAACAATCCGCGCCTGGAAGCGGCCAGCAAAAAGCCGGCGCAAGGCCGGCCTGGATATCGATGAGTCCGTGCGAACGGCTTCGCCGCCGAACGCCGCGGACGCCTTACTCGCGCGCCGCCTCCGGCAACTCGATGATGAAACGCGAGCCGCCCTGCTTGCGTTCCTCGTACCACAGCTGGCCGCCGGCATTGACCACGATCTGCTTGGCCAGCGACAGGCCCAGGCCGTTGGACAGGCCGTCGTCCACGTCGGCGTCGTGCAGGCGCACGAACGGCTTGAACAGCTCGCGCTGGCGCGCGAGCGGAATGCCCGGGCCGCGGTCGGCGACGATCAGCTGCCAGAAACCCGGCGCGCTGTTGCGCGCGGCCAGCAGCAGATCGCTGTTGGGCGCGTACTTCATCGCGTTGGTGACCAGGTTCTCGCTGACCTGACGCAGCACGCGTGGGTCCATCGCGACCTGCGCCGCGCCGTTGGGCGGCGGCTGCACTTCCACGCGGATGCCGCGCGCGTCCAACTGCATTTCGTAGCGGCGCACCAGCCACACCAGGGTCTCGGCCAGATCGGCGCGGCCGGTCTGCTCCGCGCGCTCGCGCGTGCCGGCCTGGCTTTCCAGGTAATGGCGGATATAGCCCAGGGCGTCGTCGGCGCTTTCGTGGATCATCTGCAGGTAGCGCGGTATGCGCTCGGGCTTGCAGCCGTTGTTCATCAACAGGTCGCTGGCGAACAGCACGCTGGTCAGCGGGTTCTTCAGATCGTGCGCGACCAGGTTGACCAGTTCCTCGCGTTCGCGCGCGACCCGCTCCAGGCGGTCGCGGGTCAGCTTCAGGCCGACATGGGCGTTGACCCGCGCCAGCAGTTCTTCCGGCAGGAACGGCTTGGTGACGTAATCGACCACGCCGGCGTCGAAGGCGCGCAGCAACAGGTCGCGGTCGTGCGCCGCGGTGACGAACACCACCGGCACCCGCAGCGGCGAGCCGGCGCGCAGCGCGGCCATGACTTCGAAGCCGTCCATGCCCGGCATCATCACGTCGAGCAGAATCAGGTCCGGCGGCGCGGCGGCGTACAGCTCCAGGGCCTCGTCGCCGGTCGAAGCGGACACCACTTCATAGCCCTGGCGGGACAATAGGGCAGTCACCACGCGGAGATTTGCGGCCTGATCGTCGACGACGAGGATGCGGCCGGTGGATGTCGCGGGTGTACTCATACGTCCTGTAGGTCCCCGTTGAGGCGCTGGATCGCTACGAATTTCACGTCAATTTCGCATACGTGAACCGCGTGGAAATCGTGTGGAAAGTTAACAGAAACCTTCACGCAAAGGCGGGATGGTCTCCGAAAAAGCTGAATCGTTCACGCCTGTGCGACGAGCTGCCGCAGTCAGCAAGACAACGTTGCAGTTTCGGTGTGACTGGAGCTTTTGCGGCGGCGCATCATGCCCACCCCGGCATTAAGGAAACCGCAATGAATCCGCGTCCCCTCGGTCGTTCCTCCCTGTATGTGGCGCCGCTGGCCTTCGGAGGCAACGTGTTCGGCTGGAGCGCCGATCAGGCCGCCAGCTTCGCCCTGCTCGACGCCTTCACCGAGGCCGGGTTTTCGCTGGTCGATACCGCCGACGTGTACTCGGCCTGGGTGCCGGGCAACCAGGGCGGCGAGTCGGAGACCCTGATCGGGCGCTGGCTGGCTCAGGGCGGCGGACGCCGCGAGCGCATCGTCATCGCGACCAAGCTCGGCAAGTGGGGGCCGCGCCGCGGGCTGGCCCCGGCCAATATCCAGGCGGCGGTCGAGGACTCGCTGCGCCGGCTTGGCACCGATGTCATCGATCTGTACCAGGCGCACGAAGACGATGCCTCGGTACCGCTGGAAGACACGCTGGGTGCGTTCGCGCGGCTGATCGAACAAGGCAAGGTGCGTGCGATCGGCGCTTCCAACTACTCCGCCGCGCGTCTGGCCCAGGCCCTGGACGTGTCCGAGCGCCACGGCTTGCCGCGCTACGAAACCCTGCAGCCGGAATACAACCTCTACGATCGCGCCGGCTTCGAGGCGCAGTTGCAGCCGCTGGCGCGCGAACGCGGCCTGGGCGTCATCAACTATTACTCGCTGGCCAGCGGCTTTCTCACCGGCAAGTACCGCAGCCGCGCCGATCTGGGCAAGAGCCGCGCGCGCGGCGGCGCGGTCGCCAAG
Organism: Lysobacter gummosus; assembly: GCF_001442805.1. Classification (NCBI taxonomy): domain Bacteria; kingdom Pseudomonadati; phylum Pseudomonadota; class Gammaproteobacteria; order Lysobacterales; family Lysobacteraceae; genus Lysobacter; species Lysobacter gummosus. Next base: position 6,029,068 of record NZ_CP011131.1, on the reverse strand, counting down.
TATCTCGACGCGCGCGGGCTGCGCATTCTCGCCGCGCTGGACGCAGTCGCCGCCGGCCACCGCGGCGCGACGCCAGCGCAGGTCGCACTGGCCTGGCTGATCGCGCGGCCGTCGATCGCCGCACCGATCGCCAGCGCCACCAGCGTGGCGCAGTTGCAGGAGCTGATCGCCGCGGCGCGGCTGAGCTTGTCGGCCGATGAGATCGCCGCGCTCGATGCCGCCAGCGCGGGTGGGTGAGCGCCGGTTTCCAATGCCGGCGCCGATGCCTCAAATCGCCCGCAGTGGCCCGCGCGTTCTGTACGGGTCGATTCCGCCGCCAACTGACCCTGTATCCATGTCATCGCACCGCCTAGGCTGTGCCTTCCAGAATCCGTCATCGCCATGAACGCCGCGACCTCCGCTCCCGCTTCCGCCACCGCCTCCAACGCCCGCCGCGCCGGCATGGCGATGGCCGCGGCCGGCGCGATCCTGTTTTCGGCCAAGGCCATCCTGGCCAAGCTGCAATACCGCTATGGCGTGGATTCGCTGCAGGTGCTGGCCCTGCGCATGGCGTTTTCGCTGCCGTTGTTCGCCGCGCTGGGCATCCGCGAGACCCATCGCGCCCGCGCCCGCAAGGCGCTGCCGTCGCGGCGCGATCTGGGCTGGATCGTGATCCTCGGCGTGCTGGGTTATTACCTGTCGAGCCTGCTGGACTTCTGGGGCCTGGAGTACGTGCCGGTGTCGCTGGAGCGGCTGATCCTGTTCCTCAATCCGACCATCGTGCTGCTGATCGGCTTGTTCGCGTTCAAGCGCAAGGTCGCGGGGAAAGAGTGGATCGCGCTGGCGGTCAGCTACGCCGGCGTGGTGCTGGTGATGGTCGAGAACCTGCGCGTGCAGGGCGATCACGTCCTGTTCGGCAGCGCATTGGTGCTGGGCGCGGCGATCAGCTACGCGCTGTACCTGGCGATGTCGGGCGAGTTGATCAAACGCCTGGGCACGATGCAGCTGGTCGCCTACGCGATGATCGTTTCCACCATCGCGGTGATGACCCATTACCTGATCGCGCGCGACCCGGCCGCGCTGTTCGGCCTGCCCTGGCAGGTGTACGCGCTGGCCGCGGCCAACGCGGTGTTCTGCACGTTCCTGCCGGTCACCTTCACCATGGCCGCGGTGGCGCGCCTGGGCGCCGGCACCGCCGCGCAGTTCTCGGTGATCGGGCCGGTGTCGCTGGTGTTCCTGGGCGCCTGGGTGCTCGGGGAAAAGATCACCCTCATTCAATTGATCGGCACCGCGGTGGTGCTGGGCGGGGTGGTGTTGCTGAGCCGTCCGGGCGCGAACTCGGTGCCGCTGCCGTCGTCTTCGAAATAGCCGGCGACAAAAAAGGCAGACGCCTGCGGGCGTCTGCCTCGGATCCCCCTGGATCGGTGCGGCTCAGTCGGTAGCGAGCAGCGGCTGGAAGTGGGCTTCCTGGAACACGCCGCTGGTGCGGCACAGGCTGCTTTGCAGGGTGGACAGGTCGCCCTGGCGGCGCAGCAGATCGCCGTAGGTGCGCGGCGTGGCGGCGACGATCGGATCGGCCATGGTGAAGGTGGTCGGTGCCGCCAGCGTGCCGTTGCCGAGCAGGAACTTCGACAGCACCGCCTGCGCGCCGGACGCGCGCGGCGCCACGTGCAGGAAGCTGGTGGTCAGGGTTTCGCGGCCGTGGCAGGCGTCGCAGGTGTTGACCGAAAACTTGTTGCGGGCGTTGTTGTTGGCGATGCCCGGGGCGCGCCACGCCTGCTGCGGGCTGGGATTGAGCACCGATCCGGTCAGGAACGGCGTGCCCAGATAGCTCAGCGGCACGCTGTAGGTTCCGGCCAGGATCTGCGCCTGGTTGGTGTTGATGTAATTGGCCAGCAGCGCGGTGTTGTTATGGGTGTGGTGCGGGGTCTGCTTGGCCGGCACGATCGACAACTGGGTGTTGCCGCGCAGGATGTTGAACTCGCGCAGTTCCCACGGGTTCTGCAGGAACTCGTTGGTGCGGATCTGGTTGATCGCGCTGCGGTTGGGCTTGTTCGGCGCGGCGTTGGCGTTGGTGAACTGGTCGGTGATGGCCTGCAGCGAAGCGTTGTAGGTCGGCGAGCCCAGCACCAGGGTGCCGAGGTTGCCCCATTGCTGGGCGTAGCTGCGCACCGCCGGGCAGGTGCTGATCGGCACCCCGTATTCCAGGATCACGGTGAAGCGGTGCACGGTGCAGGTGCCGGTGCTGTTGCGGCGGATCACGCCGAACACGAAGCGGCCTTCGCCGGCGCTGCCGCCGCCGTAGGCGGTGTTGGTGCGCAGATCGACGCGGTTGACGATCGCCAGCAGGCGCATCGGCGAACGGGTCAGGTCGAGCTTGCCGGTGGACAGGCGCGGCCAGGTGTTGAGCACCTGGCTGATCACCGCCGAGCGCGCCGGCACCGGGAAGGTGTTGATGGTGGTCGAGGTGCCCCAGGTGCGCATCCAGTTCTCGACGAAGTCGGACGGGTCCACGCCAGTGAGCGGCTGGTTGGCCATGTTGGTCATGAGCCGGTTGAAGGTCCACGCGCCGTTCGGGTTGCCGGTGTTGGTGCAGGCGTCGAAGGTGCGGGTCGGGTCTTCGACCACCAGCGGATCGGTGACCATCAGCGAGCGCTCCGGGCGCACCGCCAGCGACGGCCACGGCAGCACCACGCCGGGAATGCGGATGGCGACGCGCGAGGCGATCTGCTCGCGCAGCTTGGTCGGCTCCAGGAACTGCACGGCCTCCTCGCCGAGGAACTCGCGGCCGTCGAACAGCGGCACCGTCGCCTTTTGCTCGGCCAGTTTCTGCCGCTGTTCCTGTTCCTTGACGAAGCCGTCGAAGTCGAACCCGATCGTGGCCGCGTACAGCTGCGGGTTCTGCTCGTCGCGCTTGAGCAGCACCGGCTTGTCGCCGACGTTGAAGGTGAGCTCGGCCGGCAGGTCCTGGCCCTTGGCGTAGGTCAGCTGCAGCAGGGCGTTGGCGTCGGGGTCCTGGCCGGTGGCGGTGATGTGGATGTCTTCGACCACCGGCGGGATCCGCTCGAAGTCGGACGGCTCTTCGGCGGCGGCGCGCACGGTGGCGCTGTCGGCGGTGGCGGGGAACAGCAGATAGGCGGCGCCGACACTGAGGACAGCGCTGATGCCGAGGGAAAGCGAACGCAGGGTGGACATGGTCGGGCTCCTCCGATGAGCAGACCGCGGTGGCGTAGCGCCAGGCGCGTAGCTAACCGACGACGCTAGAGCCCGCGCGCGGCAGCCGCCAGCGCCAGTACGGGATCAAACCGGGACGATTTCTCAAAGACGGCGGCGATTGGCGGCGCTCTTGCGATGGGCGTCGCAGATGGTGCGTGCAGGCCGGCGCAAGTCGGTTTCGCCGCGATCGCGGGCGGTGTCGAGCACGGCGCGAATGCCGCGTTGCGGGCGGGTGCCGGCGTGTTTCAGCCGTGCATCAATCCGCCCGGCGCGGTGCGTCCGGCGATGACTTGAGCCGACGACGAAACGGACCGGTGTGCGCGCCGCGGCCGGATCAAAGCGGCCGCCATTGCCCCGGTTGCAGATCGCCCAGCCGGTACGGCCCGACCGCCGCGCGCACCAGGCGCAGGGTCGGCAATCCCACTGCGGCGGTCATGCGCCGGACCTGACGGTTGCGGCCTTCGCCGATGGTGATCGCCAGCCAGGCGTCGGGCACGGTCTTGCGAAAGCGCACCGGCGGGTCGCGCGGCCACAGCGCCGGCGGGTCGATGCGCTCGGCCTGCGCGGGCAGGGTGGGGCCGTCGTTGAGCTCGACGCCGCGACGCAGTGCCTGCAACTGGTCTTCCCGCGGTTCGCCTTCGACCTGCACCCAATAGGTCTTGGGCTGCTTGTGCTTCGGATCGGTGAGCCGATGGGCGAGGTCGCCGTCGTCGGTCAGCAGCAACAGGCCTTCGCTGTCGTGATCCAGGCGGCCGGCGGCGTAGACGTTCTTCGGCAGACCGAAGCCGGCCAGGGTCGGCTTGGGCGGCACGCTGCGATCGGTGAACTGCGACAGCACGCCGTAGGGCTTGTTCAAGGCGATCAGCATGTGCGCTCGGCAGCGGGCTCCGGATGCGGGTGAAGCGGGGCCGGCGGAACGTGTCGCGACCCAGGTGCGAAGGCCTCGGTGATTCGCACGCGGCGCAGGCCGCCGCGGCAATCACGAAGCGCCGGGCGGGCCCGGCGCTTCGCGGCATTCATCGCATCAGCGCGGCTTGCGGAAGCGCAGGGTCATGCGGTCGCTTTCGCCGATGGCCTGGTACTTGGCGTCGTCGGCCGCGTCGTGCTTGTTGACCGGCGGCAAGGTCCACACCCCGTTCGGGTAGTCCTTGGTGTCGCGCGGGTTGGCGTTGATCTCGCTCTTGCCGTCGAGCCTGAAGCCGGCCGCTTCCGCCAGCGCGATCACTTGCGCGGTGCCCACATAGCCGGACTTGTCGTCGGCCGGCACATCGGTCTTGGCGCGATGCTCGACCACGCCGAGCACGCCGCCGGGCTTGAGCACTTCATAGAAGCCCTTGAACATCACCTCGGCCTGGCCGGCCGAACGCCAGTTGTGCACGTTGCGGAAGGTCAGCACCAGGTCGGCCGAGTCGGCCGTGCCGAAGGCCGGCTTGTACGCGTCGTAGGCGGCGATGGCGACCTTGCCGTACTGCGCCGGCGAGGCGGCGAACTTCTGTTCCAGCGAGGTCTTGGCCTTGGCGTAGTACTTGCGCGAGCCATCCTGGGTCTGGGTGTCGGGATCGACCACCGCGGCGACGTAGCGGCCCTTGTCGGCCAGATACGGGGCGAGGATTTCCGAGTACCAGCCGCCGCCCGGGGTGATTTCGACCACGGTCTGGTCCGGACGCAGGCCGAAGAAGGTCAGCGTTTCCAGCGGATGGCGGTAGCCGTCGCGGGCGACGTTCTTCGGGTCGCGCCAGCTGCCGGCGATGACGGTCTTGAGTGCGCTGGAACCGGCGGCTTCGCGCGCGGCGGGCGCGGATTTCTTCGAGCTCTTGGCGGTCTTGGCTGCGGGCTTGGCGGCTTCGGCGGCCGGCTTGGCGGCGTCGGCGGGCTCGGTTTTTTCCTGTGCGTACGCAGTCACGGCCAGGCTGGGCAGCAGCGCGGCGAGCAGCAGTCGGGCAAGACGTTGTCGTTCCATGCAACGAACTCCGGAGGTATTCGGGGAGGCCGTCAGCCTACCGCAAGCGTTCAGCTTGGGGGATGCCGCGGCTGTGCCGGTCGCGGTGCATTCAGCGCCGCTTACGCCGCGGCTTGGCGGCGGCGGGCGCATCGGGCAGGCCGCAGGCGCCGTCGTCGGTGCTGGCGACCTCGCGCGTGGCCAGATCCGATTCCATCTGGTCGATGTAGGCGCGCGCCTGCTGGTGCAGCCAGGTGCGGAACGATTCCAGTCCGCCGTGATCGACCGAGCGCTGCGGATAAACCAGGTAATGGCCCCAGTCGATCTTCAGCCGGCCCTGGCTCAGCGGCACCAGCTGGCCGCTGCGGATCAGCAGGCGGGTGCGCGCCAACCGGCCGAGCGCCACGCCCAGGCCTTCGACCGCGGCGCGGTGCATGGTCTCGGAATCGTCGAAGTGGGCGACGAAGCGGGTCGGGCGCTTGCCGCCGCCGTAGCGGTCGAACCAGTCCTGCCAATACGTGGACAGATCGCCGAGCAGGGGCCAGCGGTGCAGGTCGTCCTGCGCCGGCAACCCGCCCATGCGCTCGACCAGGGCGGGGCTGGCGACCGGCACCAGGGTCTCGTCGAACAAGTGCTCGATCACCAGCCCGGGCCAGCGGCCGTAGCCGCCGCGCATGGCCGCGTCGATGCCGGGCTCGCGATCGAAATCCACCAGCGCCGCGCTGGAGAACAGGTTGAGTTCCAGCTGCGGATACAGGGCGACGAAGCTGCCCAGCCGCGGCACCAGCCAGGACGAGGCCATCGAGGCCATCAGGCTCAGGGTCAGCACGTCGTCGCGGCGCGGGCTGTACGGGCGCAGGGCGTGGTCGAGCGCGTCCAGGTGCGGGGCGACCACCGACAGCAGGCGCTCGCCGTCGGCGGTCAGGGTGACTCCGCGCGGCCCGCGTTCGAACAAACGCCGGCCCAGGCGTTCTTCCAGGGTGCGGATCTGGTGGCTGAGCGCGCTGACGGTCAGGTGCATCTGCTCGGCGGCGCGGGTCAGGTTGCTGGTGCGCGCGGCGGTGGCGAAGCCCAGCAGGGCGTGCAGCGGCGGTCGGTTCATCGCGAAAGGTCCAAGACGGCGGCTACCGGGACGGAGTCGGATCGACAGCAGTGTTTAACCTGATTCAACCCTGGCTTGCAAACGGGTCGCTTTTTTGCCGAATCTGGCGAGCGTAACTTGCGAATCACTCAATAGGCCAGCCCCGCCCCTCTGCGCGGCCCGGCCCGATTCGCAAGGAGATGAGGCCATGAATATCTACAAGAATCTGATGTTCCTGCACGGCCATTTCGCTGATCCGCGCGATGCCGACGACGAAACCGCCGCGCCCGTCGCGGCGCGGACCCCGGTGCAGGTTCCGGCGCGGGTTGCGGCCGGCGCCGTTTCCAGCCGTGCTCAAGGCTCGCGTGCCCGCGCCAGCGGTTGGCGCACCTGGCTGCAGCTGTGGCCGCGCGAGACGGCGAAGGTCGAGGTGGATTGCGATGCGCGTGGGTGTGCTTGAGGGTTCGGCGTTGGTGTGATCCCTTCAGGCCGTCATTCCCGCGAAGGCGGGCTTCGCTTTACTTCGGCGGAGCCGAACATCCAGAGTCTTCAGCGTCATCCTTCCAGGCCGTCATTCCCGCGAACGCGGGAATCCAGTGACTTCAAGCGTTCTCGCACGAAAGGCCCTGGATTTCCGCGTTCGTGGGAATGACGAGCGAAAAAGCGAAGCATTCCGGACTCGACTCACGCCAACTCGCGCCCGCCGTAAGCCCAACAGCCACCCTTCAAGGCAACCGCCGCTGCGACGGATACGGCGCCACATCGTTGCGCTGCCCGCTCGCCAGCCCCGCCTGGACCTGCTGCCACCACTGCATGCGGAAGATGTCGCCGTGCGCGTGCATCAACGCGCCCAGCAGCGGCGGCGACAAACCCAGGAAACGCGGGAACTGCTCCGGAAACACGTCGTTGCCGTGGGCGTAGAACCACGCGCCCGATTCCATCTCTTCCTCGTGATTGCGCGGCGCCGGCACCGCGCGGAAGCGACAGTCGGTGACCAGACACAGTTCGTCGTAGTCGTAGAAGATCGCGCGCCCGTGCCGCGACACGCCGAAGTTCTTCAACAGCAAATCGCCCGGAAAAATATTGCTCAGCGCCAGATCGCGGATCGCCTGACCGTAATCGATCACCGCCGCGCGCGCCGCTTCGGCCGGTTGCTCGCGCACATACAGATTCAACGGCCGCAGGCGCCGCTCGACATAACACAGGTGCAGCACCAGATCGTCGCCGTCCTGACTGATGCTGCCCGCGCAGGTGCTCAGCAACTCATCGAGCAGGTCCGGCTCGAAACGCGAGCGCGGAAAACGCAGGAACCGGAACGGCTGCGCATCCACCAGCCGGCCGACGCGATCGTGATGGAACACCAGCGAATACTTGGCCTCGACCTCCTCGCGCGCGACTTCCTTCGGATAAGCGAAGCGATCGCGGATGATCTTGAACACCAGCGGGTAGCTGGGCAGCGTGAACACCGCCATGACCATGCCGCGTTCGCCGTCGGCGCGCACCAGACGCTCGCCGGGCTGGGCGGCGAACTGGCGGAAGAAGGTGCGGTAACGCTCGGTCTTGCCCTGCTTGGCGCGGCCGAGCACGGTGTAGAGCTCGTCGATCGGCTTGCCCGGCAGCAGCGTGCGCAGGAACACCACCGCATCGCCGACCGTGCCCAGGTCGGCGTGGAAATAACTGCGCGAGTAGCTGAACAACTGCACGACTTCGCTGCGCAAGGTCAGCACCGCATCGACCTTGAGCGCGCCGTCCTCGTTGACCAGGGCGATCACGCACGGCGAGAACGCGCGTTCGCCGAACACGCGGCCGATCAGATACGCGCGCTGCTCGCGATAGAACACGGTGTTGAGCAATTCCACCGCGCGCACCGGATGCGGCCCCCAATGCTGCAAGTCCTCCTGCAGCCGCACCGCGATTCCCGCCGCGCAGCGGGTGCGATGCGCGTAGGGCACCGCGAACGGATAATCGTCGAGCACCCGCATGAAGGTTTCGACCAGTCGCTCTTCCGACACCGCATAGCTGTGGCGCGCGACCGGATGAGTGATCGCGTCGGTGGGCTCGATGTCGAGCGCGACGAACTCCATCGCCGGATCGACGCCGCGGGTCTTGAAGAAACGCCGGGTAAGCGTGTTGAAGAACGTCTTGTACAGCTCGCCGTCGAGCAAGGGCGCGACCGCCTGCGCATAGGCGGTGTGCACCTGCGACCAGAACCCGCGATCGCGCGCCTGCTCGCCCAGCCGCGTTTCCAGCGCATCGCTGGCCTCGGCGATGCAGCGGTCGTACAGCTCGATGCGTTCGACCGCGTCGTCGCGCGCGCCGTTCCAGTCGCAGCGCTCGAAGCGGCCTTGCGCGCGGCGGGTAATCGCGGCGAAGCGCGCGTGGTAGTCGGCGAAGGCGTCGCGGATCTGGCCGGCGACGGCAACGGCTTGCGCGAGGGCGGCGGAGTCGGCGGACATGGCCGCAGTGTACGGCGGCGGCGCGGGGCGTCCAGCGGGTTCGCCGGTCGCGTGGTGGCGATGCGTCAAAACGATGCCGCGCGCGCGACTATCGCGTTACCATCCGGCCGAAGGTGCAAGGACGCAACCCGCGCCGACAGGAACGGCCCGATGGGGAACGTCCGGCCGGCATGGCCGGATCGCATCGCCGAAGCCAGTCGTCGCGCGTGTCCTTGCGCTCGCAGCCGGGGCCTGTGTCCCGCGTCAGTCCAGACCAGAGCCCTCGCATGCTGCAGAAGATCATCATCGGCATTCTGGCCGCGGCCGTGATCTCGGTCTGTTCGATCTGGGGCTACACGGTCTGGCAACGGACCCAGGCGCCGCCGCCCGTGGCCGTTGCGGCCTCGCCCAAGCCGGCCGAGGCCGCCAAGGCGGACACCGCGATCGCCCCGGTCGCCGCGCCGCTGCCGTTCGAACAAGCCGACGGCACCCACTTCACCTACAACTACCTGCCACCGCGCGATCCCGATCTGCTGGCGATGTACGACATGGCGCGCAAGATCGACGTGCTGCGGCAACTGCCCGAGATCGACCAGCTCGACGGCTGGCTGATGCTGCCGCGTCCGATCAACTACGTCGCCGCGCAATGCGACACGGTCAACATCTTCTACGCCCGCGATAAGGGCGACATCGTCCTGTGCTACGAAATGCTGGAGCTGCTGGTGCGCCAGGGCCTGACGATCGCCCAGGCCAACGGCGGCAGCGCCCGCGACCAGCTCGATTACCTGCTGGCGAACCTGCGCTTCCTGCTGCTGCACGAAACCGGCCACGCCCTGGTCGATCTTCTCGACCTGCCCGCGACCGGCCGCGAGGAAGACGCGGTGGACCAGTTGGCGACCACGCTGATGCTGTCGTTCGTCAGCACCGACGAATCGCGGGGCGACATCGCGCGCAAGCTGCAGCTGGCGTCGAATTTCTTCCTGATCACCGACGACGGCCAGCACGACATGGCCCGTTACGCCGACGAGCATTCGGTCGGCGCGCAGCGTTTCTTCAACCTGCAGTGCATGGTCTACGGCAGCGACCCGGACAAGTATCCGAGCATCGTCGCCAGCGGCCGCCTGCCTGCGGCGCGCGCGCAGCGCTGCGCGGAAGAAAGCCGGCGGATCACCCGCAACTGGATGCGCCTGATCGGGCCGCACATCGCGCCCAGGCACCGCTTGAGCGCGCAGGAAGAGCAGGCCAGGATCGAGGAGATCGAGCGCAAGCAGGCGCAGAACCGCAATGCGGCCGATGCGCGCTGAACGATGCTGCGCCGAACCGCATCGGTGACGTAAGCTTCGCGGCGCCTCGGTCTGCATCCGGACGCCGCGGCCCGGACATTGGAGTAGAGAATGAACTATCGGTCGATCGTATTCGCGGCAGCGGCGCTTGTGCTCGCCGCGTGTTCCCAGCCGGCGCCACCGTCCGCCGAGGACGCCAGAGCCACCTTCCTGCGCGCCTGCGAGCGCCGCCTGCAAAACCGGACGAACCTGAGCGCGCAGCAGATCGCGTCGTTCTGCCCGTGCTTCGCCAATGCGGCTTCGGCCAAGCACGATATGAACCGTCTCAATGCCGAAATGGAGTCCGGCAGTAACGATGTTTTCAAATCGACCTTGCAGGCCGAATTCGATCAGTGCAAACGCACCATGTGACCGGAGCGGTGTCGATCGGGTCGTGACGGCACCGCATCGCCGCAAAAAAAAAGGGCGCCGAAGCGCCCTTTGTTTTGCCTCGATCGTCCAGCGCCCGGTTACAGGTGCTTGATGATCTCGTCGGCGAACTCCGAGCACTTGACCTCGGTCGCGCCGTCCATCAGGCGGGCGAAATCGTAGGTCACACGCTTGCTGGCGATGGCCTTGTCCATCGCTGCGATGATCGCATCGGCCGCTTCGGTCCAGCCCAGGTAACGCAGCATCATCTCGCCCGACAGGATCACCGAACCCGGATTGACCTTGTCCAGATCGGCGTACTTCGGCGCGGTGCCGTGGGTCGCCTCGAACACGGCGTGGCCGGTCACGTAGTTGATGTTCGCGCCCGGCGCGATGCCGATGCCGCCGACTTGCGCGGCGAGCGCGTCGGACAGGTAGTCGCCGTTGAGGTTCAAGGTCGCCGAGACGTCGTATTCCTTCGGACGCAGCAGGATCTGCTGCAGGAAGGCGTCGGCGATGGCGTCCTTGATGATCAGGCCCGCGCCCGGCTTGCCTTCCGGAATCACGTGCCACGGACCGCCATCGAGCTCGACCGCGCCGAAGTAGTCGCGCGCCACCTGGTAGCCCCAGTCACGGAAGCCACCTTCGGTGTACTTCATGATGTTGCCCTTGTGGACCAGGGTCACCGACTTGCGCTTGTTCTCGATCGCGTAGGCGATCGCGCTGTGGACGAGGCGCTCGGTGCCCAGGCGGCTGACCGGCTTGATGCCGATGCCGACTTCGACCGGCAGCTCGCGCGCCGGCGCGCCGACGGCTTCCATTTCCTTCAGCCACGCCGCGTTCTTTTCCGCGGTGCCGAAGCGGATCTTGTCGAAGGCCTGCGGGAATTCCTTCTGCAGGAAGTCCAGCACCTTCTGCGAGTCGGCGCTGCCGCCGGCCCATTCGATGCCGGCGTAGATGTCCTCGGTATTCTCGCGGAAGATCACCATGTCCACGTCGCCCGGCTTCTTGACCGGCGAGGGCACGCCCTCGAACCAGCGCACCGGGCGCAGGCACACGTACAGGTCCAGCATCTGGCGCAGCGCCACGTTGAGCGAGCGGATGCCGCCGCCGACCGGCGTGGTCAGCGGGCCCTTGATGCTGACCAGGTAATCGCGGCACGCCTGGACGGTGCCGTCCGGCAGCCAGGTGCCGTAGGTGTTGTTGGCTTTCTCGCCGGCATAGACCTCGAGCCACTCGATCTTCTTGCTGCCGCCGTAGGCCTTGGCGACCGCGGCGTCGAGCACGCGCACCGAAGCGCGCCAGATGTCCGGGCCGGTGCCGTCGCCTTCGATGAACGGGATGATCGGGCGATCCGGCACATTCAGGCCGGTCGGGGTCTTGGTGATCTTGGCGCCGCCTGCGGGCGGCGTCGCTACGAACTCGGTCATTACGATCTCCAGTGGGGCCTCCGTGCGCGGGCGCACGGGGCGGAGCAGGGTCCTTGCGGGACGCGATGGCGCTGCGACCCGGCCCGCCATTGTCGCGGTTCGGGCGGGGCGAGGCAAAGACCCAGGTGGTATGAGGCTTGGCGGTGCTGTGGAATGATGCATTCCGCGCCAAATGCCATCTGGCCGAATCTGGACAAGTGCGTTGGAGAGGAGCCACCCGTGGCAGGTCGGAACGCGAAGATTGCCGTGGATATGAGGAACTGGTCGGATGAAAGCCGTCGCTCGATGGCGGCGGAATTCGCCGGACCGGTTTATGTCGATCAGGCCTTGAGCTGCCGTCGCTGCGATCGCGAATTCGTGTTCAGCGCCCAGCGGCAGAAGGAAATTTTCGAGGTGCGCAAGGCCTACATTTGGCAGCGCCCCGTGCTGTGTCCGCAATGCTGGCCGCTGCGTTTGCAGTGGGTGACGGAACTGAAAAGCCTGCGCGCGCGTTGGAGCTCGCAACGAGCCGTGATGAAGCGCGATGTCGAGGCACTGTGGCGCTGGCGCCGGGTGTTGGATGAGCTGACGGCCTGTGGGCTGCGTCGCGATAAGGCTCAGATCGCGATGCTCGATAAACTGTTGATCCGCGCCGCGGCCGATAGCGACGATTCCGGCCTTACGAAATCATCAGTATGATCACGGCACCGGTTTTGCCGATCGGCATTGCGATCATCGTCTTCGGTGCCAATTCGATTTTGACCGGACGGGCGATGTTCGATTGGAGTTTTGACGGAGGCGACAACGATTCGTCCGAGGGTGAGGAAGTGTTCGGATGGAAAGCGGTATTAGTCGGTGCGCTGACAATCGCCTTAGGGGTTGTCCTGATCGTGCATCTGATTCTGTAGAGCGCCGGCGGCGGCGATTATCAAGGCATCGGCGGCTTCGCCACGCAGCGCGTACCAGACCTGCGGCGTCAACGGTTCCATCCCATGCGCCACCCGCGCCTTGTCGCACTGCGGACTCGCCGTTCCGTCTTCCCACGCCGGTTTGAGCGCATGGCACGGCGACGGCCGCAGCGCGTAGACGCCGCAGTGCGCGTCCACGCCGATGTCGCCGCGCAGTTGTTCGCAGCGCACGGCCGTGCCGCCGTAGGTGCCGCGCATGACCACGCGATGCGGGTCGAGGGTTTCGGTCAGCGCGCTCGGCGTGATGCCGCCTTCGCAGGCGTCGGTTTCGCTCCAGTGAAAGGCGACGCGGAAGTGGGCGCAGCAGGCGCCGCAGCTCAGGCAGGGATGGATCGCAGGCGACATGGCGTCGGAGCCGGGCGAAGTGAGCGGGTGGAAAAACGGCGTGCTGGGTCGTTGCGGCGTAACGGGCGAATGATCTCACCCGTTAGCGGCGGGCCGGCAAGCGGCCGCGTAGTGGATTCGTGTCCGCGGCCGGCTCAGGCGCCGTGGCACTTCTTGTACTTCTTGCCGCTGCCGCAAGGACACGGCTCGTTGCGATCGGGCGTTTCGGCGCGGCGCAGCGGTTCGCGCGGGGTCAGCGCCTCGATGCGGTGGTGGTGCAGGTCGGCCAGCATCCCGGGCAGGCTGGCGACGATTTCCAGGCGCTCGCGGTAGCTGATCGGCGTGGCCGGCGCGGTCGGGTCTTCGGCCAGCACTTCGCCGCTGGCGAGGCGGTCGAACAGGCCGAAGATTTCGTCGATCCAGTCGTTGTCGTCCAGCCACTTGTCCCAGGCCGCCTCGTTCAACTCCACGCCGCGGAAGAAGCCGAAGGCCCAGTCGCGGCCGACGTCGAGTTCGTCCGGCTGTTCGTCGTCGGGTTCTTCCGGCAGCCACAGCAGCGGGGCGAGGTGGTCGGGCAGGTCGTCGTCGCTGTAGCGCACGCGCGCGCTAACCATGTTCCAGTGGCCCAGCAGCAGCGCCTGCACCTGCGCGGCTTCGGCCTCGTCGTTCCAGCGCGGCTCCTTGCCGCCCCAGACCGGCGGCTGCCATTGCTCGGGCGCGGGCTGCTGCGGGCCGACCGCCAGGGCCGACAGGTAGCCGTCCAGCGCTTCCAGGTTGAAGCCCTTGTACGGCACGGCGCGTTGGTCGAGCAGGTCGGCCAGGCGTTCGATCTGGTCGTCGTCGAGGTAGGCGGGCGCTTTCATGGCAGGACTCGGGCAACGGGTGGGGACGCGCATGGTAGTCGCAGCGGCGTGTCTGCGCTGAAAATACCGTCATGAGCACCCGAACCGATCCGCCCGCCGCCTGCCCCTGCGACCCGTCGCGTCGTTATGCCGCCTGTTGCGGGCGGCTGCATGGCGGGGCGGCGGCCGAGTCGGCCGAGGCCCTGATGCGCTCGCGCTACAGCGCCTACGTCCTGGGCGATGCGGACTATCTGCGGGCCAGCTGGCATCCGGATACGTGTCCGGCGCAGCTGGATTTCGACCCGGCGGTGCGTTGGCTGGGGTTGCAGGTGAAGCGGCACCGGCCCGAGGGCGATGCCGCGGTGGTCGAGTTCGTCGCGCGCTACCGCGTCGGCGGAGGTTCGGCGGTGCGTTTGCACGAGGTCAGCCGGTTCGCGCGGGTCGAGGGGCGGTGGTTGTATGTGGACGGGGAGTTTCCGTCGGCGAAGTGAGGCGCGAACGGTGGCCCCCTTTGGAAAAGGGGGCGGGCGCCCGGCGCTGGTTTCGTTTCGCGGAGTAAAGCGGAGCGCGGGGGATTTGCTTTGCGACGCGGTGAGGAGCAAAAGCTAAATCCCCCCTGCCCCCCTTTTCCAAAGGGGGGGAACTGCCTTGGGGGTTCGGGATGTGCTTGGGTGTTGAGCGGCGTTCCGGGCCCAAAACGCAGACAAAAAAAGGGCGCGGCATGTAGCCGCGCCCTGGGCTTGCCCGCCCATAGTGGCGGAGAGAGCCTTACTTCTTGACGTCGAATTCCTTCGTCTGGACGACGTTGCCGTCCTGAGTGATTTCGACCTTGTACTTGCCTTCCGGGAAACCCTTCGGGCTGTTGATCTGGAACGCGGTGACGCCGCCGTTGGTGGCCTGCACGTCGGCCACCGGCTCTTCGTGAACGGTCTGGCCGTCCTGGAAGGTCCACTTGGCGCCGAGCTTGGTCGGTACGGTCGCGGCCGGATCGGAGGTGCTGGTGGAGATCGAGGCGTAGATCGTGTCCTTCGGCTTGAACGAGGTGGCGGCCGCGGTGACCTTCTTGTCGGCGCCGATCGCGCTGCCCAGGTCCACACTGGCGACGCTTGCGGTGGCGGCGGGCGCCGGAGCGGGCTCGGCCGGTGCGGGCGCCGGAGCCGGGGTTTCAGCGGCGGGCGGCGGCGTGGGAGCCGGCTCTTCCTTCTTCTTGCAGCCGGCCAGCGCCAGCGCGGCGACCAGGGCGGCGGCGACGGCGTAATGCGTGCGATTGCGGATCAGCATGGTGGATCTCCTGAAAAGACGAAGTAGGTGATGTTGAAACGCACGCGCGATCAGTCGCTGGCGGCGGGAATCTTGAGAACCTGGCCGGGCTGGATCTTGTCGGGGTCGTCGAGCTGGTCGCGATTGGCTTCGAAGATCGCGTTCCACTTGCTGGACTTGCCGTAGAACTGCTTGGCGATATGCGAAAGCGTGTCGCCCTTCTCGACCGTGTAGGTCTGCTCGCCACCGCCGGTAATTTCGTCGGTCGAGCTCACGCCGCCTTGCACGTCGCTGAAATCGGCTTTCTGTTTGATCTCGTCAGTGCTCGACGCTCCGCCTTGCACATCGGAAAAATCGGCTTTCTTGTCCGGGGTAGTCATGGGTTGAGGGCTCCTGCCGAAGTGGCGGAAAGGAACATGACATGGCGCTTGTTAAAAAGACATAGCGCCCGCGTGAACTTTCATGACGAAACTGAATGAGCGAATTCCGCGACCCGCTGCCTGGCACAAGCCGTGTGTAGGGCCTGTGCGAGGGCGATTACTGCCGTTCGTCGCGGCCCGCCGGCGGCGGCGCCAGGCCGTGACTGCCGCGCCACGGATTGATGTCCAGACCGCCGCGCCGGGTGTAGCGCGCTTGAACCGACAGCCATTGCGGCTGGGCGTGTGTTTGCAGGTCGGAATGGATGCGTTCGACGCATTGTTCGTGGAATTCGGCGTGATCGCGGAACGAGATGAGATAGCGCAGCAGCGCGGCGCGATCCAGGCGCGGGCCGCGGTAGGCGACGATCACGCGGGCCCAGTCGGGCTGGCCGGTGACCGGGCAATTGGATTTGAGCAGGGCGCTGGTCAAGGTTTCTTCCACGATCGCGCCGGGGTCGGCCCGCAGGTGGCCGGCGTTGGGCGGGCCGTAGTCGTCGATCGCCACGTCGAGCTCGTCGATCGATTCGGCGCCGTCGTCATTTCCGATGGACGGCAGGCCGAAAGCGACCTCGACCGGGGCGCCGGCGGCCGCGGACAGGTCGGCGGCGATGGTCGCGCGCACGATGTCCTCGCCGTCGAAGCGGGTCGAGTTGAACGAGTTGAGGTAGAGCTTGAGCGACTTGGATTCGATCAAGTGCGGCGAGCCGGCCGGCACCGTCACCGTCGCGGTGGCCACGCGCGGCTTGCCGCGGGCGTCGAGCCAGCTCAGTTCGTAGGCGTTCCAGCGGTCGAAACCGGTGAACGGCAGGGCGTCGTCGCTCAGGCCGATGTGGGCGCGGCCGAGCGAGCGGGCGATCGGGAACAGCAGCGAGGCGTCGTACTCGCGCGGGTAATCGACGTGGCGGCCGAGAGGGAGGTCATGCGTGGTCATGGGGCGATTTTAGCTGCTTCGGGTTGGGGGATCGGCAAGAGCAAATCCCCCGCGCTCCGATCTAAACCCAGCCGACCCGGCTCCGCCGGGCGCTCGCCCCCTTTTTCAAAGGGGGCAAAGATTCGTGTCCGCCGGCGATTTCCCCGCCGCTGTCGAACAGTTCCCCCCTTTGAAAAAGGGGGGCTAGGAGGGATTTGCTTTTGCGTTCCGATCGCAGCGTGTCACCGCCAAGAGCAAATCCCCCGCGCTCCAATCTAAGTCCAGCTGACCCGGTTTCGCCGGGCGCTCGCCCCCTTTTCCAAAGGGGGCAAAGATTCGTGTCCGCCGGCGATTTCCCCGCCGCTGTCGAACAGTTCCCCCCTTTGAAAAAGGGGGGCTAGGGGGGATTTGCTTTTGCGTTCCGATCGCAGCGTGTCACCGCCAAGAGCAAATCCCCCGCGCTCCAATCTAAGTCCAGCCGACCCGGTTTCGCCGGGCGCTCGTCCCCTTTTCCAAAGGGGGCAAAGGTTCGTGTCCGCCGGCGTTCCAGGGCGTTAGGGCAGCTGCCTCTCAACCCGCCTTGGCCCCATTCAAATAATCCAAAGTCACCTGCAGCATCGCCCGCAACCCCACATCCAGCGAGCTCTCATCGAGCTTGAACTTGGGCGAATGATTGCTGGGCGCCGTGGACGGATCCACGCCCGGCTCGGTCGCGCCGACGAAGAAGAACATCGCCGGGACTTCCTTGGCGTAGTAGGAGAAATCCTCCGCGCCCATCACCAGCGGCATCTCGATCACGTTCTTGTCGCCGGCCACGGCCTTGAGGCTGGGCAGCATGCGCGCGGTCAGCGCCGGGTCGTTGTAGGTGACCGGATTGCCGTCCTGATCGGGCACCTGGCTTTCGGCGTGGGCGCCGTGGGCCAGGCTGACGTGCTCGGCGACGTTCTTGAGATCTTTGAAGATCGCCTGGCGCATGCCTTCGTCGAAAGTGCGGATGGTGCCGACCATCTCCACTTCGTCGGGAATGATGTTGTAGCGGATGCCGCCCTTGATCGCGCCGAAGGTCACCACCGCCGGCAGCTTGGCGATGTTGGTGCGGCGGCTGACGATGGTCTGCGCGCTGCCGATCACGTCGGCCGCGGCGACGATCGGGTCCACGCCGGCCCACGGCGCCGAGCCGTGGGTCTGGCGGCCCTTGATCTTGATGCTGAAACGGTCCGACGCCGCCATCAGCGGCCCCTGGCGCACGCCGAGCTGGCCGGCCGGCAAGGTCGAGAACACGTGCAGGCCGAACATGGCCTCGGGCTTGTAGTCCTTGAACAGACCGTCCTTGAGCATCAGCGAGGCGCCGCCTTCCTCGTTGGCCGGCGCACCTTCCTCGGCCGGCTGGAACACCAGCATCACCTGGCCCGGCAGGTCTTTCTTCATCGCCACCAGCGCATCGGCGATGCCGAGCAGGATGCTGGTGTGGGCGTCGTGGCCGCAGGCGTGCATGACGCCGACGGTTTCGCCGCGGAAGGTCGCGGTGGCCTTGGATGCGAACGGCAGATCGACCTGCTCGGTCACCGGCAGCGCGTCCATGTCGGCGCGCAGGGCGATCTTCGGGCCGGGCTTGCCGCCTTCGATGATCGCGACCACACCGTGGCGGGCGATACCGGTGCGCGGCTTCAGGCCGAGCTTGCGCAGGTGCTCGACGACCTTGGCCGAGGTGCGCTCCTCGCGGTTGGACAGCTCCGGATGCTCGTGGAAGTCGCGGCGCCAGGTGACCACGTCGGCCTTGACCTTGGCGGCGGCCGAAGCGACCTCGGGCCGTTCGCCCGATTGCGCGGCGGCGGCCAGCGGCAGGGCGGCGAGGACGCTGAAACTCAGGGCGCAACGCAACGCGACGGACAGCGGACGCTTCATCGACGGGACTCCGGGCGGGAAAGGTCCGATGCTAGCCGATGGCGGCGGGTGGGGATGCGCGACGTTGGTCGGCTTTGCGGGGCGACGGGCTTGGATTCGGGCCTTACCTCGCCAAGTGCGAGGTCTGGACAAATCCTCGCGTCACTGGCCATCCCGTCATTCCCGCGTTCGCGGGAATGACAGTAGAAATGTTCGCGGACGGTGGAAGGAACACGCGCGGACGGGGACCGCGAAAGCAATCGCAGAAGCCGCCATGAGACGACGCGAAACGGATACTGGCCCTCGCTCCACCGACCTACAACTCAACCAACCCCGCCACCGGCCGCAATGCCGACCCGAATCCGATCGCGGCATAGACCTGCTCGGTATAGGCCTGACGCCGGGTCGGCCGCCCCAATCGCCAGCGCAGCTGCAAGACCGCCACCGGCACCCAGATCAGCGCATCGACCAGCGCGATCGCCCACAGGCAGTCGCCGAGCAGCCACGACCACGATCGACCCGACGGCAAGACCGCGTCCAATCCGATGATCGCCGCGAGGGCCGCCACCGACAGCCCCACGGTCCAGTACAGCGCCTCGCCCAGCATGCGCGGGGTGTAGCCGACCGGCGCGAGGTCCAGGACCATCCAACGGAAGATGCTGTGGCAAACGTAGCGGCGACCGTTCTCGCGGTTATCCAGCGCCAGGACCACGCCGTCGTCCGCTCTCCCATCGTCGTCAGACCGTTGCGCGGCATAGCGCTGCGCGATCACGTCCACGCGGTCGCTTTCGCTCAGCGGCGATGGCGCGTATTGGTCCTGCGACATCGGTGCGTAGAAAGCCAGACGCAGGCGATCGAGGCGGAAGCGGTAGACCGCGAATTGGGTCAGCACGCCATGGCCGGGGCGGCGGATGGACTCGATCGCGCGTTCCAGTTCGCGCACTTGCCCGCTCAACCGCAGTGGCGCGGATGCGACGGTGGCGGGCGGCGAATTCGCATCGCCCGCGGTGTCGTTCGCGATGTGTGTGGCGCGTCCTGGCGCGATTTCATCCATGCCTCAAGGCCCGTGCAGGTAATCCAGCGCGACCTGCAGCATGGTCTGGGTGCCGACGTCCAGCGCGCCTTCGTCGAGCATGAAGTTCGGCGAATGGTTGATCGGCGCCTTCGCCGCGTCGCTTCCCTTCGCGGTCGAGCCGACGAAGAAATAGAAGCCCGGCACGGTGTTGGCGAACTGCGAGAAGTCCTCGGCCACCGTCACCAGTCCGGATTCGGCGACGTTGCTCTCGCCGGCCGCGCGCTGCAGCGAGGGCAGCACGCGCCGGGTCAGCGCCGGGTCGTTGACGGTGGCCGGCGCGTTATTGACCACCTGCAATTCGGCGGTGGCGCCGGCCGCGTGCGCGTAGTCGTCGGCGGTGCGGCGCAGGCGCGCGATCACGTCCTCGCGCACGCCGGCGTCGAAGGTGCGCAGGGTGCCGACCAGCCTGGCTTCGTCGGGAATGATGTTGAAACGCACGCCGCTGTTGAACTGGCCGGCGGTCAGCACCACCGGCGTCGCGGCGATATTGACCTGGCGCGCGATCAGGCTCTGGCTGGCGAGCAGGATCTGCGCGCCGACGGTGATCGGATCCACGCCGTCCCACGGCCGCGAGCCGTGCGTCTGCTTGCCGCGCACGGTCAGGCTCCATTCGTCGGCGCTGGCCAGCATCGGCCCGCTGCGATACCCGACCTGGCCCACGTTCAAGCCGGCCCATACGTGCAGGCCGAACACGGCTTCGGGTTTGAAATCCTTGAACACACCCTCGTCGAGCATCAGCTTGGCGCCGAACGGCTCGCCCGCCGTCGGCGGACCTTCCTCGGCCGGCTGGAACACGAACATCACCTCGCCCGGCAGTTGATCCTTCTGCGCCGCCAGCGCCGTCGCCACCCCGAGCAGGATCGCCACGTGGGCGTCGTGGCCGCAGGCGTGCATGACGCCGACCGGCTGGCCGCGATAGTCGGCGGTGACCTTGGACGCGAATGCCAGCCCGGCCGGTTCGGTCACCGGCAGCGCGTCCATGTCGGCGCGGATGGCGATCTTCGGCCCCGGCTTGCCGCCCTTGAGCACCGCGGTCACGCCGGTGTGGGCGATGCCGGCGCGCGGCTGCAGGCCGAGTTTGCGCAACTGATCGGCGATCAGCTTGGCGGTGCGCACTTCGTGCTGGCCGAGTTCGGGATGCTGGTGGATGTCGCGGCGCCAGGCCACGACCTGCGGCTGCACCTGTTGCGCGGCCTGGGCGATGCGGGCCGGATCGGCGGCTTGCGCCGACGCGGCCGCGGGCAACGCGGCGGCCAGGCACAGGGCCGACACCGACAGCGGCAGACGATCGAACCGGGGCATCGCGGACTCCGTGCAGTGAACAAGGCAGTCGATGCTAAGACGTATCGGCGTGGGGCGATATCTCCAGGCGGCATGAGTGCATGCAGCACACGGTTGCGCATCCAACTGAACTTCGATCCCGGCGCGCCCAGTCACCGCTGTTGCTGTTCCCCCCTTTGAAAAAAGGGGGGCAGGGGGGATTTGCTTTTGCTTCACCGAAAGCAAAAGCAAATCCCCCGCGCTATTCGCATCGGTTCGACTTCGTGGTGGCGCCGGGCGCCGCCCCCTTTTTTAAAGGGGGCGATCTGACGCGCTTGTTCTTAATTTTTGGCTGAGCAAAAAACAACGGGCCGGAGCGCAAGCGCCCCGGCCCGTCGAGCGGCGATCAGCGTCCGATCAACGCCATGCCCACTGCGGTGTAGCGATCGCCGGCGACAGCTTCCGGAGCGAACAGCGTGTCCAGCTGCGCCAGTTCCGCGGCCGACAGCGACACCGTCAGCGCGCCGACGTTGTCTTCCAGATACTTGCGCCGCTTGGTGCCCGGAATCGGCACCAGATGCTCGCCCTGCGCCAGCACCCAGGCCAGCGCCAGCTGCGCCGGCGTGCAGCCCTTGTCGGCGGCGATGCGCTTGACCTGCTCGGCCAGCGCCAGGTTCTTCGCGAAGTTGTCGCCCTGGAATCGCGGCGTGGTCAGACGGAAATCGTCGCTCTGCAGTTCGCTGGCGCTGGTGATGTTGCCGGTGAGGAAGCCGCGGCCCAGCGGGCTGTAGGGAACGAAGCCGATCCCCAGGCGCTCGCAGACTTCGAATACGCCGTTGTGTTCCGGATCGCGCGTCCACAGCGAATACTCGCTCTGCACCGCAGTGATCGGATGCACGGCGTGCGCGCGCTCCAGGGTCTGCGCCGACGGCTCGGACAGGCCGAGGTAACGCACCTTGCCCTGGCGCACCAGTTCGGCCATCGCGCCGACGGTCTCTTCGATCGGCACCGAGGCGTCCACGCGGTGCTGGTAGTACAGATCGATGTGGTCGGTGCCCAGGCGCTTCAGACTGCCTTCGATCGAACTGCGCACGTACTCGGGACGGCCGTTGACGCCGCGCGCGCCCGGGTTGGCCGGATCGAACACGATGCCGAACTTGGTCGCGAGGAACACCTGCTCGCGACGGCCCTTGAGCGCGCGGCCCAACAGTTCCTCGTTGGTGTACGGGCCGTAGATGTCCGCGGTGTCGAGGAAGCTCACGCCCAGTTCCAGCGCGCGGTCCAGGGTCGCCAGCGATTCGGTTTCGTCCGCGGCGCCGTAGGCGAAGCTCATGCCCATGCAGCCCAGGCCCAGGGCGGAGACGGCGGGGCCGTTGCGGCCGAGACGGCGGGTCGGAAGCGTGCTCATGGTGGGTCTCCTGATCGGAAGGCAGTGCGCGGCCGTGGGGGAGGGGCCGCGGCGCCCGGTGGGGCGTGGTGTGAACTCTAGGCTCGCGCGATTGATTGAAAAACCGGCGTTGTCCGAATGGCTTATGAAGGTTTGCTTCATAATTGGGCCGACTGTCCTGGCTTCGGAGGCTTTAATGGCCGCTCATCCTCTGCCTGCTGTTTTGGCGTTCGCCCGCGTCGCCCATTTCGGCAGCTTCACCCGTGCCGCGGCCGAGCTGGAGGTCTCGCCGTCGGCGCTGTCGCAGACCGTCCGCGGCCTGGAGAGCAAGCTCGGCGTGCGCCTGCTCAACCGCACCACCCGTCAGGTCGGCCTGACCGAGCACGGGGCGCGCTTCCTCGATCAGATCGGCCCGGGGCTGGCGCAGATCGAGGCCGCGTTCGACGACCTCGACGCGGTTCGCCATCGTCCCACCGGCCGCCTGCGCATCAATGTCGGACGCACCGCGGCGAAGGTGCTGGTCGAGCCGCGGCTGCCGGAATTCCTCGCGCGCTATCCCGAGCTGGAGGTGGAGTTGTTCGCCGATGACACGCTGGCCGATCTGGTCGCCGGCGGCTTCGATGCCGGCATCCGGCTCGGCGAATGCCTGGCGCGCGACATGATCGCGTTGCCGGTCGGCGGCATGCAGCGGCAGGTGATCGTGGCCACGCCGGGGTATTTCGAGCATCGCGACAAGCCGCGCACGCCGCAGGAACTGGTCGGCCACGAATGCATCCGCCTGCGCCTGCCGGGCAGCCGGCGCCTGTATCCGTGGGAGTTCGGCCGCGACGGCCGCGATTTCGAAGTGGACGTGGAAGGGCGGCTGATCTTCAACGACGGCATGATGATCCTCAGCGCCGCGCGCGCGGGCCTGGGCATGGCGCAGTTGTTCGAGCCGATCGCGCGCGAGGATGTGCGCGCGGGGCGGCTGGTCGAGGTGCTGGGCGATTATCAGCCGCCGTTTCCGGGGTTCTACATCTATTACCCGGCGCGCAAGCAGTTGCCGACGAAGTTGCGGGTGTTCGTGGATTTCATGCGCGAGCAGATGTGAGGGAGACGAACGCCCCGCCCCCGCGAAACAGTTCCCCCCTTTGAAAAAGGGGGGCTAGGGGGGGATTTGCTTTTGCCCGCGACTGGCAGCGAACTTCGGCGGGGGTTTTTTAAAGCAAAAGCGAATCCCCCCTGCCCCCCTTTTTCAAAGGGGGGAACAGCAACAGCAACAGCAACGGCAACAACAACATCGCCGACTGCGATCCTCGTCGCCTTTGCCGCACCTCATCTCCCCTTTCCCCAGCCGCCATGCGAGGCTGCGGCCGATCCGCCGGGAAGTCCCATGACCGCATCACCCGTTCCGCCTGCCTCGCCTTCGATCCTGCAGGGCGAAGCCGCCCTGGTCCGCGCGCTGGGGCCGTTCCAGCTCGGCGCCTCGATCATCAACATCATCGTCGGCGCCGGCATCTTCATGCTGCCGGCGCTGTTGATGGGGCGCATGGGCACGAGCGCGCCGCTGGTGTTCGTGGCCGGGGCGATCGCGATCGTGCCGATCGCGCTGTGCTTCTCGGCGATCGGCAGCCGCGCATCGGCGACCGGCGGGCCGTACACCTTCGTCGGCGCGGCGTTCGGACCGTTCGCCGGATTCCTGGCCGGCGCGCTGATGTGGTTCTGCAATGTGCTGTCCAGCGCGGGCGTCGCCGCGGCGCTGGCCGAGCAGGCCGGCAATGCCTGGAGCGTCCTGCGCGAGCCGCAGCCGCGCGCGCTGTTCATCGCCGCGGCTTATGCGCTGTTGTTCGCGCTCAACGCCTTCGGGGTCAGGCTCGGCGCGCGCACGATCGTGTTGCTGGCCGGCCTGAAGCTCACCCCGCTGTTCCTGTTCACCGGCTTCGGGCTGCTGCTGGTGGACTGGCGGTACGTGGGATTCGCCGCAGATGCGTCGTGGGGCGCGCTGGGTTCATCGATGGTGCTGGTGGTGTTCGCCTACTCGGGCATGCAGACCGCGCTGGTGCCGACCGGCGAGGTGCGCGATCCCTCGCGCCATGTGCCGCGCGCGACCTTGTCGGCGATCTTGGCCGTGGTGCTGCTGTACATCGGCATCCAGATCGTCTGCCAGGGCATGCTGGGGCCGCGCCTGCCGGGCAGCACCGCGCCGCTGGCCGACGCGGCCGGCGCGATCTGGCCGCCCGGGCGCGCGTTGCTGCTGCTGACCGCGAGCGTGTCGATGGCCGGGTTCCTGATGGGCAACCTGTTCTCGTCCTCGCGGCTGCTGTTCGCGCTGGGCCGCGACGGATTCCTGCCGCGCGGCTTCGGCCGCGTCGACGCGCGCTACCACGTGCCGCGGACGGCGCTGGCCGCGCACGCCGGCATCGCCCTGATGCTGGCCCTGATCGGCAACTTCGAAACCCTGGCGCTGATCTCCGGCGGCGCGACCTGCCTGCTGTTCGCGGCGGTGTCGGTGGCCGCGTGGCGCGCGCAGGCACTGGATCTGCGCGGCGCCGGCGAACCGTTCCGCCTGCCCGGCGGCAGCTGGCCGATGCCGTTGCTGGCGGTGGCGATCCTGGCCGCGATCCTGGCGACGATGACGCCGGCGCAATGGGCGGCGATCGTGGTGTCGCTGATCGTGCTGGTGGCCTTGTACGGCGTGCTGAGCTTGCGACGTCGCCGCGCGCTCTAGCGGTTTCGCGCCGTCCTCACGCCGCGAGCACACCCGTTCGCGCATTTCAACGCGAAACGAACAGCGGACCGACATGCGCGCGCTTGATCGTTGACCGCCGCCTGTTGCCTACTAGGGCCTGCAAGGGAACCGCGGGAGCCACGCGCCTCGATCATGGCCAGCACCGCCGCCACCGAACCGACCGTTCAAGCGCCCAGCGCGCCGCCACCGCCGACCGATGTCGCGCCGCCCGGGCCGCCGCTCGCGCCCATGCCGATGTCGCGCTGGCGCATCGCCGGTTTCGTCTCCATCTCGCTGCTGCTGGGCCTCACGCAAAGCCTGGGCATGAACCTGGTCGCGTCCAACCTGCAGCAGGTGCAGGGCGCGCTCGGCGCCACCAGCGCCGAGGCGACGTGGCTGCTGACCGCGTACTTCGCCACCAACATCCCCGCCAGTCTGCTGCTGACCAAGTTCCGCCTGCACTACGGTCTGCGCCTGTTCGCCGATCTGGGCATCGGCCTGTTCGTGGTCGCCGCGGTGGTGCATTTGCTCGCGAACGATCTGGACTCGGCCATCGCCGCGCGCGCCGCGCTCGGCATCGCCGCCGCGCCGCTGAGCTCGCTGACGATCCTGTACATGGCGGAAGTGTTCGCCGGGCCGAAGAAGATCCTCGGCCTGATGTTCGGCTTCGCCGCGCTGCAGACCGGCGCGCCGATCTCGCGGATCATCGCCGAGACCTTGCTGCTCAACGCGCAGTGGCATGGCATCGTGATGTTCGAACTGGGCCTGGCGCTGGCCTGCCTGGCCGCGATCAACCTGCTGCGGGTGACGCCGGTGCCGCGCCAGAACATGTTCGATCGCTGGGACATCGCCAGCTTCCCGCTGTACGCCAGCGCGATCGCGCTGGTGTGCGTGGTGCTCACCCAGGGCCGGTTGCGCTGGTGGCTGGACACGCCGTGGCTGGGCCATTGCCTGGTGGTGGCGGTGCTGTGCGCGGGCGCGTTCGTGGTGATCGAGATGAACCGCTCCAAGCCGATGGTCAACATCCGCTGGCTGCTGCACGGCGGCTACATGGTGCGGCTGGGGCTGGCGATCGTGCTCTCGCGCATGGTGCTGTCGGAGCAGTCGGTCGGCGCGGTCGGGCTGCTCAATGTGCTGGGCCTGCTCAACGACCAGATGCATACGATGTTCTGGCTGGTGCTGATCGGCACCGTCGCCGGCTTCGTGGTGACGCTGCCGTTCCTGCCCAAGCAGCGTTTCGACATGCTCGGGCTGATCGCGGTGGCGATCGTCGGCGTGTGCGCCTACATCGATTCGCACGCCACCAATCTGACCCGGCCGGCGAACTTCTACATCACCCAGACCTTGATCGCGATGGCCGCGTCGATGTTCCTGGCCAGTTCGATCCTGCTCGCGCTGGTGCGCGTGGTCGCCGACGGCGTGCGCAACCTGGTGACTTTCATCGTCTTGTTCAGCACCACCAACGCGCTCGGCGGCCTGCTCGGCTCGGCCGTGCTCGGCACCTACCTGGCCCAGCGCCAGACCGCGCATTACCAGCATCTGATGCAGCAGCTCACCCTCGGCGATCCGCAGGTGGTGCTGCGCACCCAGCAGCTCGGCGGCGCGGTCGCGCGCGTGGTCGGCGATCCGGCCGCGCGCGGCAATCAGGCGCTGACCTCGCTGAGCCAGCAGGTCACGCGCGAGTCGTGGGTGCTGGCCTACAACGACGTGTTCCTGTCGGTGGCGTGGCTGGCGGTGGTGGTGCTGGCCTGGGTACTGTTGCTGAAATGGCATCTGTGGCGGCGCGGCCACACCGTGGTGAGTTTCGCCGCGCAAGTGCCCGGGCCGTTCGGGCCGCCGTCCGCGGCGGCGACCGATCCGCCTCGCGACACGCCTGTGACGGCCGCTCCGCTTCAATCCTCGCCAGCCCCATCTACGCCGGCGCTTCCCGCCGCGCCCGCTTCCTGATCCGAAGGACGCCCCAATGCCCTTGAAGACGCCCTTCCAGTCCAAAGCCACGATCCCGGCGATCGCGATCGCCATCGTCGGCGTGCTGCTGATTCTCTACGCCTGGCGGCTGTGGCCGTTCTCCAGCGCGCGCCAGACCACCGAGAACGCCTACGTGCGCGGCAGCGTCACCGTGGTCGCGCCCAAGGTCGATGGCTATGTCGCCCAGGTCCGCGTGCAGGACTACATGCGGGTCAAGGCCGGGCAGGTGCTGGTCGAACTGGACGATCGCAACTATCGCCAGCGCGTCGATCAGGCCCGCGCCAATCTGGCCGCGCAGCAGGCCAACCTGTCCAACTCGACCCAGGCCCGGCGCGTGCGCGAAGCCGCGGTGGCCAATGTCGAAGCGCAACTCAAGGCCGCGCAGGCCAACCTCGCCCGCGCCCAGGCCGACATGCGCCGCGCCAGCGCGCTGGTCGGCGACGGCTCGCTGTCGCAGCGCGAACGCGATCAGACCCTGGCGACCCTGCGTCAGGCCGAAGCCGGCCTGGGCCAGGCCCAGGCCGCGCGGCGCTCGGCCGACGAAGACGTGCGCTCGGTGATCGTCAACCGCGACGCGCTGACCGCCGCGGTCGCCAACGCCGAAGCCGCCCTGCGCCTGGCCGAGATCGACCTGGCCAACACCCGCATCCACGCGCCGCAGGACGGCCAGCTCGGCGAGATCGGCGTGCGCCTGGGCCAGTACGTCACCCCGGGCACGCAGCTGATGCAACTGGTGCCGCAGCGGGTGTGGGTGGTGGCGAACTTCAAGGAATCGCAGACCGCGCGCATCCGTCCCGGCCAGTCGGCTTCGTTCCGCATCGACGCGCTCGACGGCGCGACCCTGCGCGGCCATGTCGAGCGCCTGTCGCCGGCCACCGGCTCGGAATTCAGCGTGATCAAGACCGACAACGCCACCGGCAACTTCACCAAGGTCGCGCAGCGGCTGCCGGTGCGCATTGCGATCGATCCCGATCAGGAACTGGCCGCGCGCCTGCGTCCGGGCATGTCGGTGGAAGCCACGGTCGATACCGCCAGCAAGATCGACGAAGAGGCGGTGCGCCGCGACGAACAGGCGGCCGCGGCGAACGCGGCGCGCGATGCGGCGGTGCCGGCGGTGGCGGCGGGCGTCGCGTCGCCCGCGTCGAAAGCGCAGACGGCGCCCGATGCCGCGCCCGCGCCGCCCGCCGATCCGGGCGACGGGAATCCGCGTCGATGAAGGCATCGCGCGCCGCATTCCGAATCTGTGCATGGGCGCTCGCGGCGAGTCTGCTCGCCGCCTGCGTCAGCATCGCGCCGCCGCCGGACATCGCCGCGCCGCCGCCGGCCTGGCGCGACGCGCCCGGCGCCGGCGTGGCGGTGCAGCGCGACTGGTGGCGCGGCTACAACGATCCGGTGCTGGCCGAACTGGTCGACACCGCGCTCATCCACAACACCGACCTGCGCCTGGCCGCCTCGCGCGTGGCCGAAGCGCGCGCGCTGCTGGATGCGCAGGGCGCGGCGCAGTGGCCGACCCTGGACCTGGGCGCGAGCGCCACGCGTTCGCGCAGCGTCAGCGCCGCCACCGGCCGCGCGAATATTTCCAATGTCAGCCAGCCGCAGTTCCAGGCCGCGTACGAAGTCGATCTGTGGGGCCGGCTCAGCGCGCTGACGGATGCGGCGCGCGCCAGTGTGCTGGCGAGCGAAACCGGCGCCGACAGCCTGCGCCTGAGCATTGCCGCCGCGGTGGCCTCGGCCTACCTGGGCCTGCGTACCAGCGACGCCCGGCTGGAGGTCGCGCAACGCACCCTGGTGTCGCGCGAGAACGCGCTCAAGCTGGCCAAGCGTCGTTTCGACACCGGCTACACCTCGCGCCTGGAACTGGCCCAGGCCCAGGCCGAGTACCGCGCCACCGCCCAGGTTGTGCCGCAGTTGCAGCTGGCGATCCGGCGCCAGGAAGACGCACTGTCGGTGCTGCTGGGCCGCGCGCCGCAGGCCATCGCCCGCGGCAAGGCGCTGGTGGACATCGCCGCGCCGGCCTTGCCCGCGGCCGGCGTGCCCTCGCAACTGCTGCGCCGCCGCCCCGACATCGCCCAGGCCGAAGCGCAGATCGCCGCCAGCGACGCCACCCTCGCCGCCGCGCGCGCGCAACTGCTGCCGTCGCTGCGGTTGACCGGATCGCTAGGTAGTCTGGAATCGAGCTTGCTGCACGGCGATCCGATCCGCGTGTGGAGCGTCGGCGGCAGCGTACTGGCGCCGCTGTTCAACCACGGCCGTTTGCGCGCGCAGGCCCAGGCCAGCGCCGCGCGCCGCGATCAGGCCGTGCTCGGTTATCAGAAGACCGTGCTGACGGCGTTCTCCGAAGTCGAAGACGCGCTCGCGGCGATCGGCTATCTGCATGAGCAACGCGATCAGGCCCGGCAGCAACAGCAGGCCCTGGCCGAGGCGCTGCGGATCGCACGCAACCGTTACAACGAGGGCTATGCCTCGTATCTGGAAGAGCTCGATGCGCAGCGCAATCTGTTCAATGCCGAGCTGACGGTGCTGCAATTGCAGGGCGATGCGCTGACCGCCGAGGTGAATTTGTACAAGGCGCTGGGCGGCGGTTGGGAAGAAACTGCGGTTCGATGAGTCGCTGCGTTGAGCTCCCTCTCCCGCGTGCGGGGTGAGCAGACGCTGCTTGCGAGCCATGGCTCGCGCGTCTGTGAACGCCCAAACGCAAAGCGTTTGGGCCGGGGTGGGCTGGGGTGAGGGCGCGCGAAGCGACAAGTTCACCGCGCAACAGAGGTATCGCGATTCTCGCTGTATGTCGGTTGCCGAGCACGCGTATCGTCTGGCTGCCCTCACCCCAACCTTCTCCCGCAAGCGGGAGAGGGAGCAAAATCAGGAGCCAGAGCAAAAACGAATCCGCGCAGCAACCTCAACCCCGATCCAACTCCGCCAACGCCTTGCGGATAATCTCGAACTCCTTCTCGCATTCATCGTCGTCGATGATGAACCACGCCGCCGACAAGCCCTGAAACGCGGCGATCCACTGCAGCAGGCGGCGCCGTTCGATCCGGCCGTGTTCCACCACCAGCGCCAGCCGGCGTTCGAAATTACCCGGCGCCAGCGCGGTTTCCTTGTCCGGGTCGGTGAACAGATTGGCGAAGTCGAACCCGCGCTCGCCGATCACGCGCTTGGGATCGATCGCGATCCAGCCGCGCTCGGCGCCGGCGTCCAGCACGTTTTCATGATGGATATCGGCGTGCAACGGCATCACCTCGCGCGGCTGCGCCAGCAATTCCTGCGCGATCTCCCAGCTGCGCACCAGCACGCCGCCATGGCTGCGCGCATGAGTCTCCAGATCGGCGAACCAGGTCCGCAGCGGCACCAGGTTGGCCGGCGCCGGCGCGGCGCGCGGCGCGTGCAGCCGCTCCAGGGTTTCGCACAGGATGCGCGTGGCCTCCTCGTCGCGGCCGTTGCGCGCCATGTGCGCGAGCGATCGCGGGCCGCAGGCGCGTTCGAGCAGCAAGGCCTCCTCGTCGTGCGCGTACACGCGCGCGGCGCCGTCGCCGCTCCACCACTGCATCATCATGCCGCCGAATTTTTCTTCGGCGTCGCGCGGGATCTTCAACATGGCCGGCTGCGCGCCGTGGCGGACCGGCAGCAGGTCGCTGCTGTGGGTGCGGATCGGCGCGCCGTCGGCGCGCAGATTCCAAAGCGAGAGGTGGCGATCGAACGGCGTCATGCGGGTCCGGCGCGAGGGCGATGCCTGTCGATGTCGGGACGCGCGCGCGCCATGCAAGCGCGCCGGTGCCGGCCGGATGTTTCTTTGTGTAGCTTCGTGCGCCGGCGCGATCGCGCGAGCTCAGTCGGTCTCGGTTTCCTGCGCCGCCGCCGATTCCTCGCGCTCCTTGATCACCTGCGCGGCCTCGGCGTCGGCGGCGACGCGATGGCGCAGGGACTTGCAGCGCTCCACGCCGGCATCGGTCAGCGACAGCGTGTCGCCGTCTTCATCGAGCTGGGCCAGCGCGGCGTCGATCAGGCGATCGCGCAGAGCCGATGCATGACGGCCGGGGGCTTGCCCCTGATCGATGCGTTGCAGGACATCCAGCAGGGCCAAGTCTTCCAGGCTGATCGGATCCACGACGATGCTCCACGACAATAACGCGCACTATGCCATGCACCGCGGCGGCGCAAACCAGGCCGGCAGGCGGGGCCGCGCGGCCGGGCGACGCATTCATATTTCATGCAAAGTCTGCGCGCCGATCCGGACAAGTGCGGCGCGAGGCCGGCGCGGATCGGTCTGATTCTCAAGCGCCGCGCGTGCGCTCGGCCGGTGCGGTCACAGCGCCCGAAAAACAGAACGCCGCCCGAAGGCGGCGTCCGCTGCAGCGATGATGCGGCGGGCCAGGCCACGCCGCATCGGCGGTCATCAGGCCGCGGCGTCCTTCAACTTCTTGAGCGGACGGACCTTGACCTTCACCGTGGCCGGCTTGGCGGCGAACCACTGCTCTTCCTTGGTGAACGGGTTGATGCCCTTGCGCTTCGGCTTGGCGGCGACGCTGACGGCGGTGATCTTCAGCAGGCCCGGCAGGGTGAACGCGCCGGCGCCCTTCTTGTTGATCGACGCGTGCACGGCGCCTTCAAGCGCGGCGAGCACCGAGCGGATGTCCTTGGCGACCACGCCGGTGGTCTCGGCCAGGTGCGCAACCAGACCCGACTTGCTCAACACTTCCTTGATGGGCTTCGCAGCAGCCGGCTTGGCGGCGGCCTTCGGAGCGGCCTTCTTCTTTGCAGCGGTTTTTTTCGTAGCCATAGTTTTTTCCGGTAGCACTCGTTGGATGGATGGGTTGCCTGGATAACCCCTCGGCAAGGCGGAATGTAGGGCAAGCTCGACGCGCCGCCAAGAGTTTTGACGCAAAAACATGCGTGTTTTTCAGCCGCCCGCGTCCGTTCGTCGGCGCGGCGCGCGGGAAATCCCCGCTGCGGCAGGGTTTTTTCGCCGAATGATGCACTGGCGCGGCCGTCGCGAGAATGAAAAAAATCCCTGAAAAACAGGGCCGATTGCGATTCCTGCGGCGGCGCAGCGCAAGTTTGCGCGCGGCCGAGCGCGCTCTCTCGCGCCGCGCCGATGCCGGTCTCGGGCATTCAGTCGCGGTGCGGCCTGTCGGACGCGCCTATCGGCGAGCGGCGGCCGATCGGGGCTGCGATGCGCGGCGCGAATGTGCCTGTCTGTGGATAAAGACCGTGATGGGCCTCCGCTGCGTCATCACGCGGCGCATACGCCGCGGGCGGATTCGCTATGGCGCGCACTGGCTTCGCCGCTGCCGCGAGGGCGAGCGGGTGGCGCTCAGCCGCGGTGTTCCAGCGCCAGGTATTCGGCCGACTGCATCTCGATCAGGCGCGAGGCGGTGCGCTCGAACGCGCCGCTCAGGCGGTGGCCCTGGTACAGACCGGTGGGCGTGTCGGCCGCGGTGCACACCAGATTGACGTGGCGGTCGTAGAACTCGTCGATCAGATTGATGAAGCGCCGCGCCGCGTCGTCGTGGATGCCGCCGGGGAAAATCGGAATGCCGCCGAGCAGCACGGTGTGGTATTCGGTCGCGATCTCGATGTAGTCGCCGGCCGCGCGCGGGCCTTCGCACAGCGCGGCGAAGTCGAACCAGGCGTGGCCGTCGGCCAGCGCGCGCACCGGGATATCGCGTCCGTCGATGCGCAGCGGCCCGGTGTCCGGCGTGCAGCCGGCGGCCAGTTCCTTCCAGCGCCCGCTCAGCCAAGCCTCGGACTCGGCGTCCAGCGGCGCGCGATAGACCGGTGTGCGGGTCAGCGCGCGCAGCCGGTAATCCTGCGCGCTGTCGAGCAGCAGCACCGCGCAGTGGCGCTGGATCAGCTCGATCGCCGGCTTGAAGCGGTCGCGCTGCAGGCCTTCGGCGTACAGATTGGGCGGCGCGGTGTTGGAGGTCGTCACCAGGGTCACGCCCTCGGCGAACAGGCGGTCGAGCAGGCGCCCGAGCAGCATCGCATCGCCGATGTCGATCACGAAGAATTCGTCCAGCACCAGCACGCGCAGCTGATCGCGCCACTGGCGCACGATCTTGGCCAGCGGATCGCTCTCGCCGGCGTGCGCGCGCAGCTGCGCGTGGACCTCGCGCATGAAGCGGTGGAAGTGGGTGCGGCGCTTGCCGGCGATCGGCAGCTGTTCGTAGAACAGGTCGATCAGGAAGGTCTTGCCGCGGCCGACGCCGCCCCACAGATACAGCCCGGATACGCCTTCGCGCGGCTTGCCGCGCAGGCGGTCGAACAGGCCCTGCGAAGGCGGATCGAGCACGCCGGCATGGATGCGGTCGAGTTCGCGCAGGGCCGGATGCTGCGCCGGATCATCGCTCCAGTCGCCGCGCGCGACGCCGGCCGCGTAGGCCTGCGAGGGCGTCAAGGCGGCGTGCTGCGGGGCTGCGCTCACGGTTGGCTCAGCATGCGGCCGCCGGCCGACATCAGCCGCACCGGCACGTGCTCCTGGTAGCCGTCGGACCAGCTGTCGATGGTCGTGGGCAGTTTCGCCGCCCAGGCCGGATCGTTGCTGTAGTAGCGCAGCTCGGGCTTGTCCTGCTTGTTGTCGGCGCGGATCGCGACCCAGAATTTTCCGTCGGCGGTCTGCATCAGCAGCGCGCGCATGGCATTGGCCAGGCCGCGCACGTAGCCGTTGGTGACGGTGGCGTTGAGGCCTTCCTGGTCGGCGCGGGTGTCGATCACGTCCAGGCGCTCGACCAGCGCGGCGTAGTCGTCGCCGAGCAATTTGCGCAGGCGCTCGTCGTTTTCCGGCTTGAGCACCACGCCCAGATCGACCAGGTTCCATTGCGTGGTCGCCACCGCTTCGCCCAGGCCGGGCAGATAGCGGCCGCTGAAATGCACGCCCAGGCCGGCGCCGCAATCGTTGCCGGTGTGCTGCTGCTCGATCTGGATCTGGCGATGGAAGCGGTGGAAGGTCAGCTCGCACTTGGCGTTGGCGTCGCTGCCCTTGTAGACCATTTCGTTGGCGCCGCTGGCGCGCGCGCGGCCCGACAGCAGGCCGGTGTTGGCGCCGTTGCTGGCCTGCAGCTCCATCTCGAACTTGTCCTTGCCGGCCGCCTTGAGCGACAGCGAGGAACTGCCATCGACGCGGGTCCAGTCGCCGTTCCAGTCGAACTTGCCGCTGATGGCGCCGGGCTTGAGTTCGGTCAGGCGCTCGACATAGGCGCGGCGCAGGCACGGCACCTGGCCGTCGCAGCGGTCGCGTTCCTTGAGCCAGGCCAGCTGGTCTTTCTTGAGCTCGCCGCCGTACTGGCTGGCCTTGAGCGCGGCGCGGTAGGCCTGGGCGAGTTCGCCGTCGCGGCCGCTCAGTACCGGGTCGGCGCAGATGGCTTTCTCGTTCTTGCTTTTGGACTTGGCGCAATCGATGCCGGCCGCGTCGGCGCGGACCGACCAGGCGAGCGCGGTGAGGCAGGCGCAGGCGTACAGCAGCGCAAAGCTCGGGGCGGGGCGCATCGGGGAAATCCTGTCAGGCCGGAGCGGTTTCCGGCGGAAGATGGGGGCGCACGGAGTTCTTGATCGCACCGCGCAGGTCGATCAGCCGGCGATGGAAGAAATGCGAGGTGTCGGGCATGCGCACCAGTTCGGGCGGCTGGCGCAGGCCGCCGATCCAGGCGTAGACCGCCTCGGGATCGACGATTTCGTCCGCCTCGCCCTGGATCACGATCCACGGATACCCCTGCGGCGGGGCGATGCGGTCGAAGTCCCAGCGCCCGGCCGGCGGCGCGATCGAGATCAGCAGCTTCGGCCGCAGTTCGTCGGCCATGCGCAGCGAGACATAGGCGCCGAAACTGAAACCGGCCAGCCACAGCTGCGCGTCCGGGCGCGTGGCGCGGACCCAGGCGGCGACCGCGCGCAGGTCGTCGCATTCGCCTTCGCCCTGGTCGAACTCGCCCTCGGAGGCGCCGGTGCCGCGGAAGTTGAAGCGCACCGTCGCCGCGCCCGACTCGCGCAGCGCGCGCGCGGCCATGGTCACGACTTTGTTGTGCATGGTCCCGCCCTCGGTCGGCAGCGGGTGGCAGACGATGGCGACGATCGGGCGCGGCGGCGCTTCGGCGGCCTCGACGATCATCTCGATCGCGCCGGCGGGGCCGGGCAGCGTCAGCGCGGTGGACGCGTCGCTGGGAAAGGCGGGGGTGCTCATGCCGCGCATGATACGTGGCGGGGTGAGAGCGGTGTTATGACGGTGTGTTGCGCGCGGCTGGCGGTTACGCGGGCTTTAGCGGGCGGGGCGAGCTTTTCGTGGGAGGGCTTCGGCCCCGATGCTTTTGTTACAGGCCGCGGTGAAGTTTCACTGTGGCGGAGCAGAAGGCATCGGGCCTTAAGGCCCTCCTACAAAAGCTCGCCGCGGCCACGAAGTCTTTTGTGGGAGGGAGCGTTAGCCCCGGTGCTTTTATTACAGGTCGCGGTGAAGTTTCACCGTGGCGGAGCGAAAGGCATCGGGCCTGAAGGCCCTCCCACAAAAGCGGGCCCTCGCACAAAAGCCTCCTGCCGCGACACGCTCGAACCCTCTCAGCGCGGCATCAGGTCGAAACCCAGCAACACCGGGTCGTGATCGGAGCTGCGCCACGGGCCGGCGCCGCCGTTGCGGTAACCGGCGCTCTCGGGCTCGTCGGCATTGGTGTGCCACTCCACCGCGCCGCGCAGCCGCGCGGCCAGCGCCGGCGAGAGCAGGGCGTGGTCGAGGCGGCCGAGTTCGCCGTCGTAGACGTAGCTGTAGGGCGACTCGACCTTGGCCACGGCGAACGCGTCCTGCCAGCCGTCCGCATACAACTCGCGCAGCGGTTGTTCCTGCGCGTGGGCGTTGAGGTCGCCGACGATCATCGTCAGCTCGCCGCCGCTGCCGGTGGGATCGGTCTTGAGCCAGGCGTCCAGGCGCCGCGACGATTCGCTGCGCGCCGCGTTCCAGCACGAGGCGCCGTCGCCCTGGTCCTTGTCGGCGCCGCTGGCGTTCTTGCCGCAGCCCTTGGACTTGTAGTGATTGGCCACGACCACGAAAGCCGGGCCGGGCTTGCGGTCGGCGCCGATGGCGTTGAACGCCTGCGCCATCGGCACCCGCGCCAGCGGCCCGAACGGGCCTTGCTGCAAGGTCGCCGCCGGACCGCGCGCGGCCACGCGCTGGCCGCGATAGATCAGGCCCACGCGGATCTGGTCGTCGCCCGGACCGCGTGTCGAAGCGGCGCAGGCGTCCTTGCACGAACCCGCCTCGCGCGGCGGACAGGTCTGCCGGCACGGCGCCGCGTAGCGCCAATCCTGCGGGCCGCCGCTGGCCGCATCGGCGCGATCCAGCGCGGCGACCAGATCGGCCAGGGTCGAGTCGGGGCCGTAGCCGTCGTTCTCCAATTCCATCAACGCGGCGACATCGGGATTGAGCGCGTGAATGGTCTCGACCAGTTTGGCTTGCTGCGCTTGATACTCGGCCAGGGTGCGCGCGCCGCGCGGGGTCGGGAATCCGCCGCCGCGGCCGTCGCCGTTGAACAGGTTTTCCAGATTGAAGGCGGAGATGCGCAAGTCGCCGGCGACGCGCGGCGCCGGCGGGCGCGCCGCGGCGTGCAGGTCCGGGGCCGCGCTCAGGCGGATACCGTCGTGGCCGGCGACCGGCACCGCCACGCCTTCGACCGCGTCCAGGCGACTGCCGCTGCGCGCGGCGAAGGCGGCGGCGGGCAGGATCGCGGTGTCGCCGGTCAGCAGCAGGCGGCGGCGCTCGTTGTCGGCGGCGATCGCGCGCGCCTGCTCGCTGCCGGGCGCGGCGAGTTCGGAGGGCTGCCACAGCCGACCGTCGAAGGACGCCGTGATGGTGCGCTGCTCGGGGTCGCGTTCGCCCAGGGTCAGCGGCGCGGCGATGCGCACGCGCATGCCTTGCAGTGCGCGCCAATCGGCGGGGGCGCGCTCGATCGCGATCGGCTGGATCGACGCCAGCGACTTGCGCTGCGCGCGCGAGCTCAACGGGGCGATGCGTTCGGCGTCGATCGCGGTCAGCGAGCGGGCGCGGCCTTTGCGGTCGGTTTCGAGCGCGGCCTCGTAAATGCGGCCGCTGACTTGCACGGTCTGCCCGGACGCGAGTCCCGCCGCGGCGGCGCCGGTGACCCAGATCGCGTCGGAGGTGGCCGGATCGCCGTCGCCGGCGTCCTGGATCAGCCAGCCGGGGGCCTGGTCCTTGCCGGGCAGCGCGGCGGTGACGATGCCGGCGATGGCGACTTGGCGCGGGTCCTGGCCCAGGCCGGCGCGTGCCGCGCCGATCGCGATCACGCCCGGCGCCGATAGGTTCGCGCCCGACCGGCCGGTGCGATCGGCGTGCGGCGCGGTGGCGCAGGCGGCCAGCAGCAGGCAGGGCGCGAAGGCGAGGGCGGGGCGGAATCGCGTCATGGCGGGCTCGGCGGGGCGGTGAAGAGTGCGGCCATTATCCGCAGCGGTGTTGCGCGCCGTCGTGTGCCGTCTGGCGGGAAGGGGTGTCTCTTCCCCGCAGAGGGCTGTTCCCCCGCATTGAAGCAGCGCTGTTCCCCCCTTTGAAAAAGGGGGGAACAGCAAATCCCACAAACAAAAACGCCGCCCGAAGGCGGCGTTCCGTCAGCGCGATACCCCGCGCTTACTTGATATTGCCCAGCATCCAGTCCACGGTCGCGGCGACCTGTTCGTTGGTCAGCGCCGGGTTGCCACCCTTGGGCGGCATCACGCCGCTGGTGCCGGTGAAGCCTTCCACGGCGTGCTTGTGCAAGGTGTCCTTGCCCTTGGAAATGCGCGCCGCCCAATGCGAGGCGTCCATGGTCGGGGCGCCGCCGGCGCCGGACTTGTGGCAGCCCGCGCACAGGCTGTCGAAGATGACCTTGCCGTCGAGCGTGCCGCCGTAAGCGACCTGCGAGGCGGCCTTGGCCGCCGCCGCGGCGACCGCCGCCTGCTGCGAGGCCGCGCCGGTCGCGCCGGCGTAGACCGCGCCGACCGGGCCGATGCGGTTGTCGGTGCGCTGGGCCGCGCGCGGATCGACTTCCTGCGGCAACTGGTGGTGGACGAAGTAGGCCGCGATCATCAGGCCGAGGGTCACCAGCACCAGAAAGCCGATCACCATCGAGAATTTCTTCAGGAATTCGAGGTCGTAATTGCGCACGATCCACCTATTGCGTGCGCCCCGGACCGGGACGCATAGAGCCATCGACGAGGCCGCCACCGGGGATCGGCGCGACCGCTGCACGGACCCGCCGAATAACGGACCCGCCAATCGTCTGCGCCAGGGCAGCGACCACGGGCCGGGAATGCCGGTCGGGTAGTTCCGCCAGACAGTTTAGCTCAAGCGCGCGCCGCGCGGGCTGGGGCCAGATCCCAGCTCCGCGGCGGGGCGCGAGCGGCGGCTGGCACCGCGAATGCGCCTCGCGCCTGCATTTGCGCGGGATCGCCGACCCTGACTTCCGACCTATACGCCTTGCGCCGGTTCGCATGCGCCCCTATAACCGTTGCGATCCATGAGCACGGTCACGGACGATGATCGCAGCGCCAGGGACGGGCCCACGCCCGCGCCCACGCGCCCCCGCGATCCGGACGCTCCCGCGCCTGTCAGCCTTTACCCTCAAGGACCGCCCTATGTCCCGCTGGACCACGCAAGAACTGCTGACCCGCCTCGCCGTCTCCTTCGGCGCCGATAATGTCGAAGAAGTGCCGACCGCCGACGGCGCGATCCAGGTGACCCTGCCCGACAGCGGCGACCTGGGCATCACTATCGCCCTGACCGATCGCGAGATCTTCGTCTCCACCCCCCTGGTCGAGGCCGCTCAGGTCCGCGACGCGGCCGGCTTCAACGAAGCCTGCCTGCGCCTGAACCCGATCAACCCGCTGTCCAACCTGGGCCTGACCACCATCAACGAACGCGATGTCTACATCGTCTTCGGCGAAATGGCGCCCGACTCCAGCGCCGAGCAGATCGAACTGGAAATCCGCACCCTGGCCGACAACGCGATCGACGCGGTGGAAGCCCTCAAGTCCTATCTGGTGACCGCATGAGCCTGCTGCAGAAAATCCTGACCCTGTTCCGCGGCACCGCCCACGAGGCCGGCCAGGCCGTCGTGGACGCCAACGCGCTGAAGATCCTCGACCAGGAAATCCGCGACGCCGGCAACGAGCTGGTGCGTTCGAAGGAAGAACTGACCAAGGTCATGGCCCAGCGCCAGCTGCAGGCCAACCGCAGCAAGGACCGCTTCGCGAAGAAGGCCGAGTACGAAACCTACATCGCCGGCGCCCTGCGCCAGGGCAACGAGCAGCTCGCGCGCGAAGTCGCCGAGCGCCTGGCCACGGTCGAGACCGACCTGAAGAACGACGAGCAGGCGATCAACAGCTATGACGCCAGCATCAGCCAGCTCAAGACCGCGATCACCGCCACCGAGCGCAAGCTGGCGCGGGTGAAGCAGCAGGTCGATACGGTCAAGGCCACCGAAGCGGTGCAGCGCGCCCAGACCGCGGTCGCCGCGCGTCATTCCGGCGCCACCGGCAAGGTCACCACCGCGCTGGATTCGCTCGAGCGCATCCAGACCCGTCAGGCCGAGCGCGGCGCGCGCCTGCAGGCGGCGGCGCAGCTGGAATCGGAGAGCGGCGACGGCGACCTCAACGCCCGCCTGGCCAACGCCGGCCTGCTGCCGGAATCGACCAGCGTGGACAACATCCTGGAGCGCTTCCGCGAAAAGCCGGTGCAGCAGCTGACCCACGACAACACCCTGGCGCTGCCGGCGGTGGAAGTGAAGGAAACCGACAGGGTCGAGCGCAAGGATTGATGGCGGTAGCGAGGCAGAGCGATCGGTGTGATGCCGATCGCTTTCTCCGGTTGTCGGCGCGCAACGCTTTTCGCTCGTCATTCCCGCGAACGCGGGAATCCGGCGACGTTGATCGCGCCGGCCCGGAAGTCACTGGATTCCCGCGTTCGCGGGAATGACGGATCTGAGGGGTCGCGGCGCGGTTGGACTCCCGCGTCACCGCGGCACTCAGCCGCAGCGACAGCAAGCACTACGCACCAAGCACCCGCACCACCCCGCCGCACACGGACGTAACCAGGCCCGCCCACCGAAATGATCGTAATCGGCAAACTCTTGCGCACCCTGCGCGGCCATCTGCGCCGGGTCAGCTGGGGCGTGCTCGCCGCCGCGCTGTGCCTGCACATGGCCGCGACCTGGCTGCTGCTGGCCTGGGCCGGGGAAGAAAAACTGCTGGGCTGGGATTCGTTCGTCTATTACTACGTGACCACGGCCAGCACCATCGGCTACGGCGATCTCTCGCCGGGCAGCGCGGCCGGACGCTGGGCCGCGGCCTTGTTCGTGATGCCCGGCGCGATCGCGCTGTTCGCCTCGGTGCTGGCCAAGACCAGCGCGAGCCTGCTCAATTTCTGGAAGCGCCATCAGGTGGGCAAGATGAGCTACGAAGACATGCACGGCCACACCGTGCTGATCGGCTGGCACGGCCGCGAGTCCGAACGGCTGGTGCAGCTGCTGCTGGCCGACACCCACACCGACGACGAAGGCATCGTGCTGGTCGCCGAAGGCCTGGCCGAAAATCCGCTGCCCGATCAGATCCGTTTCGTCGCCGCGGCCTCCTACGCCGATTGCAACGAGTACGAACGCGCCGCGCTGAGCCGCGCCGCGCGGGTGATCGTGCACACCGACCACGACGACCGCTCGCTCGCCGCGGTGTTCGCGGTGATGGCGCATCCGCACGAAGCGCACGTGGTCGCGCATTTCGAATCCGCCGCGGTCGCGCAACTGGTTCGCAGCCACTACCCGCACGTGGAATGCACGCGGCCGCTGCACGTGGACGTGATCGCGCGCGCCGCGCAGGACGCCGGCAGTTCGCTGGTGGCCGGCGAATGGCTCGGCGCCGGCGGCCCGACCCAGTTCAGCCTGCAGGTTCCGGCCGCCGCCGCGCCGGTGCTGGCGGCCAAGCTGGCCGGCGCGTTCCGCGCCCAGTCGGCGTTGTGGATCGGCTATCGCGACGGCCGCAGCGCCGCGCCGGTACTCAATCCGCCCGATCATGTCGAGATCGCGCCGGGCACGTTGTTGTATTACCTTGCCGACGCGCGCATAGACAGCGCGCGCGTGCCGTGGGCTTCGCTCGCGGCGCGGTGATCCGGGCGCGGCGCCCGCAGCGAGGCACGAGACGATGAGTTGGTTGAAGGGATTATTCGGCGGCGGCGAAAAACCGCCCGAGACAGCGCAGATGCCGTTCGCCCACGAACTGCCGCTGGGCTTGCGCATCAACGGCCGCGTGGCCTTCGACACGATGATGTTCCGCGCCCATCCGCAGGCCTGGACGATGCGCCTGCCCGAAGGCCACCAGGGCATTCCCTGCTACGGTTACATCGATCTGCGCGGCGGCCACGCCCTGCACCGTTTTTACCTGGACGAAGACGCCTACCTGCAGGTCAGCACCGCCAGCGGCCAGGTCGAGGGCATCAAGGCCTTCGTCTTCCAGCAGACCGTGAATCCGGCCAACCAGGCCGAGTTCAAGCGTTTCATCCACGAACACCCGCACCTGGGCGCGGATTCCATCGAATACGCCGGCCGCACCTGGTACCGCGAATTCGGCGACCAGAGCGCCGCGGCCAAGGTGCCGCCGGTGGTCTACGACGAAGTGCTGTACCGCCACGATCCGCCGCGCCGCGACGACGATCTGACCCACTACGCCATGCTCTACCGGCGCGAAGTGCCGGAGCTGGATCGCGAGGAATTCCTGCTGGTCACCGCGGAAGACTACGGCCCGAGCGAATTCGTGATCACCTATGCCATCGGCCTGGACCTGAACACCGCCGACCTCGACATCACCTGAGCGCATCGACGCGCCGCCACCGCATCACCACGCAAGGATCTTCCATGGACGCCCCGATCAACGCCCACAGCTTCCTCAACTTCCTCGCCTACGCCGGCACCGGCATCGGCGTGCTGGTCCTCGCCGCCGTGGCGGTGCTGCTGATCACCCCGCATCGCGAGCTGAGCCTGATCCGCGAAGGCAACACCGCCGCGGCCACCGCGTTCTCCGGCACCCTGATCGGCCTGGCGCTGCCGCTGCATTCGGCGATCTCCAACTCGGTCAGCCTGTTCGACGCGGCGATCTGGGGCGCGGTGTCGGTGGTCGTGCAGCTGTTCGCGTTCCTGCTCGCGCGCCTGGTCGCGCCGAAGCTGTCGCAGCAGATCACCAACAACCAGACCGCCGCCGGCATCTTCTCGGCCGGCGTGTCGATCAGCGTCGGCCTGATCAACGCCGCCGCCATGACGCCGTGAGCGATGCCATGACCACGACTCCCAAGACCCGGGACGGCGCGCGCGGCAAGCGCTCGCGCAATCTCAAACTGGTGCTGATGGCGGTGGCGGCGCCGGCCGTGCTGAGCGGCTGCGACGACGACCCCAGCGGCAAGATCCTGACTTCGCGCGAAGAATGCGCGGTGCAGACCGAGATCTCGCGCGAGGAATGCGACAAGGCCTATTACCAGGCCCTGGTCGAGCACGAAAAGCTCGCGCCGCGCTTCGAAAGCGAGCAGGAGTGCAACCAGCAGTTCGGCGCCTGCCAACCGGTGCCGGCGCAGTACGCCAACGGCAGCCAGCACAGCTTCATACCGCCGATGACCGGCTTCCTGGTCGGCTACGCGCTGTCGCAGGCGATGAGCGGCGGCCGCAGCTACTACCACATCGGCGGCGTTTCGCCGCTGTACCGCGATTACCGCAGCGGCGGCTATCTGCGCCCGGACGGAAAGCAGATCAGCACCTCCAGCGGCACGGTCTACGGCAAGTCCGCCGGCAACACCGCGCTGCCGGCGCGCGCGGTCACCGTTTCGCGCTCGGGCTTCGGCTCCAGCGCCGCGGCGCGCGGCGGTTTCGGCGGCAGCAACAGCAGCGGCTCAAGCCGCGGCGGCGGCGGTTGGGGCGGTTGATCGCGCCCGCCGCGCATCGCCTCGTTCTCTCGCGGGCCGCAATCGCTGCGGCCCTCATCATCGGAATCGCATGAAACGCATCGCCGCGAACGAACGCCCCGACTGGCGCGACCAAGCCCAGTCGCTGGGTTTCCATTTCCACACCATCGACGGCGCGCCGTACTGGGACGAGCGCGCCTACTACGCCTTCGGCCTGCGCCAGATCGAAGACGACATCGAGCAGCCGACCCAGGAGCTGCACGACATGTCGATGGCGCTGGTCGATGAAGTGGTCGGTTCGGAAGAACTGCTGACCCGGCTGGCGATTCCCGCCACGCATTGGGACTGGATCGCCGATTCCTGGCGCCGCGGCGAGCCGCATCTGTACGGGCGAATGGACCTGGCCTACGACGGCGTCGGCCCGGCGAAGTTGTACGAGCTCAACTACGACACCCCGACCTCGCTGTACGAAGCGGCATATTTCCAGTGGTTGTGGCTGGAGCAGAACATCCAGCGCGGCGTGCTGCCGCAGGGCAGCGACCAGTACAACCGCATCCAGGAACTGCTGATCGAAACCTTCGGCGCCCTGGCGCTGGACAAGCGCATCGCCACGCCGGTGCATTTCGCCGCGGTCGAGGACTCGGTCGAGGACCAGGGCACGGTGCGTTATCTGCGCGACTGCG
This sequence comes from Lysobacter gummosus, assembly GCF_001442805.1. NCBI lineage: Bacteria > Pseudomonadati > Pseudomonadota > Gammaproteobacteria > Lysobacterales > Lysobacteraceae > Lysobacter > Lysobacter gummosus. The sequence goes on along the minus strand of NZ_CP011131.1, from coordinate 5,985,733 downwards.
CCGAACAGGCCGGCGTCAACACGCTGGAGCTGAGCATCGAAGGCATCGGCATGAGCGCCGAGGGCTGGTTCACCGACGGCGAAGACCGGGTGATCCGCACGCTGTTCAAGCTGTATCCGCTGGAATGGATGTTCGTGGAGGAATACGGCGCCAAGCTCGCCGCCTCGCAAGTGCAGCTGATCGAACCGGCGTGGAAGGCGATCCTGAGCAACAAGGGCGTGCTGCCGTTGCTGTGGGAACGCCATCGCGGCCATCGCAACCTGCTCGAAGCGTATTTCGACGAACAAACGCTGGCCGAGCTGAGCGCGGGCTGGGTGCGCAAGCCGCTGTTCTCGCGCGAAGGCGCCAATATCGAACTGGTCGATGCCGATGGGCAGCGCCTGAGCAGCGACGGTCCCTACGCCGGCGGCCCGACCATTCGCCAGGCCCTGCATCCGTTGCCGCGTTTCGACGGCGCCGACGGCGCCGCCAACTATCCGCTGATCGGCAGTTGGGTGGTCGCCGACAACGCCGCCGGCATGGGCATCCGCGAAGACGCGGGCCTGATCACCCAGGACACCTCGCGCTTCGTGCCGCACGCGATCGTCGGAGACTGATCGCGTAAGCATCAGGACGCGGCGGCCGCGCTTTGCCGTTTCCCTCTAAAAAAGGGAGTGAGGGGATTCGCTTTTAGCCGCGCTCGCGCAAATCCCCCGCGCCGCCGCCGCAAGGCCATCGCGTCCCAGGCAAGGCGTTCGGCCTCTTTTCAAAGGCGGCGCCCATCGCTTCCGCACCTTCTGCCGCGCCGCTGTGATGCGAACCCCGGCCACCGTACGCGGTACGCGCTCGCCTCAGTCCAGCGCCTGATAAGTCATCGTCGAGAACACCGACTGGATGTCGGTGTGGTTCGGCAACAGCTGCAGCATCAACACCAGCACCAGACCCGACTCCGGATCCACGCGGTACATCGTGCCGTAGGCGCCGCTCCAGCCGAACGCGCCCTCGCCGTCGAGGCCGTGGGCGCCGAAGCGTTCGGTGACCTCGAAGCCGTAACCGAAGCCGAGCCCGCTTTGCGGGTACAACGCACCGGACTGGTTGCTGCGCATCAGCCGCACGCTGCGCGGCGAAAGGATGCGCACGCCATCGAGGGCGCCGCCGCGACGGATCATTTCCAGGAACCGCGCGTAATCGCGCGCGGTCGACAGCAGGCCGGCGCCGCCGGCGAAATTGCGCCGCGGGCCTTCGATGTAATGGCCTTGCCCGCGGCTGCCCTCGGGCGCGCGTTCGATCCGCCCGTCCTTGCCGCTGCCGTACACCGCCGCCAGCCGCTCGCGTTGCGCCGGCGGCAGGAAGAACACCGTGTCCTTCATCCCCAGCGGGCCGGTGATGCGGCTGCGGATGAACGCGTCCAGCGGCATTCCGGCGGCGCGTTCGACCACGCAACCGAGAATGTCCGTGTTGTAGCCGTAGACCCAGGCTTCGCCCGGTTGCGCGGCGAACGGCAGCGTGGCCAGCCGTTCCATCGTCGTGCAGACCGGCTCGTCCTTGTCGGCGGTGTACCAGCCGAAACCGGCGGCCGGCCCCAGGCCCTGTTCGCGGTAGGCGGCCTTGATCGCGTCATCGGTGCCGTAGGAAATGCCGGCGGTGTGGGTCAGCAGATCGTGCAGGGTGATCGGGCGCCTGGCCGCGATCGGCGCGCCGCCCGCGCCTTGCGCGGACGCGACCGTGGTCTTGGCGAATGCCGGAATCGTGCGGCTTACCGGCTCGGTCAGAGTCAGCTTGCCTTCCTCGGCGAGGATCAGGATCGCCGCGCTGGTGATCGCCTTGGTTTGCGAGGCGATCCGGAACACGGTGTCGGCGCTCATGCGCCGCCCGGCTTCCTTGTCGCTCCAGCCCAGCGCGCGCTCGTACACCGGCTGGCCGTTGCGCAGCACCAGCGCGACCGCGCCGGCGATGCGGTCTTCCTCGACATAGCGTTGCAGCGCCGTGTCCAGGCGCGCCAAGCGCTCGGGCGCGATGCGTGGGGATGCATCGGCATGCGCCTGGCGCGGCGACGCTTCGCGCGCGAACGCGATGGGCGCGGCGAGAACCGCGGTCAGTGCGATAACGGCGGACAGAATCTTCATGGGCACGACCGTGGTCAAGGGGCGGACCGCGTCGAGAGTAAAGCCTGACGGACCCGGCCGCCAGGACGATGTGCGCGCATCGTCGCTCGCGATTCGACGAAGGCGCCGCACGACCGAATCGCGGCTTCGCGCGTACTGCGAAGTACGGCGCGAAACCGCACGCTTGCGCATGCATCGGGCAGAACAGCTTCGATACACAAACAAGCTGCATCCGCTTGAACCGGTCGCCGAATTGCGGAGTCGCCGCACATTTTCGCGTCGGAATTTCGTTCGTGGGCGGATGCGGGCGCTTGCGATATCGGTCGAGGATGCATGCGGCGTCGCCAAGCGCGTCGCTATTCATGGCCGGTCCGTTCGGCATTCGACTAATTTCAAAAGATACTTTTTCGAAGGGGAAGTCATCCATGTCATTGCATTCCAATCTGCCCAAGCGCGCCCTGCTCGCGGTCGCTCTGACCGCGACGTTCGCCGCGTCCGCCGCCGACAACGGCAAGACGCTGGCGATGAATCAGGCGATGAGCCAGGCGCGCGGCCAGATCGCCAATCACTTGAACGCCGTGCAAGGCGTCAGCGAAGACAGCTTCGAGGCGCGCGATGCCGTGGTCGATGCCGACGGCACCGAGCACGTGCGTTTCGAGCGAAAATTCCGTGGCCTGCGCATGATCGGCGGCGACGTGGTCACGCAGTCGCGGCGCGGCCAGCTGCGTTCGGCGTTGTTGACGCTGCGCAGCAAGCAGCGTCCGTCGCTGACCCCGCGCATCGGCAAGGACGAGGCCGTGGTCGAGGCCGGCGCGCGTTTCGGCGACCGCGTCGAGCAGGTACGCGGCAGCGACCTGGTGGTCTACGCGCGCGGCGCCAAGCCGGTGCTGGCCTATGAAGTAACGCTGCAGGGCGAGGCCGGCGACAACCACTCGGGCCTGATGTCGTATTACATCGACGCCGCCAGCGGCAAAGTGCTCGACGTGCAGGATCTGATCCAGACCGCCGCCGCGACCGGCGTCGGAAAATCGCTCTACTACGGCGATCTGAGCATCTCCACCGACAAGAAGGGCGAGACCAAGTACGACCTGATCGACACCACCCGCGGCGGCGGCAGCGTCTACGACGCCAAGGGCGGGGTCGTGTCGGGTTTCTTGGACATTTTCTCGACGACTGGCAGCGCCACCTTGATGAGCGATACCGACAACGTCTGGGGTGACCACACGACCGGCGATCGCGCGACCGTCGCGGCGGACATCCATTACGGCGTCGGCGTGACCTGGGACTATTTCAAGAACGTGCACGGCCGCAGCGGACTGGCCGGCGACGGCAAGGGCGTGAAGAGCTACGCGCACACCAATTTCAAGACCAAGAGCGGCGCGATCACCGGCGCGAATGCCGCCTACGTGGCGCTGGTCAAGTCGATGTTCTACGGCGACGGCGATGCTGCGCGCGGCTACAGTCCGGTCGTCGGCCTCGACGTGGCCGGCCACGAAATGGCCCACGGCGTGACCGCGGCCACCGCCAAGCTGGCCTACTCGGGCGACGCCGGCGGCCTCAACGAAGCGACCTCGGACATCTTCGGCACCCTGGTCGAGTTCTACGCCAACAACGCCAACGATCCGGCCGACTACCGCATCGGCGAGAAGATGCGCAGCGACGGCGGCGCTTTCCGCGAGATGTACAATCAGGCCGCCGATACCCACTCGTTCAATTGCTACATCCCCGGCGGCTTCGATACGTCCTTGTCCGATGGGATTCATAATCCGCACTACACCTCGGGCGTGGGCAATCGGTTTTTCTATTTGGCGGCAGAGGGGGCTGTCGCTCCGGCCGGTACAGGCCTGACGCCGGCGCAGTTGGTCTGCAACGGCGATACCGGCGTGACCGGCATCGGCCGCGATAAGGTCGGCAAGATCTGGTATCGCGCGTTGACCACCAAGTTCACCAGCAGCACGACCTATCCGCAGGCCCGCGCGGCGACGCTGGCGGCGGCGGCCGAGCTGTACGGCGCCGGTTCCGCCGAGCAGGCGGCGGTGGCGCGCGCCTGGAGCGCGGCCAAGGTCGACTGACCGCCAGATCGGCAACGGTTTTAAGCGAACGGCCCGCTAAGCGGGCCGTTCGTGTTTGCGCGGCGCAGCAGCGTTGCGTGCCGATCCTGGCCGCGCGCGCATTCCTGCAACGCGCTCGCACTTGCGCACCATCGCGGGTGTATCCCGCCGGCGCCTGTGCGATCCTGCGCGCCAGGCGGCGCCGCGCGCCGACGCCGCATTTGTCACGGAAGGAACCGGCCATGGCCGACGCCGATCTTTTACCCACCGACGGCTTCCTCAGCCACGCCAGCGACTTCGACGCGCACAGCCACGGCAAGGCGCTGGCCGGCCACGCCTGCCGTTTCGACCTGGGTGCGTACCGCGACGAACTGTACCGGCGCCACGGCGTGGACTTTCCGCCGCAGCTGGCGCGCGCGGTGAACAAGCGCCGCGGCGAATACCTCGCCGGCCGGGTCTGCGCGCAGCGCGTGCTGCAGCGGCTGGGCATGGCGCCCGCTCAGATCGCGATCGGCGCGGCGCGCGAGCCGTTGTGGCCGGCCGGCGCGATGGCCTCGATCTCGCATGCCGGCGACCGCGCCGTCTGCGTCGCCACGCTGGACATTGACGTGATCGGGCTGGGCATCGACATCGAGCGCGGCATCGGCCCGGAACTGGCCGCGGAGATCCGCGGCGTGGTCGTCGATGCCGACGAAGAGGCGCTGATCCGCGCCGGCTTCGACGATTTCCCGTTCGGCCTGGCGGCGGTGTTCTCCGCCAAGGAAAGCCTGTACAAGGCGCTGTTCGACCAGGTCCGCAGCTTCTTCGGCTTCGAGGCCATGCGCCTGACCCGGGTCGATCCGCAGCGCCTGGAGTTCGCCGCGGCGCAGACCCTGGCGCCGGGCGTGCGCGCCGGCCAGGGCTTCGCCGTCGATTACCGCCGCGAAGACGACAACGGCGTGCGCAGCATCGCCTGCGTGCTGCGGCCGCCGGCCTGAGCGCCGCGCGGGCGGGGGTTTGTACGACAATAGGCCGATCATGCGCTGCCTGTTGATCGACAACCACGACTCCTTCACCTGGAACCTCGCCGACCAGATCGGCCGGGCGTTCGGCGATGCGCCGTGCGTGGTGCGCAACGACGACTACGGCTGGGACGAGCTGCAAGCCGACGCGCGTTACGACTGCATCGTGATCTCGCCCGGCCCGGGCAGCGTGACCCGCGACGCGGATTTCCATGTCTCGCGCCAGGCCATCGAGCGCTCGGCGCTGCCCTTGCTGGGCGTGTGCCTGGGTTTCCAGGGCATCGCCCACGCCTACGGCGGCCGCATCGCCCACGCGCCCGAGCCGGTGCACGGCCGCAGCGCCGCGGTCGTGCACGACGGCAGCGACCTGTTCGCCGGACTGCCCTCGCCGCTGCAGGTGGTGCGCTATCACTCGCTGATCGCCGCCGCGCCCTTGCCGGCGCCCTTGCTCGCCACCGCGCACAGCGCCGACGGCCTGATCATGGCGCTGCGCCATCGCCAGCGGCCGCAATGGGGCGTGCAGTTCCATCCCGAGTCGATCCTGACCGAACACGGCATCGACCTGATCGCGAATTTCCGCGATCAGGCCCGGCGCCATCACGGCCGCGCCTTCGTCAGCATGAGCGCGCCCGCGCCGCCGCCCGCGCCGGTGGCACCGCCGCCGCCGCGCCTGCGCGTGCTGCAGCGGCCGCTGGCCGGCGCGATCGATCCCGAAGCGGTGTTCAGCGGCGTGTACGCGCAGGCGCGCAACAGCTTCTGGCTCGACAGCCAGATCGCCGAGGACGCCGCCGCCTGTTCGTTCATGGGCGCGGTCGAGGACGACGAACTGCATCGCTATCGCATCGCCGACGACGATGAGGCGATGTCGGCGGGGCAGGCGTTGCTGGCGTTGCTCGAAGGCGAGTTGGAAGGCGACCGGGTCATCGGGGGCGAGACGCTGCCGTTCGATTTCAGGGGCGGGTTCGTCGGTTATTTTGGCTACGAGATGAAAGCGCTGTTCGACGGCGACCGCGGCGCCGGCACGAGTCTGCCCGACGCGGTGTGGATGCGGGTGCGGCGCTTCGTCGCCTTCGATCACGCCGCGCGCCGCGCCTGGGCGGTCGCCATCGCCGAGGACGGACAGGAAGACGCGGCACGGCAATGGCTCGACGCGACCTGCGCGCGGATCGAGTCGATGCATCCCGCGCCGGCGCCGTCCGCCAGCTCCGCCGCGCCGCTGCGCAGCCTGGACGTCGAAATGGATCTGGGCCGCGAGGACTATCTGGCCGCCATCGACGCCTGCCGCCGCGCCATCGTCGATGGCGAGTCCTATCAGGTCTGCCTGACCAATCATTTCCGTTTCCGCGCCGCGCTCGATCCGCTGGCCTTGTACCGGCAGATGCGGCGCGGCAACGCGGCGCCGTTCGGCGCCTACCTGCGCTGCGGCGACAGCCACGTGCTGAGCACCTCGCCGGAACGCTTCCTGCGCGTGAACCGCGACGGCCGCATCCAGACCAAGCCGATCAAGGGCACGATCCGCCGCTCCAAGGACCCGCAGCGCGACGCGCAGTACGCGCAGCGCCTGGCTAATTCGGACAAGGATCGCGCCGAGAATCTGATGATCGTCGATCTGATGCGCAACGACCTCAACCGCGTCGCCGTGCCCGCGACCGTCGAGGTGCCCAAGCTGCGCGAGATCGAGAGCTACCGCACCGTGCACCAGCTGGTCAGCACGGTCGAAGCGCAACTGCGGCCCGACCGCAGTCTGATCGACCTGCTGCGCGCGACCTTCCCCGGCGGTTCGATCAGCGGCGCGCCCAAGCAGCGCACCATGCAGATCATCGATCGCCTGGAACGCAGCGCGCGCGGCGTGTACTGCGGATCGATCGGCTACCTGGGCTACAACCGCGTCGCCGACCTCAACATCGGCATCCGCACCTTGTCCTACGACGGCGACACGGTCGCCTTCGGCGCCGGCGGCGCGATCACCTGGCTGTCGGACGCGCAGGACGAATTCCAGGAAGTGCTGCTGAAGGCCGAAGCGGTGTTGCGGCCGCTGTGGCGCCATCTGGCCGCGAACGAAGGCTTCGCCTATCGGGTGGAAGGCGATCGCCTGCATGTGCACGCGGCGCAGCCTGATACTTAAGATTCGTCTCTCTCCCTCTCCGGCAAGCGGGAGAGGGCTGGGGTGAGGGGATGAGCGCCGCAGGCGCGAATGCTCTTTCGTTGATTTCGCGACTGCTCGTGCCCTCACCCGCGTCTTCGGCGTCAAGTGGCTTTAGTTAGCGGCTCTGAGTCGAGATGAAAAAAGCGCAGTGGACTCGCCGCGCCGCCGGCGCTTGCAAGCGCGGCGATCGCAAGCAGAACCGCATGCCCGGCAACGATGGATTCCCGCCGCGAGCGGCACCGGCCAGCGCCCGCGCATATCGGCGATCGATGCGGAGGCCGTTGCCGGCTCTTCTGCTCGAACCAAGCGCAGTGTTCAGTCGTGCTCGCCCGCACCATCGCGCCGCGTCGTCGCCAGCCGCAAAAACGTCTGATGCTGATACCGGCTCATGCGCAATTGCTGGCCGTTGTCCATCGTGACCACGTGGTAGCCGTTGAACCAGGGATGGATCGTCTTGACCCGGCGCACGTTGACGATCGCCGAGCGATGGATGCGGGCGAAATGGCGCGGGTCCAGCCGCTGCGCCAGCGAAGCCATGGTGTCGCGCAGTTCGTGCACGCGATCGGCCAGATGGATCTGCACGGTATTGCCGCTGGCCTTGATCCAGACGATGTCGTCCACGTCGAGGAAAATCACGTGTTCGTCCACGCGCACCGGCAATCGGTCCAGGTAGTCCTCGCGTTGGCGCAGCGCCTCCAGCGCCTGCGCGATCCGCGCATCGCCGCCGCCGGCCGCCAGCCGCGTCTTTGCCCGTTGCAGCGTGGCGGCGAAGCGCTCGCGGCTGAACGGCTTGACCAGATAATCCACGGCGTTGGCTTCGAACGCGCGCACCGCGTATTGCTCGTAGGCGGTGACGAAGACCGTCGCCGGCATGCGCGCCGCGCCGATGGTGGCGACCACGTCCATGCCGGTCATCGCCGGCATCTGGATGTCCAGGAACACCAGATCGGGCGAGTGTTCGCGGATCGCCGCCACCGCCGACACGCCGTCGCCGCATTCGCCCAGCAGTTCGATCTGCGGGTCTTCGCGCAGCCGCCGCACCACCGCGTGGCGTGCGATCGGCTCATCGTCCACCACCAGCGCGGTGATGCTCATGCCGGCAGGTGCTCGGGCATGTCGTCGTCGTCCTCCAGCTCGCGCAACGGCAGGCGGATGCGGCAGACCACGCCCTCGGGCCAGATCATGTCCAGGCGCAACTCGGCGGCTTCGCCGTAGAGTTCGCGCAGCCGCAGGCGCGTATTCGACAGGCCGATGCCGTGGCCGGCGGGCGCGCTGTCGCTGTCCAGGCGGCTGTTGCGATTACGCACCTCGATGCACAGGCTGTCGCCGTCGCGCCGGCTTTCGATCTCGATGCGGTCGGCGCCGACACGCTGGCCGATGCCGTGGCGGATCGCATTCTCGACGATGGGTTGCAGCAGCAGGCTCGGCACCGCGCAATCCAGCGTATCGGGCGCGACATACACCTGCGTGGTCAGCCGGTCCTTGAAGCGGTTGCGCTGGATGCCCAGGTACAGGTCCAGCAGATCCAGCTCGCGGCGCAGGCTGATTTCCTGCCCGTCGTAGTCTTCCAGGAACGCGCGCAGCAGTTCGCTCAACCGCAGCAGCATGTCCTCGGCCGAGCGCTTGTCTTCGTCGAGCAAGGTCACGATGGCGTGCAGGGTGTTGAACAGGAAATGCGGCTGCAGCTGGGTCTTGAGCGCCTGCAGCCGCGACTGCGCCAGTTCGGTGGCCAGCCGGCTCGCCTCGAGCATGCGCTGCGCGCGCTCGGCGCGCAGGCGCAGGGAATTCTGCAGCAACAGCAGCGTCCAATACGTCAGCAATCCGATGGCGACGTGGCGGCCGATGAACTGCAGCATCTGGTCGGCGAACGAGCCGGGCTCGAACAGGCTCGACACCGCCGCGCCGATGACCACCGCCGCCAGGGTCACGCCCATGCTCGCCAGCACATGCGTGAGCAGCGCGCGCAGACGCCCGGGCGACTGGATCGGATAACGCGCGGCGAGCCGGAACACCAGCGGCGCCAGCGCCGCCCAGGTGTACCACTGGATCATCGACCAGCGCAGGTAGTCGAACGGCGACCACACTTCGGCGAAGAATGCGTCGTGGACGAAGCCCTGCATCGCGAACACCGCCACCACCGCCGACCACAGGCCGAGGTAGCGGAACAGGCCGATCTGCGTGTCGCCCAGCTGGATCTTCATCTGGCCCTGCTCGAACAAAGTCCCCAGCATCCTAAGCGCGGCCTGGGGCGGCGCAAAGCTTCTTCGCCGGTCACTACGATTGGTGGCGCCGCAACGACGATTCGTCCCAGATCCCTGGCTCGCGCGCTTGCGCGTCGGCTGTGATGGGCGCGCAGACCGGGCCCGACGCGCTCCGGTCGCCCCTCTTCCAGCCGGAGACCTTGCCATGCGCCCGTCGCTCGCCGCCGTTCTCGCCCTTGCCCTGCTCGCCGCCGCCGCCCACAGCGAGGCGGCGCCGCGCACGCATTATTTCGAACTGATCAATCGCGCCCACGATCGCCTGACCTCGGTCGCGGTGGCCGCCGCCGGCAGCGAGGCGTTCGCGGAAAAGCCGCTGGGCGCCGCGCTCGACGGCGGCGGCGATTCGGCCACGCTGCAGATCGCCGGCGACGAGTGCCGCTACGATTTCCGTTTCGTGTTCGCCAACGAGCGCGCGGTGATCTACCCGGCCATCGATGTTTGCCGCTATCGCAGTCTGCGCATCCAGCCCTTGCCGGCGCAGGAGCGGGCGCGGTCGGCGAAGACGGAGTAGGGGCCTAACTCGCGTCGGCAACAGTCGACGGCGCGGCGCGAATCCCGTCGATCCACGGCAACGCCAGAAATCCGCGATGCCCGGAAAAACACACGCGACCGGCGTCGGCGTAATCGCCGCTGATGTCTATCGTCGCATCGGGCGACGGCCATCCGCGCAGCGTCGCCACGTTGGCGCAGCGGCGGCTCTTGCCCTTCTTCGACACCAGCGTCGCGCAGCCCAGATGGCGGGTGCGCACTACATCAACGCAAACTGCCTGCGCGGCCTCGCGGTCGAAGCGGACGTTGACGACCTGGATGAGGTTGATCCCGGTGTGGCCCAGCCACAGCGCGAGCGGAAGTCCGAACCAGACCGCGAGCGTCGTCATCATCGACCGCGACAGCAGCGGGACCAGGCCGAACGCCATGATCCAGACCAGCATGGGAATCTGCAGAAGCACGATTTCGACGCGGGTGCCCAGCGCGGAAAATCCCCACACGCCGCCTTGCACCCCGGCCAGATCGCGCCCCAGCACGGCGCTGCCGATGGCGGTCAACACCAGCACGGTCAGCAGCGGAATCGCGATCCAGTACAGCGGGTCGCGTCCCTTCTTCGTAAACAATTCCCTGTAGCGCCTGCGCAGCCGGTCTTTGAGCCGGCGCGATCGCGCGATGTGTTTAGCCGTCACCAATAGCCCTGCGCAGGAAAATCGACGGATCTGTCGTCGGCGGATTATCGCATCGAGCGTTCAGGAAGCCGCGGCGGCATTTCGAACGCGGGCCGGCGTGATGGCCGCGGGCTCCGCGGCGTTCGACTATGGCCTTCGGAAACCCGCCCCGCGCCCGCCGGATAAACGCACGCCGCCATAAGAAACAAGACCTTGCCGGAATTTATTCCCGGCTTATACCCGCGACCGCGCTGGAATCCCGGTCGCCGCGCGGCCTACTCTGGAGCCTCGCCTCTACTTCCGGATCGCTCATGTCCCTGTCTCGCGCATTCGTTGCTTACGCCATCGCCATAGGTGTCCTGCTCGCATCGCCCCTGACCGTTCAGGCCCATGAGGTCGTTCCGCCGGATTGGTGCGTCAAGGAGAAGGAAACGCCGATCATCGTCGCCAAGTTCGATTTCGACGGTAAGGAACTGCGCGAGGTGATGGCCAAATGCGGAATCGTGGAGAAAGACGATCAGTGGCACACCGCTACCGAAACCATGCTCGCGTACTGCGCTGTCGTCGCGCCGTTGAAGGGCGCGCTGCCGTTCATGACCGGGCCGGACAGCTACCAGTCCAAGGAACATCACAGCCGCTACAAGCTCGACGAAGGCGTCAGCGGTGCCTGCGCGGTGTGCCCGCCGAAGCCGGATTGAGGCGGGCTCAGACCAGCGCGTCGCGGCGGGTGTAGGCGAGCACCGCATCCACGCGCGATTGCAGGAGCGCGCGCGTCTCCGCTGGCAGCTCCTCGCCCCGGCCCAGGACGAAATAGGCCGAGCGCAGGACGTCGCGCCAGCGCGGATTGCGCGGCAGCTTGGACAGGCTGAGGTAGCGCTCCAGCGCACGCGCGCGCAGCCGGCCGTCGTCGATGTTGACCCGCCAGATGCGGCTCTTCTCCGCGAACTCCAGGCGGCCGGTGCCGGTGGCGCGTTCCCAGGCGTCGACCGAGGCCAGCATGAGTTCGACCAGGGTGCGGCGGAACGCGTCGCGCATCGAGGATTCGCCGCTGTCGTCGCCGGCCTCGTGGACGTGGCCGGCGGCGAGGTCGGTGTCGGCGAAAGTATTCACGGGGCCATCGACGACGGCGTCGGCGCTGGCGATAACCGGCGCCGCGACCTGTTCGCGATCGAGCGGTCCGAGCAGCACCAGGCCGTCGCCGCCCGACCACGGTTCGAGTTTCGCGATCAGCGGCGCGCCTTCGCGGGCGGGGATCTCCAGCCGCTGCGCCGCGCTGTCTTCCATGCGCTCCAGCGCCGACGACAAGGCGGCGCGGCCGGCCTCGCCGACGAACGTCGACACCGGTTGCCCGACCAACGCCTCGTTGTCCGAATAACCGAGCCAGAGCCGGCCGGCCCTATTTATCGCCAGCAACTGGCCGTCGGCGTCGAGCAGGCACAGCGCGTCGTCGCGGCTGTCGAGCAGGGCCTGCAGCAGGCTGCGGTCTTCGGCCAGCGCATCGGCTTCGCGACGATAACGCGCCAGCTCTTCCTCATAGCGGACCCGCCGCGCTTGCTCGCGCAAGCCTTCGCGCTGGCGCCGCCGCTGCTGCAGCAGCCAGAAGCCCAGCATCGCCGCCACCGCCACCGCGATCGCGAACCACAGCAGCAGCGTGCGTTGGCGGAACTCGGCGCGGCGCAGACGGTTCTCGCTTTCCAGCGCGGCGATGGTGCGCTGCTGTTCGGCCGATTCGAAGCGTACCCGCAGCCAGTCCAGCTGGCGGTCGTGCTGCGCGTCGGCCAGGGCGATCGCCTTCGCGTGCGCGTCGCGCAAGGTGGCGTTGGCCGCGACCGCATCGCCGGCGCGCTCCTGCGCGGTCGCCAACTGTTCCAGCAACGACACCCGCATGGGATCGCCTGCGGGCACCGACGCCAGCGCTTCGCGCAGACGCGTCGCCGCGGCGGCGGTGCGGCCGGACAGCTGCGCGGTGCGGGCGATCTGCAATTGCAGCGCGGGCGGCAGCGGCAGTTTCCAGGTGTCGGCCAGGGCCAGAGCGCCGGCGGTCCAGCGCTGGGCCTGGGCGATATCGCCCTGCGCCAGCGCCACCCGGGTCAGGCCGTCGTGGACCCGCAACTCATACACCCGGTTGCCGCCGGTGCGGTACGCGGCCAGCGCTTCCTGCAGCCAGGCCGAGGCCTGACGCGCGTCGCCGGTGTCGAGTGCGACCTCGGCCATCGTTTCCAGCACGTGCGCCGCTTCGATCGGCTCGCCCTTGCCGCGATAGAAGGCCAGCGCGTCGTGGTAGTAACGCATCGCGGTGTCGGTCTGTCTGAGTTCGCGATACACGTCGGCGATGTTGTTCAGCACCGCGCCGGAGACTTGGCCCGTGCCGCGCTGGATGTCGAGGCTGGCGGTCAGGCTGCGCAGGGCGCCGCGGAAATCGCCGAGCCGACGCAGCGCCGCGCCGAGATTGCTCAGATCGCGCGCGGTGGCGGCGCGATCGCCCAGCGCGGTGGACAGCGTCACCGCGCATTCGAAGCGCGACAACGCCTGCGGAATCCATTCGCGGCGGAAATCCAGGATGCCGCGCCGCCGCACCAGTTCGTAGCGCAGCCGCGCGTCGCCGTCCTCGCCGATGACGGCGTCGGCGCAATCGAGCGAACGCTCGGCCTCTTCCAGATGCCCGGCTTCCAGCTGCGCCTTCGCCCGCGCGAACAGCGCGTTGGGCGCCTCGTCGCCGGCGTCGATCTTCGCCCGTTGCAGACACAGCACCGGTTGCGGCAGGCCGCGCGCCGGCGTGGACGCGGCGCAGCCGCCGGTTTCTCCGTGCGCCGAGGATATCCCGCCTGCCGCCAGCACGGCCCACAGCGCCCAGGCGGCGACATGTCGCTGCCTGGCGGCGTCGCGGCGAAGAGGCGAAGCAAAACAGAACCAACGCATCAGACCATCCTTATCCGACCCATGCACAAGTTGAACGGCGGCGTGGTCGCGCGGACGTTGTCGTGCGCGCTTGCTTCGGGTGTTCGCCGCTTGCGGCCGTGCGACCGCATCGCGCCATGGCGTGGCGCCTCGCGTGGTTGCCGGCGGCGAAACCGCGGGCGGTGTCCGACCGCCGCGATCGCGGTCGCCAAAGGCGCGCAGCTGCGCTCGTGTCCGCCAAGCAAAAAGCCTCGTTCGTTCGGTCGCATGGGCGAGCTTAGCAGTCCCGGCCGCGCAACCAACAGCGGCCTGATGTGATGAAAGTGCTGGACGCCGTACCGGAATAACGCCGGTGAACGCTCAGGCCTCGCGCGTATCCGGGGGCGCCGGCGGATGCAGATGGATCGCCAGCCATAGCGCGCCCTGCGAAACGCGCCGCACCGTATGCGGCGTGCCGGCGGGCAGGAACAGATAGCCGCCGGCGCGCAGTTCGACGCTTTCGCCGGCGACTTCGATCGTCGCTGCGCCTTGCAGCAGCGCGACCCATTCGTCCTGCGGCTGCACGTATTCGGTCGGCACCGCCGCGGAGGAACTGATGATGCGTTCCACGACCAGGTTCTTGTGGCTGAGCAGGGCTTCGAAGCGCTCGCCCTCGGCGGGCGCGTCCGCGTCGATGAACAGGTTTCCGGTCTGCATGTGAACGCCGATCTGCGGAGGATGAACTCTTGTATCGGATCGGGACCCGCTGCGTCAGCTTAGTCGGTCGCAAGACTCAACAACGACGGCGCGCCGGCGGGATCGCGCAACCGCAGGCAGGCATAGGCGATGCCCGACAGCCCGACCATCAATCCCAGCGGCCGTTCCTGTGCCGAGCGTCCCCCGCAGCGCCACTGCGGATGAGTGCGTCCGGCCCAGGCCGCGCCGAGCGCGCGGCAGTGCGCGATGGCGTCGCTGCCGCCTTGCGTCGGCGACGACTCCAGCCCGTGCTGCAGCAGCAAATCGAGATTGCCGGCCTGCCCATGGCACAGGCAATCGCCGCCGCTCAGTCCGTGCGCGCGGGTGCCGGCGACGCAACCCGACAGGTCGCGATCCCAGTCGCCATCGCGCAGCACCGAAGGCAGCAGCAGGCGCGCCAGACCGACACCCGGCGCGCCGTGGCACCACGAATGGATGTCTTCGCGCGGTTCCTCGCCGGCGGCCGGATCGAGATCGGCGAACTGGTCGTACCAGCGCCGGCCGCGGCGTTCGAACGAGGCGCGCTCGTAGCGCAGCGCGCGCCGGGCGAGTCGCAACGCGGCGCCGTCGTCGTTGAGTTGCGCATGGCGCGCCAGTGCGGCGGCGATACCGGCGGTGCCGTGGGCGAAGCCGGTGAGGCCGCGTTCGGGCGAGGCCGGGCACAGCCACCAGGCTTCGTCGGCGTCGCCTTGCGCATGGGCGGCCAGATGCGCGGCGCAGGCCATCGCCGCGGCGCGCGTATCGGCATCGGGGCGGTGACGCTGCAACTGCGTCAGCGCCAGCAGGCAACCGGCGGCGCCGCTGATCAAATCGAGGTCGCGATCTTGTTCGATGCGTTCGGCGATATGCGGCAACCACGCGCCGGCTTCGTCGAGCAACTCCGGGCGCCGCCAACGCAAGCCCAGCACCAGCAGCGCGTAGATCCATCCGCTCAGGCCCGACCACGGCCCGATCGCCGCCAGCGCGCGAGGGTCTTCGCGCAGCTGCCGCCGGCATGCGGCCAACGCGGCCTCGGCGGCGCGGGTGAAACGCGCCTGTCCGGTCTGCACGCCCAGTTCGGCCAGCATCAGCATCGTGCCGGGCACGCCTTCGTACAGCGTCAGCCCCATCGGTGCGATGGAAGGCTCGGGGCGATTGCGGTATTCGGGTTGGAACCAGGCGATCTCGCCGCGACCGCGAAACGCCAGTCGCAGCACTTCATCGCCGAGTGCGACGGCGGTGTCTAGCAGGACGCGGCGGTTCGCACGGTCGGCATCGTCATCGATACGCGCGCCGGCATCTGCGCGAGACGATACGAGCGGCGCCGTCGCGGCATCGGCGACGATCGCCGGCCACGGCCGGATGCTTTCAAGCGATTGCGCCAAGGCATAGCGCTGCCGGTGCAGATCTCGCGCCGACAGCAGGCGCACGCGCCGCCGCACTTCATCGCGGCCGCTGCGCCCGAACACCGCCTCGATGCGATGGCCGTCGCTGTCGTGCACGCCGGTGCCGTCGATGGCGATGTTGAAGCGCGGCACGTCGCCGCGCAGCAACGCGGCGCGTTCGGCGGCCTGGGTGCGGGCCAGGAACGGCCAGTCGCGGCTGCCGACCTCCAGACGCTCCAGCACCTGTTCGCGCTCGGCGGCCGAGCGCAGGTACTGCGGATGCGACAAGGCGTCGAGCAGCCGCGCATAGATGTGAGTGGAGCGCAGCAGGGCGCGGGTGTCCAGGCCGGCGAAGGTTGTCAGCGGGCCGGCGCTGTCGCGCAGCGCCGGTTTCATCCGCAACAGGCCGCGATAGGTTTCTTCGAAGCCGTCGAGCACCGCCTGCGTGTGTTCGTGCGACGCGACGCGGCGGCCGTCGCGATGCCGCGGCAGGTTGGCGCCGGCCTGGGTGGTCGCGTCGGTCGGCGCCAGGCGCAGTTCATCGCTGCCGGCGCCGGTTGCGCGGCGCGTGCGATAGCGTTGCTCGGCCCAGGCCAGCGCGCTGGTGTCGTGCGCGTCGGGATCGTTGCGATCCGACGGCAGCAATCCGGAAAACAACACCGACGGCGCGTACGGCCCGCTCGCGCGCGGCTGGCCGCCGCGATTCATCCACGGCTGGAACACGGTTTCCAGGTCGATCACCACCGGGTATTCCCCGCCGGCGATCAGATTCTCCAGATGCAGATCGGTGCAGCCCAGCACATAGGCGATGGCGACCAGACCGCCATAGCGGCGGTAGTAACGCGAGGCGGCGCCGTCGTCGGCGAGCGGCGAATGCGCGATCCACTCCGCGTAGCCGTGACTGCCGCGATCCATGCTCAGGGCGGCGCGCTGATCCGGCGTTACGCCATGTGCGCGCAGATCGGCCAGGAAGCGCGCATAGGCTGCGTCCATCGCCAGCGAACGCGGCTTGTACAGCGCGCGGCCGCGTTCGAACTGCAACTGGATCACGCTGCCGCCGTGATCGTGACGATCGCCGAGTCCGCTGGCGAAGCCGCGCAGACGGCCGGGATCATCGCCGGCGGCGAACAACGGCGCCAGCAGCGCACGCTCATCGAGGTAACGCCGCAGGAAGGCAGTCAGAACCTTTTCGGTCTGCGTCGCATGCAGGACGATGTCCTCGCCCAGCAACGGATAGCGCTGATCCAGCGCCTGCCGACCGGCGGCGCTGTCGATCCAGTCCAGGAATTCGTCGTGGCGCTGCCGCGGCGTCGCGCCGGACAAGGCGCGCTGATGGCGGGCGATGGCCAGTTCCAGCAGCAGGCTGCGGCTGCTCCAGGCCAGGGCCGGCGCGGCGAAGGCGGCGTCGATGCATGGCCGCAGGCGTTCGAAGTCCAACGCATCGCGATGCTGCCGCGCGCTGTCGCGCCATTGCGCCAGGCAACGCGCGCGCGATGGCGCCAGCAGCGGCTCGGCCCAGCGCAGCAAGGGCCGCAGCGCCGGGTCGATGCCGTCGTCTGGGCCGGGAAAGATCGCGCTGTCGCCCAAGGCGGGATACCGGGCGGGCTGCGCCTGACAGCGCAGCCCGCCGGAAGAACGATCAGCCGCCCTGACAGTTGTGGCAGCTGGTGTACACGCAGGACAGGCTGAGCAGATTGCTGGACTTGTCCACCAGCTTATCGTCGCGCAGATCGGGCGAGCCGACGCTTTCGATCAGCAGGCGGGCGAGTACGTCCTGTGAGATTTCCGCATTCATGGGCATGAAACTCTCCAGTTGCATTATGTGATGGAACCCCGGCGGCGATGGCCGACGGCGGTTCCCGTGGCGTTGTGTGGACGGTGTGCGATGCAGCCGTTGCGCGCATCCGTCCGTATGCGCGAACAAGTGGAAGTCGGGTTTTTTATCACGTTGACGATGCGCGTCCGCGAGCGGCATCACAGATCGCGTGGCGCGACCGCATGCGTACAGCCGCGGTTGGATGAATGCGGCGCTCGCGCGCGCAGCCGTCGGTCGATGCCGCGACGGCGCGTATGCGGATTCAATTCTTACCTTCGCGATCGCGCGCAAGGCTGGGCCAGAACGCCGCGGCGCCCACGGCGGCGAGGCCTAGCCCGATCAGGAACACGATGCGCGCCGGCTTCACCGCGATTGCGGGCCGCGCTCGGTCCCGGCGCCTTTATCCGCGACCGACGACTTCGCCGCGATCGGCACGTACAAGGCGCTGGGCCGCTGCGTGTCGTGATACAGCGTCACCGCGACCTTGCGCGCGTCCTTGCCGGATTCCTCCGCGACCACGCCGCCGCTGTTGTAGTTCTTCTGCATGGTCATACTGTTGAGCGGCGCGATCACCAGGCGCAGGCGGCTGCCCTGGCTCAGGCGCCGGGCGGTGAAGTTGAAACGGTCGAAGTCGTAGCGTTCCACCGCGCCCGGCACGACCGGCACCGGCTCGCGCAGGTTGGCGCGATAGCGCGCGCGTTTGAATTCCTGAGTCAGGAACACGGTGCTGCCGTCGGACTTGACCTCATAGATCTTCGCCGCGAAATCGGTGTCGGGCTGGTCGATTGCGATATACGCCGATAGTTTGAAGAAGCCGGCGATGTCGGTGTCGCGTTCCAGCGCCGGCGTGTGATAGACCAGTTGCTTGCCCGACGACAGCTGGGTGCCGCGCTGATCGAGGATGAAGGCATAGGTCGGCGAGAACACCTCCGGCCGGTCCTCGTACTGCAGCGCGCTGGTATCGAGCGGATCGTAGACGTAACGGTCCGGCGTGGCCGAGGCCGAGGGCGTGCTGCGCAGTCGCCCGGCTTCGAATACGTCGTTGGCGCGGCCGTCCTGCGAATCCAGGTACCAGGTCTGGGTGCTGGCGGTGACCGCCGGCAGCGACGGCGCGTAGCGCCAGGCCTCTTCGCCGACCATGTAGAAGGCGACCTTGTCTTTCAGGAACTCGGGCCTCTTGCCTTGCTTGAGCGTCCAGTCGTACCACGCGGTGTGCAGCGCGCCCATGTCGAGCACCGAGGCCGGCGCGAACTTCAACCCGCCCATTTCCGCCTGCGGATTGCCGGTGCCGGCGTGATCCCACGGGCCGATGATCAGGTAATGCGCGGCCTTGGCGCGATCGCCGGCATAGCGCATGTGTTCCTTGTAGTAGTTCATCGCGCCGGGCTGATCGTCGTCGTAATGACCGGTGATGCTCAGGATCGGCAGGGTCATCTTCGCGTACTGTTCGGGCGTCGGCCGATAGCTGTCCCAGTACGCGTCCTGGTGCGGATGCCCGATCCAGGTCTGGAAGGTCGGCGACGGATTGCCGATGTAGCCGTCGAGTTCCTTGTAAGGCGCGTGCGCCAGATACCAGCGCCGGTACTGCGCTGCCCAGAACGCGCCGTCGAAGAAGATCCGGTCCTGCGAAGCGTTGCCGCTGACGAAGGTCAGCCACTGCATGTTGTAGGTGTAGGGAATATTGTTGAGGATAGGGAAATCGATGCCCGGCCCGACCGAGGCCACCGGAATGATCGTGGCCAGGTGCGGCGGCAATTCCTTCGCCGCGGCCCACTGGCTGTAGCCCAGGTACGAGCCGCCGCTCATCGCGACCTTGCCGTTGCATTCGGTCTGCTTCGCCAGCCATTCGGCCACGTCGTGACCGTCCCTGGCTTCCTGCAGCAGCGGGGTGAACTCGCCTTCCGAGTTGCCGCGGCCGCGCACGTCCACCGCGTAATAGGTGTAGCCGTGGCTGGCGAAGTACATCGCGCGTTCGTGATTGCGCTGCGCCATGTACGGCGTCATCGCGAAAATGCATGGCGTGGCGGACTTCAGGCCTTGCGGGCGATAGCGCGTCGCGCTGAGGTTCACGCCATCGCGCAGCGCAATGCGCACGTTCCACTGGAAGGCGACCTCGTCCGGCGCGGGTTTGCCTTCTTCCGCGGCGGCGGGCTCGGCCAGACACAGTGCGCTCAGCAGTGCGATGGCGATGAGGCGTGTTTGCATGAGTCGTCTCCGGTCGTGGGGCAATCCTTGGCGCGGGGCCACCGGCTGTCGAGTGACGGGTGTCATATCCGGGCGCGAATGCGTATCGCGGTACATGGCATCGGCGCATGCAAGGCCGGCGCCGCCTGGCTGGGAGGCCCAATCTTTCCCGTCGCCGCCGGCTGGAACGCGGAAGTGACGGCATTCGCGCGACGCCTCGCCGCGCCGATCCAGATCAGCGTTGAGCGATGAGTTCGCGGAACCTGCGACGTTTTACGCGACTTCCTGCCGCCGCATCGCCCGATCCACGAAGAAACCGATGACCGCGCCGAGCGCGATGGGCACCAGCGCGTAGATCGGCATGAACACCAGCGCGACCGCCGCCTGGGCATCGGCGGCCAGATCCAGCGAGTAGTGCGCGAAGGCGAGGAAGCCGAAGCCCAACAGCGCCGGAGCCCATAGCGACGATGGCCGCTTGTAGAGGAAGCTCGCCGCGATGATCGCGCCCCAGGCGATGGCGTTGAAGGCGCCGAGAAATAGCCAGGCCCCGATGCTTTCGTCCGTGTACTGCCCAAGCCACTGCAGGCCGCGCGGCAGGCGCGCCGCGTACGGCAGCAGTATTCCCACGAGCATCACGATCAGTCGTGCCTTGCGCATCGTCATAACGGCCGCCGGTGAGGAACACCTAGAGGGATGGCACGGATTCTTGACAGGTCGCGGCATATCGTCAATGGACAACTACGGCGCATCACTGGCATTGCGGGCAGAAAACCGCCACTTCGGATGGGAGACGCGCAATTCAAAAAAACGAAGCCGCCCGAATAAGTCGGGCGGCTTCGTCCGCGAGCGTTGCCGTTACATGATGCAGCCGGCGTAGGCCTTCGACCTGGTCGTCACGATGCCCCAACCCGGATCGCCGCATCCGGCTGGCTGGCGTATGCCGACCACCGTGCCGGCCGCGTCGTAGTAAACCACCGAGCAGTAACAGCCCGCGGCGTTGGCCGTCGTGCCGGCACCGGCGGAAATCGCCAACAAGGTTCCCAGTACGATCAACTTGATGTTGTGCATCGTCATCCTCTCCTTGACTGTCTTGCGATTCATTCCCCAATCCGGGCTTGGCCCGGCTTGAGGCGCTCACAACGAGGATCTGTCGGGGTTCTTGCGTCCGCGATGGAGCGGCCGGAGACAAGAATCGCCTTACAGACGTGGCGGTGCTTCGACGTGTCCAGGAAAACGTATCCACGCGTCCGGTCCCGCGGACAGCGTTGCTTGGGTTGGCTCGGGCGTTACTGTGCAGCGGTCCCGCGGATTGCCCGCGCGATGTGGGGCTGGTTGGATAAGGCTCTCGCGAGCAATGCGCTGCATGCAAACGCAGCGCAGAATAAGACATGCGCGTCCTGGCACGATTTCAGGCTCACACGAATTCATAGTCGCATCAAGGGATTTGACGGACAGATACTTTGACCGCGATCAAGAAACCACCTAAACAGGCGGCTGCGATGGGTGGCGCGAACGCGCCGGGTCCGGACGCGTCGGCGATGCCGGCGGTCGGCCATCTCCCGGATCCGGGCCGATCGCTGGAGAACGCCGGCGGGAACCGCCCGCGCGACGCCGGTATCGACTGCACCAAGCCGTACAAGCTGAGGCGATTCACCAATGAATAAAACGATTCTTACATTCGCAACCGTGCTGATCGCAGTGGCGGCGGCCGGTGGCGTGCAAGCCGGCGAGCGCACGCGACAGACCGGCCAGCCGCCAGAAGCCATGCCGTCGCCGAACCGCGACGATTTGTTGGCGGCGCAGTTGAAGCGCGATGAGCAGATGATCGAAATGGCGGACAAAGCGATCGACGCCTTCGGCAAGCTGCAGACGCCGCCGGCCGGCGATCTGGTCTGGCTCGATGCGGACAAATCGACCTTCGCCGTGCGCGAGGGCGCGTCCTTCGCGCTGTGCCGGTATCCGGCGGTGACGGCGCTGTCCGACCACAACAGCGGCGGCAACCGGGTGCTGCTTTCCTCGACGGCGCCATCGCTCGTGCCCAAAGGCGAGCAGAGCTATCGCAAAGCCGTCCCCAACTACGAGCGCGCCTCGTTCGGCGACTGCGAAATCGTGGTCACGTCCGCTCCATTGCGCGATCAGGCGTGGTTGGTATTCGCGGTGGCGCCGGGAGCCGCGGTGGTGCGGCCATAAGCACAACGCAACCGCCGCGGTGCGACAATATGCGGGTTGCCTGATGCCGCGCAGGGGCCGACACGAGGCGTGCCGGCCCGCGGGTTCTGCCAGCCATACATCGAAAGGATTCCAGTTTGAACGATCAATATCGGCGCTGCGCACGGATCGCAGCACTCTGGTTGGGGCTCATGGGCGGCATCGGCGCGTCGCAGGCGCAGTTCGGCGCGACCGGCAGCAGCGAGCTGCCGCTGTCCCTGCTGTGGGGTCCCTGGATCATTCTCCTGCTTGTGTTGCCGGTAGCGGCGTGGCTGCGTCCCGCCTGGCGGCCGCGGCTTTGCAAGGCGGTGCGCCGTGGCGTGCTGGCTTATCTGTTCATCGAATTCGTTCCGCTTCTGGTCTGCCTGCTGATAAAGGGCATATTCGGCGTCGGAGAAGAAGCGGGCCTGATGTCCTGGGCGCTGACGATGATGGGAGTGATCTTTTCCGGGCTGGTGCTGCTCACCTTCATTTCGGTGGCGCTGGTGCTGGATGGGGTGGTTTCCCTGTTTCGCAGAACGCCCTCGGTGAACCAGGGTTGATGCGCCATGAGGCTCCCCATCAAAACCACCATCGTCGTCAATGGCGAGCAATGGGACTTCGAACGCGACATCCACACTGCGGCGCTTATAGACGGTACGGTCATCGTGACGTTTTTCCCGCGCGAGGGACTGCCTTCCATCGTTGCCCTGGACATGGATAGACGAACGCTTTGGCGCGATATCGATCTGCCGCATTTTCCGAGGCAGGAAGACCATCTGACCATGTACAGCATCTCGGGCGAGGAGCCGCTGAGCTTCTACATCTCGGAAGGCTATCTGCTCGAGGTAGAGGCGAAGACCGGGGAACTGTTGGACATGCGATTCGTCAAATGAGGTCTTGAGTTAATCCCGGCCGAAACGCCACGAGGCGGCCGCGATAGTTCAAGCGCCTCCTCCAACGCGCAGGTGCTTGTTATCCTGCCGGCCTGCCATGGATTGGACTCGCCTTGTCGCCTCGACTCACTCACGCACGGACCCGCCGCGGCCGCATCGCCCGGCTTCGCGTCGCCGTCCCCGAGGATGAGGGGCGCTATTGCCTGGACTGGATCGACGAGACCGCCGCGGCCGAAGATCCGCCTCGCCCGTTGTACGGCCGCGTGCAGGTGCGAGGGCAGGACGTGGCCGGAGAACCGGCGCGCAGCCTGGCCGCGTTGGAGGCGATGATCGCGCTGGCCGCGCCTGTGACCCTGGGTCTGATCGCGACCCATGACGACGACGACTGGGTTCATTGGGTCGTCGCGGATGGCGGCACGCTGGCCATGATGCCGCCTCAACGTTCGCATTCGATCGATCAAGCCCTGGAGGGTTGCCAGCGCTGGCTGCCGGCGTTCCTTATCGCCTGCGCCGTCGCGGTGGCTTCGCTCTGGCTGATGATCGGAGAGCTCTCCGGGTTCATCGTTTTCTGGATCGTGCTGCTGGTCATCTCGATCGTGGCGACCGTGATGACCGGGACCGTGCTGTATGAGCATGTCGCGACATTGCTCGAAAACTACCGCGCCGGCGACGCAATCCTGGCCTCGGAAGCCGGCTTGCGCCGAGCCCGCGCGCAGGCGAGCGAGCGTCCCGCGCCATCCGAGCCCGCATACGAGCCCGACGATCCGGACGAGGACGAGCGCGAGGACATCGACCCGTTCCCGGTTCGCCGTGCGCTGCCCGGTCGCGGCCGCAAACGCGGAGCACGTCGTGGACGCTAAGCCGCTCGAGTTGATGCAATTGCAAGGCGTGCTGGAAGGCCTTGAGGTGATGAAGACCGAAACCAGTGCCGGCCAGCGCCTGGGCTTCAATGCCTACCGCTTCTCGTTCGGCGAACGCAGCTTGGTGTTCTACAGCTTGCGCGGCATCGGCAGCACCGCGCCGTTCCTCGCCGCCGGCGACCGCGTCGAAGTGATTGCCCATTGGTACGGGAACATGCCGCGCGAGGAAGGGCTGGTCTATGCGCTGCGCAATCTCGAAGACGGCCGCGTCTACCTCGCCCACGGGATCTTTCGCATCCGTTTCTCCGACCGCGCCATGACCACCTTCACCGCACGCTGGCTGCGGGACATGGTGCAAGTGCTGGGGATGCTGGCGCTGACGACGACGTTGCTGCTCGGCGTCATCAGCCTGTTCGTCGGAGCGGATTGGAGTCCAATGCTGATCTGCGCGGGCGTTTGTGCAATCGGCATTGCGATGGTTGTGCTGTCGTATGCGATCGGCCGTGCGCTGTGGCGGTTGGGGTGGACTACTCAACGCCAGCGCTTGGCTCAACGCGTGTATGCGGCGTTTGGACTGGGGTCGCCGTTGGCTTCGCGCTTGCCAGCGCGGGTTTACGAGGTTTGAGCTCGTTTGCTGTTTGCGTTGTGGCAGTGCCAGGTATCTCTTTCGATCGCCGGAGTGTTCGCGCGAAACGAATTTCTGCTGCAGACCGGGCTCCGACGCATCAATGAGTGGATCGGTGAAGAGGTTGTGTGGTTCGTGCCTTACGATTCTGCGATTGGCGCCAGATGAAATAAGGGCCGCAGATACGGCTCTTATGGAATACAAACTACGGACGCTGCTAATACGGTAAAGCGATGCCTCGATCCCCGCAAACTCGCTCGAAGTGTGCCAGCGCATCAGAGAGTTGCTCTTTCAGGTCTTCAATTTCAATTGCTAACTCCGCGAGATCCATCGCGCTGAGCAGTTGTCCCATTTGCACTGCTTGCTTTTGCAGTATGTGCAGTGTATCGCCTTGCACAACGACGCCGGGAAATTTTCTTTCCGGCAGCTGTACGACTGCATAGTTAATCGGCGGGCTCAAGAGATCGGCTTGCATGACCAGATTTTCCTTATTTCTTCTGCTCATTGAAACTATCCATGGCGTTATCTGAGCAAAAAACGCCCTGCTGTCGGGGCTTTCTATCACTCATAATCTTGCGAACAAGGGCCCTTTCGGGGCCCTTGTTCATTCGGCTGTGACTATCAAAAGGACCTGAGCGGGCCATCGAAACTGGATGGAAAACTGGCAGCCTATGATGGCCTATAGTAAGGCGGAATCCCGCAAGGGCCAGAATGTACTAACTCACGTGGATAGCCAGCTCTCCGCATGATGCAGCGATCGCGGTCCTAGTAGCGGCGCCATCTGCTTCCACTGATTCTCGCTTTGCACGGCCCGAGCCACCATTGCTTCAATAAGGCCTGTTGCCACGGCAGTCGCTAATTTTTCGTCGCCGTTTTCCATGGCCTGTTCAATCAAAGCAAAAATGTGAAGATTGGAATCAGCTCCGCCATCAGTGAATTCTTCCGCAATGCGGTCACCAAGGGCGGCAAACAATGTTGTGACAGGCGGATCTTCTGGCAGCCAGTCATCGACAACTTCTTGGTAGATTGCTTGTACGCCGTCAGATGTCGCGACTAACAAACTTAGAAAATGTCCGCATTCCATGACTATCGTCCCTCAAGGGCATTGTTCATATCTCTAATCACGTTTTCGGCTGCAGCTCTATCACCAGGCCGAGAAGCGGGATTATTTGAGAGCCATCGCTCAAGCGCCCGGACACTGTCCGCGGCTTTTTGAGAGTGGAAAGCCCCACCTACAGGTTGACCAGTCGCAAACTCTTGTCGAACTGCAGCCGCCGTACTCCCACTTCCGATGGTGGCATTTGGTCTATAAAGCGGGTTAATAAGTCTGGCCAAAGAGGGGTCGAAGACGGCAGGTTTACCCATGGCCGCGCGAAGCGTGTCTTTGTAGGCCTCATGAGTCGTCCGGTTTGCTGCACCTGGCTCTTGTTCACGGCGAGCGATCTCACGATTGAGTTGATCATTTGTGCGGCTGTTTCTTACCGGGCAACTACTAGGCCATAGCGATTGGAATGCAGC
Organism: Lysobacter gummosus; assembly: GCF_001442805.1. Taxonomy (NCBI): domain Bacteria; kingdom Pseudomonadati; phylum Pseudomonadota; class Gammaproteobacteria; order Lysobacterales; family Lysobacteraceae; genus Lysobacter; species Lysobacter gummosus. The sequence goes on along the minus strand of NZ_CP011131.1, from coordinate 5,959,950 downwards.
CCGGGTGTTGAACTGAATTTGATTGAGCGTATTGATGTCATGCCGGGTAAAGCTTTGCCCTCTGGGTCCCACCGTTTGATACTGGAAGCTTGGATTAAGCGACTGAATCTGATTGATCGTCGCGGTGGCCTGGGTGTTGATTGGATCGAATCGTGCGGTGTAGCCACCATTGCCGTTGCCTCGCACCCGAACGCCACGTAGACCGCTCGGATCAGACGTGCTGGCAGGGTCGAGGCTGGCGTAACCGTATGTCGAGATTCCGCCATCCAGCCCAGTCGGATCGCTTTGGATGTATCGTCCGCTTGCCGGATCATAATCGCGGAAATAGTTGTAGCTCAAGCCGGTGTTCGGATCATGCCGCTGCCCCGGGAACCGCATGTTGAACACGAATGCGGTGCCGTCCTGATCCGGATCCTGATTTGGCGGACTGTTGCCGAACACCTCGCTTTTTGCATCCCACGTCCAGATAGCGACGTTCCGCGCAGGATCGATAACAGAACGCGGCGTACCCAGGTGATCGGGCTGCACATACTTCAGTGACGTGGTCGCGCCCGCACCGACCAACAGGCCCACCGGCGCATCGCCCATCCAGACAGCCTGTTGAACGGCCGTGCCGTTGCTGTCGTAGTCGCCGACCCAATGCCCGGCTTCGTCGTAAAGCGTATAGGTCGTGACCGATCCGGTATCACCGGTAATCGCAGCGACCCGCTCGCCCCTGGCGTTGTAGCGATAGCCCATCTTCACCACGCCGCCCTGCTTGACCTGCTTCATCCGGTCGTTGGCGTTGTAGACGAACTCTTTCGCGGCGCCGCCGATGCTTATGGTATTGCCGACCGCGTCGTAGCCGCGGCTGACCGCACCAACGCCGCTCAGGCGATGATTGGTGGTCGGATAGTTATACGTATCGGTGATCCCACCGTGCAGCAGGCTGGTGCGGTTGCCGGTGGCGTCGTAGCCATAGGTCTCCAGCGCAGTGCCGGTCGGGCCGTCGCGGGTGATCTTCAAGCGGCCGAGGGTGTCGTAGTCGTACTTGGCCTGGGACGCACTCTGCAGGCCGTCCTTCAGCTCGGTCAGTTCGCCGACGGTGTTATAGCCATAGCCCAGCGACAGGCCGCCGCTGGCGGGGTCGAAAATCGTCTTCGGGCGATAGTCGAGGTCGTAGCCGCGGCTGAGCGTGCGGCCGTTGCCGTAGGTCCAACCGGCCACCGGGCCGAACGGTTCGTAGGCGGCATTGTTCAACAACACCGTGCGCGCAATGCCGGGGGGCTTTACGCCGATTTCCTTGATCCGTGCCTGGGTATCGCGCAGGTAGTCCACCACGACGCCATCGGGATAGGTCACGGTCCTCAGGTCGCCCGCGACAGTGTACGCGTAGCGCAGGGTGAAGCTCTTGGCGTTCACCGTCTGCACTTTACGAACCACTTGTCCGAAGCGGTCGTAGCAGTACTTCAGCTCGGTGCCTTCCGCGCGCATGGCGGTGACACGGCCCAGGGCGAAGTTCTCGCCCGCCGCACAGACGCTGTTGACGATGTCATAGTCGTACTCGACATCGGCCGGACCGGCGGCGGTGTAGAAGACCGCCTTCGGACGGTTCAAGGCATCGTAGGTGTAGCGATGCGCTGCGGCGTCGTTGGCGTCCTTCTTGGTCGCCGGCAGGCCGGCGGGGTTGTAGGTGTAGTCGGTGACGCCCGTGTCCGGGCTGGTCAGCTTCGTCTGGTCGCCAAAGCCGTTGTAGGCGTAGACGGTGTCGAGCAGCTTGGGATCGGTGACCTTGGTGACCTGATTGAATACGTTGTACTCGAGCTTGGTCTGCACCTTCAAACCGTCGACGTCCTGCAGGGTTGCGCTCAGGCGATTGAGCGAATCGTAGGACTGATCGGTTTTACGAAGCAGCGCGTCGGTGACTCGATCGGCGTTGCCGTTCTTGTCGTAGCGGAAGCCCGTGGGATTCTGCGAGGCGTCCTTGAGCGTCTCCAACTGACCCAGGATGTTGAAGACGCGTGAGAGCGCCTGCTTGAGCGTGCCGCTGGCGGTCTTGGTGTCTTCCTGCTTGCGGTTGCCGGCCAAGTCCAGGGTGTAGTGGATCGTATTGCCGGCATTATCGATGACGTCGGTCAACCGCTGAGCCGCATCGTAGGTGTAACGCGTATACACGCTACCGGGCAGCGTCACTTTCTTGACCAGACCGGTGGGTTCGTACTCGATACGGGTGATGCGATCGTCGGTTTCCACTGCGTTGTCGGCGCCACGGACCTTGGTGGCGGTCAGCCAGCCGCGTGATTGATACTCGTAGTCGGTGACCACACCGTTGGGATCGAGCACCGACAGCGGACGGCCCTGCGGGTCGTAACCCAGCACTTCAGTGGTACGGCCGAGCGCGTCGATGGTCTTGCGCAGGTCGCCCTTGCGGTAGGTGCACAATGCGGGCTGAGTGGCGCAGGTGCTGTCGTCGCTGCTGAAGTACTCGAAGCGCACTACATCGTTGACATCGCTGCGCGGGCCGTCAACCGACTTGGGCAAGCCGAGGATCGGGCAGACGCTGTTGCTGGCGGCAACGTCCGCGGCTTCGCAGTACGCGTAAGTCGCCGCCCGGGTTTCGTTGCTGACGGTGTCGCGCACCGTGACCGTGACCGGTTGCAGGCGCGTATTGCGAACGATGCGGGTTTCACGGTTGCCTATCGCCGACAAGATCGGACGATTGCTGGCGATGTCGAAACGCTGAGTGCTTACGCGCTGCAGCGGCGTATTGAAGGCCTCGGTCGCCGTCACGGTGCGTGCGAGCGTGCCGGTCACCGGGTCGTTGGCTTCGGCGTAGGCGTACTTGGTCTCGACGTTCTTACGATCGATCAAGCTGGCCGGGCGGCCGCGGAAATCCGCTGCCTCATCGTTATAGATGTGCTTGACGGTGCCGTTTTCGTCCACGACGTCGCCGATGCGACGCGGCAATGCGCCGGCGCCACTGGTCAGGCCGTAGGTGGTCTGCTGACCCAGTGAATCGGTCACCACGGTTCCGCCTTCGGGCCGGTAACTCAGGGTGATGCCATCGGCGCCGCCGTCGTGCTGGCTGGAGATCACACGGCCTTTGGCGTCATAGGCGGACGTGTTGTAGCGCTTATTGTCCTCGACGGTGATGCCGGTCAGATGACGCGGGAAACGGCTGTCCTCGTAGTGATACTTGCGCTGGCCGCCGCCGGGGAAGGTTACGGTATCGACCTGACGAAGCGGGGTGTAGGTATAGCTGGCCAGCGTCGCGCCTTCGGCCGTGATCGAGGTGATCAAGGCGTCGCCGGAGTCGTCCGCGTACACGAATTGCAGCGAGCGGCCGGTCGAGTGAGTGACCTTGTCCAGGCGACCGGTCGGGTTATAGGTGTAGGCCAACGCGGTGCCGTCGCCGGCGCGCTCTTCGATCAGCCGACCGCTGCCATCGAAGACCAGCACGTCACTGTCGCGATGCAGCAGCCATTGCGTCCCGGAAGCAACCACCCGGTCGCCGCTGTTATCGGCGGCGACATAGGCATCGCCGACCTTCGGGTAGCGCACCTGATAGCCATTGCCACCGCTCAAGCCGAGCGTGTCCGCAGCGATGCTCAGGCGCAAGTCCAGCGAGTGAGTCCAGCCGGGGCCGAAGCCACCGGAGCGGACAGCGATACCGGAGTGATAGCTGCGCGTGAGCTCGATCCAGCCCAGGTCGAAATCAGTCTGATATTCGACCTTCTCGCCGGTCTTGACGTTGCAAGGGTTGCCGCGCTCACCGCCGCATTCAAGAATCTTGTTGGTGATGAGCGTTGCGGTAAAAGCTTCGTTTACACAGGCCTGGCGGTCGTTGCTCCACGTGGTCCACATGCTCGGGCATTGCTGCCTTCGGCTGCGCTGAGCGATCGATGGCTCGGTCTTCTTCGTGCATGGGAACTCTGGCGTATTCAAGCCATCGTAATAGTCGGCATTGAACGTCTTTTCTTCGACAAGCCCCTCAGACCCTGGCGAAGTGGCTGCCCAGTTCCCCGCGGGACTAAGCGTTGCCTTGATCGGGCATCGCGTGTAGGTGCTGTCATATTGCGCCTTCAAGGACGCGACCATCTGCGCTTCGGTGGTGAAGGTCGCGGGATTGGTTACGTGGCGGTACTTCCAGTCGGGATCTAACGGCGCTGCCAGTCCCAGCCAGTAGACGACTTCGGACGTACCGTCGCCTCGCGGTCCCTGTCCCTTGATCTTATCCATCTCCAGAAATGGACTGGGAGGCCCGGGAAATGGGCCCGGCAGCGCCTTGATGGCTGTCTCTGCCTCCAACTGCGTGTTGTGTTCGGTAGGCGGCGGGTTGGTGAACGCCGTGGCTACCCATTTGATCTGGCTCTCTTGGGCGACCGCACCGGCGCTGCATGCCAGCAGACCCAGGCAAGCGGCGCGTCGGAGCCAATTGGGTATTCGTCGCGTACCGATGGGATCAGGTCTAGGCGTCATGTTACGAATCCTTGTGAACATGTTTAATTCCCTAAGTCGGAAAGGGGGAGTTTTCCGCAATACTCAACACGCACGGTGAGGCGCCCGGGGCGGGAGCGCGCCGGGCATCGGTGAAAGACGAACAGAACGAGCGATCGCCGGGATCGCTATAGAAAAGTCGCGGGCTTCAAGCGCGTCCGCGCGTTGCGAGAACGGCGATACAACCGTCGTCGGCAAATCCATTTGCACGTGCTCCATGTCGGCTCGACCATCGTGATGGCCTGGGGTCGCTCCTGATGCGACACCTCCGGCTCAGCGACCGCCGGGTTTTCGCCGCGAGTATCGCATCGCGGTACTACGCGTCAATGCGAATAATTCGAGGATGTGATCAAAGCCAGCTTGTGACAGGAAGCAAAGATGCCTTCGTTCAGGTGGCACGTGTGTGCACCCAATATCGAAGGCATCCAAGCGCTCGGCTAAATCGCCGGAACCTCGTTGGACGCATCCACGATCGCCGCGACCGCATAACCATTGCGCGTAATCGCTTCGACCGTCTGCGCCACCGTCAGCCAGTTCTCGACGCGCACGATCTGCGCGTCGTGTTCGGCGTCTCGCTCGAAATTGATCCGGCTGCCAAGATCGGCACGAAGCACCGCTTCGGTGATCCGGCGCCGGGCCTCCGCGTCCATCGCGCCCTGCAGTCGCAGCCTCATGGCACCGCCGCCCGCTTGAACGCGGCCACGTCCGCGGCTTCGGTGTTGTCCGCCTCGCGCCACCACGGCGTCGTCGCCTGCGGGGAATGCAGATCGACGCGTTCGCCCATGCGCGGCGTGATCAGGGCGACGCTGCGTTCGGCCGCGAGCGCGGACACGCGTTCGAACGGTTCGGTCCACGGATGCATCGCCAGGTCGAAGGTGCCGTTGTGGATCGGCAGCAGCCAGCGGCCGCGAAGATCGATATGCGCCTGCACGGTCTGCTCCGGTTGCATGTGCACGTGCGGCCAGTTCGCGTCGTAGGCGCCGGTCTCCAGCATCGTCACATCGAACGGCCCGAAGCGGCGTCCGATCTGCGCGAAGCCGTCGAAGTAGCCGGTGTCGCCGCTGAAGAACAGTCGCAGCGACGGCCCGGTTCGCGGTTCATCGACGATGGTCCACGACGCCCACAGCGTCTTGTCGCTGTCGAACAGGCCGCGGCCGGAAAAGTGCTGCGCCGGGGTCGCGACGAAGCGCACGCCGTCGATGGTGGCGCCTTCCCACCAATCGAACTGCCGCACCTTGTCCGCGTCGACGCCCCAGGCGATCAGCCGGTCGCCCACGCCCAGCGGGGTGAGAAACACTTCGGCCGTCTTCGCCAGTTGCAGCACGGTATCGTAGTCGAGGTGATCGAAGTGATCGTGCGACAGGATCACGCCGCGCAACCGCGGCAGGTCGGCGAGCGCGATCGGCGGCGCGTGGAAACGCTTGGGCCCGATCCATTGCACCGGCGAGGCGCGTTCGGCGAACACCGGGTCGGTGATCCACCAACCGCCGCGCAGCTTGATCAGCATCGTCGAGTGCCCCAGGCGGAACAGGCTGTGGTCCGGCGCCTGCGCCAGTTGCTCCGGGGTGAGCGCCAGCACCGGCGGCGCGGCGGCCGGAACGGTGTCGGCCGGCTTGTTCCACAGCGCGTCGCCGATGATCCGCAGCATCTTCAAGAACCCGGCGGCCGGGCGCGGATTGGGGTTGCGGAAGCGTCCGTCCGTGAACTGCGGCGAGGCGGCGTACCCGGCGACGGGCAGGTGGGGCTTGGCGGCGGAAAACAGGCAGGCAGTCACGATCAGGGCTCCGGTTAGCAGGCTGATTCGGCGCAGGCGGGAGGCTCGAGGCATGGGCCGATCAGGCTGTCTGAATAATTACACTGCCCAGTGTAGTGTACTTTTTGAGAAAGTAAACCCATCGGTGTAACCTGTCGCCCATGACCGCTCCCGCCCCCCGCCTGACCGACCGCAAGCGCGCCGCCATCCTCGAGGCGGCCGTGGCCGAGTTTCGCCAGGCCGGCTACGACGCCACCAGCATGGACCGCGTCGCGGCCAGCGCCGGCGTCTCCAAGCGCACCGTCTACAACCACTTCCCGAGCAAGGACGCGTTGTTCGCGCAAATCCTCCAGCAGTTGCTGCAGCGCGCCGTGGCGTCGCCGGAGTTGGCCTACCGGCCGGACCGGCCGCTGCGGCCGCAGTTGCTCGAACTCGTGCAGCAAAAGCTGCGGTTGCTGCACGACGAGGATTTCATCGAGCTGGTGCGCGTGGCCATCGCCGCGATCATCCCTTCGCCCGAACGCGCGCAGGAAATGTTCGCGCGCATGGGCGACAAGGAAGAAGGCCTGACGGTGTGGATCCGCGCGGCGGCGGCGGACGGCCGCCTGAAGACGCAAGACCCGCGTTTCGCCTCGATGCTGCTGCAGGGCATGATCAAGGGCTTCGCGTTCTGGCCGCAGATCACGATGGGCCAGCCGGTGTTGACGGCGGCCCAGCGCGATCAGGTAGCGAACACCGCCACCGATATGTTTCTGGCGCACTTCGCGGCCGAGTAAGCGTGCCGGCCGCGCAAGCGGCATGAATCAGGCAAGGATCGCCCGGGCCCGCGCCGCCGGCACCGGATCAGTAATCCCAGATGATCGGCACCCAGCGAAACGCGTCGCCGTCGGCCGCCACCCGGCCGATCGACGGGAACGGCAGGTGCGCCGCTACCAGCAGGCCGCGGGTCTCCACCAGTTCCTGGAACAGACGGATACGAACGCGCGCCGATTCCTCCGGGTCGTGCTCGAAACCGTTATGCCAGTCGGGATGATCGAAGCCGACCGGGAACATGGCGTCGCCGGCGAACATCAGCCGTTCGCCGCCCGACACCAGATCGACCACGCTGTGTCCCGGGGTGTGGCCGCCGGTAAGGCGAACGACGACGCCCGGCGCGACTTCGTGCCGATCCTGGAAGATCCGCAGATTGTCGCGGTATTCGTTATAGAAACTGGTGGCGGTCGAGCGCAGCACGCCCGGCACCGGCTTGGGCATGACGGTGTGGGAGAAATCCGGCGAGGTCCAGAACTCGACTTCGGCCGCGGCCACGTGGATGCGCACGTCCGGACGCAGGCGCTGCTTCACGCCGTCGGCGAGCAGCCCGCCGACGTGATCCATGTGCATGTGAGTGATCACCACGTCGGTGACGGACTCCAGCGCGATGCCGGCCGCTTCCAGTCGCTGCGGGAATTGCCCGGCGCGCGGAAAGCCGGAGAACTGACTTCCCAGCCCAGCGTCGATGAGAATGGTTTGATCGCCGCTGCGCGCCACCATCACGTTCAACGGCCAGTCGAACGCGTCCGGCGGCATGAACATGTGATCCAGCCAGTTCGCCAGGTCGGCCGGATCGGCGTTGGTGGCCATCGTCGAGGTCGGCAGCGGCAGCACACCGTCGCTGACCACCAGCGCATCGATCTCGCCGATGCGCAGCGCGTAACGGGACGGAACCAGTTCGTCGGGCCGCTGGGTGCCGGGGTGCAAGGTGGTATCTACGGAAAACATAGCGAAATCTCCGAAACGGACGAGGGGATGCCGGGCCAGAACCGACCGCGCGGCCGGCAGCCGTTGCCGTTCGGCGCGCAAGGTGCCGGGCAGGGGCGCGGTGGAAGGCCGGATGCCATTTATAGGCAGGATGAGCGCGAGGCAGTAGGCCGCGAACGGGGCCCACGGTGATGCCTGATACGCACCAAACGCGTCGCGCGCCGCCGTCCATCATGCTTATCGCCATCGGCGCCGTTGCGGTCCCGGAAGCTTCCGCAGCGCCGGGTAGTTGACGATCGCAGGCTCGAACCGGACACCCAAGCCGGTGAATTACTGCGCGAGCGTAGACGTCTCGGCGCGCGCGCTCATCGCCTGGGCGTGTTCGAACGGCTCACGTTGACCATCGTCGATGAGCCCGCCTGTGTCGCCACGCAGAAGCCGAGGCAGCCAGGGAGTTTACGAATGGCCGGAACGAGACTTTAAGAGGCCGCATCCATTCGCGCCGCGACTTCGGCGTGGAGGCTGGCAGGGCGGCGGGCGCCTTTCGAGATGCGAACTATCGCCGACGTCCGAATCGAGCCGGGCATTGCCCGGCTGGCTTGTCGCTCGCTGACTCGGCGTTCGAAAAGGTTGCTTCGACATCGATCCGGACCTGCTGCTATCCGGCTCAGTCTTCCGAAATGCATCCTTCCGTCAGTTTGACGTACCAGTAGCCGGTATCCGGCTGCTGCTCCTCGATCAGGATCGTTTGCTCCTGGGTGGAACGTCCCCAGCTCAGATAGCACTTACGGCTGGCATCGTAAGACGCGGCCTCGTAGGCCTCATTGCGATCGTGCCCGATGCCTTCCCCGATGACCTCGTACCGATACTGATCGGCGAAGACGGCACCGCTGAAGGCGGCTGAGATCAGGAAGGCCGCGGCGGAAACCCAACGCTTATTCATGTTCATACATGCTCCTGTTCAAGTCATGTCCGCACATTGCCGAACGACAATGACGCTCGTGTTAAGCCGTTTGCCGATGACGGCCGATCCAGGCTCCGGCTCGCTGCCTGTCCGCAAACGATAGTACTGCGGCGCGCCGGCCGCATCGCCGCGATCGCGGCGTCGCTCCGGCGCGCGCAATGCCAACGCATGTACAAGATTCGATGCCGGTTGAGGACAATCCAAAGGCCGGAGTCCGCCGGAATAATGCGACGCGTCTCGCATATCGGAAGCGACATGACAGCCGCCACTATTGCGACCAGCGCGTGACATGGGACTACAGCGCAGGTTGCGGCATTGCCGCCACCGCGCTCGGGGAACGCACTCGACGATACGCCGGTCCGGCACGGACGCGGCGAGGGTGAGCGGACCGGCGTGCGCAAGAAGTGTCCGCATCCGCAGGGAGCGGGGCGTCTGTCTCCATCGTCTGTCACCATCCGGAATCCAAACGTGGCCATCACTCCGCGATATCCGTTCACCCGCACTGTTCTCGAAATGGCGCGTCGCGCGCTGCCGGCGCTGATCGTCGCCGCCACCGCCTTCGTCCCGGCCGCGCACGCGCAGACGCAAGCGCGCTATGCCGCCGAGGGACAGGCGCACACCGGCCTGCTCTGGCCGAGCGCACCGCCGGCGCAGGTCTGCGGCAATACCGCGCTGCTGACCGGCCCGGCGACGGCGCCCGCCGGCGCGGTGGTGGTTCCGGCCGGCGACAACAGCGGCTTCAACTTCAATCGTCCCGGCGCCACCTTCTGGTTCGAAACCGGCGTGCATACCTTTGGCGACGATCTCTACGGCCAGATCATCGCCCGCGACAACGCCACCTACGTCGGCGCGCCGGGCGCGGTGCTGGACGGCCGCAATCTCAATCTCTATGCCTTTACCGGCAGCGCCCAGCACGTCACCGTGCGCTATCTCACCATCGTCAACTTCGGCCGCGGCGCGGATAACAACAACGAAGGCGTGGTCAATCACGATGCCGGCGATCATTGGCTGATCGAGTACAACACGATCCAGAACAACGACGGCGCCGGCGTCTTCCTCGGCAGCGACAATGTGGTGCGGTACAACTGCCTCAAGGACAACGGCCAGTATGGCTTCAGCATGTTCAAGCCGCCGGTCGAGGGCGATTCGGCGATCAAGAACATCGTTCTGGACCATAACGAAATCGCCGGCAACAACACCGACGACTGGGAAACGCGGGAACCGGGCTGCGGCTGCACCGGCGGCGGCAAGTTCTGGGACGTGCGCGGCGCGCGCGTGACCAACAACTGGGTCCACGACAACAAGAGCGTGGGCTTGTGGGCCGATACCAACAACATGGACTTCCTGTTCGAAGGCAATTACATCGCCGACAACGAAGACGAAGGCATCTGGTACGAAATCAGCTACAACGCCACCATCCGCGGCAACACCTTCCTGCGCAACGCCTGGCGCAAGGGCGCGAGCAACGGCGGCTCGCCGGCGCCGGCGGTCTACCTGTCCGAATCCGGCGGCGACGATCGCCTGCCCAGCGCGGTCTCGGGCGCGGCACTGATTCGCATCAACGACAACTACTTCGAAGACAATTTCTCCGGCGTGTCGATCTACGAGAACGCCAACCGCTTCTGCAACTCCAACGGCAACACCAGCAAGAGCTATTGCACGCCCTTCGTCAGCCCGAACCAGATCCAGGGGCCGTACGATTACGAATACACCCATCCGATCAGCGCGACTCACCCGTGCTACACCCAGGTCGGGCAGGAACCGTTCTTCACCGATTGCCGCTGGCACTCGCGCAACATCGAAGTCAGTTCCAACGAGTTCTACTTCAATCCGGCCGTGGTGCCGTGCGGAACCTCCGGGTACTGCGGCGCGCAAGCGCTGATAGCCACCGGCGCGGACAATCTGCCGTGGTCGCCGTACACGGTCGGCGCCGTCCAGGACCAGGTGATGTTCGGCGCCAACAACCGCTTCGCGAACAATCACTACTACGGCCCGTGGAAGTTCGCCACGCGCTGGGGCGACCGCATCAGTTTTTCCGCCTGGAAAGCCGCGCCCTACAACCAGGATGTCGGCAGCACCACCGATCAGGTGACCAATCCGGAGCAGCCGAATCCGCCCGGCAATGTGATGGATGCCGACACCTCGTTGCTGGAAGCTTCGATCGGCAACTGGAGCGCCTGGTACAACGCCGAGGTCGCCCGCGTCGCCGAGCAGGCGCACGGCGGCGCTTACAGCCTGCGGGTGAATGTCGTCGAATCCAATTGGGGCGTGGAAGTCGCCAACTATCCCGGCTACAGCACCGGCGCCGGCGCCAAGCACTTCAGCGCCTGGATCAAGGCCGGCGCGGGCGCGCCGAGCAACGTGCGCGCGGTGATCGAATGGCGCAACGGCGACGGTTCGATCCTCGGCAGCGACACCGTTGCGCTGGCCGTGCCGGCGCAGGCCGAGGGTTGGCAGAAGATCGCATCGACCCTGACCGCGCCGGCGGCCACGGCCAACGCTCGCATTCTGCTGCTCGGTAGCGGCACCGGCGGCGCGTCGTTCTATCTCGACGATGTGTTGTTGGAGAATCCGCAGAACTGAGGCGGTACCTTCGCGGTATCCCTCCCTCGCTTGAGGGAGGGATACCCTTCAAAGGTCAGCGAAGGCTGACGCGGTTGCGCGCCGGCCCGTCGCGGCGGCTGGCTGCGTGGCGGCCAGCGCTCGCAGGCCGCGCTTGCATGGCGCCCACTAACGCCGAGCCGCGTCGGCCACGAGCGCCGCGACTTCGTCCAGCCACTGCGCCCGCAACTGCGCGCTGCTCCCCGACACCGGGCCGTACATGCGCCGGATCACGCTGTCCACGCCGCACAGACCGAACACGCAGCGCGTCCAGATCGCCTCGAGCGGATCGCCGAAGGCCGCCGCCTCGCGGTCGGCCGGCGTGTTGGAGGTATTGAACACCAGCGCGTGCCGCGCTTTCAGCAAGCCCACCGGCACGCCCTCATACGACACGCCGGGCGGATAGCCATAGGCCGTATCCAGGCGGAACACCCGATCGATCCAGCCCTTGAGAATCGCCGGCGGCTGGCCCCACCAGTTCGGATGGAAGATCGCGATCAGATCGGCTTGCGCAAGCTGCGCGCAATGCTGTTCGACCAAAGGATCGGTCGAAGCGACATTGCCGCTTTCGCCCGTGGGCTGCACCGGGTTGAAACCCTCGGCGTAGAGGTCGTGGAACGCGACCCGATACCCATGCCCGGTCATTGCGTCCTGCGCGGCCTGCGCCATCGCGTGGCTCAGGCTCGTGGGACTGGGGTTGGCGACGATGATGGACGCGAGCATGCGGACGTGACCTCGAAGCTGGCCATTAAACACAACGGCGACGATGCGGTTTTTCGAACCTCGCCGCTACGGCGCAACCCGATGATCGGCCAGCGGCAATGCTAGCCGACGCGCGCATCATTTTGCCATGACGATCATCATCAGCTTGTATTGCGCCGGCCCGGCGTTGGCGCAGCGGCGATCGCCCGCCTGGCGGCCGGCAGAGCGAGCCGCTTCTATCGCAGCGGCGGGGCGCGCGACTGATTAGCAGGGAGAAAAGCCGGCAGGCGGCTTCGGCTCGAACGGGCTCAGACCGGCGAAACTCCCACAAAAAGATTCATGACTGCAATGTAACCCAAGGCCAGCACGGCAGCTCCTACACAGACATGCGCGATGTTGTGGGCCATCGCGCGAGATGCGCCGTCCGATTGGCGCTGGAACAGCATCGCCTTGTGTACCTGATAGAGCGCAGCGGCCGAGCCGACCAGGAGTAACACACCAAGACCAAACGCCACCGGGTGGTTGGCGATGAGATACCCCTCAAGAAATTTGCCGTGGTTCGCGACTGCAGCCTCCCACGTCGGCGGCAGCGACCTGCCATCGAGATCGAGGCTTGCGATTGGCTCGGCCCCAATAAAAGCCACGACCGTAACGAAGCCTGCGAACAGCGGGAACCACAGCGCCAATTCCAGGATGTAGATCAAAGGGAATTTGAGCTTCTTGAGCATGCGATGTCTCATCCTTGAATAAATGGCGCTGCGAAGTGACTTCGGCTTGCGAGTATCGCGGCCCACAAGCGGGCCTGAACAATCAGCGATAAATCCACCGCGAGCTACGGCGATTCGACCTCATAGCCTTTGGCTTGCAACTTGGCCACGACGCCGTCCGATTTGAGCAACTGCGAAATCGGTACCGCCGCGAATACGACCTTATGCTCCTGCAGCGCGTCGTCTACGGTCCGATACCACTGGCGAGCCATTTCCGCCTGGATATTCTCGATGCCCAGCTTTTGCGTGAAGCCCGAGTCGGTCAGCGCGCTCAGGCAAGCCAGGCCTTGGTCGTCGTAAGGCAATGTGCGCAGAGTATCGATATCGCCGCCCGCCCAAGCATTGGCGCGAGTCTTCATGACCGCCAGATCGGTCTCGAGCCTGTCGAGGGTCTTGCAGAAGCACTGCACGTCGTCGAGCGTGGATGCGTTGAAGTCTTTCAAGGTTTGCTTCGGATCATCGATCTTGATCGTAAAGGTCGTGGATTGCTTCTCGATGCCCGCAGCTTTGACGGCTTTGTCCAGCACAGGCCCGATAACGCCGGACTCGGCCAAGCCGTTTTTCTCCAATGCGGCCTGATAGAGCTCGTTTGCCGCGAACACAGGGCGCCAGTTCTCGCTGGTCCGATCCTTGCCGATGTACTTCACTTTCAGCGCCTGCCAGCGCGCATACAAATCCGGTGGCAGTGCTTCCTGAAGCTTGGTCCCGTTAGGATTTTTCCGCAGTTTGAACAGCGAAGGCAGCAGCGACAGCCGGCCGAACAACCCGATGTCGGCGGTGACGGCCAGGCCGGGGCCCTGCAAGGCAACGCCCGACGCCGCTATTGCTGCATTCACATCGTCGGACACCCAGGTGATGTTCTTGGGCAGCGGCGACAGCGTGCCGAGGATCCACAGAACCCGATCGCCCTTGTGGAACTTCCACAGCCCCGGGCCCGGCTGTACGCCGGTCACCGTGATCGCATCCATATCGACGATGGCCGAAGGAGCGTCCGCGACGCTCGCAGGCGTCGGCGAGGATTTGGCCGTATCTGACGTCGGCTGCGCTGCCGCCGACCCGGCTATCGCCGCGATCATCAGGCCCGCCAGTAGCTTTCCCTGCATGGTTCGCACTCCCAGGTAGACGTTCGAGAACTCTCGCCGATCGCTGTGGATCGCATCCCGGCAAAGGAAGTAGCGACTATCGGCAGTATGTCAAGACTCGACCCACAGCCGTCAGAACGCGCGCGGCAACGTTGCCTGGAAACAGGTCACCGCGTCGCCCTCGATGCGCACGCCGCTGGGTTCGCCGGCTTCGACCCGGACAGTCACGTCCATGTGGCCGGCGCGGCCGTTGCCGGCTCGCTGGCGTGCGCGGAACCGTGCGACGCCGTCGCGGGCCTCCAGCAGGCCGTGCTTGACAAGGTAGGCGCCGAGCGGCCCGTTGGCGTTGCCGGTGACCGGGTCTTCGGCGATGCCGATTGCCGGCGCGAACATGCGGCCATGGGTCAGTGCATCGTCGCCGTCTTCGCGGTCCAGGCTGAAGACGAAGAAGCCCTTCGCGCCGACCTCGGGGCCGAGCGCGATCAGGCGCGCGGCATCGGGCACCAGCGCCTGCAATCGCCGGCGCTCGCGCAGGCCGATCAGCAACTTGCCGTGGCCGGTCGAGACGAACTGCGGCGGACAGCGCGGGTCCAGGGCGTCCGCGCCGACGCCGAGGGCCGCCGCGACTTCCGCCGCGAGCACGGGCGACAGTGCCGGCTCGAAGCTCGGCCGGTTCTGTTCGATGGCGATACGGAAGCTGTCGCCGCTGCGCAGCGTCTCGATGACCTGGATGCCGGCGCCGGTCAGCTGGCGACAAGGCTGCGCCGGCAATCCGCGTTCGAGGGCGAGGACGAAATGGGCGGAGACGGTGGCATGGCCGCAGACCGGCACTTCGGTGGTCGGAGTGAAGAAGCGCACGCGCACGTCGTGGTCGGGCGCTTCGGCGGGCAGGATGAAGGCGGTCTCGGAATTGTTGAGCTCACGCGCGATCAGCTGCATGTGTTCGTCGCTGAGCCCCTCGGCATTGGCGACCACCCCGGCCGGGTTGCCCTGGTAGCGCTGCCGGGTGAAGGCGTCGATCTGATACACACGCAAGTCGGTCATGGCGGGCTCGGCTCAGGTAGCGGACTGCGCATCCTAAGCGGGGGCCGCGATCAGTTCCACGGCGGCCGCCGAATCGCTGCATTCCAGGCCGAGCCCGCCGCATCCCAATGTGCTCGCGCGCGCGGCGCTCACTGCGTCCAGTAGACGTGCTTAACCCGGCATGCGCCAGCGCGCTATCTCGCAAGATGCCCGATGCGAACGCATGGTCACCTGCCGATACGCCGGCAAGAACGGCAAAGAGTATTCGGCGCATAGATAAAGTCGGCGCGATGCAAATTCTGAACCTCCGCGGCATGGGGCTCGGTGTCGCGGGATGGCTTGGCATACCCGAACAAGAGGGTCACCGCCGTCTTCACCGTTTCAATGGTGATCTGCTTTTCCGAATCGGCCAGGAACGCTTTGACTTTCCCCCAGCGGGTTTCGTCGCCGATCGCCTCGATGAAGTCGTGCCCGGCCCAGGTCAGGCGCGTCAACATGACCGCCGTGGGAACTTCGGCGGCATGGTTCGAGTCGTCTACGAAGCAACCATCCACCAGGCCTTCGTTGATGAGCAGAAGTTGGTGGTAACGCAACTCGTCTTGCGAGTATCCGTCGATGAGGCGATGCGAGATGCACGCCTCCACGGCCAACAGCACTTTGCGAATCAACTCCATGTCCCGGCGCATAGTGACTCCCTCTGATGGTTGAGCGGGAGCGGTCACGTTCTGTCGATGCGCTGCTCCCTGCGCGTCCATCGCATCGAGAGGTTCAGAAACATTCGTTTGGGCACGACACGATGGGGCGGTCACCACGGATCCATATCGGCACTTATGCGTAAGCACAGCTGCACGGCATCGACGATACTCAGGCCGAATAGGCGAAACCCGCACTTTTGTCACCTTTCCATCGCGGCCGCGCGGAAATGCGAACGCGTCGATGTTCTCGACGGACACGGCGTCATGGTGAGCAGACATTCCTGGGCGGGATGGACGTCGAAGCGATCCGGGTCGCGATTGCCGTTCAGTTCGGGAGCATCGATAGATGTTGCGTGTCGTCGCCAACGGTTCCCCGGCGCGAAGGGATTAGCAAGAACCCCAGGAGTCCGCGGGTGCGCAAATTCCCGGCGGCGAACTCTCTGCGGTGTCCCTGCGGCCTTTCGAAAGCTCGGCCTTCAATGGGTGTTTGCATTGCGCCGGAAACAGCGAACCAAGCCCGGCAGGTTAGTTTGGGTTATTTCCGGTGAGTGAAGAACGGTGACTGAGATCGCGTCGGTCCTGCCGAGTTCTGGCTATCGTCGCGACGCCGTAGTCCAGCGCCTGTTAGGCACCGCTGTTGGGAGCATCGACTAATGGAATTTCAACCGGAGGACACCTTGGTTCTCGTGGACGGCGACGACCAGCAGGTCGGTACCGCCGGGAAGATCCAGGTTCATCGCAACGGCTGGCTGCATCGCGCCTTCTCGATTTTCGTCTTCAATCCCGATGGCGAAATGCTGCTGCAGCAGCGCGCCCACGGCAAATACCATTCTCCCGGACTGTGGAGCAACACCTGCTGCGGCCATCCGCGCGCCGGCGAGGATCTGGAAACCGCGGCGCACCGGCGCTTGTTTGAGGAAATGGGGTTCGACTGCCCGCTAAGCAGGGCCTTCAGCTTTCTGTATTGCGAGCGAGTGTCGGAGGACATGGTCGAACATGAACTCGACCACGTTCTGTTGGGCAGATTCGATCGCCCGCCTTCGCCCAACCCCAACGAGGTAGCGGACTGGCGCTGGATCGATATTCCTTCCCTGATCCACTCGCTCACCGCGCAGCCCGATCTGTTCACCGTGTGGCTGAAGAAGATCCTGTTGACAACCGGCGAAGCGGAACTGCTTCGCCTCGCGCGAAACGGCTGAAGCATGGCGCGAGGTGGCTGGCTCGGTCGGACCGCGAGCTTGAAGACGATCAGGTCAGGACCGTCGCCGAAAAGGCAATCGCATCGACGCACCGTGGAGTGTGCACATGGAAGATCTCAAGCGTAGTCGTACAGCGGACAGTCTCCAGCAGATGGCGATCACGGCGATCCAGGGCGCCTGTGTCAACGAGTACCAGGCCAAGGTCGAATACACCTACCAGGACGATCCGCAAGATTGGCGCAAGGTCATTGGAAACAGCCTTCTGTTCCAGTTCGGCGTTTACGACGACCCGGTCTTGCCGCAACCGGCTTCTCTCGACGAGTCGGGTGTCCGATATTTCGATCGGCAGCTGAAACTGGCCGGCTTCGACACAGGCCGCGCGCCCGTCAAGCGCATTCTCGACATCGGCTGCGGCTGGGGTTCGATTCTGAAGCATCTGGCTGATCGCTTTACCGAGTGCCAATGCCTGGACGGCATCAATGTCAGTCGTCCCCAGTTGGAACATGGCGCCAAGGTTCATGCCGAACTAGGTCTTTCGGGCCGCATTAATTTGTATCAGTGCAACGCGAAGGATATCGATCTGCTGCCGGACGCCGACACGCCGTACGATCTGGTCGTCATGCGCGGGGTCATCTCGCATTTTCCCGACGATCTGTACGAAACCGTCATGGAGAAATTGCGGCGGCGAGTGCATTCGGAAAGCACCGTCGTTGTATCGGACAACCTCTACAACATCGACCTTGAAAAATACAGGTCCGACACGCCCGACATCGTCGACCGGCTGGCCTGTAAGTATCGGAAGACTCCGAAGCATTTTTCCGAGGTCGTGGAGCGCAGCGGATTCGGCATCCAGGATATGCGCGTACTGCCCAGCAATGCCGACGCGATACGTTGGCTTCTGGATATACGGGCGAACATAGAGAAACACTTTCCTCTCGGCGCCCGCGGGCCGCTGGAAGAGCTGCATGTGATGACCGAAAGCCTGGCGGTGGCGATAGTGAAGAAACAGATTTCGATCTACAGCGCCATCCTGAAGCCGCGTTGATAAGCGTCACGGGTAGCGGACTCAGACGCAGAACATTTCATAACGAGAGGATCGGGGATGATCAAGGCGCCCAACTTCGTCCGCAACCTGACCGGTCTGCCGAAGCCCGGGGAGAAAATACATCATCCCGACTTTCATCTGACCCTGAAGCCGCTCTGGCACCCGGATCACGACGAAGCCGAGCGCCAGGTCGCCCTCAGCGACAGCCGCTA
Organism: Lysobacter gummosus; assembly: GCF_001442805.1. Lineage (NCBI taxonomy): Bacteria > Pseudomonadati > Pseudomonadota > Gammaproteobacteria > Lysobacterales > Lysobacteraceae > Lysobacter > Lysobacter gummosus. Next base: position 5,941,691 of record NZ_CP011131.1, on the reverse strand, counting down.
CATCCTGGCGCATTACGGAAGCCAGAAGGCGGTCGATCACTACCTGTCCATGAGCATGCCTTCCTATGGCGGCCTGGCTTACCCGCATACGAAGAAAGACCGGATCTATTATTTAGAACGGATGATGAGCATCACCACGCTCATAGACGACACCACCACCAATCCGGACGTTCTCGGCGATGCGCAGCGGCAATCGGAGCTGCGCGGCCACTACTTCGATGCGATAGCGGGCATTCGGCCTCCCGCATCGGCGCCTATCGCCCAACTGCTCTATGAAGGCTTGATCCCGATCAAGGCGCAGTTGGCCTCCAAGCCGCGCGTGTGGAAACGCCTCGAGGAATCGCTGCATACCATGATCCTTCGGCAGACCGATTCGCTGGCGCTGCAGATGGACAGCTTGAGCTTCGAGCGCTACCTGGAGCTGCGGCGCGTCGACAACTATGGCGAGTGGGCCGCCATGATGACCGAGTACGCGATCGATGTAGACATGACGGACGCGCTGGCGGCCGATGAGTCTCTGGTCGCGGTCAGAACCGCGGCCATCGACTCGATTACCCTGGTGAACGATCCGTATTCGTTCCGGAAGGAAATATACATCGCCGACTCGGTCAATTCCGTTTGGCTGTTGATGCACTTGGAAGGCCTTACGCTTCAGGGCGCGCTGGACAAGCTGGCGGTGCTGGTATCCGACAATGAGCGCCGGCTGATCGCGGCTCGCGACCGGGTGCTGGCGGGGCCGCTGGGAAACGACAGCGATGTACGCGACTACCTGACGGAACTGGAGCATCTGGCGTCGGGCAATGCGGAGTTTCATGCCATCAGCACGCGCTACCATGGCAAGGACTTCAAAGGGAAACGATTCATCTCCGGCGAGGTCACTATCATCCCGTTGCCGTCTACCGATGAGGTCGCCGCTGCGGATATCGCGCAGATGCGCGCGCCCGATTGAGCTGGGCGGAGACGCCTGCGTCCCTGGGCAATCCAGAGGGCGATGACGCGCATTACGGCGCAGCTTGCTCAGACGCCACGATTGGGATTCAGGCCTGTCTGGGCCGGCTCAAGCCGGCTTGGGCATGGGAGCGGCTGCGCGCAGTCAGGCGCCGCTGGGACGCTGGGAGCTTGTTCAATCTGGGGCGCTTTCGGGAAGGAAGCGCCGATGAATCGATCATGGCCGCAGGCTTGGCCGTAACCCCTATTTCACGCTGGACTGCACGGGCGCTTAGCAAGTCGATCGCCAAGATGGCGGTGACAGCGAACCGTTGCCATGACGCAACAGGATAAAGCCCTCCGGGAGTTCAGCATGAAAAAGCAGGAGCTGCACCGTGGCCGTCTGATTGATCATATTCAACTGGTGGTTCGCGACCTGGAAGCGAGTCGGCGCTTCTACTCCGCTGTATTCGAAGCGCTGCAGGTGCCGGTCGCCGGCACCGGCGATGACTATTTCTGGGCCGATGAGCTGTTCGTGTCTACCGCCGACAGCCAGGCCGCGCAGGGCGAGTTGACCGGACGCCATCATCTGGCCTTCCAGGCGCGCGATCGTGCCATGGTCGAAGCTTTCCATCGCGCCGCCCTGGCGCATGGCGGACGCGATCATGGCGCGCCCGGCGAGCGGCCTTACCACCCCGGCTACTACGCGGCATTCGCACTGGACCCGGATGGAAACAACATCGAAGCGGTGTACCACGGCGAGGCGGAGCGCAGCGCGTCCTCGATCAAGATCGTGTTCTAAGCACGGCCTCCAGACTCGCGAGCGGATGTCAAAGTATTGCGAATACGACGGCAGCCATGACTTCGCGCCGCGCTAACACGGACTACCCCAGTTTGAACAAGCAATCCCGAAAGCTATGGCGAAGGTCGAAATCAAGGGCCTTCGCAACTTCCCCAAGGAGGAGCGACATGATTACGCGCATCGTTGGCTTGGCGGTTTTCGCCGCGGCCATGGCTGGAGTGACCGCGCTCAACCCCGTGCGTGCCGCGCAAGCCGAGACCAAATGTCACATGACATTCAACACCTCGGGCTGGGCAGCCATATACAAGCACATCAACGGCGCGGGGCAGGTAACTTGCGATAACGGTCAGACCGCGGCCGTCCGGATTCGCATCCGCGGCGCCGGGCTTACCGCAGGAAAGTACAGCATCGACAACGGCAAGGGTGAGTTCACCAAGCTGAAAAATCTCGACGAGATTTACGGAACCTATGCCACGGCCGGCGCGAACGCGGGTGTGGTTAAAAGCGCGGAAGGGTTGGTCATGAGCAAGGGCGAGGTGTCGTTGGCGGTCAGCGGCACCGGACGCGGCTTCAACCTCGGCGTCGATGTGAGCGGTTTTGAGATCGAGCGCGCGAAGTAAACGCTCGCATGCTGGACCGAGGCAAGAACGAGACGCCGGTCAGGCGTCCCGTTCTGTATCCGTCCTTTGGTCGTGGGTGAACTGGCCCACGCTACTGATCGCGCGACTTCCGGCGCGTTGAGCCAGCCCTCGCGCCTTCATTGAAGAACATCAGAACGTCCGCGAACTGCTCGGCCAGCGACAGGTCGGCGTCGGCCAGCCAGCGCATCAGCGCGGACAGATACAGAAAATGCAGATAGTGCGCGAGTTGAGGCGGCGATAAGTCGCGGCGAATTTCGCCGTCGAGCTGCCCGCGTTCGAGAAGCATTTCGTAGACCAGCGCCAAGTCGGAGGTCGGCTCTCCGGCAGGCTGCACCTGCCCGACACTCTCGAACCGGTAACGGATGTAGGGCGCGAGATAGCGACGATTCTGATCCCACCAACCCGCCGACGCTTCCAGCAGCGTGAGCATCCGGCCGTTGAAGCCGGTACAGCGCATCACTTCTTCCATGAGCGGCGCGAGATCGCTCTTGAGTTGCGCATGCATCTGGTACGCCAGCACCGCTTCCTTTACGGCGAAGTGGTTGTAGAGGGTGCCGCGGGCAACATCGGCGGCGATCGCGATTTGGTCCATCGTCACGGCGTCGTAGCCGTGAGTTTCAAACAGCTCGAACGCTGTCTGGGCTATGCGATCGCGCGTGTGTTGTCGCTTGCGTTCCAGGCGGGTCATGGTCGGAGCGCTTGCGCTCTATGATTGAACAATGTTCAAATTTGCATGTTGTTCATAAATAGTCAAGCGCGCGGTGCCTCGCGACTCAAACCGGATAAGCACAATGGCCAGCAGCGACGAACCTGTGGTGATCATCGGAGCCGGCTTGGCCGGCCTCAGTGCGGCCGTCCACCTTGCGCGATCGGGACGGAAGGTCACTGTGCTGGAGGCGTCCGAGGCCGCCGGCGGATGCTGCTCCACCAGCACGGTGGACGGATTTACGTTCAACAACGGCGCGTTATACGTCGCCGTGCCTTCCGTGTTGAAAGCGACGTTCGCCCGGTTGGGTATCGATTTCGATAGCGAGCTGTCCCTGGTTCCCATCGCAAATCCCCAGCGGACCGTTCTGGACAACGGCACTGCGATCCATCTTTCAAGCGCAGACAGGTCGTATGTGGAAGGCGCCAACGCAAGGGAAAGGACTGTCAGCCTGCGGCAGGGACTCGACAGGTTGCAGAAGCATTGGGGACCGATCTACCGGACCCTGGTCCGTGATGTTCTGCCCGCCGAGCCCTCGTTGCCGCACGTCATCGCCCGCCTGTGGAAATACCTGCCGCGCATGCACGGCAGCGTCGAACGGCTGATATCCAGGTATTTCGCCGATCCGGACGTACAAGCGGCCGTCGCCTCGACGCTGCTCTACACGGGTACGGCGCCTGCGCGCTTGCCCGCCACGCAGATCATCGGGTTCATGGCGCTGCTGGAGGAGGGCTTCCATCTGCCGCGCGGCGGCATGGGCATGATTCCCGCAGCGCTGCTTCGGGCTGCCCAAACGCATTCGGTGGCGATTCGCTATGGACAGCGGGCGAGCAAACTGTGGGTAGCCGGCGGAAAACTGCGCGGTGTTGAATTATCGACCGGAGAACTGATTGAGTCGCGCCATGTCGTCGCCACCTGCTCCGGGTTCGAGTTGGCGACACGGTTGTTGCCGGAAGACGCGGTTCCTGCCGCGCTGTTGAAAAGGGCCCGGCGTTCGCCGCTGTCGCATCGGGCCATTGCGATACAGATCGGCTGCGACGCCATCGCCGACGACGCTTTCATCGTCAACCATGTTCCGAAGATGCGCGATCAGGGGCGGATGCACACGGCGACCCCGGAAGTGCCCCGGTGGCTCTCATTCACCAACCCAACCACAACGCTTCCGGAACTGGCTCCCCAGAACAAAGCGGTCATCGAGTTCTTCGCGCCCGTAAGCGGCATCGCATCGGCGTCGGACTGGAGCCGTGAGCTGACGAAGCAAACCGTGGAAAACTTCATTGAAGGACTCAGGCAGAAGCTCCCGGCGTTGTCGATCGATACCTTGCGCGTGCTGGACCCGAACACCTTCGCGACAGATCGTAACCTCTACGAAGGCGCGCTGTACGGCATCGCGCCTGGCGCGGCTCCGGGACAATTCTTTCCCCATTCCACGCGCATTCAAGGCCTGTATCTGGCGGGTCAAACCACGTTTCCGGGCTATGGAGTGCCGTCCGCCATGTTGTCCGGGATCCAGGCTTCGGATGCACTGCTGCGTGATGCAGGTGATACGCGTCCGCCGTCTCGATCAAGCTGATCGCGATGATTCGGGCCGAAGGACGGGTCCCGCTTCGCTCGCCCCAGGACAAAGGGCTTACGCAGGCCGCAATTCACGGCTTTCCAGCTAGGGAAGCTTGAACTTGCGAGTGGAGCGAAGCGGCCAGATCGAAGTCAATTGCGCGCCGCCCGAAAGACGGAATGCGGCCGAAACCGCATTCAGCGTGCCCAGTCTTTCCAGAACGTCTTTAGCGCGCCGGAAAGAATGGCGGGGATCGGACGTGAGCATGAAAAGATTGATCTCCTTTGCGCTGACGTCGAGCCCCTCCAATTCGACGGTGGCGCCCAAGGCCTGCTTCAACTCGGCTTCGATCGTGGCGAGGAAAGCTTCGTCCGCCAGCGACTTGCGCCAGAACTTGATGATCAATTGATATTCCATGGCGCGATTGTAGGCCCAGCTGAGTCGGCGGGAGCATGAAGGGGAGGGTATCTTCACGGGATGCACCGCCAAAGGAAGGGAGCTGATTCTTGTTTGATTCCATACCGAACCATTGGGCTGCTCCTGCATCTGTGGTGGCAAAGACATATCCCCCCCCGACGATTTGGCCGCGCGAGTGGGGCTCTTTCGCGGCTCGACGAATCGAGATCCCAGGCCAGGCGCATTCGCCCAGGCCCTGGCGTTGGTGCTTGACAGGCTGATAGGCATGGCAGGACCCTGTGCGGCATGAAAATCGATGTCGAAAAGCTCAGCCTGTCGGAACTCAATTCCCTTCTGAATGCCGCGGAGCGGCGGAAACAGCTGATATCCAGCCGTCGCCCCATTGCCTCGGTGCGTCGGACAGTGATCGCACTCGCCGCTCAGCACGGTTATACGATCGACGAACTCTATGGGGATCGGCCGGTAGCCGAGATCGCCGGCAAGAAGCGGGCTCCGCGGCGAAAGGCGAGCAAGGTTGCCGCCAAGTACCGCGACCCGGACAACAAGCGCAACACCTGGTCGGGCCGTGGGCGGATGCCGCGGTGGCTGGCCCAGAAAACGAAGCATGGCCGCAGCGTCGCTGATTTCCTGATCCCCGGCCTGGCCAAGCCGACCGCTCGCAAGAACAGTCCAATAGGCCGACGAACGCTCATCAAACAGCGCTGAGGCAGAACGCTTCCGCCAGGGTCGAGCCGCGAAGCGGCTTCGGCTTGCATAAACTGTTCGAAGCCTGCTCAGGCAATTGCGTCGCCGTATATAGGCGACCGCCGCGAGAGAGCCCGAGTTGAATACGGCTTCATCAACGAGCACTGTGCTGCGCTTCGCATCGCGACGATGCGCCCGGCACAATTGGTAAGCACAAGGAAAATTCAGCGGCGCGCTTAAGCGCGGTGAGTTTTCGTGCTTGTTCGTTAAATTCGGTGATCCAATCGGAGTCCGTCTACCCGGTCTCGGAACCGGATCGGAATGGGCGGTATATCCAGCAGAACTTGCAGCAGAACTTGTTCGCAAGCTGCGTCGGCCAGGGCTTAGACAGCCGGCTCATTTTTTCTTGTTACCGCGTTGCTGCCAGTTTCAGGGCGGCTCGAACGCGGCTGATCGATATGCAGGCCGCGGCGAGTCGCTCAATGGGTTGTAGTCGAGAAACGTTGGGCCGTTCTATCCCCAGATCCATAAATACCTATCCACGATGCCAGTAGCGGAGAAAACTGATGACGGTGAAGTCCGAAGACTTATTCGTTGAGATCGAAGACGTGAAACTGTGCTATCGGGTCGACGGCGACCCAACGCACCCGCCCGTGCTGTTGATCATGGGCCTGAACTCCCAGTTGATCCATTGGCCGCAGCCACTCGTCGACAAGCTGAAAGAGCAGCATTGGGTCATCCGCTTCGACAACCGCGACAGCGGCTTGACCCGATGGCGGACCGGGGCGCCGCCCGCCGACGGGTATCGCCTTGTGGACATGGCCTATGACGCGATCCAGTTGCTGAATCACCTTGGGATCGACAACGCCCATATCGTCGGGGCTTCGATGGGCGGCATGATCGCGCAGAGACTGGCGATCAACTACCCCGCGCGCGCGCGCAGCCTGTGCTCGATCATGAGCACCACCGGCAATATCTGGGTCGGATATGCGCAGCCCGGCGTCATTGCGGAGTTGATCAAGGAGCCGCCGTCCGACCCGGAAGGCGCGATCGATCATGTCGCGGCGCTGTACGCGCTTATCGGCTCGGATACTTATGCCGCAGAAGAGGCGCCGCGTCGTCGAGCGCTTGCCGAGGCGGCTTACAAGCGCTCGCTCGACTCGAACGGTGGCCCGGCCCACCCCGGCGGCGGCGCACGTCAAGTCGGCGCGATCCTGCTCGCAGGCGATCGTACGAAGGAGCTCAATGGCCTGACCTTGCCGACGCTGGTCATCCACGGCAACGAGGACGCGCTCATCCACATCTCCGGCGGCAAGGCCACGCGTGACGCGATCCCCGGGGCCGAATGGCTGGGGGACCCCGAGAAGGGTGTCGAGGGTATGGGGCACGACCTGCCGCAGCCGCTTCTCGACGCGATCATCGCCGGAATCGTCGCTCACCTCAAATAGAGTGCGTTCGCGGGCTGGGCTGACGGCGAGTGGCCCAGCCCGCGAGACAACCATCGACGGCGTTGGCGACGCCGTCTTTCCAACCGGCTCCCGAGGCGTGGTGCGGTTGCTATACCTATCGGCAACGAGAAGCGATGTCGGTCGTGTTGGATCCGAAATGATTGAGGCGTTTGAACGTCGTGATCGGATGTCGCATCCTATGTTCGAACTTACTCCGGAAAACCCGCGATGCAGCGTCGCGACTTGCTGCGTTTAACGACCTTCTCAGTCTTGCTTGCCGCTGTTGGACAGCTTCCCGCCGCCCAGGCGCAGCCGCCAACCGATCTGATGCCAGCGTTCTGGCGCGCATACGACGCCGGGCGCGACGCCGGCGATCGAGTGGAGGCGATCCGCGCCGCGTTCTTCCTGCCCAATGCCGAGCTGTATGCCGGCGCCGGGCTCAAGCCGACCTACGAACGGCTGGCCACTTGGCTGCCGAAGTTCGATGCCATCGCTGTCGATGCCCGGCGCCTGAGCCACGGGTTCGACGATCACTACAAGCGTCACGCGCAGCATTTCCAGCGGGAGTTTCCGGATTTCCGTCGCGAGCGAGCGCCGATTTACCTGATGCCCTCGCTGTTTATGTTCGATGGCCATTTACAGCCCTGGCAGGGCAAGTTGCCGCTGTTCGTCGGCATTGACGGAATCGTCCGCTATCACGGCGCCGACGCCAATTTGTCGGTGTTCCTCGATCACGAATCATTCCATCTGTATCACGGACAGCACCTGCCGCAATTGCTGATGGACGAGGCGCCGCCGGTCTACGGTTCGCTGTGGTTGGAGGGTTTGGCCACCTACGTCAGCGAACGCCTGAATCCAGACGCATCGCTTTTGCATGTCCTGCTCGACGACCAGAAGCTAGCCTCCGCCGATGAGGCTACGGTGCGCGAACTCGCCGCCAAACTGCTGGCAGTCATGGACTCCACCGCACCGGAGGATTCCAATCGCTTTTTCGGTGCCGGCTACAAAGGGCCGGAACCGGCGCGTGGAGGCTATCTCGTCGGCTTGGCAATCGCCCGCGAGATCGGCCGCGGGCGGCCGCTGGCAGAGCTGGCGCGAATCCCGATGCCGGAAGTGCGCGGGTTGATGCAGAAACAGTTGCGAGACTTGGCCGGGCGCGAGTCTTGATCGTTAAAGCGATCGGGCGCATCGAATGACGGAAAGCTCCGAAGATGGCGCCTTCTCCCCGCGCAGGCCTTCATTGCAATCCCTGAGCGACTCGTTAGTAAACCGAGACGATCGGCAACACTAATCCTTCGTGCTGAAATCCTTGACGCAGTCTGCCCAGCCAGGCGCGCATTGCGCCGATTCAGCCGAGCATAGCGCTTGGCTCGCGCGCTGGGCGTCGATCTTGCTTGCGCCACGACCGACATAGATGCGTCCACCGGCAAGGCCGCCAGCGCCAGTAGCGGCGTTTGTCGAGGGGGCGCCAGGCATGCCGGTTCCGACCATGAACGCCGCACACTCATTGCGGTAATTGGCGATGATCTTGCAGCTCTTGCCGCCACCCTTTTCCACGCATCGATCGAGCGCAGCGCGTTCGGCACTACGTTTACTTATATGCTCGACCGCCGTGATCCCGTTTTCCTGCGACGGAAGCTGCCAACGCGGATCGTTGCTGTGGCCAATCGCGCCGGTCTGGGGAGCATAGGCGAAGGCGCCGTAAGCCTTGAGCACAAAGTCGCGAGGCGGTGGCGGCGGTGAAGGGATGGCGGGTGCTGCCGGCCTCGGCTGGTTCTGCGGCCAGGCATTGGGCGGGATACAGCCGGGGTTGTTGGGAATGCCCGCGGGGCATTGCGCCCTCGCGATGTTTCCCCAGGACATGCCAATCATGCCGATTAGCGTCAGAGTGCTCGCCAGCGTCCAACCGTATCGTCTGCTGCTCATGGGATTATGGAATCTCATTGCCTGTCCTGGATATATTCTGGCAGATCAGGCGCGGCGCCAGGTGCGCTCGATGGGCCGAGGCTGCGAGGGCAGACAGCATGCGTCATGTACGGCGCACGCATTGTGCTTGCGTCGGTTTCATTGGCTGCGAATCATTGAATAATGCCTTGGGCTGAGCCGTTCGCCCGGGTCAGAGTCGCCGTTGCGCCCGCTAAGGCGCGGCGGTGACGCCGCACGGCGAGAGTGAGACGAAAGCGCGAGCAATCTGTCCGCTAAGAAACGAGATTTCCTTCCATCGCGCTCCGATGTCAGAAGTCGCGAAATTTCCAGATTGATATAAGCCTCGACTTGATCAGTCGCGATGCGGCTCAGGCCTGAATGAGTTGTCAGGCCACGCACGAACTCATGGTTACGGCCAAGGTGAATGGTGGGTTGCCTGGTCTATCAAGCCGTTCAAAATCGAATGCGTGGATACCTTTGACGATAAGCATTAATTGCCCGCCGCGAGGCTTGCGAAATTGAGCGACGTCACCTCCATCATGGCGGCCCGGCGCCCGAATCAAGCCGGGACGCGAAGCGGCCTTGGCTGATTGGCCTATCGGGCCAAGGTTCGCAAAGCTATGTCGCCCGACGGACGTCTCTGGTTTGATCGCCGAGCCGACGCGGGGTTACCATGCCCGCGCGGTCGCATCGATCGCCGTCTGTGTTCGTTGCCGCGGCCCCGCTTCAGCGGTTCGCGACGTCTCTCACCCGTATCTACGCCGCCGGTCGCTCGTGCGACCTGAGGCTGCGCGCGATCACGAGGGCGGCGGCCTTGGCACGGGCTTGGCTACCGACGGGCCACGCAAGGCCGCGGCCCGGCATCGGAAGCATTCACCTCATTGAAAGGACATCGTTTTGAATAAGTTTCGTCATCTCGTACTGATCGGCTTGCTTTCGCTGTTCGTCGCCGCCTGCTCCAGCGGCGGCCGCAGCACCATGACTCCCGACGAATACCTGCTGCACAACGTCTCGGCCTGGAACGGCGCGACCGAATACATCAATCGCTGGCTCGGCGGCGAGCAGGGCGAAGCGTTCACCCGGTCGCTGCAGGAACGCAAGAACATGAAGCAGTACGCAGGCCCGCTGGGCCATGCGCGTGCTGAACTGGCGCAGGTGCTGGTCCAGGTGCAGACCTTTCCGCCGCCGGAGGACGCGGTCGCACTGCGCGACATGACCGCGAGCTACCTCAAGACCGCCGACAGCATCTACGAGAGGATGCAGAAGATCGCTGCGTTGCCGGACGGTTTCAGCGACGAGCAGGTCGCGCCCCTGGGGGCCGAGCTTGAGCGCCTGGGCAAGGATCTGGAAACCCAAATGAGCGACTTGAACGACGCCCAGGGCGCCTACGCCAAGAAGCACGGCATCCAGTTGCAGCAGTCCGGCGGCTGAGCGTTGCGCCGATGACGAACAAGGCCGGCTGCCGCGAAGCGCCGGCCTTTTTCATGTTCTGCCCAGGTGCTGAGTTGCTTGGTTCCCCTACGTCGAGGAACTGCATGCTTACGCCGACTGGCTGGAAGTGCAGGCAAGCCCATTCCCGGCGCTACAGGTCTGCGCTGATGCCAACGCTGACCACGCTTCAGCATGGCGTGCTTGTGGGCGCGACACCGGAAAGCGCGGCCGGCTGAGCCCGCGCTGGCCGCCGGGCCGCGGCAGCGGCATCATGGCCGCCCCTCACCGCCGAGCAGCCACTGCATGGATTCCCTCGCCCCGATGCGCAGCTTCCGCCGCGTGGTCGAGCTGGGCAGTTTCGCCCGCGCCGCCGACGATCTGGCGCTGTCGGCCGCCGGCCTGAGCAAGCAGGTGCGCCAGCTTGAGGCGCGCCTGGGCACGGTGCTGCTTCAGCGTACTACCCGGCGCATGAGCCTCACCGACGGCGGCCGCCTGTATTTCACCGAATGCTGCCGCCTGCTCGACGAAATCGACGCGCTGGAGCAACGCATGCGCGAAGGCTCCGAGCGCGTGGACGGTCTGCTGCGGGTCAACGCGCCGCTGTCGTTCGGCTTGTGCGTGCTGTCGCCGCTGCTGAGCCGGTTTCTCGCCGAGCATGCGCATCTGCGCCTGGACCTGGTGCTGGAAGACCGCGTCGTGGATCTGGTCGGCGAAGGTTTCGACGTGGCGGTGCGGTTGCGCGCGGAACTGGAAGACTCCAGCCTGATCGCGCGCCGGCTCGGGCGAGTCGAGCAACTGCTCTGCGCAGCGCCCGATTATCTTCAGCGCCGCGGCGAGCCTCGCACGCCGCAGGAACTGTGCGGGCATGCGCTGCTCGGCTACAGCCTGTCGCAGTCGCCGCGCGCCTGGCGCCTGCAGGACACGGACGGCGAGCGCGACTTCGCGCTGCCGGCGCCGCGCGCGGCCGCCAACAACAGCCTGCTGCTGCGCGACCTGTTGCTCGACGGCCACGGCATCGGCAGCCTGCCGGCGTTCGTGGCGCGGCCGCAGATCGCCGCCGGGCGCTTGCGCGAGGTGTTGCCGCGCCATCGCCAGGCGCCGCGCCAGGTGCACACGGTCTACGCCACCGGCCGGCACCTGCCGGCCAAGGTGCGTGCCTTCCTCGATTTCCTCGCCGCGCATCTGCCGGCCGCGCTCGACGGCGATGGTTGACGGCGATTGCTGACCGCCAGCGAATAGTCCCTGCACCCGCTGCGGCTGTTCCGCCGGCGCCGGCGCGCCCATGCTGATCCCAACGCGGCGCCACGCCGCATGATCCGCGCCGCCCCGGCGCGAACGCATGGAGAATCCGATGAAACTCGCCCACTCTCTGGCCGGCGCCGCGCTCGCGCTGGCCTTGGCCACCGCCGCCGGAACCGCCGTCGCCAGCAACGCCGCCGACGTCGGCCGCAGCCCTTGGGGCGCCGATGACCAGATCGGCCGGCTCAACATGATCACCGAGCAGTCGCGCGCCGCCGTGCTCGGCCGCCTGCGCGGCGGCAAGGTCTACGACCTGGCGACCGAGTACTTCGTCGGCATGCCGAGCTGGCAGGCCGCCGGCGATCCGCACTACCAGTTCTGGATGACCCACACCCCGCGCGGCACCCAGGTCGACGACCCGATGCAGGTCGGCGCGGCGATGAACGCCCATACCAGCTACACCGGCACCGCGTTCTCGATGTACAGCCACACCGGCACTCACATCGACGCGCTCAACCATTTCGGCATCGGCGGGCGGATCTGGAACGGCTTCGAAGCCGACCAGCACCTGGGCGATCGAGGCTGGAACAAGGCCGGTATAGAGAAGTTTCCGCCGCTGATCGCACGCGGGGTGCTGCTCGACATCGCCGCGGCCAAGGGCGTGGACATGCTGCCCGACCAATACCGCATCACCCGCCAGGACCTGCTCGCGGCGCTGGAGAAACAGAAGACGCAACTGCAGCGCGGCGACATCGTGCTGATCCGCACCGGCCGGATGAAGCTGTTCGAGAAGGCCGATGCCTACATCGCGCAGCCGCCGGGGCTGGGCATCGACGCGGCGCGCTATCTGGTCGAGGAGGCGGGGGCGATGGTGGTCGGCGCCGACAACCTGAGCCTGGAGACGTTTCCCTCGGAAGTGCAGGGCGAGTACGTGCCGCTGCATACCTACCTGCTGGCTCAGCACGGCGTGCCGATCATCGAGCTGATCGCGCTGGACGAGCTTTCGCGCGACCGCGTCTACGAGTTCGCTTTTATCGGCGGCCCGCTCAAGATCCGCGGCGGCGACGCCGCGCCGCTGCGGCCGGTGGCGATTCCGCTGCGTTGAGCGCGGGGGCTGCGCGGCCCGCTCAGGGCCGCGCAGCGGGTAGAGCGGCCGGCAGCGCGGATACCGGTGAGCGATGTCGCGAGCGACTGAAGCGGGCCCGCGGTAACGACGTACAGATACGTCGATCAATGCTTCGCATATTCGAACAACTCGACGACATTTCCCGACGGATCCTGAAGCAGGATTTGCCGTCCCGCTCCCGCCTGCGCGATGTCGCCGCGGAAGCTTTCTCCAGCCTTGCGCAGCTCGCCGATTATTCCGTCGAGATCGTCTGTCACGATCATGAACCTGTTCCATCCGCCCGGCTGAGGAGAGCCCCCTGCCTTACCGGCGCTGCCGGCTCCGGGCGCATTGAGGAAAAGATGCAGGTCCTCGCGGGCCAGCTCGGCGAATTTTCCTGGATTGTGCTTCGCGACTGCAAAACCCAAGCGGTCCCGATAGAACGCAACGGACTTGTCGATTTCGTTCGCAATGTATCTAACGGATGCCATACGTCAATCTCCTCTGCGTAATGAGCGCGACGTGCTGGATCACGTAACTCGCGGCCACCGCTAAGCGTAGCCAATGCTGCGCGCAGAGGTCGTGATTTTTCTTGGGCGTGATTATTCCTTGAAGGAAATGTCAAAATTTAGTGCGCGTACTTGATGGTCTATTCAAGGCGAAGGCGCGGCGCGGCGCGACCTTGTTCGGGCCCATTGTCGCTGATAAGAACCGATTACAAAGAAGCCAAAAAGGACGTCTCAACGGCGAAGTCGACGCAATCGAGACTGCGCCCGGATTTTTATCGATCATGCAGAGCGTTCGCTCTCTGAACATCACGGATGCTCACCGTCGGATTGTGCGGTCGGCAGCAACAGGCTTTGAGCTGCATCGCAGTTCCGCGAGGTTGCGGACTTTTGCAGCCTGGGTCGATTGACAAGACGGCAGCGTCGGGTCAACTCACCCGTATCCGTTCTCCCAACGGTGCCGCGATGGAAAGAGCTGACCCGGGTGTCAACATCAAAGGTTCTGTCGGCGAGTCGGACATCGACGTCGCGAACGGGGAGCGGCGCCTGGGTGCGATCGAGCGTCGGCGGGAGATCGCCGAGGACATCGCCGGAGAGGTCGGCCGCTTAACTCGGGCGAAAGAGGTTGCGCTGCGGCCCGACACGCTTCTGTCCGATGTAGGAATCGATTCGCTCGGAAGCATGGAACTCCTCGGTTACATTGAGCGGAAGTTTGGTGTCGCGATCCCGATCAGCACCTTGCTGGGATCGACGAGCTTCGACGAATTGGTGACGAAGATAGAGCAACTCCAGGGCAGTGCCGGAGCTGTGGACGGCAAGATCCACTCGGCTGAGTTACTGCACCCACGGGCCTGGGACCGCAAAGCACGAGCGACCTTGTTACGCGACTGGCGGATCGCTGCGCCACTGTTTCTGATTCCTGGGCTCAACGGTACGACCTATTATTTGTCGTCCCTGTGCAAGGCTTTGCATACGAATCGGGCTTGCATCGCCTTTCAGATGCCGGGTGTCGATGGGCTGGAGCCCCCGCTGGGATCGATCGAGGAAATCGCGCGCCGCCACGTGGATGAGATGCGCGCGATCCAGCCGCACGGTCCCTATGCCATCGCGGGTCATTCTTTCGGTGGGGTGGTCGCCTACGAAATGGCGCAGATGCTGGCCGAACAAGGTCAGCAGGTGGCGCCGTTGATGCTGTTGGATTCACCTAACAGCGAATCGGAGGACGAGGCTCTTCAGGATGATGAGGTCATGGCGTTGTTCGAGGTGATCGGTGTGTACTGCCGCTTCTCCGAGCGTCCCCTCAAGCCGATTCGCGCCGAGCGCCTGAGTGGGCTGCCCGTAGATGAGCAGCTGCAACTCCTGTGGTCGTTGCTGGCTTCCTACCCGACCGCGGCTCACGTGATCGCGACTTATCGCAAAGGTTTCGTCGCGATGACGCGCTATCGCCCGCGTCCCTACGGCGGACCGGTGATTCTGTTCCGTTCGGCAGAAGGTTTTCCGGCTGAGGCCATGCATCCCGAGCGACGTGTGCGTTCCCAATTCGACTCATCGACCTTGGGATGGGGCGGGCTGTGCGCCGACCTGCGCATCGTGGAAACCCCGGGCGATCACTTCAGCATGGTCATGCCGCCGCATTCTGCCGAGTTGGGTGCCGCCATGCAGGAGCCGCTGAACACGGCGGCGGACATGCTTATCGACTTCGACCGTCTGCGACCTGCGGCTGTGGTGACTAAGGTCGGACGTGCCCTGCGGGTGGATGGGGCGCGTGTCCACTTCGATCCGCATCACCCCGATTTCCGCGAAGATCCGTATCCGTTCCTGAACCAGTTGCGCGAACACACGCCGATCTTCCAGGACGCCCTGTCGCAGTGGTGGGTGACGCGCCACGCAGACGTGTCTGCCGGCCTGCGCAACCGGTTGCTTTCGGTCGATGCCCGGGCGATCGACCATGTCGAGGGCATCGGCAGTGAAAGCGCTAGACCATCCGCGCTCAGCAGTTGGTTCCGGAACCAGGACGCATCGGCGTTGGCCCAGCTCTACAACAAATTCTTGCTGTTCATCGATGCGCCGCGGCATACAGTCCTTCGCAAAGTGTTCTCGCCATCGTTCTCGCACGAATCCATCCGCGGCTTGGCTGACTGCATCGACGAGCGCGTCGAGACATTGATGGCCGATATGCGTGCGAAGTCGCAGCCGGATCTCATGCGCGATCTGGCGCTTCCGCTTCCGGTAGGCATAATCTCGTTGATCTATGGCGTGCCGGATGCGGACTCGGCCCAGGTGACGCAATGGGCGCGAGACCTCGCTGCGGGGTTGGACTCCGGGATGTCCCTGCAAGCCATGCGCAAAGCGGAGCGGAGCGCCGAGGAGTTCACGCGTTACCTGCACGGTCACGTGCAGCGCCTGCGTAAAACGCCACCGCACACGCCAGGCGGCGCGCGCCTGGACGTCAACGATGCGATCGCGCAAGGCATCACGCCGGACGAACTGGTGGCGCATATCGCGATGTCCTATCTGGCCGGATTCGAGACCACCACCAACAGCATCGGTAATGGAGCGCTGGCATTGCTGCGTCATCCCGATCAGCTTGAGCGATTGCGATCCGATCCGGGGCTGGCCGAGAACGCCTCGGAGGAGCTGTTGCGCTACGACTGCCCGGTGATGTTCGTCATGCGCTTCGCGCTCGAAGACCTTGAGGTGGCCGGTCAGCGCATCCCGCGCGGGAGTTCCATTACTTTCATGCTCGCCTCGGCCAATCGCGATCCAGCGGCCTTCCACGATCCGGACAGACTCGATCTGGCGCGCTCAGCCAGGCATCACGTCGCGTTTTCCAATGGCGCGCACTACTGCCTGGGCGCTCCGTTGGCGCGGCTGGAGTTGCAACGCGTCTTCGTGGCGCTTTCCAGGCAGCGTTTCCAACCGGTACCGGGTGGGCTGGCGTGGAGAGACGCCTATACCTTCCGCGCGCTCGAACGATTTCCGATCGCATGGTGTTAGTGCGGTTCGCGATCGATCACGCGGATTCGGTCGCCGATGAACTAACTGAGCGCACATGAGCGACCTGCCGACGGCGGCGGCCAAATGGCATAGACGTGCCCGGAGCCAGTCAGATGGCGATTGGCTCCTGGTTCGCGAGATCAACCGAGATCTTTGATTTCCGAACAGCGGGTCGGAATAACGAGTAGTCGCGACGATGGCGGCATTCGGCGACGTGATGCAGCTGATGCCCACCACGGGAGAACTGGTAGCTTGAAGACATGCTTGATCGTACAAGTTCTAACGAGATAATCGATTCTAGTCCTAACCCGGTCGGCCAGCTTCAATGGTGGCCCCCGGAACTGGTCGCGCACTTAGCCGATACGTCCGGTTCGCGCCGTTCATGGCGGCGCCACGAGACTGAATCCAACACTTCGTGCACACCGCGGTGGCCGCATCTTAACTTCACCGCATGTAACGTCATGCCCAGGCGGAAATGCCTGGTCGCCATAGTAAAAGGCCAACATCGTCGGTCGGATCATGATTCAAAGTTCGCGCATTCAGCGCCCGCGTATCGCTATCAGGACGTGGGCATCTGCGCCAAACGTGAGGAGGGTGAAGTCCTTTGTCGGTCGCCTGTCGCGTCCCCTCAATGGAACAGATGCAAATCCTTTCCGCCGACTGCCGCAGGAGTCGCAAGATGACCCAGCTCGCCGATCGCGTGTATACCGCACCCTCCGATATCGGCCGATTGAGCCTCCTGATCGAGGGATTGCCGGATGAGGCACAAGTTGATCTGGTGCTGATCGATGGAAGCCGTCAAGTCGGAGTGGTAACGACTCGTCCGAGTCTTCAGACCTTCCTCGACCCTGCTGGAAACGAGGGTGTCAACGCTGTCGTTCGATTGGACGACCCCAACATCGCAAACCGAACGCGTTACTTGTGGCTCGATGAAATTCTTGAGATCCGGCCAATCCATACTGCGGACCGGCCGTTTGCCCGCTAAAGCGGACTGCGATTTTCGAATCCAGCCGACGTCCGAACAACCAAGGAGTCACGACATGGCCACGTGCGATGTCTGCGGAAATTCCTACGACAAATCTTTCACCGTCTCGATGCCTGATCGCTCTGGCACTTTCGATTCGTTTGAATGCGCTATTCACGCCATGGCTCCGCGCTGCGAGCATTGCGATTGCCGCATCGTCGGTCACGGCATCGAGCACGATGGTCGCTTCTTCTGCTGCGCACATTGCGCTCACCACGCGGGCGTCGCGGCTGCGAAGGATCGCGTTTGACAGTCAATCGGATGTCGTATCGCGCCAGGATGTCCTCACGGACCTGAAGGCCCGCCGGATCCTGCCCAGAACAAAACCAGGCGCGGGCGCCGGCCTCTGGCATGCGCACCACGATCGGCGAGTTGGCGGCGGATGCATAGGCGGGCGATCGGCCGGCCGATCACGCGGGTTTGTGGGTAGAGCTATCCACGGCAGCGTCTACCAGTTGCGCAGTCCATTCTTCCGCGAAATTCTCGCACCGTTCTCGTACGAGCTCGCTGTGGCGGCTCGTGCTTGGTATGGCGGATTTGCAGTCGATCGCATCGGCCCGAACACGGTGCCACTCTTGCAGCAGGGCCGCTGGCTGTGGATGTGCTTTGATCACACTGAGCAGCACCAAGTGCTGAACGGACACTTGCGCCTGCAGTGACGAAATAGCCTCTTCGGTGGTGCGGTCCATAATGAGCCCGCCGTTAAAAGCGCGGCCCGCAAGCGCGGGCCGCGCAAAGGTTACGAATTGTGGACCAGGCCCACCGGAATGCGCCGCGGCGTCGTTTCCGGACGCTTGGGAATGACGACCTCCAACACACCATTGCTGCCCGATGCCGAGATCCCCTCGGGGTCCGCGCTGTCGGGAAGAGCAAAACGGCGATGGAAGGTACCGTGCTGCCGCTCGGTACGCGCGAAGCTCTGGGACTGGCGACTATCGATACGGCGCTCGCCGCGAATCGTCAGGATGCCCTTCTCCATCTGGACCTCGATCTGCTTGGGATCGACGCCGGGAAGGTCGGCAAAGATAACGAACTTGTCGTTCTCTTCCTGGATGTCAACGAGCGGAACCCACTGACTCGTGACGACAGACGATTCGTCTGTCGTGGTGCTACGCAAGAACACATCGTTGAACAGTTGGTCCATGAAATGGCGGACCGGATCTTGCTTCGATGTATTCAGCGTCGGCCATTGGGGATTACGAACCATAGTGTTCATGGCAAGGGTCTCCATTGGTCAAAGAGGGCGGTCTGTCCGCCCGCAGCTTCAACTAGGGCTCGCCATAGCCGTTTCAAGGCCTTTTTTTGGGCCACATTTGCAATGTTCAGCGTTTGTTTACATTTTCCAGCGTCGCACTGCGCAAGTTCATGTCAGCCTGAATTGCAATTGCTAACCGACGTTATTGAATATCCCGGTCACTACACCGCCCGGGTAAGGCGGCTCGATACCGCAAGCCGCCGCCACCGTGTTCCAGATTCGCGGCATATCGACGAAGCGCTTGCCGATGACTGGGTTGCCGGTGTGATGATCGCGATCGGCCTGCGGAGCTATGTTGAAGCAGCGGCCGTTGCCGGCGCCATTGCGCAGCAGTCCCGACGCACCGCCCATCAGCAGCAGCGGCATATCGATCTGGTGCTCGGGCGCGCCGTCGGCCATCTCGCTGGTCACCACGACCAAGGTATGGTCGATCAGCTTGTCGCCGCTGACGTCAGGATCGTCATAGCGGGCCAACTCGTCCATGAACAGTTTGGCGCGCCTGGCATACCACTTTCTCGTTCCGCTCCACTCTTGCGAACCCGCATAGCGATGCGCGCAGTCGTGCGGATTCTTCGCGCTGGTGACGTCGAGAATGTTCAACTGCTCGGCCGAGCGCGCGATCTGGATCGTCGCCACCCGGGTAACGCCGCAGGCCAGCGCGTTGGCGACGACCCGTTCGTGCGCGGCCTGGACCCGGGTGCGAAATTCCGCGGACGCGATCGGATGCGTTTCCGGCGCGGTACCGACGCTGCATTCTCCCGGCGCGGGCAGCTCGCCTTCCATGTCGGCCATGACCTGTTCGATCGAGTCCAGTTGCGTATCCAGCTTCTGCTTCTGCGCGCCCGACAGGCGCTGACGCAATTCGCGGATGTCCGCCAGCGCGGGTTCGAAGATGTGCTTGCCCCGCGACCGCGCGGCTCGCACGTCACGGCTGGCCAGCCCGAACACCGCTTCGTGCAGCAACACCGGGTCGCGCTCCGGCGTTCTGATCGCGTTCGCGCCGGACCAGGACACGAACCATGGCGATCCGTCGATGCCGGCATGCGGACCGGAGAACAGCGATCGGAACGTGAGGTTCGAGCCGGTCATCGCCGGATCGAGCCCGAGGATCACATCGATGCTGGGCAACTTCGCCTCGCGGTCGCGCAGCACCACGTTCCAACCGTTGTGGCCCGAGTTGCCCTCGCCCAACATCAACCCGCGCAAGTACAGCGACTTCGCGCGATAAGCCGTCAATTCCGCGCTGACATCGCGCAGCTCGAAGTCGGTGCTGTCGCCGCTGTTCGCGGTGGGATGCCACAGACCCTGGCCGTCGCCGAAGCTGTTGCCGGTCCACGAGTCCACCGCCAGGCCGTCGGGCACCACGAAGAACACGACCTTGAGTTTCGCCCCGCCGGCCAAGGCGCTCATGCGTGGACCGCCGCAACCGAACAAGGGCAGGCCCAGCGACGCCGCCGAGGCGGCGACCGCGAGGTTGCGCAGAAAAACGCGTCGTGCGTAGAGATGCGTCATAGTCAGTCCCTGTCCTTCTTGTAGAGATAGGCCTGCGACAGCGCCATTGTCCTGAGCATTTCGCGCAGCGATCTGCCTTCCTTGAGCACGTCGCTCATCTGGCGCACGGCGCCGATGCTTTGCCGGTCGGCCTTGTTGCCGAAGGCGTAACGGAAGTAGCTGTCGGCCATGCAGGCCTGCGCGGACGGATTCTTCGGCAAGATCCTGGCGATGCCGCGGACGTTCTCGACCGGGCCCAGGTCGAACGAGCCGCTGGCGTCGAGCAACGGGCCCGCCGCATTGATGCGTACCATCTCGTCGTACTGGTCGAAGTTGTAGGCGCGCTCGAGTTCGCGGTAGCGCCCGGCCGAATCGTAGTGCTCCATCGATGCGCCGGTATCGTTCATGAACTGATGGCATTGCCAGCAACGCCCCGCCGACGCATGCTGTCCGTTGATCGCATCCCAGCGCTCGCGGGTGCTGATCGGCCGGGGCGGATACTCGGGCTCATCGGGGCCGGCTTCCACCGGCGCGCCGAAGGCATGGCAGAACATGTTCTCGCGGATCATGATGCCGCGCCGGACCAGCGCGGTGGCCTCGTAGTCCGAGGTCGCCACCTGGGTGAGGCCCTGGTGGAGAATGCCGCCGCGCTTGTCGTCGACGTCGATCTTGCGGAACTCGCCGCCCGATACGCCGCTGATGCCGTAATGCGCGGCCAGCTTGTCGTTCAAGTACGTGTAGGCCGGATTGAACAATTCGTCCATGGTCGCGCTGCCGTTCTTGAACATATCGCCGACGAACAGCCGCTGTTCCTCCTGCATCGCGTGGATGGTGTCGTCATCGAGACCGGGCTTGCGGTATATCTCGCGCGGGGTGTTGGTGTAGTAGCGGATGAAGCGCGCGAATTGGGCGATTCCGGCGTCGGACTGCATCATCCGGTCGACTTCGGCGCCGATCGCCTCTGACGTATCCAGGCCGCCGCTTGCCGCGCGGTCGAGCAAGGCCTCGTCCGGTGTCGTGCCGAGGAAGGAGAACGACAAGGCCGTGGCCAGTTCTTCCGCTGTCAGCTTGGCGGCCCCGTCGTGGCCCGGAGCGCCCAATTCGCTGCGATAAAGGAAATAGGGCGAGACCAGCATCGCCGCCAGCGCGTCGCGCGCGCCCTGCTCGTCCGTCGCAAGCGCGGCATAGCGGCCGATCTCGATGTCGCTCAGCTGCCGCCGGAACACCTTGCGTCCGGTCTTGGACACGAAGGCCCGCGCATCGCCGCCGGCGTGATAACCCAATGCGGCGAGATCGGCCTTGGCGGCGACCTCGACGGCCATGTCGAAGTATTTCCTGACCGCTTCGGCCGACAGCACGCCCAGGTCGGCCTGGCCCGGGTACTTGAACTCCCGGTCCGACTCTACCGTGGGCAACTTGGCCGGATTGACTGCGACGTGGAACAGATCGGCCACACTGTTGAGGTATTCGTGCGTCGCCAGCAACCGCACCTGGCGCGCGCCGAACGACTCGGTCGGATTCAAGTACGGCGCCCACACCGTGTCGATGAGATGCGAGGACACCGCGCCGGCGCAGGCGTCGTCGCAATGCCCCGACAGCGGCATCGCCTTGATCCTGGCGATCAGCGCCGGCGTGCCCGCCACTTCCCAGGTGAGCGCCTTGCGCGGGTCGTCGAAGAACTCCGGCGAGTGGCAGTTGATGCAGGTTTCGGCCAGCACCACCTCGCCCAGGTTGCCGACCTCACGGTAGCTCATCGCCTCGAGATCGAAGTCCTGCGTTTCCTCGTTGACCGGCACATGCTGCAGGCTCGGCTGCGGCAGCGCGCCGGGATAGTACGGATAGACGATGTCGTGCTTACCGTAGGGCAGGGTGATCGTCGCGGTGCCGCCCCAGGGGATCGCCTGGCGACGGCTATTGTTTCCGGTCCGGATATCGACATGCCACTGCGCCTCCTCGGCCGACGCCGGTTTGGGCGGCGCGCGCACCCGAACGTCGGCCGCGATGCCCTCCGGGAGCTCGCGATAGCCCAACTGCACGACGGCATGCTTGTTGCTCGCATCGATCGTGATCTGCTGATCGCGATCCAGCGGGATCCACACGGTGCCGTCGTCGGTCTCTATATCGGCCATATGCACGTTGTAGGCGCCGTCGGCGATCCCGTTCAAGACGATCGCCGGCGCCTTCCACGCCAGCTGGAAATAACGCTTGTGCCCTTCCGGATCGACCAGGGTTCCGCCGATCATCTCGCCGGCGATGCTCTGCGACGGCGACTCGCCCGCTTGCAGCGCGAGCGAGGCATCGCGCAGGCCGGAGGGATCGTAGCTGAGCTTGTAGATCACGCCGGCCACATCGTCCGACAGCAGGACGTTGCGCTCGTCGAGGACCAGCAGGTCGGTCGGACGTCCCACGCAGGCCGGGGTCAGGCAATAGGCGTCGGCCTTGTCGAAGTCCTGGATCCAGCCGTCGATCACGGGGAATTCCTGCACCACCCGCGAATCGCTGGCCACGGTGACCATCAGCAGATTCATGCCCGGCCGCGCGGCTTCCCTGCCCAGGCCATGTTGCGCGACCAGGAAGCGGCGCGTGCCGTCCGGTCCGGCGACGCCGTTCCAGAACTTGAGCCCGGACGGCGAGGTATTGCCGGCCAACTGCAACGCGGGCGGCACATAGTCCTTCGGATCGATCGAGGCGAGCGGCTTGTCCGAAACGATGGCGCCGCTGACCAGGTTAGGCACGATCTCCTGCAGGGGCCTGTCGTACTCGGCCTGAGTGAAACCCATCGTATTGTGGCCGAACACATACGGCCGGCCGAAATGCTGGCCGCTCGTCGCCAATCGGTTGATCTCTTCGGGATTGGCGAAGCCTTGCCGATTATTGTCGCCGAACCAGATCTGCCGGGTATCGGGATGCCAGTCGAACCCGACCGAGTTGCGCACGCCCTTGGCGATGATCGTGGCGCTGCCGGTGCCGAGGTCGTAGCGCAGCAAGGTGCCGTAGCGCGGATCGGCCGGCACCATGCACAGATTGCAGGGAGTGCCGATCGCGGTGTACAGACCGTCGTCGTCGGCATCGTAGGGATTGAAATGCAGCGGATGCTTCATGTGCCAGACGCGGGTCTGCGATCCGGTTTCCAGCGCGGGCAGCGGAAACAGCGTGTCGTCGGCCGGGAACTTGAGCACCTGCTCGGAGTGCGCGTCTTTGTACGTCGCATCGACATTGCGCACGCGATGCAGGGCGCCGGTCGTCGAGTAGTAGAGGTCGCCGTCGCGGTAAGCCACGCCCATTGGTTCTTCCAGCGAAGAGGCGATGAGGTGGACGGCGCCGGTTGGGCGACCGGCCGCATCGAGCGGTAGCGCATACACGAAACCGGAGATGCCTTTGTAGGCGTAAGACGGGATCGCGCTCGATCCCACATACAGCACGCCCTTCCCCATGGCCATCTGCCGCGGCTGGCGCATGCCCTGGGCGAACACCTCGATCTTCATGCCGGGAATCGTTCGCAGTTTGTCTATCGCCAGCGCGGGCCGGTACTCCATGAGCAGATCGCGCCGGTCGCCCGCCTGCAGCGCGAAGGTCACCTTCGCGGGCGATGTCAGCGGCAGGCGCCCGTCGATCGCATTCAAGGTCAGGTGGTAATCGCAGCGGCTGAGCGCTTCGACCTTGATGCCCGCGCCCCACGTACCGCTGACTGGAGTCTCTTCGCCCTTGCATCGCAAGGTTCCGGTCACCGGCGTCGACGCGGGCGGCGCCGCCGCGGCGTCGCTGCGATTATTCAGTACGGTATCGCTCGCCATGGCGAAGCGCAGGATCAGTTGATTGCCTTCGCCACCGCCGCCGTCGCAGGAATCAATATGTTTCCACGCGTTGGGCCACCAATCCGGATCTGGCCCGCCCGGTTCGTAAGCCGACTGCGCGCACCACGCCCAACTGCCGATGCCCTGCGGTGGACCATCCTCGTCTCTCCAGCATTCATAGAGCTGGCCTTTGTTCTGCACCCGATCGCCCTGCACATAGGAGGTACCGGCGAGATAGGGCGGGGCGTCGCATTGCAGCGCGCTTCCGGCCTTTTGCGCCGCGCCGCCCTCGCTCTTGCCGCCGCGATCGCAACCGGAAGCGACGATCAGCGAAAGCGCCACCGTGGCGGCGAAACACAGGCGCCGACTGGCGGAAACAGATGCACTGGCATTCATGCGCGCCCTTGCCTTTGCTCATCAGAGCATGCGGACCCGACAGCCAACAGCGGCGGCGCTAAGCCGCGCTGACTCCATTACCTTGGATGCTGGCGCCAGATCGTCGTCGCCGCGTTCGCACTACGAAGAACTCACTCGACAAGCCGGCAGTTCGTGTGGGGCCGGTTGAGCATGCAAGAATCATGCGGCGACTCCATCTCAACGAGGTGATCACGCGATTCGGGCGCGCGCAGTCCAATCCCCAAGAAGAAGCCCGTCTACCGGTTCGTGGGGAATCCATTTCACGCAGGACACTGCCAAGCCGATTTGCTGAGCAGATCGTCGCTTTCAGACAGCGGCGTAGTCCGAGATATCCGTTCCAGTCGCATCCTCACGCTTACTCACTGGAGATGGAGCGTGGAGCACTCTATCGCCGCGCCACGGGTAACCGAGCAACGCAGGGCTGTTTGCAAATGCGGCGAGATCAGATGACTTGACCGCCGGAGACCTCGATGCGCTGACCGGTGATCCAGCGGTTGTCTGGTCCCAGCAGGCTGGCGATCATCGGGCCGATGTCATCGGGTACGCCGACCCGACCCAGCGCGGTCATGCCGGCAAACTGCTGGTTGAGCTCAGGCATGTCGCGTACCGCACCACCCAGGAAGTCAGTCTCGATCGCGCCCGGCGCTACGGTGTTGACGGTAATGCCGCGGCTGGCCAGTTCCTTGGCCATGCAAACGCTGAGAGTCTCGACCGCGCCCTTGGCGGTGGAGTAGGCGGAGAAGCCGGGACTGGTCACCCGAGTCAGGCCCGAAGACAAGTTGATGATGCGCCCTGCATCGGCCAGTAGCGGCAGCAGCGCTTGGGTCAGGAAGAACACGCCTTTGACGTGGACATTGAACAACGCGTCGAACTGCGCTTCGGTTGTCTCGGCGAAAGCCGCCATGTGGCCATGGCCCGCGTTGTTGACTAAGTGATCAAAGGTATCGCGACCCCAGACATCCTTAAGCATTGCGCCGACGCTCGCAGTGAAGCCAGCGAATGTCGAGACGTCGCTGGCATTTAATGGCAGGGCGACCGCCTTGCGGCCCAGAGTTTGGATCTCGTTGACGACCTCGCGCGCTTCGGCTTCTCCGCTGCGGTAGGTCAGGATTACATCGCCGCCTCGACGGGCAATGCTAAATGCGGTGTTGCGGCCCAGGCCGCGGCTGGCACCGGTGACGATCGAAATAGTGGACATATAGGGCTCCCGTGAAGTGGTGTCGATCCGACAAGGCCAGTGTCTGGCCAGAGCCCCGGAGCCGATTGCCGGTTCCTGCGATATTTTTGCCTATTTCTCCGACTGAGGCCGCGGTCCTCGAAGGCTGAGGCTGGATTCTGATGCGACATGAACGCCAATAACCGCGAGTAATTGCATCCGGTGGTTCTTGCCTGATCCTCCGTTCACGGTTGCGTCCCAGGCCGACCCGGACTACCGTCCGCCTATGGACGAAACTCTGCTCACCGCCGTGCGTCGCTATGCTGATTTTCACTCTGACGCGCACGGCGTCGCGGACACCCCGATCGCGGGACTGGCGACGATTCGCGCCACCCAGGTCAGTGAACTCCAATACGCCATCTCGCGTCCGTTGATCGCGCTTGTCGTACAAGGCAGCAAGCGCGTGATGATGGGCCATCGCACGTTTGATTTCGGCGCCGGTGACTCGCTGCTCATCACTGCCGATGTGCCCACGGTGAGCCAGATCACCCGAGCCAACGTCAGCACACCGTACTACTCGCTGGTGTTTGAGCTGGACCCGGCGGTCATCGAAGCGCTCGCGCTTGAGATGGATATTGCACGGGAAGCGATCGGTGCTCCGGTTCGGGTAGAGCCAACCGAAAACGAAGTCGCCAATGCCGCGCTGCGCCTGATGCGCCTGCTCGATCGCCCCGCGGCTGTTCCCGTTCTGAAAACGCAGTTGATGCGGGAGATGCACTTCTGGCTCATGTCCGGCCGTCACGGCCCGGCCATTCGCAATCTGGGCATGGCCGAGGGCACCGCCCATCGCGTGGCCCGGGCGGTGGCGATCATCCGATCCGATTATGCGCACCCTCTGCGGATCGAACACCTTGCCGAGGCCGCAGGCATGAGCCCATCCACTTTCCATCAGCACTTTCGCTCTGTTACTACGTTGTCTCCCCTGCAGTTCCAAAAACAACTGCGCTTGATCGAAGCGCGGCGAATGATGCTGTCGGAGGGCGCTTCGGCCAGCAATGCCGCTTACGCCGTGGGTTACGAAAGCGTTCCGCAATTCACTCGCGAATACGGCCGCATGTTCGGAGCTTCGCCGGTGCGCGATATCAAGATCGCTCAAGCCAAGGTCTACGCTTCCGCTTGACGAGAAATCCGCAGGCGCATCGCTGGAGTTCTATAAATATGCTGGACTCACGCGAAAGCCGAAGCCGCTTCGCGGCTTTTGGTCACTTCAAGCGTTAACCAGCATCCGAGGGGGCATGGCTGACGAAAGGCGTGGCGGATATTGCGGTGTGCAGAAAGCGAGTTGTTGCCTTTCGTAACGGGGCGAATCATGTTCAAGCTACAGCGGCCACTACTTGTACCAATCAGATGGTTACGTTCGATCGTCCGGATCCTCTGGCCATGAGCGCTTCTCTTTCATTCCCTCCGGTAGCTACGACTTCGGCTCGCAAAACCTGGGCAGCTATAAGGGCGATCTCTATAAAATCCGAGATCCGCACGGTCGATATTTGAGGGTCGCGGGAAAGCAGTCCGATTGTGGCGTGAACTATTTGAGGTTCGATACCAAGGATGCGAGCCTTGCGCTCAAGGTCGCTCCCAAACCGTGAGGCCGGCCCAACTGCGTACGCCCATAACGTCTATACGTGTGGGCGTTCTTGCTGATGTTGGTGCTGAGTTCCAGACGAGGTTGATCAACTCACGAGGAACGTGAGGCCACCGCTAGCAGTGCCGCATGCGATAACTACTCCTAGTGAAAAGCCGACTCACAATATTTCTTCCTGCTGTCGCTCATCGATCAGCTCCTTCGCGCCCGCCCAGGGACAGGGGGATGCTTCCGTCGACGTCTCCGCTGGTTGCAGAGCCAGCAGGCGGCAGCGATGTTACCCCTGGTGTTTCGACCACCGTCCCTGCGAGCGAGCAAATGCTCAGCGATACATTACCGCATCAGCGCTGCGGATAGCCGCAGGTCCAGTTCGGACGGAGAGGCTAGCCGCATGGCACTGCCGCAGTAACAGCAGCGTCCCTGTTGGGCAGTGAATGCGAGTTCGCGAAGCTGTCGCAGCTGGGCATAAGGGCTCCTTAAGTAGGTAGTCCGTCCCGTTCCCGAGAGAGCGGAAGAAGCGGGCACCTGGAGCCAAGCGGCTATGCAGGCAAAACACCGGGGCCGAAGAGCCGAGCGGGCAGAAAATTTATAGCTTGCGTTGGAGGAGGCCATATGGCCCCTGCCACTACTCAGACATAGAGCAGCACTCGAACCTGACGTTGTTTACGGCCGTATTATCGCCTGCGCTTGGTGCCTCGACCTGGAGTGAAATGCCGCAGACGGCCCGTTGAGTATCGCAGTGCCTTGCATTGGTCCAGTATCCCAATGCATTGCCTTCGGCTTGGATGTAGTCATCACGGCTGTCATTGCAGAAAATACGGATATTGTTGAGGCCCGTATCGTCCCCGTCACCCTGGTCTGGTTCCGACCGGAACTGCATGCCCGTGACGCGACCGTAGCAGTTGTGCTCGGTCCCCCATCGCCCGAGCAGACCGCCGACCGTGAAAACCTCATGCCCCTTTGTGTAATCCCCGGGATAGGAGCAAATCAGAGCGATGTTATTGACGCCGGTATCGTCCTTGTCCTGTCCCTGATAGGGCTGCACAAGCAGTTTTACTCCGTATGCATACTGCCCTGGCGGACAGAAGACCCATGGCTTCCAGTCTCCGTTACTGGTGGCGATTGGACTTTCCAAAATTTGTGCGGCAGTTGAGCCGCAGAAGGCGATAGCAATCCCGCCGATTAAATGGGTGATCAACCTTTTCATGACGGCTCCCTAGGCATGACTGACATGCGGTGCGCTGCAGGCGCACCACATCGTTTGCTGAACGACTGGATAGGCAAGGAGGTGGTGGATCCATTCCTCTTCAGTTGAAAACGCATCGCGGCTCATGCGGGCCTAGTGGCTTTTCATCTATCCCAATAGTTGCTTGAACGCTCTGGCCACGGGGCTGAGCCGGTGTCTTCTCTCTTGCAAGTATCGACTTTCAGCTTGCCATCACAGTTCACGAGCTTGCTGACATCCTGAAGATACCAATAATCCGCATAGGCATCTCCCGGCCCGCCAGTGGTGGTAAATCGCGTCCCGTCGATGTCCCGCTCAAGGCGAACACATCGTCCTTGAAACTTGCACTTGCCTTCTTCTTGCACGAAATATTCATGGGTAGTGCACGTCGTGTGGGCGGAGGATTTATCCCACTCGGCAACGCATTGCGGATCATGTCCCGCGATTGCGCTGCCCGTAAACGCCACTGAGGCGAGACCGATAAAGCTGCAAATGTGCGGGGTTCTCATGGCATGAAGTCCCTATGCATGACGCCACCGCCAATTCGGTGGCGCCGCGATGGTGGCAGCCGCGTTGTGAATTCATCGTCGCCACGCAATAGCCGAACGATGTTGCGCTTCAAATCTGTGGGAGCCGTGCACTACGCGACGCGACAAGCGCAGGTGCGACCAGCGAGCAATGGGCGGCGTTGCTGACCAGGCTGGATTGCCTGATTGGAAGTACAGCATCCGCCATGACTGTCGTGGGCTGATCGCGCGGGCCGAAGAGCCGCGTCGCACCGCGCGACATAAATTAGCGCCTCCTCGCGAGGTCCGTGTCCCCCGGCTATTGGAGCCTCCATCAGCTGCAAGTTCGCGGCTGCCTGCAGTTAGATACGGATCCTGTTCAACTACTTGGGCCTGCCGGTTGAAAGTTGCGGATAGGGTCTTTTCGATTTTATTTCGTTCGCCGTCTCAATTCTTGGTCGAGCTCGGCGAGACGACGATCGCCGCATCCACGATCGTCCCGGCGCGCAGACTTTGACCTCAAGGCGCCAAGCGCGCGCTTACTCGATCGGGCAGATTGCCCGCCAGATTCGGGGCGTTCGAGAAATCGGCGAAAGTTGGGCATCGTCGTTTCATCTGGAAGCTCGTCCAGGTGCTCGATCGTCAGGCGATAGTCGCCCGGCATCAAGGACGCTATGCGCTGCTCGACGTCGAAATAGCGCAGGCATTTTTTCCTGGCGTGGCCGCCGGTAACCATATTCGGCTTGCTGCTGTCCTTGCCCGTTGCTTCGCGGGCCTTGCGCCAGTTCCGCTTGTGGACCAGCCCCGCCAGCATGCTGGCGGAGCTGAGCCGACCGTCGCCTTGGCGCAGAGCTCAACACCGGCCCTGCGTTGATGGAACGGCAGACGCAATGGTCCTGCCGTGCGCTGTAAATGATCCTGATGCCAAAGAGGATTGGGCGTCATCTTCCAAGAGGCTAGCCCCCTCGCAGTCGCAGCACGAGGTGAATAGTCTCCTCTTTCCGGATCGCATAATCGTCGAGGGTTCGGCCGTCTTCCATTTGCTTTCCCTTAGCGATCAGGCGCTGCTGATCGGGAGGAATGCCTTCACTGTCCTGGATTTTCGCTTTTACGTTTTCAATCGAATCGGATGGCTCCACTTCAATAGTGATCGTCTTTCCGGTCAGGGTCTTTACGTAGAGCGGGAACGCATGCGAAGACCACGAGGCCATCAGCAACAGCAGTGCGGCCAGATGGATCAGCGGGCGACAGGTCGTTGATGTCATTAGATTGTCCTCTTGCGAATCGCTACGCATGAGCTATGCATCGGCGATGGAGTGATTGTGCTGGACGGGTCAGTTGGCTTCGACCGCACTCGGGTATTCGCCCAAGCGGCCCTGGCTGGAGATGCCGAAGTTGCTGATCGCCTGTCGGAACCCGGTTGCCGGATCGATCTGCAGCAAGAGTCCTTTCGCGTCGGTGCCGGCCATCGCATCGACGACATACAGCCACTGTTGGTTGGCGGACCAGCTCATGGCGACGGGCACGTCCCCAATCGGTCCTTGGCTGGCATCGCCAAGATCGCTGACGAGGCTGCGATAGCCCGATGTGGGATCGACCTGGACGACGGCCCCCCGTGCATCGGTTCCCCCCAGGGAGACCAGCACGAGAATGCTCCCGTTGGGGCCGGTCAGAACGAAGGTCGGCCCGCTTTCGGATCGAGGATCGGTCCATCCCTGGTTGGGATCGCCGAAATCGCTCAAGACCGTCCGTGCCTTGTTGATGGGATCGATTGCGAACAAGGCGCCATGCTGATTGGTTCCCGCGCTGCTGTCGGCCACCAGCAGATGGCCGCCCAGTCCAAGCAGACCAGGCCGCCATGCCAGAGCCGTGGGATAGAAACCCTTCGGTCCGTGGTTATCGCCGAGATCCGCCATCAAAGTCCGGCGCCCATCCGTCCAGATCTTGAACACCGCGCCGAGTTCGTCGGTGCCGCCAAAGGGGTCGACCACTAACGTTCCACTGATCGGGGCCAGTAGCGCGGGCGAGATGTACAGGACATCTTCGGGATAGAGCCCTAGCGGGCCTTGTTGCGGATTGCCCAAGTCGCTGACCAGGGTTCGCGCGCCACTGGTCAGGTCTACTTCGTAGAGCGCACCGCGACCATCGGTCCCGCCGTTGGCATCGGTGATCAGCCAGCGATCATTTCCGCCCAGCAAGCCTGCAGGTATCCGCGTCATGCCACTCGGGTCGACGCCAAGGACGCCCTGTGCGGGGTCTGCGAAGTCCGAGACCACCCTTCGATAGCCGTTTGCCTGGTTCACGGCGAACAAATAGCCGCGGCCTTCCGAGCCGGCAAGTTGATCGAGCACAAGGATCGACTCCGGGTACGGGTTGGCCGCGAATGCCGCGGATGCGGCGGCGTAGAGCAGCAACACAGAAAAGAGCATGGTCGAGGGGCGCATAAGAAACTCTCCGGCGACAGAGCGACACCCGGCTGGGCACCGGGGGTTGGGGTCGAAGTCACGGCCGGCAACGGCGCATCACGCCGCCAGCGGTAACACCGTCCTGCGTTCAGTCAATTTCTGCTGTGACCAAGCTCATCGCGTGAGGTTTTGTGAGTGAACGACCGTGATTAACCACACAGTGCAGCCGGCGATCCACGCCAAGAGGTGGAACAACTTCGCCGAAGACTGACAGAGCAACTCTTTTTGAAAGACGGCCGCGCACAAAGTCACAAGGCAGTAATCAGGCCTGGAAATTCGCCCGAGCCGGAGCCGCTTCGCGGCTCGGCCTAGAGAAGGGTTCCGCGTCACCTCTGCTTGACGAGCGTTCGTCGGCCTACTGAACTGCTCTGAGTTGTTGCGTGTTGCGCGCATGAGGAAGCGCAACACGCGCAACATTGCCGGCGGCGAGTCGAGGTAAACGCAGGCGTAATCGCGCGGCCAATCGCGATCTTCAGCCACCGGACATCGTCAGGGCGACGGTCGTGATTGTTGCGTGTTGCGCGTTGCGCCCCTAGGAAAACGAAACAACGCAACAACATTCGGGTTACCGTCCGATCTGACGCAGGAGGAGGCGGCACGGATGTTCGCCGGTCTTGCACAGCGCAAAAGAGGGGGGGGAGGGGCATCTCTCTCCTCGAATCTGGCTCAACCAGGGTGCCTCCACATCCATCACGTCGTGTTGCGCATGTTGCGTTTCCCTAGGTGTGCAACACGCAACATCAGATCAGGCGCCGCCCATGTCGGGACTCTCGATCGGGTCCGCGCTTCACCATCCTAATGAACGCTGATGGTAACGGCCGTACTGTATTCCGGTGTGATCAGCTTGTGTCTTTCCGTAGAACGCGCGAGCATTGACGTGCTAAACAAATATCGCTCGTAGGAATGGACTGGAGCGATTTGCACATTACAGATCAAACTAAACTGGGAAGGGAAGCTCGTTATGGACAGAAATCACCAAGCGGTTGGCAGCTGGTTCGTGGTGTCGCTGATGCTGGCACTGGTTGGCCCGCTACAGGCGCAAACCCGGGCTGAACCATCCGCATCTTCAGAAGCGGCTCGTTTAACGGCAGAGCAGAGGAGCGCGTCACAAAAAGCCGCAATGGTCGAACGCCAAGCCCGCGTTGAGAGCCGAGTGGAAGAAATGCGCAGGCAGGTGGAGCGACTACGCAATCCCACCCCAGAAGACGTGCGTCAGCGAGTAGCTGAATACCAACGCAACGCGCCACAGCGCGAAGCGCAGCGTCGTGAAGAGCTGAAGCGGGCGCTGGTAGATGGTCCCGAACTGGATATGCGTGAAGCGCTTGCCGGGCAGGCGCAAGCGCTGTTCGCTGCTGGCGATTTTGCCAAACTCGACGCGCTTTACGACGACGTTGCGCAACGGTCGGCGCGTACCCCCAGTGGCCTGTGGAAAAGCAGTGTCGTGTATGCAGGCCTCAAGGGGGTGGCTGGCGAAGCAGGGAGCGCGGAACAGTACCAGCGCAGCGACGCAGTCTTGCAGAAATGGCTGCACGACCGACCGGGTTCAGCTTTGGCGCGATTGCTGCGCGCACACCTCATGTTTCGACGTGCTTGGGCGTTCCGCGGCGGAGATTATTCCGCCAACGTGGACAAACGAAATTGGCAGCCGTTCTTCGAATGGTTGCGTCAGACCAAAGAATATCTCGATGCCGAGAAGGCCATCGCTTCGACGCGGCCGGAGTACTACGCGCTGACGATAAATCTGCTCAAGAGTCAGCAGAAGAGTCCGTTTTCGACCTTCGACGAAGGATTGAACAAGTTTCCGACGTACTACGAAATGTACTTCTCTATGTTGGAGTACCTGCTTCCAAAATGGAACGGTAGCGCCGAGCAGATCGAGCATTTCGCCAGCGAGGCGGTTGCTCGGACCCAGCAAAGCGAAGGGCACGGGATGTACGCTCGCATCTATTGGTACGCCTCGCAGACTCAGTTTCGCGACAAGCTGTTTCTGGAGACGGAGGCCAACTGGGCGCGCATGCGCGAGGGTTTTGACGACGTGATCGCGCGTTATCCGGATCAGTGGAATTTACAGAATTACGCCAGCTTCGCCTGTGATGCGGACGACGACGAAACCCTCGCTAAACTGTTCGAGCGCATCCGTGAGCCTAGTCTCGATGTCGCATGGCGCTCGCGCGCTCGCTACGTGACCTGCGGTCGCCGTGTAGGCAAGTTCAAGGACTGACTCTACGCCGCTAACAATTGCATTTAAAAGGTCGGGCAACAGAACGGCATCAAACCGCATCCCAGGGATGCGGCACAGAGCCATTGAGATCCGATGCATTGCTGATTCGCCGGTGGTGGCGAAATACCAACGTTTCGATGCTAGTGCTTGATGATGCCCGTAGTGTGATGAGCCCCAATGGCGAGGTTGATGGGGCTGGCATTCCTAGTCGGCATACTGGAAATGTCGGCTTCCTCCATGCCTCGATTTGTTGATGCCCATCATCGTCTAGGCTTCGTCCGCCGAGTCATCACTGTACTCTTGGCTGGCTTGTTGTTTTTCGAGGCGTGAATCGCCCAGGTTTTTGTAGACAGTCGTCAGCCGTTTAGTGCGTACCGCCTTTCAAACTCTATCGGGGACAGGCCATTGTTGGAACTGTGCCGTCGTTTGGGGTTGTAGAACAGCTCGATGTAATCGAACACATCGCCTCGTGCTTTGTCATGGGTATGGTAGATCCGTTGCTTAACCCGTTCGCGCTTGAGCAACTGGAAGAAGCTTTCCATCGCGGCGTTGTCGTGACAGTTACCGCGTCGGCTCATGCTGCACACGATGCCGTGGGCCTTCAAAAAGCTCTGCCAGTCTTCGCTCGTGAACTGACTGCCTTGATCCGAGTGCAAGAGCAAACCAGGCGCGGGCTTGCGTCGCCACACCGCCGCTAGCAGCGCCTGCAGCACCAGATCGGAGTGCTGCGTTGGACGCGTGGCCCAGCCCACGATCCTGCGGGAGAACAGATCGAGCACGACGGCCAAGTACAAGAAGCCTTCGTGGGTGCGAATGTAGGTGATGTCGGTCACCCAGGCCCGATTGGGTTCTTGCGCTGTGAACTCACGCGCCAGCACGTTGTTGGCGACGGCGCCGATCGGCCCGCTCAACGGCCGCGGCCGCCGGCCGTAGCCCACCATGGCGCGCAGCCCTTCTTGCTTCATCAAACGCGCAACGCGGTGTTTGCTGCACGTTTCACCCAACTCGCGCAGGTCCGTGGTGATCTTGCGATGGCCGTAGATCGAGCCGCTTTCCAACCAACTGTGCTTGATCAATCCCAACAGACGTTGGTCGTCGCGTGCACGCGCACTGGCCGGCGCGTGAAGCCAAGCGTAGTAACCGCTGCGGTTTATGCCCAAGACACGGCACATTGCGGCCAGGCCGAACTCGTCGGCGTGCTGCTTCATGAAGGCGTACTTCACCTTTACCCCTTGGCAAAGTACGCGGCGGCTTTTTTTAGGATGTCTCGTTCTTCAGTCACGCGCCGAAGTTCTGCCTTCAGGCGTCGCACGTCCGCGTTCTGATCTTTTTCCACACGACGAACCACATCGCTTTTGCCTTGCTGACGCCGCCAGCCGTACAGGCTGTGCACCGACACGCCCAGGCGCTCGGCTACTTCGGCCACCGGCCGCCCGTACTCCACGATCTGACGGACCGCTTCGATCTTGAACTCATCGGTGTATCGCTTCGCGCTCATAACCACCTCCACTTAAGCCATAGTTTATGGCTGCGAGATGTCTACGAAACCCTGGGCGATTCAGATACGCAGTACCGACGACGTATCGCGCGTGAGCTTGGGTGGGAATAGCGTTCGCAGAGGGGCCGCCAAACTGCTCGACTGCGGGAGTGGGCATCGTGGGGCGCTCCTGCGGTTAAGCTGAGGAATGGCACATCGAACTCGATCGTGTCATTGCTTTTTCAGTCTGAGTATTCGGAAGCAGCCATAGCATCTCGCTTGACGTGCGCGATTCCACTGCAGGTCCAGAATTCAATTCGTCGAGTCACCTAGCCCGAAGTTTATCGCCCGCCCTTTTGGCCCCGCGAAACATCACTGAAGGGCTGAGAGCTGGCACCCGGTAGGATCTCTGGGAGGCCCTGCGCTGCGCTCGAACCGCGGAGCAGTCCATCGGTCGGAACTTTTCTCTGGTGCTCCAGGCGCATTGTTCTGT
The DNA here is from genome assembly GCF_001442805.1 of Lysobacter gummosus. Taxonomy (NCBI): domain Bacteria; kingdom Pseudomonadati; phylum Pseudomonadota; class Gammaproteobacteria; order Lysobacterales; family Lysobacteraceae; genus Lysobacter; species Lysobacter gummosus. The sequence continues at coordinate 5,906,141 of NZ_CP011131.1, read as the reverse complement.
CTATGCTCGCGTGGTGCGTGGCATCATCGAACTCTATGAAGATCTGATCATGTCAAGGAGCCGGGGAATGGGTGGGATGACATTTGCGCCGCAGGTGTTGGCGGAGACCCTCTCGGAGACCGCGGGCTACAAATCCGGTTTGGCTCTATCGCTAGAGGACCTCTATACGCATCTGGATAGCCTCCGCGACAAGGAGTTGATCCGGGCTTCAGAGGTTAATCACGTTCGCTTATGCTCAGAGGAATACGACGAGCTCTTTTATCGCCTACTTCACCGGATTGGCCACACGGCGGAACAGTTCAATGGCGACATCACTGGTGCTTGGCTTTACCATAAGTATCAGGGAACGCACTTGACCGAATACCTGGGCGTGCTCGACCTCTTTGTAAAGATCATGCCGATGATGATGGCTCGCGCTAAAGAGGCGGGAAGCAGGAAGATTGATCCGCGCCCCTTCCTGGATGCGAGCGAGAAAGCGTTCGGCGCAGTTGGCCTAGATATTGCGATGGAAAAGCTTGATGCAATTGATCGAGGCCAGCGGCTAAGTCCGCACACTGGCCTTCGCTATGTGGAATGGAACTCTCGCGTCCCCTTGGCTGACCTTTTCAAAGGAAGCAACGAGCCGCCTGAGCTGGGCAGATTCATTGATCAGCGCTTTATTGACTATCTCCAGCGCCAAGAAGACCGGTTGCCAGAGATGCATTGGCGAAAATTTGAAGAACTGACCGCTGAGTTTTTCCATCGCGAGGGCTTCCGCGTAGAGCTAGGACCGGGCAGCAATGACGATGGAGTTGACGTACGCGTATGGAAAGCAGGCGACGCGGAAATCAGTAATCCGCACCTGATCGCACAGTGCAAGCGCCAGAAGGCGAAGGTGGAAAAGGTGGTCGTAAAAGGGCTCTACGCCGACGTCACGCACGAAGGAGCGGACTACGGCCTGATTGTTACAACGTCAGAGCTCAGTCCTGGCGCTCGGACAGTCATTTCGACGCGAGGATATCCTATCCAGGAGATCGATCGGGAAGGCATCTCTAAGTGGCTTCAGAAATTGCGAACGCCGGGCACGGGGATCGTGCGGGTGTAAGTAAGCGACTTCACGATCTATGGCGTGCTGGCTGACCTAAGTTGCTCTAAATACCTGGATGTAGCTCTGTGTTCCCTGGCGTGAAGAGACTGGTTTGAACTTGGGAGCCGTGGGCGCGTCAAATTCCGCTGTGAAATTCGGCGCCTTAGTCGAGCCTCGAAGCGGCTTCGGCTTGAACCGATTGCTAGCTAATTTTCCGTGCAGCGATCTCAGCCAAAAGCATGTCACGAATGTTCCTCTCGGGGCGCACTGTAGTTGTCCCGCCATTCGACGTGTGGATGTGAATCCTCCAAGTAAGAACTGACCACCAGTTGACTTGGAGTTTTTCAACTAGATCTTTGACCCAGTGATTGTCAGGTCCGAGGCGCGCACTCCAGGTTCCGGACTCACCGTCTACGAGGGGCTTGGGGATGCCATGTCCGATGTCATCCTGTATGAAGTTGAAGATTCCGTGCTGCTTCCAGCGCCACACTCCAAAAGTGAAGCCGATATTCGTGACGACCGTCGGGCGCTGAGAGACGTTGGTAGCGGTGACGGTAAAAACGTCTTCTCGCGGGTGGTCGATTCCAATGATCAATCGATGGCCACAGTGTGCGCGTAGGCGCACACGCTGGGACGAATGCGCGACGTACAGCGCCACTGTTGCCGCGGTGAGCGAGCCGATTCCAGATACCCAGTCGGCGATTGATCCCCATTCGATATCGGCCACTAAGGGCTCTCCAAGAAGCGGCTAACGCCTGAAATATGCCCAGCCGCGAAGCGGCTTCGGTTGAGTCTGTTGTTGTGTCTATTTGGTGCAGTAGGCAGTGCCAATTCTTTGACTATCTTCCCGGCAAGCCATCTGGCCAGGAGTGCTCTTGCTATCACAGAGCATCTCTGACCATTTCTTGTGGCTCTCACAGCCATCAAAGTCGTTGAACCTGGCAGCGACAAAACACATATCGCCACCGGGGCCGCAGATGACGTAGCGAATAGGCGTTTCTCCGGTCGCGGTCTGCGGAGTATCTGAATGCCCAACTGAGGACGAACCACACGCCGTAATAATGAACGTCATAAATGCCAAGGTGATGCAACGATATTTCATGAGCCCGCTACCCCTCATCAGATCTGAGCCACCAAGCGGCTTCGTTCACGAAATTGATCGCCAAAGCGAAGATCTGCGATCGTCAGCGCCAGTTATTCAGATAGAAGTAGTAGTCCAGTGTCTTTCCACCGCCTTCGAAGACGTAGCGGTCGCAACGCGACGCGTCGTTACCCGTCTTGAAATCGCAGAGAACCTGTTCGCGCATGACGATCTCCATCCGCTCTGGCAGGTGGACCGACAGCCAATGCCTTTGCAAGCTAGTCCGGTGCTTGCTGTCGGACTTCTTCATTTTCCGTCCAACAACGGTGATCACCACCGGCGATGCCGAGGTGGCATAGGCTTCGGAGAATTTGAACTCTGGCCCAGCTCCTGCGTGAGGGTGGACCAAGAAGCTGGGGTACAGCTCGCGTCCGTCCGCCGCGATGGCGTCGCGAGCCAGGGCAGAGGCGATGACCAGGGAGCACACGCGGGCAACCGAGTTCATGGACATCCTTTTCCATTGTTTAGGGTGACGGCCGGGGCCGCAGGCCGGGCTGAGGCGTGGCTTCCAGTGTACGTCCGGGCTGCCGGATTGATCACAAGAAGAATCGTTGAGAGGTTCGGCTAAGTCATGCCCCCCAAGTCGAATGTGGAACCAATTGCCGACGCCCCTTCAATGGTTGGTCGGATCAAGTGGTTTGATGGTGCCTCGGCCTCAAAGAATCGAAAAAACCGGCCTCTGTAAGTGCCTGATTTTCAAGGGCGAGCAATGGTCGGCCGACCAATGGCTTGGAGAAAAAGGCCCGGAGAGAGGCGAAAAAATAACCAAACAGCCCCTCTGTGGATAACTCGCCGACCAATGGAAAACGCCAAAAGCCTCGGAAATAAGGCCTTTTTCGTCGTTGCGACGAGGCGTAGAAAAAGTTGAGGCTGGGAGTTTGGCGCGCCTGGAGGGATTCGAACCCCCGACCAATGGCTTCGGAAGCCACTACTCTATCCGGCTGAGCTACAGGCGCGTTGTCGGTGCGCACGAGGGTGTCGTGCGGCCGTGCATTCTAACGGAATCCAGCGGTTTGGGTGACGTCGCGTTGGGGGCGGCCGCACGGTCCCGGGGCGGCGGGCCGGCGATGACGGTACCAGCCCGACAGCGGAAGGCGTTCGGCCCTGAAACACGTAGCTTAAGCGGCCGGCCGCTTGCACTCAGGTCCGCTAACCCCGCAACAGCCAGCCGCCGCCATCGCCGGGCCGCATCCGAACACGCCCACACCGGCCAAGCACCCGACCCACCCCAACGCAGATGCCGCGAAGACCTCGCGCTAATCTATGCGCCTATGGAACACGCTCATTCCCCCATGCCCGCGCCGGACTGGCGCCGGCGGCTGTCGCTTTATTGGAAGTTGACCCGCGGCGATCGGCCGATCGGGTGGCTGTTGCTGCTCTGGCCGACCTGGTGGGGGCTATGGATCGCGGCTGAGGGCGTGCCGCCGCTGTGGACGTGGTTCGTGTTCAGCGCCGGGGTCTGGCTGACCCGGGCGGCGGGCTGCGTGATCAACGACTACGCCGATCGCTGGCTCGATCCGCATGTCGAGCGCACCAAACACCGGCCGCTGGCGACCGGCGAGGTGCGCGGACGCGAGGCGCTGGCGGTGTTCGCGGTGTTGATGCTGGTGGCGTTCGGGCTGGTCCTGAGCTTGAACCGGTTGACCATCCTGATGAGTTTCGTCGGCGTGGTGCTGGCGGCCAGTTATCCCTATCTCAAGCGCTACACCTATCTGCCGCAGGTCTATCTGGGCATGGCCTTCGGCTGGGGCATTCCGATGGCGTTCGCGGCGGTGCGCGGCGAGGTGCCGGCGCTGGCGTGGCTGCTGTATGCGGCCAATATCCTGTGGTCCACCGCTTACGACACCTGGTACGCCATCGTCGACCGCGAGGACGATCTGAAGATGGGCTCCAAATCCACCGCGATCTTGTTCGGCGATCTGGACCTGGTCGCGATCGGCGTGTTGTATGCGCTCATGTTCCTCGCGCTGGGCCTGGTCGGCCAGCGTGCGGAGCTGGGGATGTGGTACTTCGGCGGCCTGGCGGTCGCGGCCGCGCTGGTGGTGTACGAGTTCGTCATCGCCCGCCATCGCGAACGCGAGGCCTGCTTCCGCGCGTTCCTGCACAACCACTGGGTGGGGCTGACGATCTTCGCCGGCCTGGCGCTGGACTACGCCCTGCGCGCGACCTCCGCGGCGGCCTGAGGCGCGAAATCCGCCGAAACCGCGATCGCGGGCAATGACAGCGCCGCGCCGCTGGCGTGCAATGGCCGCCTTATCGGCTGCGGAGTGGCTCATGCGCGTCTGGCTGCGTTCCCTGATTCTCCCGGCCGCGCTCTGCGTCGCGGCGGCACTGCCGGCCGTCGCCGCGCCGCCGGCTTCGGCGCCCGCTCGCGAGCATCTCGCGCCGGAAGGCTGGGAGAGTTCGTATCACGACCTGCACTACTCGCCGGTGGTGAAGATCGGCGATCGCGTGATCGTCTCGGGCATTCCCGCGCTGGAAGGCGCCGACGACGAGGCCAAGGCGCGCTGGCTGTTCCAGCAACTGCAGGCGCACCTGCGCAGCGCCGGCGCCAGCATGGACGATGTGGTGGAGATGCACAGCTTTCACGTTGCCCGCGATCACGAGGAATTCCGCCGCCGCATCGCGCCGGTGCTGAAGGTGCATCGCGAGTTCTTCCAGGACCACTATCCGGCCTGGACCGCGGTCGCGACCAGCGGCCTGTATTCGAAGGACGCCAGCTTCGAGCTGCGGGCCGAGGCGATCATCGGCTCGGGCAAGCGGGCCAAGGCGCGGATCGCGCCGGCCAAGACGCCGTAAGGCAACGCGGGCGCGCCGTGGCGGCGGCGCGCGCCCTCGCCGCGGCGGCGGCTGTGCGACTAAAGTGCAAGTGGCCCGTCCGGCCCAGGCTTGGACAATCGCCAAGCCCCGTCGCAGGAATCCCGCCATGAACTCAGCCGCCTCCGCTCCCGCCGACGGCCCGCTCGCGCGCTTCGCCCTGCGCAGCGCGGCCTGGGCCGAACGCTGGTTTCCCGACGCGTATGTGTTCGCGGCGCTCGGCGTGGTCATCGTCGCGGTCGCCGCGCTGGGTTTCGGCGCCACGCCCACGGCCACCGCGTCGGCGTTCGGCGACGGTTACTGGAGCCTGATTCCCTTCACCATGCAGATGGCCTTCGTGGTCATCGGCGGCTATGTCGTCGCGACCGCGCCGGCGGTGGCGCGGGTGATAGACGCGCTCGCCCGCGTCCCGCGCAGCGGTCGCGGCGCGATCTGCTACGTCGGCCTGATCAGCATGCTGACCTCACTGCTGAGCTGGGGTTTCTCGCTGGTGTTCGGCGGCCTGCTGGTGCGCGCGCTGGCGCGTCGCGAGGATCTGGACATGGATTACCGCGCGGCCGGCGCGGCGGCGTATCTCGGCCTGGGCGCGGTGTGGGCGATGGGCTTGAGCTCATCGGCCGCGCAGTTGCAGGCCAATCCGGCGAGCATGCCGCCGGCCTTGCTGGCCATCACCGGCGTGATCCCTTTCAGCGAAACCATTTTGTTGTGGCAGTCGGTGGTGCTGACCGCGGCGTTGATCGCGGTGTCGCTGCTGGTCTGCTTCGTCACCGCGCCGCGCGGCGCATCGGTGCGGCGCGCGCGCGATTTCGACGGTGCCGAGCATTTCGCGATCGAAGAAAAGAACGCCGCCACGCTGCCGCCGCGCAAGCGTCCGGGCGAATGGCTGGAGTACAGCCCGCTGATCACGCTGCTGCTGGCGGCGATGAGCCTGGGCTGGCTGGTGGTGGAGTTCTCCGCCAAGCCTTTGGTCAGCGCCATCGCCAACCTCAACACATACAACTTCGCGTTCCTGACCGCCGGCCTGCTGCTGCACTGGCGCCCGCGCAGTTTCCTCAACGCGGTCGCGCGCGCGGTGCCGAGCACCACCGGCGTGCTGATCCAGTTCCCGCTGTACGGCGGCATCGCCAGCCTGCTGACCGCGGCCAAGGGCAGCGACGGCCAGACCCTGGCGCATCATCTGTCCAGCGTGTTCGTGCGCGTGGCCGATACCGACACCTTCACCTTGGTCATGGGCGTGTACTCGGCGGTGCTGGGCTTCTTCGTGCCCTCCGGCGGCGGCAAATGGATCATCGAAGCGCCCTATGTGATGCAGGCCGCCAACGATCTGAAAGTGCATCTGGGCTGGGCGGTGCAGGTCTACAACGCCGCCGAGGCGCTGCCGAACCTGATCAATCCGTTCTGGATGCTGCCGCTGCTGGGCGTGCTGGGACTGAAGGCGCGCGACATCGTCGGATTCACCTTCATCCAGTTGCTGGTGCACATTCCGCTGGTGCTGGGACTGCTGTGGTTGCTCGGGCTGACCCTGAGCTATCACCCGCCGGTCATGCCGTAAGCGCGAAGCCGCCGTCCGCGCAACCGGAAAAATCCTACCCTCGTTCGCGACGATGCCCGACTGCCCCGGATCGGGGCGGCGGGCGATGCTGTGTGGGTGGAGACGTCGCGTCGGGCTGCCGCGGCGGGAGCGCAACAAGGAGGTCGCGCTCCACCTCCACACTGGAATAAACCGCGGTTTTTTCCGTCGATACGCCCGCACTTCTCAGCCTGTGCGACCTGTCTGCGCGACAATGGCTCCACGCGAAAGGAAACGGATTTCCTGCGCTAAGCGGGGCTTGAAACGGACTTCGTCGGCTATCGGGAAAGGACTTCGGGAGACTTCAAAGGACTTCGGAATCGGACCAGGGAACATCGCGGGCGACATGCGTCCTCGTCGGCCGAGCGCTCGCGATGAAGGTCGGTTCCGACACGGCAGGGACGCCGGACAGTAATCAGCAAACCCCCGCTCGATTCGATCAGGCTCGCCAGGAGGCGAGGCGTAGGGAAACCACCGCCATGGATGGTGGGCGATCGGAATCGGGGATGCGCCCGGGATGGCGCGCGTGGCGGAAAGGATTCCGCCATCGGGTGGGGCAAGGGAAGGCAAGGCTTGCGGAAGGGCATGGACGACCACGGATGGCCATGGATGGTATTGGGGCCGCGCGTCGCGCAGGAGGCGCGACGCACGGAGCAGGCGAGGCTCTTGAGTCCCGACGTTTTCGGCTCCGCGCGGGTCGAAGCCGCGCTGCGGCCGACGGAAGGCGTCGGGCCTGAAGGGCTTCGCCCGAGCGGAAAATACAGCGCGCATGCGTCCCGCTGCAAAAGCGGGGGGCTGAACTCTTGCGGCGACATCGGCGGCTATCTGCGCTGCTTCAAGCCGGCAGGTTTCGATTGGCGCAATAGAGTCACTCTCTATCAGCCCAGATGCTAGCGAGCATGCGTTTCGCCGTAGCGCATCACAAAACCACAGCCGATGTACGCCCTAATACTGTGATCGTCGCGGCGCTCGGCCGTGCGCGCGTGCAGTAGCGTGCTGGCGTCGCCGACCGCGCATTGCGGCACGACGCCGGCATCCGCGCCGCTGCGGCTTCACCCAGTCGCCTGCGCAGATACGCATTCGTTTGCGGCCTACAGGGGGAAATCGCTATGAAACCGTCCATGTTGCTGTGTTCGGCCATCTTGTCGTTGGCGACGGGCTGGGCTCAAGCTGCCGTGCCAGCGCACTACGCCGTCTTCGAGATGGATGCACAGGGCCAAGCCCGGCCGATGTTCTACACCCAGGTGCAGTTGGACGATCCGCAGCGCGATCTGCGCCATCTGCCGCGCTCCGAAGGTGGCCTCGAGCGGGTCGAGTATCGAGTCTCGCGCGCCGGCGTGAGGAGCGCGCAAGTCTATGAAGCCCCAGTGCCGCAATTCCTGCGCGCCGAGTTCGCCCTGGATCCCGAACGTGGTCATGGCCGAGTCGAGTTGCATCGGCCGATGCGCGACCCGCACCGCGCATTCGTGGTGAGGGTTCCGCTGGCGGTCGCAGACGCGATCGAACTCGCCGGGGACGGCGCGGCCAAGGTGGCGCAGCGCTTCGATTTTCGTGAGCTGGCGATCCGTTCCGCGCAGTTGCCGCTCGCAGCGAGCGCACGCAAGGCGATGCCGCTCGCAATCGATGACCAGGCCGATGGGGCCAAGGCTGCCAATTCGGGCAATCGGCTCGACATCCTGGTGCTCGGCGACGGCTACACCAGCGCCGAACAGGCCGCCTTCGCCAATCACGCCGAGGTGATGAAGGCGGGTCTGTTCAACATCAGCCCGTACAAGGATTACCAGAATTTTGTGAACTGGCAGACCGGCTTCGTCGCCTCGAGCCAGTCCGGCGCCGATCATCCGCCCTACCAGGCGGGCTGCACTGGCACAAGTTGCTGCGCCGATGTCGAAGCGCGCAACGATCCGCGTGCGGGAGCCTTCGTCAATACCGCGTTCGATGCGACCTTTTGCACCAACCAACTTCATCGCGCGTTGACTACTCGCTCATCCAAGGTGATGGCTGCGGCGGCCGGATATCCCAATTGGGACAAGGTCATGGTGATGGTCAACGATCCGGTGTATGGCGGCACCGGCGGGGCGGTCTCGACTATTTCCGCGCATACCATTGCCCCATCGATCGCGATCCACGAATTCGGCCACAGCGTGACCGGCCTCGCCGACGAGTACGACTCGGCGTACCCAGGTTTCCCGGCCTGTAGCGATGCCGGAGGCAACGTACCGTGCGAGGCCAACGTCACCAATCAAACCAACGCCAGCCTGGTGAAGTGGCGTAGTTGGTTTACCCCCGGCCTGCCGATCCCGACGCCGGCCGGCACCGCCGGGACCGGGTTGTTCCAGGGCGCGCGTTACCTCACCAGCGGCATGTACCGGCCAGTCGACGCCTGCATGATGCGTGCGCTGGAGCATCCGTTCTGCCCGGTGTGTCGGCAGGAGTACGTGCTCAAGCTCTACCGCGGCGGCTTCGGTTCGCCCGCGGCCGGCATCGATCTGATCGAGCCGGGCACCGAATCGCCGTCGCCGGCCGCGGCGGTGGCGTATGCGCGCGGTACCACCAAACGCTTTTCGGCGGCGTTGTTGCGGCCGAGCATCGGCACGGTCGCGGTGCAGTGGTACCTCGACGGCACCGCGATTCCGGGTGCGACCTCGGCGACCTACGATTTCCGCCAGGACACGGCGACGCCGGCGACGCGCACGCTGGAATTGCGCGTCACCGACAAGACCGCGTTCGTGAGCGCGGCGATGGCCGGTGGTCTGTTGCAGCATTCGCGCAGTTGGTCGATCCGGGTCAATGCGGCGCGGGTGCAGCCGGCGCAGGCGTTGGCGGGGTCGCCGTAGCGTTGGGGCGGGGCAGGGCGCAGCTCGGGCTGCGCCCGCGTCGCGTTGGCATAGGACGCAACGCGCTCACAACACGCGGGCGCAGACCCAGGCATCGACGCGCTGCACGCCCGCGCGCCGCAGCGTTCGCGCGGCGGCGTGCAAGGTGGCGCCGGTGGTCATGACGTCGTCGATCAGCACCACATGCGCGGGAATTGCTGCGGCGCTGCGCCAGGCGAAGGCATCGCGCAGGTTGCGCCGGCGATGCGCGGCGTCCAGGCGCGATTGCGCGGGTGTGTTGCGCAGGCGCAGCAGGGCGTCGTCCAGCAAGGGCAGGCGCAGCTCGCGGGCGAGGGGGCGTGCGAGTTCGAGCGCCTGGTCGTAGCCGCGTTCGCGCAGGCGCGCGCGGTGCAGGGGGATCGGGATGAGGATCGGTGTCGTGGATGACGTAGCGATCGGTGCATTGATTGGCGAGTACGTCCACGATGAATGGCCTCTAGCATCGCCCGCATGCGAATCGCTTTTTGCTGCGTGGAATTCGAGCGGGTCGGCGCCGCTGGCCGGGACGCAGAGCGTTGTCGTGGCCGATGTGCGCGCCGCATCGTTGCGATCATCGAAGCGATGTAGACCGCCAGACTCGAATTTCGCCGCGATGGCTCGCGCCATCATCGTCGCGAGCAGACGGCCCGCGGCCAGATCGCGATGGAACTTGAAGCGCGGCAGCAATCGATCCAGCGGTGCGCGATAGATGCAGGCGGCGTGGACTTCGCTCAGCAAACGCGGGCGGTGCAGGCAGTGGCCGCAGATTGGGGCGATGCTTGCGGCACCGGCACCGGCACCGGCACCGGCGTGGGCGTTGGCTGCTGCTTCGGGCCAAGCGTGCGGCGGGCCGTGAGTGAGCGCATTGTCATCGCCGATGCGCGCACTGGTTTCCCGATGATCAGCGCCATCGACCGTGCCCACGATATGGCTCATCCGCCCAGCGAGCGCCGCCGGAGCCGCCAACGGCAAGGCGCAGGCCAGACAGGCCGTGCCCATCCACGGCCATGCGGCCGCGCAGATCGGACACAGGTCGCGACCGTCGGCGCCGGCCTCGCCGCAGATCAGGCAGCGCGGCGGCCACAGCGACCAGCCCAGGCGGCGCAAGAGTCCGCCGGCGCGCGGCGCGTCTATCGCGGAGGCGGCGAAGGTCATCGGTGCAGCTTGGCTTGCCGTGGGCGCCAGGGCTGTCGGGGGAAGGTGGGGGCGGGCGTCGGGGAAGTCCGCGACTACATTGTTCTGCGGGCGGGCTCGTCGCTCCGGAGCGAAAAGCATCGGGCCTGAAGGCCCTCCCACAAAAGACCTCAGCGGGACGCGGTGAGCGGTCATTCGCTCGGCAATCTGTTTCTGCGCTTTGGTCGGGCTGTTGCTCCGGAGCGGAAAGCATCGGGCCTGCAGGCCCTCCCACATAAAGACTTCGCAGGGGCGCGCACAGGGCGCGGTGGCGGGCCCTGCGCCCGGCCTCGCGACAAATTCCACCCATACGCCCCGCCCAAAGCTGTCAACTCGATCACGGCAGGATCGGTTGACAGCCGGCCGCGCGCTTCCCAGACTGCCGGCTCCGGCCGTCTGGCGGCCGGTCCCCTTTTGCCCGCCGTCAGTGCAGTCCCGCTGGAGCCAGCCCCGGTGCCTATGTCCTCTCCGAGTTCCACTCCGCTCCGCCACGATTGGTCCCGCGCCGAGGTCCGCGCGCTGTTCGATCTGCCGTTCCCCGAGTTGCTGCACCGCGCCGCGAGCGCGCACCGGGAGAATTTCGATCCGACCGAAGTCCAGGTCAGCACCTTGCTGTCGGTCAAGACCGGCGGCTGCCCGGAAGACTGCAGCTACTGCCCGCAGGCCGCGCGCTATCACACCGGCGTGGACGCGACCAAGCTGATGAGCACCGAGGCGGTGCTGGAGAAAGCCAGGCAGGCCAAGGCCGCCGGCGCTTCGCGCTTCTGCATGGGCGCGGCCTGGCGCTCGCCGAAGGACCGCGATATCCCGAAGGTCGCGGCGATGATCCGCGAGGTGAAGGCCCTGGGCCTGGAAACCTGCGCCACCCTGGGCATGTTGTCGGGCGATCAGGCCAAGTCGCTGAAGGCGGCCGGCCTGGACTACTACAACCACAATCTGGACACCGCGCCGGAGTTCTATAACGAGATCATCCACACCCGCGAGTTCCAGGACCGCCTGGACACGCTGGAGCACGTGCGCGATGTCGGCATGAAGACCTGCTGCGGCGGCATCGTCGGCATGGGCGAGTCGCGCGGCCAGCGCGCCGGCCTGCTGCAGACCCTGGCCAACCTGCCGGCGCATCCGGATTCGGTGCCGATCAACCGGCTGGTCCAGGTCGAAGGCACGCCGCTGGCCGGCACGGCCGAGCTGGATCCCTTCGAATTCGTGCGCACCATCGCAGTTGCGCGCCTGCTGATGCCCAAGTCGATGGTCCGCCTGTCGGCCGGACGCGAGGCGATGAGCGACGAACTGCAGGCGCTGTGCTTCCTGGCCGGCGCCAATTCGATCTTCTACGGCGAAAAACTGCTGACCACCGGCAATCCGGATACCGAGCGCGACCTCGCCCTGTTCGACCGCCTGGGCCTCAAGCCGATGCAAATCGTCGAGACCGCCGGCACCGTCCATGCGAGTATTGAGGAACATTCCGAACAGTCCGCCCACACCTGCGCCGCCTGAAGCGGCGGAGCTTCCGCGATGAGCAGCCAGCGAACCCTTTGGCGCGAACGGATTCAAACAGCCCAGGCCCAGCGCGTGGCGAACGCGCGCAGCCGCACCCACCGCGTGGTCACCCATCGCGACGGCGCGCGCTGCGAGGTCGAAGGCCGCTCGCTGGTCAACTTCTGCGGCAACGACTACCTGGGGCTGTCGCAGCATTTCGCTGTGACCAACGCCTTCCAGGATGCGGCGTCGCGCGAAGGGACCGGGGGATTGGCCTCGCATCTGGTCTGCGGCCACCACGCCCAGCATGAAGCGCTCGAGCGCGAACTCGCCGACTGGCTGGGTTCGCCGCGCGCGCTGCTGTTCGGCAGCGGCTTCCTGGCCAATATCGCCGCGGTGCAGGGCCTGCTGGAAGAAGAAGATGTCTGCGTGCAGGACCGTCTCAATCACGCCAGCCTGATCGACGCCGCACGCCTGGCCGGCTGCCGCCTGCGCCGCTATCCGCACGCCGATCCGGAAGGCGCGATCCGGCAACTGCGCAACGTGCCCGACGGCATGGCGATGCTCGCCACCGACGGCGTTTTCAGCATGGACGGCGACATCGCGCCGCTGCGCGACCTGGCCCTGGTGGCGCGCGCGCAGAAAGCGGTGCTGTACGTGGACGACGCGCACGGCGTCGGCGTCATCGGCCCGGACGGGCGCGGCACGGTCGCCGCGGCGCGTCTGTCGGTGCAGGAAGTGCCGTTGCAGCTGGCGACCTTCGGCAAGGCGCTGGGCAGCTATGGCGCGGCCTTGCACGGCGATGCCGACCTGATCGGCCATCTGGCCGAAACCGCGCGCAGCCATCTGTACACCACCGCGTTGCCGCCGGCGCAGGCTGCGGCGACGCGCGCGGCGATCAAGCTCGCCCGCAGCGATCATTGGCGGCGCGAAAAACTCGCCGAGTTGACCGCGCATTTCCGCGAACGCGCGGGCAAGCTCGGTCTGGAACTGCTGCATTCGGGCACGCCGATCCAGCCGGTGATGTGCGGCGACGATCGCCGCGCGCTGGCGATGGCGCAGGCCCTGGAGCAACAAGGGTACTGGGTCGCCGCGATCCGTCCGCCGACCGTGCCCGAAGGCCGCGCGCGTTTGCGCGTGACTTTCTCGGCCCTGCACACGCGCGAACAGGTCGATGGCCTGATCGAAGCGCTGGCGCGCGCGGCCGAACGCGTGGCGATCGAACGCAGCGACAGCGGCGCGGCCGCGCCGGCCACCGCGGCGCGATGAGCGCCGGGCCGTCTTCGACGTCGGACGCGGGCGCGGCGGCTGGATCGATCGCGCAAACCGATCTGGCGCAGATGCTGGCCGGCCTGCAGGTCGATGTGCGCGAAGGCGAGTACGTTTACGCGAGCACGTCCGATGCGCGCTCGCCCTTGCGCGAGCTCGCCTTGGCGACGGTGACCGAGAACGAAGGCCTGACCTGCGTGCTGCGCCGCGCCGATGCCGACGCGCATGGCGTGAAGTACGACTTCGTCGCCGCGTGGCTGACCTTGCGTGTGCATTCGGCGCTGGAAGCGGTGGGTCTGACCGCGGCGTTCTCGCGCGCGCTGACCCGGCACGGCATTCCGTGCAACGTATTGGCCGGGTTCTATCACGATCATTTGCTGGTGCCGGCGGATCGCTGCGACGAAGCGTTGGCGGCGTTGCATTCCTTGCGCGGTGAGGCGGGGGTATGAGGAGGCACGATTCGGGACGACGTTGCGATTCGGGCCTGAGTTACGTTTCAGGCCTGAGCTACGACTCGTGCCGGAGCCGATGAACTTCTTCCGCCGGGCCACCCTCCTACCGTCATTCCCGCGAACGCGGGAATCCAGTGACTTTGACGGTACTCGCACGAAAGTCGCTGGACTCCCGCATTCGCGGGAATGACGGCAAAAAACCACGGCAAGAACATAAGCGCGAAGCCGATAGAACCGACACAGCCATCGCCGCTTCGCAGACACGCAACACCCAGCTCAGCACCAACGCACCGCAGTACGGACCTCCTTCCCCCATGTACATCCAAACCACCGGCGCCTCCCCCGACAGCGGACGCCCGGCCATCGCCCTGATCCACGGCTGGGCCATGCACGGCGGCCTGTTCGCGTCGCTGGTCGAACGCCTGGCCGCGCATTACACCGTGCACCTGATCGATCTGCCCGGCCACGGCTACGCGCGCGAGGACGCCACCGCGCTCGATCCCAAGGCGCTCGCGGCGGATCTGGTCGAGCGCATCCCCGATGCCTACTGGCTGGGCTGGTCGCTCGGCGGTCAGGTCGCGCTGCGCGCCGGACTGGATCATCCGCGCAGCGTGCGCGGCCTGGTCCTGATCGCGTCCTCGCCGCGCTTCGTGGTCGGGACCGACTGGCCGCACGGCGTGTCGCCGGATCTGTTCCGCAATTTCGGCGAGGCCTTGCAGCGCGATTTCCGCGGCACGCTGGAAGGCTTCCTGGCCCTGGAAGCGCTGGGCTCGCCCAGCGCGCAGGACGAACTGCGCCATCTCAAGCAACAAGCCTTCGAACGCGGCGAACCGGCCGAACGCGCGCTGCACGAAGGCCTGACCTTGCTGGACGAATTCGACGTGCGCGAGGAACTGCCCAATCTGCAAGTGCCCAGCCTGTGGATTTCCGGACGCCGCGACCGACTGGTGCCCTCCGGGGCGATGCCGGCCGCCGCCGCGCTGGCGCCGCGCGGCCGCAGCGTGGTGATCGCCCAGGCCGGCCACGCGCCGTTTCTCGGCGCGACCGACGAAGTCGCGCAGACCATCGAGGCCTTCGTCGAGGCGGCGCAAGCCCAGTCGGGCGCGGCGTGATACCACTGCGGCGATGACGCCGACGCATTCGAATCCGCTCCGCGCGCGCACCCGCCGCGCATGAATCCCCTACACAGCAACAGGCAAGCCCGAAGTCCATGACCGATCTGTTCGACCACCGCCAGGTTCGCCGCTCGTTCTCGCGCGCCGCGCACGGCTACGACAGTGCCGCCGCGCTGCAGCGCGAAGTCGGCGCGCGTTTGTCGGAGACCCTGGATTACCTCGACGATCGCGCGCCCGAAGTCGTGCTCGATGTCGGCTGCGGCCCCGGCCATCTGAGCGCGGCGATGCAGAAGCGCTGGCCGCGCGCGCAGGTGATCGCGCTGGATCTGGCCGTGCCGATGCTGCGCGAGGCGCGCACGCATTTCGGCGAAGGCGGCTGGCGCCCGCGCCTGCTCGGTGGCGCGCGCCGGCCGGACGTGGTCTGCGCCGACGCGCGCGCGCTGCCGCTGCGCGACTCCAGCGTCGATGTGCTGTTCTCGAACCTGTGCCTGCAATGGGTGGAAGACCTGCCGGCGGTGTTCGCCGGTTTCCGCCGCGTGCTCAAGCCCGGCGGACTGTTGCTGATATCGACCTTCGGCCCGGACACCTTGTTCGAACTGCGCGGCGCCTTCGCCGAAGCCGACGCGGCGCCGCACGTGAGCCTGTTTCCGTCGATCGCCCAGTTCGGCGATGCCCTGATCGCGTCCGGGTTCAAGAATCCGGTGCTCGATCGCGACGAGTTCACCCTCGGTCATCCCGACCTGGGCCATCTGATGCGCGAACTGCGCACGCTCGGCGCGACCAATGCGATGGTCACGCGCCGGCGCAGCCTGACCGGGCGCGCGCGCTTCGCCCGCGCCGCGCAGGCCTACGAGCCGCTGCGCGATGCGCGCGGCCAGCTGCCGGCGACCTGGGAAGTCATCTACGCCCACGCCTGGGGCCCGGAGCCGGGCACGCCGATCCGGGTCGGCGGCATCGACGAGGTGCAGGTGCCGGCGTCGAGCATCCGCGTCCGGCAGCGTCCATGAGCGCCAGCCGCCAGGCCTTGTGGGCGGTGTCGATCGCACTGGCTTCGGCGCTGTTCTTCACCTGCACCTACGTGCTCAACCGCGCCGCCGCCAACGCTGGCGGGCATTGGGCCTGGACCGCGGCGCTGCGCTATCTGTTCACTCTGCCGATGCTGCTGGTGGCGATGCCGCTGCTGGGCGGCGTGCGGCCGGTGTGGCGGGCGATCCGCGCCCATCCCGGGCCGTGGCTGCTGTGGAGCGGGATCGGCTTCGTGCTGTTCTACCTCTGCCTGAGCTACGCCGCCTCCAGCGGGCCGTCGTGGCTGGTGGCCGGCACCTTTCAGCTGACCGTGATCGCCGGAATGCTGTGCGCGCCGTTTCTGTACCGCGACGCGCGCGCGCGGATTCCGCTGCCGGCGCTGGCGACCGGCGCGGTGATCGTGGCCGGCGTGCTGTTGCTGCAACTCGGCCACGGCGGCGGGCGGCTGGATCGCGCCGGCTGGATCGCCCTGGTCTGCGTGGCGATCGGCGCGGTGGCTTATCCGCTGGGCAATCGCGGCCTGCTGCTGCATCTGGAAAAGACCGGGACCGAGCTCAACGCCACCCAGCGCGTGTTCGGCATGACCCTGGCCAGCCAGCCGCTGTGGTGGGCGGTGGCGTTGTACGCCGGGATCGAAGCGGGCCCGCCGCCGACCGGCCAGGTGGCCCTGGCCGCGGGCGTGGCGCTGGGCGCCGGGGTGATCGCGACGGTGCTGTTCTTCCAGGCCACCGGCATGGTCCGCAACGATCCGACCGCGCTGGCTGCGGCCGAGGCCATGCAGGCGGCGGAAATCCTGTTCGCCACCGTGATCGGCGCGCTGTGGCTCGGCGAAGCCTGGCCGCAGGGCCGCGCGCTGGCCGGCGCCTGTGTGGTGATGCTCGGGATCGTCGCATTCAGCGTCGTCGCCGCGCGCGCGGCGGCGGGCAACGATCGCAGGGTGAAGGAATTGCGCAGCGATCGCGGCGGTTGAATCAAAACCACGCTTCCCACCCTCAATCGAAACGACGGCTCCC
This sequence comes from Lysobacter gummosus, assembly GCF_001442805.1. Taxonomy (NCBI): domain Bacteria; kingdom Pseudomonadati; phylum Pseudomonadota; class Gammaproteobacteria; order Lysobacterales; family Lysobacteraceae; genus Lysobacter; species Lysobacter gummosus. The sequence goes on along the minus strand of NZ_CP011131.1, from coordinate 5,889,165 downwards.
GCCTGAATCGAAACGACGGCTCCCCCCCTGAATCGAAACGACGGTTCCCCCTTTGAAAAAGGGGGGCCAGGGGGGATTTGCTTTTGCTCTGAAAGCGCTCCTCGCCCCTGCCTGAACTTGGCGCGTCTTCGTTGGGGGCGAGCAAGAGCAAATCCCCCCTAACCCCCCTTTTTCAAAGGGGGGAAGCCGGTGGGTGAGGGTGTTGGGTCTGCCGGGACGCCGATTGCGCCTCGATCCATCATCCCGCCCGCGCCTACTCCGGCTAGACTTCAACGCTCATTCTCGCGGGGGCGGACCTGGGTATGCGCAAGGCCCTGTGGGCGCTGATGGTCGCGTTGGCCTGCCTGTGCGCGCCGGCCGCGGCGCAGTCGCTGAAGGTCGAGGTGTTGATGACCGACACCGACCTGCAGACGCCGCCGGTGGGCGCGCCGGTGATGCGCAGCCTGACCGCCGAGCGTCCCGACGACGTCATCCGCTTCAGCCTGCCGCGCCGCTCGGAGGGCTATTGGCTGCGCCTGACCAGCCAACGCTCGATCAAGCCCGGCGACGGCCTGATGCTGGTGGTGCGCGGCTCGCGCGCGATGGGGCCGCTGCTGTACTACCCGCCGGGCGCCGCCCACTTGCGTGAAATTCAGGACGCCGAACGCGGTGGCGTGCCGCTGATGCGGCGCGGCTGGGTGCTGTCGCTGCCCAACGGCTGGCCGACTTCGACCGTGGCCTATGTGCGCATCAAGGGCCGCGCGGCGATGAGCGAAATCCGCCTGTCGTTCGCGAGCATTCCCGAACTGGCCCGACAGGAGCGCGGCGACGCGCGCTTCATGGCCGCCGCCTTCACCGCGATGATGCTGATGGCGGTGGCGATGGTCGGCGTGTGGGTGGCGTTCCGCGACTTCGTCTACCTGGGCTACGGCGCCTATCTGGGCTGCATGGCCACCTACCTGCTGCTGCGATCGGGCGACGCCTCGGAAATGTGGGGGCTGGCCGGCATGGCCAGCGAGCCGGCGGTGGCCTGGGCGCTGGCGACCCTGGCGACGATCTTCCAGCTCGGCTTCAGCCTGCGCTTTCTCGACCTGCCGCGATTGATGCCGCGTACCGCCTGGGTGCTGCGCAGCATCCAGTGGGCGAACATGTTCTGGCTGCTGGTTCTGGTGCTGCTGCGCGAACACGTCTACGGCTGGTGGTACATCGGCGGCAATGTGCTGTTGCTGCTGGGCGTGCCGCTGATGCTGGTGATCGCGGTGGTGGCCTGGCGCAAGGGCGCGCCCTACGCCGGCTATTACCTGCTGGGCTGGACGCCGATGCTGGTGCTGGCCGCCGCGCTGGCGGCGAATATCCTGGGCCTGCAGGACGCCGAATGGGCCGAACGCGGCCTGGCCCTGACCGCGGTGCTGGAATCGGCGGTGCTGGCGCTGGCCCTGAGCCAGCACGCCGCCAACCGCCATCGCATCGTGCTGCTGGCGCGGCAGTCGGTCGAACGCGATCCGCTCACCGGCGCGCTCAACGCCCAGGTGCTGGAGCAGATGCTGGAAGCCTGGTCCTCGCCGGGCAGCCTCAACGTCAACACCTACGGCCTGCTGCTGGTGGACCTGGACGGCTTCGGCGAGGTCAACGCCCGCTACGGCCGCGCGGTCGGCGACGCGCTGCTGCAACAGGCCCTGTCGCGCATGCGCGGGGTGCTGAGCCCGGACGACACCATCGCGCGCATGGAGGGCGATTGCTTCGGCATCGTCAGCGAATGCGAACGCGGCGAATGCGAGCTGCTGGCGCGGCGCATCGGCGAGACCTTCGCCCAGCGTCCGTTCCGCATCGACGGCCACGAAATCACCATCAGCGTCAGCATCGGCCTGGCCATGTCGCAACGCGGCGAGCAGGTGCCGGCGCTGTTCGAGCGCGCGCGCTTCGCCCTGCGCAACGCCACCGCCGCCGGCCGCAACGCGGTCAGCGTGGCGCAGAGCGGCAGCCGCGATATCGCGGTGGTGCTGCAGGCCGAGTAAGCGTCCGCGGCATCGGTATCGGCCGTCGTCCGAGCATCGGTCTGAACATTCGGCCGAGGCCGGAGGGCATCGATTCGATGCCACGCATCCGCCTTGGCGCACCTCGGGCCGGAGCGGAATCCTCACGCCGCGCTAACGCGGCTGAGCGGGATTCGAGTTTTAGCTGAACATCGCCGCCGCCGCGCCGCGTCTTCACCTGCATTGCATCCGCCAGGGCCTAGCGTGGGCTCACGGACGCGTTTGGCGTTTTAAGGCAAGTCGATGCAAGCCATGAGCAGACACGAGGAAACGCAAGTCGGCAGCGCCGTCGCGCAGGCGATCGACCCCGACGAGTACCGCGAACATTTCCACCGTGAGTTCCGTTTCGCCGCGTATTACAGCGCCGGTCGCGAATGGCCCGATTACGAGCCGGCCTATCGCTACGGTTACGACAGTTTTCTGCATTGCGGCGGACGCCGCTTCGAGGAGGTCGAGGACGAACTGGCGCGCGACTGGACCCATTGCCGGGCCGCATCGCGACTGCACTGGACCGAAGCGCGCGAGGCGGTGCGCGACGGTTGGCACCACATCGAGCGCAATCTGCCCCACGCGCTCGACCGGCCGGAGCGCTGACAACCCGCGCACCGGCTCCGCTCCCTAGGTCTCTCTCCCTCGGGGAGTCAACTGGTCGCCCGCTTTGGGCGACCTTTTTTTTGCCGGGATTGGGGATTCGGGATTCGCAAAAGCGGGAACCGGTAATTGCGCTGTTTGGCTTTTGCCAATCCCGGATCCCCAATCCCGAATCCCGGCTTGGTAGCATTCCCCTCCCACCGAACGAGGCCGACTCATGGCCGACACCCCCGACAAGCCCAGCCGCGATCAAGCCGAAGCCGCGGTCCGCACTCTGCTGGCCTGGGCCGGCGAAGATCCCGCCCGCGAAGGTCTGCTGGACACGCCCAAGCGCGTGGTCGAGGCCTACGGCGACTGGTTCAGCGGCTACGACGACGATCCGCGCGAGTACCTGGCGCGCACGTTCGAGGAAGTCGCCGGCTACGACGAGATGATCGTGTTGCGCGACATCGAGTTCGAAAGCCATTGCGAGCACCACATGGCGCCGATCATCGGCAAGGCCCACGTCGGCTATCTGCCCAACGGCAAGGTCGTGGGCATCAGCAAGCTGGCGCGCGTGGTCGAGACTTATGCGCGGCGCTTCCAGGTGCAGGAAAAGATGACCGCGCAGATCGCGCAATCGATCCAGGACGTGCTGCAGCCGCTCGGCGTGGGCGTGGTGATCGAAGGCGCGCACGAATGCATGACCACCCGCGGCGTGCACAAGCGCGGCGTGAGCATGATCACCTCGAAGATGCTCGGCATGTTCCGCGACGACGCGCGCACGCGCGCGGAGTTCCTGCGGTTCATCGACGTGGGTCCGGGGCGCTGATCCTGCTTCTGCTCCCTCTCCCGCTTGCCACTCAAGGTGACTTCCTTCGGGCGCGGGGTGAGGGGGCGCTGCTTGCGAGCCACTGGCTCGCGCGCCCACGAACGCTCAAACGCTATGCGTTTGAGCCGGGGTGGGGTTGGGGTGAGGGCTCGCGACGTAGCAACTTGCGTCGCAACTGATAGCTCGCGCGCCCTCATCCGCCCTGTCGGGCACCTTCTCCCGCAAGCGGGAGAAGGGAACATCAAGAGCGCTTCCGCTCAGTTCCTCAGCCGAACTTCGCCAGCTTCGAATCGCTGCGCACCGCCACCGGCGCGCGCTCGCTGAGCAGCGACACGATGCCCGCCGCCGCCTCGCGCCCTTCGAACGCCGCAGTTACCACCAGGTCCGCGCCGCGCACCGCATCGCCGCCGGCGAACACCTTCGGATTCGTGGTCTGGTACGGCAAGCCCGTCGCCGTCTTGCGCTTGGTCGCGCAGCTGCCGGAGGTCGCCAGCACCTTGATGCGGCCGTTGTCGGCCAGCTCGATGCCCTGCTGCGCCAGCCACGCCGGCGGGTCGGGCTGGAAGCCGAAGGCGATGATGACCACGTCGGCGTCCAGCACCGATTCGCTGCCTTCGACGATTTCCGCGCGCTGGCGGCCGCGCGCGTCCGGCGGCCCCAGGCGGGTTTCGGCCACGCGCACGGCGCCGACGGAGGTGCCGTCGCCGAGCAGTTCCAGCGGCTGGCGGTTGAACAGGAACTCCACGCCTTCCTCGCGCGCGTTGGCGACTTCGCGCGCCGAGCCGGGCATGTTGGCCTCATCGCGGCGGTACACGCAGCGCACCTGCGCCGCGCCCATGCGCACGGCGCTGCGCACGCAGTCCATGCCGGTGTCGCCGCCGCCGAGCACGATCACGCGCTTGCCGCGCAGGTCCGGCAGTTCCAGCTGATCTTCCCAGCCGGCGATCGGCGCCGAGCGCAGGGTCTCGCCGTCGCCGTGCACGACGCGGCCGTTCTGCACCAGGAACGGCAGCGCCGGCAGCACGTTGCGCAGGTCCTGGCCGGGCAGGCCACCGTCGGTGTAACGGTACGAACCCAGGCCCAGGAACACCGCGTCGAATTCTTCGATCAATGCATCCAGGCTGATGTCGCGGCCGATCTCGACGCCGAGGCGGAACTGCACGCCCATGCCTTCGAGCACCTCGCGGCGTTGAACCATCACCGATTTTTCGAGCTTGAAGCTCGGAATGCCGAAATGCAGCAAGCCGCCGATGGCTTCGTAACGGTCGAAAACCACCGCCTGGATGCCGGCGCGCGCCAGCCGGTCCGCGCACGACAGGCCCGCCGGCCCGGCGCCGACCACGGCGACGCGGTGGCCGCTGGCCTTGACCGTGGACAGGTCCGGGCGCCAGCCGTCGGCGAGCGCGTTATCGACGATGTATTTCTCGACCGCGCCGATGGTGACCGCGCCGAAGCCGTCGTTGAGCGTGCAGCTGCCTTCGCACAGGCGGTCCTGCGGGCATACGCGGCCGCAGACTTCGGGCAGCGGATTGGTTTCGTGGCACAGCGCCGCGGCTTCGTGCAGGCGGCCTTCGCGCGCCAGTTCCAGCCATTGCGGGATGTAGTTGTGCAGCGGGCAGGCCCAGCCGCAGTACGGGTTGCCGCAGTCCAGGCAGCGGCCGGCCTGTTTCTTGGCTTCGACGTCGCCGAAGCGGCCGTAGAGTTCGCCCCAGTCGCCGTTGAGGCGCAGTTGCAGGGGGATGCGCGAGGGCATCTCGCGCGGGGCGTCGCGGAATTGGAAGACTGGCTTCTTGCTCATTGCTGCGGGCCCGGTTGGCGTTGTCGATGTGTGGTGATGGCGTTAAGAGCAACGGCCAAAGCGAATCCCCCCTGGCCCCCCTTTTTCAAAGGGGGGAACCCGGTCGGTTTTACCGTCGGGATCTGGGAATGCTCGCTTGGGTGCTGAATTCGCGTAATTCCAATCATCGTCGTCACCGTCACCACATCAGCCTTTGCCGTTCCCCCCTTTGAAAAAGGGGGGCAGGGGGGATTCGCTTTTGCCCTTGCTCCAACCAAGCCCCCCATCACGCCGCACTCCTCAACGTTTCCGCCAGCGACTCCAGACTCGCCGCCTTCGGCTTCACCAGCCAGAACTTGCCCAGGTAATCGCGCATCTCATCCAGAATCCGTCGCGCCCACACGCTGCCGGTCAACGCCACGTGCGTTTCCAGCAGGTCGTGCAGGTGCGAGCGGTGATGCTCGAAACCGTCGGCGGAGATACGCAGGATGTCGATCAGCTCGTGGTTGTAGCGGTCGACGAAATCGCGATCGACATCGAGCACGTAGGCCATGCCGCCGGTGAAGCCGGCGCCGAAGTTCAGCCCGGTGCGGCCCAGCACCGCGACCACGCCGCCGGTCATGTATTCGCAGCAGTGATCGCCGGCGCCTTCCACCACCGCGGTCGCGCCGGAATTGCGCACGCCGAAACGCTCGCCGGCGCGGCCGGCCGCGTACAGCTCGCCGCCGGTGGCGCCGTACAGACAGGTGTTGCCGAGAATCGGCGTCTCGTTGGCGACGTACCGCGCGCCGGCCGGCGGACGCAGCACGATGCGCCCGCCCGCCATGCCCTTGCCGACGTAGTCGTTGGCTTCGCCCGACAGTTCGAAGTGCAGGCCGCCGGCCTGGAACGCGCCGAAGCTCTGCCCGGCGGTGCCGTTGAAGCGCAGGGTGATCGGCGCGTCGTTCATGCCGCGATCGCCGTGGGCGCGGGCGATGCGCCCGGACAGGCGCGCGCCGATGCTGCGGTCGGTGTTGCGGATCTTGTAGCTGAAATCGCCGCCGGACTTGTTTGCGATTACTTCGGCCAGTTCGGCTTCCAGTTGCGCCGACAGACCGTCGGGTTCCGCCGCCGGCGCCGGCATGCCGCAATGGCCGCCGTGGGCCAGGCCCGATCCGGCCAGCAGCGGCGACAGGTCCAGGCGTTGCTGGCGCGCGCTGTCGCCTTCGCTTTGCTTGAGCAGATCGGTGCGGCCGACGATTTCGCCGAGCGTGCGCACGCCCATCGAGGCCAGCCAATGCCGCACTTCCTCGGCCAGCAGGCGGAAGAAGTTCTCCACGCGCTCGGGCAGGCCGGTGAAATGATCGCGGCGCAGGCCGGCGTCCTGGGTGGCGACGCCGGTGGCGCAATTGTTGAGATGGCAGATGCGCAGGTACTTGCAGCCCAGCGCGATCATCGGAGCGGTGCCGAAGCCGAAGCTCTCCGCGCCCAGCAGCGCGGCCTTGATCACGTCCAGCCCGCTCTTCAGGCCGCCATCGGTTTGAAGAATCACCCGGTCGCGCAGATCGTTGGCGATCAGGGCCTGGCGCGCTTCGGCCAGTCCCAGTTCCCACGGCGTGCCGGCGTAGCGGATCGACGACAGCGGGCTGGCGCCGGTGCCGCCGTCGTGGCCCGACACCGTGACCAGATCGGCGCCGGCTTTCGCGACGCCGGTGGCGATGGTGCCCACGCCCGCGTGCGACACCAGCTTGACCGAGATCAGCGCCTGCGGATTGACCTGGCGCAGGTCGTGGATCAACTGCGCGAGGTCTTCGATCGAATAGATGTCGTGATGCGGCGGCGGCGAAATCAGGCCGATGCCGGGCATCGCGTAGCGCAGGCGCGCGATCAGTTCGTTGACCTTGTGCCCGGGCAGCTGGCCGCCTTCGCCGGGCTTGGCGCCCTGGGCGATCTTGATCTGCAGCACTTCGGCGTTGACCAGATACTCCGGCGTCACGCCGAAACGGCCCGAGGCGATCTGCTTGATCTTCGAGACCTTGTCGCTGCGATAACGCGCCGGGTCTTCGCCGCCCTCGCCCGAATTGGAGCGTCCGCCCAGACGGTTCATCGCGATCGCCAGCGCTTCGTGCGCTTCGGGCGACAGCGCGCCCAGGCTCATCGCCGCCGAATCGAAGCGACGCACGATGTCGGCGACCGGCTCGACTTCCTCGATCGCGATCGCCTTGGCCGGATCGGCGTTGAGTTCCAGCAGATCGCGCAGCGCCGCGGTCGGGCGTTCGTTGACCGCCTCGGCGTAGTGCTGCCAGTCGCTCCACTCGCCGCTGGCGACCGCGCGCTGCAGGCGCGTGACCACGTCGGGATTGAACAGGTGGTATTCGCCGCCCGGCGTGTACTTCAGCAGGCCGCCGATCTCGGGCAGGCGATTGGCGTCCCAGCCGATGTCGGCCAGGGTCTGGTTGTCTTGCTGCAACAGCTCGAAGCCGGCGCCGGCGATGCGCGAAGGCGCGCCGGTGAAGCACATATCGACGACTTCCTTGTCCAGGCCGATGATCTCGAACAACTGCGCGCCGCGATAGCTGCCGATGGTGGCGATGCCCATCTTCGAGATGATCTTCAGCAGGCCCTTCTTGATCGCGCGGCGGTAGCTGCGGCCGATCTGCGCGGCCTCGCCGTGCTTGGTGCGCAGGATGCCGCGCGCGCCCAGGTCGTGCAGGGTCTGGTAGGCCAGGTACGGATACACCGCGGTCGCGCCGAAGCCGATCAGGCAGGCGAAATGATGCGGGTCGCGCGCGGTGCCGGTCTCGATGATCAGATTGGCCTCGCAGCGCAGGCCGACCCGGGTCAGGTGCTGGTGGATCGCGCCGGTGGCGAGCAGCGCATGCATCATCAGCGCGTCGCGGCGCGGACGCCGGTCGGTGACGATCAGCAGCACGTTGCCGTCGCGCGTGGCTTGCTCGGCCTGCGCGCACAGCCGCAGCAGCGCGGCCTTGAGGCCTTCGGCGGCGGTGTAGTTCAGGTCGATGTAGTGGTGCGACTGATCGTACGGCGCCATCGACAGCAATTGGCGCAGCTTGCGCTGGGCGAGCACCGGCGAATTCAGATGGATGTGGCCGACGTTGCCCGGGCCATCGACGAAGACATTGCCCTCGCGCCCGATCTGGGTCGCCAGCGACATCACGCAATCCTCGCGCAACGGGTCCATCGGCGGATTGGTGACCTGGGCGAAGGCCTGGCGGAAGTGGTCGTACAGCGGCCGCACCTGTTGCGACAGCACCGCCATCGGCACGTCGTCGCCCATCGAGCCGGTGGCTTCCTGTTCGATCTCGGCCAACGGGCGCAGCACCTGCTCGCGTTCTTCGCGGGTCAGCTGGAACAGCTTCTGGAAACCGGCCAGGGTTTCGTGATCGAACGGTTCGGCGGCCAGATTCGGATCGATCAGCTCGCTGTGCAGGTAGGTCATGCCCTGCTTGAGCCAGCGCTTGTACGGCGCGCGCGCGCGGTTGATGCGGTCGATGGCTTCCGAGTCGAGCAGCTCGCCCTGGTACAGGTCGGCGGCGATCATCTCGCCCGGGCCGAGCTTGCCCTTGGCTTCGATCTCTTCCACCGGCAGTTCCCACACTCCGGCCTCGGAAGCGATCAGGAAGTGGCGGTCGCGCGAGCGCAGCCAGCGCGCCGGGCGCAGGCCGTTGCGGTCGAGCGTGCAGGCGGCGTAGCGGCCGTCGCAGGTGACGATGCCGGCCGGGCCGTCCCACGGCTCGGTGTTGAGCGCGTAGTACTCATAGAACGCGGCCAGGTCGGCGTCCTTGTATTCCAGCGACTGGGTCGCCGGCGGAATCAGGATGCGCATGGCCTTGAGCAGGTCCATGCCGCCGGCCTGCAGCACTTCCAGCATGTTGTCCAGGCTCTGCGAATCCGAGCCGTCGGTGCTGACGACCTGATCGAACTCGCGCAGGTCCAGGGTCGGCGTGCGCCAGGTGTAGGCGCGCGCCTGCGCCCAGGCGCGGTTGCCGGCGATGGTGTTGATCTCGCCGTTGTGCGCGAGCAGGCGGAACGGCTGCGCCAGCGGCCAGCGCGGCGTGGTGTTGGTGGAGAAGCGCTGGTGGAACACTACCGCGCTGGCGGCCAGCTCGGCGCGCTGCAGGTCCGGATACAGCTGCATCAGCCGGTCCGGCAGCACCATGCCCTTGTAGCCGATGCTGGCCGAGGACAGGCTGACCACATAGAAGTCTTTGATCGCGCGCAGGCGCTGTTCGGCGCGGCGGCGCGCCAGGAACAAGGAGCGCTGGAAGCCGGCCGGATCGAATGGCGCGGCGGCATCGACGAAAATCTGCTCGATGCGCGGCATGGTCTTGCGCGCCAGATCGCCGCAGGCGTCCAGGTTCACCGGCACCACGCGCCAACCGGTCACGCGCATGCCTTCGCTGCGCAGGGTTTCGTTGAGCGTGTCGCGGGCGATGCCGGCCTGGGTGGCGTCGTGCGGCAGGAACACCAGGCCGGCGGCGAAATGCGGGCCCGGGCGGATGTTGGCTTCGCGCGCGATCAGGCGCAAAAACGCGTCGGGATGGCGGATCAGCAGACCGCAGCCGTCGCCGCTGAGGCCGTCGGCGGCGACGCCGCCGCGGTGGGTCATGCGCGAGAGCGCCTCCAGGGCGCGATCGACCAAAGCTCGGCTAGGGCGATCGTCGAGTTGCGCGATCAGTCCGAAACCGCAGCTGTCCCGCTCGTCGCGGGGGTCGTACAAACTTTGTTGCGTGGCTTGCATCGCATCTCCGGACGTGAGTGTTCCGTGGATCGCTAGCTCGCTACCGCCTTCGCGTTGTGGCCTTGCCTGTGTCGCGCCTCTCTCATGGGTTCCGCGGGCGCGCATCCCCTGATGCGGCGACCGTGGAGATCGGCTTCGACGTAATGCTCTGCAACGCGAGTCGTGGTCGCGATATCGCTGTGTCGTTTTGCCGTCGCGCAAGGCGAGTCCGCCACTGGCGCGGGATTTCTCCTGCACCGGCGGTGTAATAACCGAGCGTGTTCCGACTAAAGCACAAATTGTGCGATGCGGCAATTCACCCCGGGGCATGGGAATTGCGGCTCTTGCGCTGGCACGGCTTTGTGAGCGCGTGCGCTCACAAGCGATTTCGTAAGCAAATGATCCGACAGGAAAAATAGTTGCTTCGCGGGGCAATTGGTAACGTCGGAAACCATCGCCGCATGACAATCGTCCATGGCGGGTGCGGGCTCGCGCGCTAGACTGCGCCGATCGGATCATCCTCAGGCCGGCCGCCTACTTCCATGACCTCTGCTTCCGCTCCCGCCCCGGGCGCGCGTCGTGCTGCGCTCGTTTTCATCTTCATCACCGTCCTGATCGATGTGCTGTCGTTCGGCCTGATCATTCCGGTGCTGCCGCATCTGATCGAAAACTTCGTCAACGGCGACACCGCCGTGGCGGCGTGGTGGGTCGGCCTGTTCGGCACGGTGTTCGCGCTGGTCCAGTTCGTGTTCTCGCCGATCCAGGGCAGCCTGTCGGACCGCTTCGGCCGGCGTCCGGTGATCCTGCTGTCGTGCCTGGGGCTGGGCCTGGACTTCCTGCTGATGGCGCTGGTCAACACCCTGCCGCTGCTGCTGATCGGGCGGATCATCTCCGGCATCACCGCGGCCAGCTTCACCACCGCCAACGCCTACATCGCCGACATCACCCCGCCGGAGCAGCGCGCGAAGAGCTTCGGCCTGATCGGCGCGGCGTTCGGCCTGGGCTTCGTGGTCGGGCCGGTGATCGGTGCCTACCTGGGCGAGATCGACCTGCGCCTGCCGTTCTGGTTCTCGGCCAGTCTGGCGCTGCTGAACTTCCTCTACGGCCTGTTCGTGCTGCCCGAATCGTTGCCGCCGGAGCGGCGCAGCAAGCGCTTCGACTGGGCCCACGCCAATCCGTTCGGCGCGCTGGTGCTGCTCAAGCGCTATCCGCAGGTGTTCGGCCTGGCCGCGGTGGTGTTCATCGCCAACATGGCGCACTACGTGTATCCGAGCATTTTCGTGCTGTTCGCCGACTACCAGTACCACTGGGGCCTGCGCGAAGTCGGCTGGGTGCTGTTGGTGGTGGGCGTATGCAACATCATCGTCAACGTGTTCGTGATCGGCCGCATGGTGGCCAAGGTCGGCGAACGGCGCACGCTGCTGATCGGCCTGAGCTGCGGCGTGATCGGCTTCGTCATCTACGGGCTGTCCGACACTGGGCTGTATTTCCTGCTCGGCCTGCCGATCAGCGCCTTGTGGGCGATGGCCGCGCCGGCCACGCAGGCGCTGGTCACGCGCCAGGTCGGGCCCGAAGTGCAGGGCCGCATCCAGGGTTCGCTGATGAGCCTGATCTCGCTGGCCGGCGTGCTGGGCCCGGCGATCTTCGCCGGCAGCTTCGGCTACTTCATCGGCAAGAGCTCGCCGATCCACTTGCCCGGCGCGCCGTGGTTCATCGCCGCGGCCTTGTTGTTCGTCGGCTTGTTGATCGCCTGGCGCTACGCGCGCACGCCGGCGGCGGTGCCGGTCGCCGCCGTGGCCGAGGCCGAAGCGGCGGTCTGAACCGTCGCGGTCCCCACCTGACCGATGGCACAGGTGCGGGCGGGATCGGCGCGGCATCGTCGCGGTGAAGCAGACAGGAGCATCCGCATGCGTGCAGTCATCGTTTCGATCGCGGTCGCCGCGGCGCTGAGCGCCTGCGGCGGCCTGGAATACCGCGACACCAACGCCGCCGTCGATGCGCGGCCCGAATGCGCCAGCGGCCCGTCGCGGCCCGGCGAGACGCCGCCGGGCTGGTGCGAGCGCAAGGTCGAGGCCGTGCGCAGCGACGACAAGAGCGAACCGGTCGATTTCAAGAAGAAGGACGACGGCGGCCGCTGAACCGCGCCCGGCCGCGCGCGTTTTCTTGCCGCGCTCTTGACGCCGCCGCCCGTATTGCTGGGGCATGAGCGAGCGCACCGGATCGGAGGTTCCCGCCGCGACCAACCGCCGCGCCGCGCGCGCGGCGGGTCTGCGCTACGTCAACGACGGCGAGCCGGGCATCGCCCGCCGCCGCGCCGGCCGCGGTTTCGCTTATCGCAACGCGCGCGGCAAGCCGGTGCGCGCGGCCAAGACGCTCGAACGCATCCGCGCGCTGGCGATTCCGCCGGCCTACACCGAGGTGTGGATCTGCGCCGACGCGCGCGGCCATCTGCAGGCGACCGGCCGCGATGCGCGCGGACGCAAGCAGTATCGCTATCACCCGCAATGGCGCTCGGTCCGCGACGAAGGCAAGTTCGAGCGCGTGATCGCCTTCGGCCGCGCGCTGCCGGCGTTGCGCCGGCGGGTGCGGCGCGACCTCAAGTTGCCGGGCTTTCCGCGCGAGAAGGTGCTGGCGATGGTGGTGGCGGTGATGGCGCAAACCTTGCTGCGCATCGGCAACGACGAATACGCGCGCAGCAATCGTTCCTTCGGCCTGACCACGCTGCGCAATCGCCACGTCGAGTTCCTGCGCGGCGGCCGCGCGCGCTTTCGTTTCCGCGGCAAGGGCGGGCAAGCGCACGAGGTCGAACTCGACAACGTCAGGCTGACGCGGCTGGTCCGCGCCTGCCAGCAATTGCCGGGGCAGGCGCTGTTCCAGTACCGCGACGACGACGGCCGCGTGCAGCCGGTGGATTCCGGCGCGGTCAACGCCTACCTGCACGAGGCCATGGGCGCGGATTTCACCGCGAAGGATTTCCGCACCTGGGGTGGGACGCTGGCGGCGTTCCGTCGGCTGGCCCATCTGCCGCTGCCGGCGCCCGCGCGCGGCAGCGCGCCGAGCGAACGCGCATTGGCCTCGCTACAGAACGAAGTGATCGGCGAGGTCGCGCGCGCGTTGCGCAACACACCGTCGGTATGCCGCAAGGCGTACATCGATCCGGCCGTGTTCGCCGGTTGGCGCGAAGGACGCCTGGGCCGCTACGCGCAGGACGCGCGCGGCGAATTGCAGTGGGAACGCGCGGCGTTGCGGTTTCTCGCGCAGTCGCGGCGCAACGGGACTTGATGCGGCTGCGCCGCGAATCGTCGCGATTGCGGACCGCGGTTACGGCGCCATCTTCGCCAGATCGGCCGCCGGCAGCGGCAGCAGCGCCCAGAACGCGACCCGCGCCTTGGCCCAGTCCTGCGCCGCGTCGTTGAGGATTTCGACCAGGATCGTCGCCTCGTCGGCGTACTGCGACTGCCACGCGCCGGCGTGTTCGATCAGCAGCAGATAACCCGGCGCCGGCCACCACGACAGATCGTTGACGCTGTCGTTGAGCGCGTCCCAGTTGCCGCCGAACCATTCCGGAAACCGCAGCGCGCGCGCGATCCGCTGCAAGGCCTCGTCCTTGCCCGCGCAGCCGGCGAAATCGACTCGCGCCACCGCGTAGTCGAGATCGGCCGCGGCGTCGGCCAGGGCGCGCGCGTCGCGCGCATCGATGAAGTACGCGCCGGCCTGGGCCGGATCGGCGAGCAGTTCGCGCGGATCGAGAGGGCTCATCGCGCGGCTCCTTCGTTCGGCACATCGAAGCGGCGGAAGCTGCGGTAGTGATCGTCGCTGTAGTAGTACTCGCGCGGCGGATCGCCGCCGGTGACGATGCGGCGCGCGCCGCGATCGTCCGAGCCGGGGGTTTCCACCGTGTACTCGTGGTAATAGCCGCGCGGCTGGCGGGGCAGGCGGTTCTCGCGGTTCTGGAACACGCTGCCGTCCTGGCGATGGTCGAACGGGCCACCGGCGGCGATGCGGCGCAATACGTCATGGGCCTCGCGCGGCAGCGAGTCTTGGGGCGCGGTATTGCGTGAGCCTTCGCTGCGGATCGACGCGGTGCCGGATGCCGGCGCGGCGATCGGCGCACGCGAACCGGCCGGCGTCGGCGCCGAATGCCGGTGCCAGAGCCATAAGCCCAGCGCCACGATCACTACGATCAGCAGATTGCGGGGAGTAGGGGTGCGCATGGAATCCAACCTGATAGCTTCCGTGCGGGGCAGTTTAGGACATCGCGGCGAATGAGGCCGCGTATAGTCGGCGGCATGTCTGCACCCGTCCTGAAAAATCGCCATGAATCGGCCACGGCCATATAACTATGTTCACCGCGGCATCGACCTGAGCGGTCTGCATAAACAACATTATGTTTGCTTCGAATGCCGCAAGCAGTTCCGCTTGCCCGGTTCCGAAGGCGGCTGGCGCCGCGACTGGAATACGCAGGCCGATGATCTTGCCTGGACCTGGAAACCGGTTTCGCGCGAGGCCGCGGCCTGCCCGCAATGCCGGGCCCCATTGCATTCGATCGGGCGCGATTTCAAGGCGCCGCGGCAGCGCGATCGCAAGCAATGGCTCAAGGCCGAGCTGCTGGTTCGCATGGGCTATGGTTTCGACCCAGGCCCAACCGGGCCGGGTGAGCGGCCCAGGCGCTTAAGCGAGGTGGTCGACTTCCTGCGCACGCAGGTGGCGCATCCGGACAAAATCCGCGCGGCTACGCAACTGCTGCGGGAGATCGCGAAGATGCGACCGAGGTGAAACGGCCCGTCGGATCGTGCGGACCATCGCAAGACCCGTCGCGCAAGCGCAACCGGCGTGCGATTGCGCCGGCTTGACGTCTATCCGCGATCCGCGCGCAGCATGCGCCAGCGCTCGATCTCAGCCGCAACCCACATCGACGATCACGTTCTTCTCATCGACGTGCACGTTGACCCGGCCGTCCATGTATTCCTTCGTGATGATCTGCCCGGGCTTGAGCACGCGCACGGTGTGGCCGCCGGCGGCGGTGCGGGCGCGTTCGACGGTGGCGGCGTCGGCGGTCTTGCCGATCGCGGATTTGGCCGCTTCGGCGTTGCAAGTCGGTGCTGCGGGCATGGGCGTGGGCTGCGTTGGCGTGGCGGGTTCCAAGGCCGGTTGCCCGGCGGCGGCTTGCTCGGCCGAGCTGGCCATGTCGGCGGCGGGGCGCGGGCTGGCGCAGGCGCTCAGCGCCAGGGACAGGCCGAGCGCCAGCACGGCCATGGGCAGCAGGCGGTGCAGCGGGTGCGATGCGTCGTTTCGGTTCGGCATGGCGATCTCCTTCGCGGGTGCGCGCTCGGCGCGATGCGGCGAGCCTGCGCCGTCGCGGCTGTGTCGCAGGTTAACGCGCCGGACCGGTGCGCGGTTTCGCGACTGTGCGCACAGGGGCGCGGTCGCGATCGCATGCGCGAACCTCATTGCTGCCGCGCTGCAACAAGGCGCGGCGCGGTTGTGGTCGGATCGGAGCGGCGACGAAAACTGTCGCCGCCGGCCGGATCGACAGTGGCTTAGCCGCAGCGCAGACCGGTGATGGCGCCGCGATCGTTGACGTCGATGTTCAAGCGGTCGGGCCGGAAATCCATCGTCGCCGCCGTGCCGGGCTTGAGCACGCGCACCGACTTGCTGCCGGTTTCGGTGCGGGCGCGTTCGACCGTGGCCTCGTCGGGCGCGCGGCCGATCGCCCAGCGCGCGGCTTCGGCGTTGCAGGCGGCGGGGCTGATGTTGGTCGGCGGAATCGGCGTGGCGCAGGCGGCCAGGACGAGGCTCAGCGCGGCGACGGGCAGGGTGATGCGGATGAAGGCGTTGGGGGACATGGCGTGCTCCTGGCGATGCTCGCCAGATCGGTGCCGCGAGCCTGCGGGCGGCGGCGTGTGCGGCGCATGAAGGCCGGGGCGCGCAGTGTAGCGGGGCGATGCGACAAGGCGATGGTCGCGATCGGGCGCGATGCGCGATGCGTTCATGCCGGGTGTGGCGGGTGATCGCGGACGCGGCGTCGTGGTGGCGATGCCGCGGTCGCGGCGCGCGTGGCGGCTACGCGGAAGACAACGCGCGTTCGTCGTGGGTCTGGATCAGCCTGAGCATCAGCTGCGCCAAGGTCGCCACGTCCTGATGATTGTGCGCGACCACGCGCCGCAGCAGCGACGACGAGCCGCCGCGCAGGTAATGCAGCCACGCCGCCGGCGCCTGCGAGCCGGGCAGGTCGTCCTCGCGCACGATCCGCAGCAGCTCGCGTTCCATCGTCGCCAGCCGGCAGTTCTCCCACACGCCGCGGTACATGCGCCGCGCCGGGAACAGCAGATCGACGTGATCGAGCCCGCTCAGCGGATTGGCGATGCGCGCCAGGCGATAGCGCGTGTTGAGCAGCGGGGTGTCGTAGCAGCGGCCGTTGTAGCTCGACAGCACGGTGTCGGGCGCGAGCCATTGCGCGAACGCGCGCAGCATCGCCGGCTCGGCGGACAGGGTCGAGATCATCAGCTGGCGGATGCGCAGGCCGTCGCCGTGGTGCGGGTCGCGATGCCAGTCGGCCGCGCCGATCATGAAGGCGCGGGTGCCGGTGCCGCCGGCCAGGCCGGTGGTTTCGGTGTCGAAGAACAGCAGGCGGCGCGGATCGAGCGCGTCGTCGGGGCGCTTGGCGAAGGCCAGCGACAAGGCCGCGGCCGGCGCCGGCATGGGCAGGTGCGCCTGGATCAGGTGCAGGCCCGGGGCGATCTGTTCGCCGGGCAGTGAGCGGTCGGCGGGCAGGCGGCTGAGCGGCGAGGATGATTTGGGTGAAGTAAGAGCGGCCGGCGATGGCGCTGGTGCGGGCTTGCGTTCGCGTTGTGCGATCAGGCGGCGCAGGGCGTCCAGGTTGGGGCGGGGAGAGCGAATCTCCCCCAACCCCTCTTTTCCAAAGAGGGGAGTGCTTGCGTCGGTGTCTGGGACGTGCGTCCCGATGTTCGCTGCATCGGTAGCGGGCGGAACGGATCGCGACGCATCGGCTTGTCTCCCCTCTTTGGAAAAGAGGGGCCGGGGGAGATTCGCTTTTTCCTCAGCCGCGGGCGAAGCCTCGACCTGCCCGGCCTGCCGCTGCAACGCCCGCAGCTTGGCGAGACTGACCGTCATGCCGCGTCGTCTTCGAGCAGTTGCAACACCCGCAGCGCCAGCGACTTCGGCGTCGCCGCGCCGCGCTCTTCGTCCGACGCCAGCACCGGCCCGACGCAGGCCGGGCAGCCGGCGCGGCAATCGCAGCGCTCGATCAGTTCGCGCGAGCGCGTCACCAATTCGGCCTGACGCAACCACAACGGCTCGCTGAGCCCCACGCCGCCGGGGAAATTGTCGTACAGGTACACGGTCGGCACGAACTGCTGCACTTCCAGCATCGACAGCGCACCGCCGTGCGGCGGATCGTGCTCGCCGCCGCGCAACTGGCCGCGGCCGTCCGCGTCTTGCGTCGCGAACCAGGCACCGTCGCCGTTGCCGACCGATTTCTGCAGATCGCGCGCATCGGCCATCACCGCGACCGTGGCGACGATGTGCAGCGCATGCGCGGCGCCGAGAAAACCGTCCAGCGCGTCTTGCCTGGATTCAAACCGCGACAGCAGCACGCCCTGCGGCAACTGCCACCACAGCGCGGTCGTATGCAATTCCTGATCGGGCAGATTGACCGGCCCGTAGCCGATGCTTTCGTGCGTGTAGTAACGGATCTTCTTGTAGCCGGCGACGCGCCGAACCACGTGCACTTCGCCGTGATGGCTGTCGCCGCGCCCGGCCGGGCCGCCGTCGAAGCGTTCCAGCACCTTGAGCTTGGTGTAGTCGATCGAGTCGGTGTAGTAATCGACGTGAGTGCGGGTGACATAGGCCTTGCGCCCTTCCCAGTCCAGCCGCTCGACCTGGTACGGCACCGACTGGATCATGTGGATGGCGCCTTCGTACAAGGTCAGCGCGGCGGCCGAGTAATCGACTTCGGCGATGATCGCCTGGCGCCCGCCGCTGCGATCGACCACGACGAAGTTGCCGTCGGCGACCGAGCGCAGGCTCACCGCATTGGCCGGATAGCTGTCGGCGATCCACTCCCAGCGTTCGCCCTCGCGATGGACCACGCCGGTTTCGGCCAGCGCCTGCAGGAACACGTCCGGGTCGATCGGGCCGAAGCTCTCGCCGTGCTGGAACGGCAGCTCGAAGGCGGCGCAGCGGATGTGATCGAACAGGATCAGCGGCTGGTCCGGAGCGATTCGCGCGTGTTCGGGCGAGGCGTCGGCGAAGAAATCCGGATGCCGCACTACGTACTGGTCCAGCGGCTGCGAGCTGGCGACCATCACCCCCAGTGACGGCTGCTGGCGGCGGCCGGCGCGGCCGAAGCGTTGCCAGGTGGCCGCGACCGAGCCGGGATAGCCGTTGAGCACCACGACATCCAGGCTGCCGATGTCCACGCCGAGTTCCAGCGCCGAAGTCGAGACGATGCCGTCGATGCGGCCGTCGCGCATCGCCCGTTCGGCTTCGCGACGCTCGCTGGGCAGATAGCCGCCGCGGTAGGCGCGGATGCGCGCGGGCTTGCGCGGGTCGTGATCGAACACGTCTTTCAGATACTTGGTGAGCACCTCGACCATCAGGCGGGTCTGGGCGAACACCAGCGTCTTCAGGCCGGCCTTGATCGCGATGCGGGCGATGCGGTTGCTCTGCGATCGCGCCGAGGCACGCAGGCCCAGGTCGGCATTGACCACCGGCGGGTTCCACAGCAGCACGTGCTTGTCGCCGGTGGGCGCGCCGGAGTCGAGGATCGCGCGCACCGGTTGTTCGATCAGCGCCTCGGCGTGCGCCTTGGGATTGCCGATCGTCGCCGAGCACAGGATGAATTGCGGCTTGACCCCGTAGAACGCGCAGATGCGCTGCAAGCGCCGCAGCACGCCGGCGACATGGCTGCCGAACACGCCGCGGTAGGTGTGGATTTCGTCGATGACGACGTAACGCAGGTTCTCGAAGAACTGCGCCCACTTGGTGTGATGCGGCAGGATCGCCTGATGCAGCATGTCCGGGTTGGACACGACGATGTCGCCGTGCAGGCGGATCGCCTGGCGCGCATCGCCGGGGGTGTCGCCGTCGAAGGTGAAGGCCTTTACCCCGAGGTCGCCGGCGCGGTTGAGTTCCAGCAGTTCGGCCACCTGATCCTGCGCCAACGCCTTGGTCGGAAACAGGTACAGCGCCTTGGCCCCGCTGGTCATCGCCGCGGCCACCACCGGCAGGGTGTAGCACAGCGATTTGCCCGAGGCGGTCGGGGTGACCACGGCCACGTGTTCGCCGGCCTGGGCCGCCTCCCAGGCTTCGGCCTGATGGCTGTAGAGCCGCTCGATGCCGCGCGCGCGCAACGCGGCCTTCAGCGACTCGGGCAGGTCTTCCGGCAACGGCGCGTAGCGGCCTTCGCGGCCGGGCAGGGTGAAGTGGCCGGTGATGCGGTCGCGGTAGCGGCGTTGCAGGCGCTCGGCCAGGGCGCCGCCGTGGCGTGCGTCGATGGCTTCTTCGTTGTCGCTGCGCGCCAGGGCGCGGGCGCCGGCGGCGGACGGGACGAGATCGCGCGAGGACGGATCGATCAGAGCGGACATGGCGCGGCTTGGGCGGGCGGAGTCTCGTTGTACGCGACGCTGATCTCAGCGTGTGAGACGGCGGCGTGGCGCTGGGAATCGGGAATCGGGAATCGGGGAATCGGGAATCGGGAATCGGGAATCGGGAATCGGGAATCGGGAATCGGGAATCGGGAATCGGGAATCGGGAATCGGGAATCGGGAATCGGGAATCGGGAATCGGGAATCGGGAATCGGGAATCGGGAATCGGGAATCGGGAATCGGGAATCGGGAATCGGCTTTGCCGAGTCTGCTTTCGTGCATGGCCCGCGAAGGCCCGGGCGGCGGGCCTGGCGGCGCAAGCGCCCGCGGGCGACGGAAATTCAGGTCGTATCGCCCCGCAGCGAGTATTCTTGCGCGCCGCGAACCAGACCCGGCGTCATGAAGATCGGCATCGATTTCGGCACCAGCTATTCCGCCGCCGCCGCGGTGATCGACGGCCGCGTGCGCACCGTGCGCTTCGGCGAGGAACAGCAGTTCCGCACCACCGTGTATTTCCCCGAGGCGGTGCCCGATCCGAGCCAGTTCGAGCTGACCGACGCGCTCGAAGCTCAGGTCGATGCCCTGGTGCGCAGCGCCCGCGCCCAGCACACCCGCGCCGCCAACGAGGCCCAGGCCGCGCGCCGCGAACAGGCTGCGCGCCTGCCCGCCGATCAGCGCGAGGCGGCGCTGGCCTTGATCGCAACGCCCGCGCCGCGTTCGGAGACCGATCTGCGCCGCGACGCCATCCGCGCGGTGCGCCGGCAGTGGCTGGAAGAACAGGTGCGCGAAGCGCGCGCTTCGGCGGCCTCGCTGCAGAACGCGGTGTACGGCGAGGACGCGGTCGAGGCCTATCTGACGGAAGGTTTCGGCAATCTGGTGCAGTCGCCCAAGTCGATGCTGGGCTATCAGCTGGCGCCGCACGTGCGCCAGACCATCGTCGGCATCGCCGGCTACATCCTCGAACACATCCGCCTGAGCGCCAGCCAGCAGCTCGGCGTCAACGTGCGCTCGGCCGTGCTCGGCCGGCCGGTGCAGTTCCGCAGCTCGATGGGCGACGCCGGCGGCGACCAGGCGCTGGCGATCCTGACCGAGGCCGCGGCCGGCGCCGGGTTCGACGAAGTCAGCTTTCTCGAAGAACCGGTCGCCGCGGCCCTGGGCTATCACGCCCAGAGCGCGCAGCGGCATCGCACCTTGGTGGTGGACATCGGCGGCGGCACCACCGACATCACCCTGGCCGAAGTCGGCGGCGCGGACGCACCGGTCGTGCTCGGCTCGTGGGGCATCGCCCGCGGCGGCGTGGACGTGGACTTGTCGCTGAGCCTGTCGCGCTTCATGCCGCTGTTCGGCAAGGCGGTGACGCGGGTGCCGGCGCATCACTTCGTCGAGGCCGCGACCGTGCACGACGTGGTGCGCCAGCGCGATTTCCAGCGTCGCGACGCCTACCGCGAAGTCGCCGAGCCGTTCGGCCCGCGCCTGATCGCGCTGCAGCAGCCGGGCAACACCACCCGCCTGAGCCGCGCGGTGGAGTCGGCCAAGATCGAACTGAGCACGCGCGAGGATCATCGCGCCGAGTTGGGTTACATCGAGCCGGGCCTGGCGCTGGCGACCAGCGCGCGCGACCTGGGCGAATCGGCCGGGCCGTTCCTGGGTTTCGTGTCCGACCTGCTGCGCGAGGTCGGCGCCGAAATCGACGCGCGCCTAGGCGAGGCGCCCAGCGCGGTGTTCCTGACTGGCGGCATGTCGCGCGCGCCGTACGTGCGCGAGGCGGTGCAGCGCTGTTTCCCGCAGGCGCGGCTGGTGGCGGGCGATCCGTCGCTGGGCGTGGTCTCGGGTCTGGCGTTCGCGGCGGCGCAGGCGGCTTGAGCTGGCTTGGAGTCGCGACAAAACTACCTGATAGCGCCAATTGAGCCCCTCTCCCGCTTGCGGGAGAGGGGTTGGGGTGAGGGTGTTGTTTGGCCAAGACTTCATGCGAAAGCATTCGCGCCTACGGCGCTCATCCCCTCATCCAACCCTCTCCCGCAAGCGGGAGAGGACGACTTCGATCGCTCACCCACAGGAGTCCACCGCGCGATGAAACCCTATTCGCCTTCGTGCGAGCGCAATCGCGAGCCGATCCTGGCGGTGCTGCGCGAACGTTTCGCCGATCGCCGCACGGTGCTGGAAATCGGCAGCGGCACCGGCCAGCACGCGGTGCATTTCGCCGCGGCGATGCCGTGGCTGAGCTGGCAATGCGCGGATCGCGCCGAATACTTGCCGGGCATCGGGCTTTGGCTCGAAGAGGCGGCGCTGGCGAATACGCCGCCGCCGTTGGAACTGGAAGCGGTGGCGGCGCCGGTCGCGGGATTCATGCCGGCGCCGGTGTCGGCCGCGGACGCATCCGGGTTCGATGCGGCGTTCAGCGCCAACACTCTGCACATCATGGGCTGGCCGCAGGTCGAGGGATTCTTCGCCGGGCTGGACGCGGCGCTGGCGCGCGGGGCGACGGTCGTGGTCTACGGGCCGTTCAATTACGGCGGGCGGTTCAGCAGCGACAGCAATCGCGAGTTCGATGCCTGGCTGAAGGCGCGCGACCCGGTGTCGGGCGTGCGCGATTTCGAAGCGGTGGATGCGTTGGCGGCCGGCATCGGTTTGCGCCTGATCGAGGATGTGGCGATGCCGGCGAACAATCGCTGCCTGGTCTGGCGCAGGGGCGCCTAGTCTTTTGTAAGAGGGGCTTCAGCCCCGATGCATTTCGATCAGCCGAGGTTGGACCGCGGCGATCTGAGTGAAAAGCATCGGGGCTGAAGCCCCTCCTACAAAAGACTTCGCTGCTGGCGTACGCGGCTCAATCCGAAGCCACGGTCACCAGCAGCGGCGAGTCGTACATCGCCGCCGGCGAGATCACCGGTTCGTTCAACGGCACCTTGCTGCCGTAGCGTTCGCGCAGCTTGGCCTTCACCGCCGGATCGTCGAGCTTGAAATCGCCCAGCCGCTGCAAGGCGCCGATCCTGATCCCGAGCGCGCGGTCGTACATCTTCCAGACCAGCTCGGAGCAATACATCCGATCGTCCGACCATTCGAAGCTCAGGTCGTAGGCGCGGCCGCCGAAGGCGTCGGCCTGTTTGCGCAGCCGCGCCTGCTGCTGCGCGCTCAAGGGCGCGCGCAGGCGCTTGACCACGTAGTGGCCGCCTTCGCCGCGCGCGATCCAGCTGCGCAGCGGCGCGTACACAGTCGGGCCGGTGGCCTCGTACACCCAGGGCTTGCCGCCCCGATGCAGGATCACGCCCATGTGGCTGTAGCGCGAGCCGGTCGCGCGCTGGATCGCCAGGCTCTGCGCCGAGCGCGAGGTCTGGAAGATCAGGTCGCCGTCGCGCAGCGGCGGCTGCGCGACGGCGCAACCGGCGCAGGCCAGGGCCAGGATCAGCAGGCAGTGCAGGCTAAGCCGAAGCATCGGCGGCTTATTCCCCGGGTTCGGTCGAGAACAGGCGCAGGTCGTCCTCGCCGATGCGGATCATGCGTTCGAAGCGCAGGCCCAGCCGCTCCAGCACCTTGATCGAGGACCGGTTGTCGGGGATGGTGATCGCCAGCACCCGCGGCAGCGCCAGCGCGTTGCGCGCGTGCTGCAGGACCGCCGTGCCGGACTCGACCGCATAGCCGCGCGACCAGTGCCGCGGCAGGAAGGCGTAGCCCAGGTCGGGGTCGGGCAGGGTGTCGCGCTTGAGCAGGCCGCACATGCCGATCGCCTCGCCGCTGTCGCGCAGGTCCACCCGCCACAGGCCGTAGCCGTTGCGGGCGTAGCTCTGCACCGGGCCGTCGAGGATGTAGCGCACCGCGCTGTCGAGATCGCGCACGCCGCGGTCGCCGATGTTGTCGATGAAGGACGGCTCGTTGAGCAGTTCGAGAATGAAGCCGGCATCGTCGGCGGTGAGTTCGTTGAGCACGAGGCGGTCGGTCTGTATCGGCGGCATGGGCGGATCGGTCGGTGGGCGGTGTCGGCAACGATACGACAGCGAGCACGGACAATGGCGGCCCCGGGTGAGGCGGGAATGAAGCGGCGGTGCGCGGCTACACTGTCGGCCCCGAATACGCATCGCCGCCATGTCCGACCCCGCCCATCCGCACGATATCCACCCGGTGTCCGACGCCAAGCGCCGGGCGGTGCTCGTCGCGTTGGCGGCGATCGAGCGCGAGCACGAGGTACGCATCGTCTACGCCTGCGAATCGGGCAGCCGCGGCTGGGGGTTCTCCTCGCCCGACAGCGACTACGACGCGCGCTTCGTCTACGTGCACAAGCAACCGTGGTACCTGACCGTCAACGAGCGCACCGGCGCGGGCGAGCCGCAGCGCGATGTGATCGAGCTGCCGATCGACGACGAGTTGGACGTCAGTGGCTGGGATCTGCGCAAGACACTGCGGTTGTTGTCGAAATCCAACCCGACCTTATCGGAATGGCTGCGCTCGCCGATCGTGTATCGCCAGGACGACGCGCTGACTGCGCAACTGCGCGATCTGGCCGACGCGTTTTACTCGCCGATCGCCGCCTGGCATCACTACCTGAGCATGGCCAAGGGCAATTTTCGCGGCTATCTGCGCGGCGAGCAGGTGCGTACCAAGAAGTACCTGTACGTTTTGCGCCCGGTCCTGGCCTGCCAGTGGATCGAGTGCGAGGCTGGCGCGCCGCCGATGGCCTTCGAGGACCTGCTGGAGCGGCTGCTGCCGCACGGCCTGGTGCGCGAGGCGATCGACGCGCTGCTGGTGCGCAAGCGCCTGAGCGCCGAAGTCGCGGCCGGGCCGCGGATCGCGGCGATCAGCGATTTTCTCGAAGCCGAGATCGAGCGGATGCAGGCCTTGCAGCCGCAGCTGCCGGCCGGCGCCGGGCGCGGCGAGCGGCTGGACGAGTTCTTCCGCTCGGCGTTGGCGTAATAGCCGCGTAGCCCGAAGTCTTTTGTAGGAGGGGCTTCAGCCCCGATGCTTTTCGCTCAGGCCGCCGCGTGCAGCCAGACCTGGGCTGAGACAAAAGCATCGGGGCTGAAGCCCCTCCCACAAAAAACGTCAGGCATCCGCACTTGGCGGCAGCGGCGCCGCGGGCGCGAGGCTTTCAGTTCGACAACGGCAAGTTCTGCTGCAACGGCTCGATCGTCCCTTCGCCGCGCATGACTTTCTTGTACTCCGCGCGCGACACCGAGACGTAGCGGTCGTTGCCGCCGATCTCCACCTGCGGCCCGTCCTGGACCGCGCGGCCGGCTTCGTCCACGCGCACGGTCATGGTCGCTTTCTTGCCGGAATGGCAGATGGTCTTGATCTCGGTCAGCTCATCGGCCCAGGCCAGCAGGTATTGGCTGCCTTCGAACAATTCGCCGCGAAAATCCGTGCGCAGGCCGTAGCACAGCACCGGGATGCGCAAGTTGTCGACGACCTCGCTGAGCTGCCATACCTGCGAACGGCTCATGAACTGGGCTTCGTCCACCAGCACGCAATGCAGCGCGCCGCGCGCGGCGATGTCGGCGTGGATCAGCGTTTCCAGGTCGGTGTCGCGATCGAAGGCGACCGCGTCGGCGCGCAGGCCGATGCGCGAGGCGACCGTGCCGGTGCCGGCGCGATCGTCCAGGCGCGGGGTCAGGATCGCCACGCGCATGCCGCGCTCCTGGTAGTTGTGCGCCGACTGCAGCAGCGTCGTGGTCTTGCCGGCGTTCATCGCCGAATAATAGAAATAGAGCTTGGCCATGGACGAAGTGTAGGCCGCGCGGGCGCGGCGCCACAGACTTGACGCGGCGCCGATTGCGGCTCGCCGACCCGTCGCCCGTGCCCGGTCAGGGCGTCGGTTCGGGCGCCGGTTTCGGCGCGGGCTTGGTCTGCGCCTCGGCCGCGGGCCGGAGTTTTTCCGCGCCCGGTTCGCCCTGGCTCAGGGTCTCGATGTCGCCGACGTTGACCGTGCCGCCGAAACGCCGCTGCCAGAAAGTGTCCTGACGAACCCAGTACTGCTTGGCGTCCCAGTTGGCGCGGGCGTACAGGCCGCCGACCTTGCTCTGTTCCTGGAACATGCCCTCGTTGCCGGCGCTCGCGCCGACGCCGACGTCCACGCCGATGTGGCTGCCGGTGATCTGGTTGCGCAGGCGCGTGAGCCGGCGCTCGTAACGCGGCTTGACGGTCGGATCGCCATAGACCTTGTACAGCGCCGGGCCCAGTTCGAGCGCGCGCTTGCGCTCCTCGGGCGTCATCGCCGCCCAATAGCGCTCGCGCAGCGAGACCAGGTCGCGGTAACCGCGCTCGGCGGCCATGTCCATCCACACATAGGCCAGGGCGCGATCGGCCGGGGTGCCTTCGCCCTTCCAGTACATCTCCGCGGCCAGGCCCTGCGAGGGCTTGTCGCCGAAGAAACCGGCGCGGCGGAAATGCTCCAGCGCGGTCTGGTAGTGGCCGCGGCGGTGCGACTGCATGGCGAGCTGGCGGTACTCGACGTCCGGATGCAGTTCCATGTAGCCGACTTCGGCCATGAACGGGTCTTCGGCCGGGTCCGAGCCGGCCGGCGCGGTGCTCTGGGCGTGGGCGTCGGCGCAGGCGGCGGCCAGCGCGGCCGCGAGCAAGAGGGATATCGAATGGCGATGCGGTGCCGTCATGGCGTTGTCTCTCCTGTGGTAAGCGCTGCCAGCGCGTTCGCGGCGCAGGGTACCAGCGCGCGCGGCTTCGCGCCTGACTTGAGGGCCGGAAAAACCTGTGCGATGCGCACGACTTTTCGTCGCCCTGTTCAGGCGCCGGACGTGGTTTAAGGACGTCCCTGGTCGATCAGGGTATCCAGCGGCCCGACCTCGACGTTGCCGCCCTGCTGCCAGACCACGTCCTCGACCGCCCAGTAGCGTTTGGGATCCAGGCGCCAGCCGGCGTACATCGGCTTGAGATCGATGAAGTTCGATCCCTGCAGATCGCCGTCGCGGGTGGCGAACACCATCAGCTGGCCGTTGGCGGCGCCGGCGCGGCTGCCGGTCATGTTGGCGCGGGCGCGGGCCACGGCGCGCTCGAAGCGCGGCTTGGCGACCGCGTCGGCGTATTCGTCGAACAGCGCGCCGCCTTCGCGCAGGGCGCGCGCGCGATCGGCCTCGTCCATTTCCTGCCACATCTTTTCCCGGATCAGCACGAACTGCGGATACAGGCGCTCAGCCGCCAGATCGGCCCAGGCATAGGCCAGCGCGGGGTCCTTGCGCACGCCCAGGCCGTGCCAGTACATCAGGCTCAGCCGGTGCTGCGAATACTTGTCGGCATAGCGCGCGGCGCGGCGGAACTGCACCGCGGCGTCGCCCCACTGGCCCTTGCCGGCGGCTTCCGAGCCGTACAGCCGGTGCAGCTCGTTGGGATGATTGGCGGCGAAGCGCTGGCGCGCGTCGAATTCCTGCAGGTGGATATGGTCGGTCTCGGCCGTGGCCAGTTGCTCCGCGGTCGCGGCGGGGGCGCCGGCCTGCGGCGCTGGCGGCGCGCTGGCGTGGACGCATGGCGCGGCGCAGGCGCCGGCCCAGATAAGCATCAGTACGAAACCCGGTTTCATGGCCCGCTCCGACCGCCCGGCACCGTCCGGGCGCTGCCGGCCTAGCCTACCCCAAGGGCGGCGGCGTGGCGGTTAGACTGTCCGGCCGAACCGGCCCCGCCGACGACTCAGTTTTCCATGCACGGCCTCAATCCCCCCCAACGCGCCGCCGTCCTGCACACCGATGGCCCCTTGCTCGTGCTCGCCGGCGCGGGCAGCGGCAAGACCCGCGTGATCGTCGAGAAGATCGCCCACCTGATCGCCTCGGGCCGGATGCCGGCCAAGCGCATCGCCGCGATCACCTTCACGAACAAATCCGCGAAGGAAATGCGCGAGCGCGTGGCCAAGCGCATCCGCGGCGACGCCGCCGACGGCCTGACCATCTGCACCTTCCACGCGCTGGGCTTGAAGTTCCTGCAGATCGAGCACGCCAAGCTCGGCCTGCGCCGCGGCTTCAGCGTGTTCGACAGCGACGACAGCAACGCTCAGATCAAGGACCTGCTGCCGGCCGGCACCAAGCCCGACGTGCTCGACGACATGCGCAACCTGATCTCGCGCGCGAAGAACGCCGGCCTGTCGCCGCAGCAGGCGCTGGCGCAGTCGCGCAGCCCGCGCGAGATCGAGGCGGCGACGATGTACGAGATGTACCAGGCGCGCCTGACCACCTTCAACGCGGTGGATTTCGACGACCTGATCCGCCTGCCGGTGCAATTGCTGGAAGCCGACAGCGAGGTGCAGCTGGCCTGGCGCGAGCGCATCGGCTATCTGCTGGTGGACGAGTGCCAGGACACCAACGACGCCCAGTACCGCCTGCTCAAGGCCATCGCCGGTCCGAGCGGGTTGTTCACCTGCGTGGGCGACGACGACCAGTCGATCTACGCCTGGCGCGGCGCCAATCCGGACAATCTGCTGGAGCTGGGCAAGGACTATCCGAGCCTGCAGATCGTCAAGCTGGAGCAGAACTACCGCTGCAGCAACCGCGTGCTGCGCGCGGCCAACGCGCTGATCGCCAACAACCCGCACGAGCATCCCAAGACGCTGTGGAGCGATCAGGCCGACGGCGAGCGCATCCGCGTGTGGGAATGCCGCGACAGCGCGCACGAAGCGGAAAAGGTCGCCAGCGAAATCCAGTTCCTGGCGCAGAAGAACGAAGCGCCGTGGATGGATTTCTGCATCCTGTTCCGCGGCAATCATCAAAGCCGCGTGCTGGAAAAAGCCCTGCAGTTGCTGCGCGTGCCGTATCACCTCAGCGGCGGCACCGCGTTCCTGGAGCGGCACGAGGTCAAGGACGCGCTGTCGTGGCTGCGCCTGATCGCCAACCCCGACGACGATGCCGCGTTCCTGCGCGCGGTGACCTCGCCCAAGCGCGAGATCGGCGCGACCACCTTGGCCAAGCTGGCGGAAATGGCCCAGCACGCGCATCTGCCGATGTCGCGCATGGCCGAGTCGATCAACGCGATCAAGCAACTCACGCCGCGCGCCGGCAATGCGCTGGATGGCTTCGTGCAGATCGTGCGTTCGCTGCGCGAAGAGGCCCAGCGCATCAGCCCGGCCGAACTGGTGGACGTGCTGGCCGAGCGCAGCGGTTTGCTCGCCTCGATCCGCGCGCAGTGCAAGGACGAAGCCAGTTATCAGCGGCGCAAGGAAAACCTGGCCGAGCTGTCGGGTTGGTTCGACGGCGGCAAGGGCTCGGGCCCGGGCGAACTGGCCGCGCAGTTGGCGCTGCTGTCGCATGCCGACAAGGGCGAGGCCGGCAACCAAGTGCGGTTGATGAGCCTGCACGCGGCGAAGGGGCTGGAATACCGTTACGTGTTCATCGTCGGCGTGGAAGACGGCAACCTGCCGCACGACGCCAGCCTCGACGAAGGCCGCCTGGACGAAGAGCGGCGGCTGATGTACGTGGGCATCACCCGCGCCAAGGAAGCGCTGTATCTGTCGCATTCGCGCGAGACACAGCGCTGGGGCGAGCGCATCCGGCTCAAGCCGAGCCGTTTCATCGACGAACTGCCGGCAGCCGAATTGCAGCGCGACGGCGCCGACCCGGTGGCCGATGCGGCGCGCAAGCATGAGCGGGCCACGGCGGGGTTCGCGGCGATCAAGGCGTTGTTGGAAGGGTAAGGCGGGGGAGCAAAAGCGAATCCCCCCTCCCCCCCTTTTTCAAAGGGGGGAACAGCAACAGCGTTCTCGCAGCGACACCCGGAAGCATCCTCACAACAGCTGGACAATGCGCCCCCTTTGAAAAAGGGGGCTGGCGCCTGCGCAACCCCAAGCAGGCGACACCACTCTCTGCGCCGGGGGATTTACCCCAACGGCCAGCGCCGCAGCACCATCGCAACGCCCCAAGACAATGCGCCCCCTTTGCAAAAGGGGGCTGGCGCCTGCGCAACCCCAAGCAAGCGACACCACTCTCTGCGCCGGGGGATTTGCCCCAACAGCCAACGCAAACCGCAACCCTTCCGCCACGACCCCGCCGCCCGAATCGGCTAGGCTTGCCCCACGTCCCCCGACCGCGCAACGCCATGTCCCTGCTGATCAACGCCTACTCCACGCTCGCCTCGCCGCCGCCTCCGGAATTCCTGCGCGCCACGCCGTCCCTGCGCGATCGCAGCGATCCGGAACTGGTGCCGCATCTGCAAGGCTTCGTCGGCTACGTGCTGAGCACCGTCACCGAAGGCATGGACGCGCGCACCTTCGGCGTGCTGCGCCACCTGCAGCGCGTGCAGACCCACTACAGCTTCGAAGTCGAAGACCGCGATTTCGACGCGCTCGCCGCCTGGGGCGAGGCCGCCAACGTGCTGTGCTTCCTGCCCGATGGCAGCGTGCGCGACGCCGCCGGCAACGTCCTGGTCAGCCGCGGCGAGCCCGCGATCGAAGCCGACGCCACCCTGCCGTATCCGCCCGACGCGCGCGAACGCAAGCAGCGCAGCGAGGCCGAACTCAAGCTGCTCGGCGCGCAGCCGCCCGCGCACTTGCCGCCGGTGCTCGGCGAAGGCGAGGTGCGCCTGCGTTCGGCGGAAGAAGCCATGCGCCGCATGCTCGCGCTGTGCGCGGTCGCGGTGCGCGCCGAATCGCTGAGTTCGCAGCCGCTGTCGGTGGACGACATCCAGGCCAAGCTCGGCCCGGGGGTGGCCGCATTGACCCCGGCCGAGCGCGCCTTCATCGACACCGACGCGCCCGACGAGGAAACCTGGGCCAATCACGGCTGGCGCTACGAAAGCGCGGCGCTGCTGCAATGGGCGCTGGGCCTGAGCGAGGCGCTGCCGCCGCCGACCGCGATCTGCGACGCCGGCGCGATCGCACGGGTGGCGATCGAACACGCCGACGAGGCGTCGATCGCGAGCGCGCGGCTGCGGCCGGTGGCGGAATTGCTCGACGCGCTCGACGCCGTGTACCGGCGCCACTGGCTGGTGCGGCAGGCGCGCCTGGATGAGCGCGATCCGCCGATCGGCCTGCATCCGAGCGTCGTCTACGAACGCCACTACGCCTTGAACTGGCTGCTGCGCTTCGACGAACAGGATTGGGACGAGGTCGGCACGCCGACCTGAGCGCCGCGGCGCGCGGCTCGGGCCGCGACGCCGCCGCGATCGGCGGATTCGCGCATACTTCCGGCATGAGCCTGAGCATCCGCAACGTCACCGCCGCCGACTATCCGGCGGTCCTCGCGCTGAACCTGGAATCCGAAGCGCTGATGAGTCCGCTCGACGCGCAGCGTCTGGCCGCGCTCGATCGCGAATCGGTCTACCACCGCGTCGCCTGCGACGGCGAGAAAATCGTCGCCTTCCTGCTCGCGTTCCGCGAAGGCGCCGACTACGACAGCCCCAATTACGTCTGGTTCGCCCAGCACTATCCGCGGTTTTTGTACGTCGATCGCATCGCCGTGGCCGCCAGCCATCGCGGCCGCAAACTCGGCGGACTGCTCTACGACGACCTGTTCGCGTTCGCGCGCGAGCGCGGCTTCGCGCAGATCGCGTGCGAGTTCTACATCGTGCCCTTCAACGAAGTGTCCAGCCGTTTCCACGCGCGCTACGGCTTCGGCGAAGTCGGCACCCAGTGGGTGGCAGGCGGCGCCAAGCAGGTCTCGCTGCAGATCGCGCCGGTGCCGGCCGCCGCCGCGCCGGCATGATGCCGCAGCTGCATCGCGTCGGCCTGCACCTGCGGCCGATCGCGATGAGCGATGCGCCGGCGTGGTTCGAGTATCTGTCGATGCCGGGCGCGGTCGAGCACACCAGTTGGGCGCTCGACGGCCTGCAAGTCCTGTATCCGCAGATCGCCGCGTCCAATCCGTTCAACCGCGATGCCGCCGCGCTGTTCGCGATCGTCGATGATCTGGATGAACTGATCGGCACGGTCGGCTTCCACACCGTCTGGGCCGCGCCGCGCGGCGGCGAGATGGCCTACAACCTGCATCCGGCGCATTGGGGCCTGGGCATCGCCAGCGAAGCCTGCGACGCGGTCGCGCAGTGGGCCTTCGCCGAGCGCGGTTACGCGCGCATCGACGCCTACGCCCTCGACAGCAACACGGCGAGCATGCGCGTGCTGGAGAAAAGCGGCTTCCAGCCGGTCGAACTGATGCGCGCCCTGCGCGTGGTGGACGGGCAGCCGCGCGACTTCTGGCGTTATCGGCGCGAACGCGGCTGAGAGCGTCCGGCTGCCGGCACTGGGCGCTGCGTCCTTGCCAGCGGAGCGGGGCGGGTCGATGATCGCCGCACTTCATCGTCGATGACGGAGATTGCCATGCGCCTGGTCCGATCGCTTCCGCTGCTGTGCCTGCTGCTTGCGAATGCCGCCTTCGCCGACGCGGCGAGCAAGCCCGAGTTCCTGAATTCGCCCGACCCGGACATGGCCAAGCTGCCGTTCTCCGAAGCGGTGCGCAGCGGCGATCTGTTGTTCCTGTCGGGCCAGATCGGCACTGTGCCCGGCAAGAACAACGCCCTGGCCGAAGGCGGCATCCGCGGCGAGGCCGAGCAGACCTTGAACAATGTGCGCGAGGTGCTGCAACGCCACGGCGCGTCGATGCGCGATGTCGTCAAGTGCACGGTATTCCTGGCCGACATCGGCGACTGGCCGGCCTTCAACGAGGTCTATCGCAAGCATTTCAGCGCGCCGTTCCCGGCGCGCAGCGCATTGGCGGCCTCGGGACTGGCGCTCGGCGCGAAGGTCGAGCTCGAATGCATCGCCCATTCGCCGCGTAAAGACAAATAAGGAGCGATATCAACGGTTGCTTGCACGCAGCTATTGCTTATTCGGTGCATGAGGCTGACATTCCCCGACTGTACGATCACAGGAATGGGTAATGACGCTTAGAATTGTCAGCAGCGAGCACGTCGAGCTTCACACGCAAGCCTTCGGCGATCCCACGCATCCGCCGGTGCTGCTGGTGATGGGCATGATGGCCTCGATGCTGTGGTGGCCGCAGGGCTTGTGCGAAGCGCTGGCGCGCAGCGGGCGCTATGTGATCCGTTACGACCAGCGCGACACCGGCCTGTCCACGAACTGCCCGCCCGGCGAGCCGAACTACGGCATGCTGGATCTGGCCGAGGACGTATTCCTCATCGCCGACGCTTACGGTTTCGATGCGCTGCATCTGGTCGGCATGTCGATGGGCGGAATGGTCGTTCAGCGCGCGGCGCTGGCGCATCCCGAGCGCGTTCTCAGCCTGTGCCTGGTCGGCACCTCGCCGCTGGGCCTCGACGGCCTGCCGCCGATGGACGCGGCTTACGCCGAACACTGCGAGACCGGCGAATCGGTGAATTGGTCCGATCCGGATGCGGCACTGGATTACGTCAGCCGCGACGTCGCCGCCGTCGCCTCGACCCGGCATCCGCACGATGCCGCCGCGGCCCGGGAGTTCGTTCGCGGCGACATCGCGCGCGCGCGCAACTTCGCCAGCGCGACCAATCATTTCGTGCTGGTGGACGGCGACGACACTCAGTTCCGGCATGTGCGCGAACTGAAAATGCCGGTGCTGGCGATCCACGGCAGCTCGGATCCGATCTTCCCCATCGGCCATGCCGAAGCGTTGGTAGCAGCGGTGAACGGCGCGAAATTGCTGCGCGTGGAAGGCGGCGGACACGATCTGCATCCAGCCGATTGGGCGGCGATTACCGAGGCGATCGTCGCGCATACCGGTTGAGCGGATCGGTCCCGGCGATCGTGACGCCGGGACGGCCCGCCGCGGTCAAGGCGCGGTCGCGCGCTGCGTGGCCAACAGTTCGTCGAGCGCGTTGTAGCTCGCGCGCATGCCGTGTTCCATCGGCGATCGCAGGGCGCCGTCGCGCGCCTGCTGGCTGGGATAGCGCACGGTATTGCGCAGGTAAGTGCGGCCGTCGCGTTCGCTGAACACCGTGGTGCCGGTAGCGTCCTCGGAAGCGAACGGCTCGACGAAGCGCTCGACGCCGGCGATGCGCTCGGGCGCGACGACTTCGTTATAGGTGCCGCGGATTTCCAGGCGGCCTTCGGCGTTGACCCACAGGTAGCGGAAATCGCCGCCCGCGCGCAGGTCGATGTCGCACACATCCAGCGACCAGCCGCCGAACACGCCGAACCAGCGCTTGAGCAGGGCCGGCGTGGTCCAGGCTTCGAACACGAGGTCGCGCGGGGCGTCGAACTCGCGGGTGATGACGATTTCGCGGTCGCCCTGGGCGACGATCTTCAGGGTGTCGGTGCTCACGGGGATTTCCTCTTGGCGGACTTGGCCGGTTGGGCCGATGCCTTGGCGGCGGTGGACGAGCGGGGCGCGGGTTTGGCCGCGGCGGCGCGCTCGCGTTTCATTTCTTCGAGCAGGGTGTCGAGCTGGCTGAAGCTGGATTCCCAGAAACGGCGGTATTCCTCCAGCCAGGCGCTGGCGTCGCCGAGTGCCTGCGCCTGAAGCCGGCACGGACGGCGCTGGGCGTCGCGGCCGCGGACGATCAGGCCGGCGCCTTCGAGCACCTTGAGGTGCTTGGAGATGGCCGGCTGGCTCATCGCGAACGGCTCGGCCAGCTCGTTGACCGAGGCTTCGCCCAAGGTGAGCCGGGCCAGGATCGCGCGCCGGGTGGGGTCGGCGAGGGCGGCGAAGGTGGCGTCGAGGCGGGTGACGGGCTGCATATATAACTCAGTAGTTATAAAACATATTGGCTATATACGGCGCGGCGGCGCGTGCGTCAAACCGGTTCCGACGAACGGTCGAGAATCGACACGCTTTTGCGCCGCGGCCTACACTCCCCGCCTTTCCCACGGACCCATCGCGCATGCAGATCCGCGCCCTGTCTCTGACCGCCCTTGCTTGCGCGCTCGCGCTGAGCGCCTGCAAACCCCAGCCGGGCCGGCCTGCCGATGCCGCCGCGCCGCCCGCCGCCGAGGCCAAGCCCGCGGCCGCGCCGGCTGCGGCCAAGACCGGCGCCGACGACAACCTCAACGCGGTGCTGTGGATGCAGCGCTCGGTCGAGTACCGCGCCAGCACCGAAACCATTTACCGCGCCGCCGCGGACAAGCTCGACCTCGCGCTCAAGCAGCCCAACTGGGACGCGCTGGTGCCGGAAGAACGCGGCAACTCGGCCAAGGGCCTCAAGCCGGCGGTGGTGATGGACGTGGACGAAACCGTGCTCGACAACTCGCCCTACCAGGCGCGGCTGGTGCGCGACGGCAAGGAATACGACGAGGTCACCTGGGACGCCTGGGTCGCGGAGAAAAAGGCCAAGCCGCTGCCGGGCGTGGTCGATTTCGCCAAGGCCGCGCAGGCTAAGGGCATCACCGTGCTGTACCTGTCCAACCGCGCCGTGCACCTGAAGGACGCGACCTTGGCCAACCTGCGCAGCGCCGGCCTGCCGGTCGCCGACGACTCGGTCTTCCTCGGCCTGGGCACGGTGGTCGAAGGCTGCGAGCAGAACGGCAGCGAGAAGAATTGCCGGCGCCTGCTGGCGGGCAAGCAGTACCGCGTGCTGATGCAGTTCGGCGACCAGATCGGCGATTTCGTCCAGGTCGTGGCGAACACGCCCGAAGGCCGCGACGCGCTGCTGAGCCAGTACCACGACTGGTTCGGCGAACGCTGGTGGATGCTGCCGAACCCGAGCTACGGTTCGTGGGAAGCGATGACCTTTAACAACGACTACAGCCAGCCGCGCGAAGCGCGCCGGCAGGCCAAGCGCGCCGCGCTGGATGTGGCGCCCTGAGCGCATCTCAGCCGATGGGGCGATTTACAGTTATTTATAATCAATAAGTTACATCGCAATACTTCAGGTGTTGCATTAACTTTGACGCGGCGTTAGGCTGCCGCCATCCCGGTGCCAGCCGGGGCCATGCCACAACTCGAAATCTATCGGCGCAAGTCGATTTGCAAGGAGGCTTCGGCCTCCTTTTCTTTTTGTATTCGAGGCAAGCGTGCCGCATGCCGCTGCGCGAATCCGTCGCGACCTGCGCGTCCGCCGAAGCGCCGCGCTCAATACGTCACGGTCACCGTAACGGTATCGCTGTAACTGCCCACGTTCGGCGTCTGCGGCGCGACGCGGCCGAACACGGTCTGCGATTGCGCGGTGCCGGTTCCGGTGCCGGCCTGGGTGTCGGTGCCGAGCGTGTTGCCCCAGCGCAGGGTGCGGCCTGTGTTGCGGTACAGCTCGTAGGTGACGAACTGGCCGCCGGCATTGCGCATGCGACGGATGCTGCCGCTGGCGTTGAGGCCGTTGTTCAAACCTATCTGCCAGGCGGTGCGGCCGGTGCAGATCAGGCCGATGTCGGTGGTGCGATCGACATTGGAGGTGATCAGTCCCGGCACGTTGCCGAAGGCGAGGTCGGGCACCGGCTTGGGCGTGAGCGTGCAGGTGTTGGGCACCGAGCCGTTGACGGTGAACGGAAACGAGCTGGGCGTGCCGGCGTCGCCGCCGCTGGTGCACGAGGCCGGCATCGGCGGGGTGCCGAGCAGTTGTTCGGCGTAACGGAACTCGATGCGCGTGTCGGCGGCGGCGGTGAAACGGTTGGTGTAAGTGCCGGCGTTGAGCGCGGTCTGCGCGGGGATGCGGCCGTACAAGGTCGTGGTGATGGTCTGACTGCCGCCGATCAGCAACACGTCGTAATCGAATTGCAGCGGCAGGAAATTGGGCACGGTGGCGTCGCCGCGCGCGCCCCAGATCGAACTGCGCGCCGCGTCGGTGTAGAGCTGCATCTGCAGCGGATCGTTGAAACTGTTGATCATGCGCCGCGGCGCCAGCGTGCCGCCGCCGTCGGTGCCGCTGAAGATGCTCACGCACATGTTGACGCGCGCGCGCGCCAGCAGCGACAGCGCGCCAGTCGTGCAGGTCACGGTGAGCGTGGCGGTGGCATCGCTGATCGCGCCGGTGGTGGCGGGGAAATTCAGGTTGGTCATGCTCGCGGTGCAGGTGGTGTTGGCGCGCGCCGGTTGCCATACCAGCAGTAGACCCGCGATCAGTACGAGCAGCCAACGGTTCATGGCGACCCCTGCGCAGTGCACGGCAGCGGGCCGATGCGGGCGATGCCCTGCGCGTCGGCCGGATAGTCGAAACGCACGCGGCACGAACCGGCCGGCGTATCCACGCGCAGGTCGTTGTGGTCCTGCAGCGATTCCAGATAGACCTCGCCGTCGTAACCCACCACCGCGTCTGTGCCGGGTCCGTGCACGCGCGTGCCGACCGCCAGCGCCTGGCCGGCGGCATCGTGCAGGATCAGCACCGCCGCGCGGATCTTCTGGATCGAGAAGCGCACCACGGTACCCGCGCGATCCTTCGGCGTGGCCTGGGTCTCGACCTCATCGAGCTTGGTGTCGGACGGCAGTTCCATCGGATCGATGCCGATGCGGTTGCGTTGCCAGGCGTTGAGCGGCGTCACCAGCAGCATGCCGTCGCGATCGGTGCGGCCATACGGGCGGTTTTCCAGCAGCACCGGCACGCCGGCCACGCCGGTGGACACCACCGCGAACGCGTCGCTGACGTTGCGCGAGGCGAACACGTGGCCGCCCATCCACACCAGCGCGCCGCTGGCGCTGGCGTAGCCGTAGTCGTTGTCGCCCTGACGGGCCAGGCCGAGGTTGAAGCGGCCGGTCCCGGTCAGCCAGCCCACTTCGGCCAGCCCGCCTTCCTCGCCGTCGCCGCCGCGCGCCTGCAGGCGCCAGCCGAAACCGCCGTCGCCGGGGATCGGCCGGGTCAGCTCGATCACGCCCTGATCGAGATCGCGCGCGCGCTGCACCGACACGTTGAGTTGGGTGCTGCGATGGTCGCGGTCTTCCAGGTTCAGGCTGAAACCCAGGAACACGTTGCGGTCTTCGTCGCGATCCAGGTTCTGGTTGTAGGACAGGCTCAGCGCGGCGCGGCCGCCGAAGCTGCGGCTCCAGGTCGCGCTGGCGTAGCGCGCCGGCGTTTCGCCGCGATAGAGCAGGCGCACATAGCTCAAGCCCAGGCTGCCCAGGCGCGAGTCGCTCCAGCTGATCACCGCGCGTTCGCTGACGCGCGGCGCGCCCAGTCC
This sequence comes from Lysobacter gummosus, assembly GCF_001442805.1. Taxonomy (NCBI): domain Bacteria; kingdom Pseudomonadati; phylum Pseudomonadota; class Gammaproteobacteria; order Lysobacterales; family Lysobacteraceae; genus Lysobacter; species Lysobacter gummosus. The sequence continues at coordinate 5,851,701 of NZ_CP011131.1, read as the reverse complement.
GTAACGCGAGGCGACGTCGCGGTAATCGCCGTGCGTGCGTTGCGTGTCGGCGGAGAAATTGAAGCGGCCGTTGCTCCAGTTGTAGGCCGCCGCATACAGCCAACCGCTGTCGCCGCCCTCGCGCCCGTGCGCGAGCGAGGCGCTGACCACGCCGGCCCGGCCGAGCAGCCACACGCCGCCGGCGCCGGCATTGACCACGCCGTCGCCGCCTTCGCCATGCGCTTCGACGGTGAAGCGGTCGCTGACGCCGTAGCGCAGATCGCCGCTGAGCAAGGGCTCGTTGCCGTAGGAGAACGAACGCACCGCATAGTCCTCGCGCGCCAGGCCGACGCTGAGCGACCAGTCCGACAAACCCTTGGCGAGTAGTTGTTGCGCGGCATAGAACGGGAAGTCGAGCGTGCGCGTGCGGCCGAACGCGTCGGTGACCACCAGTTGCGCGTTGCCGGCGCCGGTGATGCCGGGAATGGTCGCCAGCTGGAACGGCCCGGGCGCGACTTCGCCGCTGTACTGGCGGATGCCGTTGACGTACAGATCCACCGCCGACGGCACCGAGACTTCGCCGAGCAAGGTCGGCAGCGGCGTGGTGATGCGATACGGCTGCAGGCCGAAGTCGCGGCCGATGCGCACGCCGCCCAGGCGCAGCGGCCGGCTCCAGTCGAGTTGGCCGCTGATCACATCGCCCACGGTCACGCTGAACATCGATTCGGGTTTCGACCAGCGCCAACTGCTGTCCAATCGCACCGAGTCGGTGCGGCGCGGATCGCCCTGCGTCTTGTAGCTGCGGGTGACCGCGGTCTGGCTGAGCACGCCGCCGCCCAGGCCGAAGGCGCGCAATTCGGCGAAGGCGGTGGTGTTGTCGCCGCGATCGTCGCGGCTGGCATAGAAGTCGTAGTTGAGCAGCAGGCCGGGCGAGGCGCTGGCGACGGGAATGTCCGCGCCGGGCGTGTTGAGGCGCGTGGTCGCCAGCGACAGCAGCGACAGCGGCGCATCGATCGCCACGCGCTGGACCGAGGCGTCATAGCGCACGGCGACGCCGGGCAGGCTGTCGGGGGCGAGGGTTTCGCCGTCGTCGCGGCCGTCCAGCACGAAGCCGATCGCGCGCAGCGTGGCGACGCTGGCGTAGAGGCGGCCGTCGCGCAGCTCGAACGGATGCGGCGCGCCGTAGGGCGTCTGGTTGAGGCTGACTTCCAGGTACACCGCCATGTTGGCGGCGGGCGCGTGGCCTCCCGCCTGCCAGCCATCGGCGCGCGCGATCGGCAACGGCGGCGGTTCGGCCGCATGGCCCAGCGTCGATGCCAGGAGCAGTCCGGCCGGCATGGCTTCAGCGAGCCGGTGGGTCCAGCGCCAGAGCCTGCTCGTCGGATTCGCCATTGATCCTCGCCTTGAACGTGCCCGGGCCGCGGAGCAGATCCGCCGGAGCCTGCAAGGCCCAGCGCATGCGCTGGCCGGGCAGGGCATAGCCCAGCAAGCCGGGCGCGATCGGATGACGGCTTCCCTGCGCATCGACGAACGTCAGATCGGCCAGTTGCGCGTGCTGGCCGCCGCTGTTGGCGACCGCCAGCCACGGGCGCTCGCCTTCGAAACTCAGCTGCGCGCGCAGCTCGGGCCGGATCGGCGCGTCCGAGGCCGGCGCCACGAACACCGGCACCGAGTAACGCAACACGAACTGCAGACCGCTTTGTTTCGGGTCCTGCGGCGGCGGCAGCTCATCGACGATCAGCCGATAGCTGGTTTCGCTGTCCGGCGGCGCGCCCAGGCGGATCACCCGCACCAGCTGCCGCGCGCCCGGCGCCAGTTCGATCATCGGCGGGCTGATCGCCAGCCCCTGGCTGGATTCGAAACGCTCGCCGCCGTTTTCCTGCAGCCAGCGGAACACGCGCACCTGCGCGCGCAGGGTCGTGGTGCCGGTGTTGTTGAGCCACAGCGCGTCGGCCTGCTGGCTGGCGCGCAGCGTGAGCGAGGTCGGGGTGACCTGCAGCCCGGCCGCCTCGGCCGGTGCCGACCAGGGCGCCAGCGCCAGGGCGGCGCATAGCGCGAGCGTTGCCGCGGCGGCGCGGACTGCCTGAAGGAGCCGGCCGCTGATCATCGCTGGATTCAATAAGTGACCGTGGCGACTACCAGGTCATTGTAAGTACCAGCGGGAAAGTTGGCGCTGGGGGTCCGGCCGTAGACGGGCACGTTGACCGCCGCGCCGGTGCCGCTGCCGGCCAGGACGTTGCCGCCGACGCCGGTGGTGCTGCCCCAGACATCGCCAGGACCGCGCGCACTGTCCCGGTACAGCTGATACGGCACCAGATTGGCGCCGGAGGCCATCTTGCGGCTATTGACGTCGGTGCCGTTCTGGCCGTTGTCCAGGGCGATGGTGTAGGCCGTGCCCGGGGTGCAGTTGATGGTCAGCTGGCCCTGCTGATCGACGTTGGTGGCGATCGAGGAGACCGAGCCGAAATTGACCGGCAGCGTCGCGACGGTGTGGATGTCGCAGATGCTGGTGATGGTGATGGTGACGTTGAGATTGGTCGTGTCGACCGCCGCGAAGGCGGGAGCGGCGGCGGCCAGGGCGAGTACGGCTACGAAAAGACGGCTCGGGGTAGGACGCATGGTCGTTCTCCTGCGCTTGCGCGCGTTGGCGAACCGGAAATCACCGGTTTTACCTATTTGGAACGCATAAAACATGCCATAGGCCGCACCTTATCCGGACATAAACGGACATAGGGTGATGAGGATCACGGGACGGCCCCCCAGCCCTGTTCAGGGGCAAATCTGCGATTTGGTTCGCATCCGCGCCGAGACCAAATTCGGGCGCAGGCTGTGCCCATCGGGTCAGCTACTGCCGGTGCGGGGCGGAAAAGTGAGGAAGCGTGAGCCGACGGCTTGTGCCGGTCGGGAGGCTTGGCCAAGATGCCTGCCTGCGGATGCTCCTCCGCGAATGGGGGAGCCCCGATGTCCATCATCCGACACGCCCGCATCGCCGTGCTGACGACCGCCGTGCTGGCGGCCGCTGCCGCGTGCGGGCCCGAGCCGGCGCCGGTCGAGGCCGTGCCGACTTTGCCGGCCCAGGCGGTGAGCCAGCTGGCCCGCGACCTGCGCCGCAACGACCTGGCCGCCTACGCCCGCCACGCCGTGCCGCCGGCCCTGCACGCCCGGCTGGAAACCGCCTGGAGCGAGGGCCGCACGGTCTGGCCGCTGACCGAGCTGCCGCTGGACGACCGCTTCCCCGCCTTCATCGCCGCGCTGGCCGAGCAGGACGCCGAACGCAAGCTGGTGGCGACCTACCGCCGCCAGTTCGCCGGCGCCGATGCCGAGCTGCGCTCGGCCGCCAAGACCCTGGGCCTGTTCGCGACCCAGTACGTGCGCAGCGAGCCGGACTACAGCCAGGCCGAGCGCGATCACCATGCGCAGTTGATCGGGGTGATGAGCGATTGGGCGCAGACGGCGCCGTTGGGCGATTCGAAGCGGGCGCGGGAGGCGATACCCCAGTTGGTCTCGGCCGCGCGCGCCACCGGCCTGGCCGCGCCGGACGCCTTCGCCAAGGCCGGCATGGACCGCAGCCTGCGCCGGCTCGGGCCGTTCGTGGAGCGGCTCAAGCAGGTGCTCGGCGGCTACGGCCTCAACCTGGACGCGGCGCTGGACGGCCTGGACGCCGCCCTGGCCGAGCAGACCGGCGACACCGCGCGGGTGCGGATTCGCTATGAACTGGCCGGCGAAGCGGTCGATGCCTACGTGCTGGTCGAGCGCATCGACGGCCGCTGGTACCTCAGCGACGTGCTGCGCCATGCCCAGCGCGAGGCCGACGCCCCGGCCAAGGCGCCGTCCTCGCCGGCGGTCGCCGAGCGGCTGGCAGCGGTGGCCAAGTTGCAGGGACGCGCGCGGGTGCCCGCGGCCAAGCCGGTGGTGCCGGCCAATGCGGCCGGCAGTGCAAATCCCGCCGGCAGCGCGGGTGCGGCGAATCCGGCCGCGCCCGCGGTCCAGGCGCCGGCCGCGACCGACCCGCCCGCGGCTGCGCCGAAACCGGCGCCGCCCGCCGCCGTTCCCGCCCCGGCCGCGCCCAAGCCGCACTGACGCGCCGGTGACCGCGGCATCGACCCGCGGGCCACACCGCCGTCCCGTCGCCGATCCGCCCGCTCCGGCCCGTGTGGGCGGGCCGCGCGCGCAAGCCGAATAGGCATAATGCCGGCAATGCCGAAACAGACGCCCCTGCCTTTCCCCGACGCTGCCCCGGCCGACGCCAACGCGTCCGCCGGCGAGTCCGCGCCGCCGCCGGCCGGTCAACCCGAGCCGGCCGCCGAACGCGATCCCGGTGGCGCCAGCGCGAATCCGCTCATAGACAACATGCCTCAAGCGTCCGTTCCGAACGATTCCGATCCGACCCCGACCGACCCGACCGCCGCCGCCCAGGCGAGGCCGCCGGCTGCCGCCGAGTCCGCCAGCGCCGCCGCCGCCGGGGGCTCCGTGTCGGCCGCCGAGCTGCCGACCGAAGCGGTGCGGGCATCGGCCGATCCCGCCTCCGTGCCGGCCGCCGCGGTTCACGCACCGGCGCCGGGCGACTCCAGCCTCGAAGCGACCGCCGCGGTGCCCGGACCCGAAGCCCCCGCCGCCGCGCCGCAAGCCGCCGCCATCGACGAACACGACCCGGAACAACCCGAGCTGCCGATGGCCGCGCCGCCGCCCGCCGCCGCGCAAGCGCGCGCCGCCGGCCCGCGCCCGTCCGCGCACCGGCCGTGGTGGGCGCGCCTGCTCGGCCAGCTGATGGCGCCGTGGGTCTCGCTGACCATCGAGCCCAAGAGCCCGAAGGAACACATCGCCGAGGAATGGCACGGCCGCCCGGTCTGCTACGTACTCGAGGACTACGGCCTGTCCAACGCCCTGATCCTGGAGCGCGCCTGCCTGGAAAGCGGCCTGCCCTCGCCGTTGCAGCCGCTGCCGGGCGATCCGCTGGGCCGCAAGCGCGCCTACGTCGCGCTGTCGCGCCGCAACGCCGGCGCGCTGGCGCCGGCCGGGCCGCCGTCGGCCAAGACCCATTCGGGCTCGCTCGCGCGCCTGCTCGACGCGCACCGGGTCGATCCGAACCTGGACGTGCAACTGGTCCCGGTCTCGATCTTCGTCGGCCGCGCGCCGGACCGCAGCAGCGGCTGGTTCTCGGTGCTGTTCTCGGAAAACTGGACCCTGGTCGGCCGCTTCCGCCGGCTGCTGGCGATCGCGCTCAACGGTCGCCACACGATGGTGCGGTTCTCGCCGCCGGTGTCGCTGCGCGGCATCGTCAGCGAAGGCCAGAACGAAGGCCTGGAACCCGAACGCACGGTGCGCAAGCTCTCGCGCGTGCTGCGCACCCACTTCCGCCGCATCCGCGCGGCGGTGATCGGGCCGGACCTTTCGACCCGGCGCATGCTGATCGACCGCGTGCTCGCCGCCGATCCGGTCAAGGAAGCCATCGCCGACCAGGCCCGCCGCGACAGCAGCGACAGCGCCGAGGCCTGGAAGAAGGCCCACGCGATGGCGTACGAAATCGCCGCCGACTATTCGCATCCGGCGGTGCGTTCGGCCAGCTTCCTGCTCACGCCGGTGTGGAACCGCATCTACCGCGGCGTGCTGGTCCATCACCTGGACAAGCTCAAGCAGGACGCGCCCGGTTTCGAAGTGGTCTACGTGCCGTGTCATCGCAGCCATCTGGACTATCTGCTGCTGAGCTATCTGCTCTACACCAAGGGCATCGTGCCGCCGCATATCGCCGCCGGCGCCAACCTCAACTTGCCGGTGGTCGGCACCATACTGCGCAAGGGCGGCGCGTTCTTCCTGCGGCGCAGCATCCGCGGCAGCGCGCTGTATTCGGCGGTGTTCTCCGAGTACGTGGCGCAGCTGGTCGCGGGCGGTTACTCGATCGAATACTTCATCGAAGGCGGACGTTCGCGCACCGGCCGTCTGCTGCCTCCCAAGGGCGGCATGCTGGTGATGACCGTGCGCGGCTTCCTGCGCCAGCCCACGCGCCCGGTGCTGTTCCAGCCGGTCTACATCGGTTACGAAAAACTGATGGAAGGCACCAGCTATCTCGACGAGCTGTCGGGCAAGCCGAAGGAAAAGGAATCGATCTGGCAGTTGCTGTGGGGCATTCCCAAGGTGCTGCGGTCCAACTTCGGCCAGGTGGTGGTGAACTTCGGCGAGTCGATCAAGCTCAACGACCTGCTGGCCGAGCACGCGCCCGAGTGGGACGGCCGCCCGGTCGATGAAGACGACAAGCCGCAGTGGCTGTCGGACACGGTCGATGCGTTGGCGGAAAAGATCCAGATCAACGTCAACCGCGCCGCCGACGTCAACCCGATCAACCTGCTCGCGCTGGCGCTGCTGTCCACGCCCAAGCATGCGATGGGCGAGGCCGACCTGCTCGCGCAGATCGCGCTGTCGAAAACGCTGCTGGCCGAATTGCCTTATTCCGACCGCGTCACCGTCACTCCGCACACGCCGCAGGAAATCGTCGCCCACGGCGAAGAGATCAACGTGCTCGAACGCATCGCCCACCCGCTGGGCGACGTGCTCGGCGTGGACGGCGAAGACAAGGCGGTGTTGCTGAGTTATTTCCGCAACAACGTCCTGCATCTGTTCACCGCCGCCTCGTGGATCGCCTGCTGCTTCCAGCACAACCGGCGCATGAGCCTGGCCGGCGTGCTGCGCCTGGGCCGCAGCGTGTATCCGTTCCTGCAGGCCGAGTTGTTCCTGCCGTGGAACGAGGATGAATTCAGCCAGCGCCTGGCGCGCACGGTCGATGTGTTCGTGCGCGAAGGCCTGCTGGAGCGGGTCAGCGAAGACGACGGCGGCATCCTGGCGCGCAACGCCGGCCAGACCGACGAAGTGTTCCGCCTGCGCGCGATCGGCCATTCGCTGCAGCAGGCCTTCGAGCGTTACTACATCGCCATCAGCGTGCTGGTGAAGAACGGCCCGGGCACGATGTCGGCCGGCGAACTCGAAAGCCTGTGCCAGCTCGCCGCGCAGCGCCTGTCGCTGCTGTACGCGCCGGCCGCGCCGGAGTTCTTCGACAAGACCCTGTTCCGCGGCTTCATCCAGAAACTGCGCGAACTCAAGCTGGTGTGGCCCGACAGCCAGGGCAAGCTCGCCTTCGACCAGCGCCTGGATACCTGGGCGAAGGACGCGAAGGTGATCCTCGGCCGCGAGCTGCGGCATACGATCGAGAAGATCAGTCCGGAGATGGCGGTCAAGCCGGCGGCGCCGGAGAGCGCGGCCTGACCGACGCGCTCGGGGGGCGTGGGCTCTGCAAGGCCGCGCGAATCCATCGGCAGCGATCCAGCGGCATCCATCAACCGCTTTGCGTCGGTGATGGGTGCCTGACGCGGTGGGCGGCGAATTCGCCTGCCGCGATGACGATTGGGCGATCTCGGCGGCGAGCGCCGGTCTGATAGTCGTCACTGCCTATCGTGGCGGGCGCCGGGTACTCTATCGCCCGACTCCGTCACGCCCCGTCGCCGATGTCCTCCAGCACGCTTTCCAGCTCTGCCATCGAGTCCGGCCCGCAGACGTCCGCGCAGGGCTCCGGCCCCAGCGCCTGGCTCGAAATTCCCGTGCTCACCGCGCGTCTGCTCTGGCGCCACTGGCCGGCGCTGGCGTTCTGGTTCTTCGCCCAGCGGGTGTCCTACAACCTGTTGATGGACTTGGCGGTCAAGCTCGGCGAGCGCTCGGTGCTGCTGTCGTTCGCGGCCTTGTCGCTGCTGATCGTGACCCAGCTGGCCGGGACCATCCTGATGTTCCAGTCGCTGCGTCCGTCGCTGCCGATGCTCGCCGGCGGCGCGACCACGCCCGACACCAAGGCGGTGCGCAAGCAGTGGATCACCGCGCTGGCGATCGCGATGCTGCCGTTCTTCGCCTACTACGCCGGTTGGGGCCTGCTCGAGGACCTGCGCCGGCAGTTCCGCACCGAATACATCTTCAGCGTGTGGGAGGGAGAAAACCTCAACCGCGTGCTGCAGCTCAAGGGGCTGTGGATCGCGCTCGCGGTGGCCTGGGCGGTGCGCTGGTTCAGCAAGCGCCGCGCGACCGCGACCGGGCATGCGGCGTGGAATGTGGTCGCGACCAGCTGCGAGGCTTATTGGGTGTTCGTCGGCGTGGCCGCGATCGCCCAGGTGATGACGACCGGCAAGGACTGGTGGCACGAGCGCGTGGTCTACGTCGCCGCGACCGACTGGTGGGAAAGCCCGACCGCGCTGTTCAAGACCCTGGCGCCGGCCAAGCGCACGCTGGCGCCGCTGTGGGATTTCGTCAGCACCGCCGCCGGCGCGGTGGTCTTGCCGCTGATCTGGCTGGCGATCACCGCGATCATCTACGGCATCGACCTGCGCCGCGCGCAGCGCATCGACGCGGCCGACGAGCATCTGGGCAAGGTGGTCGAGCGCTTCAAGGCGATGCACTTCACCCTGCGCATGCTCGCCGACAAGGCCAGCGCCGGTTGGAGCAGCAAGGGCGTGCCGGTGGTCAACAGCCTGCGCCTGGTGCTGCGCGCGGGCCTGCCGGCGCTGCTGACCCTGTGCGTGTGCTGGCAGCTGCTGTCGTATATCGACTCGTGGTCGTGGCGGCTGATGCAGCAGTGGGTCGGTCCGCAGGATCCGGACTGGCAGCGCGTCAGCGGGCAGATCTACGCGGTGTTTCTCAACACGCCGCTGTCGTTCCGCACCTCGCTGCTGACCGATGTGTTGCGGGTGGTGCTGCTGGCGGCGACGTTCGATCGGGCGATCGCGCGGCTGCCGCGCAGCGCCTGAGTCGCGAAGTTACTGCGGCCCCGGAATTTTTTGTGGGAGAGCCTGAAGGCCTTTCTACAACAGACCTCAAGGTGGCTCGGCCGAGCGGACGAAATTACAGCGCGAAGTCCAGATACCGGCCCTTGGCCGTTTCCGAGTTGCGCAATTCGATCCGCGCCCGCAGCCCCTCCATGGTCTGCCCGCGCGGCAGCAGATACGCATGCTGGAACGCGAACGGCCGCCCCGGCACCGCCAATACTTGCTTGAACGACGCGTCGTAACCGCTGCCGCAGGTCGTCGGCAGCTTGGCGCCTTTCAGGCGCGGTAGCTCCGAAGGATTGGCTTCCCACAGCCGGCCCTTGGCATCGGCGACGCTGCCGCGGCACGCGTCCAGCGTGGCGGTCTTGGTGCCCGAATCCGGGATCACTTCGAAGCGCACCAGCAGCACGCCGGCGTCCTTGCGCAATGGGCCGAGAATGCGCGGATCGCGCGGCGCCAGCGCTTCGGCGCTCACCAATCGCCAGCGCGCGCCTTCGTACTGGGTCCACGTGTTCTTGCCGGCCGCGACTGGTTGGCTGGGGTGGCGCTGACGATAGCTGTCCAGTGCGTCGCGGTAGGGCGCGTAGATCGCCCAGGTGCCCAGCACCGCGGTGCCGAGCAGCCACCACACGTTGCGGCGCCACCAGCCGGCCGGCGCGGGCACGGACGCGGACGCCGGAACGGCGGCGACTTGAATGGGTTCGGAGCTCGTGGGCGAATTCATGGGCGCAGATCCAGAACCGGTTTGGCCTCGGCGGCGAGTTTGCGCGCGCGCGCGGTGTCGATGCCCAGATCGACATCGACCAGGCTGTCGCCGCCCTGCGGCAACAAATTGCCCCAGTACAACTGCAGGTGCGCGCCTTCGAGTTTGTCCGCGGGCACTTCGAAGAACCAGGCGCCGCTCTCGACCAGGCCGGGCGCCAGCGCGCGATCGCGCAGGTTGACGCCCTTGAGCTTGGGCCGGTCGTTGCTGGAGGCGACATAGACCAGACCGTCGCGGGTGCGCAGCTGCGCGCCCAGGTAGCCGGGACGATCGAGCGCCTCGACCTTGGCCACCACCGACAGCCACAGGCCCGAGGTGCGCAGTAAATAATCGCCGGGACGGGAGTAGTCGCCCTTGAGCAGATACGCGTGCGCGGCCTTGAGGTTGCCGACCTCGACCGCGAAGTTGCGCCCCGTCACGCGGCCCGGCGCCTTCGCCGCCTGTAGCAGCGGCGCGTCGCGTTCTTCGTAGGTCGATTCGCCCTTGCGCAGCGCGACCACCGCGATCAGCGCCAGCGCGATCCACAGCGCATCGCGCCAACGCCAGCGCGGCAGGCGCCAGCGCGCGGACGCGGCGGCCGGTTCGATCGGCGTGCTCATGGCGCCACCATGCGGTCGCGCAGATCGCTTACCGCGATCCGGTACTTGGCCGCCGGCTTGCCCTGCAGCCATGCGCCTTCATCGTTGAGATAGGCCTTGGCCTTGTAGTCGCGAGCGAACACGCCGAAGGTCTCCTGCGGCGAATAAACATAATTCCTGGGCAGATCCCAGACCAAATCCACGCGCTGCTTCATGCGCGGATGCAGGTCGGCGACGATGGTGTGATCGTCGGACATCATCAAGCTTTGGGCGGGGACGGGAGTGCCGCCCTTCGAAACCAGGATCAGATCTTTGAGCGGATAGCCGAAGCCGCTGAAACTGCGCGGCGTGCGGTTCTCGATCTCGACCTGCAGCACCAGATACAGCTTGCCCTGATTGAAGGCATCGACCTGGCCGCCGGGCTTGTAGCGCGCGACCCAGGCGCGCAGCGGCGTCGCCGCCATCGCCCCGCCCTGGTAACGGTGACCGGCCTGATACTGCGGCAGCGGCTTGGTCACGCTCTTGGCCTGCTTGAAGCCGCCCAGAGCGAAGGTCAGCACCAGCGCGATCGCGGCCACGGCCGCGGCGCCCTGCCACCAGGGATTGCGTGCCGCTTTGACCAGTTCGTCCTTGTTCGCCATACCGCTGCCTGCCATCGGGTGGCGGCACCCTAGCACAGCCGATGTGCCCCGCTGCAGCTGGGTTTCGCACTAGATGGACATGACAACGGCGCTGCTGCAGGGACCGCCGCGCGAGACGGCTTGCGCGCGGCGGTCGACGCGGCTCAGGCGGGTTCGTCGGGAATCAGCGCGCTCTCCAGCCGCGCGATGCAGTCCTTCAGCCACAGCCGGCGTTTCTTCAACCGTTTGACCGTGAGTTCGTCCGCGTTGGCGTCCAGCGCCAGACGGTCGATCGCCAGATCGAGGTCGCGATGTTCCAACCGCAGATGGGCCAGTTGGTGCGTTATTGCGGCGGGATCGCTTTCGATCATCCGATGAGCTTAACGCGCGCGCATGTCGATTCCATATCCCCTGGCGCGACAAGCGATCGGGATCGGTGCCGGTCGTGGTGGCGGGGGCGCCGGTGCGGGGGCGATTCGGTTCGTCGCGTGCTCCGTGGGCGCCGGGCGGTGCGCCGGATCTGGAGTCAGCAGGGGTTTGTTAATATTTTGTTGGAAAGTGATTGGCCTGCGCTGGGCTGACGGATCGTCGTGGCGACGCCGTCCGCGCGCGGCGACAGCAAAACGGCTCAGCCCCAGGCCGCGCCAGCGCTCAAGGGCGAGCGAACCGGTCCGCGCCGCGGCTGCCTGGCGCCGGGCCCGGAGCGCCGCGGTTCGCCGCGACCGGCGCGCAGCCCGTAGAATCGTCGGCCACATGAGCACCGTCCTGCCCCTCGCCGAACCCGTCCGCCGCAGTCGCGCCGACACCTCCGCTGCCTCCGCCCCCGACGGCGAGCGCCTGGCGACCCGTCTGCGCCATCAGGTCGGCCGCGCCATCGCCGACTTCGGCATGATCGAAGAAGGCGACAAGGTCATGGTCTGCCTGTCCGGCGGCAAGGACAGTTACACCCTGCTCGACATCCTTCTGCAGTTGCAGAAGAAGGCGCCGGTGAAGTTCGAGCTGGTCGCGGTGAACCTGGACCAGAAGCAGCCGGATTTCCCCGAGCACGTGCTGCCGGGGTATCTGCAATCGATCGGGGTGGCGTACAAGATCCTCGAACAGGACACCTATTCGGTCGTCACGCGGGTGGTGCCGGAAGGCAAGACCATGTGTTCGCTGTGCTCGCGATTGCGGCGTGGGGCGCTCTACACCTACGCGGCGGAGCAGGGGTTCACCAAGATCGCGCTGGGGCATCATCGCGACGATTTGGTCGCGACCTTCTTCCTCAACCTGTTCTTCCACGCCAAGCTCAGCGGCATGCCGCCCAAGCTGCTGTCCGACGACGGCAAGCACGTGGTGATCCGGCCGTTGGCGTACGTGCGCGAAGACGACATCGTCGATTACGCGGCGGTCAAGCAGTTCCCGATCATCCCGTGCAACCTGTGCGGCTCGCAGGAAAACCTGCAGCGCAAGCAGGTCAAGCGCATGATGGATGCGTGGGAGCGCGAGACGCCCGGCCGCATCGAAACGATCTCGCGCGCGCTGGGCGATATCCGGCCGTCGCAATTGAGCGATCCGAAGTTGTTCGATTTTCTCGGATTGGGCAAGGCCGGCGCGGCGCCGACGAGCGATGCGCCGGTATGGCTCGATGACGCATCAGTTGAAACGAACCACGCGCAAGTTGGATAACCGCGTACTTTCGAGGCCGTCATTCCCGCGGACGCGGGAATCCAGGGCCTTTCGTGCGAGAACGCTTGAAGTCTCTGGATTCCCGCGTTCGCGGGAATGACGAGCCAAGGCAGCGCGAGCCGACCTGCCATCCCCGAATCCCCTTTTCCTCTTTCCGGTCTGTCCTTCGATGTTCTTCCGCAACCTGACGTTCTTCCGCTTCCCCACCACCCACAAACTCGACGATCTCGACAAAGGCCTGGCCGAATGCGCGCTCAAGCCGGTCGGCCCGCTGGAGCTGTCTTCGCGCGGTTTCATCTCGCCGTTCGGGCGCGACGCCGAGGACGCAATGATGAGCAACCGCATCGGCGACGCGATCTGGATCACCGTCGGCAGCGAAGACCGCCTGCTGCCCGGATCGGTCATCAACGACATGCTGGCCAAGAAACTGGCCGAGATCGAACAGAAAGAAGGCCGCAAGCCCGGCGGCCGCACGCGCAAGCGGGTCAAGGACGAGCTCATCGTCGATCTGATGCCGCGCGCGTTCATCAAACCCGGCCGTACCGACGCGATCATCGATCTGGAGCACGGGCTGGTGATCGTCGACACCTCCAGCCGCAAGACCGGCGAGAACGTGATCAGCGAAATCCGCCGCGCCATCGGCAGTTTTCCGGCGTTGCCGCTGAACGCGGAAATCGCCCCGCGCTCGATCCTGACCGGCTGGGTCGCCGGCGAGGAATTGCCCGACGGCATCAGCCTGGGCGACGAGTGCGAGCTGCGCGATCCGGTCGATCAGGGCGCGGTGGTCAAGTGCCAGCGTCAGGAACTGGAAAGCGACGAAATCGCCAAGCACCTGGAAACCGGCAAGCAGGTCACGCGCCTGGCGCTGAGCCTGGACGATCACGTGTCGTTCGTGATCGGCGAGGACCTGGTCGTGCGCAAGTTCAAGCTGCTCGACGGCGCGGTGGATCAGCTCGAACACAGCGACGGCGACGGCCTGCGCGCCGAACTCGACGCGCGTTTCGCGCTGATGAGCGGCGAGGTGAAGCGTTTGTTCCGGGTGTTGGAGTCGGCGTTGAAGTTGTCGAAGGTCGAGGCTTGACGGCGCAAATCTGAGCCGACTGCGATTCGAGGTCGGGCTGGCCTCATCCGCCCCCGCCTTCGGGTGCAGACTTTTCAGGCACCGCAGTAGAAGGGACTTAGCGCCCCGAATCCCATGAGCCCCTCTCCCGCTGGCGGGAGAGGGGTTGGGGTGAGGGCCCTCGCGGCATCATTGGTCCCAGCGCCGACATCAACTTCGCGCCTCGCAAGCGCTATGCTTCGCGCATGGCGGTCCCCCACCCATGACGAGCCTTCTGCGCTTGCTCACCGGCCAGCTGCGCGCTGCGCCGCGCACGATCTCGCGCGAAACCATCGCGATCACCCTCGCCAACGGCCAGTCCGTCGAAGTGTTGCGCGTGCGCGATCCGCGTGCGCGCCGGATCAAGCTCAGCGTCGATGAGCGCGGCCCGCGCCTGACCCTGCCGATGCGCGCCAGCGACATCGCCGGGCAGCGATTCGTGATCCAGCATGGCGAGTGGCTGCTGGCGCAGATCGCCAGCGCCGGCACCGATGCGCCCAGCCTGCAGGTGCATGTCAGCACCAGCATTCCCCTGCGCGGGCACGACATGCCGCTGCGTTGGCAGGTCGCGCGCTATCTGCGCCTGCAACTGGAAGACGACGCGCTGGTCGTCGCCGCGCCGGAAACGGTGAACGCCAAGGCCCTGCAGCGCGCGCTGCGCGATTTCTACGAAGGCCAGGCCCGCGCCGACGTCGGCCGCTGGCTGCCCAAATACCTGCCGGGCCTGCCGCGCGCGCCGTCGCGTCTGCGTTACCGGGTCATGTCTTCGCAATGGGGTTCGCTCGCGCCCGACGGCGCGCTGTCGCTGGACCTGTCGCTGGTGCTGGCGCCGCCGGCCGCGTTCGAATACGTGCTGGTGCACGAGCTGTGCCACCTGATCCACGCCGACCATTCGCGCGCGTTCTGGCGCGAAGTGGAAGCGCGCTGCCCGGATTGGCGCGATCAGCGCGAGTATTTTCGCGCCTCGGGGCGTGCGCTCAAGGCGGGGCTGCGGCGGTTGATCGCGGACGATAAGTAGAGTCGCGTAGTCATAGCAGCGACGCTGCTGCTGTTCCCCCTTTGAAAAAGGGAGGGATTCGCTCTCCGATCAGATCGCAGCGCCGCCGGGCAAAAAAGCAAATCCCCCGCGCGAGCCAGGATGTTCAGACATCGTGCCAATGCCGCGCGCAGCCCCCTTTTTCAAAGGGGGCATATTGCCGCCGCTTGCTCGGGGGATTTCCACCCCCGACGTTGCCGCTGTTCCCCCCTTTGGAAAAGGGGGGAAGGGGGATTCGTTCTCCGGTCAGATCGCAGCGCCGCCGAGCGAAAAGCAAATCCCCCGCGCGAGCCAGGATGTTCAGACATCGTGCCAATGCCGCGCGCAGCCCCTTTTTTCAAAGGGGGCATATTGCCGCCGCTTGCTCGGGGGATTTCCACCCCCGACGTTGCCGCTGTTCCCCCCTTTGAAAAAGGGGGGCAGGGGGGATTCGCTCTCCGATCAGATCGCAGCGCCGCCAGGCAAAAGCAAATCCCCCCGCGCGAGCCGGAATGTTCAGACATCGTGCCTACTCAGCGCGCCGCCCCCTTTTTCAAAGTAGGCTCTGGATTTTTGCAGCGGCTTACGGGCGTGCGCGCACGAGCACCGCACGACTCGACCGCCTTACCCCGCCGTCAAAAAATTCTGGAACAACTCGCCGACCGCGCCGGGCCGTTCCATATGCAGGTGATGCGTCCCCGGCAGCGTATGCAACTCGCCGTGGGCCAGCAGCGTCGCGCGTTCGCGGCGCAATGCATCGGGCATGTAGCTCTGCGCCGGGTCGGCCCAGATCATGCAGGTCGGGCATTCGATAGCGCGGATCAACGAGCGCATCTGGCCTTCGCTCATGCGCTGCGCCGAGGTCAGGGTCAGGCGCGGATCGCTGCGCCAGACGAAACCGCCCTGATGGTCGTCGCCGCGCACCGGCGCGATTCCGCGCTCCACCAGCAACCGCGCCACCGGTTCGCTGAGGTCGTTGGCGGCCATGCGCACCTTCACCGCGGTGGCGATGTCGGCGAACACGCGCAGTTGCTTGTTGTTGACCGCCGCCATGCCGGCGAAGGCCTCGCGCAGACGGGTGCCGACGCGTTCTTCGGTTTCCGACAGCGAACCCAGGGCTTCGATCAGCAGCAAGCGCTGCACCCGCTGCGGCGTGGCCGCGGCGACGAAGCTGGCGGTCGCGCCGCCGAGCGAATGGCCGAGCAGATGGAACCGGTCCCAACCCAGGGCGTCGGCGATCGCCAGCGCGGCGCGGGTGGCGGTGGTCATGCTGTATTCGCCGGCCGCGGGCAAATGCGCGCTGGCGCCGTGGCCGGGCAGGTCGGGCGCGACCAGGTCGAAGCCTTCGAACCACGGCGCCAGCGGCACGAAGCTGGCGGCGTTGTCCAGCCAGCCGTGCAAGGCCAGCAGGCGCGGCGCGCCGATACGGCCGTTGCGCAGTCCGGCCAGACGGCCGAACTCGGTGTCGACGACGAATTCCTGCATCGCGGCCATCAATGGGTTCCTGTCACTGCCTTGATCCGTGCCCGGTTCGCATCAGACCACGCGCGGGTGACAGTGCGTATCGACCGCTGCCGCATTCCGGCGCCGCGCTCATTGCCAGTCCGCGAGTTCGCGCAGCACCACGCCGGCCAGGGCCGCCGCGTGCGCGGGCGAATCGTTGAGGCAGGGCACGTAACGCAGTTGGCCGCCGCGCGCGGCGAAGTCTTCCGCCAGCATCAGCGCGACTTCCTCCAGCGTCTCCAGGCAATCCACCGCGAAGCCCGGCGCGACCACATCGACCTTGCGCACGCCGCGCGCGGCCAGCGCGATCAGGGTGTCGGCGGTGGCCGGCTCCAGCCAGCGCTCGCGGCCGAAACGCGACTGATAGCTCAGCGTCCACGCCTCGTCGGGCAGGTCCAGTGCCTGCGCGATCGCGCGCGCGCTGGCTTCGCATTGACGCGGATACGGGTCGCCGGCGGCGGCGAAACGCTGCGGCAAGCCGTGGAAGGAGAACAACAGGTGCTCGCCGGCGCCGTGGCTGGCGCGATGGCGATGGATCGAATCGGCGACCGCGGCGATCCATTCCGGGTCCAGGTGGTAATCGCCGATCATCCGCGTGCGCAGCCCCTGCGCCTGCTCCAGCACGTCGCCGACCGAGGCGGTGGTGGAGGTCGAATACTGCGGATACAGCGGCAAGGCCACGACCCGCTTCACGCCCTCGCTGCGCAGTTGCTGCAGCAATTGCTTCCACGACGGCTTGCCGTAGCGCATCGCATGCAGCACGCGATGCTGCGGCAGTTCGCGCTGCACCGCTTCGGCCAGACGCCGGGTGTGCACGGCCAGCGGCGAGCCTTCCGGCAGCCACACGCTGGCGTATTTGTGCGCGACCTTGCTGCTGCGCAGCGGCAGGATCGCGAAATGCAGCAGCGGGCACCACAGCCAGCGGCTCATGTCCACGACGCGATGGTCGTGCAGGAATTCGGAGAGGAAACGCCGCACGGCCGAGGTGTTGGGCGCGTCCGGCGTGCCCAGATTGACCAGCACCACCGCGGTGTCGGCGGCGGAGCGGGTCGGGGAAGCGTCGTTGCTGGCGGAGGCGGGCATGCGCATAGGATGACATCCGCGCGCCGGCCTGGGCACTCGCCGCGGCATCGTTGTTTTCGATCGGGGCGATCAGCGGCGCCGATGGCGCTTCGCCCGGCCGCGCCCGAAGCCGCGCAAATCCCCGCGCAAATCATTGCGAAACGGCGCCGGCGCGATGCGGCCGATGCGAACGCGCGTCGCGGTCTTGCCGATGCGGCCCGGTTCGCGGTCGTTAACCCACAGCGCACCGATCGAATGAGACATCCGCCGCAAGCCCGCCGCGCCGACCCGCACGCCCTGGCGCGCGCCGGCCTACAATGCGCCGCGCATCTCGCACGACACGGCACGACAGCGGCATCGATGCGGCATCGCGACGTTTCGCGTCGCGGCCTCGGCCCGCATCCCCGGTCAGGCGGCAGTTAGGCGGTGATTCATCGCCGCCGCACTAGCCTGAACCGATCGCCGTCGTCGCGGTCATAGACAGCGTCACGGCCCCGGGCTCGTCGCCCGCGGCGCATCACATCCCGCACCATCGCCGGAGTTCCCCATGTCCCGTCCGCTGCCCCGCGTCCTGAGTCTGAGCCTCGCCCTGAGCCTGGGCCTCGCCGCCACCGCCGCCATGGCCGGTCCGACCGAGGACCAGCGCGCCCGCGATGCGGTGCGCGTGCTCGGCGATATCCAGCAGATTCCCGAATCCTCGATCCCGGACAAACTCTTCGACGAAGCGCGCGCGATCGTCGTGGTGCCCGATACGCTGAAGATCGGCCTGGTCGTCGGCGGACGCCGCGGCCACGGCCTGGTGTCGGTGAAGAATCCCGACGGCACCTGGTCCAACCCCAGCTTCGTCAAGCTCACCGGCGGCAGCGTCGGCTTCCAGGCCGGCGTGCAGTCCTCCGACATCGTGCTGGTGTTCCGCGGCAACCGCGGCCTGGATTCGATCGTCAACGGCAAGCTGACCCTCGGCGCCGACGCCAGCGTCGCCGCCGGCCCGGTCGGGCGCACCGCCGCGGCCGCCACCGACGGCCAGCTCAAGGCCGAAATCTGGTCGTGGTCGCGCGCGCGCGGCCTGTTCGCCGGCATCGCCCTCGACGGCGCCGCCTTGTCGATCGACGACGACGCCAATCAAGCCGTCTACGGCGAAGGCAATACCCCGCGGATGATTTTCGAAGGCCGCGCCACCGGCCAGCCGTCTTCGGCGGTGGTGGATTTCCGCGATCGCCTGGAAGAAGCCAACGCCGCCGCGCGCGAGCATCGCCTGGCCGAAGAACAGCGCACGCCGCTGGGCGCGACGGTGTATCCGGCCGCCGGCACCACCCAGGCAGTCCCGGCCCAGCCCGCCGCTGCGGCGCGCGCACCGGCGCACGAGCGCCTGGCGCCGGCGGTGCCCGAGCAGCCCACGCAGGGCCCGAAGCCGTTCGAAACCGTGCCGGCGCAGCCCAATCCGGCCAAGGTCGAACCGTTGCCCTGAGCCGGGCTCGCGCCGGAACGCGGGTCGCCGACCCGTTGCCGGCGCGATCGCGCCGCGGCCCCATTCAGTCGTTCGCGGCCGCGACCATGCCGAATCGGTTCGGTCGAGGGCCGGTCGAATGCCGATAACGGCCTCGCGATCAGACAGGACCTTCGCCACATTGGCTTAGCGGTGGTTGCGGTATCCTTGCCCTCTTCATCATTCAGCAGTGAGCATCGTCATGGGCGCCTGGGGCATCGGTCATTGGATTGTCGTCCTTGTCATCGTGCTGCTGATTTTCGGCACCAAGCGACTGGGCTCGGTCGGCAAGGATCTCGGCGACGCGGTCAAGGGTTTCAAGAAGGGCATGCAGGACGACGACAAGCCGTCGCAGCAACTGCCTAACGACAGCACCCGCAACGACACCACCAACAGCACGCAGTCGCGCGACAACGAACAGAACCCGCGCTGAGTCCGGTCTGTTGCGTCATCGACTTCCCCCGCCCGGCGTACGCGCATGTTCGACATAGGCTTCTCGGAAGTCTTCGTGATCGCGATCGTGGCCTTGATCGTGCTCGGCCCCGAGCGCCTGCCCAAGGCGGCGCGGTTCGCCGGCCTGTGGGTGCGGCGCGCGCGCGCGCAGTGGTATTCGGTCAAGTCCGAGCTCGAGAACGAGCTGGCCGACGAAGAACTCAAGCGCAGCCTGCGCCAGGCCCAGGACGATCTGCGTCAGGTGCAGGAGCAACTGCGCAACAGCGATCAGGCCGTGCGCAACGAAGTCGATGAGTTGAACCGCAGCATCGCCGCGCCCGTGGGCATCGCCGAGGCGACGCAACCCGCGCTTGAGGCGCCGGTCGACAGCGGCGAAGCGGCCACCGCCGCCGCGCCGCCGGCCGTGGAATCCGCTGCCCCGGCCGACGACTACACCGGCGCGGCCTTGCCCGACTATCGCCCCGCCTCCACCGCGCAGACGCCGAACGATGAGCGACGCTGATCCCCGCTCCGGCGACCTCAACGAAGAGGCCGCGGCCGAACCGCGCCTGCTCGACCACCTGATCGAACTGCGCGCGCGCCTGCTGCGCGGCGTGACCGGTCTGATCGTCGTCTTCCTGGGCCTGCTGCCGTTCGCGAACAAGCTCTACCACTTCCTGGCCACGCCGCTGCTGGCCAAGTTGCCGGCCGGCAGCCAGCTGATCGCGGTGGAGGTGGCCTCGCCGTTCTCCGCGCCGTTGAAGCTGGCGTTCTTCGCCGCGCTGATGATCTCGATGCCGTGGCTGCTGTTCCAGGCCTGGGCCTTCGTCGCGCCGGGCTTGTACAAGCGCGAGAAACGCCTGGCCCTGCCGCTGCTGGCCTCGGCGCTGGTGCTGTTCTACGCCGGCTGCGCGTTCGCGTTCTTCCTGGTGCTGCCGTCGGTGTTCGGCTTCCTGGTCAAGATCACGCCGACCGGCGTGTCGATGATGACCGACATCAACGCCTACCTGGATTTCGTGCTGATCCTGTTCCTGGCCTTCGGCATCAGTTTCGAAGTGCCGGTGGCGCTGGTGATCCTGGTGCTGCTGGGCTGGGTCACGCCGGCGCAGCTCAAGGAAGGCCGCGGTTACGCCGTGGTCGGCATCTTCATCGTCGCCGCGGTGATCACCCCGCCGGACGTGGTCTCGCAGCTCATGCTCGCCATTCCGATGTGCCTGCTGTACGAAATGGGCATCATCGCCGCGAAGTGGGTCGGCTCCGATCGTCGCGACGCCGACGATCCTTCGCCCGGCGACGCGCGCGGCCCATGAGTTCGCCGGCCCCGTCGGCGACCGCTTCGCCCACGGTGGCCGCGCCCGCCGCCGCATTGCTTCCGGCCGGATTCTGGCCGCGCTACATGGCCTGGTCCCTGGATGCGGCCTTGATCGCCGTGTTGACTTGCCTGATCGGCGCCAGCCATTGGCGCCATCAAGCCGCCGCCGCGCGCGAAGCCTATGCGGCGATGAACGCGCGCATGGCCGAGATGATGTCCGCATCAATACTCAGCGACATGGATTTCGCCGGCTACGCGCAGCAGTTGCTCGCCGATCCGGCCCTGCACGCGGCCGCACAAGCCACCACCGCCGCCGTCACCGGCCTGGTGCTGGGCTGGGTCGTGCTGTTCGCCTTGTTCGGCCTGGTCTACGAGTTGGCGTTCGTCGCGTTTTCGTCGTGGCAGGCCACGCCGGGCAAGCGCGCGCTGGGCTTGCGCGTGACCGACATGGCCGGCCGCCGGCTCGGCGTCGGCGCGGTAACGGTGCGTTATCTCGGCGGCGCGCTGTCATGGCTGACCTTGAACATCGGCCACGTGATGGCGATGGCCAAGCCCGAGCATCGCGCCCTGCACGATCGCATCGCCGGTGCGCGGGTGTTGCGCGCCGGCGACGGGCGGGTGCCGTTGTGGGGTTGGGCGTGGTTGCTGCTGCAGGCCTTCGCCACGTTGGCCGCGTGCGTGTGGCTGATGCGGGCGATGCAGGCGGCGATGGACGCGGCCTTGTTCGAAAGCGGCGCGATCTAAGCCGCGCGCCGCTCAACTCCGCGCGACCGGACTCAGGCCTCGAAATGCCCCGGATTCGCGGCTGCCGCCGGCGTGGTCGGCGCGTCTTCGTCCTGCGCGAACACATCGCGCCAGGCGAAATAGCAGGTGCCGCACATCACCACCAGGAACGCGGTGCCGTACACCGCGAACAAGGCCATCACCAGCAACTGCCCGATCGTCGGCGCGAGCAGCGAACCCAGCTGCATCAGCAGCAGCGAGGCCACGCTGACCAGCAGGCCGGTGATCATCGCGCCGAACATGAACAACATCGCCGCGAACAGATACGAACCCAGGTTCCACAGCGACGCGCCGAGACTGCGCTTGACCGCATCGGAAATGCCCAGCCCGGAGAACATGATCAGCGGCACCGACACCAGCACTACCGCGGTGCTGAAGTAGTAGTAGGCCAGCTGCACCAGGATCACCAGCATGGGTTGTTCCGCGCTGGGCACGTTGGTGATGCGGCCGGTGATGGCGCCGCGCGCCATGTCCTGATATTGCGACCAGAAATCCGGCCCGGTCGCCCACAGCAGCAGCGAGCCGCAGATCAGCGCCAGCGCGATCTGGATCAGGCCCAGCAGCGCCAGCGGCAACGCCTTGTGCAGGCGCAGCGGCGCGAACAAGTCGCGCGCGCGCACCGGCCGGTTGTTCTCGGCCTCGCGGATCACATGCATCAGCCCGCCCAGCAACACCGGCAGCACCAGCACCGCGGCCAGCACCGCCAGCACCAGGGTGGAGATGAAGCTGTCCATGCTGATCGAATCCGCGCCCAGCCGCAGCGGCATGGTGAACAGGTACAGCACCAGGTACAGCACCGCGATCAACAGCAAGGCCGCGCCGAAGATCGCGCGCGGATTGCGCGTGCCCAGGTTGATGGCGCGGATCAGCCACTGCGCGCCGTGGGTCAGCGGTACCTTGCGTATCGGTTGGCTCATCGGATCGATCCCGGGGGGAGAGGGAACAAGGGCGTGCCATGCACGCACGGCGCCACGGCGAAGGCCGGAACCGCGCGGCGCGGCCGTCGCGAAACCGCGGGCTCAGCGCCCGTGCAGCGCACGCGCATGGCCGACGAAACGGCGCAGCACGCGCCGGGCATGCGGCGCGGCGCTGACGCTGCCGGCGATGGTCTTCGGGCAATGGCCTTCCGCGCGCAACGCATCGCGGCGCGCGCGCACGTAACCGAGCATGTGCGTGGCGCTGAATTCGGGATGGAACTGCACGCCCCAGGCGTGATCGCCCCAGCGGAACGCGTGGCAGGCGTCGTGCGCCGAGCGCGCCAGCACGGTGGCGCCGTCGGGCGCGCGCAGCACGGTCTGCAGATGCGTGGCCTGGGCCGGAAACTGGCTCGGCAGGCCGCGGAACAGCGGGTCGTGCTCGGCGCTGGAATGCAGCTCCAGCCCGATCGTGCCCATCTCGCGACCGCCCGGGTGATTGCCGACCTCGCCGCCCAGCGCATGCGCGAGCAGCTGATGGCCGTAGCAGATGCCGAACAAGGGCAGACGGGCGTGGGCGGCTTCGCGCAGCCACTCGGCGCTGCGCTCGCTCCACGGCGCGCGGTCGGTGACCATCGCGCCCGAACCGGTCACGATGGCCCCGGCGAAACCCTCGCGGCTGGGCAGTTGTTCGCCGTGTTCGACGTTGATCACGACCGCTTCGTCGCGGCCCAAACCGGCGGCGACGCGGATCCAGTGCGGAAAACCGCGGTGACGGCGCATGGAGGCGACCGGCTGGCCGGTCTCAACGATCAGAAAGGGCGGGTTCACGGCGTGGCGTCGAGGGGGGATGGGCGCTGCTGAAATCCGGGGTGAAGCCCTGTATTTGTAAGGCTCATGGCTATACTAACCCGCTTTGCTGCACTGCGATGAGACCATGAGCGCGAGCGACGCACCCCCTGCGGTGATCACCTTTCAAAGCATGATCCAGCGCCTGAACGCCTACTGGGCTGAACAGGGCTGCGTGTTGATCCAGCCGCTGGACCTGGAGGTCGGCGCGGGTACGTTCCACCCGGCCACGTTCCTGCGCGCGCTGGGTCCGGAGCCGTGGAACGCCGCCTACGTGCAGCCCTGCCGCCGTCCCACCGACGGCCGCTACGGCGACAACCCCAACCGCCTGCAGCGCTACTACCAGTACCAGGTGGCGATGAAGCCCAGCCCGGACAACATCGTCGAGCTGTACTTCGATTCGCTCAAGGCGCTGGGCGTGGACCCGCTGGTGCACGACCTGCGCCTGGTCGAGGACAACTGGGAATCGCCGACCCTCGGCGCCTGGGGCCTGGGCTGGGAAGTCTGGCTCAACGGCATGGAAGTCACGCAGTTCACCTACTTCCAGCAGGCCGGCGGCCTGGAGTGCCGGCCGGTGCTCGGCGAGATCACCTACGGTCTCGAACGCCTGTGCATGTACCTGCAGAACGTCGACAGCGTGTTCGACATCGTCTGGACCTACGGCCCCGACGGCCGCGCGGTGACCTACCGCGACGTCTATCACCAGAACGAAGTCGAGCAGAGCGCGTACAACTTCGAACACGCCGACGTGGCCGAGCTGTTCCACCGCTTCGACGCCTGCGAACGCGAAGCGGCCAAGCTGATCGAACTGGGCCTGCCGCTGCCGGCTTACGACCAGGTGTGCAAGGCCTCGCATTCGTTCAACCTGCTCGACGCGCGTCGCGCGATCAGCGTGACCGAACGCCAGCGCTACATCCTGCGCGTGCGCAAGATCGCCCAGGGCGTGGCCGAAGCCTACTTCGCGCAGCGCGAAAAGCTCGGTTTTCCCGGCCTGAAGCAAACGCCGAAAGCGCACGCCGCCTGATTCGCGCACAACCCCTGTCCCGCATGCGGGAGAGGGGTGAGGGCGAGCGCACCGATCAACTTCAACCTCGCCGCATCAAGCGAGGCGTCTTCAGAAACGAAGACAACACCGCAAAGGCCACCGCATGAGCACGACCCAACCTCTCCTGATCGAACTGGGCACGGAAGAACTGCCGGTCAAGGCGCTGTCCGGCCTGGCCCAGGCGTTCTTCGACGGCGTGCTCGACGGCCTGCACAAGCGCGGCATCGGTTTCGATCGCGACGGCGCCAAGCCGCTGTACACGCCGCGCCGCCTGGCGGTACTGCTGCCCGCGGTGGCGCTGCGGCAGCCCGAACAGAACAGCGAAGTGCTCGGCCCCTACCTCAATATCGCGCTCGATGCCGACGGCCGGCCGACCAAGGCGCTGCAGGGGTTCGCCGCCAAGGCCGGCATCGACTGGACGCAACTGGAAAAAACCAGCGACGCCAAGGGCGAGCGCTTCGTCCACCGTGCCACCAAGCCCGGTGCCGACACCGCCAGCCTGCTGGCGGACATCGTGCGCGAGGCCATCGCCGCGATGCCGATTCCCAAGCCGATGCGCTGGGGCGATCACGACTACGGCTTCGCCCGGCCGATGCATTGGCTGGTGCTGCTGCTCGGCAACGAGGTGGTGCCCGCGGACATCCTGGGCGTGCGCAGCGATCGCATCAGCCGCGGCCATCGGTTCATGCACGACCGGGCGGTTTCGTTCAACGCGCCCGGCGATTACATCGAAGCGCTGCGCGCGGCCAAGGTGTTGGTCGATCCGGACGAACGCCGCGAGCGCATCGTGCGTGAAGTCACCGCCGCGGCCGCGCAAGCCGGCGGCAGCGCGCGCATCGACGAGGGCATCCTGGAAGAGGTCAACGGCCTGACCGAATGGCCGGTGGCCGTGGCCTGCGGCTTCGAACGCGAATTCCTCGCCGTGCCGCAGGAAGCGCTGATCGCGACGATGGAAGCCAACCAGAAATTCTTCCCCGTGCTCGATGCGGCCGGCAAGCTCAGCGAACGTTTCGTCGGCATCGCCAACATCGAAAGCCGCGACGTGAGCGAAGTGCGCAAGGGCTACGAGCGCGTGATCCGCCCGCGCTTCGCCGATGCGAAGTTCTTCTTCGACGAAGACCTCAAGCAGGGGCTGGCGTCGATGGGCGAAGGGCTGAAGACGGTGACCTACCAGGCCAGGCTGGGCAGCGTGGCCGACAAGGTCGCGCGCGTGACCGCGCTGGCGCAGGACGTGGCCCTGATCGCCGGCGTCGATCGGGCGCAGGCGCGCCGCGCCGCGGAGTTGTCCAAGAACGATCTGCAATCGCGCATGGTCAACGAGTTCCCCGAATTGCAGGGCATCGCCGGCCGGTACTACGCCGCCGCCGCGAACGAGCCGGCGCAAGTGGCCGCCGCGATCGACGAAGCCTACATGCCGCGTTTCGCCGGCGACGCGATCGCGCCGTCGCCGCTGGGCCGCGTGCTCGCGATCGCCGAGCGCCTGGACACGCTGGCCGGCGGCTTCGCGGCCGGCCTCAAGCCGACCGGCAACAAGGATCCTTTCAGTCTGCGCCGCAATGCGCTGGGCCTGGCGCGCACGCTGATCGAAGGCGAAATCGATCTGCCGCTGGGCGAGGCGCTGCAAAGCGCATTGGCCGCGGCCGCCACGGCGATCGCCCTGGAAACCACGCGCAAGCAAGCGCAGGCCGACGAAAGCGGCAAGGCGAAGCCGGCCGATCCGGCCAAGGCCGCGAACGCCGCGCCGACGGCCGATGAGCTGTACGACTTCGTGGTCGAACGCCTGCGCAGCTACTACACCGAGCGCAGCGTGCCGGGTCAGCAGTTCGATGCGGTCGCCGCGTTGCGCCTGCCGATGCTGCCCGACTTCGACCGCCGCCTCAACGCCATCGCCGAGTTCGCGAAACTGCCCGAAGCCGAGGCCCTCGCCGCGGCCAACAAGCGCAGCCGCAACATCCTCCGGAAAGTTGACGGCGAAGTGCCGAGCGCGATCGATGCCGCGTTGTTCAACGAGCCGGCCGAACGCGAACTGGCGCAGGCCGTCGATGCCGCCGTCGCCGATACCGATCCCTTGCTCGCGCAGCGCGACTACGTCGCCGTGCTGGGCCGGCTGGCGCGCCTGCGTCCGCAGGTCGATGCCTTCTTCGACAAGGTGATGGTCAACGTGGACGACGCGGCGGTGCGCAACAACCGTTTGGCCTTGCTCAAGCGTTTGTCCGATCGCCTCGGCAGCGTGGCGGCGATCGAGCATTTGTCGGTCTGATCGGCGCATTCGCCGCCGGTGGTTCGCTCTCGCGCTGAATAAAAAAGGAGCCGGCTTGCGCCGGCTCCTTCGTGTTCGATCTTGAAGATCGCTGGATCGAACGAGTCGATCAGTTGAACTTGTAGTTCAGGCCCACGTAGTAGGCGCGACCGATCTGGTCGTACAGGCCCGAGCCGAAACCGGTGCCGAACAGGTTGACCGGCGGGTCGGAGTCGAACACGTTGGTGACGCCGCCGTAGATCTGCAGGCCGGTGTCCTTGAACGTATAGCTGCCGCGCATGTCGTGGAACACGCCCGAACCGGCCCAGCTGACGTTGGTCTGCTTCGGGTTGGAGGCGTAGCTCTCGTTGCTCACGCGAAGACCGCCGGAAGCGAAGCGGGTCGACCAATTGACGTCCCAGTTGTCGCGGCTGTAACCGGCGCGCAGCGTCGCTTTCCATTCTGGGTAGCCCAGCGTCTTGAGCCGGTCGATGTTGTCTTCCGGATCTTCCTGGAACGGGTAATCGTCGTAGCTCAGGACCTTGGTCGCGTTGAGGTCCCAGCGCATGCGGCCGCCCCACAGGTCGTGGGTGTAGTAAGCCGCGATGTCCACGCCATCGGTTTCGATCAACGAAATGTTCTGGTTGATCGAGGTGAGGAAGTCGAGCTGGCCGTCGGCGCGGCGTTGGGCGTTGCGGCAGTAGATATTGTCGATGCCGGAAGGCGAATCGACGCAGTGGTCGGCGGTTTCCTGGAAGGTCGGCGCCGAGATCGCGTTCTCGATCCGGATCTTCCAGTAGTCGACGTTGAAGCCGAAGCCTTCCAGGAAGGTCGGGGTGAACACGAATCCCGCGGTCCAGCTGCGGCCGGTTTCCGGATCCAGGTCCGGGTTGCTGCCCTGCAAGCCTTCATTGGAGGAACCGATCCGATCGATGAAATCCGCCGGCAGGCCGAGCGCGGCGCAGTTGCGCGCGCGCACCGCCGGATCCTTGCCGTTGGGGATTTCGGTCGGATCGCAGGGATCATCCACGATGCCGAAGTTCTGCGACTGGCCGCCGAACAGTTCGTCGATGTTCGGCGCGCGCACCGCCGCCGACATGTTGCCGCGGATGCGCAGGCTGTCGTTGATCGCCCAGTCCAGGTTGTAACGCCATGCGCGGGTGCTGCCGATGGTGTCGTACTTGGAGTAGCGCGCGGCGGCGCCGACGGTCAGGCTCTTGATCAGCGGGATGTCGTGCAGCAGCGGGACCGCGACTTCCGTCCACACTTCGCGGACGTTGTAGCTGCCGCGCGCGCTGGGGATGGCGTTGAGGAAGGTCTGGCCGGAGATGTCCAGCGGATCGTTGTTGGTCTCGCTGGTCTCGCGGCGGTACTCGACGCCGGCGCCGAAGCTGATCGGACCGGCCGGCAGGTCGAACAGGTTGTTGTTGGTCAGCGAGCCGCCGGCGACGAACTGGGTCAGGCGCGCCTTGGAGATGGTGGTGGCGTTGAACCACTCGCGCGCGGCCGGGTTGATGGCGCCGTCGCCGAAGATCGAGAACGGAATGCAGCTGGCCGCCACTTCCGGCGAGATGATGCCGTCCGGGCTGCTGGTGTTGTTGTAGAACGACTCGTTGACGTGGGTCGGATCGATCTTCGAACGACACACGATCTGACCGCTGGACGGATCGACGACGGCGTCGAGGCCGGCGTAGAAGCGTTCCATGATGCGGTTGTTGAGGTTGCGACGACGCTCCTGGGTGCGGCCGTAATTGACCGAGGCGTCGTACAGCCAGCCGCTCTCGCTGCCGAATGCGGCGCCTTCGATGCCGAACACCAGGCGAGCGGTCTGGCGCTCGGTGTCTTCGCCGCGCAGGCCTGAGTCGAGATCGTCGCGGGTGATCCGGATGTAATCCATATCGGCGGTCAGCGTCGCGAGGTCAGGACGGATGTAAGCGTTGTCCTTCTCGATGATGTGGTAGTTGTTCGCGCCGGCGAACGCCGCCGAGCCGTACGACTTGCTGGCGACCTTGCTGTACATGCCTTCGAAGTACAGGCGATGGTCCTGGCTCAGGTCGAAGCTGGCGACCGAGCTGACCGTGGTGCGCTTGTAGTCGGGCTGCAGCTGGGTTTCGTTATTGGTCAGGCCTTCGCAGTCCTGACAGTTGTTGCGGTTGTCGTAGATGCCGTCGAAGCGCTGCTTGCGCACGCTGCCGTCGGGGTTGAAGACATAGCGCTGGCTCGGAACCCGCGGATTGGGATTGCCGCGCGAATCGAAGGCGGTCGAGAACGCGCCGCCGGTGGTGTAGATGTAGTTGCGCGAGTTGGGCAGCAGCAGGCCGTCGTAGGCGCCGCCCGGGGTGAGCACGGTGGCGTAGTTCTGGCGGCCGAAGCGATCCGGGAACCACAGCGGGTCCTGCTGGCTGTGCTCGACCGAAATGGCGACGTTGCCGCGGTCGTCGGCGAAGTTGGTGCCGGCGGTGAACGAGAACAGGCGCTCCTTGAAGCCGCCGTGCTGGCTGTCGCCGATCTGCACGTGGGCGTTGGCGCCCTCGTACTTCTTCTTGAGGATGAAGTTGACCACGCCGGAGACCGCGTCGGCGCCGTACACCGCGGACGCGCCGCCGGTGATGACTTCCACGCGCTCGACCCAGTCGGCCGGAATCAGGTTGGTATCGACCGCCGAGGTGCCGGCCGAGGCGCCGACCATGCGGCGACCGTTGACCAGCACCAGGGTGCGGGCGGTGCCGAGGTTGCGCAGGTCTTGCATGGCCACGCCGGCGGTGCCGATGAAGCGGCCGGAGTTGCCCATCGTGAAGGTGGTGGCCAGCTGCGGCATGGTCGTCAGCAGGTCGCCGATGTTGACCGCGCCGGTGGCCTTGATGTCTTCCGCGGTCAGCACGCTGACCGGAGCGGGCGATACGACGTTCGGGTTGGAGATGCGCGAGCCGGTGACGGTGACGGCTTCGATCTTGGTGATGCTGTCTTCGTTCGACGCGGCGTTAGCCTGCTGGGCGTAGGCCGGTGCGACCGCGCTGACCAGCGCCGTGCAGACAGCCGTGGTGAGCAGTTTTCTATTCACGAAAGTGGACTCCTGAAATATGCAATGACATCGCTTCCTTACCGTGCGACTTCCCTGGTGTTGGAAGGCTGGATTAGGTGTGGTCAGAGGAGATCCCGAGTGCTCGTCGCGCAGCCCCCCGCGCGTACGACCAGTTCCCCTGACCCGAAATTACGGACTCTTAACGAAAGATGCAACGAACTGTGCAAAGTCTCGTAAAAAAATATGTAATAAATACATATAGTTAGCGGGGGTGCCATTCTTTGCCGAGTCTGGCCGAATGACTGTGCCAACGCGTGCCCAGGTCGCCGTACGGCTGTCCTTTCGAAGGATTTCAGGGCAGTGCGAGTCGCGCCAGGCGGCGGGCGGGCCCGGCCCGGGCAGGCCCCGCCCGGGCAGGCCCCGCCGCCATCGTGGGCTCCCCCGAAAAACGAAAGAGCCGGCTTGCGCCGGCTCTTGCGATGAAGCTCAACGATGGTGCTGGACCACTACATGTTCGATCAGAAGAACTTGTAGTTCACGCCGACGTAGTAAGCGCGGCCGATCTGGTCGTACAGGCCCGAACCGAAACCGGTGCCGAACAGGTTGACCGGCGGATCGGAGTCGAACACGTTGGTGATGCCGCCGTAGATCTGCCAGCCGGTGTCCTTGATCGAGTAGCTGCCGCGGATGTCGTGGGCGACGCCGGAGCCGGCGTTGTAGACGTTGACCGACGTCGGATTCGAGCGGTAGGTCTCGTTGCTCACGCGCAGGCCGCCGTCGGCGTAGCGGGTGTTCCAGTTCAAGCCCCAGTTGTCGCGGGTGTAGCCCAGGCGCAGGGTGGCCTTCCATTCCGGGAAGCCCAGGGTCTTGTTCTGGTCGATCGTCTCGTCCTTGTCTTCCTGGAACGGGAAGTCGGTGTAGCCCAGCACCTTGGTGGCGTTGAGGTCCCAACGCATGCGGCCGCCCCACAGGTCGTGGGTATAGTAAACGCCGATGTCCACGCCGTCGGTTTCGGTGGCGGCGATGTTCTGGTTGATCGAAACCAGGAAGTCGATCTGGCCGTCCGGACCGCGGCGGGTGTTGGTGCAGTAGATGTTGTTGATGCCGGCCGGGTTATCGACGCAGCGGTCGGCGGTCTGCTGGAAGCTCGGCGCGCCGATCGCGTCGGTGAGACGGATCTTCCAGTAGTCCACGTTCATGCCGAAGCCTTCCAGGAAGGTCGGGGTGAACACGAGGCCGGCGGTCCAGCTGCGGCCGGTCTCCGGTTCCAGGTCCGGGTTGCTGCCCGACAGGCCTTCGTTGGTGGCCGAGAAGGTGTCTTCGAAATCGGCCGGCAGGCCCAGCGCGGCGCAGTTGCGGGCGCGCACGGCCGGATCCTTGCCGTTGCGGATGTTGATCGCGTCGCACGGATCGGAGACGCCGCCGAAGTTCTGCGACTGGCCCCCGAACAGTTCGTCGATGTTAGGCGCGCGCACCGCCGCCGACATGTTGCCGCGGACGCGCAGGCTGTCGTTGATCGCCCAGTCCAGGTTGTAACGCCAGGCCTTGGTGCTGCCGATGGTGTCGTACTTGGAGTAACGCGCGGCGGCGCCGACGGTCAGGCTCTTGATCAGCGGGATGTCGTGCAACAGCGGGATCGCCACTTCCGTCCACAACTCGCGGACGTTGTAGCTGCCGCCGGAGTTCGGGATCGCGTTGAGGAAGGTCTGGCCGGAGATGTCCAGCGGATCGTTGATGCTCCGGCTGGTCTCGCGGCGGTACTCGACGCCGGCGCCGAAGCTGACCGGACCGGCCGGCAGTTCGAACAGGTTGTTGTTGGTCAGCGAGCCGCCGGCGACGAACTGGGTCAGGCGCGACTTGGAGATGGTGGTGACGTTGAACCAGTTGGCCGCGCCCGGGCTGATCGCGCCTTCGCCGAAGACCGAGAACGGAATGCAGCTGGCGGCCACTTCCGGCGAGATGATGCCGTCCGGGCTCGCGGTGTTGTTGTAGTACGCCAGGTTGACGTGGGTCGGATCGATCTTGGAACGGCACACGATGTTGCCGTTGGCGTCCTTGACCGCGTCCAGGCCGGCGTAGAAGCGTTCCATGTGGCGGTTGTTGAGATTACGGCGACGCTCGTGGGTGCGGCCGTAATTGACCGACACGTCGTACAGCCAGTTGCTGTCGCTGCCGAACGCCGAGCCTTCGGCGCCGAACACCACGCGCGCGGTCTGGCGGTCGGTGTCTTCGCCGCGTCCGCCGGCATCGACGTCGTTGCGGGCGAGATTGATCGACCGGCGCGAGCCGATGAGCGCCAGCATTTCCGGCGTTATGTAAGCGTTGTCGCGCTCGATGATGTGCGGATTGCCGGTGGCGCCGAACGCCGGCGAGGAACTGGTCTTGCTGTGCACCTTGCTGTACATGCCTTCGAAGTACAGGCGGTGATCCTGGTTCAGATCGAATCCGGCGACGGCGCTGACGGTGTCGCGCTTGTACCGCGGCTGCAGCTGCAGCACCTGGTTGTTGTCGAGGCGGTCGCAGTTCGTGCAGGTGGCGCTGCTGTTGCGATCGACCGCGCCGTCGAAGCGCTGCTTGCGCACTTGTCCGTTGCGGTCGAAGGTGTAACGCAGGTCCGGATTGAAGTTGCTGCCCAGCGAGAAGGTGCCGGCGCTGGTGATGGTGTAGTTGCCGGCGTCGCCCACCAGGGTGGTGTCGAAGCCGCTGCCCGGCGTGCGCAGGGCGCGATAGGCCTGCTTGCCGAAGCGGTCGCCGAACATCAGGCTGTCTTGCTGGCTGTGCTCGAACGACAGCGCGTAGTTGCCGCGGTCCTCGGCGAAGTTGCCGCCGCCGGTCACCGAGATGAACTTCTTGCCGAAGCTGCCGTGCTGGCTGTCGTTGATCTGCGCGTGCAGATTGGCGCCTTCGTACTTCTTCTTGAGGATGAAGTTGACCACGCCGGAGACCGCGTCGGCGCCGTACACCGCGGACGCGCCGCCGGTGATGACTTCCACGCGCTCGACCCAGTCGGCCGGAATCAGGTTGGTATCGACCGCCGAGGTGCCGGCCGAGGCGCCGACCATGCGGCGACCGTTGACCAGCACCAGGGTGCGGGCGGTGCCGAGGTTGCGCAGGTCTTGCATGGCCACGCCGGCGGTGCCGATGAAGCGGCCGGAGTTGCCCATCGTGAAGGTGGTGGCCAGCTGCGGCATGGTCGTCAGCAGGTCGCCGATGTTGACCGCGCCGGTGGCCTTGATGTCTTCCGCGGTCAGCACGCTGACCGGAGCGGGCGATACGACGTTCGGGTTGGAGATGCGCGAGCCGGTGACGGTGACCGTCTCGATCCGGGTGACGTCATCGCTGGAACCGGTAGCTGCCGCCTGCTGGGCGTAAGCCGGTGCGACCGCGCTGACCAGCGCAGTGCAAACAGCAGTGGTCAAAATTTTTCTATTCACGAAGTGGACTCCTGGAATATGCAGTGACATTGCTTCCCTACCTTGTGACTTCCTTTGTGGAAGGGCGGGACGGTCTTTTATCTAGGAGATTCCGAGTGCCAGCAGCGCAGCCCCCCGCGCTTGCGGCCAGTTCCCCCGGCACCGAAATTACGACTTCTTAACGCTGGATGCAACGAATGTGCAAAGTTTGACGCCAGGATCGGCAAGCAGCGTCCGCGCCAACCGGTTATTCTGGTCGCTATGCCATTGATCCCCCGCCTTTTTTTTGCCTTTTCCACTCTCGCAGCGGGGTTCGGGGCCGTCGGCCCCGCCTGGGGCGCCAAAGTCGGCAAGGTCGAGATTCGCGGCCTCGACGAGGCCATGACTCATAACGTCCGGGTTTCGTTGTCCCTGGTGGACACCATCGACAAGGACGTGTCCGGGCGCCGCCTGGGCTATCTGTTGCGCGAGGCCGAGAACGAGACCCGCGAGGCGCTGGAGCCGTTCGGCTACTACTCGCCGACCATCAAGATCGAGGATTCGCGCGGAACCCGGCGCATCGCCACCCCGGCCGGCACCGATCCGACCGCGCCGGCCGACCCGGCCGATGCCGCCACCGCCGCCGCCACCGATTCGCCGGCCGCCGGCGATCCCGCCACGAGCCCGGTCGGCACCGTCGCCGATCCGGCCGCCACCGCCGCGGCGCGCGCGGCCTCGCCGCCGATCACCGTCATCATCACCGTGGACAAGGGCGAACCGGTCAAGGTGCGCCGTTCCGACATCGCCATCCTCGGCGCAGGCAGCGACGACCGTTATCTCAAGCAGGACCTGGCCGCGTTCCGGCCCGGCCCGGGCCAGGTGTTCGACCACGCCGCCTATGAGGCCAGCAAGACCAAGATCAGCCGGCGGTTAGCGGAACGTGGCTACTTCGATGCTGATTTCTCTTCGCGGCGGGTGGAAATTACTCGCGCGGAACATGCGGCTGCCATTGACTTGGTCTGGACCAGCGGCCAGCGCTACGACATGGGCCCGATCAGCTTCGAGCAGACGCCCAAGCGGATCATCCGCGACAGCCTGCTGGAACGGCTGGTGTACTGGGAACAGGGCAGCTACTACCACCAGCGCAAGCTCGACACCTTTCGCGAATCGCTGGCGCGGCTGGATTATTTCTCCAGCATCGATATCGAGCCGCAGCCGGAAAACGCCGTCGACGGGCAGATTCCGGTCAAGGTCACGCTGACCCCGGCCAAGCGCAGCATCTACACCTCCGGCCTGAGCTACGGCACCGACAGCGGCGCCGGCGTGCGCCTGGGTGTGGAGCGTCGCTACATCAACGATCGCGGCCACAAGGCGCTGGCGCAGATCGACTTCGCCCAGCGGCGCAAGACCGCGACCTTGCAGTACCGCATCCCCGCCTTCGCCTGGCTCGACGGCTGGTACACCTTCAGTCTGCAAGGCGCCGACGAACAGACCGACTACATCGATTCGCGCCGCATCGAACTGGTCGCCAGCCGCAGCGGCAAGATCAATCAGCGCTGGACCGCGACCGCCTCGCTGCACGGTCTGCGCGAGCGCTGGGCCTATGCCGACGAAGACGACAACGATCCGACCACGCCGGTCGATTACCGCACCGCGACCTTCCTGTATCCCTCGCTGCGCGCCGAATTCATCGATGCCGATGACCGCCTGTATCCGCGCAACGGCATCAGCGCCACCGGCCTGCTGCGCGGCGGCCTGGAGGCGGTGGGCTCGGACGCCAACTTCCTGCAGGCGCAGGTCACCGCGCGCTGGTACAAGGGCCTGGGCGAGCGCAGCCGCCTGATCACCCGCGGCGAACTCGGCCACACCTTCACCAACGCCCTGGTCGATCTGCCGCCGTCGCTGCGTTTCTACGCCGGCGGCGATCGCAGCATCCGCGGTTATGAATGGCGCGAGGTCGGCCCGCGCATTCCGGCCATTCCCGGGCGCAAGGCCTTCGCGCTCGGCGCCAAGAACGTGATCACCGGCAGCGTCGAATTCGAGCAGTACTTCAACGAAAGCTGGGGCGCGGCGGTGTTCGTGGACAGCGGCAGCGCCTTCGACGACAGTCCGGACATGCGCACCGGCGTCGGCGTCGGCGTGCGCTGGCGTTCTCCGGTCGGCCCGTTGCGGGTCGATATCGCACGCGGCCTGGATCACCCCGATTCGGGCTTCCAGCTCTATCTCAATATCGGCGCCGATCTGTAAGGCGCGGCAAGGACGAACCGGCAACACATGAGCGATACGCCCCCGCCTTCGCAGACCCCGAGCGCGCACGAGCTGTTGCTCGAACGCCGCCGCCGCCGCCGCGCCGCCGCCAAACGCTGGGCCTGGCGCAGCAGCCTGGCGGCCGCCGCGCTGACCTTGTTGATCGCCTTCGCGGTGTACTGGCTGATCGCCACCATCGCCGGCCGCGACCTGTTGCTGGCGCAAATCGTCGCGCGCCTGCCGGCCGACTCCAGTTTCAGCTGGCGGGCCGCTGAAGGCCCGGTGTCGGGTCCGCTGACCTTGCGCGGCGTGCGCTTCGCCTACAAGAAAACCGTGTTCACCGCCGATCGCATCTACATCGATCCGTCCCTGCGTCCGCTGCTGGGACGCAAGCTGCGGCTGGATGCGCTGCAGGTGCAGAACGCCACCTTGGACATCGAAAAAAGCGACGAGCCGTTCGAACTGCCGCGCTGGCCCGAAGTGTTGCCGCAGATCGAGCCGCCGCTGGCGGTGCAGGCCGACGACGTGCGCATCGACGGCTTCAAGGTCAGCCAGGGCGGCGAGCACATCATCGACGTGCGGCAATTGCGCGGCGGCCTGGATGCGCAGTCGGGCAAGCTGCATGTGGAAAAAATCGACGCGATCACCGATCGCGGCCATTTCACCGTGCACGGCGATTATCAGCCGCGCCAGGATTTTAAAACCGAACTGGTCGCCACCGCCGTGCTTCCCAGCGCTGTGGGCCGCACGCCGCCGCGTCTGGGTCTGGTCGCGCGCGGCGATCTGTCGCGCATGGACGTGGCCGTGGGCGGCGCCGCGCCGGGACCGGTGCACATTACCGCGACGCTGCGCGGCAAGGACGATCCGACCTGGCAAGTGCATGCGCGCAGCGACGCGCTCGACATCGGCCTGCTGACTTCGCCCGATGCGAAACCCAGCGACACGCCGATGGCCTTGCGCTTCGATGTAGCCGGCGTCGGCGGCAAGGCCGATCTGAGCGGCGAATTCCGCCAGGGCGATCTGGCCGTGACCGTGCTGCCGTCGAAGGTGTCGCTGAAGGATCAGGTGCTCGATGTGCAGTCGTTGGCGCTGAAACTGTTCGACGGCACCGCGACCCTGCGCGGCCACGCCGATTTCACCGACGCCGACAACGGCCAGTTCAAGTTTTCGATCAACGCGCGTGGCCTGACCTGGGGCGGCAAGGCCGCGCCGACAACGTTGAAGTCGGTCGCCAAGCCTTCGCAGGCGCCGCAGACACCCACCACGCCGGCGGTGACGCTGGAACGCGCCGATCTGGGCTTCGCCGGCACGGTCAAGGCCTGGGCGGCGATCGGCGAGGCCCGTTTGCTGCGCGACAAGCAGGCGGCGACGATCGAGTTCGACGGTCGCGGCGACGACCAGCGCATGACCTTGAAAACGCTGAAGGCGAAGATGCCGACCGGCCTGCTCGACGGCAGCGGCGATGTCGCCTGGGCGCCGAAGCTGGGCTGGGATTTCAAGGCCACGCTGTCGGGATTCGATCCGGGTTATTTCGCCCCGGAATTCAAGGGCGCCATCGACGGCAAGATCGCCACCACCGGCGCCACTCGCGACGACGGCGGCCTGGAGATCAAGGCCAATGCCGATCAGCTCGGCGGGCGCCTGCGCGATCGACCGCTCGGCGGCCGCGGCAGCTTCCTCATGCATGGCGCAGCGCCGGGCAAGAGCGACGACGGCTTTGAGGGCGATGTCGCCCTGACCCTCGGCGGCAGCCGCATCGAAGCCAAGGGCAAGTACGCGCAAGCCATCGATGTCGATGCCAAGTTCGCGCCGCTGCAGCTCAACGATCTGCTGCCGAGCGCGGCCGGAAGCCTCAACGGCACGGTGAAGCTGACCGGCGCGCACGATGCGCCGAACATCGACGCGGACCTGACCGGCAGCGGCTTGAAGTACGGCGACTACAAGGCCGCCAGTTTCAGCGCCAAGGGCCGTTTGCCCTGGCGCGGCCGCGGCGGCGAACTGGCGCTGCGCGCGAGCGAACTCGACGCCGGCATCGCACTGTCGTCGCTGAGCGTGGATGCGCACGGCGCGGTCGAAGCCTTGCAGCTGCAGTTGCAGGCGCGCAGCGAGGTGGCCAATCTCGATCTGTCCGGCCATGCGGAAAAACGCGGCGCGACCTGGCAGGGCGCGCTGGCGTCGCTGCAACTTGCGCCGAGCAAGGGCGCGTCGTGGAAGTTGCAGCAGCCCGCGCAATATCGTTGGGACGGGCGCAACGGCGCGCTGACCAATGCGTGTCTGGCTTCCAGCAGCGGCGGTTCGTTGTGCGCGAGCGCCGATTGGCCGCGGCGCGGGGTCGAGCTCAAGGGCCAGGGCTTGCCGCTGTTGCTGGCGCAGGCGTATCTGCCCGAACGCAGCGACAAGCGGCCGTGGATTCTGCGCGGCGAAATCGCTCTTGACGGCGAACTGCGCCCGGCCGGAAACGCCTGGCGCGGCCAGTTCAACCTCAGCTCCAGCGGCGGCGGCCTGAAGTTCAGCGAGCGCTCGCGGCGCGAGTTGGTGCGCTACAACGAGCTCTCGCTCAAGGCCAGCTTCGATCCGAACAAACTCAACGCCGAGCTCAAGGCCGGCTTCAACGACGACGGCCGCATCGAGGCCACGGTCAGCACCGGCTGGGACGCGTACGCGCCGCTGGCGGGCAATGTCGCGGTCGACACCGACGAACTGACCTGGATCGAATTGTTCTCGCCCGACATCGTCGAACCCAAGGGCAAGCTGGAAGGCCGCATCAGCCTGGCCGGCACGCGTTCCAAGCCGCTGCTGGGCGGACAGGCGCGGCTGTCGCAGTTCACCACCGAAGTGCCGTCGCTCGGCATCGTGCTGCAAGACGGCGACGTGCGCCTGGACGCGCAGCCCGACGGCAGCGCGCGCATCGCCGGCAGCCTGCGCTCGGGCGAGGGCACGCTCAACATCGACGGCACCTTGGGCTGGCAGGGCGACGACACGCCGCTGGTGTTGAACCTGCGTGGCAGCAACGTGCTCGCTTCGGACACGCGCGATCTGCGCGCGGTCGCCAATCCCGAACTCACCGTGCGTTACGCGGCCAAGCAACCGTTGAACGTCACCGGCAAGGTCACCATTCCCTCGGCACGGATCGATCTGGAGCGCCTGGATCAGGGCGTGTCGGTGTCAGAGGACGTGGTGGTGCTCGATCCGGTCGATCCGGACGACACCGGCGCTTCGCCGCTGGAACTCGACCTGACCCTGGCCATCGGCGACGACGTCAAGCTCAACGGCTTCGGCCTGGACGGCAAGCTCGGCGGACAGATGCGCGTGCGTTCCAAGCCCGGCCGCGAGATGACCGCCAGCGGCGCGCTCAACATAGAAGGCCGCTACACCGCGTACGGGCAGAAGCTGCAGATCACCCGCGGCAATCTCAACTGGAACAACGGGCCGGTGTCGGACCCGATCCTGGACGTGCGCGCCGAGCGCGAAGTCGGCGCGGTCAAGGCCGGCGTGGACATCAGCGGCCGGGTCAGCTCGCCGCAGGTCAACGTCTGGTCCGATCCGGCCAGCTCGCAATCCGAAGCGCTGGCGTATCTGGCGCTGGGCCGGCCCTTGTCGTCGGCCAGCGGCGACGAGAACAAACAGCTCAACGCCGCCAGCGCCGCGCTGTCGGCCGGCGGCGGCCTGCTGGCTTCGCAGCTCGGCGCCAAGATCGGCCTGGACGATGCCGGCGTGATGGAAAGCCGCGCGCTCGGCGGCTCGGTGCTGGGCGTCGGCAAATACCTGTCGCCGCGCCTGTACGTCGGCTACGGCGTGTCGCTGCTCGGCACAGGTCAGGTGCTGACTTTGAAGTATCTGCTGCGCAAGGGTTTCGATATCGAGATCGAATCGAGCACATTGGAAAATCGCGCTTCGATCAACTGGCGCAAGGAAAAATAGGCCTGGCCCCCGCGAGGGAGCCCGCGGTGAAGTTCATGATCCGGCGATGGAGCGCCGCTCGCGGCGCGGCCATCGCGGCCATCGCGGCCGTCGGAAGGCGGCGGATTGCCCGCGCCGCGAGCGAACGAGTTCAGGCGAAACAGGGGGAGGCCATGAAACGTTCGATATTCCGTGTCCCGCCGCTGGCGCTCGCCGCACTCGCGCTCATCGCCTGCGCGCATCCGCCGGTTGCGAAGGCTCCGGTTCCGGCATTGAAGGACGTTGTCGCCGCGGACACCGCCTCGCCCGCTCCCTATCGGCCCGGCACGCTGGCCGAGCATCCCGAATTGACGCCGGAGGAAATCGGGCGTCGTTTCCTGGCGTTGATCGATAGCTTGAAGTCGTTTGATGAGTTGTCGGGTGAACGGGTGCAGAAAGTTATGCGCTTGCCGCTGACTCGGCTATCGGAAAAGGATGAAGGCTTCCTGACGATGACCTTGCCAGATTCCGCTTGGCGATACAGCTTCAGCTATGGAATCGATCCGAAGTACAGACGCTATACAAATGCGGTGCTTGAATTCATAAACGAAAACGAGCGAATCAACAGAGGCCTGTTGGAGGACATGGAGGTGGTTTGCGGCCTGGACTTCAATGCTTATGAGGCTGCGCTGACAGGCATGGGCTTCAAGAACGAACATGCATCCTACGGCGAACTTGGTCAGCTGCTTGCGCTGCAGTACGTGCGCAACGACGTGCGGGTGCAAATCATGCCACGCCGTGAAGCCAATGCGCCGGACACCAAGCTCAATCATGCTTGCGTGGAATCGATCAGCATTCACCCGCTCGATTCCTGAGACGACGTCCTTCAATCTTCGTAGGCGTCGTGTATCTTCGGCAACAGTCGAACCAAACGGCAATCAAGCTCTAGGGCACGAATTTTGTGCATCTGGACACGGCGACTGGCCTAACCGGAGATTTCCATGAAGCATTCGATAGTCCGTGTCCTGTCGCTGGCGCTTGCCGGGCTTATGCTTGTCGCCTGCGCGCATCCGTCGGTTCCGAAGACTCCGGTCCCAGCATCCAAGGAAGTTGCCACCGTGAACACTGCCTCGCCCACTCCCTACCGGCCCAGCACGCTGACCGAACATCCCGAACTGACGCCGGAGGAAATCGGGCGTCGCTTTTTGGCCTTGATCGATAGCTTGAAGTCGTTCGATGAGTTGTCGGGTGAACGGGTGCAGAAAGTTATGCGATTGCCGTTGACGCGTCCTCCGTCAGAAAAGGATGAAGGATTTTTCAGCATCCTGTTGCCTGAATCTAACTGGCGGTATGTTTTCAGTTACACGATTAATGAAAAGCATCGTTCGCTCAGAAACGCCGTCTTTGAGTTCAACAACGAGAACGAGCAAACGGGCGATAGAGCGCTGGAAGACATGGAGCCAGTCTGTGGGCTGGATTTCAATGCCTATGAGGCGGCGCTGATAGGCATGGGCTTCAAGAGGGACGATCCCGGCGACTATGACGAGTTGGGGCGCCTGCTGGCACTGCAATATTTGCGGAACAACGTTCGTGTGCAGATCATCCCGCGTCGCGAGGCCAATACGCCCGATGCCAAGCTCAACCATGCCTGCGCTAGAGCTATCAGCATTCATGCATTCGGACCTTGAGTCATGCCGTCCATCAACACTCAACTACAGGCATCGATCGCGCAGTTCGCCCATCAACCGGGCGTGACGCCGGACCAGGAAGCGCAGTTGCGTGC
Organism: Lysobacter gummosus; assembly: GCF_001442805.1. Taxonomy (NCBI): domain Bacteria; kingdom Pseudomonadati; phylum Pseudomonadota; class Gammaproteobacteria; order Lysobacterales; family Lysobacteraceae; genus Lysobacter; species Lysobacter gummosus. The sequence continues at coordinate 5,811,236 of NZ_CP011131.1, read as the reverse complement.
GACCATCGCCAGCGATACCGATCTGTTGCAGCGCTTGAACCAAGCCGCCGCCAATCGCCAGCTAACCGGCTTCGCGCCGGCGTCGGCAGGGGCGGGGCCGAATATCGCGGGCACGTACAACAAAGCCTCGGGCGTGGTGACGCTGCCGTCCACTGGCTTCCAAAGCGGCGGAACGGCGGCCGACCCAGACCTGCGCGCCAGCCTGCGCCTGCAGGAGATGAGCCTGCGCTTTGCTCACGGCGCCTATGTCGATGCCGCGGGAGCCACCCAGCAAGTATCGCAGGACATGGTGAGCAATCTGCAGTTCACCATCAACGGGTCCCCGGTTCTGGCCGCGGAGATGAAACGGGCGGCGACGACGGTCGATCCATCGGACCGAAACGACCGGATGCTGCTGGAGAATTTCGCGCCGCTCAGCGGTACGGTCGCAGGCGGCACCTATAACAACGAAACCAAGACCATCAGTTTGCCCCCAGCCGAGCTAACACATGCTCCCGCGCTTTTTCAGCAAAAGAGGGTGATAGGTCTTACTTTCGTGCTGGGCCACGAAACCCAGCATGCTTTCAATCACTCCGACAAGGTGGCCGCCTATCGGGCGTTCGATGCCGCGGCGAAGGCCATCGCCACCGACAACAATCCCGTCAACGATTACACCGCGCCGGTTGGCCAACTCATCAGCGCCAGCCGCGATGACGAGGCCAAGGCACAGATCGCCGGATGGAACGCGCTTGTCAGTTACAGGCAACAGACGATTCCCAACTCCACCCTCACTGACATGATGACTCTCCGCAACTCCAGGACGGAGGATTTCATCCGGCAAGACCCAACCAGCCCGACACAAGCCCAAGCCCGCCCAGGCCTGTCCTTCAACCCAGACAGCACCCTGCCGATGACCCCCGGCAACATCGCCGCCCAGGCGCAAAACTATTTCGACAAGCCGCCCGCGGGCACGCCGGGTTTGCCGAGCCACCAGACCACCGGCATCGGCCATCATGGCGATTCGGACTATCCCAATTTCTACGGCGCCGGCGCGGTCAGTCGCGCGATCCATTTTGAACGTAATTACGCCCATGCCGTGCGTGGAGTGGCGCCGCAGATGCAGCTCGACCTGGGGCAGTTGAAGCTGCGCGAGGACTTGCTCGAGCGCAACGGCATCAGCCTGCCGCCCAGCAGCGCAAGCACACCGCAGGCTTACCTGGACACCACCACGAACCCGCCTCGAGCGGGTTTGTTTCAACATACGGCCGGCACGCATCAGCACCTCAGCCCGATTCCCGCGCTGCCCCTGGAGTTCTCCGGCCCGGCGCTGACGCCCGAGCAACCTCGCCGCGATCCGAACGACCCCGACCACCGCGACCACGGGCTGCTGGAGAAAGTCCGCGGCGCCGTTCGCGAACTGGACCGGCAGGTCGGGAAATCCTGGGACGAAGGCAGCGAGCGCATGAGCGCCAGCCTGTTGACGCTCGCCGCGGACAAGCGGTTCTCGGCCCACGACGACATCCGGGCGAGCTTCAACCAGCCGGCCGCGGGCCTGGCGGCGGGCGAGGTGGTGCATGTCTATCGAGTCGGTCACTCCTCTCCCGATCCGGCGGCGCATCAGGCCCACATGAGCACGGCCGAGGCGGTCTCGATGCCGGCCGAAGAGCGCTATCGCCAGACCGACTCCATTCGCCAGGCCCAGGCCGAGATCGCCCAATCGGAGCAGCAAGCGCGCACGCGCGGGCCGGACGATCCGGACCAAGGCGGACCCAAGCGGTCGATGTGATGTTCAGACGGGCGCTTGCGCCGTAAGTCGATCGAGGCGTTTCGCGGCTCGTTGAAGCCGTCGCCACGCAAGAGAGCGACATCGAGCCCGAACCGCGCGTGTGACGGACCGCATCGATCAATGGGCTTGATGGAAAGCCGGCCCGAAGAACGGTGTTGTCGCGCACGATTCGATACAGCGAAGCCGTGCAGAGCCTCCTTGCGGATCGGCTCGGCCTGGCGTCGGGTAGAACACAATGGCCGTGCCGAATAACACGAAGAAATAGTGGTTCTGGTGCAAGCGCCATAATCGTGCACACGCGATGCACAACACTCGCGACGTCGCAAAAACGAATGGGTATGATGCGGCCGCGCCGGATCGTGGGGAGACGATCACGCCAGGTGGCGACGGCCGATCACCGACACGCTCAATCCATTCGTCATTCATCGGCGCGGGCGCGAGTGCCCGCGTGGCAGGGGGACAACATCATGCGCATACCTCGCTTCGCTGCGGCGGCATTGGGGATTTCCATCACGTTGGCGCTGGGCGCTTGCGGTGGCGGCGGCAAGAAACACGCCGCGACCTCATCGACGCCAACTCCTTCGCCGAACACCTCGCCCACGCCCCCTCCCGGCAGTCCGACGACTACGCCTCCGACCGCGCCACCGCAGCCGCCGGCGGACCTCCCGCTGCTGGAAATCGGCGAACTCCAACTCGCCCAGACCCATGTGCTGCCCGAAGCCGGGCTGAGCTGGAGCCTGTCGGCGGCCACGGAAAACCTGCACGCGGTCGGTGGACGCGAAACCCTGGCACTGCTGAGCCTGTCGGCGACCAATACCGGCAATCCGCAATTGGAGGCCTGGGCCAATGGCGTCCAGCTCGGCGCGCTGGCGTTATCCAGTTCCATTCCGGCCACCGAAGCCGGCGGCCCGGCCTATGCGACCGGCCGCTATAGCGCGACCCTGCCGGCTGCATGGCTGGTGCCCGGCCTGCAATTGCGCGCGCGCGCCGACAACTATCGCGCCGGCGGCTTCCGCGCGCCGGCGATCGGCGCCGACAGCCCGGTGTTGCTGCGCGTGTTGCCGCTGTATCTGTTCGGCGCCAACGAGAGCAACTCGGTGCCGTTGGCGACCACTGCCGCGCCCGATGCCGCGACGGTCGATGAAATCTTCGCCAAATGGCCGGTCGCCAGTGTGGTGGCGCAAAACCATCCCGCGCAGCGGGTGGTGTGGCCGACGCTGTCGATCGCGCCGTCCGGGACCAGGCCGGCCTATCTGGCGCGCAGCAGAAGCGACGAACAAGCCGGTTTCCAGATCCTGAGCGCCGCGCTGGATATTCTCGGCGACCTGCTCGGCGCCAACGGCGAGGCGCCCGGTCCGGTCCAGTACTACTCGCCGCTGATCGCTTTCGATGCCGCCGGCAAGGTGGTTGGCGTCGGCGGCGGGCTGGGATCGGTCGGCGGCGATACCGGCACCGGCGACTACGCGTACAAGGGCATCTTCATCCACGAGCAGGGCCATGCGATGGGCTTGCCGCACCAGAACGACGCCTACCTCGCCGGCAAGTATCCCTACGTCGGCGGCAGCCTCGCCGGTTCGGCCTGGGGTTACGACAGCACGCGCAAGCAGTTCCTGGCGCCGTTCGTTCCGACCACCGCGACGCGTTACAACGGTTGCGCGGGCGATACGTTCAACGGCAGCCCGCGCCAGCTCGACGCGCAAGGTCGTTGCGTCAAGCAAGATCCGATGGCGAGCGGTTCCGGCGACCAAGCCAGCGGCTACCGCTTCGCGACCTTCGCCGATTACAGCACCGCGATGATGCAACGCCATCTGGAGGGAACCACGACCATCGACAGCAAGGGCGCGCACGTCTACACCGGCGGCAGCATCGTCGCCGACGCGTCTTTCCCCGGCGGTTACAAGCGCTGGGACGGGATCGACCGGCGTTGGGTCAACGTCGCGCCGACCACCCTGAGCAAGGGGCTGCACGGTTTCGATCTCGGCTTGCCCGAGCAGCGCGACGTGCCGGTACAGGCCATCGCCATCGCCTACAGCTATGCCGGCACCGCCGAGGTTTCGCAGATCTATCCGCCGATGGGCTTCCGCGGCAATCTGCGGCGCTACATCGATCCCACCGACGCGGCGCAACGGGCGAGCATCGTGCCCGGCGCCGGTGCTTATTCGTCGTTCTGCCAGAACAACGGTTGCGATTACACCCTGCGTGCGACCTACGCCGACGGGAGTACGCGGCACGTTCTGCTGCAGAAAGGGTTCCGTGCGTGGTTCGGCGCGACCGCCGCGGTGCCGGCCGAGGCCAGCAATCCCAACAGCAAGAGCAGTTTCCGTACCTGGGTCGTCAACGTGCCCGCCGACAAGCCGCTGGCGCGGATCGAGCTGCTGGATACGCCAAAGGCGTGGGAGGGCTTCCCGGCCAACCCGACCGTGTTGCTGTCGCGCCAAGTGCCGATGGTGTCCATGCTCGCGGCGCAAGCCGACGCGAACGATGCCGCCTGCGTCGAATTGGCCACCGTCGTGATGCCACGCTCGGCGGCGCCGGAACCTCGTTGCGCCTCGACGCCGCGCCCGTCCGCGTTGCCGGCGACGCCGGCCGCGGCCCCGCCCGCCCACGTGCCGGCCGCGCCGCAGCGGCCGCGGGTCGATCAGGTGCTGCGTGCCTGGTTCGACGGCATGTTCAGACGCTGACAGCGCGCGGCGGGTCGCGGGCATGCGTCCCGATCCGCCGCATCCGGGGCCACGGATGCGCGAGTGGGGGCGGCGCGGGCCGCTAAACTCAGGTGTTCCCTCGGCAGGAGCCGCTGCGATGAATCTGCGCGAACACGCGGTGCTGATGGCCGCCTACAACCGCTGGATGAACGACAAGGTCTACGCCGCCGCGGCGCAGCTGCCGCACGAGGCGATTGCCGCCGATCGCGGCGCGTTCTTCGGCTCGATCCTGGGCACGCTGAATCATCTGCTGGTCGCCGACCAAGTCTGGCTGCATCGCTTCGCCGCCCATCCCTCCCGCTTCGCTGCGCTCGATCCGATCCGCTTGCGGCCGCGGCCGCTCGATATCGCCGCGATCGTCCACGACCGCCTGCCGCCGCTGCGCGCCGAGCGCGAGGCCCTGGACGTCTTGATCGAAACCTGGGCGGTGCAGTTGAGCGAAAGCGATCTGGATCACGCGCTGGACTACGCCAACATGAAGGGCGTGCCCTCGCGCCGCCGCTTCGGCAGTTTGCTGATGCATTTCTTCAATCATCAGACCCATCACCGCGGCCAGGCCACGACCTTGCTGACGCAGGCCGGCGTGGATGTGGGCGCGACGGATCTGTTGGGATTGATCGTCAACGTGGACGGCGACTGAAACTTCGCGCGCGCGATCGAGCACGCCGCGCGGCGCGACGGCGATTTATTCGCAGGCGTCGCGTATCGCCTGCACCTCGCGCCCGACTTCGCTGCCGTCCGGCCGCGCTTCGGCGACGGTGCGCAACAGCGCATCGAGTTTCGCCCGCGCCTGTCCGCGCTGCGTGCCCACGCAGCGCGCCTGCGCGGCGTAGGCCTGGGCGCGCCAGCCGAGCGTGCGCAGGTCTTCGTTGGTGGTCGGCAGTTCCGCCAGCGAATCCAGGTGCGCGATCGCGGCGCTGTCGCCGCTGCCGGCTTCGGCGCGGGCCAGGTCGAGTTCGGCGTGGCGGGTGCGCGGATGGCGTTCGCCATAGGCCGCGCGGGTGAGTTGCAGGGCGCGTTGCAGCCGCGGCAGCGCGCGCTCGGGTTCGCCCAGCGCCAGTTCGACATCGCCGAGCACGCGCTCGGTGTCGCCGACGCTGCCGTGCTCGGGGCCGAACCGGCGGATGCGCAGGTTGCGGGTCTGTTCCAGCACCGAGCGCGCTTCGGTGTCGCGGCCGGCCTCGTGCAGGACCACGGCCTGATTGAACAGCAGCTCGGCGAGGCGATCGGATTGAACGGCGGGCAGGCGATGCTGGCGGACGATGGCGATGGCGCGATCAAGCTCGCCTAGCGCGCGGTCCAGGTCGCCGCGTTCCCAGGCGATCAATCCCAGCGCATTGCGCACGCTGGCCAGTTCCAGGTGATCCGGGCCCAGGCGCTGGGTGAGCAGGCCGCGGATCAGTTCGAACTCGGTCTGCGCCTGCGCGTATTGGCCCTGATCCACATGCAGCTCGGCCAGTTGCAGGCGCACCGCCAGGGTCGCCGGATGCTGCGCGCCGTTGACCTCCAGCGCGATCGCCAGCGCCTCGCTGGCGTCGCGCTCGGCGTCGCCGAGTTGGCCCAGGTCGCGACGCAACGCCGCCAGGCTGCGGCCGATCTCAACCTGCAGCGGATGGCGGTCGCCGACGCGCTGCTGCAGGCGCCGGCGCGCGTGTTCGAAGCCTTGCAGCGCTTCGCGGCTCTGGCCGGCATCGGCTTGCAGGCTGGCCAGGTCCATGAGGTTTTCGACTTCGCCCGCGTCGGTGTTTTCGAGCATCTCGCGACGGATCGCCAGCGAGCGCTCGAACAACTGCCGCGCGCCCTGGCGTTCGCCGTTGGCGCGGCGGCAGCGGCCCAGTTCGGAATAGAACTCGCTCGACTGCAGCGGCAGTTGCGATTGTTCGCGCCGGGCCAGATCCAGCGCCGGCTGCATCAGCGCGGCGCAGTTGCGCGGCAGGTTCAGCAGGCGCAGGACCTTGCCGCGCTGGGTCATCGATTCCAGGCGCAGGCTGTCGGGGATGTCGTCGGCCGAGGCCATGATCGAGGTCTGGCGTTCGAGCAGCGCGCGCGCTTCGTTGTAGTCGCCCAGGCTGGTGCGCAGGCGCGCGATCACGCCGAACAACTCCGCGCGCGCGCGCGGTTGCCGGGCCAGTTCGCGATTGCCGCGCGCCACCGAGGCATCGAGCAGGCCGCGTAGGTCCAGCGCTTCGCCTTCGGGCGTGCCGCGCGCGCTTTCGAACAGGCCGACCATGAAATCCTGCATCGCCTGCGCGCGCGCGGCCTCGGCCACCGCTTCGCGCGCCTGCCAGGCGACGATGCCGAGCGCGGCGCTGAGCACCACCGCGACCAGCGCCGCGGTCGCCAGCGCCCAGCGATGGCGGGCGACGTATTTGTTGAAGCGATAGCGCAGGCTCTGCGCGCGCGCCAGCACCGGGCGGCCGGATTCGAAGCGCTGCAGATCCAGCGACAGCGCTTCCACCGACGGATAACGCTGCTCGGGCCGCTTGGCCAGGGTCTTGAGAACGATGTTGTCCAGATCGCCCGACAACTGCCGGCCGAGCCGGCGCAGCGACACCGGATCGATGTCGGCGTCGCTGGCATCGGCATAGCGCAGCACCGCCTGCGAGGGCCGCATCGGATCGGCGGCGAGGATCGCCTCTTCCCATTCCGCGTCGGTCTGGCGCTTGAGCTTGTAGGGCTTGGCGTCGGTGAGCAGTTCGTACAGCACCACGCCGAGCGAGTACACGTCGGTCATGGTGGTGACCGGCTCGCCGCGCACTTGCTCGGGCGCGGCGTAGTGCAGGGTGAAGGCGCGCGCGCCGGTGCGGGTCTGCTCGGGCAGCGGCACGTCGCTGCTGTCGAGCAGCTTGGCGATGCCGAAATCCAGCAGGCGCACGTCGCCGCCCGGCGTCACCATGATGTTGGACGGCTTGAGGTCGCGGTGAACGATCAGGTTGGCGTGGGCGTGGCTGACCGCGTCGCAGATCTGCTGGAACATGCGCAGGCGCTTGTCCAGCGGCGTGCGCTGATTGCGGCAGTAGTCGGTGATCGGTTCGCCTTCGACGTATTCCAGCGCCAGGTACGGCAGGCCTTCGCGGGTCACGCCGGCATCCAGCAGGCGGGCGATGTGCGGATGGGCCAGGCGGGCCAGGATCTGCCGTTCGCGGGTGAAGCGGGTGCGCAGGTTGGTGTCGGCCAGGCCCGGGCGCAGCAGCTTCAACGCGACCCGGCGCTGGTACAGGCCGTCGGCGCGCGAGGCCAGCCAGACCTGGCCCATGCCGCCTTCGCCGAGCAGGCTTTCCAGCCGGTACGAACCCACTTCCACGCCCGGGCGCATGCCGCTGGCCTGCGGCGTCACCAGGGGTTCGGACAGGAAGTCCTCGTGGCCTTCTTCCAGCGCGATCAGCCCGGCCAGATCGGCGGCGAGCGAGGGATCGTCGGCGCCCAGTTCGCGCAGGCGTTCGGCGCGGGCGACCGGATCGAGCTCGAGCAGCGCGTCGAGCAGCGGAGACAGGCGTTGCCAGCGCTCGGCATCCATGCGCGATCAGGCCGCCGAAGCGAAGGCGGTGGCGCGTGGGCGGGCGGCCGCATCGGCGCGCACGGCATCGAACGCGGCGGCGATCGGCGGGGATGAAGCCTTGGCGATCATGACGGTGCGCATTCCTTGCAGACGCGCTGCGCGTGTACCGCCGGCGACGCGGACGCCGTCAGCGGCTGGGCTCATCCTGCAACGAGGCCAACAGGAACAGCCGCGCTTTCTGCCAGTCGCGGCGGATGCTGCGCTCGGAGCGCTGCAGCAGCGCGGCGATTTCCAGCTCGGACAGGCCGGCGAAATAGCGCAGCTCGACCACCTGGGCCAGGCGCTGATCGACCGCGGCCAACTTGGTCAGCGCGGTGTCCAGGCCCAGCGTGTCTTCGTCCAGGCGCAGGCCGCCCTCGACGTCGTCGGGCAATTCGGTGACGCGGTGCAGATCGCCGCCGCGCTTTTGCGCCAGGCGCTGGCGCGCGTAGTCCACCACCACGCTGCGCATGGCCGAAGCGGCATAGGCGAAAAAGTGTGCGCGGTCGTCGAACTGGGCTTCGCGGCGGCCGACCAGTTTCAGGTAGGCCTCGTGAACCAGTGCGGTCGCGTCCAGGGTCTGGCCGTGCTGGCCGGCGAGCTGGCGCCGGGCCATCGTGTGCAGTTCCTGGTACAGCGTCGCCAGCACGCGGTCGAGCGCACCGCGGTCGCCCTCGCGGGCGGCATCCAACAGGATGGTGATGTCAGCGCTATCGGCCATATGCCCCTCGACTCGGTACGACTATAGCGCGTTCATCTTTACTTGGTAGCGCACCTGGCGGCACCAATCCGGCTTCCGATGGCCGAAATGCGTCCGTCTTCAAGGCACGCAGAGTGCACGTAAATCACCCCGGCCGGTGAACGCACGGCTTGCGGACCGGATGACAAACGCGTCCGCCGACCGATGGACGGCGCGGTATCGACCGACTATCGGCCGCGTCCGCCGCGCCGCGCCGGCCCGCATTCAGCGTTGGCAGTGCCCGCACCACACCGTCGTGCGCTGGCCGATACTGGCCTGCTTGAGCGGCCGCGCACAGCGCGGGCAGGGCTCGCCGCCGCGGCCGTAGGCGGACAGCTCCTGCTCGAAATAGCCCGGCGCGCCGTCGGGGCTGATGAAATCGCGCAGGGTGGTGCCGCCGCGCTGGATGGCGTAGCTCAGGATGGTCTTGATCGCGCCGGCCAGCTCGGCGTAGCGCTCGCGCGAGACCTTGCCGGCCGCGCGCAGCGGCGACACGCCGGCGGCGAACAAGGCCTCGGCGACGTAGATGTTGCCGACCCCGACCACCACTTTCTGATCCATCAGGAACGTCTTCACCGGCGCCTTGCGGCCGCGGCTGAGCTCGAACAGGTAGTTGCCGTCGAAGTCGTCCGACAGCGGCTCCGGACCCAGGTCGCGCAGCAGTTCGTGGGTTTCCCCCGGAGGCTGCCAGAGCAGGCAGCCGAACCGGCGCGGGTCGTTGAAGCGCAGCACCTGGTCGCTGTCGAGCAGCAGATCGACGTGGTCGTGATCGCGCACCGGCGTGTCGGCCGGCAGCACGCGCAGGCTGCCGGACATGCCCAGGTGCAGCAGCGCGCTGCCGGCGGCGGTGTCCAGCAGCAGGTACTTGGCGCGGCGGCGCACCGCGTCGATGCGCTGGCCGGGCAGGGTGTCCTCGATCTGCAGCGGGATCGGCCAGCGCAGGTCGGGCCGGCGCAGGATCGCGGTCACCACGTGGCGGCCTTCCAGGTGCGGCGCCAGGCCGCGCCGGGTGGTTTCGACTTCAGGTAATTCAGGCATGGCGCCAGCGTACTATCCCGGTCGGGCCGCTGCCGATACGGCATCGGTCGCGAATCGAGGAAGTCGCTCATGCAGCAGGCGAGTGCATCCGAGGAATGCGCCGAAGCCGGGCCCAGGTCCGCCGCGGCGCATGGCGTCGTGGGCGAAGACGCGGCGCAGGCCGACGCCGCCGAGGACTCGGAGCGGCCGCCCGGCTTGCGCCTGCGCGGGTTTGCATCGAGGGAGCTCGATCTGGCCCTCGACGCGCTGGGCTGGCGCGGCAATCGCATCCATGCCGGCGTGCATCTGGCCCGCAAGAGCCTGCGCCGGGCGCGCGCCACCCTGGCCCTGGGCGGCGCGGCGCTGGGCCCGGGTGCGGCCTTGATCGATCGCGAGCTGCGCCGCCTCAACCGCGACCTGTCGAGCCTGCGCGACGCGCATGCCCTGGTGGAAACCTTCGACCGCCTGCTGCGCAGCCATACGCAGGCCGACATCCGCCCGCTGCTGTTGCGCGCGCGTCGCCGTGCCGCGGCCGGGCGGGCGGCGGCGGCGCGTCAGGCCCGCGCGGAAGACCCGGATCTGGGCGCGCGCCGGTCCCTGCTGAGGGTGTTGCGCGCCGGCCTGCGGGCGCTGCCCTGGGCGGACCTGCAGCCAGAACATTGGCGCGAAGCGGTCGCCGCCAGCCTGATGCGGGTCGCCCAGACCGGCGCCCGCGCCCGCCGCAGCGGCTCGGACGAGGATTGGCACGGCTGGCGCCGGCGCGCGCGGCGGCTGTCGCAGCAGCAGCGCGCCTTGAAGGCCGCCAAGCTGGGCCGCGACGCGCCCAAGTTCGACAAGCACCAGATCGAGCGCCTGGGCGAGGCCCAGGACCTGAACCTGCTGCTGGACCATTGCGGCAAGCGCTCGCCGTTCGGCAAGCCCGACCGCGTCGCGCTCAAGCGCTTCGCCGAGACCGAACTGGCCCGGCAGCGCGAGCGGATCGCCGGGGATGGGGAGAGGGCGGAGGACTGAGCCACGGCCTGGGTGGAGCTGGCCTGTTGCGGACCCTCAAGGCCCTGCAAACGCTGTTGTGGGAGGGGCTTCAGCCCCGGAGCGGAAAGCATCGGGGCTGAAGCCCCTCCCGCAACAGACTTCCCGGCCCTGTGGCGCCTGCGGTTCATCCCCCTGAACCCCACCGCCGCGCCCGATTCTCCGCGCCTTGCCCGTTGGAATTTACAACCCCATCACAACACCCGAGGCCGTACCCGCGCGAACGGTCATCACTACGTGGCATCATCCAATATACAACTGTCTTTTAATTGGCCTAAGGCCGTACCGTCCGGCTGCCGCCACAGCCACCGTCCCTCCCGGAGTCTGCAATGCCCGCGTCCCTGATCGATTTCCTTGCCGGCGGCCTGATCCAGGCCAGCTTTTGGGAACTCGCCGTGTATTTCCTGGTGGTGACCCAGCTCACCATCATGTCGGTGACCTTGTACCTGCACCGCTCGATGGCGCACCGTTCGGTCGATTTCCATCCCGCGCTCGCGCACGTGTTCCGCTTCTGGACGTGGCTGACGACCTCGATGATCACCAAGGAGTGGGCGGCGATCCATCGCAAGCACCACGCCAAGTGCGAGACCGAGGAAGACCCGCACAGCCCGCAGTTCAAGGGCATCGACACGGTGATGTGGCGCGGCGTTGAGCTGTACCGCGAAGCGCGCGCCGAGCGCGAGGACATCGAGAAGTACGGCAAGGGCTGCCCGGACGACTGGATCGAACGCAAGCTCTACACCCCGCACGCGACCATGGGCCCGGTGCTGTTGCTGGTGCTCAGCTTCGCCTTGTTCGGCGCCGCCGGCGTGGCGATCTGGGCGCTGCAGATGGTGTGGATTCCGTTCTGGGCCGCCGGCGTGGTCAACGGCCTGGGCCACTGGTGGGGCTATCGCAATTTCGAAACCACCGACACCGCGACCAACCTGACCCCGTGGGGTTTCTGGATCGGCGGCGAAGAACTGCACAACAACCACCACGCCTTCCCGAGCTCGGCCAAGTTCGCCCTGCGCAAGTGGGAGTTCGATATCGGCTGGACCGTGATCCGCGGCCTGAGCGCGCTGCGCCTGGCCAAGGTGCTGCGCGTGGCGCCGTCGCTGGACGTGCGCCCGAACATCGCCATGCCCGACAGCGAAACCTTGAAGGCGCTGCTGGCGATCCGCTTCCAGGCCATGACCGATTACTACCGCAACGTCACCCTGCCGGCGCTGCGCGAGGAAGCCGGCAACGCCGGCGACCGCATGCGCTCGCTGCCGCGTCGCCTGCGCAAGGGCCTGGCCGACGGCGGCCGCTGGCTTGACGACGGCGCCCGCACGCATCTGCAGAACTGGATCGACGAGCGCCCGAAGATGGCGACCCTGGCCGATTTCCGCCAGCGCCTGGCGCAGGTGCTGGACGATCGCTCGCACGACGCCCAGGCCACGCTGCAGCGCCTGCACGCCTGGTGCGTGGAAGCCGAAGCCAGCGGCATCCACGCTTTGCAAGCTTTCTCCGAGCGCTTGAAGGGCTACGCCCTGGCGCCCGCGCGCCACTGAGCCGCGTCGCCGCACAACGGTCAAGACCCGCGCAGCGATGCGCGGGTTTTTTTTACATCGCGCGCGGGCGGCGAGCCGATCCGCGCCGCCGGCCCGGGCCATCCGCCGCGGACCTGCGTGGCACCGCGAAACTCTGACCCGCATTCCGGAACCTGACCGCGCCGGGGCGCACAGTGGAAGCGCCGGGCGAGCGCCCGGCCGCAGCCGGCGTCCAATGCCGCCTGCGCGCAAGGAATACGGCCGGCCGCGCGCCGGTCCAGGCATCGCCACATTCAAGGAGAGAACCGATGAAGTCGCAATCGAATCGTCGCATCAAGCATCTGCTGTTTCTGGCGCTGTTCGCCGCGGGCCTCGGCTTCGGCGCCGCTCAGGCCGACAGCCCCTACAGGGAAGGTTGCCCGGCCAAGGTCGGCTGCGACTACGGCGGCCAGCGGATCGGTTGTTGCCTGCCCGAGTAAGGACGTCCGCATGAAGGCTTTGCGCGGCAAGCGTTTGCACGCGCTGGCGTTCGCGGCGTTGTTCGCCGCGTCGCTGGGCTTCAGCGCCGCCCAGGCCGATAACCGGTATGCCGAGGGCTGCGCGCCCAAGGCCGGTTGCCAGTTCGCAGGCACCCGCTTCGCCTGCTGTCAGGACGACAGATGATCGTCGGCGCTGCGCGGCCTGACCGCCGCGCAGCGTCTCGGGCGAAGTCCTGGCGCCGATCGAGGTCGTCGCCGCCGAGCATCAGGGCCCGCCTCTTGTCCGCGCGGCGCCGCCGCGTCAGGCTGAGCGCATCGTCCGCCGCCGCCTTGAACATGCGCTATCGCCCGCTTGCGTTCGTGCTGTACCTGTCGCTGTCCTGCCCCGTGCTGTGCGCCGCGCAGGCGGTGACCTCGACCGGCGACTACCTCGCGCGCATCGACGGCGACGGCGACGGCAGGATTTCGCTGAGCGAGTACCAGGACTGGCTCAGCTACGCCTTCGATGCGATGGACGCCAATCGCGACGGCGTCCTCGACGCGCAGGAGCAGCCCGCCAGCGGCCGCGGCGCGCGCGCGACGCTGACCCGCGAGCAGCACCGGCAGACCCTGGCCGAGCGTTTTCGCAAACAAGATCGCAATCACGACGGCTGGCTGGACGCGCGCGAACTCGCCTCGCCGCCGCAGTGATCCCGCGTTCGATCCCAAGCTGAATCGCGCGTTCGCGCGCATGCGGCGCACGGAGCGATGCGAATTCTCCGCCGCGCGTCGCAATGCCCGCGTCGCGCAATTGCCGCATTCGCGCGCCGCGTGTTAACTAGCGCCGATGGAATACGCATTGCCGCAAGGCGAACTCGACACCCTGTTCGCCGGCCCCCAATCGGTCACCGGCGAGCAACGCCGCGAACTCGTGGACGATATCGTCGAACAACTGCGTCGCCGTCACGGCGAGCGCTTGCTCGCGGTCGCGTTGTACGGCTCGACCGCGCGCCAGGCCGACGGCCCGTACTCGGACGTGGAACTGTGGGCGGTGCTCGACGACGGCGCCTTCGGCGCGGATTTCGACGAATCGCTGGAATGGGTGCATGGCCGCGGCAAGGCCGAGGTCAATCTGATGTCGCGCACCACGGTGGAAGCGTTCGCGCGCGAAGTCGATGAGCGCTGGGCGCTGACGCACGGCCAGTTCGTGCATGCGCGCGCGCTGTGGATCGCACCGGATCACGGCACCTTGATCGAAACGCTGCGCTCGCTGGCCGCGCATCCCGACGACGAGGCGGTCGATCGCGCCATGGCCGAGGCCGTGGTCGGCGAGTTGTACGAACTGGTCGGCAAGTTGCGCAACCGCTTCGCGCGCAAGCCGCTGGCGCTGCTGGCCGGCGAGTTCGCCGAGCAACTGGCCTGCCTGATCGGCCTGGCCGAGCGGCACGTGTTCGTCAGCGCCGGCAGCTTGTTGGACGAAGCCGCCGACCTGCCGGCGCCGGACGGCGCGACGGCCTTGTTCAAACTGGTCGCCAAGGGCGATCTGAGCGACGAAGCGGCGATCACCACGGCGATCGAGCGGGTCTGGGCCGGCATGGAGGCCTGGGCCGGCGAAGTGGCCCTGGACGCGGCGCTGCTGCGGCGCTGCGTGGCCGGCGAACGCTGAGGCACTCGCGCGCGGGTGGATCTTTTGCCGACCCGACGAGTCCGGCACGATTCCGTAAGGCCGATACCTAAGGCACTGGAGCGGCGCGTGCGCGATCATGACGATGTCTCCGGCGCGGTCCGATCCGCGCCGCGCGCCGCGTTCGTGTCATTGCCCGACTCCGTCCCTGCAAGCGCCCATTCATGACGATGCTGCTTCATCCGTGGCTCCATGAGGCCCGCATCGCCGCCGCGCGCGGCGGCGGCTGGCGTCGTTGGCGCACGCCGGGGCTGGTGCTGGCGGCGTGCATCCTCGCGCCGATCGCGCTGCGGTTGTGGAGCGCGCAGGCGGCGGCGTTGCCAGCTGCGTTGCCGCGATTGATCGTGCAACTGCCGTTGCCGTTCGGGCTGCTCGCCATCGCTTTCGCCTACGCGATCGCACGTGGCCGGCTGATCGCGCTCGACGAAGATCTGCGCCACGGCTGGTGGGCGGCGGCGCCGATCGATCCGGCCCGCGCCACCGGCACCCTGATCGCGCTCGCCGCCGTGGCCACCGTGGCGGCGATGGCGATCGTCGCGATCGTGCTGGCCGCGTTCGGCGGGCCGGCCGGCGCATGGCGCGGCGCGTGCTGGGTGATCGAAGCCGGCGTCGCGGTCGGCGCCGTGCTGGGTTTGATCTCGGCGCTGCGCCATCGCCGCCATCCCGCCCGGCGTGCGCGCGAAGGCGCGCGCGATCCCTTGTTCGGCCTGCGCTGGCTCGACGACGCGCGCCTGCCGCACATCAGCGACTGGCAACGGCGCGAAGCGCTGCTGCGCTGGCGCCGCGGCGGTCACGCCTGGATGATCGGCGCGGTGCTGTTGGCGCTGCCCAGTTCCACCGGCGCCGCGAGCGGGCTGGGCGTGTTGCTGATCGTGATCGCGCTGGCCTGGTTCAGCCTGCTGGTGCAGGCCTGCGCGGCGAGCATCGTCGCCGCGCAAACCCTGCTGCACAGCGCGCCGCGCGCGCCGCATGCGCTGGCGCGCGCGGCCTGGCGTTATCCCGCCTTCGCCTTCGCCTGCGCGGCCGGGTACGCGACCGTGGGTTGCGCGCTGTTGTCGCTGAGCTGGCGCGCCGCGCCAGTGCTGCTGGCGATCCTCATCGTGCTGTGCTTGCCGGCGCTGTTCGCGCTGCGTCCCGCCCATCGCCCGGCCTCGCCATGACCTTCGTGCTCGAACTGGAACAACTGCAGCACCGCTACGACGAGCACGCGGTGCTGCACGGCATCGATCTGCGCCTGCCGGCCGGCGAGTTCGCCGCGCTGATCGGCCCGAACGGTTCCGGCAAGACCACCTTGCTGCATTGCCTGGCCGGCATCCAGCGGCCGAGCGCCGGGCGGGTGCTGATCGGCGGCCACGACATCGTGCGCGCGCCGCTGGCGGCCAAGCAGTTGCTGGGTTTCGCGGTCGATCCGGCGCGGCTGCCGCCGCTGCTGAGCGGGCGCGAATGCCTGCGGCTGTTCGCCGGCGCGCGCGGCCTGGGCGAGATCCCCGCATCGACCTTGGCGCTGGCCGAAACCTTGTCGCTGTCGCCGATGCTCGACCGCCGCATCGGCCAATACTCGCTGGGCACGCGGCAGAAACTGGCGATCGCGCTCGGCCTGCTCGGCGAGCCGCCGCTGCTGGTGCTGGACGAGCCGCTCAACGGCCTGGACCCGCTCAGCGCCTACGCGCTCAAGCGCCACCTGCAACAACTCGCGCGCGAACGCGGCACCACCGTGCTGCTGGCGACCCATTCGCTGGACGTGGCCGAGCGCTTCATCACCCGCGCGGTGCTGTTGATGGACGGGCGGCTGCGGCGCGAATGGCAGGCGGCCGAGCTCGATGCGATCCGCGCCGATCCGCAGCGTTCGCTGGAGCAGTCGATGGTCGAAGCGCTGGCCGGTTGAAACGCTCAGCCGCACTCATCGAGCGCGCGTTGCAACTCCGACCGGCGCCGCTGCAAGCCGTCGTAGTAACGATGCGCGCGCACCAGCAGCGCCAACGCCACCGCCAACATGATCAGGCCCAGCGCGCCGGCGAGGAACGCACTGAGACCGCCGCCGCTCGCGGCGAGGACGAACGCGCCGGCACTGAAGGCCGCACAGAACAGCGTGGCCATGCGCGCCGATACCAGCCGATGGCGCGCGTACAGCACGCGCCGGTGACGCAAGGCCCAGATCGCGAAGCCGCACCACGACAGCTCGATCGTCAGCAGCGCCGCGAACGCGACCTGGGTGCGCATCGGCAGCGAGGGTTCGGTGAGCCATAGCGAGGCCACGGTGACGCCGCCCGCGAGCGCGAGCAACAGCAGACCGACGTAGGCCAGGCGCGCGCCGGGCGAGAGTTCCTGTTCCAGCAACAGGCGCAGCGCTTCGGGCAAGGGCGCCTCGTCGCTGGCGGCGGTGAAGTTCACAGGGGTGTTCATCGATCCGCTCCGGTGGGATTCAATTGCCGCCGCAGCAGGCCGCGCGCGCGGAACAAGCGCGATTTGACCGTGCCGACCGGCAGTTCCAGTACTTGCGCGATGTCTTGCAGCGACAGCTGTTGCAGATAGAACAGGCTCAGCACTTCGCGCTCGATCAGCGGCAGGCGGTCCAGGCCGCGTTGCAGCCGGTCCAGGTCCATGGCGTGGTCCAGCGCATGCTCCGGCGCGGCCTCGTCGGCAGGCACGCTGTCGGGATCGATCGGTTCCCCTTGAGGCGGCGCGGCGTAGCGGCCGCGCAACCGGTCCATCAGCGCGCGCCGGGCGATGCCGAACAGCCACGCGCGCAGGCGGGCGCCGTCGCGCAGCCCGGCGATGCCGCGCAGCACGCGCAGCCAGGTGTCCTGCGCGATCTCGTCGGCGAGTTCGTCCTCGCCGCACAGGCGCCGCGCGTAGCCGCGGATCGGCCCGTGCCAGCGCCGGATCAGGGTTTCGAAGGCGTCGCGCTCGCCGAGCTGGCAACGCACCACCAGCCACTCGTCGTAGCGGGGGTCGGCAGGCGTCGCGGCGTGGGCGGCAGGGGCGTTCAAGATGCGATTCCGGCGGGGTTCGATCCTGTAGTCGCGATCTGGCGGAAAAGGTTCACCGGCTCCGGCGACGGGATTCGCCGGCGTCGCGCCTGCTACCATGCGCCGGTTCGCAGAAGAGTGGCGCCGGCCCGCAAGCCGTCGCCCGCCGAAGGCGCAGGCTCCCATAATCGCTCAGGCTCGGCCGTCCGGCCGGAACACTGCGAACGCATCGCCGATCTGGAGAGAGGCCGCCACGCGGCCCACCGAAGGGGCAAGCGGCTGCCGGCGCATCCCGCCGGGCCGCGCAAACTCTCAGGTAAAAGGACAGCGGGAGCGGCGCCGCGGCCACGGCCTCGGAGACATCGGTTATCGGTGCGCGATCGCGTTCCTACGTGATCGCGCGCTCCACGGCGCTCGAACCTGTGCGTTCAGCCCCGACCCTGTCTTCGTTCGCACGTGCGCGGTTTCCCCGCGTTCGTCCGACGGAGTTGCGCCGTGTTGCTGCAGATCATCTACCTCATCGCCATCAGCGCCGAAGCCATGACCGGCGCGCTGTCCGCCGGGCGCCGACGCATGGACCTGTTCGGCGTGGTCATCATCGCCAGCGTGACCGCGCTCGGCGGAGGCTCGCTGCGCGACATCGTGCTCGGCCACTATCCGCTGGGCTGGGTGAAGCATCCCGAGTACCTGGCCTACACCGTGTGCGCGGCGATCGCGGCGACCTTCCTGGCCAAGAAACTGCATTACCTGCGCCGCGCGTTCCTGTGGCTGGACGCGCTGGGCCTGATCGCCTTCACCCTGATCGGCTGCGCAGTCGCGCGCGAGGGCGGCCACGCGCCGGTGATCGTGGTGATCGCCGGCATGCTCACCGGCGCCTTCGGCGGCGTGTTGCGCGATGTGCTGTGCAACGAGATTCCGCTGGTGTTCCAGCGCGAGTTGTACGCGGTCATTTCGCTGCTGACCGGCGTGGCGTATCTGCTGATGCTGCGCCTGGGCGTGGCGGAAAATCTGAGCGTGCTGCTGTGCCTGGGCGGCGGTTTCGCCTTCCGCCTGCTGGCGATCCGCTATGAGTGGGAAATGCCGAAGTTCGTGTATCAGTGAGCGGCCGCGTTCAGTCGGCGCCGTCGAGCACCTGCGCCACGCGTTCGCGCAGCACCGGCAGCAGTTCGCGTTCGAACCATGGATTGCGTTTGAGCCAGGCTTGATTGCGCGGGCTGGGATGCGGCAGCGCGAGCTTGAGCGGCCAGGTGTCGCGCCACGCCGCCACCGCCTGAGTCAACGAAGCGCCGGCGCCTGGCAGGTGATAGGCCTGCGCGTATTGGCCGATGGCCAGGTTCAATCGCAGCTCGCGCAGTTGCGGCAGCAGGCGCGCGTGCCAGGTCGCGACGCATTCGGGCCGCGGCGGCAGATCGCCGGATTTGCCCGTGCCCGGATAACAAAACCCCATCGGCACGATCGCCACGCGGCGCGCGTCGTAGAAAACCTCGCGGCTCATTCCCAGCCACGCGCGCAAGCGCTCGCCGCTGGCGTCGTCGAACGGAATCCCTGACGCGTGCACCTTGCGTCCCGGCGCCTGTCCCGCGATCAGAATCCGCGCGCTGGCCTCCACCTGCAACACCGGGCGCGGCCCATGCGGCAGATGCGCCGCGCACACGGTGCAGGCGCGGGCTTGGGCGAGTAATGCGGGCAACGACTCCATGCGGCCGATTCTAGAGCGGCCGGTTAACCCGTGCCGAAACGAACGACGCCGGCGCGAGGCCGGCGTCGTTCTCAACCGATGGACAGGCCGATTACTCGGTGATGTCGCGATCCTTGGTTTCCGGCAGGAACAACGCACCGATCACCACCGTCATCGCCGCGACGATGATCGGATACCACAAGCCGCTGTAGATGTCGCCGGTCGCCGCCACGATGGCGAAGGCAGTGAACGGCAGGAAACCGCCGAACCAGCCGTTGCCGATGTGGTACGGCAGCGACATCGAGGTGTAGCGGATGCGGGTCGGGAACAGTTCCACCAGCCAGGCGGCGATCGGCCCGTAGACCATCGTCACCAGCAGCACCAGGAAGGTCAGCAGCGCGATCACGACCGGCTTGTTGATCTGCGCCGGATCGGCCTTGGCCGGGTAGCCGGCGGTCTTCAACGCGTCGGTCAGTTGCTTGCCGAATTCCTCCGACTTGGCCTTGAACGCGGCGCTGTCGAGCGATTCGCCTTCGAAGCTGCTCAGGTTGGCGCCGCCGATGCTGACGGTGGCGATGCTGCCGGCCGGGCCGGGCGCGTTGACGTAGGGAATGCCTTTCTTCGCCAACGCCGACTTGATCACGTCGCAGGACTGCTTGAACGCGGCCTTGCCGACCGGGTCGAACTGGAACGCGCAACGATCCGGGTCGGCGGTGACGGTGACCGGCGAAGCGGCGACCGCGGATTCCAGGGCCGGGTTGACGTTATGCGTGAGCGCCTTGAACACCGGGAAGTAGGTGAACACCGCGATCAGGCAGCCGGCCAGCACGATCTTCTTGCGGCCGATGCGGTCCGACAGCCAGCCGAAGAAGATGAAGCCGCCGGTGGCCAGCGCGAGGGCGATGGCGATCAGGATGTCGGCCTGGTTCGGGTCCATGCCCAGGGTCTTGGTCAGGAAGAACAGCGAATAGAACTGGCCGCCGTACCACACCACCGCCTGGCCCGCGGTCGCGCCGAGCAGCGCGAGCAGGGCGATCTTGCCGTTCTTGGAGAAGAAGCTCTCGGTGATCGGCGCCTTGGAGGTCTTGCCCTCGGCCTTCATCTGCTGGAACAGCGGCGACTCGGCCAACTGCAGGCGGATCCACACCGACACCGCCAGCAACAGCACCGAGAACCAGAACGGAATGCGCCAGCCCCAGGACTCGAAGTCTTCCTTGCCCAGGAAATTGCGGCAGCCCCAGATCACCAGCAGCGACAGGAACAGGCCCAGGGTCGCGGTGGTCTGGATGAAGCTGGTGTACAGGCCGCGCTTGCCGTTGGGTGCGTGCTCGGCCACGTAGGTCGCCGCGCCGCCGTATTCGCCGCCGAGCGCGAGGCCCTGCAGCAATCGCAAGGTGATCAGGATCACCGGCGCGGCGATGCCCAAGGTTTCGTAACTGGGCAAAATGCCGACCAGGAAGGTGGCCAGGCCCATGATCACGATGGTGACCAGGAAGGTGTACTTGCGCCCGATCATGTCGCCGAGGCGTCCGAACACCAGCGCGCCGAACGGCCGCACCGCGAAACCGGCGGCGAAGGCGAGCAGGGCGAAGATGAACTGGCTGGTTTCGTTCAAACCGCCGAAGAACTGTTTGCCGATGATGACCGCGAGCGAGCCGTACAGATAGAAGTCGTACCACTCGAACACGGTGCCCAGGCTGGAGGCGAAGATGACTTTCTTATGGTCTTTGGTCAACGGCGCGGTATACGGCGCCGCTTGGGCTGAAGTGCTGGACATGAGCTGTTCCCCCGAACAGTGGGAAGGAGCGGGCTAGGGCCCGCCGAGGGTGTTACCGATCAGCTGTGTGATGGTTGATGGTGGTCGTAGGTAATCGTGGGTGTTGCAGATGTTCGTGGATATTCGTAAATGGTCGCACGCGACATCCTCTCCGGGCCGTCATTCCGCGTTCGCGGGAATGACGGCAGGAGCAGACGCAGACGACCGGAAAGTTCATCGAGACATCAGAAGCTGTACTTCACATGCGTCTGCAAGCGATTGAGTTCGCCCTTGTCGCCGGTCTCGATCTCGCGCTGGCCCCAGATGTATTCCGCGCCGATGTCGAGCTTCGGAATCGGGGTATAGATCAGGTTGAGATGCGCCGACTGCGCCGACTTGGTGATGCCAAGGCCGGTCAGCGCAGTCTTGTTGTCGTACTCGGCGCGCGAGTAGAACACGTTGCCGCGCAGCTTCGGGCTGAACACGTGACGCCAGCCGACGAAGCCGGAGATCAGGTCGATGTTCTCCAGATCGCCCGCGCCGTCGAGCGCCGCGTCGTTGTTGAGCGCCAGACCGACATAGCGGCCGATGCCGCTGCCGGCGGTGACCATGTAGCGCAGATCGTCGCTGGCGCCCAGGTTCCATTTGCCCGACACGCTGACGCCGTAGCCGGTGTTGGAATCGTTGGCGCGGCCGCTCTGGTACTTGAGCTGGCGCGCCAGCGCGCCGACGCTGAAGTGGCCCCAGTCGCCCTTGGCGGTGTAGCGCCCGGTGATGTCGGGAACCGCGCCGTCGTCGCCGGCGACCTGCGCCATGTTGCCGCGGAACGGCGTGTAGACGGTCTCCGGATTTTCGACCGAGAACGACCACGGGCCGCTGGTGTAGCGCAACTGCGCCTGCCGCACGAACACCGTGCCTTCGGTGGGGCCGAGGAAGTCGACCGTGTCCGGCAGCGCGTTGGCGTCCTGGAAGTTCGACCAAGTCTGGCCGGCCAGCCACTTGTTCCAGGTCACGTAGGCGTGGCGCACGGTGAGCGCGTAGGTGTTGGTGGCGATCTCGTTGCCGCTGAAGGCGGTGGTGCCGCCGCCGAACAGATCGAATTCCAGATAGCCCTTGAGCTTGTCGCCGCTTTCCAGGTCGGTATCGGCGGCGAACCAGAAGCGCGAGAAGTTCGCGCCCATGTCGGTGTCGCTGCCGCCTTCGCGTGCTGCCCCGCCGCCGACCGGAATCGCCTTGGGCACGTAGAACAGCCGGCCGACCGAACCGTCGGCGATGTCGCCGTCGTTGGTGGAAGTCACCGACGCATCGAGCTTGATGAAGCCGCCGTAGCTGAAACGCGTGCCGGGATTGCCGGCGGTGCTGATGGTGGTGGCCTGGATCGGATTCTTCACCGGCGTCGCCGCGATCGCCGCTGGCGCGGCCGTCTGCGCGGCCTTCACCTCGGTGACCTGGGTCTGGACTTGCTGCTGTTGCGATGCCAGTTGCTGGACCAGGCGTTCGAGCTCGGCGACGCGCGCTTCGAGTTCTTTTTCTTTCGCGGTCTGTGCCAAGGCCAGTCCGGGCAGCATCAGCGCGACCACCAGGGCGCAGGCCAGAGGCCGTCGCCGGATCGTCGCGCGCGGTGTGGCGCTGCGTGTAAGCACGCTGGAGAAAGTCATGATTTCCCTCCCAAGGAATGCCGCCCGAAAAGTGCGGCCGCGGCCAGCCTGCGCGCCGGCGGTGGCCGCCCACCATTCGCCATTGGTCGAAAACAGATACCTGTCTGCGGGGTTTACGACGAAGGTCTAGGTGGAAATGGGGAGTCGGGAGCGGCGATTTAGGATTTGCAGAAACGCAAGCGAGTTCGGCCGCCGCATCTTCGATGCCGAGTCCCGCCTCTTCGACCAAGGTCTACCTCGCCGGCTTGGCCTCGCTTGTTGCATTGCGGCACACTTGTGGGCCGAGCTTGGGGATTCGCGGTTCCCGCGTCGGCGCGGCATCATCGGCGCCTGATTTTCGAATCCCGAATCCCCAGTCCCGAATCCCGCCCCTAGCAGGAGCCCTCCATGAGCCACCCCGCCAGCGTCTATCCCATCGATGAGGCGTTCGCCGCCAAGTCCCGGTATAAGCGCGAAGACTACGAGCGCCAGTACGCCGAATCGATCAACGATCCGGAAAGCTTCTGGGGCCGCGTGGCCCAGCGGCTGGACTGGTTCAAGCCGCCGAGCAAGATCCAGAACGTCAGCTACGACCTCAACGATTTCCGCATCAAGTGGTACGAGGACGGCGAGCTCAACGCCAGCGTCAACTGCCTGGACCGTCATCTGGCCACGCGCGGCGACAAGACTGCGCTGTTGTTCGAGCACGACGATCCGAACCTGCCGGCCGAGCCGATCAGCTACCGCGAACTGCACGCGCGCGTATGCCGGCTGGCCAATGCGCTGCGCAACCTGGGCGTCAGGAAGGGCGACCGCATCACCATCTACCTGCCGATGATTCCCGAGGCGGTGGTGGCGATGCTGGCCTGCGCGCGCGTGGGCGCGATCCATTCGGTGGTGTTCGGCGGCTTCGCTCCGAACTCGATCGCCGACCGCATCGCCGACTGCGCCAGCAAGCTGGTGATCACCTCCGACGAAGGCCTGCGCGGCGGCAAGAAGATTCCGCTCAAGGCCAATGTCGATGCGGCGTTGAAGCTGCCGGGCACCAACTCGGTGGAAACCGTGCTGGTGGTGCGCCACACCGGCGCCGCGGTCGATATGCAGATGCCGCGCGACCGCTGGTACGACGCGGTGGTCGCCGGCCAGCCCGATACCTGCGAGCCCGAGCGCATGAACGCGGAAGATCCGCTGTTCATCCTCTACACCTCCGGCAGCACCGGCAAGCCCAAGGGCGTGCTGCACACCACCGGCGGTTACCTCGCCTACGCCGCGTTCACCCACGAGGCCGTGTTCGACCTGCGCGAAGACGACGTCTACTGGTGCACCGCCGATGTGGGCTGGGTCACCGGCCACAGCTACATCGTCTACGGCCCGCTGGCCAACGGCGCGACCGCGCTGGTGTTCGAAGGCGTGCCCAACTATCCGGACGTGTCGCGCTTCTGGAACGTGATCGACAAGCACAAGGTCACCATCTTCTACACCGCGCCGACCGCGATCCGCGCGCTGATGCGCGACGGCGACGAGCCGGTGAAGAAGACCTCGCGTTCCTCGCTGCGCCTGCTCGGCACGGTCGGCGAGCCGATCAATCCCGAGGCCTGGCGCTGGTACTTTGAGGTGGTGGGCGATTCGCGCTGCCCGATCGTGGATACCTGGTGGCAGACCGAGACCGGCGGCATCCTGATCACGCCGCTGGCCGGCGCGATCGACCTCAAGCCCGGCTCGGCGACCAAGCCCTTCTTCGGCGTGCAGCCGGCGCTGGTGGACGCCAACGGCGGCGTGCTCGAAGGCGAGGCCGAAGGCAACCTGGTGCTGACCGCCTCGTGGCCGGGGCAGATGCGCACGGTCTACGGCGACCATCAGCGTTTCATCGAAACCTATTTCAAGACCTACCCCGGCAACTACTTCACCGGCGACGGCTGCCGTCGCGACGCCGACGGTTATTACTGGATCACCGGTCGCGTCGACGACGTCATCAACGTCAGCGGCCACCGCATCGGCACGGCCGAGGTCGAGAGCGCGCTGGTTTCGCACCCGAAGGTCGCCGAAGCGGCGGTGGTGGGTTTCCCGCACGACCTCAAGGGCCAGGGCATCTACGCCTACGTCACCCTGATCGCCGGGCAGGCGCCGAGCGAGGAGCTGCGCAAGGAGCTGGTGGCGTGGGTGCGCAAGGAAATCGGCCCGATCGCCACGCCCGATCATCTGCAGTGGGCGCCGGGTCTGCCGAAGACGCGCTCGGGCAAGATCATGCGCCGCATCCTGCGCAAGATCGCCGAGAACGCGCCGGATCAACTGGGCGATACCAGCACCTTGGCCGATCCGTCGGTGGTGGAGAGTCTGGTGAATGAGCGGCTGGGGAAGTAACGGGCGGTTGGGGTGAGCGAAAAGCAAATCCCCCCTGGCCCCCCTTTTTCAAAGGGGGGGGGGAATCCGGTAGGTGGGTGTGCAGGGTTGGGAGTGGCGTCTGATCGCGCCAGACCGAGCCTTGCCGCCGCCGTGTTGCCGCCGTTGCCGCCTGCCGCCGTCGTTGCCATTGCCGTTGCTGTTGCTGTTCCCCCCTTTAAAAAAGGGGGGCAGGGGGGATTTGCTCTTAGCCCCGAACCCGCCGAGAAACCACCCCAAAAATCACTTCCATAACCGCAGCCGTCTCATTGAGCGCCTGCAGATTGTCGAACCGCAGCACCTCCAGCCCCAGCGCATTCAGCGCCGCGTTGCACACCGCATCCGTCGCAAGCCCTTCCGCGCCGAGATGTTGCGAGCCGTCCACCTCGACCACCAGCCCCGCCGCTGGCGCATAAAAATCCACGATGTACCCCAACAGCGGCTTCTGCCGATAGAACCGCACCCCGCACACCTGCCCACGCCGCAGCAGGTACCAAAGCCGCTGCTCGGCCCGGCTCATCGCGCCGCGCAAGCGCCGCGATGGATTTTTGAGACGTCGTTCATACGGCTGCATACCCGCATTTCACCCGCCTTCACCCATCGTCCAATAGCGGGCGACTCACCGAACGGGCATAAGATTTCTCTGAAACACGGAAAAATCCGCCATGCACGTCGTCCGCGGCAATGCTCCACCGACCAGGCCCGCCCCCATGCCGACTTTGCTGATCGCCGACGACCACCCGCTGTTCCGCGAAGCCTTGCGCGGCGCGGTGGCGCGGGTGCTGCCCGATGCGGTGCTGCGCGAGGCCGACAGCGTCGATGCGCTGTACGTGCTGGTGGAGGCCGAATCCGACGCCGATCTGCTCCTGCTCGACCTCAACATGCCCGGCGCGCAAGGCTTCAGCGCGCTGGTGCACCTGCGCGCGCTGCACCCGCAGCTGCCGATCGTGGTGGTGTCCGCGCGCGAGGAACCGGCGACCATGCGCCGCGCGCTCGATCACGGCGCGGTCGGCTTCATCCCCAAGTCCGCCGACGCGGTCACCCTGGGCGAGGCGCTGACCCGCGTGCTCGACGGCGATCGCTGGGCGCCTGCCGCCGCGCTCGCCGCTCCGGCCGCCAACGCGGAAGAACACGACGCCGCGCAGCGCTTGCGCGACCTCACCCCGCAGCAGTTCCGGGTCCTGCAGATGCTCGGCGCGGGTTTGCTCAACAAGCAGATCGGCTACGAACTCGGCGTGTCCGAGGCGACGGTGAAGGCGCACGTGACTGCGATCCTGCGCAAGCTCGGCGCCAACAACCGCACCCAGGCGGTGCTGATCGCCGGACGCCTGGCGCTGGACCCGGGGGCGATCGTGCCGCCGCCGGAAGAGGCGGATTGAGCGTCGCCGCATAAGCCGGCAGGCGGCTTGATCGGACACGATCCGACGCATCGCGCCGTCGGCATCATGCCTAGCGTCGCTCAGCGCTCGCCGCTCCCGTCGCGGCGCCCGAACCCCAACTCACGCATCGCCGCCGCATATGCGCGATCGATCTGCATGATCCGCCGCTGCGCTTGATT
This sequence comes from Lysobacter gummosus, assembly GCF_001442805.1. NCBI lineage: Bacteria > Pseudomonadati > Pseudomonadota > Gammaproteobacteria > Lysobacterales > Lysobacteraceae > Lysobacter > Lysobacter gummosus. The sequence goes on along the minus strand of NZ_CP011131.1, from coordinate 5,784,813 downwards.
GCGCACGTCCGCGCTCAGATGGGCGACGCGCTCGGGCAGGTGTTCGGCGCGCTTGGCCCGATGCGCGGCGTCGATGGTGTTCCGATCCGCGTCCTCGGCCACGTCCAGCACTTCGTGCCACGGCGGATCGGCTTCGAACAAGGCCGGGCCGGGCGGCGCGTCGCCGCGATCGCGCCACAGCGGCCATACCACCGCGACCAGCCAGTAACCGAGCGCCGCGCCGCCGAGGATGACGATGAATTCGGTCGTGGTCATCGCAGCAGTTCCAGTCGTTGTTTCGCGGCGATCAGGCGGGCATCGCCGTCGTGGAAATCCAGGGCCATCGCCAGCCGGCCGTCGATGGCGTCGGCGATGCCGCCGCGTTCGGCGCCGGTGAGCAGGCGCCGCGCCGCGTCGATGGCGTTGCCGTGCAGGCCGCGCCGCGCGCACAGCCGGCGCACGACGTTGATCGCATGCGGCGGACAGCACAGCAGTTCGAAGCCCAGCGACAGCGCCTGTCTGTCGCTGAGCTCCAGCACCCGGCGATAGCGCCACAGGCGCAGGCCGATCTTGAGCACGACGAGGTAGATCAGCAGCGCCAGGCCGAGCATGACCGTCGGGCTCGCCGAACGCCACAACAACAGCGGCAGCCAGATCAACAGCAGGCTCCACAGTGTCCAGCACGCGGGACGAAAGGTATCCAGCGCCGCGAGATAGTGGCCGAAGCCGGCCCAATGCTCGCGCCGCGTCCGCGCCGGATCGGCCAGCCAGCCGCTGCGGAACAGCGGCGATGCCGGTTGCAGCGGATCGGGCAGATAGGGATAACGCCCGCCGATCTGGCTGGACGAGCCGACCGAAGCCTGCCAGCGGCGGCCGTGGCGCACTACGACGATTTCGTCGTAGTGCAGCAACATCGCCGAGTCCTGCAGATAGAACCCGATCACGCCCAATACCAGCAACAGTTCCAGCGGCGGCAGCGTCATTCCGGGCCGGCGTCTTTCTTGCGGCCGAACAGCTTGGCGATCACGCCGCCGGCGGCGGCCAGACCGACCAGCACCAGCTTCCAGGCCTTGAGCAGGAAGATGCCGATCGCGGCGAAGAAGCCCTTCTTGGTCGCCACCGCGGCGGCGCCGCCGGTGATCAGCGCGGCCAGTCCGAACTCGGCGACGTGATCGCCAGGCTTGAATTCGCTGTACTTCTCGCCGTCGTTGAAGGCGTAGCCCGGCACCAGTTGCTTGAACTGGCCGATGGCCTCCTTCAGGCCGGCCTGATCGGCGACGAGGATCACTTCGGTCACGCCGTGGCGGCCGAGCAGGCGGGTGTTGTAGTTGACGATCTTGTCGGCCGAGCCCGAAGTCGAGGCCAGCACCGCCCATTCCAGGTTGTGCGTGTTCTTGTCGTACTGGGGCTTGAAGCTCCAGCCTTCGATCTTCATCGTTTCCCAGCCGCGCTTGCGACGTTCGACGTTGCCTTCCTCGGTGCCTTCGCGGATCGAATCGAGGATGCCGTCCGGGTCCAGCGATTCCTCGTCCTTCACGTAGCCGATGTCGTTGTAGTGGAAGAACGAAAACCACTTCAGGTCTTTCGGCGCCAGCGTGTATTCGTCGGTGCCGGTCGGCGGGTTGTGCAGCAGCTCGTTGAGCTTGCGGGTGCCGGCGGCATCGAGGAAGGCGTAGCCCTCGGGCACCTTGATGCTCGCCTTTTCGGCGATCGAGCCCTGGGTGGGGCCGACCTTCCAGGCCAGATTGGCCACGGCATCGGCGCCGGAATCCTGCGCGGCGGCCGGCGCGGCGGCGGCGACCAGCGCGAGCGCGGTCAGAACGGATAGCAGGCGCTTCCGCATGGGTGATCTCCCTTTCGATTCAATACGTCTGTGATGAGACGCTGACGAGCATTCCCCGCGCTCGGCCCGCTATCGCGTCCTTGGATAGGCGCGGGCGGCACAAGCTTAGTGTGTTCTGCGTCACGCAAGCAACGATGGCCGGAGGCGGCCATCGCAATCAGCGCGCGCCGGTTCGCGTTTCGCGGTAAGCCGGCGCCGGGACCGGGACTCGCGCGCGCCGTATGCATGCCGGTGGTCCGGTCACCGCCGCGGCGTCGCGCCCATGTCGGCGCGCGTTACGAACGCACGCGACCGCAATCGATCCGCGAACCGATCAGGCCTGCACCGCCCGACGTTGCGCGGCGAGGAAGGCGCGCAGCGAGGCCGGCTTGATCGGCTTGGTCAGCACCCGGCAGCCGCGTTCGCGCGCGGCCAGCTTGAGCGCGTCGCTGCCGTCGCCGGTCAGCAGCGCGGCCGGCAGTGCGATGCCCAGGCGCTCGCGCAGGGCGTCGATGATCGCCAGGCCGTCGAGGCGGTCGTGCAGGTGGTAATCGACCAGGGCCACGTCCGGATGTTGATCGAGCAAGGCCAGCGCGTCGTCGACGGTCGCCGCCAACAGCGCGTTCGCGCCCCACCGGTCCAGCAGCGCGCGCATGCCGTCGAGAATCTCGCGGTCGTTGTCGATGCACAGCACGCGCAGCCCGGCCAGCGAATCGGTGAGGGTGGCGTTGACCGGTTCGGCCGCGACTTCGCGCGGCGGCTCGCCGCACGGCACCGCGATCGAGAACACGCTGCCGTGGCCGATGCGCGAACGCACCCGCAACGGATGATCGAGCGTGCGCGCGATGCGCTGGCAGATCGACAGGCCCAGGCCGAGTCCGCGTTCGCCGCCGATGCCGGGTTGGTCGAAGCGGCGGAACTCGTCGAAGATCTGTTCCAGGTGATGCTCGGGAATGCCCGGGCCGGTGTCCCAGACCTGCAGTTCGATGCGCTGCAGATCCGGCCGCGCGCGCGCGGCCAGCAGCACGCCGCCTTCGCGGGTGTAGCGCAGGGCGTTGGCGAGGAAGTTCTGCAAGGCGCGGCGCAGCAGGCGCCGGTCGCTGCGCACCGGCATGGTGTTCAGCGGCGCGCGCACGCGCAGTTGCAGGCCGCGGCCGGCGGCGCTGGGCGCGTACTGCGCGGCCAGTTCCCGCAGCAGTTCGCCGGCGTCCAGGTCGGCCAGTTCCGGCCGCAGCGCGCCGGCGTCCAGGCGCGAGATGTCGAGCAGGCCGTCGAGCAAGTCTTCGGCCGCGCGCAGCGAGGCGTCCACGCGTTCGGCCAGGCGCCGCTGTTCCTGCGCGTCGTCGCTTTCGCGCAGCGCGGTGGTGAACAGGCGCGCGGCGTTGAGCGGTTGCAGCACGTCGTGGCTGACCGCGGCAAGGAAGCGGGTTTTCGATTGCTGCGCCGATTCGGCTTCCTGCGTGCGTTGTTCGACGCGTTGTTCCAGGGTTTCGTTGGCTTCGCGCAGCGCTTGTTCGGCGCGTTTGTAGTCGGTCACGTCGCTGTAGCTGGTGACGTAGCCGCCGCCCAGCAGCGGCCGGCCGACCAGTTCGATCACCTGCCCGTTGCTGCGCACGCGCTCGAACACGTGCGGCGCGCCGGCGCGCAGGTGGGCGATGCGGCGGCGCACGAGTTCGTTGATGGTGTCTTCGTCGAGCGGCCCGGGGCCCATTTCGCCGCGCTCGGCGTTCCAGCGCAGCAGGTCGCTGACCGGGCGGCCGACGTAGAGCATGCCGTCGGGATAGTCGAACAATTCCTGATAGCGGCGATTCCACGCGACCAGGCGCATCTGCGGATCGACCACGCTGACGCCCTGGCTGATGTTCTCCAGCGTGGTCGACAGCACCTGGCGGTTGAAGCGCAGTTCCTGATTGGCCTCGTCGAGCAGCGCCACCACTTCGCCCAGTTCCATGCCCGAACCGCGCAGCGCGCTGGTCAGGGTCAGGCGCGCGGAAGCCGCGCCGATCGCGGCGGCGAGCAAGCGCTCGGTGAACTGCGCCAGCGCGCGATCGGCCGGCTGCTCGGGCTGCCATTCTCGGCCCTGCTGATGGGCGTAATCCTCGAACGCGCGCCGCGCATGACGCTCGCCGACGATGCGTTCGGCCAGCGCCAGCAACTCGCCGCTGCGCACCGCGCCGGCCCAGCCGCCCGGGCCGAGCGCGGGACGGCGCACGTAGGGATCGAGGAACGGCGCGGCCAGCAGTTGTTCCTGCAGGCGCGGGCGCTGCCGCACCGAGATGAACAAGAACGCGCCGACATTGAACAGCAGCGACCAGAACGTGCCGTGCGTCAGCGCGTCCCAACCGACCAGGCCGAACAACTGCTCCGGCCGCAGCCACAGGATGTCGAGCGGGCCGCTGCTGAGCCAGCCCTCGTCCAGCCAGCCGATCCGTGTCAGCGCCGGCAGCAGCAGGGTGTAGATCCACACCACCGTGCCGGCGAACAAGCCCGACACCGCGCCGGCGCGACTGGCGCCGCGCCAGTACAGCCCGCCGATCAGCGCCGGCGCGAACTGCGCGACCGCGGCGAACGCGAGCAGGCCGTGCTGGGCCAGACCGTTCGCGCCGATCGAGGCGCGGTGGTAGGCATAGGCCATCAGCGCCAGCAGCACGATGGTGATGCGGCGCACCCACAGCACCTGCCGGTCGACGCCGGTGCTTTCGTGCGGCGCGCCTTCGTGCAGCGCGCCGCTGCGCAGCAGCAGCGGCATGACCAGATCGTTGCTGACCATGGTCGACAGCGCGACCGAAGACACGATGACCATGCCGGTCGCGGCCGAGAAACCGCCGATGTAGACCATCAGCGCCAGCGCCTGCTGATCGAACTGCAGCGGCAGCGCCAGCACATAGGTGTCCGGCGACACGCCGCTGCCGCCGAGCATGGCCTGGCCGGTCAGGGTGATCGGCACCACCAGCAGGCTGATCAGCACCAGATAGCCGCCGAACAGCCAGCGCGCCGAGCGCAGATCGTTGGGGTCCTGGCATTCGACCACGGCGACGTGGAACTGGCGCGGCAGGCAGATGATCGCGGTGAAGGCGAGCAGGGTCTGAGTGACGAAACCGGCCGGCAGGCCGGGCTGCATGACCACGCGCGCGGCCTGTTCGACGCGCTGCGCGTAGTTGCCCAGGCCGGGCAGATGGATCAGCGCGAACACGCCGATGGCGATGAAGGCGATCAGCTTGACCAGCGATTCCAGCGCGACCGCCAGCACCATGCCGTGGTGGTGTTCGGTCGCATCGACCCGGCGCGTGCCGAACAGGATCGCGAACACCGCCAGCATCATCGCCACGTAGAAGGCCGGATCGGCGAGCAGGCCGGCATCGGACGGTACCCCGGCCAGCACCTGCACGCTCATCGCCACCGCCTTGAACTGCAGTGCGACGTAGGGCACCGCCGCGGTCAGCGCGACCGCCGCGACCAGCGCCGCCAGCCCGGGCGCGCGGCCGTAGCGCGAGGACAGGAAGTCGGCGATGGAAACGATGCGGTGCTCGCCGGAGATCAGCACCAGCCGCTCCAGGATGCGCCAGCCGAACAGCAGCATCAGCAGCGGGCCGAGGTAAATCGGCAGGAACCCCAATCCGGTGCGCGCTGCGGTGCCGACCGCGCCGTAGAAGGTCCACGAGGAGCAGTACACCGCCAGCGCCAGCGAATACACCGCGGTGCGCAGCCAGCGCGCGCGCGGCGTGCGTTCGCGCTGATCGCCGTAGTAGGCGACCGCGAACAGCAGGCCGACGTAGCCGGCCGATACCAGCAGCAGGATCCAGCCGGGAATCAAGGGCGTTTCAGGCTTGGGTGGGAGGTCGGTCGAGTGTAAGGCCTGGGATTGGGCGCGGGGCCGCGGCGGGGGTTCGACCTTTGGGTAGGTGGGTGGAGGGCGGGTGGCGGGTGGAGTTGGGGCGGCGGTGGCCGGGTGGGTGCGGCTCGGGCCTGGGAGTGGCGGCCAGTGCGTCGACGCGGGGCGATCTGCGCCGAAAGCGGCGCGCCGGCTTGGCTGTCCGGATGTTGTCCCCACCCTCGCAGGCGTCGCATGCAAGGCGAAGCGGCTCGGCGTGTCCGCGCTGCGTCGACAGCGAGATGGACGATTCGGTCTACGACGAACGCGCATCCCTGTCTTGCCTCGCTATTTCATCAGCGATCACGGAATCGGCGCACGTATCCGATCGGCAGTACTGGAAAATTTCGCGAAGACGAGATCGCCGATGCGCATCGAGTGCGCGAGATGCGATTCGCGCAATTGGACGACGCATGACGGCATATGCACGTCGTTTTCGATTTCACCGATCCTGCGCATGCAGCCAACGAAAACGCTCTTCGCGATGGCTGAAAAAGCCAACGCGCACTGGTGGCGAAGCGACGCGACTCACCCCGCAGCGCAGCGCTCAGGCTGAACTTGCCCCACCTTCGGCACGATTCAGCTGAGTCGGCGGTCAAGCTTCCAATCATCGATGCGGCGTAATCCACTGCGATCACGGTTTCGGCCGCGCGCATTTGCCAGTGTCGCCGCGCACGGCAGCCGTCGCTGTCGGTGCGCAATCCAACTCTCACATCGGCGCATGCAACCGCCATGCACGTTCGCCGCCGCGTTCGCGGTGCGCGCCACGTGCGCCTGCCCGTTTCGATTGCGACCGCGCCGCCACCGTTCCAGGAGGAACACCCTATGAAGTATGGACAGTGCAAGCAGTTCGCCCCGGCCCTGCTGCTGGGCGCGTTGTGTCTGGCGTTGCCGGCGCTCGCCGCCGCGCAGACCGAACCGGCCGCGCCGGTGCCGTTGAAGATCGCCGAGCAGCGCAGCATCGACCTGCAACTGGGCGCCCCATCCGGCCGCGTCGGCCGCGCCGGCAATGACGCCGGCACCAAGCCGGTGGAGATCCGCACGCCGGACGCGTCCTTCATCAAGGTGCACTTCGATCGCTTCTCGCTGCCGGCCGGCGTGAGCCTGGAAGTGTCCAGTCCCGATGGTCGCGAGATGTATCGCTACAGCGCGCAGCAACTGGGCCCGCACACCGTCGCGGCCGATCTGGGCCAAGACGGCAAGACCAGTTTCTCCGCGATGTCGATCAGCGGCCCGGTCGCGGTGCTGCGTCTGGTCGGCACCGCGCGCGAACCGTGGCGTGCCGATCACGGCGTGAAAGTGTCGCGTTATCTGGAAGGCTATCCCGAAGACATGCTGCCGGAATTGCAGAACGAAGGCTTGCTCGGCACGCAGGTCGGCGGCAAATCGATCTGCGGCAGCGACGACAAGCGGGCCGCCGCCTGTTACGCCACCAGCGACACGCAGGCCTTCAACGGCTCCAGGCCGGTCGCGCGCGCGGTCATGAGCAGCGGTAGCCTGTGCACGGCGTGGCGGGTGAGTTCGAGCAATCGCATGTTCACCAACAACCACTGCATCAGCACCGCCGCGGGCGTGGCCGGCGCGGAGTTCTGGTTCAACTACCAGCGCAGCACCTGCACCGGCGCGCAGGCGACGGTGACCAAGGTCGCGGGCGATCAGATGCTCAAGACCAACACCACGCTCGACTACACGCTGTTCACGGTGAAGAACTTCGCGAACATCTCCAGCTTCGGCTCGCTGGGCCTGGACGTGCGCGCGGCGAACGCAAACGAAGGCATCTTCATTGCCGGCCATCCGGGCGGACGCATGAAGGAGCTCAGCGTCGCCGACACCCAGAACAGCGGCGGCAAATGCCGCGTCGACGCGCCGAGCGTGACCGGCAACGCGCCCAACAGCGACGTGGGCTATTACTGCGACACCGAGGGCGGCAGCTCGGGCTCGCCGGTGATCGCGCGCGCCACCGGCAAGGCGATCGCCTTGCATCACTTCGGCGGCTGCTTCAATTCCGGCGCGAAGATTTCGCTGATCTGGCCGCAGGTTTCGACGTATTTCGGGGGTGTGATTCCCTGAGGTCGGCGGTTCGGCAATGCGAAGAAACCCGCCTTCGGGCGGGTTTCTTTTTGTGCTTTGGCAGACGGCACCCGACAGGTGGCCGTTGCCGTTGTTGTTGCTGTTCCCCCCCCTTTGAAAAAGGGGGGAGGGGGGGATTCGCTTTTGCTCTTTCTCGCACCCGCCAAATCAAAGCAAATCCCCCGCGCCATCAGCGACGGTCCAGACATCCAGCGGCCGCCGGGCGTCCGCCCCCTTTTTCAAAGGGGGCAACGGTGGCGCGCTTGTTCGGGGTATTCGTTCGTAACGCCGATGCAATTCATCGCAGCGCATCTACGCGCCACGAAATCGTCGGCCAAAAAAAACCCGCCGAGTAGGCGGGTTTCTTCTAAAGGCGCTGGATCCCCGTTTTCGCGGGGATGACGTCTTGGCAAAGCCGTTCGCGCTAAGCGCGAACGGGCCAAGACGTCACTTGATCTTGCCTTCCTTGTAAATCACGTGCTTGCGAACGACGGGGTCATACTTCTTGACCTCCATCTTCGCCGGGGTGTTCTTCTTGTTCTTGTCGGTCGTGTAGAAGTGACCGGTGTTCGCCGTCGAGATCAGGCGGATCTTGTCGCGCTTGGAAGCCATGGTTCGATCCTCCTCAGATCTTTTCGCCGCGTGCGCGGAGTTCGGCGAGGACGGAATCGATACCGTTCTTGTCGATGGTGCGCAGGGCATGGGCGGAAACGCGCAGCTTCACCCAACGGTTCTCACTGGCGACCCAGAAGCGGCGCTCGTGCAGGTTGGGGAGGAAACGGCGGCGGGTCTTGTTCATGGCATGCGAGACGTTGTTGCCAGTCGTCGTTCGCTTGCCCGTTACTTGGCATACGCGGGACATTACGCACCTCGAAAGGAGTCTTGCTTCCCTTGGCCAGGGAGGCGGCGGCCCCGGCACCGCGTTCTTTCGAAGGCTGGCACCGCGCGATACAGGTAAGGATTCTCGCCGTACGTGGCGGCCCGGAATCGCGCTTCCGAGGGCCGCCCGGTGATGCCCCTAAGGGCAGCCGGACACAGCGAGCCGCGCATTATGCCGGCAAATCCAAGTCGGAACAAGCACTTGCCGGCCACGCTCCCGGCGGCCGGGCGGAAAGCCGCGATATTCTCCCGAACTGGGCCGCGAGCCCCTATCCCGTCTCAGCCCAGCTAAGGAGATTCGCATGATCCGTCGCACTGCATCCTGCGATTGCGGCCAACTGAGCCTGACCTGCGAGGGCGATCCGGTACGGGTCTCGGTCTGCCATTGCCTGTGCTGCCGGCGCCGCACCGGCAGCGCATTCGGCTGGCAGGCGCGGTTCCCGCGCGAGGCGGTGGCGATCCAGGGTGAGTCGCGCGAATACGTGCGACAAGGCGACAGCGGCAGCTCGGCGCGGTTCGGCTTCTGCCCGAACTGCGGCTCGACCGTCTACTGGCGCGCCGAAGGCCTGGAAGCGTTCGTCACCGTCGCGGTCGGCGCCTTCGCCGAGCCGGACTTCCCGCCGCCGTGGGTGTCGGTCTACGACGACAGGCGCTCGGGCTGGATCCGGATGCCGGAAGGCTGCGAGATCCTCGAATGATCCGGGCGTCCGGCTCGCGCCTCAGTGGCTGGCGCGGTCGCGGCGCCAGCCGCGGTGCTTGATGTCCAGGTACAGGCTGTAGGCGGCGGTGAAGGCCGGGAACAGGTTCTGGATGACGCCCACCGAGTCCTGCTTCTGCGAGAACACGAAGTAGCTCAGCGTCATCACGCTGCCGAGCAGGCTCATGTACCAGAACGCGCGCGGGATCACCGGCTTGCCGTGGCGCTTGCTGGCGATGAACTGCACCAGCCAGCGGCCGCCGAACATCAGCGCGCCGATCAGGCCGATCAGCTTCCACGGCGACATGTGCAGGCCGGTCCAGGCCAGCCACGCGATCGGCGAATTCATGAAGTCCATGGCGGCGACCTCAGCGTTCGACGATCTGGGTGAGCTTGCCGCGGCGGATCAGCCATGCCACCCCGCGCAGGTCGCTGATGCCGACCAGGGCGCGGTTGAGGTTGTTGTACTTGGACACGCCGGTGCTGCGCTGGCGGTGGTTGACCGGCACGCTCAGGGTCTTCCAGCCGGCGCGCTGCATCAGCGCCGGCAGGTAGCGGTGCATGTGGTCGAAGTAGGGCAGTTCCATGAACGCGGCGCGCTCGAACAGCTTGATGCCGCAGCCGGTGTCGGGGGTGTCGTCGCGCAGCATGCGGCTGCGGATCGCGTTGGCCCACTTCGATGCCCAGCGCTTGCTGCCCGAGTCCTGACGGTTGACCCGCCAGCCGGCGAACAGCTTGACCTCGGGGCCGGATTCGGCGCGCTTGGCCAGCAGCTTGGGGATGTCGGCCGGATCGTTCTGGCCGTCGCCGTCCAGGGTCGCGATCCAGGCGCCGCGCGCGGCCTTGACCCCGTTGCGCACCGCCGTGCTCTGCCCGCTCTGGGTGAGGTGGTGCAGCACGCGCAGTTCCGGCACGCCGGCTTTCAGGGCTTCCAGCGCGGCCAGGGTGCCGTCGCGCGAGTGGTCGTCGATGTAGACGATCTCGAAATCGGCCACGCCGCGCAGGGCAGTGACGATCTCCTGGACCAAGGGGGCGACGTTGTCCTGTTCGTTGAATACCGGGACCACGACGGACAACTGGGGGGTTTGCGTCATGAATGAAGCTCGCGAGTAATACGGGTATTTGCGCCCGAGGCCTTGTCGGCGCGGGGTGATGGTGATGAGCGCGGCGGCTAGGCCGGGCCGGGTCGCATCGAGGCGAGCCCGTCCTGGGGCGACAGCGGACTGCAGAGTGTTAAAGCGTGCCGTGCGCGGACGACAAACGTCACAAGATCTGCAAAAAACACGCGCAGCTTAAGCTTCTGATGTGCCTGAGTGAACGGCCCGGAGGCGGGTTCGGGACGCCGGACCATGAATGAGCCGATGTCGGCGGGATGTCGGCGCGGGATCGATCGACAATCGCGCCGCCCGCCCGCGGCGACCGACGGGCCGAGAACATCGGTGAACTATCGACTTTTCCGCGCTATGCGGCCGAAACGTCAGGCATTGTCGCCGAAATAGCTCCGGCACCATTCGACCACGCGCGGCAGTCCGACCTCGATCGTCGTCGCCGGCTCGAAGCCGAACGCGGCCTGAGCGCGCGAGGTGTCGGCCATGGTCTCGACCATGTCGCCGGGCTGCATCGGCTTGTAGACCTTCTGCGCCGGGCGGCCGGCGGCGTCGGCGATGACCTGGATGAAGCGTTCCAGCTCGACCGGGGTGTGGTTGCCCAGGTTGAATACCCGGTGCGGCGGGTCGGACGCGGGCGGATGGTCGAGCGCGCCGATCACCCCGGCGACGATGTCGTCGATGTAGGTGAAGTCGCGGCGCATCTTGCCGTGGTTGAACACGTCGATCGGCCGGCCCGCCAGCACCGCGCGCGAGAACAGCAGCGGCGCCATGTCCGGCCGGCCCCACGGCCCGTAGACGGTGAAGAAGCGCAGGCCGGTGGCGCGCAGGCCGTACAGATGCGCGTAGGTGTGCGCCATCAATTCGTTGGCGGCCTTGGTCGCCGCGTACAGCGAGCGCGGCTGGTCGATGCGCTGGTCTTCCGAGAACGGCGGCGTGGCCGAATCGCCGTACACCGAGGACGAACTCGCATACGCCAGATGCTGCACGCCGCGGTGGCGGCACAGTTCCAGCAGATTGACGAAGCCGACCAGGTTGCTGTCCACGTAGGCATGCGGATTGGTCAGCGAGTAACGCACGCCGGCCTGCGCGGCCAAGTGCACCACCTGCTCGAAGGCGAACTCGTCGAACAGCGCGGCCAGGCCGTCGCGATCGCCCAGGTCCAGCGCGCGGATATCCACGTCCGCGCACAGCGCGGCAACGCGGTCGCGCTTGATCTGCGGATCGTAGTAATCGTTGTAGTTGTCCAGGCCGACGATCGCGCGGCCTTGCGCGCGCAGGGCGCGGCAGACGTTGGCGCCGATGAAGCCGGCTGCGCCGGTGACTAGGATGGTCATTCGAAGTGGAGTCGGCTGTTGAGGCGCGAAGTGTCGCCTAATTCGTGTTCCGGTTTCGCGTCGATGCGCACGCGGAAAATCCGCCCGGTGCCTGCGGCGTGCGCGGAAAACGCGCTGGCCTGGGCCGCGTGCGCGCTTCCGGGCGGCGTCCGCCCGGCGCGCGCTGCGGCAGCGGGATTACTGCACCGCCACCTGCTTGGCCAGGGCGAAGCCCTCGTTGAGCTGCTCGGCGGTGGCCGCGTCGATCCATACGTAGACCTTGACCTTGCTCTTGGGCTTTTCGCCCGGCAGGTTGACCAGGGTTTCGCGCGAGTACGGACGCAGGTTGTTGACGGTTTGCTTGGTGAACCACTGGACCTGTTGGCTGCCCACGCTGCCCTTTTCGGCGCGGGCCTTCTTGGCCGGCTTGAAGGTGCGCGTGCCCAGGTAGACGCCGAAGCCGGTGCCCGTGCCCAGGCTGTTGGGCAGTTCGAGGTAGCAGATCGTGTAGTTGGCGCCTTGGCGCTGATTCCACTTCAACTCGGGATTCTTCAGTTCCGGGCACGACCCGGTCTGCGCCCAAGCCATAACCGGTGCCAGCATCAATGCGGCGGCGGCCATCCATTTCATGTGTATCTCCTTCTCGGTGGTGTGGTTCGTAGTACGGCGACGACGCTTCGACCCGGCCGGGAAGACCCGACAGGCGTGTTCAGCGAAAGCGAATGCACAAGTTTAGTGGATTACCCCAATCCCGCCGGCGCGAATCGTCACAGGACAGTCGTTTTCCGGCCCGCCTGGCGGCGGTGCGCTCAGGCTAGTGGGAAAGAATCGAGCCGGTGCTCAAGCCGGAGTGTCGCCGGTACCGGGCGGGTCCGGTGGATAAATATCGAATCCGAGCCCGATCCCCAGCGCGGCAGCCTTGGCCATCAGAGCCGGTGACAAAACCAAGCCGGTGTTGGCATCGCAGAACAGGCCGATGAAGAACATGGCGCGCCCACCGTCGTCGTGGAAGGCGCGCAACCGGCCGGAATGTTGGCTCAGGCGGTCGAGCTGCGCTTCCAGGAAGGTTTCCAGAGGCTCGTCGTCCGAGGTCCGGGCGTCGTCGGTTTCGGGAGACAGGTCGCCGCCCCAACTCGATTCGCGGTACGCACCCGGCAGCAGGGTACCTTTCGGGGTGATGCGCCGGTCGCCGGCTTTGACAGCGCGGGTGGGGCGGACTTCCAAAACTTCGCCCAGTTCGCGCAAGTCGGCGTCGGGATGGCTCAGGCTCAAGGAAACACGGTAGCGATAGGGATGCACGTGGCTCGGACGCGGATCAGGCGTCGACCTTGCCGCGCAGCCTCTCCAGCACCCCATCCAGCGAATCCAGGTCGGTGTAGTGGATCACCAGCCGGCCCTTGCCGCCGCGGCCGTGCAGGACGTTGACCTTGGTGTTGAGCGATTCCGACAGCTCGCGCTCGAGCGTGGCGATGTCGGCCTGCGGCTTGGCCTTGACCGGCTTGGCCTTGCCCGACACCGGAATCTTGCCGGCGGCCAGCTGCTGCACGCGGTGCTCGACGTCGCGCACCGACCAGCCCAGTTCGGCGGCCTGGCGCGCCAGCGCGATCGCCGCTTGCGGCTGCAGGGTCAGCAGGGCGCGGGCGTGGCCCATCTCCAGGGCGCGGGTCTCGACCAGGACGCGGATCTCGCCCGGCAGTTCCAGCAGGCGCAGCAGGTTGGACACCGCCGCGCGCGAACGGCCGACCGCTTCGGCGGCCTGGGCGTGGGTGAGGTCGAATTCGTCGATCAGCCGCTGCAGCGCGGTGGCTTCTTCCAGCGGGTTGAGGTCTTCGCGCTGGATGTTCTCGATCAGCGCCATCGCGACCACGGTGCGGTCATCGACTTCGCGGATGACCACCGGGATTTCCGCCAGCCCGGCCAGGCGCGAGGCGCGCCAGCGGCGTTCGCCGGCGATGATTTCGTAGGTCTTGCCGCCCTTTTCGCCGATCTCGCGGACCACGATGGGCTGGATCACGCCCTGGGCCTTGATCGATTCGGCGAGCTCGGCCAGCTTGGCTTCGTCCCAGTGCTTGCGCGGCTGGTACTTGCCGGCGCTCAGCGAATCGACCGGCAAGTTGCGCAGCATGTCGCCGGGCTGGGCTTCGACCAGGGTCGGCGCCTCGGCGGCGGCTTTCGGGCCGAGCAAAGCTTCCAGGCCGCGGCCCAGGCCGCGCTTCTTGGCGGGGTTACTCATGCAGGGGTCTCCGCGCCCACGGCGGTCTTGGCGGCTTTGGCGGCTTGTTCGCGTTCGCGCTGGCGGCGCAGCACTTCGCCGGCCAGGCCCAGGTAGGCGATGCCGCCACGGCTGGTCTTGTCGTAGCCGACGATGCTCTGGCCGTAGCTGGGCGCTTCGGCCAGGCGCACGTTGCGCGGCACGATGGTGCGGAACACGCGGTCACCGAAGTGGGTGGTCAGGTCGGCCGACACGGCATTGGCGAGGTTGTTGCGCACGTCGAACATGGTGCGCAAGACGCCTTCGATTTCCAGTGAAGGGTTCAGGTTGGCCTTGAGCGCCTCGATGGTATCGACCAGCGCGCTCAGGCCTTCCAGGGCGTAGTACTCGCACTGCATCGGCACGATGATCGAATCGGCCGCGGTCAGCGCGTTCAAGGTCAGCAGCGACAACGCCGGCGGGCAGTCGATCAGGATGTAGTCGTAGTTGCCGCGCAGCGGCGCCAGCGCGCGCTTGAGCCGCTGCTCGCGCGCGTCCTGGTTCATCAGGCTGATTTCGGCCGCGGTCAGGTCGATGTTGGCCGGCAGCAGGTCGAAGTCTTCCGGCGCGCGCACGATGGTCGCGGCGGCGTCGGCTTCGCCGAGCAGGACGTCGCAGACCGTGTCCTCCAGCTGGCGCTTGTCCACGCCGCTGCCCATCGTGGCGTTGCCTTGCGGGTCCAGATCGACCAGCAGCACCCGCTTGGGCGTGCGTGCGAGCGCGGCGGCCAGGTTGACCGCGGTGGTGGTCTTGCCGACCCCGCCTTTTTGATTGGCGACGGCGATGATGCGGGCCATGCGGCTCGTCCCCTGCTTGTTGCGGAGTGAATTGAGTAACGACGGCGTCCGGCGCCAGGCGCCGACCGGACTGGGGATTATGCCCGCGCCGGCTGCCTCGCGCTTGACGCGGGCTCGCGGCCGGGTGAGCCGCGCGAGACAGACGGTTGCGCGGCCCGGCGTATGGTCGCAGGCGGGCTCAGCCTTCGCCTTGGCGGCCGATCACGACCATGTGGCGCTCGGCGGCCAGCCCGGGCACCGTCATCGGCTCGACCGCGCGGACTTCCCAGCCCTTGGGCAGCGCGGCGATTTCCTCGTCCGGGCGCTGGCCCTTCATCGCCAGCAGCACGCCGCCGGGCTTGAGCAGGTGGCCGCCGAGTTCGAGGATCAGCGGCAAGGTGGCCAGGGCGCGCGCGGTGATGGCGTCGTAGGCGCCGGGTTCGGCGAAGGCCTCGATCCGGGATTCGGCCACCCGCGCGTCCTTCAGGCCGAGCTGGCGCAGCGCCTCGCGCATGAAGCGGGCCTTCTTGCCGGCGCTTTCGACCAGGGTCACGCGCAGGCCGGGCTTGACGATCGCCAGCGGAATGCCGGGCAGGCCGGCGCCGGTGCCCAGGTCGGCCAGGGCGCCGCCGCGCGCGGCCAGCGCATCGACATAGCGGTGCATGGCCAGCGAATCGAGCAGGTGCTTGCCGACCATGTCCTGCGGATCGCGCACCGCGGTGAGGTTGTAGGTGCGGTTCCAGCGCGCGAGCAGGGCCAGGTAGTCCAGCAGCGGCGCGGCCAGGGCCGGGTCGAGGGCGAGCGCGGACAGGCCGGCTTCGAGCTCGGTGCGCAGCCCGGGCGGAAGGGAGACGGGGGTATTCATCGCGGCGATTATCGCCGATGGCGCGGGTGCCTGGAGTTGCGTCGCGGCTTGGGTCGGGGCTGAAGCTCCCTTCCTCGGAGACATCGGCGATTGCGCCGCGAACATCGGAGACGTTGCCGGGGAGTCTGCGTGCGCTCGGAATCTATTGTGAGAGGGAGCTTCAGCCCCGACTCGAACCCCACTTGCGACGAAACCGCAGCCGGCCCCTCAACCCCAAGGCCGCCACGCCAACGCACCCAGATATCCCGGTGCCGGCTCGATCTCGCAAAACCGCCATTGCTGCGGCATTCCAAGGCCCGGATCGCATTCGACCAGCACCAGCCCCCCGCCGCGTTCCTCGAAACGCAACTTGTCCAGGCCGTACGACAGCCCGTGCCCATGCGCCTTCAGCACCGCCTCCTTCGCGCACCACAGGCGCAGGAAGGCGAGATCGCGATCGGCGTGCGCGGTCAGCCACTGCGCTTCGGGCGCGGTGAAGTAGCGCTGGGCGATCTCGACCGCGCGCGGCCGCCGGTGCAGCCGCTCCAGGTCCACGCCGACCTGGGCGCGATGCGCCAGCGCGACCAGCAGGTGCTCGCCGCTGTGGCTCCAGTTGCAGTCGTAGTCCTGGTGCGGCGGGTCCAGGTGCGGGCGTTGGCGATCGTCGCGCGACAGCGTCAGTCCGGCATCGTCCAGTTGCCCGGCGAGCCAGCCGCGCGCCTGCGGCTCGGCCGGCGCGCCGTGCGGGTGCGGCAGCCAGACCCAGCGCGGCGTCGCGTCGCCGGACGCGGCGACGGACGAAGGTGAACGAGCGGACAGGGACATGAACGAGGGCAGTTTGGCGGGTGGCGGCCCAGTCAGCGTAAGCTAAACGCCTGGGGACCGGGTTCGTTCGAGGTGTGCACGCGGGGGCGTGGCATCGTTGCTGAAGTGGAGCTGGGCGGCCGCGACGGCCGTCAGCCTGCGATCAGGCGCAGCCGGGCAAGTTGCAGGCAATGAAAGCGGCCATGGCCGCGGGAAACCATATTGATGTCAGCGGTTATCGATCCGAGCCAGGTTCCGCTCAGCCAGGGTCTAGCGCGCAGCGCGCAGTGGTTCGATCTGGTCGCCGGCGCGCCCGGTCGCATGCTCGCCTTCGGCGGCGGACCGCGGATCGAGCGCGAACGTTTCGAGCGCGAAGTGCGCGCCCTCGCCGCGCGCCTGCCGCAGGCCGCGTGCGCGGTGAATCTGTGCGAGAACCGCTATCGCTTCCTGGTCGCGCTGTGCGCGGTGGCGCTGCGCGGGCAGGCCAATCTGCTGCCGTCCTCGCGCGCCCCGGCGGTGATCGACGACGTGCTGGTGCGTTACCCGGACAGTTACTGCATCGGCGATCTGCCGCTGGACCCGACGCCGCCGCGCTATCTGCATCTGGCGCAGACGCTGGAACAGGCCGAGGGCGAACCGCTGCAGGTCGATGCGCAGGCCTTGCTGGCGATCGGCTTCACCTCCGGCAGCACCGGCCAGCCCAAGCCCAATCACAAGACCTGGGACGCGTTCCGCACCAGCACCGCGCAGAACCTGGCCGCGCTGCAGGACCTGCTGCGCGCCGGCGAGATCACCCCGCTGGTCGCGACCGTGCCGCCGCAGCACATGTACGGCATGGAGATGTCGGTGCTGCTGCCGCTGCTGGGGCCGGTCGCGGTGCACGCGCATCGGCCGTTCTTTCCCGGCGACGTCGCCCGCGCCCTGAGCGATGCGGATACGCCGCCGCTGTTGGTGACCACGCCGGTGCATCTGCGCGCGCTGGTCGAATCCGGCATCGAACTGCCGGCGTTGGCCGGCATCGTCTCGGCCACCGCGCCGCTGCCGGTGGAACTGGCCCAGGCCGCCGAAGCGCGTTACCGCTGCGAAGTGCGCGAAGTGTTCGGTTCCACCGAGACGTGCGTGTTCGCGCGCCGCCGCACCGCGCTGGAAGCGGCGTGGACGCCGCTGCCCGGCGTGCGCGTGTGCCCGCAACCCGACGGCACCGCGATCCACGCGCCGCATCTGCCCGAGCCGGTGGTGCTGGCCGATCTGATGGAAGTCGAAGCCGACGGCCGCTTCGTGCTGCGCGGCCGCAGCGCCGATCTGCTGGAGATCGCCGGCAAGCGCGCTTCGCTCGGCGATCTCACCCGCAAGCTGCTCGCCATCGACGGCGTTCGCGACGGCGTGGTGTTCCAACTCGATGCCGCCGACCATTTCGGCGTGCGCCGCATCGCCGCGCTGGCGGTCGCGCCGGGCCTGGGCGAAGCGCAGATCCTGCATGCGCTGCGGCAGAGCATCGACCCGGTGTTCCTGCCGCGCCCGCTGCGCTGCGTGAGCGCGTTGCCGCGCAACGAAACCGGCAAGCTGCCGCGGCATGCGTTGGAAGCGATGCTGCATTCGCAGGAGTAAGGCGGTTGCGCGGGTGAACGATTCATCCGCGTCGCGGCCTTCATCGCGCGGCATCGACGATCGTTTTCGCGCGCATCGCCGCGCCGCGCGCGGCTATCGCCATGATGCAGAAGTGAAGCGCGGCCGGGTTTTTCATTACTGCAACGACGTCGAAACCCGCCGCGTCACGGCTCGTTCATCTGCATGAAAAGCCGTGCGTTTCTTCACGGATCGCTGATGCGAACTTCGACGTTGCCATCACGTAGCACGCTCCAGACTGCCTGTGTCGCCCGTTCAGGGGGCAGCGATCGATAGTGCGCTCAGGCACACGATCGCTGTATGCATTCATCAGGAATCGTCAGGAGAACGCGCATGAGCATTACCGGCTTAATCATCTGGCTTGTCGTAGGCGGCGTCATCGGCTGGATCGCCAGCATGATCATGAAGACCGATGGGCAGCAGGGCATCTTCCTCAACATCATCGTCGGCATCGTCGGTTCGTTCCTCGGCGGCTGGCTCGGCGGCGTGGCCGGCATCGGCGGCGGCACCATCAACAGCGGCGCGTTCAATCTGTCCGGATTGCTGCTGTCGCTGGTCGGTGCGGTGGTGCTGCTGGCGATCGTGAATCTGTTCCGTCGCGGACGGGTGCGCTGATCGCGGCTTAGCGGCCCGACATCGATACGCGATAAAGCGAAGGCCCGGCGCAAGCCGGGCCTTCGTCGTGAGAGGGATCGGATTTTACCGGCGAGTTTTTGTAGGAGGGGCTTCAGTCCCGATGCTTTCCGTTCCGATCGCAGCGGCTGATCGAAAGGCATCGGGGCTGAAGCCCCTCCCACAAAAGACCTCGCTGCTTTCGCAGAATCTTACGATTCCCGATTCCCGATTCCCGATTCCCGATTCCCGATTCCCGATTCCCGATTCCCGATTCCCGAACAATCAGCCCGCCAACTCCACCCACGCCGGCGCATGATCGCTCGGCCGATCCCAGGTGCGCGGTTCGCGATCGATGCCGGCGGCCACGCAACGCGCGCGCAGCGATTCGGAGATCAGGGTCAGGTCGATGCGCAGGCCTAGGTTGCGGCGGAAGCCGGCCTGGCGGTAATCCCACCACGAAAACTGGCCGTCTTCCTGGTTGTGCAGGCGATAGGCGTCGTGCAGGCCCAGCGCGAGCAGGCGCTGCAACGCGTCGCGCTCGGCGGTGGAGGTGAGGATATGGTTCTCGTTCCACACCGCCGGGTCGTGGGTGTCGCGCGCTTCCGGGGCGATGTTGAAATCGCCGAGCACGATCAGGTCCGGATGCTGCTGGATTTCCTGCGCGACCCAGGCATGCACCGCATCGAGCCAGCGCAGTTTGTAGGCGTACTTGTCCGTGCCCACGTCCTGGCCGTTGACCACGTAGAGATTGACGATGCGCACGCCGCCCACGGTCGCGGCGATCACGCGCTTTTGCTCGTCCTCGAACCCGGGGATGCCGACTTGCACGTCCTGCGCGCTCTCGCGCGAGAGGATCGCCACGCCGTTGTAGGTCTTCTGCCCGGCGAACACGCTGCGGTAGCCGGCGCCGATCAGCGCGGTGTCCGGGAAGCGGCCGTCTTCGAGCTTGGTTTCCTGCAGCGCGACCACGTCGGGCGCGAACCCGGCCAGCCACTGTTCCAGATGCGGCAGGCGCACGTTGAGGGAGTTGACGTTCCAGCTGACGATTTTCATGGGCGAAGTGTAGCCGCAGGGCGGCGCGATGTCGGCACACGCAAGGCGGCCGCAGTGCCGGCTTCGGGTTCAATCGACGAATTCGACCGTCCGCAGCACCTGCTTGATCGACTCCAGGCCTTGTTTCCGCCCGCTGGGGTAGTTCGCCTGCCCCATCAGCGTGTTCGCGCCCACGGCGCAGAAGGTCAGCGAGCGCAGGCCCGGGGTTTTGGATTCGAACGACACCACGAACCCATCCCAGCCCTTGCCTTCGATCGGCTCGATCGCGGCCTTGGGCAACCGCGCCGCCGCCTCGGTCAGGATCCAGGCGCCGCCTTGCTTCCGCGCCGGGCAGTTGGCGTCGACATAGGTGGACGGCTCGGCGGTGCTGGCCGTGCAGCGCAGGCCGAACCAGGGCTCATCGTGCGGCCTGGGTTTTATGTAGTCCCAGTACACGCCGGAGTACGTCTCCACATCCGGCTTCTGCAGATACGGCGCGTGCGCGCGGGTGAATTTTCCGTCCGGCCGGTAGAACACCGCGTCGGCGGACGAAGGTGAGGTCCAGAAATAGTCGCCGCCATCGATCTTCAGGCGGATGCGGCACTCGTCCACTTTCGCCACGACTTCGTTCGCGCCATGCCTGAGCTCGATATCGGACGGAACCCGGACGCGTTCGGCCGCGCCGGCCGCGAGCGAAGCGGCGAGCACGGCAGGGCAGGTGGCCGCGACAAGGCTGGCTGGGAAGTTCATCGAGGCCTTCGCTGATGAGTAAGTCCGGATCGAACGCTGCATCGGCCCGGCGCGGCATCTTATCCGCCGCCGCTCACTTCGCCAGCCAGCGGATCATCGCGTCGATCCTGCCGCGGTACGGCGGCTTGATCATGTCGCTGCCGGCCTTGGAGCGCTGATAGAACACCGGCAGCAGCTTGCTGAAAGTATCGAAGCCGTTGCGGCCGTGGATGGCGCCGATGCCGCTGGGGCCGATGCCGCCGAAGGGCAGGTCGTGGGCGCCGAAATGCAGCAAGGTGTCGTTGACGGTGACGCCGCCGGACAGGGTCTGGGTCAGGATCTTTTCGATCTGCGCCGAGTCGTGGCCGAACGGATACAGCGCCAGCGGACGATCGAGCGCGTTGATGCGGGCGATGGCTTCATCGAGCGTGCGGTAGCTCAGGATCGGCAGGATCGGCCCGAAGATTTCGTGCTGCATCACCAGCGCGTCCATGCCCGGTTCGATCACCAGCGCCGGCGGGAAGATGCGTTCGGCTTCGCGCTGCTCGCGCGGGGCGGAGTCGGCGAACGGTTCTTCGATGCGCAGGCCGCGCGTGCGCGCATCGTCGAGGTAACTCGACAACCGCGCGTACTGGCTGGCGTTGATGATGCGGGTGTAGTCGCGCGGCTCCACCAGATCGCCGTAGCGCTGCTGCAACTGCCGCAACAGCGCCGCGACCAGTTCGTCGCGGCGCGCCGCATCGACCAGCACGTAGTCCACGCCGATGCAGGTCTGTCCGGCGTTGAACCACTTGCCGCTGGCGATGCGCGCGGCGGCCTGTTCGATCGGATAGTCGGCGCAGATCAGCGCCGGCGCCTTGCCGCCCAGTTCCAGCGTCACCGGGGTGAGGTTGGGCGCGGCCGCGGCCATGACCTTACGCCCGACCGCGGTCGAGCCGGTGAACAGCAGATGGTCGAATGGCAGCGCGGAAAATGCCGCGCCGACCTCGGGCCCGCCGATCGCCACGGCCACGCGGTCTTCCGGAAACACTTCGGCCAGCAATTCGCGCAGGAACCGGGCGACGCGCGGGGTGTGTTCGGACGGCTTGAGATAGACGTGATTGCCGGCGGCGATCGCCGACACCAGCGGCACCAGGGCCAGGTTCACCGGGTAATTCCACGGCGACAGGATGCCGACCACGCCGACCGGCTCGGGCCGGATCTCCGCGCGCGCCGGCCAGAAGCGCCAGCCGACCGAAGCGCCGCGCGGGCGCATCCAGCGGCGCAGGCGGGCGAGCGCGTGGTCGATCTCGGCCTGGGTGATCATGACTTCGGACAGCAGGTTCTCGTGACTGGAGCGATGGCCGAAGTCGCCGCGGATGGCCGCGTCCATTTCCGGGCCGCGCTCGCGGAACACATCGCGCAGGCGGATCAGATCGGCACGGCGCTGAGTGTAGTCGGGCTTGCGCGCCTGCCAGGCGGCGCGCAGGCGCTCGCGGGTGGCGGCAAGGTCGGCGATCGGGGTGTCGGCGAGTATGTCCATACGCAGCAGTGTAGTCGTCCCGGCGGCGCGGAAGTGTGCCGGCGACGGGGCGCGAGAGGACAAGCAAGGGGGCGGCGGCGGCCGTTGTGCGGCGCGGGCGCGAGTCGATCGCGGATCCGCGTTGCCGCCTGCGCCGTTCGCGCCGTGCATGGGCGGACGATGACAGCGGCCACTGGCCGAACCGCCCGCCGCTCGGGCAGGCTGCGCGCCACAGCCGGACGCGGGAGCCGCCGTTGATCGATTGGAACGCCGTCGAAGACTGCTTCGTCGCCGATGCGACGGCGGCGCTGCGCGCATTGTTCGCGCGCCATCCCGAGCAAGCCTTCTACGTGGCCGCGCTGTACGGCGCGTACCGCGAACTCGACGGGCCGATCTATCTGCCGTCGCTGGCCGCCAACAGCCTGCAGGCGCTCGGCCGCGATACGCCGATGAGCGATCCGCCGTGCGAATTCCACAGCGAGGCCTGGAATCCGCCGGACTGGCAGTGGCCGGATCTCGACTTCGCCGGCCCGGCCCTGTGCGAGTGGGCCGCGCGGCTCGATCGCCACGCCCGCGACGCCAGCCGCGAGCAGTGGCTGGACAGCGAACGGCGCTGGTTGCAGGTGCTGGTCGCGGCTTGCCGCAGGATCGCCGAGGCGCTCGCCGCGCTGCCGATGCGGGCGCCGCTGTTGGTCGTGTTCGTGCACGACGAAGAGCACGTCGAAACCTTGCTGCGTCAATGCCTGGATGAGCCGGTCTTCGCGCGCTTGTTTCCCGGACAACTGGCGATCGAGCGAGAACGCGCGCGCCTCGACGCGCTGGCGCCGTCGGCGCGCGCCGAGGCCCTGCTCGAACTGGCGCAACGCCACGACAGCCTGCTGGGCTGGCAAGAAATCGACGAGCGCTTGTGCGCGATCGGCGCCGCGGCGGTGCCGGCGTTGCTGGCGCGCTTGCGCGCGGACGCGCGCGACTGGCGCGCGGCGATGCTGCTCGGGCGCATCGGCGAGGCCACGACGGAGGTCGTCGAAGCCTTGCGGCGGCAGGCGGGCGAACGCGGCGAAGCCTCCGCGCGCGCCTGGGCGGCGCGTTCGCTGGCGCTGCTGGGCGACAACGACTGGTTGTTCGCCCAACTCGAACGCGGCGCCGGCACTCCGGCGCTCGAAGGCCTGTGCGCGCCGTACCGGCATTCGCGCGACGGCAGCCGCTGCCGGCTCGATTACGCGGTGCTGGAGCGCCTGCTCGCCGGGCCGGCGCGAACCGCGGCGCAGGCGCTGGAGATCCTCAAGCCCGGCAGCGGATACGGCAGCCTGCGCGCGCAGGACATCGACGAAGCGCTGCGCGGACTGCGTTCGGGCTTCCCGTTCGTGCGCCGGCATGCGGCGATCGTGCTGAGCGAGCGCGGCCTCGGCGCGCGCGCCGGCGAGCGCATCCTGCCGGCGCTGGCCGAGCGCATCGGCCGGGACGAAGATCCCGAGGTGCGCTGGTTTTCGGTCCTGGGGCTGGGCGACTGGAAGTCCGATGCGCGGCCCTGGCACGCGGCGGCCGAGGCCGCCCTGGCCGACCCGGACCCGCGCGTGCGCGATGCCGCGCGGCGCTGCCTGGACGGCTGAGCAGCCGGGCCGTGGGCGCAGGCCGTTCGACCGCCGCGCCGCGATCCATCCGCCGCCTTGCCGGCTGAGCCCAAACCGCGCCGCCGCGGCTGTTCGCCGCGCGCACCGCTTACAATGCCCGCATGAGCCTGCGCCCCTATCTCGACAGTTTTCCCACCCTCGGCGAACGCGTTTACGTCGATCCCGCCGCCACCATCATCGGTGCGGTCACCCTGGCCGACGACGTCTCGATCTGGCCCGGCTGCGTGGTCCGCGGCGACGTCAACTCGATCGCCATCGGCGCGCGCACCAACATCCAGGACGGCAGCATCGTCCACGTCACCCACGAAGGCCCATTCACTCGCCCCGGCGGGCTGCCGACGGTGATCGCCAACGACGTGACCGTCGGCCACGGCGCCATCATCCACGCCTGCACCGTGGATGAGTTCGCCCTGATCGGCATGGGCGCGAAGATTCTCGACGGCGCCCGGATCATGCGCTTCGGCTTCGTCGGCGCCGGCGCGGTGATCGCGCCGGGCAAGGTGGTCGGCGAGGGCGAGCTGTGGGTCGGCAATCCGGCCCGGCTGGCGCGCCGCCTCAGCGAGCGCGAGATCGAGCAACTGCAATACAGCGCGCAGCACTATGTCCGCCTCAAGGACCGCTACCTGGGCATGTTGTCGGGCTAGTCAGGCCCGGCGGCCGCGTTTACAGTCGCGGCAGGGGAAAGCAGGACTCAGGGAGTCATCGCGACATGGAAGAAACGCAGAATCCGTACGCCGCGCCGAGCGCGCCGCCGCCGTTGCCCGCCGAAATGTGGGACCAAAGCGTCAGGGCCGATCGCGGCATCCGCCTGGTCGCGCGCCTGATCGACTGGGGCCTGCAGATGGCCTGCCTGATTCCGTTGATCGTGATCGTGGCGATGAATCCGCAACAAAACGGCGAGACCCCGGATTTCACTCCGCTGCAGATCACCGGCATGGTGATTTGCGGCTTGGCCGTGCTGGGCCTGGCGATCTATCAGCTGGTGCTGCTGTACCAGACCTCGCAGACGCTGGGCAAGCGCTGGATGAATATCAAGATCGTGCGCAACGACGGCTCGCCGGCCAGCTTCGGCCGCATCCTGGGCCTGCGCATGGTGGTCACCGGGGTGATCGAGCAAGTGCCCTGCCTCGGCGGCCTGTTCGCCCTGGCCAACGTGCTGTGGATCTTCGGCGAGGAAAGCCGCTGCCTGCACGACCTGCTCGCCGACACCAAGGTCGTCAACGCCTGATGCTCGACACGTACCGCCAGGTGGTGACACCCGAAGGGGTGGCCCTGCACCTGCGCGCGGCCGGTCCGGTGCCGCGGGCGCTGGCGTACGCGATCGACCTGGCCGCGCGCGGCGCCATCTACACCGCGTTTCTGCAGGCGCTCGTAGGCCTGTTCGGCGGCGCCGGCTACGCGCTGCTGATGCTGATCAGCTTCGTGCTGAGCTGGTTCTACGCGGTGCTGTTCGAAGTGCTGATGCAGGGCCGCACGCCCGGCAAATGGGCGCTGGGCCTGCGCGTGGTCGCCGCCGACGGCGCGCCGGTCGGCTGGATGGCGTCGTTTACCCGCAATCTGTTGCGCGTGGTCGATGCCTTGCCGGTCGGCTATGCGGTCGGGCTGACCACGTGCCTGATCGATCCCTGGGGCCGTCGCCTCGGCGACATGGTCGCCGGTACCCTGGTGGTGCACGCGCCGCGCCAGCAGATCCTGCATGAGGCCGCGGTGGCGCCGGCGATCGCGCCGAACCAGATGCTGCTGCAGCACGAACAAGCCGCCGTGGTCGCCTTCGCCGAACGCGGCCCGCGCCTGACCGCGGCGCGCCAGGCCGAGCTCGCCGATCTGGCCGAGCCGCTGGTGCACGCGCGCGGCGAAACCGCGGTGACGCGGCTGTACGGCATCGCCAACTGGCTGCTGGGGCGACGATGAGGCAGGAGCGTTTCGTCGAGCGTCATCAGGCCGAGTGGCGCGAGTTCGAATTCTGGCTGGAGAAGCGTTCGCTCAGCGCGCGCGATGCGCGCAGGCACCGGCGCTCGTGGACCGGCATCGGCGACGATGAAATGCCCGCGCGCCATCGACGCCTGTGCCAGCAACTGGCGCTGGCGCGCCGGCGCGGCTACAGCGCGGTGGTCACCGACCGCCTGCAGTCGCTGATGCAGCGCGGCCACAGCGTGCTGTACCGGACCAAGCCGGTGCACTGGCGACGCGCGATCGAATTCCTGCTGGCCGGTTTCCCGCGCCTGGTACGCGCCGAATGGCGCTGCATGCTGACGGCGGCGCTGCTGTTCGTGATTCCGCTGGTGAGCATCTTCGTCGCCATCCAGATCAAGCCCGACCTGGCCTCGGGCCTGTTCGACGCGCAATCGCTGGCCAGTTACGAGCAAATGTACGACCCGGCCTCCAAGCGCCACCTGGGTCGCACCGACGAAGACGACCTGCAGATGTTCGCGCACTACATCGGCAACAACGTCGGCATCGGTTTCCAGACCTTCGCCGCCGGCCTGCTGGCCGGTTTGGGCACGGTGTTCGTGCTGATCTTCAACGGCATCACCATCGGCGGGGTTGCCGGGCATCTGCAGGCGGTCGGCCACGGCGATCCGTTCTGGCGTTTCGTCGCCGGGCATTCGGCGCCGGAACTCACCGCGATCGTCATCGCCGGCGGCGCCGGCCTGCGCATGGGCCTGAGCCTGCTGGCGCCAGGCCAGCGCCGCCGCGTCGATTCGCTGATCCACGGCGGCCGCCGCGGCGCCAAGATCTGTATCGGCGTGTTCGCGATGCTGGTGTTCGCCGCCTTCGTGGAAGCGTTCTGGTCCTCGATCGCGAGCGTGCCGGCGTCGATCAAGTACACGGTCGGCGCGGCGTTGTGGGTGCTGGTGTTCGCCTGGCTGGCGCGCGGCGGCCGCAACGCGATCCATCAGGACGACGAAGACGCGCAATGAAGCTCGAAGCGCTCACCGTCGCCCTGCGTCCGCGCACCTCGTGGGAAGCCTGCGAACTCGGCATGGCCCTGGTCCGCCGCCATGCCGGCGCGATCTGGAAGCCGTGGCTGCTGGTGACCTTGCCGCTGCTGGTGCTGCTCAACGCCGCCGGCTGGGCGCTGGACCTGCTGTGGCTGTCGGGCCTGCTGATGTGGTGGCTCAAGCCGTGGTTCGACCGCATTCCTCTGTTCGTGATTTCGCGCGCGGTATTCGGCGAAACCCCGAGCACGCGCCAGACCGTGCGCGCGCAGCTGCGCTGGGGCGCGCGCTGGTGGCTGCCGTACCTGACCTGGCGCCGGCTGGGCCCGGCGCGTTCGCTGTATCTGCCGGTGGATCTGCTCGAAGGCGGCGACGGTTCGGAAGCGCGCCAGCGCCGTTCCGCGCTGGGCGCGCCGGTGTACGGGGTGTGCGCGCTGCTGACGCTGGTGTGCGCCAACTTCGAAATGCTGATCGTCCTCGGCACGGTGTTCGCCGGGCTGGTCATCATTCCGTTCGACTATCTGCCCGACACGCTGAAGTCGCTGTGGGATTCCTTCCTCGAACAGCCGCACTGGATGAACGCGTTGTTCAACGGCCTGATCTGGATCGCGGTCAGCGTGATCGAGCCGTTCTACGTCGGCGCCGGTTTCGGCCTGTACCTCAACCGCCGCACCGAGATCGAAGGCTGGGACATCGAGATCGTGTTCCGCCGCCTGCGCGCGCGCCTGGCCGCGGCCGCCGCGCCGACGCTGCTGGCGTTGTGCCTGATGGCCGGCTGGCTGCCCGATGTCGCGGCGCAGATCGCCGCCAGCGATGAACCCGCCGCCGCGGCGCAGGTCGCGGACGCGCCCATCGAGGCGAGCGAGGAAGACGATTCCGAGGAAGAACCGGAGCCGTCGCACACCCGCACCGCGCCGATCCGCGAATTCGACAGCAGCAAGAAATCCAGGCGTCTGCCATCTACGCTGGGCGAGTTGTACGGCGATGCCCGCGCCGACGACCGCAGCCTGCGCGACGCGGTGGCCAAGGCGATGGTCGAGCCGAGCGTCGCGCCCAAGCACAAGCAGACAGTGTGGAAGGCCAAGAACGAGGTCGCCAAGGACGAGCCCAAGGCGCGCGACGCCGCCTTGTTCAAGGAACTGGGCGAAGGACTGGCGTCGGCGCTGCGGGTGGTGCTGTGGGGCATCGTGGCGGTGATCGTCGGCCTGCTGTTGTTCACCGCCGGACGCTGGCTGGGCTGGTTCCGCGGCGGCGGCGAGGAGGACGCGCCGGCGCCCGGCGAAGTGCGCACCGCCGCGCTCGCCGAGCCCGAGCCGCTGCCCGACGACATTCCCACCGCGATCCGCCGCCTGTGGCACAGCGGCCGCCATCGCGACGCGTTGGCGCTGATGTACCGCGCCGCGGTCGAATCGATGGCCGCGCGCGCGCAGATCGTGCTGGTGCCCGGCGCCACCGAGGCGCAGTGCCTGCGCGCCTCGCGCAAGCTCGGCGCGGCCGAAGACCGCGACGTGTTCGCGCGCGCGGTGCGCACCTGGCAGTACGCGGCCTATGCGCAGACGATGCCCGGCAGCGAGGATTTCGACGATCTGGTCGGCCAGTTGGCGCAGCGCTTCGGGTGGACGGCATGAACCGCGGCAACGCAGTGTTCGTCGCCGTCGGCGCGGTCGTGGTGATCGCGCTGGCGCTGATCATCGGCGTGATCTGGAAGCGCGGCTACGTCAAGGTCGAGGAAACCGTCGATAGCCCGCGCACCGGCGAGGCCGCCAGCAATCCGCTGTACGTGCTCAAGCTGGCCTTGCAGAAGGACGGGGTGAAGGTCGACGCGCGCCAGCGCCTGCTGTTGTCCACGCACACGTTGAAGCCGCGCGACACGGTGCTGATCTATCGCGATCCGCGCACGCTGTCCGCGTCCGACGCCGATGCCTTGCTGGCCTGGGTCGAGCACGGCGGCCATCTGATCGTGCGCACGCCGCCGTGGCGCGAAAATATCGGCAGCTCGCCGGTGCCGGTGCTCGACGCGCTCGGGGTGACCCTGCTCGACGCCGACGACGTGCCCGACGCCGAGGATCAGCGCGACCAGTGCGTGGGCCTGTACGAGCGCAGCACCGCGCCGCAGGACTTGTTCTGCGACGCGCGCCGGTTCTATTTCTACAACAGCGAGGTCGATCCGGACTTCGCCTGGGGCGATGAGGACAGCGCCTACGTCTACGCGCGCTTCCCTTTCGGCGAGGGCAAGGTCGATGTGCTGTCGGACCTGGATTTCCTGTCCAATCGCGGCGGCACCGGCAATTCGTTTCTCGACGGCCTGGGCATGGGCGGGCGCGATCGCATCGCCAAGCCGGGCAGCGCCGCCCTGGCGCGGCAGGTCCTGGCGCCGAATTACCGCGCCGGCACCATCCACCTGATCTACGCCGCTGAAGTTCCGTCGCTGTGGAAGACCCTGATCGTCAACAGCTGGATGGCGTGGCTGCCGCTGCTGCTGTGGCTGCTGGGCTGGCTGTGGCAGCGCATGCAGCGGCTGGGGCCGTTGCGGCCGGCGCCGGCGATGGAGCGGCGTTCGCTGCTGGAACATATCGTCGCCAGCGGCGAACACATCTACCGCTACGGCTACGGCCCGAGCCTGCACGCGGCGGTGCGCGCCGCGTTCCTGGCGCGATTGCGCCGGCGCGATCCGTATGCCGCCGCGATCCAGGGCGAGGCGCAGATCGACCTGCTCGCCCAGCGCTACAAGAACGAACCCAACCTCGACGTCGCCGCGATCCGCGACGCCCTGGCCACTCCGCTGGCGCGCGACCACGCCGCGTTCCGCGCCCGCATCGCCACTTTGATCCGCATGAGAAACCGCTTATGAGCCTCGACGCCGCTCCGCTCGTTCCGATCACCGGCGCCGCGCTGGCGCAACGCGCCGCCGAAGTGCGCGAGCAAGTCAGCAAGGCCTTCATCGGCCAGGCCGACGTTCTCGACCAGATCCTCATCGCCTTGCTCGCCGGCGGCCACGCGCTGCTGGAAGGCGTACCCGGCCTGGGCAAGACCCTGGTGGTGCGCGCGCTGTCCAAGGCCCTGGACTGCGGCTATGCGCGCGTGCAGTTCACGCCCGACCTGATGCCCAGCGACATCAGCGGCCACGCGGTATACGACCCCAAGACGGAGAGCTTCAACATCCGCAGGGGCCCTGTTTTCACCAATCTGCTGTTGGCCGACGAAATCAATCGCGCTCCGGCCAAGACCCAGTCGGCCTTGCTCGAAGCGATGCAGGAACTGCAGGTCACCATCGAAGGCCACAGCTTCGAGCTGCCGCCGCCGTTCCTGACCCTGGCCACGCAGAATCCGGTCGAGCAGGAAGGCACCTACCCGCTGCCCGAAGCGCAGTTGGACCGGTTCCTGCTCAAGATTCTGATCGACTACCCCAGCCGCGCCGACGAGAAGCGCATGGTCACCGCGGTCAGCCTGGGCCGCAGCGCGTCGGATTTCGATCTCTCGCAGGTGCAGCGCGTGCTCGGCCCGGAAGAGATCGTGGCGATGCAGCAAGGCACCGCGCTGGTGCGGGTGGACGAGGCGGTGATCGACTACGTCGTGCGCATCGTCGGCAAGACCCGCGACTGGGCCGGCATCGCGCTCGGCGCCGGCCCGCGCGGCAGCCTCGGGCTGGTGCGCGCGGCGCGCGCGCAGGCGGTGCTGTCGGGCCGCGATTTCGTCACTCCCGACGACGTGCGCGAAGTCGCCAAGCCGGTGCTGCGCCATCGCATCGCGCTGGCGCCGGAGTTGCAGATCGAGGGCCAGTCGCCCGACGACGTGCTGCACACCCTGCTCGCCACGGTGGAAGCGCCGCGTCAATGAAATCGGCCTTGCCGCCGCCGCTGCCGGTTGCATCGAGCGACGCCGATCTGTCGGTGCCGCGCGATCGCGCGCTGCCGCGGCGCGGTTGGGCGCGGCCGGCGCCGCGCTGGGCGTGGCTGGTGCTGCCGTGGTCGGCGCTGGGCCTGGCGGCCAGCGCGGGCTGGCTGCAGACGCAGGCATGGCAGGCGGCGACGATCGTGGTGTTGCTGATTGCGCTGATCGACCTGGCGCGACTGTTGCGCGCGCCGACGCCGCAGGCCGCGCGCAAGATGCACGACACCTGGGCGATCGGCGTGGAGCGTCCGGTCACCCTGACCGTGGAAGCGAGCCAGCGCCGGCAGCGCGTGGACGCATTCGATCTGCATCCTGGCGGCTGGGCGATGCGCGATCTGCCGCGCCGTCTGGATCTGCGCCGCGGCGAGGCGGCGATCTTCGATTACCAGTTGCGCGCCAACATGCGCGGCGACTTCCAGTTCGACGGCGTGCAACTGCGCATGCATTCGCCGTGGGGCCTGTGGTGGCAGTCGCGGGTGACCGGCGAAATCCAGCGCGTGCGCGTGTTTCCCAATTTCGCCCCGCTGGCCAAGTTCGCGATGTTCAGCGCCGAACAGGCCTCGCGGCTGGTCGGCGCGCACGTCAAGCGCCGCCGCGGCGAAGGCACCGATTTCCACCAGATGCGCGAGTATCGCGTCGGCGACAGCCTGCGCCAGATCGACTGGAAGGCGACCGCGCGCGCGCGTCGGCTGATCTCGCGCGAGTACCAGGACGAACGCAACCAGCAACTGGTGCTGATGCTCGACACCGGCCGCCGGCTGATGGCGCGCGACGGCGCCTTGTCGCATTTCGATCACGTGCTGGACGCGGCGCTGGTGGTGGCGTATCTGGCGCTGCGTCAGGGCGACGGCGTCGGCTTGCTCGCCAACGGCGGCCAGAGCCGCTGGGTGCCGCCGCAGCGCGGCGTCGGCGCGATCGACAACCTGCTGCGCGCCAGCTACGCGCTGCAGCCGCAGCCGATCGCCACCGACTTCCTCGCCGCGGCCACCGAATTGTCGCTGCGCCAGCGCCGCCGCTCGCTGGTGATGCTGGTGACGAATCTGCGCGACGAAGACATGGACGATCTGCTCGCCGCCGTGCGCATGCTGCGCGGGCGTCACCTGGTGTGCGTGGCCAGTCTGCGCGAAGGCTCGCTCGACCAGGCGCTGGACGAAGAGGTCGACGACCTGTCCGGCGCGATACGCGCCGGCGCCACCGCGCAATACCTGGAACACCGCGTGCGCGCGCACGAAGCCCTGCGCAATCATGGAGTCATGGTGCTGGACGTGAGCTGCAGCCAACTGGCGGCGTCGTTGGTGGAGAAGTATCTCGCGGTTAAGCGAGACGGGTTGCTGTAGGCCCAACGGGCTATTCAGAAAATTTCGGGCGACATATTCCCTATATCCCTGTGATATCCGTCACTTTCCCTTATGATCGCGCCCACGGGGCGGCCGACGTCCGCGCCGACAAGGACGCGGCCCGGCAATTCATCGCCACGGCATAGGGATCGTGCTGGCTCAGGGGACATCGGTGGGTATTTTCAAGCTATTGGCGGTCGGTGCGATGTGCGCCGTATCTTCTTTCGCCGCGCCCGCGACCATCGTCGCCGGTAGCGGTCAGGGCGGCCATTGCGCCATCTGCAACGGCGTGGCGATCATTCCCGCCGCCGACATCTATCTGGCCGGATCCAGCAACGGCTACAAACTGGACCCCGGCGCTGCCATGAGCACGGCCATCGGCCCATCGGGCTACTACGCCGCCGAACCCGGCGACGGCAAGCCAGCACCCAGGCGCGGTTTCGAGGCGCATCGGCGATCGCAGTGGACGTCAGCGGCGCGTTGTGTTTCGCCGACATCGGACAACCGTGCAGCAGACCGCCTCAGGGGTCGTTCGACGATGTGGATCGGCGGCACTTTCAAGTAAGGCGTGGGCCGGCTCGTGCCATGGCGTTTTGAGTTTCAAACGCGCGCGGGCGGGAAGCTCGCCGTATTCGGATACGGGCGCGGGTACGCGTCTGGCACAGATTAATCAGGAGGGCATGATGCGGACTCTCGGACTGCTAATCATCGGCGCGATCTGCGCTGCGTTTTCTGCCGCGTCGCAAGGCGCGATCATCACCTCCGTCGCCGGCGGCGGCAGCGGCGGCAGTTATGCCACGCGGCAAAGTCTGTTTCAGCCCAAGGCGATCGCCATCACGCCGAACGGCGACATGTACGTGGCCGAATATTCGCAGATACGCAAGATCACGCCCGACGGCGTCGCCACAATCATCGCCGGCGCCAGCTATCTGGGCTACGGCGGCGATGGCGGGCCCGCCGTCGACGCCGTGCTCAATCAACCTTCCGCGATCGCGGTCGATCCTGCGGGCAACATCTATATCGCCGATACCTACAATCATCGTATCCGCAAGATCGACACCAGCGGCATTATCCGCACGATCGCTGGCACCGGTGTGGCCGCTGCGTCGGACGACGGCGTCGCTACGGCCACGTCGTTGAATTATCCCGGCGGCGTTGCGTTCGGCGGCCCCAAAAATACGTTGTATATCGCCGACACCCAGAATCACCGTATTCGCCTGCTCGACACGGACGGCAGACTGGTGACCGTCGCTGGCGATGGCGTCGCCGGCTTCAGCGGCGAGGGCGTGCCGGCAGAGCAGGCGCGGGTATCCGCCCCGACCGGCTTGGCCACCGATGTCGCCAACTTGTACATCGCCGATACCGGCAACGAGCGCGTTCGTCAGATCGATTTCGTCGGTCGCATCCGGACGTTGGCCGGTGGCGGCAGCAGCGACACGACCACCGACGCGCTCACGGCGAGGTTGCGTGAGCCGCGTGCCCTGGCCATCGAACCGGGAACTCCTTTTTTGTTCGTGGCCGAAGCCGGCAGTTCGGTCGTGCGTCAGATCTCGGGAGGCTGGATCAGGCCGTTTGCCGGCGTCGCCAACAGTCCCGGCTATGCCGGCGACGGTGGCGATGCGACCCTGGCGACCTTCAATCGGCCGGCCGGTGTGGCATTGGACAGCGATGGCAACATCTATGTCGCCGATACCGGCAACCAGCGGGTACGCAAAGTCGCGCTGAGAAGCGCAGGCCTGCCTCGCGTGGGCGGCAGCAAGTTCCTGGGCTATTCCGTCATCCCCGTTCCCGCCACGGTGACGCAACGGTATGCAAGACTGGCTGTGGGCGATGTGACCGGCGATGGACTCGACGATGTCGTCGTGGCAACCGGACGCGAATCCGGCAGCGATCCGCAGACATTGAAGGTGATGTTGTTCTCCGGCCTGGCCGGCGGCGGTCTGGCCGCTCCGCAGACCGCGTACTACGCCAGCGAAGGCAGTGTCGTCGTTCCCAATATCGTGCTCGCCGATATGAACAACGACGACATCCTCGATATCCTGATCGGCGAACGCACGGGCCTTTCGATTTTCCCAGGAAATGGCAACGGCGCTCTGTCGGGCACGCATTATTCGCTGCCGATCCCAGGCGGCGTGGCTGGCGCCTTGGCGGTGATGGACGTCAATAACGACAGTACGCCCGATGTCGTGCACTACCTCGACGATCTGGGCGACCAAGTCGCGCGCGATCTGCAAGTGTTCCTGGGCAGCGGCGGCGGTCGTCTGGCGGCTCCCTATGCCGTGAACAGCGCGCTGGCAGGTGGGTCGAATATCCGCGCCGGCGACGTCAATGGCGACGGTTTCAAGGATCTGGTGGTGACGACGAAGTACGCTCAGATCTACGTGTACGAACACGACGGCATCAACAATTTCAGGCCTGAGCGCTCGGCCGGAGTCGGCGGGAACATCGCTTTAGGCGATTTCGATCACGACGGACGCACGGACATTCTTTCCGCGATCTACGGCAACGGCAGCAGCACCATGGTCGTGAGGTACAGCGCCGATGGCCGTTCCGAAATGAGCTCCATACCGGAAGTGGCGCTCGATCTGAATGCGGGCGATTTCAATGGCGATCGCCGCGACGACTTGCTGCTGACGAGATACGACGAATTGGTGGCCTACCGTCAGACCCCGCTGGGCCTGTCCGATGAAGTGGCTTATTCGGCTCCTGGCGCGATCGGCGTGGCGCGAGGCGAAATCAGCGGCGACGGTTGCCGCGATGCCGTGGTTCTGAGCAGCCAGGGCCTGTTGCTGTTCCCGGGACGCAACTGCGTGGAAGGCACGCTCAATGATTTGAATGGCGATGGCAAATCGGATCTGGTGTGGCGCGACGACAGCCGCGAGCATCTGGTGACCTGGCGGATGGACGGTGCGACCCGCGTCGAAGGCATGAGCCGCCTGGTATCGCCGGAGTGGCGAGTGTTGGCGACCGGCGATTTCCAGGGCGACCACAAGCTCGATCTCATCTGGACCGACGGCATGCAAATGCAGCTGTGGGAGGGAGACGGCAAAGGCGGATTCACCGGCGTGCAGATGCGCAGTTACCCGGTTGGCTATCGCGTGGTTGCGGTGGGCGACGTCAACGGCGACGGCAACACCGATCTGCTGTGGCGTGGCGACGACAATACCGCTGTCGGCCTGTGGGTTATGAAGGGCGCGCAGATCATCGACAGCGCCTCCTACAGTGTGAAGAAGACCTGGTGGGTCGCCGGCAGCGCGGACATGACCGGCGATGGACGCATGGACGTGGTCTGGACCGATGGCACGTTCATGAGCTTGGCGCAGGCGGACGAAGGTCTGACTTTCAAGTTTGTGGAGATGCCCGGCTATCCGCAGGGTTGGGAACTGGCCGCGGTCGGCGACATCAACGGCGACGGCAAGGGCGACCTGATGTGGCGTTATCCGGACGAAGGCTACCTGGTGACTTGGGCGATGGACGGCGCCACGCGTTTGTCCGGACGGACTTATCAGCCCGGCGCGGCCTGGCGAATCGTCCAGACCGGCGATTTGACCGGCGACGGCCGCACCGACGTGATCTGGACCGATGGCCATCAGATGCAGTTGTGGCAATCGCAGGGCGATGGATTCGTCGGTGTGCCGATGCTGGATTATCCAGTCGGCTGGTCCACCGTGCGGCGCTGACGGCGATCGCATCGCTGCACGCGATCGTCACGAACCAATATTAAATCAGGGGGCCACAGTGCGAATCGGACATCTTCTCGGCTTTGGCGCGTTGTGCGCGGCGTTGTGCGGCACGGGTCAGGCCGCGATCATCACCTCGGTCGCCGGCGGCGGATGGAATGGCCAATACGCCACGCGCATCTCGCTGCAATACACCAAGGCTATCGCGATCACCGGATCGGATCACATGTACGTGGCCGATCTTGTCCATGTCTACCGAATTGATCCCGATGGCCTGACCCAGGTGATTGCCGGCACCGACACGCCCGGTTATAGCGGCGACGGCGGGCCGGCCACCGCTGCGCAGATCAACGACCCCACCGCGCTCGCGGTGGATGCGGCGGGCAACGTCTACTTCGCCGATACGGGCAACAACCGCGTCCGCAGGATCGGTACCGATGGGATCATCACTACCGTCGCCGGCACGGGCGCGATCGGTGCTGCGGTCGATGGGCCCGCCACGGCGAGCCCGGTGAGCTATCCCAGCGGCTTGGCGATCGGCCCCGACGGCCTGCTCTATATCGCCGACAGCGGCAACGAACGCGTGCGCCGGCTCAACGCCGACGGGACCTTGCAGACCGTCGCCGGTGGCGGCAGCAACGGCTTCGGCGACGGCGGTCCGGCCACCGGCGCCTATATATCCACGGTCAGGGGACTGGCGTTCGATCGCGCCGGCGCCCTGTATCTGGTGGGCAGCGAGCGAATTCGCCGGATCGGTACGGACGGCATCATCACCACCGTGGCCGGCGGCGGCTTCAGCACGGACGATGGTCCGGTATTGAATGCGCTATTGAGTTCCCCTTGGGGCCTGACTGTGGATGCCTTCGGCAACCTCTATGTGGCCGAGTCCGGAACATCGCGCGTACGCAAGATCGCCAACGGCTCGATCGTCACGGTGGCCGGGCGCATGAACGGCGGGTACCTGGATGGGGACGGCGGTGAAGCCACCCTCGCGTCGCTCAATCGACCCCACGCCGTAGCCACCGACAGCGAGGGCAATGTCTACATTGCCGATTCGCTCAACGCACGGGTACGTAAACTAGCGCTGGCCGGAACTGGATTGCCGCGTACCGGCGAGTTCCCCTTCCAGGCCGCACAGGGGATGAACGTCGCCATCACGCCGATGCGGGTGAAAGTCGGCGATGTCACCGGCGACGGCCGCGACGACATCGTCCTGGTCCAGGGTTCTGCCAGCTCGATCAATCCGGCCATCGACAATCGGGTCGCGGTGTACCCGCGCAAGCTGGGAGGCGGCTTTGCCGATCCGATCATCGTCAAGTTCTTTCCGGATCAGCGACTGATTACGCCCGATCTGCATCTGGCCGACATGAACCGAGACGGCATCGACGATATCGTCATCGGCCACCGTCTCGGCGTGAGCATCCTGTTGGGCAATCGCAACGGGACGTTGACCAGCCGCAATTCCTACCTGTCCACTCCGAGCAGCCTCGACGGCAGCGTCGCCGTGCTCGACGTCAATCGTGACGGCTACCTGGATGTCGCGCATCAGCGATCGGACGTGGGCAATCCCGGCGCGCGCGATTTCAATGTGTTCTTCGGCAACCCGGGCGGGGCCATCATGTCGTTGGCCCCGATCAATACCTCGTTGCGTGGTGGTTATCCGCTGCATGCGATCGACGTCAACGACGATGGGATCAAGGACTTGGTGGCGATGGTCGGAGGGCGCCTCTACTTGTTTCTGCACGACGGCATAAGCGGGTTCAAGAGCGAGGTTTATTTCGGCGAAGGCGTGGCTTCCATCGGCAGCGGAGACTTCGACGACGACGGCCGCATCAACATCGTTGAATCCGCAGGAAACGAGCCCAGCTACGCGGTATGGGTGCTCGGTCAGCGCATGGTGACCAACTACCTGCTCAGTGAGCTGACAGGAGCCGATATGGATGGCGACGGCCGCGACGACCTGGTAGCCGTCGCGAAAGACAAGCTGTTCTTTTACAGGCAGAACGATTTCGGTTTGAGCGAAGCATCCATTGCCTCCGCCAGCCTGGGCCGGATCGCGGTCGGCGATCTGAACGGCGATGGTTGCAAGGATGTGGTCGGAACGACCGCGAACGCGAGCTTCGTGCAGATCCACTATGGCAAGAACTGCGTCAATTCCAAGCCCGCATCGTCGGACATCGAAGGCAACGGTCGCAGCGACTTGATCTGGCGCGACGATGCGCGTCAGCACGTCGCGATCTGGGGCATGAGCGGCGCTGAGCGGTTGTACGGCGTCGGCCACAACGTGCCGCCGGAATGGCGGGTGATCGCCACCGGCGATTTCAACGGCGATCGCAAGCTCGACCTGATCTGGACCGACGGCGTCAGCATGCAGTTGTGGCAGGGTCGCGGCGACGGCTATTTCGACGGCGTGATGATGCGCGGCTATCCGACCGGTTACCGCGTGGTCGCGACCGGCGACATCACCGGAGACGGCAACGCCGACCTGCTGTGGCGCAACGACGCCAACACGGCGATGGGGTTGTGGGCGATGAACGGGGCGCAGGTGATCGACAGCCAAAGTTATTCGACCAGTCCCGACTGGTGGGTGGCCGGCAGCGGCGACCTCAGCGGCGACGGCCGCCTGGACCTGATCTGGACCAACGGCGCCTCGATGCAATTGTGGCGTGCGGTCGGCGACAAGATTTTCGCCGGCGACACCATGCCGGACTTCCCACAAGGCTGGGAACTGGGCGCGGTGGGCGATGTCACCGGCGACGGCAAGGCCGACCTGCTGTGGCGTCTGCCGGGCCAGCCGCACGTGGCGGCGTGGGCGATGGACGGCGCCGCGCGCCTGAGCGGCGCGCCGTACTTGATCGACGCCAACTGGCGCATCGCTCAGAGCGGCGATTACAACGGCGACGGCGTGACCGACCTGATCTGGACCGACGGCAGCCGCATGCGTCTGTGGCAGGCGGTCCCGGGCGGCGGCTTCGGCGAATTGGAAATGCCGGCGTATCCGCTGGGGTGGTCGACGATCCGCCGTTGAGGCCGGCGCCGGCGTATCGCCAGCGTAACCGCTGAGGTTGCGCGGGAGGACGCGGTCGGCCGAACCGGATCCGCGGGCAGTTCTGGTAGGCCTGCGGCACAGTATTTATCATCCCCAAGCGCACACGGCTGGGGAGCTGGTGTGGTCAAGGACCGGAGGCGACGTGTCGCCTGCGCGCACAGGGAACTCACGACAAGGGGGCGTAGTGAAACTCTTCAAATTGCTGGCCATCGGCGCGGTCTGCGCCGCGTTTTCCTCCGCCTCGCAAGGCGCGATCATCACCTCCATCGCCGGCGGCGGCAGCGGCGGCCACTACGCCACACGGCAAGCGCTGGCGCAGCCGAGAGCCATCGCGATCACTCCGGCGGGAGACATCTACCTCGCGGAGAAGGCGCGCATCCGCAAGATCCGCGCCGACGGCGTCGCCAGCGTCATCGCCGGCAGCGGCGAGACGGGCTACGGCGGCGGTGACGGCATACCGGCGACTCAGGCCTGGGTGTCCCAACCCTCGGCCATCGCCGTGGACGCCGCCGGCAACGTCTACATCGCCGATACTTACAACCAGCGCATCCGCAAGATCGGCAGCGACGGCATCATCCGCACCATCGCCGGCACCGGCGCCATCGGCCCGGCGATCGACGGCATCGCGACCGCAAGCTTGCTCAATCACCCGGCCGGGTTGGCGATCGGCGGCGACGGCCTGCTGTACATCGCCGACACCGGCAACCACGTCGTGCGCAGGCTCAATGCCGACGGCAGGCTGGTGACCGTGGTCGGCAACGGCACCGACGCGTTCCAGGGAGACGGCGCTGCGGCGCTGCAGGCCAGCTTGTCGCGGCCGAACGGGCTGGCGTTCGATTCGCACGGCGCGCTGTTGATCGCCGACACCGGCAACGAGCGCATCCGCAAGGTCAGCAACGGCATCATCACCACTGTTGCCGGCGGCGGCACCGAGGAGACCGACTCCAGCGCGCTGGACGCCGCGCTGATCACGCCCTACGCCATCGCGGTGAACGCCGACGACGACTTGTTCGTGATGGAGAACTACGCCAGTCGCGTGCGCAGGATCCATGCCGGCCAGGCCAAGATAGTGGCCGGGCTGTCGTATGTGAACGGCGGCAGCGGCGACGGCGGCGAAGCGACCCAAGCCACTCTCGGCCAGCCCTATGGTGTGGCGACGGATGCCGAGGGCAATCTCTATGTCGCCGACACCAGCAACAATCGCGTGCGTAAAGTCGCATTGGTAAGCGCGGGCTTGCCGCGAGCCAGCGGCAGCACGTTGGCGCCGTCCTCGTTCGCCGCCGACGCGATGTCCGCCAATGCCAGGGTCGTGGCGCTGGGCGACGTCACCGGCGACGGGCGCGACGATATCGTCCTGGCCACGTTCACCAGCGGCGACGCCG
This sequence comes from Lysobacter gummosus, assembly GCF_001442805.1. NCBI lineage: Bacteria > Pseudomonadati > Pseudomonadota > Gammaproteobacteria > Lysobacterales > Lysobacteraceae > Lysobacter > Lysobacter gummosus. The sequence goes on along the minus strand of NZ_CP011131.1, from coordinate 5,744,986 downwards.
CGGTGGCGGGAAAACTCGCGGTGTACGCGACGTTGGCCGACGGCGGCCACGCCGCGCCGATCACGGTGTCGTACTCCGATCTGGATTCGGGGCAGGTGTCGAACCTGCTGCTTGAGGATCTCAACAAGGACGGCATCAAGGACATCGTGCTGGCGGACAGCAACGGCGCGACGATATTTCTCGGCAATCGCACCGGCGCCTTCAGCGGCCGGCGCTATGGGCTCGATAGCGGCATCCCGGAAGCGTCGATGGCGATCATGGACGTCAATCTGGACGGCAATCCGGACATCGTCCACCAGGCGGGGAATTTCGATCAGACGCCGCACAGGATCACGATCCTGCTGGGACTGGGCAACGGGCGGTTCACCTCCACCGATCCGCTCAATACGCCCATGCGCGGCGGCACGTGGATGGCGGCCGGCGACGTCAATGGCGACGGTTTCAAGGATCTGGTGACTACCGACACTGCCGGGCAGGTGTATTTGTTCGAGCACAACGCCGTCAACGGGTTCAAGCCGGGGCAGGCGGTCGCGTCGGGAATGCGGGTCGCCGAGATCGGCGATTTCGATCACGACGCCAAGGCCGAGCCGATCTACCTGCGCATTAATTCGACCACCACCACGATATTCGCCCGGCTGCCTGGGGGCGATGGATTCGAGCAGATTCCGAGTCGGGATTCGGCCTATAACCCGCAGGTGGCCGATCTCAACGGCGACCGCCGCGACGATCTGCTGATCGCCCGCGCCGGCGAGCTGGTGGTGTATCAGCAGACCGATTACGGCTTGTCGGAAGAGCGTGCATATGCGGTGCCGAATATCCGCGACCTTTCGGTCGGCGACCTCGACGGCGACGGCTGCAAGGACGTGGTCGCGCTCAGCGCCATCCAGGGCGTGATGGTGTTCCTGGGGCAGGGGTGCGCCAAGGCCGCGGCCAGCGACGTGGACGCTAACGGCAAGTCCGACCTGCTGTGGCGCGACGACGCGCGCCAGAACTTCGCGATCTGGACGATGGACGGCGCCACGCGCGTGACCGGCATCGGTCACGCGGTGCCTTCGGAATGGCGGGTGATCGCGACCGGCGATTTCAACGGCGACGGCAAGCTCGATCTGGTGTGGACCGACGGCACCAGCATGCAGTTGTGGGAAGGGCGCGGCGACGGCTATTTCAATGGCGTGCAGATGCGCAGCTATCCGACCGGCTGGCGCGTGGTCGCCAGCGGCGACGTCAACGGCGATGGCACTACCGACCTGCTGTGGCGCAACGATGCCAACACCGCCGCCGGGATGTGGGCCATGGGCGGCGCGCAAATCATCGACAGCGCTTCGTATGGGACCAGTGTCGAGTGGTGGATCGCCGGCAGCGGCGATTTTAGCGGCGACGGCCGCATGGACGTGGTCTGGACCAACGGCGTGCAGATGCAACTGTGGCGCGCGAGCGGCGACCTGCGTTTCACCGGCGATGCGATGCCGGGCTATCTGCAAGGATGGGAACTCACCGCGACCGGCGACGTGACCGGCGACGGCAAGTCCGACCTGATGTGGCGCCATCCGGATCTGGGCTATTTCGCGGTATGGGGCATGGACGGCGGTGTGCGCATGTCCGAGATGAGCTATCAACCCGGCCCGGCCTGGCGCGTGGCGCAGACCGGCGATTTCACCGGCGATGGCCGCACCGATGTGATCTGGACCAACGGCAGCCTGATGCAACTGTGGCGGTCGCAAGGCAGCGGCTTCACCGGCCTGTCGATGGCGAACTATCCATTGGGCTGGTCGCTGATCCGGCGTTGAGGACCTCGCGCACTCACGGTCCGCAACACGGATCGTGAGTGCAGCGATACCGGGCCGAGATGCCGCGCAGGCTCAATGCGCGGCGTTGCTACGGCCGCGTCGCGATTTCCAATGCCGTCAACATCCCCATCGCGTCGGCACGCGTAACCCCGCACATCGACTCCGACGGCCGCAACGACGCGCAGAACGCCGGCCGCTCCGGCTTGCCGAACAAACGGCAACGCAATTCGTCGTCCAGCTGCACGCAGGGAATTCCGGCCGGCTTGCCGTGCGGCATGCCGGGAATCGGCGAGGTGATCGAGGGCGCGATGCAACACGCGCCGCATTGGTCGCGGCAATGCATCGCCACCGGCCTCAGGCCTATGGCGCCGGCCGCCGCGCCAGTATCGCGGCGACCAGCAGCGTGGTGGCGAGCAGGGACAGCAGCATGTGGGACACGCCGACCACGCCGGAGATCACCGCCATCGAACTGGCCGGCATCCCGGAAGAGATCGCCCGGTAGCTCCAGGCCTGGCCCGCCAGACTCAACAACACGCCGGCGATCAGCAGGGCGAACGCGATCGCCGCGTAAGTCGAGGCGACGCCCAGTTGGCGTCGCCGTGTCAGGCACAGCGTCAGGCCGGCGGCATAGACGATCAGCAACGGCGTCATCATCAGCGCCTGAGTCGCCAGCGCGGGCAGCCAATCGCTGAAACTCATGCGCCGCTCCCGGCCGCCGCGCACGCGATGCGTAGCGCGCCGGGAACAAGGCCGCCGCCGGGCGCGGTGTGCGCACGGATCATGCCGCTCAATCCGCCGTAACCAGCGACAACGCGCCCTGGCGCAGTTGCGCGTACACCGGGTCGGTATCCGGACGCTTGCGGTGCCAGCGCTCGAAGCTTTCCGCGGCCTGTTCGACCAGCATGCCCAGGCCGTCGATGCGATCGTGCGCGCCGGCGACCTTGGCCCAGGCCAGGAACGGAATCGCCGCTTCGCCGTAGCTCAGGTCCACCGCCGCGGTGCGCGGCGTGGCCAGGCTCATCGGCAAGGTCGGCATGGCATCGTCGCGCGCGGCCGAGGTTGCGTTGACGATCAGATCGAAGTTGCCGAGCGTGCCGACGTCGGACAAGTAACGCGGATGCACGCGGCCGGGCAGGCCGAGCGTGTCGGCGAGCGCGTCGGCGCGTTCGGGCGTGCGGTTGACGATGAACAGATCGCCGATGCCGGCATCCAGCAGCGCCGGCGCCACGCCGCGCGCCGCGCCGCCCGCGCCGATCAGCAAGGTGCGGCGTTCGCGCAGGTCCAGGCCGTGGCGTTCGGTGAGGTCGCGGATCAGGCCGACGCCGTCGGTGTTGTCGCCTTCCCAGCCGGTGGCGCTGCGGATCAATGTGTTGACCGCGCCGGCGCGGCGGGCGCGATCGCTCAGGTGCGAGCAGATGCTGGCGGCGCGGGTTTTCAGCGGCAGGGTGATGTTGGCGCCCAGCCCGCCCTCGGCGGCGAATTCGGCCAGGGCCACGTCGAAGCGCTCCGGCGCGGCGTCCACGCCGACGTACTCCAGCGCGATTCCGAACTGGCGCGCGAACGCAGCATGTATGCGCGGCGACAGCGAGTGGGCGACCGGATGGCCGAAGACCGCGTAACGCAGGACCGGGCTGGACGAACTGGAATCCATCGACATGAGCGCGCCTCGTTCTAGACTGTGGACCCTTCCGTTGGGAGACGCATAATGCGGCACGCCAGGGTCTGGTTAGGATCGAGTGTACTCCTCGCCTGTGGGCTCGCCAGCACGGTCCACGCGGGCCTGAGCGAATTCGGCATAGAAGGCATGGGCATTGTCTCGACCCCGCACAGCGAAGTGCGCGCGAGCGTGAGTCCCGACGGACGGCGCATCGTCTGGGGCAGCAGCGACCGCCCCGGCGGACCGGCCGGGCGCGACCTGTGGCAGGCCCGCCGGGTCGATGGCCGCTGGCAGGACCCCGAGCCGTTGTCGATCAACACCCCGTCCAAGGACTACGATCCCATGTTCAGCGGCGACGGCCGCTGGCTGTATTTCTTCTCCGACCGCCCCGGCGGCCTGGGCAACGAAGACCTGTACCGCGCCGCGGTCCTCGACGACGGCGGCTACGGCCCGGCCGAGAACCTCGGCCCAGGGGTCAACACCTCCGGCAGCGAATGGGCGCCGGCGCCGAGCCGCGACAGCCAGCACCTGATGTTCGCCAGCGACGGACGCGGCGGCGCCGGCGGCCAGGATCTGTGGATCGCGCGCTGGGACGGCAAGGCCTTCGTCGACCCGCAACCGGTTCCGGGCATCAACACCGAGGCGGACGAATTCGACGCGACCTGGCTCGGCGATGGCCGCGCGATCGTGTTCACCCGCTCGGACGACGTCAAAACCAAGGCGGTGCGTTTGTTCGTCGCCCAGTGCGACGGCAGCCAGTACGGCCGGGCCGAACTGTTGCCGTTGTCGTTCAACAGCGAGGACGGTTTCACTTACGGCCCGGTGATCGACTGGAACAAGCCCGGCGAGTTGTTGCTCAACGGCACCGCCAAGTCGCCGAAGGCCGGCAAGCAGGACATCTACCGGATGAAGGCGCCGGCGGTGACCGGGCAGGGCGGCTGCGTCGCCGACGCGGTGCTCAAGGAAGGCCGGCAGCGCGCGCTGCCGCGGATTCGATGAGCCTGCCTCGCCGGCTGGAAACGATGGCCGTGCCGATGAAAACCAGGATGCGTCCCGCGCCGATGTCCTCGCTGCGATTCGCTGCCGGCCTCGCGCTTTGCGCGCTCGCCGGCGGCGCCTGGGCCTTGTCGGAATTCGGCATCGAAGGCATGGGCGTGGTCTCCACGCCGCACAGCGAAGTGCGCGGCGCGGTGCATCCCGACGGTCAGCGCATCGTCTGGGGCAGCACCGATCGCGGCGGCGGCGCCGGCGGTTGGGATCTGTGGCAGGCGCGCTGGATCGACGGTCGCTGGCAGCAGCCCGAACCGCTCGCCATCAACAGCGCGGCGAACGATTTCGATCCCTTGTTCAGCGCCGACGGCCGCTGGCTGTATTTCTTCTCCAACCGCGCCGGCGGCCAGGGCGGCGACGATCTGTATCGCGCCGCGGTGCGCGCCGACGGCAGCTACGGCGCGGCGGAAAACCTCGGGCCCGGCGTCAACAGCCGCGGCGACGAATGGGCGCCGACGCCGAGCCGCGATGGCCATCGTCTGTTGTTCGCCAGCGACGGCTTCGGCGGCGCCGGCCGTCACGATCTGTTCGTGGCGAGCTGGAACGGCAAGGCCTTCGCCGATCCCAAGCCGGTGCCGGGCATCAATACGGCGCAGGACGAATTCGACGCCGCCTGGCTCTTCGATGGCCGCGCGATCGTGTTCGCGCGCTCGAAGAACGTCGCCGACGATCCGATCCGTTTGTACATAGCGCAATGCGATGGCGACGCGTATTCGCAGGCGGCGCCGCTGCCGTTGTCGTTCAACACCCACAGCGGCTACACGCTCGGGCCGGCCTTGGATTGGAACAAGCCCGGCGAACTGTTGATCAGCGGTTCGGCGAAATCGCCGAAGGCGGGGAAGATGGATATCTACCGGATGAAAGCGCCGGCGGCGACGGGCAAGCCCGGCTGCGGCGCGTCTGCCACGTCGAAATAACGCGCAGCGGCCAGCCATTCGTCGGGCGCCAACGGTCGTGCGCGTTTGATGCAGTGCATGAGGATCGCGCGCGCGCACCGCGCCGCGATTCCGCCGATCCGCGTCCATTCGCCGCCCATCGGATACGCGCATGCGCACGCGGCCTCGCCCGGCGGCGAGTGCCTATGCTGCGCCGGCCACACTCGGTGGCTGACCAAAAAGGACTTTCGATGCGCAACATGAAACGTCGTACAGGGGGCTTGTTGTTGTCGTTGCTGTTGACGCTCGCCGCGGCGCCGTCGCTGGCCGCTCCGATCGGCGGCACCAACCCGCAGCCTCCGCAACCCAGTTGGGGCACCTGGGACGCGACCGTGCGTTGGGTGCAACCGCATACAGTTCCCGGCCCGGACGGCCCGCTTCGTTACACCTACACCTATGCGCACATCTCCGCCGCTTCGCAAAGCGATTGCGAGACGCAACTGTATGGCTATGCCAGCCAGCCCGGCGTCACCGTGATCGACTTCTGCACTTTCCACTCGTTCTGACGTAGTTCGCCGCGGGGCCGTGCGGCCGGCCTCGTGGTATGGGGATGATCGTGAGATTGCGTGCTGCAGGTTTGGCTATTCGAAACCGATGCCGACTCAGTACGGCGCTTCCAGCGACGCCCACGTCAACGGATTGAAATCGTAGATCTCGCGCTGCTCGCACAGACCCTCGGCATCGATCCGCGCGCTCAGCAAACGCCCGCGCTCTACCCACAGCAAACGCTCGCCGTCGACCTCGGCCCAGTCCCACCGCGGCAGTTCGATCAACCGACCGGTGCGGCGATTCCACAAGGCGTGTTCGTCGCTGTCGTGACCGGTTCCCTCGCGGCGGATCCAGCCGGAGTGGGCGATCTTGCGCAGTACCCAATGCCCGCGCAGAGGTTTCTCGAAGGTAGTCACCTCCTCCCCGGAACTCGCATCGGTATGTTTCATCGCCCAGCCGTCGCGCTGCAGGCGGATGTAATAGATGCTGCTGCAGCCGCCCTTGCCGTAGCTTTCGTGCCAGGGCGAACGCATGGACCGGCGCAGGCCGGAGTCGTCTCGGGCGAGGCGGTGCAGGTTGTAGCGATCGTTGAGCCAGTAATCGCGATCGTCGAAAAACAGGCCGCCGCCTTCGTAGCAATCGCCCTTGGGCAGGAAGGTCAGCGCCTTGAGATAGGGCGCGCGCGAAATCGCCGACCACGAGCCCTTCGACTCCGAGCGCCAGCGCGCGTTGCTGGCGAAGTAGATGAAGTGACGGCCGTCCGGCGACAGATCGCAGCGGCGTTCGTAGATGCGGCCCTTGAGCCATTGGCCGACCTGGATGCGGTCGGTCTTGCGGTTCCAGCCGAGCACGCAGGTCTGCTTGCTCGGCCGCGGCGAATGATCACCGCGGTGTCGGCGGCGAGCGCAAGCAGGATGTGGACGCGCGCCGGCGGCGTGGGCTTGCCCGGATTCAGTTCGCCTCGCGCATCCACCGCGCCGCATCCAATGCGAAATACGTCAACACGCCGTCGGCGCCCGCGCGCTTGATCGAGGTCAGCGCTTCCATCACGCAGCCGCGTTCGTCCAGCCAGCCGTTCTGGATGGCCGCGCGCAGCATCGCGTACTCGCCGCTGACCTGGTAGACGAAGGTCGGCACGCCGAATTCGTCCTTGGCCCGGCGCACGATGTCCAGGTACGGCATGCCCGGCTTGACCATGATCATGTCCGCGCCTTCTTCCAGATCCAGCGCGATCTCGCGCATGGCCTCGTCGCTGTTGGCCGGGTCCATCTGGTAGGTGTACTTGTTGCCCTTGCCGAGCGCGCCGGCCGAGCCAACCGCGTCGCGGAACGGGCCGTAGAAGCTGGAGGCGTACTTGGCGCTGTAGGCGAGGATGCGGGTGTGGATGTGGCCGTCGAGTTCCAGCGCGTTGCGGATCTGGCCGATGCGGCCGTCCATCATGTCGCTGGGCGCGACGATGTCGGCGCCGGCGACGGCGTGCGACAGCGCTTGCTTCACCAATGCCTCGACGGTTTCGTCGTTCATGACGTAGCCGCTGTCGTCGATCAATCCGTCCTGGCCGTGGGTGGTGTACGGGTCCAGGGCGACGTCGGTGATCACGCCCAACTGCGGGAAGCGCTGCTTGAGCGCGCGCACGGCGCGCTGGCACAGGCCGTCGTCCTGCCATGCGGCTTCGGCGGTCAGCGACTTGGCGTCCGGCGCGGTCACCGGGAACAGCGCCAGCGCGGGCACGCGCAACTCGCTGGCCTGTTCGGCCACGCGCAGCAGTTCGTCGATCGACAGGCGGTCGATCCCGGGCATGGAGCCGACCGGCGCGCGGCCGTCGAGTTCGTGCACGAAGACCGGATAGATCAGGTCGTTGGCGGTGAGAACGGTCTCGCGCATGAGTCGGCGCGAGAAGTCGTCGCGGCGCATCCGCCGCGGGCGCGAGTAGGGATAGGTCATGGCGGCTAGTTTACCCCTGCGCGGCGGGGCGGCCTGCGACCGGCGGTCGCGTCCGGGCGGTGACGCTGTGTTCTGCCCGATCCGGCAAGCTTGCTTATCTCCCTCTCCCGCTCCCTCTCCCTCTCCCGCTCGCGGGAGAGGGCTGGGGTGAGGGGATAAGCGCCGTAGGCGCGAATGCTGCTGCTTGGATTTCTGCGACTGCCCGCGCCCCTCACCCCAACCCCTCTCCCGCGAGCGGGAGAGGGGCTCTTATTTGGCGTTGGAGGGAATCAAAGCCACCGGCAGAGCTTCGATCCGATATCCCTAATCCGAATACACCCGATACCGCAGCGGCCGCACATGCACGGTGCTGCCCGAAGCCGGGGTCACCGCGTCCGGCGTTGCCACCAGGTCCAGCTCCAGGGGCCGCTGCTGGCCGTCGATGCTCAGTTCCAGGGTGATCCGCTCGGCCAGGCGGTGCGAGGACAGCACCCGCGCCGGCAGGCCCTCGCCGTCGCCGACCAGGGCCATGTCGTGCGGCCGCACGTACAGGCGCGCGCGGCTGCGGCTGTTGCTGTCCACCGGCAGGCGCAGGGCGTGGCCGTTGACCGACAGCTCGCCGCCCTCGGTCTGGCCTTCGATGACGTTGGCGCGGCCGATGAAATCGAACACGTACGCCGAGGCCGGCGCGCTGTAGATCTCGTCGGGCGTGCCGATCTGTTCGATCCGGCCGTCCTTGAGCACGACCACGCGGTCGGCCAGTTCCAGCGCTTCTTCCTGATCGTGGGTGACGAACAAGGTGGTCTGGCCGGTGTGATCGTGCAGCCGGCGCAGCCAGCGACGCAGTTCCACGCGGACCTTGGCGTCGAGCGCGCCGAAGGGTTCGTCCAGCAGCAGCACGGTCGGGTCGATCGCCAGCGCGCGCGCCAGCGCGACGCGCTGCTTCTGCCCGCCGGAGAGTTGTTCCGGATAACGCCCGCCCAGTTCCGGCAACTGGATCAGCCCCAGCAATTCCTGCACGCGCCTGGCGATGGTCGCCTTGTCCGGCCGCCGCGAACGCGGCCGGCTGCGCAGGCCGAAGGCGATGTTCTCCGCCACGGTCATGTGCTTGAACAGCGCGTAGTGCTGGAACACGAAACCGACGTTGCGCTCGCGCAGGCTCAGCCGGGTCGCGTCCTGATCGCCGAACAGCAGCTGGCCCGAATCGGGTTGCAGCAGGCCGCCGATGACCCGCAACAGCGTGGTTTTGCCCGAGCCCGAAGGCCCGAGCAGCGCGACCAACTCGCCGGAGGCGACATCCAGGCTCACCGCATCCAGGGCGGCGACGGTCGCATAACGCTTGGCGATGGCTTTGAGGTGCAGATCCATTCGTGGCGATACCTAGTGAAACGATGCTCGGTGAATCAATGCCTGCGGTGCGAACGCGCGAGCGCGTCGCCATGGCGCGCTTCCAGCCAGATCTTGATCACCAGCGTGACCAAGGCCAGGCCGGCCAACAGCGAAGCCACCGCGAACGCCGGAGTCGGGTCGCCGGGGTGGTTGAACAACACTTCCACATGCAGCGACAGCGTATTGGTCTTGCCGACGACGTTGCCCGACACCACCGTGACCGCGCCGAACTCGCCCATCGCCCGCGCGCTGCACAACAGCACGCCGTAGAGCAGGCCCCATTTGATGTTGGGCAGGGTCACCCGGAAGAACATGCTCCAGGCATTGGCGCCGAGCGAGCGCGCGGCCAGTTCCTCGTCGCTGCCTTGCTGCTCCATCAGCGGAATCAGCTCGCGCACCACGAACGGGAAGGTCACGAACATCGTCGCCAGCACGATGCCGGGCGTGGCGAACATGATCTTGAGATCGTAGGCGTTGAGAAAATCCGCGAAGAAACCGTGCGACGGGCTGAACAACAGGATCAGGCACAGGCCGGCGACCACCGGCGACACCGCGAACGGCAGATCGATCAGCGCCAGCAGCATGCGCTTGCCGCGGAATTCGAAGCGGGTCAGCGCCCAGGCCGCGAACACGCCGCAGATCGCGTTGACCGGCACCACGATCGCGGCGGTGAGCAAGGTGAGTTTCAGCGCCGCCACCGTGTTGGGTTCGGTGACCGCGTTCAACCAGGCCTTCAGGCCGTTGCCGAAGGCGGTGCCCAGCAGCATCAGCAACGGCAGCACCACGATCAGCAGCATGATCGCGCCGGCCGCGCCGATCAGCAGCCAGCGCACCCAGGCCGGCTCCTGCAGGGGATCGCGTTGCGGCGGCAGGCGCGGCTCAGCCATCGCGGCGATTACCGTGCGAGAACAACGCGGACGCGGCATTGATGGCGACCAGGCAGGCGAACGACATCAGCAGCAGCAAGGTCGCCAGCACGATCGCGGCGTTGATGCCGTTGTCTTCGAACAGGCGGATGGTGATCAGCAGCGGCGCGATCTGGGTTTTCATCGGCAGGTTGCCGGCGATGAAGATCACCGAGCCGAACTCGCCCAGGCCACGCGCGAACGCCAGCGAGAAACCGGTCAGCAGCGCCGGCAGCAATTCGGGCAGGACCACGCGGCGCAGCGCGGTCAGGCGCGAGGCGCCGAGCGAGATCGCGGCTTCTTCCTGTTCGCGGCCCAGCGCTTCCAGCACCGGCTGCACCGTGCGCACCGCGAACGGCAGGCCGATGAAGATCAGCGCGATGACGATGCCGGTGATGTTGTTGACCAGCTTGATGCCGAAGGGCTGCACCAGTTGGCCGATCCAGCCGGTCTCGTCGTAGATCGCCGCCAGGGTGATGCCGGCGACCGCGGTGGGCAGCGCGAACGGCAGATCGACCAGGGCGTCCATCAGGCGCCGCCCGGGAAAGCGGTAGCGCACCAGCACCCAGGCGATCAGCGCGCCGAATACCAGCGCGATCACCGCGGCGATGAAGGCGCTCAAGAAGCTGACCCGCAGCGAGGACAGCACCAGCGGATCGGAGATCGTGCGCAGCCATCCGGCCACGCCGAGGCCGCCGGAGCGCAGGATCAGCGCGGCCAGCGGCAGCAGGACGATCAGTCCGAGCCACGTCATGCCGATGCCCAAGCCGAGGCCGAGACCGGGTAACGGCCGGCGCCAGCGGGTGGCGGAGGTCGGCAGGGGAAGGGCGTGCTCGCTCATGTGGCGTGGGCGGCAGAGGTTTTGTGAGGGCGAAGGGAGGTGACGCTATCGCAGATCGCCGGACCTTTGGAAATGTGCGTTGGTTGTTTCGAGGTGCGAGATGGCGATATGGCTGGGGATTGTGGCGTTGGGGTGGTTCCGGGGAGGTGAATGGGGGTTGTGAGTGTGTCGGGGCGTGATGTCGGCGATTTGACGGGTTCGGGGCGAGATGTCGTGTCGCCGCTCAGATTGTTGTTGCCCTCGGCTGTTGCTTTGATCCTTAGCCTTGCCTTGCCTTGCCTTGCCTTGCCTTGCCTCTGCTCTTGCTTTTGCTGTGGCTATTGCCTCGCTCTGGCTTGGCGCCGCTAGTAACTCGCGAGACCAGGGACACCCGGAGGGCGGCGCACATGGACGTGCGCCGGGTCCCACCTTGGGCAGGATGCCCAATGTGGGACCTGCCTGCGTCGGCATCGCACTCGTGGCTTTTGATTCGAAACAGTTAAAGCCTTTTCTTTGGTTACTTTTGACCGAAGGAAATCCCGTGGGACTTTGTCGCTTTGGACAAAGAAAGTGACCCGCCGTTCTATGGCGGAAGCTTTAGGCGTTTGATCTTGCTCTTGCTCTTGCTTCTGCTTGAGGCTTCTTTTGCTCGTCATTCCCGCGAACGCGGGAATCCAGCGACTTCAAACGTTCTCGCACGAAAGGCACTGGATTCCCGCTTTCGCGGGAATGACGGTAGGAGGGAGTGCGCAGATCTGGTTGTTTCGGTCAGGGGCGTTGGGCTCTTAGAAGCCTCAAGCAAGATCAGAAGCTTCGAACAAGATCAAAAGCCACAAGCAAGATCAAACGCTAAACGCTTCCGCCATAAAGCGGCGGGTCACTTTCTTTGTCCAAAGCGACAAGGTCCCACGGGATTTCCTTCGGTCAAAAGCAACCAAAGAAAACGCATTGACTGTTTCGAGTCAAAAGCCACGAGTGCGATGCCGACGCAGGCAGGTCCCACATTGGGCATCCTGCCCAAGGTGGGACCCGGCGCACGTCCATGTGCGCCGCCCTTCGGGTGTCCTTCGGTCTCGCGAGTTACCAGCCGCGCCGGGCCAGAGCTGAGCCACAGCCAATCACTTCGGCAAATAGATCTTGTCGAAGAAACCACCATCGGAGAAATGCGCCGACTGCGCCTTCTTCCAGCCGCCGAACGCACTGTCGATGGTGACCTGCTTCACTTCCGGGAACCTGCTCAGCTCCGCCGCCGGCACCTTGTCCGGCTCCGACGGGCGATAACCGTGCTTGGCCGCCAGGCGCTGGCCTTCCGGGGTGTAGAGGAAACGCAGATAGGCCTCGGCCTGTTTGCGCGTGCCGTGCTTGTCCACGTTCTTGTCGATCCAGGCCACCGGCGGCTCGGCCTTGATGCTCAGGCTCGGCACGACGATCTCGAATTGGTCGCGGCTGCTGGGCTGGGCCAGGGTCAGCAACGCCTCGTTCTCCCAGGCCAGCAGCACATCGCCGATCTTGCGATCGACGAAGGTGGTGGTCGAACCGCGCGCGCCGGTGTCGAGCACGGGCACGTTCTTGAACAACTGCGTCAGGAAGTCCACGACCTTGTCGCCGTCGCGGTACTTGGTCGACGCCCACGCCCACGCGGCCAGATAGTTCCAGCGCGCGCCGCCGGAGGTCTTCGGATTGGGCGTGATCACGCTGACGCCGGGCTTGACCAGATCGCTCCAGTCCTTGACGCCCTTCGGATTGCCCTTGCGCACCAGGAACACGATGGTGGAGGTGTAGGGCGAGCTTTGATGCGGCAGGCGCGTCTGCCAGTTGGCCGGCAACTGCTTGGACGCGGCGATGGTGTCGATGTCGCCGGCCAGCGCGAGCGTGACCACGTCGGCCTCCAGGCCATCGACGACCGCGCGCGCTTGCTTGCCCGAGCCGCCGTGCGAGGCGCGGATGTTGAGGGTTTCGCCGGTCTGCTGTTTCCACTGCGCGGCGAACACCTGATTGACCTCGGCGTAGAACTCGCGGGTCGGATCGTAGGACACGTTGAGCAGTTCGGCGTCCTTGGCCGAGGCTGCGCCCGCGGCGAGCGCCAGGCTGAGCAGCATCAGTCGGAAAGCGGTTTTCATCGTAGGTTCCTCTGCTGGGTAGCGGTGCTCAGAAAGCGAGCTGTGCGCGGGTGAAGAAGGCTTTTTCGTCTTCGCGGTCGCGGCCCGCAGCCGCGCCGCCGTCGAATTGGGTCTGGGTGTAGTTGGCGACGAGTTTGAGGTTGCCGGTCAGGTACCAGTTCAAGCCCAGGCCCCACGAACGCGCCGCCGCGGCGACGACATTGGGGTCGGCGTAGCGCGGGAAGGCGTCGTCGTCGATGTCCAGGCGGCCGTAGCGCGCGACCAGTTCGAATGCGCCCCAGCCTGCACCACCGACCGTAAAAGCTTGGTTAGGCCGGGCCACGCCCTTGTAGCCGGCGTCTTCGCCGGTCAGCACCAGGCCGGCGGTGAGTTGCCAGGCGCGATGGTCGAGTTCGGTGTCGAACGCGCCGACCCGTACTTCCTGGCTGGAACTGACGTACTCGCCGAGCAGGCTGAACGCGTTGCGGTAGTAATACGCCTGCGGCGACCAGCGCTTGCCGGCGCCGTCGGCGAGCACCGTGCTGCGGTAGTTGAAGAACTGCGCCTGGCCCGGCGTGCGATAGCGCGGCAGGAAGTTGTTGCCGCTGCCGGCGCGGTCGCCGGCACTGGCGCCGACACCGAAGCCCAGGCCCGACAGCGCGTTGCTGGCGTTCTTCCACGGCTCGAAGAAGATCCGCCCGGCGTACTCGAATTCGTTGTCGGGATTGGTGGTCGGACTGTCGCGGCCATCGACCGCGCCGTTGAACACGCCGAGCGCGTAGGACACGGTGGAGCCGGCGAATTCGCCCTGCAACTGCAGGCCCAGATCGCGGTTGGGCGTGAGTTCGGAAGCCAGGCCCAGTTCGATCAGGCCGGTGGAACCGCTCGACTGCAAGCGTTCCAGGCCGACCGGACTCTTGAACTTGCCGATGCGCAAGGTCGCGCGCGGATCGAATTTCAGATCGAGGTAGGCATCGTTGATGGTCGCGCTGTCGCCGGCGAACTCGGTCAGGATGCGGAAGCCGATCAGCGAGCCCCAGGTGCCTTCGATGCTGGGCTGGATGCGGCGGAACAGGAAGGTGTCGTTCTGCGGCACTTGCTCGTCGCCGATGAAGAAGCGGCCGTCGGCCTGCACCAGCGCCTTGACCTTGACTTCGACATCGCCCGGCGGCGGCGACTTTACCGACAGGCCCTTGCTCGCGCTCAGCGACACCGTGGGCGTGCTGGCGGCGCGAGCCGCGCTTTCCTCGGCCTGCAGTTCCAGCTTGCGTTCGATCACGCGCAGGCGCTGATCCAGGTCGGTCAGGTCGTTGCCGGCGCTGGCGTTGTCGTTGCCGCTGGCGGTGCCGAGGCGTTGCTCGATCGCCTTCAGCCGTTGCGCGAGTTCGGCCACGGTGGGCTCGCCGGCCTGCGCGGGCAAGGCCAGGACGCAGGCGAGCGCGCTGCACAGCGAAGTGGCTGCGATGCGTGAGGTTCGCGCTGGTCGTACCCGGATTCGCATGATGTGCTCCTTGGATCGGTGCTGACGATGGATGAGCCCGCGCGGCGCGCAGGAAAAACAAACGAGGTGAAGTGGCCGGACATCGCAGCCGCCGGCGGACACGCTGTGTAACTTCGCCGGACCAGGTCCCCCCTGGGTCCGGCGCCCCGCTCAAGTCCAGGATTCGCCCGCCACTTCGACCGGCACGCGTTGGCTGCGCGTGATCTCGACGATGCGCGAATCCTGGACGACGACTTCGATCTTGCCCGCGCCCAGTTCGCGCACGGCCTTGAGCAGCACGTACTCGGTATCGCAGAGGTTGACGATGTTGATTTCCGGCTCGGGATCGCGCGCGATCTCGTAACGCACGGTCGACACCTGCGGTTCGGTGCCGGCCGCCGGCTTGCGCGCGCGGGTGGCGGCGGGTTTGCGGGCGCTTTCGCGGCTCATGCGCGGTCTCCGCCGTAGGCCCGCGTCGCCACCGGCAGGAAGGTCGCGTCCAGCAGCGCGGGATCGAGCGCTGCGGCGCCGAAGTCCGGCGCCAGCGCGAGTTCGTGCAGGCTGCGGCGGTCGAGCACGGATGAAAGGGCGTCGCGCGCCTCGCGCATCAGCGAGCGCAGGCTGCAGGCGTCGGGATCGGCGCAATCGGCGCAGGGCTGGTAGGCGCTGACGCTGGCGCAGCGCACCGGCGCGAGCGGGCCGTCGATGGCGCGGATCAGGTCGCCGACCATGATCTGGTCGGCCGGCCGCGCCAGGGCGTGGCCGCCTTTCTGGCCGCGGCGGCTGTCGATGAAGCCGGCTTCGCGCAGGTCCACCAGGATGGATTCGAGAAACTTGCCGGGCGCGCCGCTGTGTTCGGCGATCGCGCGGGCCTGCAGGCGGCCGTGGCGCGGCGCATACGCCGAGTCGGCGAGCCGGCCGCCTTCGGCGCGCGCGAGCGCGCACATCGCCCGCAAAGCGTACTTGGCCTTCATCGTCAGCATTTCCCAGTCACCATGTAGGAAATGTGGCCGCGGGCGGTGGTTCAGGGGAAAAGGTAATGCTTCATCTGCTTATGACGAGGGGGTATGTGGCGGGGGGGGGGGCTCACCGCTGCCCACCCGGCCCGAATGCATAGCGTTCGGGCGTTCGGTGCCGCGCGAGCCGATGGCTCGCAGCGCGGCCCCTCACCCCGCTTGCGGGAGAAGGTGCCCGGAGAGCCTGCCCCCGCGAAGGCGGGGGGCGGATGAGGGCGCGCGCGCCGAACGACGGCCGCACCGCCACGCCATCCCGTTACGATGCCCTCCAATGCATTCCCTCAAATCGCTCCCGCCCCTCGCCCGCACCTGTCTGGCCGTGCTCGCCGCCCTGGCCGCCGTGTGCTGGCTCGCGCCGCTGCTCAGCCGCTACGGCCCGGTCCTGCCGGACTGGGAGTCGCTGTCCGCGGTCCCGGGCAGCGCCGGCCACTGGTTCGGCACCGACGCCATCGGCCGCGACGTATTCGCCCGCACCCTGGCCGGCGGCCGCCTGTCGCTGGGCATCGGCTTGCTGGCCAGCGTGGTCGCCCTGGTCATCGGCCTGAGCTACGGCGCCGTCGCCGGGCTGGCCGGCGGCCGTGTCGAACGGTTGATGCTGCGCGTGCTCGACGTGTTCTCGGCGCTGCCGTTCCTGCTGGTGGTGATCCTGCTGCTGACCTTGTTCGAACGCTCGCTGTGGCTGCTGCTGGCGGCGATCGGCGGCTATGTCTGGATCGATCTGGCCCGGGTCATGCGGGCGGAGGCCGCGCGCCTGCGCGAGGCGCCGTTCGTGCTCGCCGCGCAGGCCGCCGGCGCGAGTTTCGGCCAGCGCCTGCGTTGGCATGTGCTTCCGAACCTGATGCCGCTGGCGTTCGTCTATCTGGGATTGATATTGCCGCAGGCAATCTTGGTCGAAAGCTTCCTCGGCTTCCTCGGCCTGTCCATCGACGAGCCGTCTTCCAGTTGGGGCGGATTGCTGGCCGAAGGCGTGCAGGAACTCGACAGCGCGCCGTGGACCTTGTTGTTCCCGGCCGGCTTCCTGGTCGCGACCCTGGCCGCGTTCCAGTTCCTCGGCGACGGTCTGCGCGATTGGCTCGACGTGCGCGGCGACAATCGCCAAGACGTCGCGCCTTCAGAAGCCGCCGCCGCATGAGCGCGTGGCTGACCCTGGACGCGCTGCACGTCCAAGCGCGCACCCGCGCCGGAGCGATGCAGCGCCTGCTCGGCCCGATCGATCTGCAATTGCATGCCGGCCAGTGCCTGGGCGTGGTCGGCGAAAGCGGCAGCGGCAAGAGCCTGACCGCGTTGTCGCTGCTGGGCTTGCTGCCGGCGCCGCTGCAGGCGCGCGGGCGCTTGAGCGTGGACGGCGCCGCCATCGAACTGACCGGCACCGCGCACGCGCGGCTGCGCGGCCGCGCGCTGGCCTGGGTGCCGCAGGACCCGCTGGCGTCCTTGCATCCGCTGCGCCGGGTCGGCGCGCAGTTGCTGGAGACCCTGCGCACGGTGCGCGGTCTCAGCGCCGGCGATGCCGACAGGCAGGCGCGGGCCTTGCTGGAACGCGTGCAATTGCCCGATCCAGATGCGTTGCTGCGGCGCTATCCGCATCAGTTCTCCGGCGGCCAACGCCAACGCATCGCCATCGCCCTGGCGTTGGCGACGCAGCCGCGCGCACTGATCGCCGATGAGCCGACCTCGGCGCTGGATGCACGCATCGCCCGCGACATTCTCGATCTGCTCGATCGCCTGCGCCGCGAAGACGGGCTGAGCCTGTTGCTGATCAGTCACGATCTGCCGCTGGTCGGCGCGTATGCGCAGCAGTTGCTGGTGCTCAAACACGGCGATGTGATCGAACGCGGCGCCACCGCGCAAGTGTTCGCCGCACCGGCGCAGGCGTATACGCGCGAGTTGCTGGCGGCCGACCGGATCGCGCCGCTGCTCGAAGACGATGCCGCGCCGCGCCCGCCCGGCGCGCCCGCGCTGCTGGTCGGCGAAGGCCTGCGCATGCGTTATCCGCGCGCGCTTGCGCCGGCGCTGGACGGCGTGGACATCGAACTGCATCGCGGCGAAGGCCTGGCCCTGGTCGGCGAAAGCGGCAGCGGCAAGAGCACGCTCGGCCGCGTCTTGCTGCGTTTGTTGCGCGGCGCGCAGGGCCGGGTATATCTGGACGGCGTCGACCTGGCCAGTCTCGATGCCGCCGCGCTGCGCACGCTGCGGGCGCGCACCGGCGTGGTGTTCCAGGACCCGTATGCCTCGCTGGATCCGCGCCTGCGCGTGGCCGAGATCGTCGCCGAGTCGCTGCGCATCCATGGCGAACGCGATCCGGCGGTGCGGCGCGCGCGCGCCGGCGAGCTGTTGCGGGCGGTCGGATTGGAGCAGGCGATGCTCGATCGCTACCCGCACCAGTTCTCCGGCGGCCAACGCCAACGCATCGCGATCGCGCGCGCGCTGGCGACGCAGCCGCAACTGCTGGTGTGCGACGAAGCGGTGTCGGCGCTGGACGCGCATCATCGCGCCGCGATTCTGGCCTTGCTGGTGCGCCTGAAACGCGAGCGCGGCCTGGCGCTGCTGTTCGTGACTCACGACCTCGCCGCCGCCGCGGCGGTGGCCGAGCGCATCGCGGTGCTGGAAGCCGGCCGCATCGTCGAGAGCGGGACGACCGCGCAGGTGTTGCGCGCGCCGCAACACGCGCACACGCGCGCGCTGCTGGCGGCGCGGCCTTCGGCTTGAGTCGTCGCCGCTGCGCAGCGGCAGCGGCGTGAAGGGCGCGAGCCGGGATGCGGCTCGCGCGTTGCGTTACCGGCGCGGGTGGGCGCGATCAGATGAACCCGCCGCCGATGCTCAGGCGGACGATGCCGACCACGATCACGATGCCGTTGAGGATCAGGCCGGCCTTGGCGCGGCCGCTGTGTTCCGATCGCGTGAACAACAGGCCGATCGCGGCGATGATCGCGCCGACCGCGGCGAACGGGATCAGGAACCAGTTGCCCCAGCCCAACAAGGGAATCAGGGCCAGGATCATCCACACCAGCGCGAACATGCCCCAGAGCAGGCTGATCAATCCCATCGTTTCGTACTCCGCTGCAAGGCCGGGTTGGCCACGCTGCGAAATTAGTGGTTTGGGCGCGAAATTCAAGTGCCGGACGTTGCCGCGGCGCGTTGAGGTTATTCCGCCGTTGTGCGTGCGGCGACGGCGATGAAACGAAATATCGTTGCCGCGCGCGACTGTCGCAAACGATGACGGCGCCTTGCGGCGCCGTCATCGCTGTCGCGATCGCTCAGCGGGCGATGCCGTTTACGGGCGCACCGTCGCCGCGCACTGACGCACCTTGCCCAGCTGCGTGGTGGTGATCGCACCCTGCTGCTGCAACTGCGTGGCGTGATCGGAGATGCAGCGCAGATACAAGGCACGGCTGCCGTTGGAGTGCGCCGCGCACAGGTTGCTCTCGGCGGTGATGTTCGCGCCCACGATCAGGCCGCCGGTATCCACCGCCTTGACCGTGGTGTTGCAGGTGCCGAGCACGGCGTTGCCCGGATTGAGCGTCCAGCCGATATCGGTGAACAAGGCCGGAGTCAGATCGACGTTGAGCTGGGACTGGATCTCCGGCGTATCGAACGGTTCCATCAGCGCGTTGGGCTGCAGGTCGGTGTCGAAGTGCGAGAAGGTCGAGCCGCCGGCCACCACGGTCGGCGAATACAGACGCGTGCGGCCGTTGCGGTCGGCGCCTTGCAGGAAGCTCGGATCGACCAGCACGCTCGCCGTCGCCGGCAGGTTGGCCTTGACCAGGCCGCCTTCGGCTTGCGAGATCATCACCGTGGGAATGGTGATGTCGGTGATCGGCGGCACCGCGTTGCCCATGCCCTGCACGCCGCCGGCGTTGTTGACGATCACCACGCCGGCCGCGCCGTTGAGTTGCGCGTTCTTGGCCTTGACCGCGAAGCCGCAGGTGCCGCGATCGATCACCGCGATCTTGCCGGCCACCGCCGCCGCGTTGACGAACGGCGTCTCGCAACCGTCGCTGGTCGAAGCGGCGGCGACGCCGTCGTCGACCAGCACCAACTGGTTGGACGGGAAGCTGGTCGCGGTCGGCGCCGGGCCGAAGTCGGCGAAGCCGATCTCGTAGCTGCCCGCGGCCGCCGCCGGCGCGCTGACGTTCAACACGGTGCGGTTGTCGAGGATCAACGCCGCCTGCGTGTTGACCTGGGCGCCGTCCCACACGGTGCGTCCGGGCGTCTTCATCGCCGTCGCGCGCAGCGCGTCGGTCATCGCCGGATCGTCGAAGCGCTTGTTCTGCACGTTGTCGTAGGCGTTGGCGGTGTAGACGTCGGTCATGCCCGTGCCCAGGCCGAGCACGCCGCTGTTCTTGTTGAGGAAGCCCGACGCGCCCAGGCCGTGGCCGATCTCGTGCATGACCACGTTGAGGAAGTTGATCGTACTGTTCGGCGTCTTGCCGTCCAGGCCCAGATACCAGCCGCGGCCGGCGAGGCAGTCGGGCTTGCCGAGGTCGCCGTTGAAGGCGGAAGAAATGTCGGCCGGATCGTCCGCGTCGATCACCAGGTCTTTGCCGGCGATCGCGTCGCCCAGCGCGGAGTGGTACATCGTGTTCGGACGCGAGCCGGGAAAGTCGTTGACGACCCAGTTCGGACCGGCCTGGCCGAGCGTGGCGCTGGTGGCGGTGCAATTCAGCCGCGCGAAGGAGGCGTAGATCTTGATCTCGACGGTGCTTTGCACCACCGCGCCCCATGCGTCCATCGCGTATTGATAGGCGATGCGGCGCTGTTCGCCGACGGTGGTGCCGGGATTGCCGCCGACCGGCGCGGCCGGGGTGGGATCGTTGAGGCCGACCTGGGTGCCGTTGTCGAGATTGATCAGGGTCAGGCGCGCGGCGTGGGCGGACGGCGCGCACGACAGCGCGGCGGCGAGCGCGAGCGCGCTTGCGAGCAGGGACTTATTCACTCGGCAGCTCCTCGTGCGGGGCGTTCGCGGCGCTGGAGTCGCCGGGTTCGCTGTGCCGGATCACGAGCTTGCCGGAAGCGTCGCGGGTGGCGGTGAGCGTACTCATCATGCTCAGCGGCGCCTTGCGTGCGACCGCGCCGCTGGGCAAGCGCCGCTCGGTGGCGCGCGCGGCCGCGTCGTCGGCCGGAGCCACGCCGCGCATCGCGCTGGTTTTCGCCATGGACTTCTGCCGGCTTGCGCCGGCCTGTTCCAGCGCGCTGCTTTCTTCCGCGGTGAGCGGACGCAACTTGCCGGTGACCTGGTCGATGCCGACCTTGGAACTGGCCATGGACGTATCGGTTGCGTCGTTTTGCGTGGCGTTCGCCACGCTCAAGCTGAGCAAAAACAAACCGGGCACGAACAGCCCGGCCTTCATGCGAGTACTCATGATCAATCCCCCTAAGAATTGGCAATGGTGACTCGTTCGGACAGTACTTCGATGCGAACGATGAACGGCCACGAGTGAGGCGAACGACAGGCCGCGGCCGAGTTTGATCACGAAATGCAGCCGAACACAAGGACGCACAAATGATGCAAAACCGGACAGCATGGTATTGCTGCGTTGCAGCGCGATGAATGCGGGCTTGCACGTCCTGTCCGTATTGGTGAATTAATTCGTATGGCTTCCCCTATATAAAAGTGCACCAAAGCGCTTTATGGTTGTGCGAGCCGGTGCCGGGGAGGGCGCGGGTCAAATCCAGGCACGCGTCTTGACGGTTCCGAACCGGTTCTTGTCAGCCATTAGGGGGAAAACGAATGAATCGCAGCACCCTACTGGCGCTGGCTATTGCCAGCGTCATCGGTATCAACGTGGTCGCATCGACGCAGGCGTTCGCAGGCAACAACTGCGACCTCAACGATGGCGACACCAGCAACGAGAACAGCGGCGGCAGCACCGCCAGCGGCGCCAACGCGATCAGCTGCGGCAACGGCAACAGCGCCGACGGCGCGGAAAGCACCGCGATCGGACAAGCCAACAGCGCGGCCGGCGCGAGCGCCAGCGCCTTGGGCTTCGTCAACAGCGCGACCGGCGACGACAGCAGCGCGGTCGGCAACTTCAATCAGGCGCTCGGCGTGGGCAGCAATGCCTTCGGGCGGATCAACACCGTCACCGGCGACGGCGCGAACGGTTTTGGCAGTCTGAATACCGTCGGCGGCGCGGGGGCGGCGGCGTTCGGCGACGGCAATACCGTCGGCGGCGACGGGGCGGTGGCGCTGGGTAACGGCAACGACGCCGGTGGAGCGGGCAGCCACGCTTCCGGTAACGGCAACTTCGCGACCGGCGGCGCTTCCCTGGCGGTCGGCTCTGGCAATGTGTCTTCTGGCGAAGACAGCACTGCGGTCGGTCGCCTGAATACCGCCGCCGCGACCGCTTCCAGCGCCGTGGGCTACGTCAACTCGGCGAATAGCGAGAACGCCAGCGCGCTGGGCAATTTCAACGTCGCCAGCGGTATCGGATCGAATGCGATCGGCCGTTCCAACAGCGCGGCCGGCCTCAATGCCAATTCGCTAGGCGCGGATAACGAGGCCGATGGCGACGACGCGACCGCCGTAGGCAATGCGAACATCGCCAGCGGCGCGCGCAGCAACGCCGTCGGCAGCGGTAACGAATCAAGCGGATCCGGTGCGGTCGCTGTCGGCGCCGATAACGTCGCCGACTCCACCGACGCAAGCGCCATCGGCATCGCCAACGAGGCCCGCGCGGCCAACGCCAGCGCGCTGGGCTACGTCAATACCGCCAGCGGCATCGACAGCAGCGCGCTCGGCAACTTCAATACCGCCGTCGGCGCCGGTTCCAACGCGGTGGGTCGCGGCAATAACGTCAATGGCCTGAACGCCAATGCGGTCGGCGGAGACAATACCGCCGACGGCGATAACGCCAGCGCGGTCGGCACCAACAACGCCGCCAGCGCCAACAACAGCAACGCGTTCGGCGCTTACAACGCCGCTGTCGGCGAAGCTTCCAATGCGTTTGGCCGTAACAACACCGCGAGTGGCCTCAACAGCAATGCGATCGGCGGCGACAACACGGTCGCAGGCGACAACGCCAATGCGGTCGGCAACGCCAACGTAGCCAGCGGCGCGAATGCGACGGCGCTGGGTACGGGCAATACGGCGAGCGGCGCGAACAGCCTGGCGGCGGGATTCAACAGCCAGGCGACCGCGGCCGATTCGGTGGCTCTGGGTTCGAACTCGTTGGCGGATCGGGCCAATACGGTCTCGGTCGGCGCCGCGGGCGCGGAGCGACAGATCACCAACGTGGCCGATGGCGCGCAGGCGACCGATGCGGTGAACGTACGTCAGCTGCAAGACGCGATCAGCGTCGCCGGCGACGGTTACGTGATCCGCGGCGACCAGTCGGGCACCGACAGCGTCGCGGCAGGGGCAGGCAGCACCTCGAGCGGCGCCAACAGCAGCGCACTGGGCAGCGGCAGTCTGGCCAGCGGCACGAATGCGACAGCGGTCGGTGGCGCCAGTACCGCCAGCGGCGACGACAGCACCGCGGTAGGCGCGGCGAATACCGCGGCGGGCAATGCCTCCAGCGCGGTGGGCTTCGTCAACTCCGCCAATGCCGCGGACAGCAGCGCGTTCGGCAATTTCAATCTGGCCGGTGGAACCGGTTCGAACGCGTTCGGCCGTCTCAACACCGTGGTCGGCAACGGTTCGAATGCCTTCGGCGGCGACAATACAGTCGACGGCGAAAGGTCGAACGCGGTAGGCAACAACAACAACGTATCGGCGGCCAACGCGACGGCGATCGGCAACGACAACGTCGCCAGCGGAGCGAACACGCTGGTGGTCGGCAACAACGCTCAAGCCACCGCCGCCGATTCGCTCGCGCTGGGCAACAACTCGGTGGCCGATCGCGCCAACACGGTCTCGTTCGGCGCCGCCGGTGCCGAGCGGCAGCTGGTCAATGTCGCTGATGCGACACAGGGCACCGACGCGGTGAATCTGCGCCAGCTGCAGGGTGCGATCTCTACCGCCGGCGACGGCTATGTGATTCGCGGTACCCAGACCGGAACGGGCGGTGTCGCCGCCGGCGCCGGCAGCACGGCGAGCGGAGCGAACAGCAGCGCACTGGGCGTGAGCAGTGAAGCCAGCGGTGTCGGTTCGACCGCGGTCGGCAGCGCGAGCAAGGCGACGGGTGTAGACAGCACGGCACTGGGCGCGGCCAACACAGCGCAGGGCGCATCGTCCAGCGCGGTGGGTTACGTCAACACCGCGCTCGGCGAAAACAGCAGCGCATTCGGCAATTTCAATACGGCCAACGGTGAGGGATCGAATGCGTTCGGCCGTAACAACACCGCGACCGGTCTCAACAGCAATGCGATCGGCGGTGACAACACGGTCGGGGGCGACAACGCCAATGCGGTCGGCAACGCCAACGTAGCCAGCGGCGCGAATGCGACGGCGCTGGGCACGGGCAATACGGCCAGCGGCGCGAACAGCCTGGCGGCGGGATTCAACAGCCAGGCGACCGCGGCCGATTCGGTGGCCCTGGGCTCGAACTCGTTGGCGGATCGGGCCAATACGGTCTCGGTCGGCGCCGCGGGCGCGGAGCGACAGATCACCAACGTGGCCGATGGCGCGCAGGCGACCGATGCGGTGAACGTACGTCAGCTGCAAGGCGCGATCAGCGTCGCCGGCGACGGTTACGTAATCCGCGGCGACCAGTCGGGCACCGACAGCGTCGCGGCAGGGGCAGGCAGCACCTCGAGCGGCGCCAACAGCAGCGCACTGGGCAGCGGCAGTCTGGCCAGCGGCACGAATGCGACAGCGGTCGGTGGCGCCAGTACCGCCAGCGGCGACGACAGCACCGCGGTGGGCGCGGCGAATACCGCGGCGGGCAATGGCTCCAGCGCGGTGGGCTTCGTCAACAGCGCCAATGCCGCGGACAGCAGCGCGTTCGGCAACTTCAATCTGGCCGGTGGAATCGGTTCGAACGCGTTCGGCCGTCTCAACACCGTGGTCGGCAACGGTTCGAATGCCTTCGGCGGCGACAATACAGTCGACGGCGAAAGATCGAACGCGGTAGGCAACAACAACAACGTATCGGCGGCCAACGCGACGGCGATCGGCAACGACAACGTCGCCAGCGGTGCGAACACGCTGGTGGTCGGCAACAACGCTCAAGCCACCGCCGCCGATTCGCTCGCGCTGGGCAACAACTCGGTGGCCGATCGCGCCAACACGGTCTCGTTCGGCGCCGCCGGTGCCGAGCGGCAGCTGGTCAATGTCGCCGCGGCCACGCAGGACACCGATGCGGTGAATCTGTCGCAACTCAACACGGTGACGGGTGTGTTCGGCGGCGGTGCCAGCTTCAGCGGCGGCGTGTTCGTCGCGCCGACGTACACGATCCAGGGCAGTGCGTTCAACGATGTGGGTTCGGCGTTCGGCGCGGTCGATGGCCGGCTGACCGATCTGTACGGACGCATCGCGGCGATTCCGGCCGGGCCGCAAGGGCCTCAGGGGCCGCAAGGTCCGCAGGGACCGGGTGGTCCGCAGGGTCCGCAAGGGCCGCAGGGTCCGCAGGGGCCGGGCGGTTCGCCGTTGTCGGCCAACTACGACGATGCGTCGCGCAGCCAGCTGACGCTGGAAGGCGCCGACGGTACGCGCGTGTCGAACGTCGCCGACGGCACCGCGGCCACCGACGCGGTCAATCTGCGCCAGATGCAGGCCGGCGACACCGCCTCGGTGCAGACCGCCAACGGCTACACCAACAATCAGATCCAGCAGTCCAACGCCCGCGCCGACGCTGGCGATGCGCGCACGCTGCAATCGGCCAACACCTACACCGATCAGCGCATCAACGGCCTGAACCTGGACTTCGGCAATTTCCGCGCCGAGGTCAACGACCGCTTCGAGGATCTGGATCGCCGCATCCGCCGCAACGGCGCGATGTCGGCGGCGATGTCGCAGATGTCGGCCAACAGCGCCTATGCCAAGCCCGGTCGCGGCCGCTTGTCGGTCGGCGCCGGGTTCCAGGACGGCGAAAGCGGCGTGGCGATCGGCTACGGCCGGCGCATCAACGAAAACGTGTCGATCAGTCTGGGCGCGGCGTTCTCCGGTTCGGAAACCTCCGGCGGCATCGGCTTCGGCGTGGATTTGTAAGGGCAGGGATTCGGGATTTGGGATTCGGGATTGGTTTTGAGCGCATCCTCGCGATCCTGGCCAGCGTCAGAAACCCGGAATAAAAAAAGGGAGGCCTCGGCCTCCCTTTTTTTGTATCGGGATTCAAGCTCTTGCCGATTCCCGATTCCCGATTCCCGATTCCCGATTCCCGCCTACCCATGCACCCCGTCGATCTCAACCCGCAGCTCATACCGGCAGATCGCCGCGTGCAGCAGGATGCGCGGCACGCGGTCGCCGTAGCGGCGGTCGAGTTCGGCGGCGACGGTGGCGATGTCTTCCACGTCGCGCACGTAGACCTTCAGGCACGAACCCGGGCCGAACGCGGCCGGCAGTCCCGGGCGGTGCTGGCGCGCGACGCCGATCAGGCTGTCGAAGTTGGCCAGGGTTTCTTCCAACTGCGCTGACACCGATTCGGCGTGTTTGGATTCGTGCCCGACCACCGCCGCGGTGCCCGACAGCAGCAGCGGCATCGCCGCCGGCTGCGGCGGCAGCATGGCGCGGGCGAAGCTCGGCGACTGCGGGCCGTATTGGCGCGGATAACGATAAGCGCTGACCTGGCGCGGGTTCTCCAGCGGCGTGCCCGGCGTGCGCGAAGCCAGCCAATACACCTGCAGGCGCCGCGCGCCGTCGACGCGGCCGATCGCGGTCGCCGCCGGCAGGCGCGCGATCGGAAATTCGCCCAGTCCGGCGGCGCGGCCGACGCAGAACACGCGGTAGCGTTCTTCATCGCCGTGGCCGAGGGTGATGCCGTCGAGGTAATTCCAGATGCGCAGCAACTGCGGATAGCCGCGCTGGGCGGTGAACGCGATCATCTTGCGGTACAGATACTCGGCCGCGCGCGCGATCTCGCCGTTGGTGGGTTCATCCGGCAGCGGATCGGGTTCGTCGAATTCGATCACGCCGAACTGCAGCGAGCCGTCCTCGGACCAGGCCAGATCGCCGTCGCGGCCGCTCGATACCGGGCCGCTGGCGCGCCAGCGTTCCAGGCGGCGGTCGCCGAACGGTTCCAGGGCCACGCGCAGATAGCGCGGGTCGTCGTGGCGCGGCGCGTTTTCGCCGAAGCCGAACACCGCCAGGGTGTCGTCCTGCGCGAGCAATTGCTCGGGCGTGGCGTCGAGGTAGTCCACCTGCAAGTGCGGGCCGGCCATCATCGCGGGGGCGGCGCTCACGGGTTGCCCTGCTGCAGCGTGTCGCCGCGGAAATCCACGCCGACCTGGCGCTTGCGCCGCAGCCAGCCGCGCAGGGCCTGCGGCGCCATGCGCAGCGCGGTCATCGCGTAGATGAAACGGAACAAGCGCAGCCGGCGCAGCACCGCCTTGTTGTCGAACACGTCGCCGGCCAGCATCGAGATCACCGCCTGTTCGACCTGCCAGTAATTGCGCGGCGCGTTGAACAACTCCCGCATCACCGGCGTGGTGAAGCGGTAGATGAACCACTGGAAGTGCTTGAGCCCGCGCTTGAGCCTGACCACCATCGCGCGCTGCAGTTCGGCTTCGCGCGCCGGTTCGCGCAGCGCGCCGTCCACGACCGAAGCGGCCTGCTCGCCGCTGTTCATGCCCAGGTACACGCCGGAGGAAAAAACAGGATCGACGAAGGCATACGCATCGCCGACCATGACCCAGCCCGGCCCGGTCATGCGCGAACAGGTGTAGGAGTAGTTGCCGGTCACGTGCACGCCGCCGCAGCGCTGCGCGCCCTGCATGCGCCGCCATACCGACGGCTCGGACTCCAGCGTCTTCATCAGGAAGCCTTCGCTCTCGCCGCGGCGCTGTTTGAGGTACTCCGGGAAACATACCGCGCCCACGCTCATCACATCGCGCTGCAGCGGGATCAGCCACATCCAGCCGTGGGCGAAACGCTGCACGGTGATGTTGCCGGCGTCCTCGCCGTCGCGGCGCTGCACGCCGGTGAAATGGCTGAAGATCGCCGCCGACTGGTGCAGCGTGTTCTTCTGCTTGAGCTTGAGCTGGCTGCCCAGCAAGGTATCGCGGCCGCTGCCGTCCACCAGATAGCGCATGCGCACGCGCAGTTCGCCGCCGTCGTGGGTGCGCGCGATCGCCGCGACCGGGCGGCCGTGTTCGTTGAATTCGATCTTCTCGACCTTGACCTGCTCGCGCGCGTCCACGCCGTTGGCCTGGCTGTGGCGGAACAGCAACTGGTCGAACTCTTCGCGCTTGACCTGGAAGGCGTAGCCGAACTGCGGATTGATCGCGCGTTCGAAGCGGAAGGTGTTGTAGCGCTCGGCGTCGATCGGGAACTCGGCGCCGGGCTTGTGCGTGCCGATGGCGCGCACCTGTTCGAGCACGCCCAGGCGCTGGAGGATGGCCAGGTTCATCGGCAGCAGCGACTCGCCGATGTGGAAGCGCGGATGGCTGCCTTTCTCCAGCAGCAACACCTTCCAGCCCTTGCGCGCGAGCAAGGTCGCCGTGGTGGTGCCGGCCGGGCCGCCGCCGACGACCAGGACGTCTACGTCCAAATGCGTGACGGTGTCTGAGGAATCGGACGAAGGGTCGGCGGCCGAAGCGGCCGTCCCGGGCGCGGAAGCGGGTAAGTTCATGCGCAAATGATAGCCTGCGGCCCCGCCGGGCAGTGCGCCGGCCGCGCGGCTTCGTGCGCCGGGGCGGGCGGCCCGAAAAACGCACAAGCATTTGAAATGGCTGGTTATTGCCTGTCCGGGGTGGTCCCGCGCGGGGGCGGTCGGGCTGTGACCGGTTGCACGCTGAGCGCCGATGAAGGATCGTTGCGCCCCGCGCTTACGCCGTTACCGGATCACACGATGTCTGAACAAAGCCCTGCCGAACGCGAACTGGCGCAGCTGCTGGTCGAGAGCCTGAACCTGGAAGACGTGGCGCCGGAGCAGATCGATCCGCAGGCGGCGCTGTTCAACGACGGCCTGGGCCTGGACTCGATCGACGCGCTGGAACTGGCGCTGGCGATCACCAAGCGCTACGGCTTCCAGCTGCGTTCGGACAGCGACGAAAACCGCCGCATCTTCGCCTCGCTGCGGGCGCTGTCGAGTCACATCGAACAGCACCGCGCCGGCTGAGCCCGCGGCCGGCGCGCGGCGCCCGTCGATCGGGCCGGCACCGCCGCACCGCCCGCACCATCGCCACCGACACGCCGGATCGTCCCTCTTGTGAACGATATTTCGTCCCGCGCCAGCGCACCGGTGCGCCTGCTGCTCGCGATCGGCTATCCGTTGCTGGCGCACTGGGCCAGCCACGACGGCGGCGGCGTGCCGGCGGCGCTGGCGCTGGCCGATCTGGTGTTGTTCGTGACCATCGACGGCGTGCTGTCGCTGCGCCCGGCGCCGTGGGCGGCGACCCTGGCGCTGTTCGGCGCGCTCGCCGCGGTCACCCGCACCCCGTATGCGCAGATGCTGCTGCTGACGCCGCCGGTGCTGTTCAACGGCTGGTTGGCGTGGTGGTTCGGGCGCAGCCTGCGCGCGCCGCGCGAAGCGCTGATCACCCGCATCGTGGCCGCGCTGCACGGCTGCGAGCCGCGCGGGCTGGCGCCGGCGTTGTATCGCTACACGCGCCGCCTCACCGGCTTGTGGGCCGCGGTGCTGATCGCGCTGGCGCTGATCAACGGCGCGCTGGCGACCATCGCGGTGCCCGACGGCGTGCTGTTCCGGCTGGGCTACACGCCGGCGATCGCGATCAGCCGCGAACAATGGTCGTGGTTCGCGAACATCATCAATTACGGCGTCGTCGGCGGCATGTTCGCGGTCGAGTACCTGGTGCGGCAGCATCTGTTCAAGCAGCGGCCGGAGAAGAATTTCTTCGATTTCCTGCGCAAGATGGCCCAGCTGGGGCCGCGGTTCTGGAAGGAGCTGTTTTCCTGAACCAGTGAGCCCGATTGCGCCGCTGTGGCGCTCGGGCGGATCGGCGGCAGGCGCGTGAAGGCGCCGGATGGCCGAATCGATGTGAAAACTGCAGTTTTGGTCACGTTTTGCAGCGACCTGCTTTATCCTTCGATTTCACCGGCCGCGCAGCACAATTACCGCACCATGCAGTTCGCTATCTCCGCCGACCATCCCTGTCTGCCGGGCCATTTCCCCGGCCGTCCGCTGGTGCCCGGCGTGGTGCTGTTGGAGCGCGTGATCGAAGCGGTGCAAGCCGCGCACGGCCCGTTGGGCGCGCTGCGCCTGCCGCAGGTGAAGTTTCTGCAACCGCTGTTGCCCGAACAAGTCGCCGAAGTCGAACTGGAAACGCTCGACGCGAGGCGCTGGCGGTTTCGCGTGCGGCATTCGGGCGAGGTTTTGGCCAGCGGCGAAATCGTCGCCGAATCGCTTTCCGCTTCTTCGCCTGCCACGGACGCGCACGCATGACCTCTTCGCATTGGAAGCAACGCCCGGAAGGCGGCAGCCGTTTCGCCTTCCACCTGATCCGCTTCATCGCCAGCAAGGGCGGCCGCGCGGTCGCGCGGCTGACGCTGTTTCCGATCGTCGCTTACTTCGTGATCGTGCGCGGGCCCGAGCGCCGCGCTTCGCGCGCTTACCTGGCGCGCGTGCTCGATCGCGCCCCGGGCCTGCTCGAAGTCGCGCGGCATATCCACACCTTCGCCGCGACCATCCTCGATCGCGTCTACATGCTGCGCAGCGGCATGGACCGCTTCGATGTGAAGATCAGCGGGCTGGAGCCGATCGACCGGCAGATCGGCCGCGGCCAGGGCATGTTGCTGTTCGGCTCGCACCTGGGCAGCTTCGAAGCCTTGCGCGTGCTGGCGCGGCAACGGCCCGACGTGAAGGTGCGGGTGGTGCTCGATCGCGGCCACAACCCGCATCTGACCCAATTGCTCGACGCGCTGGATCCGGAAATCGCCCGCAACGTCATCGACGCCGGCCAGGACGGCCCGTCGATCGTGTTCGCGATCAAGCAGGCCACCGACGAAGGCGCGATCGTGGCGCTGCTGGTCGATCGCGCCGCGCCCGGCGAGCCGTCGACGATGGCGTCCTTCCTCGGCGCCAGCGCGCCGTTCCCGACCGCGCCGTGGCTGATCGCGGCGGCGTTGAAATTACCGGTGGTGCTGGCCTTCGGCCTGTATCGTGGCGGTCCGCGCTACGACCTGGTGTTCGAATCGTTCAGCGACGGTGTGGCGATCGAGCGGCATAACCGCCCGGCGATGTTGTCCGCACTGGTCCAGCGCTATGCCGAGCGCCTGCAGCATCATGCTCGCAGCGCGCCCTACAACTGGTTCAACTTCTACGATTTCTGGCATGCCGATGACGCTCAACAAGCCTTGCCTGATGCTGGCGCTGATGTTCGCCGCCGGGTCGCCGCGCGCCGCTCCGGTTACTGAAATCCTCGCCGCGCAAGCGCCGGCGGCGATCGCTCCGGCCGCGCAGGCCGCCGACGCGGCCTGGATCCTGCCGCGACTGGCCCAGCCGATCCCGGCCCGCACCGACTTCGTCGAAGTGCGCGGCTCGGCCTTGCTGAAGGCGCCGCTGCGCGTGGCCGGCGAATACCGCCGCCCCGATGCGGCCACGCTGGTGCGCGAGGTGCGCGAGCCCTACGCGGAGACCACCACCATCCGCACCGGCGACAAGCCCGGCCAGGGCGAGGTCAGCATCGCCCGCGCCGGCAAGCCGGCGAAGAAGTTCTCGCTGTCGCGCGCGCCGGAACTGGTCGCGTTGCAGGCCAGTTTCGGCGCCTTGCTCGGCGGCGATCTCGCCGCGCTGGAGGGGCACTACCGCCTCGGCGCCGAAGGCACGCGCCGGCAGTGGACGATCACGATGACGCCGAAGGACGCGAAAGTGGCCGCGCGCATTCGCGAGATCGTGCTGCTGGGCCGCGACGATGAATTGCGCTGCATCGAAACCCGGCCGGCGCGCGGCAACGAACAACAGCGCACCTTGCTCGCCAGCGCCGCGCGCGC
Source organism: Lysobacter gummosus (assembly GCF_001442805.1). NCBI lineage: Bacteria > Pseudomonadati > Pseudomonadota > Gammaproteobacteria > Lysobacterales > Lysobacteraceae > Lysobacter > Lysobacter gummosus. The sequence goes on along the minus strand of NZ_CP011131.1, from coordinate 5,713,451 downwards.
GGCGGCGGGCGTGAGCGAAGCCAGCCAGCTCGCCGCGCTGTGCCGCGGCCACGGCGCGACGCGTTGATGACGCCGGCGCGCCGGATCGGCTTGGCCCTGCTGTGGCTGGCCGTACTCGCCCTCGCCGGTTGGGCGATCGGCGCGAATCTGAAACTCAGCGGCGATCTGCGCCGCTTCATGCCCAGCGCGCAGACGCCGGCGCAGAAGCTGCTGATCGACGAACTCGGCGAAGGCCCGGGATCGCGCCTGCTGCTGCTGGCGATCGGCGGCGACGATCCGGCCGTGCTGGCGGCGCAATCGCAGGGCCTGCGCGAACGTCTGGCCAAACAGGCGCACATCAAGCTGGTCGCCAACGGCGCCGGCCTCGGCCTGGACGCGGTGCCGGAGCGTTTGCGCCCGTATCGCTATCTGCTCTCGCCGACCTTGGACGAACAGGCGCTCGACAGCGCCTACCTGCGCGATCAACTCGATACCCGCGTGCAGGACCTGGGTTCGCCGGCGGGAGAGTTGATCGAGCCGTTGCTGCCCAGCGATCCGACCATGGAAATGCTGCGTCTGGCCGAGTCCTGGCAACCGGCGCAGGCGCCGCAGACGCTCGACGGCGTGTGGTTCGACCGCGCCGGCAAGGAGGCCCTGCTCGCGGTGGAAACGCGCGCGGCCGGTTTCGATCCCACCGGCCAGCAGGGCGCGATCGACACGATCCGCGCCGCCTACGCGCAAGTGCGCGGCGCCAGCAAGGCCGAACTCACCGTCAGCGGCCCGGGCGCGTTCTCGGTCGAAATCGGTGGACGCACGCAGCGCGAAGCCAGCCTGATCGGCAGCATCGACAGCCTGGTGTTCATCGCCTTGCTGTGGCTCGCCTATCGCAGTTGGAAGGCGCCGTTGATCGGCGGCCTGCCGCTGGCGACCGCGGGCCTGGCCGGATTGGGCGCGGTGGCCGGCGTGTTCGAAGGCGTGCACGGCATCACCGTGGCCTTCGGTTTCACCTTGATCGGCGTGGTCCAGGACTATCCGATCCATTTGTTCAGTCATCAGCGGCCGGGGCTGTCGCCGTGGGCCAGCGCGCGCAGTCTGTGGCCCACGCTGGGCACGGGCGTGGCGTCGACGTGCATCGCCTATCTGACTTTCTTCGTCTCCGGCGTGGACGGCTTGCAGCAACTGGCGGTGTTCACCATCGTCGGCCTCGCCACCGCCGCGCTGACCACGCGGTTCCTGTTGCCGGCCTTGATCGATCCGGCGCCGCGCGATGTCGCGACATCGCAGCGTCTGGCGCGGGTGTGGACGGCGCTGGCGTGCTGGCCGCGATTGGGCGTGACCGGCGTGTCGCTGATCGCGGCGCTGGCGCTGGCGGTGATCCTGTTCGTGCCCGGCGCGTTCTGGCAGAACGATCTGGCCAAGCTCACGCCGGTGCCGGACGCGGCGATGGCGCGCGACATGCATCTGCGCGGCGAACTCGGCGCGCCGGACGTGCGCTACGTCATCGCCATCGAAGGCCGCGATACCGAGGCGGCATTGCAGGCCTCCGAAGCGCTGCTGCCCGAGTTGCCGCTGCTGCGGCAACGTGGCGCCATCGCCGGCTACGACCTGGCCGCGCGTTACCTGCCCAGCGCCAAGACCCAGCGCGAACGCCAGCAGCGCCTGCCCGATCCGGCGACGCTGCGCGCCGCGCTCGACAGCGCGGTCGCGGCCACGCCGTTCCGCGGCGACGCCTTCGCGGATTTTCTCGCCGACGTCGAACGCGCGCGTCATGCGCCGCCGCTGGGCGTGCGCGATCTGGCCGGCACGCCGCTGGCGGTCAGCGTCGAAGGCCTGCTGCTGCAGCGCGGCGATCACACCACCGCGCTGGTGTCGCTGACCGGTCTGCACGACCCGGGCGCGGTGGCCGATGTGGTGCGCAAACACGGCGCGCAGTTGCTCGATCTCAAGCAGGCCTCGGAGTCGCTGGTGGCCGAATACCGCGGCCGCGTGTTGATGGCGCTGGCCCTGGCCGGCGTGTTGCTGGCCGCGGCGGTATGGATCGCGCTGCGCTCGCCGCGCCGGGTGTCGCGCGTGCTGGCGCCGATGGCGCTGACCACGCTGCTGATCCTGGCGGTGCTGCGCGGCCTGGGCGTGGAACTTAATCTGTTCCATCTGGTGTCGTTGATCCTGGCCGCCGGCCTGGGCCTGGATTACGCCTTGTTCTTCGATCACGCCGGCGACGATCGCGCCGAGCAGCTGCGCACCTTGCACGCGGTGATCGTCTGCAGCCTGACCACGCTGATGGTGTTCGCGCTGCTGGCGTTGTCGTCGATCCCGGTGTTGCGCGCCATCGGCGCCACCGTCGCGCTGGGCGTGGTGTTCAATTTCGTGCTGGCGCTGCTGATCGTGCGCGAGCCGACGGCGATGATCGAGGCGGAGGCCGGCGATGCGCACGCGTGAAGCGATCGCCGCGCTGATTCCACACCAGGGCCTGATGTGCCTGTGGGAAGAGGTCGTGGAGTGGGATGAGGAGCGCATCGTTGTGCGCAGCCGCGGCCATCGCGATCCGGCGCATCCGCTGCGCAGCGGCGACCAACTGCACGCGGTGCATCTGTGCGAATACGGCGCGCAGACCATGGCGGTGCACGGCGGGTTGCTCGCGTCTCGGCACGGCGTGACCGCCAAGCCCGGCGTACTGGTGGCGCTGCGCGGTGTGCAACTGCACCTGGCGCGTATCGACGATTTGCTCGGGCCGCTGGAAGGCGTAGCGCGCAAGCTCATCGACACCGGCGAAAGCTGGCAGTACGAATTCGAAATCCGCCATGCCGGCGAGTTGATCGCGCAGGGCCGGGCAGCGGTGATGGCGCGGCCGGATTAGCCGCGGCGCTGGCGGGCGCGTTTCACATCCGGGCGGTTGAGGCGTTTGACTCGATAGACCCGATGCGGCGCGGAGATTCGACATGCCCATGCAATTCCACTTCCACGATCACGGCCCGCATCGCGAGGACGGCCGCATCGGCAATCGCTTCAGCCTGCGCATCGTCGTCGGCGAGCGGCGCGGCGCGCAGCTGGCCTGGTTCGAACGCTGCGACCGGCCCTATGACGCGGAGATGCCGCAGGACAGCTGGGTCGACATGCATCAGGTGCTCGGCGCGCGCTCGCCGCTGTTCGGGCAATGGCTGGAGACGACCGTGGACGGCGGCCGGGTCGAGATCGATTTCGATCATTGGGCGGCCATGCGCGCCGAACCGTATGCGCAACGCACCCTGGAATGGTGCGTAGTGGTGGCGGCCGGCGAAGACGACGAGGAGGACGACGGCGAGCGCGAGTGGGCGATCTGGCGCGGCGTGCAGCATCTGGCCTGCGACGGCGAAGGCCAGGCGATCGACGAATCGCTGCGCCAGATCGCGAGCTTGCACGGCCGCAGCGACCGGCCGCCGACGCCGGACGATTTACCCCACTACTGAACGCGGCGCGGCCGCGCCGGTGGACGCTGCGGCCCAGGCCCCGAACGAGACGCAGAACTCGCGGGGTGGGCGGTCCCCGTTCCGCGCGCGATGCGATGCGACGCGGCGGCGGAGCGGGGACGCGTGCAGGCGCGGACGTACCGAAATCCGGTTGAGCTGATCGCCGCGATCGGTTGCCGGCGCGCGCAGCGCGATCGCCGTGCCGCCGCGAATCAGCCGCCGGCTCTTACAATCGGGCTTTGTCCGAGGAATCGCCCGCATGTCCCAGCCCTCCACCCCGTCGCGCCGTGCGCTGGTCACCGGCGGCAGCGGCGATCTGGGCAGCGCGATCTGCCTGCGTCTGGCCGCGCAAGGCTGGCAGGTGATCGTGCACGCCAACGGCCGGCTCGATCGCGCCGAAGCGGTAGCCGCGCAGATTCGCGAATCCGGCGGCACGGCCGAGGCGGTCGCCTTCGATGTCGCCGACGGCGACGCCGCCGAGGCCGCGTTGCAGGCGCTGCTGCAGGCCGGCCCGATTCAGGGCGTGGTCAACAACGCCGGCATCCACGACGACGCGCCGATGGCCGGCATGAGCCGAGCGCAGTGGACGCGGGTGATCGACGTGTCGCTGCACGGCTTCTTCCACGTCACCCAGCCGCTGTTGTTGCCGATGGCGCGCACGCGCTGGGGCCGGATCGTCAACGTCTCGTCGGTGGCGGCGGTGCTCGGCAATCGCGGGCAGACCAATTACGCCGCGGCCAAGGCCGCGCTGCACGGCGCGTCGAAGTCGCTGGCGCGCGAGATGGCCAGCCGCGGCATCACCGTCAACGTGGTCGCGCCGGGCGTGATCGAAGGCGGCATGGCCGCCGAAGCGTTTCCGCCCGAGGCGATCAAGCAGATGGTGCCGGCCGGCCGCGCCGGCCGCGCGGAGGAAGTGGCGGCGCTGGTGGGGTTTCTTTGCTCGGACGATGCGGCCTACATCAACGGGCAGGTGATCGGGATCAACGGCGGCATGGGCTGAGCCGATCGCGGCCGGATCGAATCGCCTGTTGAGCGGTTCGCGAATCGGGGTTCGGCGGGCGTGGACAGATATGCGCCCGACGAACTCGCCCGGAGCACGGCCGCAGCCGAGCTGTGCAGCGCGCGGGCGAACGAATACCCTATGCACCGCGCGCCGAATGGATCGGCGGCTTCAAGGGGAAAAATCATGATGTCCAAACTGCTGCGCTACGCGCTGCTGTTGTCGTTGCTGTGCTCGCCGGTCGCGTTCGCCAAGTCGGTGAAGATGGATCCGGCCGCCGACCAGAATCCCAAGCCCGAAGCGGGCAAGGCGCTGGTGGTGTTCCTGCGTTCCTCGTTCGTGGGCAGCGCCATTTCGTCCTCGGTCTACGAGGCGCCCGACAGCGAGACCCGCTTCCTGGGCGTGGTGCAGAACAAGAACAAGCTGGCCGTGCAGGTCGAGCCGGGCGATCACCGCTTCATGGTCATCGCCGAGAACGCCGACTTCCTCGACGCCAAGGTCGATGCCGGCAAGACCTACTACGTGCTGATCAGCCCGCGTCCGGGCGCTTGGAAGGCGCGCTTCTCGCTGCTGCCGATCCACAACCGTGCCGACGCCAAGTACAGCGTGCAGAGTGCGGATTTCACCAAGTGGATGGCTTCGGGCCAGTACGTGGCGATCAATGCCGAAGCGAACGAGTGGTACGAGAAGAACAAGGCCAGCGTCGCCGAGAAGAAGGCCGACTACCTGATCAAGTGGAACAAGATGGCGCCGGCCGATCGTCAGGAGCTGGTGCTGCACGCTGAAGACGGCGTCGCGAAGTAAATCGATTCCACGCGCGGAACATTGCGCGGACCTCAGGCCCGGATCGGATCGCTGCCCGCGCTCCGTCCGGGCCTTTCCTTTGGTGCCGCGTACGGGCGCCAGGCAGCGCCGCTGCGCGCGTTCATCTGCCGAAGACGACCGCCGGTTCCGCCCGACGCCTCCGGCGCCCGTGCTTCACCCCGCGCGAGGCCGGGCCGGCGTAGCATGGCCCCATGTCCGTTTCCGGGATCGCCGCCATGCGCAGACTCCTATTGCTAGCCACGCTGACCCTATTGCTGGCCGCCTGCGCCAGCTCGCACGTAATCACCGGCCAGCCGCGGCCGCCGGTGCCGGTGTCGCAGGTGCGGGTGTATTTCGCGCCGCCGCCGAGCCGTTATGAGGAAATCGCCCAGTTGCAGAGCAACAGCGGCGCGTTCACTTACGGCGAGCAGAACAAGACCAATTCGGTGCTCAACAAGCTGCGCGAGGAAGCGGCCAAGCTCGGCGCCAACGGCGTGCTGTTCCAGGGCACCGAAGACGGTTACGGCGGTACCGGCGTCAGCGTCGGCGCGGGCGGCGGCAGCTACGGCGGCGGGCGTCATTTCAGCGGTGGCGGCGTCGGCATCAGCATCAGTCCGCGGCAGAAGTTCGCGCGCGGCGTGGCGATCTATGTGCTCAATCCGCCGCCGATGAGCGATCCGGGTCCGCAGGGGCCGCCGAATCCGAATTTGCCGCCGCGGGAGTGATCGGGCTGTTGCCTCCTTTAGAAAAGGGGGCGGCGTCTGCGCAGTAGGCGCGGGGGATTTGAGCTTTTGCTTTGGGCTTTTACAGTCAAAAGCAAATCCCCCCTGGCCCCCCTTTTTCAAAGGGGGGGCTCGTCCGGTGGGTTTTTCTCAGGGCGACGGATTGCGGCGCGTCTCGGCGCAGATGCAGATGAGTGATCCGGTTTCGCAAGGGCCGCCGAATCCGAATCTGCCGGCGTGGGAGTGATCGGGCGGATGCGATGTGCGCTGTTGCCCCCTTTAGAAAAGGGGCGGCGTCTGCGCAGCGGGCGCGGGGGATTTGAGCTTTTGCTTTTGGCTTTTGGCTTTTGCGGTCAAAAGCAAATCCCCCCTGGCCCCCCCTTTTTCAAAGGGGAGAACTCATCCGGTGGGGTTTTCAAAGGGCGATTGAACGCGGCGCTTCTCAGCGCAAATTCGCATGCGCCTTCACGCCTTCGACGAACTCCCCGCTCGGATCGTCGATCAGCGGCGGGTTGGCGCGGATGCTGCGGTAGACCTCGGGCACGCCGCCGCGACGCAGGCACTGCAGGACGATGTGCGAGGTGATGCGAGTGAAATCGCGCAGCGGCTTGAAGTGGCTGGCGCGGAACTGCTGCTGCGAATCGTCGCTGTGATAGCGCGATTCGATCGGCACCGACACGCAGCGCGTACCCAGCTGCTGCGCCGCCGACATCAGGATCTGCGCTTCGAACACGAAATCCTCGCCCGGCACATCGCGCAGCGCGATCACCTCGGCCGGATACAGGCGCTGGCCGCTCTGGCTGTCGGCGACCTGGTAACCGGTGCCCCAGGCCACGCCCCAATCGCCGAAATTGTTCGCCAGGCGGCGATAGGTCGGTTGCGAGGCGCGCTTGCGCAACCGCGCGCCGATCACGATGTGGCCGGGATGGCGGTTGGCGCTGTCGATCAGGCGCGCGATGTCGTCGGCCGAATGCTGGCCGTCGCCGTCCATGGTGATCACCGCCGCCGCGCCGCGCCGTTGCGCTTCGGCGAAACCGTCGCGCAGGCTCGCGCCCTTGCCCTGGCGCTGCGGGTGGCGCAATACGGTGACCGGCAGATCGGCGATGCATTCGCCGGTGCCGTCGTCGGAACCGTCGTCGATCACGATCACCTGCGCGCATTGCGCCAACGCGCCTTCGACCACTTCGCGGATGCGCAGCGCTTCGTTGAGCGCGGGGATGACCACCACGACGTTATGTCGGTCCAGGCGCGCGCGCGCGGCGCCAGTGGCGGGCAAGGGTGCCGGCACGTGGGCGGGCGGGGCCCGGTCGCGTCCTGGCGACGAAGGATCAGTCATGGCTCAGTTCTATCCGCAGGCTGCGGCCGGCGCCCGCCGGCAACGCAACGCGATCATGGCGCCAGGCCAGGGCTTCGAACAAGGGCAGCATGGGCGCGCTGGCGTTGGCGGCCTCGCGCTCGGCCAATCGGCCCGGTGTCGCCGCGGCCGCCGAATCGTCCAGCCAGACGCGCAGGATCGGCGCGCCGGCGCGCGCGCGCGACAGCACCAGCGCCGCGCCGAGCAGGCCCCGGCTGTCCGCCACTTCCGCGAGCGGGCCGTAGGCGCCGCCGTCGTAGCCGACCAGCAGCACCGCGTCCTCGCCGGTCGCGATCTGGGTCAGCGCCTCGATCAGGCCCTGGGCGAAGCTGGCTTCCAGCGCGCTGATCGCGGTGGTCGGGCGCATCGCGCCGGCGCCGATGGTCCAGTAGCCGGCGGCGGCGTTGTGCACCGAGTTGTGGAAGCGGGTCGGCGAGATCGTGCGCGGTTCGGTGGCCAAGGTGGCGCACATGTAGTCGGTGATCTGGATATCGCCGTGACTGGAGGCGAACACCGACGACAGCGCGGCCGGATCGCGGCCGGCGGCGTGGCAGGCGGCCAGCGCCACTTCCAGCGCGACCGCGACGGTTTCCGGCGCGCGCCTGCGTTCGTTGGCGGCCAGCAATTGCGGCGACGGCCGCGCCGGCGCGGCTTCGCTGTCGGGTGCAACATCGCCGAGGGCGTAGGCGCGCGCGGCGGACCAATCGGGCAGGCCGCGGCTCCAATAGCCGATGCCTTCCACGGCGGCGCTCAACACGGGGACGGGACGCGCGCTGGAACCGCTCATGCGCGCGCGAACACCAGCGAGCAATTGTTGCCGCCGAAGCCGAAGGAATTGTTCATCGCGTACCGGATGGAGTGTTGCGCGTTGTCGAAGCGGATCTGCGGGCCGTTGCCCGGATCGGGTTCGACGCTGTTGAGCGTGCCCGGCAATTCGCCGCGTTCCAGCGCGAGCAGGGCGTAGGCCGACTCGACGATGCCGGCTGCGCCGAGCGTGTGGCCGGTCCAGCCCTTGGTCGAACTGGCGTGCAGGTGCGGCGGAAACAGCCCGGCGATCGCCAGCGCTTCGACCTGATCGTTGGCCGGCGTGGCGGTGCCGTGCAGATTGAGATAACCGACCTCGCCCGCCTCGATGCCGGCGCGCGCGAGCGCATCGACCATCGCCAGACGCGCGCCCAGGCCCTGCGGATGCGGCGAGGACATGTGGTGGGCATCGCTGGATTCGCCGTAGCCGCGCAGTTCCAGTCCTTGCGCCGCGTGTTCGTCGTCGCGCCGTTCCAGCACCGCGAAGCCGCCGGCCTCGCCCAGCGACAGGCCCACGCGCTGCGCATCGAAGGGCTTGCACGGCTCGGCCGACACCAGTTGCAGCGAGTTGAAACCGAACAGCACGCTGCCGCACAAGGTGTCCACGCCGCCGACCAGCGCCGCGTCGACGACGCCGGCGGCGATCAGGCGCGCGGCCTGGGCGAATACTTTCGCGCTCGACGAACAGGCGGTGGCGACGGTGACGCAGGGGCCGCGCAATCCGGTCGCCGCGGCGACGAACGCGCCCAGCGAATGCGGCGTGTGCAGGACCGGCGGGCCGGGGTCGGAGGCGAACCGCGGCGGCTCGCCGTGCAGATGGGTGTAGGCCGCTTCGGTCGCGCCGATGCTGGAGGTGGAGGTGCCGACGATGATCGCGACCCGCTCGGCGCCATGGCGCGCGACCGCGGCGGCGATCGCCTCGACGATTCCGTCCTGCTGCAGGCTCAGCCAGGCCAGGCGGTTGTTGCGGCAGTCCCACTGCGACAGTGCGGCCGGCAGCGGCGCGTCTTCCAGGCCTTCGACCCGGCCGATCCAGCAGTCCAGCGGCGCCTCGCCCGGCGCCAGCGGGACGAAATCGTTGCGGCGCAGGCCGCTGCGGCGCTCGCGCAGGGCCCGGGCCTGGGCCTCCAGGCCGCGGCCCAGGGCGGTGGTCGCGGTGTAGGCGCGGATCGTCAGCGGCGGCATCGGCGAAGCGGTGGATGTCACTAGACAGGTACGACGCTGCGTGCGGAATAAGCCGAAAGTATAGCCACCCGGGGCCCCAAGACCGGCCGCAGTGTGACGCGTATCATGGCCGGCGCTGCGGGCCGGTTCATCGGACGCGCGGGCCTCCGCGGTCGATCGCGGCGGACGCGCGCCATCGCCAGACCCGGCGCAGCCTTGTCCAACGGGGATCCACGGAGGGTCCCTATCACTCAGGGGAAAATCATGCGTTTGATGCAACTGGTGTTGGCGGTGCTGTGCGTGGCCGCGTTCGCGGCGCTTCCCGGTCAGGTTCAGGCGCGCTCGGCGCCGCTGGTCGATCCCGATCCGGTCGCCATCCCGGCCGGCATGGACTCGGCCAAGGTGGTCAAGGACATCAAGCGCGCGCTGCTGGGCCGCGGTTGGGCAGTGACCGGCGAGCAGCCGGGCCAGATCGATTCGACCTTGAACCTGCGCACCCACGTCGCCCGCATCCGCGTTACCTACACCGACAAGCAAGTGCGTTTCGCCTACGTGGACAGCACCGACCTGGACTACAAGCTCAAGGGCGGCAAGCCGTACATCCACAAGAACTATCTGGGCTGGATGGCGTACCTGACTTCGGACCTGTCCACCAACCTGCAATTGTCCAGCCAGGACTGAACCGTCCCGGCCGGCGACGGCGCGGCGCGGTCCAGACTCGATCTCATCGGATCCGATCCGGATGCATTCGCGCCGCCGCGCCCGGATGCATCCGGGGAACCTGCCCGCCGGCGCGCAGTCTGACTGCGTTCCGGCGACCGCCATCGCCGCCCGCCGACCGATTCCGTTCCGTCTCCCGTGACCAGCCGCATCGCTCACCGCATCGCTTTGTTCGGCGACCGCGACATCCTGCATGTCGCGGCGGTCGCATCGACCGCGTGCGTGCTCAGCGCGGGCCTGGTGTACGTGGGCTACTTCATCCATGTGCTGCGCATCGCCCGCAACGCGCCGTGCCGGCCCGAACGCGGCGAATGCGTGCTGCTGTTCGGCAAGCACGCGCCGGGCGGGCGCATGGACCCGGACTTCGAAGCGCGGCTGGACCGGGCGATGGCGTTGTGGAGCGATCGGCCGCCGCACAGCGTGGTGCTGCTCGGCGGCGGTCCGGCCAACGAGCTCAGCGAAGCCGAACTCGCGCGCCGCGGCCTGCTCGCGCGCGGCATCGCCGGCGACGCGCCGTTGCGCCTGGAATCGGAATCGCGCGACACCCTGCAGAACCTGCGCAATGCGCGCGCACTGCTCGGCGAGGGCATGCGTTCGCGCGTGACCTTGCTCAGCAGCCGCTATCACCTCGCGCGCTGCGCCTGGTTCGCGCGGCAACTGGGCTACGACTGGGAACTGTGCGCGGCCGAAGCGCGCTTGAGCCTGGGCCCGCGCATGCTGTGGCGCATCGCCGGCGAAGCGGCGTACGTGGGCATGAGCGACATCGGCGCGCGTTGGGCGCGGCTGATCGGCAACCAGCGCATGCTGTCGCGATTGAGTTGATGCCAGGCGGATACGCCGGCAACCGCGAGTCATCGGCGATCGAGTCGCTGGCAAACACGATCGCGATCGATTGCGATGTGATCGCTGGATCTTAATATGCGGATCTTTTGCGCAATGGTTGTGCGAACTACTGCGCAGCTTGGACGAGAAGTACGTAACCTGCGTTTTTCTCGGGAAAAACGGCTGGACGCGCCGGTTTTCGCGCCGCATAGTTGCGTGCAAATCGATAGGGGAAGAGCGCATATGTCATCTGTCCGCCGGCAAGCAACGAGTGTTCGTCCGATACGCTTGGCGCTTATCGTCGCGCTGCTGACGCCGCTGATGGCGGGCGCTGAGGTTGCGTCGTCGTTACTGCTCGATCTCGATTTCGAAACGGGCACGATCAATTCCGGCAACCCGCGAGTCTACAAGCCGGGAGCTTCGGCCGCGGATGCCGCGACCATCACGGCCGATCGCGTTCGTTATGGAAACTACGCGGTCGCGCACAAGACGGTAGTGGGCGATCCTGCCTACATATATTCGGGCCTGCGTTCGGAATCCTCGACCAGCCTGGGATCGCCTAACGACGCCACCGTTCCTGCCTTCCGCAGCTATCAGTTCAGCTTCTCGTTGCGCGACTGGCAGGACTGGGACGGCAGCTACAGCGATCAGATCCGCGATGTGATCTGGCAGTTCAAGCGTGATCAAGGCAGCCCCGCGGAAGGCTATTTCTCCGTGCGCGGCAATCACCTGGATTTCGATCAACCCAACGTCGGACGCAAGACGGTAGTCGCCGATCTGCGCGACTACGACAACGAGTGGATCGACGTGCGCATCGACGTCAACTGGGCGGCGGACGCCACCGGCCGGTACGTGGTCGGCGTGCGCCTGCCAGGTGAAGCCGATTACGCCACTGTCGTGGACAAGAGCGGCATCGTCACGTGGCGCTCGGGGGCGGGCGGTGGCCCGAACGGCAAGGTGCAATGGGGCGACTTCCGCCCTAACTCCACCGTCGAGAACAGAGCGCCGACGACCCGGATCGTTCTGCACGACAACATCCGCATTTCGACTGAGCGCTTGCCGCCTCCGACGATGCAAGCGCGTTAGTTCGTCGCGGTTCGCCGGCGCTCATGCTGCGCCGGCGATACCAAGGCGTGAGTGCGTAAGTGTCGTCACCGCTGTTATCAGCGTGGCAGCGCCCGTAGCGCGAACGCAAACGCTTCGGCGCCGCGAGGCGGTGTCGAGAAAGTATTTTCCCGAAACGAAAATCTCACGTCGTGATCGCCGTTTGCCGGTCTTGTGACCGCAATCCGCCGCGCTGGGCTTAAGGCGCTTGCACACGGTGGTCCACCGCGCACAGTTTTATGGCAAGCGCGACTCAATCGTCGGACAGGCGTCGGGTGCGGGCGCCGCGCAGGCCGCCGGGGCGCGACGCTTCGGCGCCGTTCTGGCGTTGCATTACTTCGCGCAGATGCGACTCGCTGCCCGAGCACACCGCCAGCACCCGGCATGGCCCGGGCGCTGCGGCGATGTAGGCGTGGCCCATGGCGCTGTCGAAGTAGATCGAGTCGCCGACTTCCAGCCGCGTCGGCGCGTACAGCTCGCTGTGCAGTTCGATCGCCCCTTCCAGCACGATCGCGAATTCCTCGCCGGTGTGGCGGATGAGTTCGCCGAATTCCTCCAGCGTGCGCGCGTGGACGTCGGCGATGATCGGCACCAGGCGCTTGTTGAGCAGTTCCGAGGCCGGATACAGGTGATCGTAATTCTCCGTGCGCACCGCGTAGCCCTCGCCGGCGCGGCTGATGCTGCGTCGGCCGCTGAAGCCGTCGTTGCCGGTCGCCGGCTGCGAGGAGAACAACTCGCCGATATCCACCTCCAGCCCCTGCGCGATGCGGGTGAGCTTGTCGAAGCTCAGCGACATCTTGCCGTTTTCGATTTTGGACAAGGTCGAGATCGGCAGGCCGGTGCGGGCGCCGATTTCGGCCAGGGTCCAGCCGCGCTGGCGGCGCAGGGCGCGCAACGCGACGCCGGGATTGTGAGCGGCGGCGGGCGCGGCGACGGTGACGATCTTGCTGCGCTTGGCGGGCATGGAGTCGTCCGAGGGGGTTCACGACGACTCTAGGCGGGCATCCTGGCCTTGCCAAGCGAGCGGGGCGAGGCATTATTCGATTTGAGCAATCGAGTTGGCAATTTGGAAAACAGGGGCTCTGATGGCCATGCGGCGGTTAGGGCCGGGCTTGCCGGGGTGCTGAAGGATCGGCTCGGCGGCCGGGACGGTGGCGACCGCCGTGAGCGTTCTCGCAGCCGGACACGAGAGAGCGAATCGCCGGGCTCGGTGCGGTGCCCGCGCCGGCCGCTGTTGTGCTGCGTTCGTATGCACGCGCAAGGCATGTGCGTTGCGTCCGCCGCCGCGAACCGTCGCGTCGCCGCGGCTGCGGCCATCGGCGAGCGCGTACACTGCCGGCCGATGATCCGGGCCGGTGCGTCCAGTGGCGCGTCGCGTGGCGATCGAATCCCGGCGTCGATGCAACGCCGGCCGGACCGACAGGGGTGGTGGGGACGATGATGTTCAAGCTTTCGATGCGCGCCTGGCGCGCGAGCGTGACAGCGGGCCTGCTGTTGACCGCGACGCTGTCGGCGCAGGCGCAACCCGCGCCCGTGCCGCAATCCGCGCCGCCTGAGCAGGCCGCCGCGCCGGCCCCGTCGCCGCCGGAGAACGTCCTGCCCCCGCCGGCTCCGCCGCCGTCGCGAACCTCGCCGGTCCCGCCGCGGCCGACGACGCCCGTGTTTCCCGCCACCCCCACCGCCGTGCCGGTGTGGACGCCGCCGCCGGTATTTCCCGCCACCACTACCGCCGTGCCGGCGCGGACGCCGCCGCCCGCATTTCCAGCGACCACCACCGCCGTGCCCTTGCGGCCCGCGTCTGCTCCGGTGGTGACGCCGCCCGCCGCGGCCGCGCCAACGGCTGCGCCGAAATCGACCGAACCGGCGTCGGTCGAACCGAAACCGGTCGAGCCGAAACCGGTCGAGCCGAAACCGGTCGAACCGAAACCTGCCGCGCCCAGGCCCGCCGCTCCCGCCGCGGCCGGCACCGCAGCGAAACCGATCGCTCCGGCTGTCCCCGTCGCGGCGCCGAAACCGATCGCTCCGGCCGCACCCGCCGCCGCGCCGAAATCCACGGCCACGACGGCTCCCGCCGCCGCGCAGAAACCCGCGCCCGGCGGCCTGCCGGTACGCCCGCCGCCGCCGCCGGAACGCGAATCGCCGGCCGAGGCGATCGCACGCGCCGCCGCCACGCCATTGGTGACCCGTCCGCAGGGCGGCGCCACGCCGGCGGCAACGGTTACGCCGCAACCGGTGCCGGCGCCGGCCGCAGCCAAGCCGATCGCCGTGCCGCCGGCCGCCCGCAGCGCTCCGGCCCCGCGTCCCACCGCCACGCTCGCGCCGTCGCAGTCGGAGCCGAAGCCGCTCGCCCCCACCGCGCCGCCGGTTCGCTCATCGCCGCCGGCCGCGTCCGCGCCGCAACCCGCGGCGGCCAAGCCGGCCGGCAGCGCCGCCGCGACCTACGCACCACCGACCGTGCGCGGCACTTCGGCCCAGCGCCCTGCCGCCTCGTTGCCGCCGAACGCGAGGCCGCTGAGCAGCGCCGCGCCGCCGGTCAACTTGTCGCCGGCCGCCGTGCCGGCGCCGCAACCTGCCGCATCTAAGCCGGCCGCACCCAGGCCGGCCGCCAGCGCCGCCGCGACCCAGGCGTCGCCGACCGTGCGCAGCACTTCGGCCCCGCGCCCTGCCGCCTCGTTGCCGCCGAATGCGAGACCGCTCAGCCGCGCCGCGCCGCCGGTCAATTTGTCGCCGGCCACCGTGCCGGCGCCGCAACCCGCCGCGCCGAAGCCGGCCGCCAGCGCCGCCGCTACCCAGGCACCGCCGGCCGCACGCAGCGCCCCGCGTCCCGCCGCGTCGTTGCCGCCGAACGCCAGACCGCTCAGCAGCACCGCGCCGCCGGTCAACTTGTCGCCGGCCGCCGTGCCGCCGCCGCGTCCGGCACCGGCGAGCCGTCCCGCCACGACCGCGCCCGGCGCTGCGCCCTACATCGCGCCGCTGGCCGGCGGCGTGGTGAAACGGGCCTCGCCGATCACCGACGGCGCCGGCGAAACCGCGCCGAAAGATCCGCTGGCCGCGCCCGCACCCGAGGCCGCGCCGATCGAACTGCGGCCGCTGCCGGCGCCGCCGCCGGTCGCGTCGGCGCCCATCGCGCCGCTGCCGATGGAACCGGGCGACACCGGCCTGGGCGAAATCCTGGTGGCCCCGACCGGGCCCGCGCCGACTCCGCCGGTCAGTTCGCCGGACGCGGAGGCCTACATCGACGGCCTGGTGCCCACGGCGCTGGCGCGCGGCGGCCTGACCGGCGCGGTGGTGGTGTTGGTCAAGGACGGACAGGTGCTGCTGGCGAAGGGCTACGGCTACGCCGACCGCGAACAGGGCAAGCCGATGAACGCCGCGCGCACCCTGGTGCGGCCGGGCTCGATCTCCAAGCTGTTCACCTGGACCGCGGTGATGCAATTGGTCGAACGCGGCAAGCTCGACCTCGATGCCGACATCAACACCTATCTGGATTTCCGCATCCGCGACGAGTACGGCCAGGCGATCACGCTGCGCCATCTGATGACGCACAGCGCCGGTTTCGAGGAATCGAGCAAGCACCTGTTCGCCGCGCAACCCTCGCAGCTGATGGCGCTGGGCGACTACGTGAAGGCGGTGCAGCCGCAGCGCATCTATCCGCCCGGACAAGTGCCGGGTTACTCCAACTACGGCGTGGCGCTGGCCGGCTACATCGTCCAGCGCGTCGCCCGCGAGCCGTTCGACGATTACATCGAAGAACACATCTTCGCGCCGCTGGGCATGCGTCATTCCAGCTTCCGCCAACCCTTGCCCAAGGGCCTGGCCGCGGACATGGCGAAAAGCTATGTCGCGCCCGGCGCGCCGCCGATTCCGTTCGAACTGGTCAACGCCGCGCCGGCCGGCAGTCTGTCGACCACCGGCGAGGACATGGCGCGTTTCATGATCGCCCACCTCGATCAGGGGCGTTACCGCAACGACACGATCCTGCAGACCTACACCGCGCAGGCGATGCAGAACACGCTGGTGCGTCCGATCCCCGGACTGGATGCGATGACCTTGGGTTTCTTCCGTCACGACAGCTACGGCCCGATCACCCTCGGCCACGGCGGCGCGACCGAAGCCTTCCAGAGCGATCTGGTGCTGCTGCCCGAACACAAGCTGGGCGTGTTCGTGTCGGCCTCCGGACCGGCGCGCGCCGGGCGTGCCCTGCATCGCGATCTGATCGACGGCTTGCTGCGGCGTTACTACCCCGCGCGCGAACCGCCGCCGCCGACCCTGGTCACCGCGTACCTGCACGGCCGCCAGATCGAAGGGCGCTACGAAAGCAGCCGACAGTCTTCGGGCAATTTCCTCGCCATCGGGCGCTTGTTCGCCACCTCCGTCATCGAGTTGAACAGCGACGAGACCGTATCGGTGTCGTCGCTGCGCAAGCCCGACGGGCGGGTCAAGCGCTGGCGCGAGATCGGCCCGTACCTGTGGCGCGAAGTCGATGGCGACAGCCGCCTCGCCGCCAAGGTGATCGACAACGAAGTGATCGCGGTCAGCAGCGACGACGTGCCCGCGGCGATGTGGCTGCAGCCGGTGCCGGCGTGGCGCTCGCCGGGGTGGATCGTGCCGCTGCTGTACCTGGCAGCGATCGTGCATGTGCTGGCGCTGGCGCTGTGGCCGGTCGCCGCGCTGGTGCGCCATCGCACCCAGCGCCCGCTGCTGCTGGACAGCCGCGAACGCGATCTGCGCCTGCTCACCTTCATCGGCCTGAGCGGCAACGTGCTGCTGGCGCTGTTGTGGGTCTGGATATTGAGCCGCGCGGAAGTATCGGTGCGCTCGCTGGACGGCAGCCTCGACCCGCTGATCCGGATCGCGCAACTGCTGGGCCTGTTGAGCATCGCCACCGCGGTGATTGCCGCGCTCAACCTGCGCGCCGCCTGGAGCATGCCGGTGCGGCGGCTGCGCCGCGCTTGCGCGGTGGCGATCGCCGTGGCCTGCATCGCGGTGGTGTGGCTGGTGTTCGCGCTGAAAACGATGCAGTGGTCGCTGGTGTACTGAGTCTGTCCTTGCGGCGGTGAATCGATGCGGCGCTTGGCAGCGCCGCGTCGGCCGGCGCACTATGCCCGGCAACGGACCGGGGATGGATGGAACCATGCGGATGAAGCCTTTAAGCGCGCGCCTGGGCTGGCTGCGCGCCCTCGTCGTCGCGACGATGTTCTGGCAGGGATGCGCGACTGCGGCGCCGCCGCCGCCGGCAACCGCCGCCGCGCCGACCGTCGGCGCCCGCTTCGACAACAGCGAACTCACGCTCACCTTCGCCGAGCCCATGCGGATATGGGGCAACCGCGTCGAGCCCGGCAGCGTGCGACTGGCCCCGTCGATCGGCGACGCCGCGGCGATGCAATGCCACTGGCAGGGCGATACCTCGATGTTCTGCACCTTCGGCGCCGCCGAGCCCGCGGACGCCACCGAGTACCGCATCCAGATCGCGGACGGACTGCTCACCCAGCAAGGCGCCGTCTTGCCCGCGCAAACGCTCAGCGTGAGCACCGATCGCCCCAGCGTGAACAGCACGATGGTGTGGGAAGACGGGCAGCCGGTGATCAGCCTGTTCGTCCGGCAGAAAATACGCATGAACGACCTGGCCCGCGTATTGCGCCTGGACATCGGCGGCCAGCCCGCGCCGGTGCGGCTCAAGCCGATCGATGACGACGGCGATAGCTATCGATTGGAATTGCCGGCGAAGATCGCGCCGCAAACGCGCCTGGAGCTGTCGATCGTGCCCGGCCTGCGCAGCAGCGCGGGTCCGTTGCCCGGCGTGCAGAACGCGGTCTTGCAGCGTGCGTTGGTCAACGAGCCGTTCCGGGTGATCGGCGCAGCCTGCGCGCAACCGCACAGCGCGCCCGGCCGCACGCCGGTGGACGGCCGTATCGACTTGCAATGCATGCCCGACGAAGCCGTGCAGCTGGTGTTCTCGCAGCCGCTCAGCGAAGCCTCGCGCCAGGCCTGGATCGCGTCCTGGCCGAAGGGCGTGACGCTGTACACGCGGCGCTCGTGGAATGAAGGCTACGGATCCAGGATCGCGCGCGAAGCCGGCGAAGCGATCTCCTTCGGCCGCGACGCCGCGCGCAGCCGGTTCGATATGCGCCTGGAGGGGCTGCGTTCGCAGCGCGGCGATCCGATCCAGCCGCTGACCCTGAGCGTGAACACGCTGGACTATCGGTCGATGCTGCGTGGGCCGCATGCACGCGCGCTGATCGCCGACGGACGCAAGCCGCCGCTCCTGCTGCAGACCGTCAACGCGCAGGCGGGCTCGTGGCCGTTGCGCGGACTCGACGGCAAGTGGCTGCAGGGCCTGCAGGCCGGCCCGGCCCGGCGCCATGCCGAACCCGAGCGGCTGCCGTCGCCGAGCGCCGAGGCGGTGCTGGCGCGCGGCGGTTGGGTCGGGTGGTACGCCAATGACGCCGTCGCGAACGGTGCGCATCCCAACGCCCTGGTCGAAGCCAGCGCGCCGGCTTTCGATCTGTTCGCGACGGCGACCGCGGGCGAGGTGCTGGTGTGGGCGCAGGCTTGGGACGATGGCGGCGCGATCGCCGGGGCCGAAGTCGAACTGCTGTTGCAGGTCAACGGCGGCGTGCCGGCGCGGATCGCGCGCGGCCGCACCGATGGCAACGGCTTGGCGCGGCTGGAACTGCCGGCGGCTTTGCGCGAGAGCGCAAAAGCCAGCGATCAGCGCCTGATTCTGCGCGCCACCCAGGGCCAGGGCGCGGCCGTGCGTCGCGCCGTGCTGCCGGCCGAGCGATGGTTCTCGCTGCAGGCTCTGCAGCGCAATGACGCGACGCAGATCTGGGGCGTGGCGGATAAACCGCTGTACCGTGCCGGCGAAACCGTGCGCTACAGACTCTGGCTGCGGCAAATCGTCGGCGAGCGGCTGCTGCGTCCGGCCGCCAGCGAAAACATCGAACTGAGCCTGAGCCGCGAGGATGAGGAAGAAGCCATCCTGACCTGGTCGGAACGTTTCGATGCGGGCGGTTCGCTGAGCGCCGAGCGCGGTCTGCCTTCGCAACTCACCGACGGCCGTTATTGCATCCACGACGATGCAGTTTACAGCGCGCAGGGCGTGTGCTTCTTCGTCGGCAGCTACCGCGCCCAGGACCTGTGGGCGCAGGCCAGGACCGAGGATCGGGTCTTGCACGACGGCGATCGCTTTGCCTTCGATCTCCAGGCCGGTTACTACTCCGGCGGCGCGGCGGTGGACATCGGCGTGGAGCGGGTGACCGCGATACTGTCGCCGCTGCGGTTGCAAGAGGCGTATCCGCGATTCGCCGATTACAGCTTCATCGACGTGGGCGGGCACGGCTCGCATGCGCTGATCGGCGCGAAGGAGCTCAGGCTGCGCACCGATGCGCAGGGCCGCGCGCACGGCGAGCTGAAGACGCGGTTCGACGACCGGCCCAGCGACGGAAAATCCTCGCTGCCGGCGTTCGGCCGCATCCAGGTGGTCGGCGAAGTGCGGCTGGCCGATCGCGAAGGTACCGCCTCCAATGCCGCGCCAGCGCGTTACAGCCGCTATCGGCGTTTTGTCGGCCTGCGCAGCGATCCGTCCTGGTTCTCGGCGCGTTCGCCGGTCCGCCTGGAGGCGGTGGTGATCGACGACAACGGCATCGCCGTCCCGGATGCGCCGGTCGAGATCGAAGTGCGCTGGTTGCGCGGTTACGACCAACGCGAGGACGACGCGAAAGCGCCGGTGTTGCACCGCTGCAGCCTGCGCGCGCAGCAGCCGGCGGCCTGCGATTTCCCGCGCGAGAAAACCGGGCGCTACCGGATCACCGCGCGCAGCGGCGAGGCCGCGCCGGCCGAGCTGTCGCGCTACGTGTGGGTCGGCAGCGACTACGGCGACGACAACGCCAAGGCCGGCGAGCCGGCGCTGGAGTTGATCCGCGCCGCCAGCGCGCAGGATCGCAGCGTCGAGGTGCTGCTGCGCCAGCCCTATGCCAAGGCGCAGGTGCTGTTCGTGTTCGAGGACGGCCGCCATCTGATGGGCGAGCGGGTCGAGACGGTCGAGGGCCAGGAACAGCGTTATCGCATCGTCGTGCCGCAGACGCGCTCGCACAGCTACAGCTTGCTCGCGTACGTGCGCGAGGCGGTGCCGTCGAAAATCGATGAACACGGATTGCGCACGCCGCCGCGGCGCGGCAGCGCCGACTTGAGTCTGGTGGCGCCGCCGCTGCCGGCGCCGGCGCCGTTGTCGCTGTCGTTCGCCAGCGCCGCCGCGCGGCCGGGCGAGCGGGTGCGGCTACGCGTGCGCAACGACAGCGCGCAGCCGCGCGAGGTCGCCATCAGCGTGATGGACGATGCGCTGCGTAGCCTGGCCGGCGAGAATTGGGAAGAGTTCGACCCGGCCAACGCCAACTGGCTCGGCGGGCTCAAGAGTCACTACACTTCGTTGAGCAGCCAGTCGTTCACGCGATTCGACGGCGGTGCCTGGAAGCTGGCGCTGGCGCGCTCGGACGCGAAGACAAGCAAGCCGTCATGGCCGGGGGTGATGTTCGAGCTGGACAAGGCGATGCCGAGCGGCACGCCGTTCGACTTCGCCGCTGACGAGGATTCGCAGGACCCGTCCAAGCAGAAAGCCTCCGCCGAGGCCAACGCGCTTGCCGCCTATATCGCCGACGCCGACGCCGACGCCGATATCGCCGACGCCGCGGCGTCGCCGGCGGATCCCGAAAGCGATCATCTGGATCGATGCCCGTCCTGCAGCGTCGTCGCGATCGGCGACTATCGCCAGGCATCGAAACCGGTGGAATCGCCGAAGCCCAGTCGAGGCCGGGGCGGCGGCTATTCTTATTCGTATGTAGCCCCGGCGGCCGAAGTCGGCAGCGGCACAGGGGCGATAGCTCCGTCGGATCGCGATGGCGACTACGCTTCGACTGTGCTGGATAGCATCCAAGTCACCGGTTCGCGCATTGGACTCAAGCAAGCGCTCCGGGCCGGCAGCGGCAAGGTCGAGGGAGTGCGGCCACGCGAGCAGACGACCGATGCCGCGGCGATGGTGAGCGCGGCCGCGCGCGTGCGCACCCGCTTCGTCGACACCGTGCACTGGCTGCCGCAACTGCGCTTGGCGCCCGGCGAAAGCCGCGAGATCGAACTGACCCTGCCCGACAATCTGACCCGTTGGCGCGCGGTGGCCTGGAGCAACGACGCCGACGACGACTTCACCTTGACCGAAACCACGCTGGACGTCGGACTGCCGCTGGAAGCGCGCCTGCAGACGCCGGTGCGGTTGTATCCGGGCGACCGTTCGCGTCTGGCCGCGAACGCGCGCCACAGCGGCGACAGCGCGGCGCAGGTCGCTACGCAACTGCGCGTGACCGATGCAACGGGCGAAGGCGAGGCGCTGGCGCAGTCGCGGGACACGCTGCAGCTGGCGCCGCAGGGGCAGGGCAGCTTCGCGGTGGAGATCGCGCCACGACAAGTCGGTGCCTTGCTCGCCACCGCCAGCGTCGAGGCCGGCGGCGAACGCGACGCGGTCGCCGCGCCGATCGAAATCGCCACGCCCTTGATCGCCGGGCGTCTCAGCCAGGCCGGTTGGCTGGGCGCGCAGCCGCTGTCGCTGGCGCTGCCCGAGCTTCCGGCCGGCGCGATGCAGCCGCAGTTGCAGGTGAGCCTGTTGCGCGGCAGCGCAGCCTTGGTCGATCGCTGGACCGAGGATCTGCACGCGTATCCGCATCGCTGCTGGGAGCAGATTCTCAGCCGCGGCCTGGTCGCGGCGCTGTCGTTGCAACGCGGCCCCAGCTCGCCGTGGCCGCAGGACGATGCGCGCGCCGCAGTGCGCGAGGCTGTGGAGAACGCGGCCGTGTTCCAGAACGAAGCCGGCGATTTCCGTTACTTCACCCGCGCGCCGGAGCAGTACGAGGCCTATCGGCGCTACGACCTGACGGAAACACCCGAAGTGGCGCTGACCGCGTACAGCCTGCGCGCGCTGCGGCTGTTGAAGCAGCTCGGTTATCCGGTGCAGGGCCATGTGCTCGAAGCGGCGGAGGATTTCGTCGGCGACCAACAGGCACCGGCCGCGCTCGATCCGCAGGCGCAGGTCGCCGGCGATCAGGTCGCGATCAATCAGGCCGCGATCGCGGTCGGCGCCGAGGACGAACCGTCGTCGGACAAGCTCGATCGCCTGTGGTCGCACTGGTCGCGTTTGCAGTTACCAGCGCAGATTGAACTGACTCGCGCGCTGGCGCGTGCCAGGCACGCGTCCGCCGCCGCGGCGCTGGCGCGCGTGGTCGCGCAGACCAGGCGCAATGGCGCAGCGCGGGCGTTCGACGCGGACGTCCGTCTGGATCGCTGGATGAGCTCGGACCTGCGCGAGCAGTGCGCAGTGATCGGTCTGCTGCGCGACTATCCCAGGCTGGGCGACAGCGAACTGCGCCTCAGCCTGATCTCCGGCCTCAGCGATCTGTACGCCGGCGGCAGCGGCGCGATCGATACCCAGGCCGGCGCCTACTGCGTGTGGGCGCTCAACGACGACGTACGCGCCGACGCGCGTCGATCGGCGTCGGCGTCGGTCGCGTTCGGCGAGCAGCGCGCGCTGCTCGAATTGGCGCCGGGCGAGGCGCGCGGCGAGTGGAAAGCCCCGGCGGCCCAGGCCCGCGCCTTGCAGCTGGCGAGGAAGACCCAGGGCGACACGCCGCTGAGCTTCGTGGCCACGCTGGACTATGTCGAGGACGCGAACCACGCCGTGGCCAACGCCGCCGGGCTCGCGGTCGAGCGCCGCTTCGAGGTGTTGCGCGATGGCGAATGGAAGCCGCTGACGGGAGCGAAGCTGCGCGAGAACGACTGGGTGCGCATCACCCTGATCGTGAGCAACGGCGCCGAACGCCATTTCGTCGCCATCACCGACAACGCGCCCGGCGGCCTGTTCCCGACCGACCTGAGTCTGTCCGGCGTCGGCGGGCTGGACCTGAGCAAGGTCTCCGACACCGGCAGTTGGTGGTTCCGTACACGCAAGCTGGACCCGCGCAAACCGCGGTTCTATGCCGAAGAACTGCCGGCCGGCCGCCACGAGGTGCGTTACTTCGCCCGCGCCGGCAACGCCGGCGACTATCTGGCCGCGCCGGCGCAGGTCGAGTTGATGTACGGCGGCGCCACGCAGGCGCGGACGGCGGCGGAGCGGGTGACGGTGCTGCCGCCGGACTGAAGCCGGGCGTCGCTGCCGATCGCAAACGACAAGGCCGCGGCAATCGCCGCGGCCTTGTCGTTGCGCGAACCGGATAACGCGGCGCGCGGTTACTTGTTCTTGCTCTTGGACTTGCTCTTGCCTTTGCCTTTGCCCTTTTCCGCGCCCTTGAGCTTGGGCACGTAATCCTCGCGCACCGCCTTGCCCAGCAGCGCCGGCGGCAGCAGGCCCTGGTCGAGCAGGAAGTTGTTGAAGCTCAGGCGGTCGAAGCGATCGCCCAGCGCCAGCTCGGTGTCCATGCGCAGCTCCAGGATGCGGCTGTAGCCGTAGAAATAGCTGCCGGCCTGACCCGGCGCGTTGAACATGTAGCGGTCCAGTTCCTGCTTGGTCATCGCCTCGGAGAAACCGACCTGCTCGGTCAGCACCTTGCCGGCGCTGGCGCGGTCGGTGAGGCCGAGATTGAGCATCGGATCGAGGATCGCCCGCGCCGCGCGCAACAGGCGGAACTGCAGCGCGATCAGCTGACCGTCCAGTGGCTCGTAGGGAACCATCTCGGCTTCGGCGTACAGCGCCCAGCCTTCGACGTTGACCGAGTTGAAGGCGAACATCGAGCGCGCCAGCGAGATGCCGCGCTCGACCATGGCGGTGAACTGCAGTTCGTGGCCCGGACGGCCCTCGTGCGCCGACAGCGTCCACGCCGCCGATTCGTAGTTGAAGTCGTCGTAGTGCAGGGCCTTGCCGCCGGCGTTGGGCACCGCCACCGGCAGCACGAACTGGCCCTGCTGCCCGGTGTTGCCGACCAGCGGCGCCGGCAGGAAGTGCGGCGCCGGCTGCGCCGCCGATTCGGCGTCGCTGCCCAGGCGCATCACCAGCGGCCGCTGCGGCACGTCGACGATGCGCTCGGCGCGGATGATCGGATCGATCGCGTCGATGACCTTGCGATAGCGCGATTCGAGCTGATCGTTGGCGATGGTGTCGCGCTTGAGCGCGCGGATCACCGCGACGTAGTCGTGCGGATCGGCGACCTTCAGGCCCTTTGCCTGCGCGACCTGCGGCGCCAGCTGGCGCATCGCCGCGCGGGTTTCCATGAACTCGACCTGGGCGCGGCGGATCAGCAGCTGCGGATCGACGTCGATGCCGAACTGCTTGAGCTGATAGGCATACAACTCGGGCGGCAGGCGCGCATCGGTGCGCGCCTTGGGCAGGACCTTGGCGCGGGTCCACTTGCCGTAATCGGTCAGCTGGGTCTGCATCGCCTTGAGCGCCGGCTCGGCGCCCTGGATGTCGTACTTCTTGAACAGCTTGCGGATGCCTTCGACGTAGGTGCCGACGTTCGCCAGCGCCTGCTCCACTTCCAGTTTGGTCGGCTGCAGCAGGGCGCGATCGCTAAGGCGTTCTTCGTAGCGCTCGCGCGCGAGCTGGGTCAGCGGCGTGCTGCCCGGGGCCTGGCCGACATAAGCCTGCAGACGCGCCAGCGCCAGCGCGCGGCGTTCGGGCGGGGTCTGGTCCGAGAGCAGGCCGTTGAGGCCGGAGAACACCGTCTGCGGCGCATCGAACCACGGCAGCATCAGTTTCTCGTTGAGCTCGCTGCCTTCGACGGTGTTGTCGATCGAGCCGATCAGGATCTGCAGATCCTGGCGTACGTCGGCGTCGCGCTCGCTCGCCAGCTTGTCCTGCAGTTCGGTCTTGGCCTTCGCCATCGCCGCGCGGAAGCGCTGACCGACTTCGGGCTTGAGGTCGGTGACCTTGTCGTCGTAGCCGGGAATGCCGAAGAAGGAGAAGCCTTCCGGCGCGAAGTCGGCCTGCGCCTTGATCAGGATGCGGGTGTATTCGTCGCTCTTGGCGACCCAGGCCGGCACCGCCTTGGCGGCGGCGGGCTTGGCGGCGGGAGCGGTTTGCGCGGCCGCGGCGGGCGCGTAGGCGAGCAGGGCGGGCGCTGACAGCGCCAGGGCGACGGCGAGAACGAGCGGCTTCATGTGCGATGACCCGATGGACTGAAGCGGCCAGCATCGGCCCGGCGCGCGCGCCGGCCAAGCCCCGAAGGTCATGCGCAGGCGGGCACACGCCGCCCGCGGCGGCTCAGCGCGCGGCCGGGTCGGCTTCGCGCAGATCGATGAATCGGTTGCTGTGCTCGGGCTTGGCGCGCAGGGTTCTAAACGTCCACACGCCGTCGTGCAGGTCGGCGTCGACATGCACGTCGGCCTTGCCCTTGGGGCCGTGCACGGGGATGACGAAGAAGGCATGGCCCTCGCCTTCCTGTTGCCGGCTGGCGCCGACCATCCACTGCGGTTCCTCGATCGGCCGGCCCAGCGCCGCGGCCAGCTCGGTGCTGGCGCGGGCCTTGTCCATCGCTTCGATGTAGACCGGCGAGCCTTTCAGCGCCGTCATCAGCGAGTACACGGTGATCACGCCCAGGCCGATCATCAGCGCCGTCATCACGCCGGCGGCCAACACCAGCAGCAAAATCCAATGGCGCTGCACCCAGGGCTTGCTGTATTCGCTGTTCATCGCAGTGGCTTCCTTTCGCCGGGATGGGATGGTTCGCGCGTCAGTGCTTCAGGCAGCGCTCGAAGAAATCCTCGGTCAGGCGCAGACGGTGCAGATTGTCGCGGCCGCGCAGGCCGTGCTTGGCGCCCGGGTAGGTCATCAGTTCGAACGGCTGGCCGCGCTGCTGCAGGGCGCTCATCAGCACGGTGGAATTGGTGAACAGCACGTTGTCGTCGGCCATGCCGTGGATCAGCAGAAGCTTCGACTTCAGCCCGTCCAGGTGTTCGAGCACGCGGCCTTCGCGATAACCGTCGGGATTGGTTTTCGGCAGGCCCATGTAGCGTTCGGTGTAGTGGCTGTCGTACAGACCCCAGTCGGTGACCGGCGCGCCGGCGACGCCGCAGGCGTACTGGTCGCTGGCCTTGGCCAGCAGCATCAAGGTCATGTAGCCGCCGTTCGACCAACCGAAGACGCCGATGCGCCTGCCGTCAACCCAAGAATGCGACTTCAACCATTCAACGCCTTTAAGCTGATCTTCAACCTCAACCGTGCCCTGCTTGCGATACAGCGCGCCGCCGAAGGCCGCGCCGCGACGCGGCGTGCCGCGGTTGTCGATGGAGAACACCACGTAGCCGCGCTGGGCCAGATACTGATTGAAGTCCGGTGCCCACGCCCGCTTCACCGTCTGCGAGGCCGGGCCGCCGTAGACGTTCACCACCACCGGGTAGCGCTTGTCCGGGTCGAAGTCGCTGGGCTTGATCAGGCTGTAGTGCAGGGTGGTCTTGCCGTCGGCGGCCTTGATCGTGCCGAACTCGATCGGGCGCTGCGCCTGCAGGTACGGCGCGTAGGGATGCTTGGGATCGGCCAGATCGTTTTCGACCAGCGCGGCGATGCGGCTGCCGTCGTTGCGGAACAACTCCAACTGCGGCGGCGTCTGCGGATTCGACCAAGCATCGACGTAGACGCTGGCGTTCTTGGCGAAGCTGGCCGCGTGCATGCCGTCGGTCTTGGACAGGCGTTCGATCGCGCCGCCGGCGAGCGGCACGCGATACACCTGCGCGTCGGTCGGGGTGTCCTTGCCGGCGGCGAAATACACCTGACCGGCGTCTTCATCGACCGCGAGCACGCTGTCCACCGGCCATTCGCCCGAGGTCAGCGGCGTGGCTTTGCGGCCGTCGGCCGACAGCAGGTACAGATGCTCGAAACCGCTGCGCTCGCTGCTCCACAGGATGCGGCCGTCCTTGAGGAAGTGCAGGTCGTTGTGCAGCGGGACCCAGGTCTGGGAGCGCTCGGTGGCGAGCACGCGTTGCTTGTCGCCGTCCAGATCGGCTTCGATCAGTTCCAGCACGTGTTGGTCGCGCGATTGGCGCTGGAACGTCAGATGCTTCGGGTCGCGCCAATCGACGCGGGCGAGGTAGATGTCCTGTTCCTTGCCCAGGTCGATGTCCTTGACCAAATAAAGCTGGGCGCGTTGCAAGCGACCGTTCAATTCGACGTCGCCCTCGACGTTCAAACTGACTACATGCAGCGACACGCGCACGTTCGGATCGCCAGCTGCCGGATAGCGCTGCTGGACCACGTCGGTGCGATCGGGATAGACCTCGTAGCGCTTTTGCACCGGCACCGGCGTTTCGTCGATGCGGGCGAAGGCGATCGCCGAATCGTCCGGCGCCCACCAGTAGCCGGTGTGGCGGTCCATCTCCTCGTCGGCGACGAATTCGGCCACGCCATTGCCGATGGTGTCGCTGCCGTCGCGGGTCAACTGCGTGGCCTTGCCGTCGGCCAGGTCGATCACCCACAGATTGCGGTCGCGCACGAAGCTGACGAAGCCGCCTTCGGGCGAGAGCTTGGGATCGGTGGCGAAGCCTTCGCCGTGAGTGAGCTTGCGCACCGCGGCCTTGCCGGTTTTCTGCAGGTCGTACAGGTACAGCTCGCCGCCGAGCGGGAACAGCAGGCGTTTGCCGTCGGGCGACCACTGGTAATCGACGATGCCCGACAGCGCGGCGATGCGTTGGCGCTCGCGCCGCGCCTTCTCCGCGTCGCTGAGCACTTCCGCGCCCGGCAGCACGTCGTCGGAATCGACCAGCAGCGTGGTCTTGCCGCTGGCGATGTCGTAGGCCCACAGGTCCAGGCGATTGCGGTCGCGCTGCTTGCCGCGCAGGAAGCCGACCCGGCTGCCGTCCGGCGCGATCTTGGGCTTGACCAGGCTCGGCCCCGACAGCGGCGCGTCGCCGGTCAGAGCGTCCAGGGTCAGCTTGCCGGCGGCCGGCGCGGCCGCTGTGGCGGAGGAGGAAGCGGCGAGGGCGGAAGTGGCGGTCAGCGTCATGGCGAGCAGGCAAACGGCGAGACGGCGGGAATGATTCATGCGGGCGATGGGTCCGTTGCTGCCGCCGGAACGCGGTCCGGCGGCGGGTGCTGGATCAGGGTCGAGGCGCCGGCGTACCGAACAGATTGCGGCGCATCTCGTCGGTCATGGTCTTGTCGGCGCGGTATACCTTGCCTATTTCGTAGCTGCGCTGGAAGGCCGGGCGCGCGCTCAGCGCATCGTGCCAGCGCTGCACGTTCGGATGGGCGGCCAGATCGACGTGGTGCCATTCGTGTTCGCGGGTCCAGGGGTAGCAGGCGAAATCGGCGATGCTGAGTGTATCGGCCGCGATGAAGTCGCGCCCGGCCAGGCGCCGGTCGAGCACGCCGTACAGGCGCTCGGTCTCGCGCTGATAGCGGTCGATCGCGTAGGGCACCTTTTCCGGGGCGTAGCGGTTGAAGTGGTGGTTCTGGCCCAGCATCGGGCCGTAGCCGCCGACCTGCCAGAACAGCCATTCGTCGACCGCGACCCGGCCGCGCAGGTCGGCCGGCACAAACAGGCCGGTCTTTTCCGCCAGATACTGCAAGATCGCGCCGGACTCGAACACGCTGACGGGCGCGCCGCCGTCCGCCGGCGCATGGTCCACGATCGCCGGCATGCGGTTGTTGGGCGAGATCGCGAGGAAATCGGGCTTGAACTGATCGCCCGCGCCGATATCCACCGGCTTGATCGAATACGCCAGCGCGGCGCCGGCCTGGACGGCTTCTTCCAGGAACAAAGTGATCTTGTGGCCGTTCGGCGTGGGCCAATAGTGCAGGTCGATCATGGGCTGAGGACTCGGCAGGGGAAAGCCGGCAGTGTAAGCACGGCCCCGCGCGCGCCTGGGCCGTACCGATGGAATGGCGTGTGCCGCAGGAAGCCGCGCGCGCTGGCGAAGCGGGCTCGCGGCGGGGCGGACTGGCGGCGAAAGCGGCGACCGCGCGCGCATTAACTGAATCCGCGCCGCGCCCCGACATGGCGATGTCGCCCCGGCCCGGCTACTCTTGGACCCCCGCCTCGCGGGAATCGCCTTCCCATTCAACGAGTTCCGAGTTCCGCATGACCGATCCCAAGATCACCCGACTCAATCCCCTGCCGGCCCTGATCTTCAGCTCGCGCTGGCTGCAGCTGCCGCTGTACCTGGGCCTGATCGTCGCCCAGGGCGTGTACGTGTTCCAGTTCGTCAAGGAACTGATCCACCTGGTGCACGACGCGGCGACCCTGACCGAGCAGGGCATCATGCTGATCGTGCTGGGCCTGATCGACGTGGTGATGATCTCCAACCTGTTGGTGATGGTCATCGTCGGCGGCTACGAGACCTTCGTCTCGCGCATGCGCCTGGAAGGGCATCCGGACCAGCCCGAGTGGCTGAGCCACGTCAACGCCAGCGTGCTCAAGGTCAAGCTGGCGATGGCGATCATCGGCATCTCTTCGATCCATCTGCTCAAGACCTTCATCGGCGCCGGCAACCTGGGCCTGCCGCTGTGCGGCACGCCGGAGGCTTATGAAGCCGCGCGCGCCATCGCCGCGATGACCGCCAACGGCGTGGCGACGGCCGCCAACAGCGTCGCCGAAACGGCCAAGCTGGCGCGCTGCAGCGAGGTGACCTCCGAAGGCGTGATGTGGCAGTCCATCATCCACTTCCTGTTCATCGTCTCGGCGCTGGGCATCGCGATGACCGACAAGCTGATGAGCGGCCCGCACAAGGCGTCGGCCAAGGCGCACTGACAGCGGGACGCTTCGGGTTCTTTTGTGGGAGAGGCTCAGTCCCTCCCACAAAAGCAGCGGCGAAGCGCTTACTCGCTTTTCGCTGGCGCAGTATCCGCTGGTCGCGCGCCCATGATCGCCCGGCGCAGGCGCACCGCGTCGGCATCGTCGTCGGAAAAACGCAGCGTGTCCTTGTCGCTTTCGCTGATGCCCAGGGCGCGATACGGCGCGTCCTGCGACGGAAATTCGGTCATCGCCGCATAACGCCGGTACAAGCGCGCGAACACGCCGCGGCCGCCGGCGCGATCAAGCGCGGCGATGAATTCCTGCGGCTCCAGGCGCGAGCCGCTGTCCAGGCAGCATTGCGAATAACGCCCCAGCACCCGATCCAGGTCGGTGCCGTGTTCGCGCCGCAGTTGCACGTCCGCGTCCAGCCAGAACGCCGCGCCGGCCCAGTAGATGCGCATGGTGCTGCCGCGGCTCCAGCCGACCTGATCCATGCGCGCGCCGGGCCCGACCCGGCGGCCGCGCTGGAATCCGCCGTCGAGCCGGCGCCAGGCTTCGTCCGCGTCGAGCAGGCCGGCGCGGGCGCGCAGCACGTTCTGGTAATAACTGGCCAGGCCTTCGGCGAGCCAGCGGCCGTCGTCGCCCAGATACGGATGGAACAGGTGTGACAGCTCGTGCACCGCGGTCCAGTCGCCGCGCAGCTCGGCCATGCCGGCGTCTTCGCGCACGTACAGCAGCACCGACACGCCGTCTTCGCGCACGGTCTGGCCCCACGGCACCGGGCTGGAATCGCGGCCGCGGCGCGGCACCAGGCGGATGCGCACCTGCGCGTCGTGCAAGGGGAAGCGGCCGAACGCGGTCAGCGCGGCGCTGGCGCATTCGGCCAGCCAGCGCTGCAGTTCGTCGGCGCGCAGCCGGCTCGGAGCGTTTTCCACGATCACGTGCAGGCGGGTGTCGCCGGCGCGGATGACGCGTTCATCGCTGCTCGCAGGGACCCCGGCGTTTTCGTCCGCGGCCGATGGCGGCTGCGCGCGCGCAGGGCCGGCGCTGGCCGCGAGCGCGGCGCAAACGAGCAAAGTCGGCAACGACAGGGCGCGAACGGTCATGGTCGTGATTGGAACCCGTCACGGCGGGAAGGTTCCCGCATCCGGGCCGGTACAATAACCCGATGGACGTATCGCACCTGCTCGACGCACTCAATCCGGCCCAGCGCGAGGCCGTTTCGGCCCCCGCCGGCCACTATCTGGTCCTCGCCGGCGCCGGCAGCGGCAAAACCCGCGTGCTGACCCATCGCATCGCCTGGCTCAACGAAGTCTACGGCGTGCCGACCCACGGCATTCTCGCGGTGACCTTCACCAACAAGGCCGCCGGCGAAATGCGCACGCGCGTGGACGCGCAGCTGGCGCGCGGCGCGCGCGGCATGTGGATCGGCACCTTCCACGGCCTGGCTCACCGCCTGCTGCGCCTGCACTGGCAGGAGGCCAAGCTGCCGGAAGGCTTCCAGGTGCTCGACAGCGACGACCAGCTGCGACTGGTCAAGCGCGTGGTGCAGGCGCTGGAACTCGACGAAACCCGCTTTCCGCCGCGCCAGATCACCTGGTGGATCAACGCGCAGAAGGACGAAGGCCGGCGCCCGCGCAACATCCAGCCGGCCGGCGACGACTGGGCCGATGTGATGCTGCGCTGCTACGAGGCCTATCAGGAGCGCTGCGAACGCGCCGGCCTGGTCGATTTCGCCGAACTGCTGCTGCGCGCGCACGAACTGCTGCGCGACAACGCCGCCCTGCTGACCCATTACCGCACGCGCTTTCGCGAAATCCTGGTGGACGAATTCCAGGACACCAACGCCATCCAGTACGCCTTCGTGCGCGTGCTGGCCGGCGACAGCGGCCACGTGTTCGTGGTCGGCGACGACGATCAGGCCATCTACGGCTGGCGCGGCGCCAAGGTCGAGAACGTGCAGCGCTTCCTGCGCGATTTCCCCGGCGCGCAGACCATCCGCCTGGAACAGAACTACCGCTCCAGCGCGAATATCCTCGACGCCGCCAACGCCGTCATCGCGCACAACCCCGACCGCCTGGGCAAGAAGCTGTGGACCGATACCGGCCACGGCGAGCCGATCGACCTGTACGCGGCCTACAACGAAATGGACGAGGCGCGCTTCGTGGTCGAGCGCCTGCGCCAGTGGGTGCGCGACGGCGGCAGTCACGGCGATGTGGCGATTCTCTACCGCAGCAACGCGCAATCGCGCGCCTACGAAGAAGCATTGCTGTCCGAACAGGTGCCGTACCGCGTCTACGGCGGCCAGCGCTTCTTCGAACGCGCCGAAATCAAGGACACCCTGGCCTATCTGCGCCTGATTGCCAACCGCGCCGACGACGCCGCGTTCGAACGCGCGGTCAACACGCCCACGCGCGGCATCGGCGAGCGCACCCTGGACGAAGTGCGCAAGCGCGCGCGCGCCGACGCAGTGCCGCTGTGGGAAGGCGCGCGCCGGGTATCGCAGGAATCGGTGCTGGCCGCGCGCGCGCGCAACGCCCTGGCCGGCTTCGCGACCCTGGTCGATACGCTGGAAAGCGACGTGACGGAAATGCCGCTGCAGGAGAAGATCGACCACGTCCTGCAGCGCTCGGGCTTGCGCGAGCATTACGCCAACGAATCGCGCGGCCAGCTCGACTCGCGCACGGAGAACCTCGACGAACTGGTGTCGGTGGCCTCGCGCTTCACCCGCAGCGACGAAGACGATGCCGCGGCGATGCCGGAGCTGATCGCGTTCCTGAGCTACGCTGCGCTGGAAGCCGGCGAAGGCCAGGCCCAGGCCGGCGAAGACGGCGTGCAGCTGATGACCCTGCACAGCGCCAAGGGCCTGGAATTTCCGCTGGTGTTCCTGGGCGGGCTGGAAGAGGGATTGTTCCCGAGCTCGCGCTCGACGGAAGAATCCGGACGCCTGGAAGAAGAACGTCGTCTGGCTTATGTGGGCATCACCCGAGCGCGCGAGAAGCTGGTGCTGAGCTACGCCGAGACCCGGCGCATCCACGGCATGGACATGTTCGGCACGCCGTCGCGGTTCCTGCGCGAGATTCCGACCTCGCTGCTCAACGAAGTGCGGCCGAAGGTGCAGGTATCGCGGCCGATGTTCAACAGCGCGCCGCGCCGCGACATGGGCCACGCCTCGATCGAGGCGCCGCCGGTCAAACTGGGCTCGCAGGTGCGCCACCCCACCTTCGGCAGCGGCACCGTCACCGATTACGAAGGCAGCGGCGCGCATGCGCGCGTGCAGGTGAATTTCGATGATGCCGGCAGTAAGTGGCTGGTGTTGGCTTATGCGAATTTGCAGACGATGTGATTCGGGATTCGGGATTCGGGATTCGGGATTCGGGATTCGGGAATCGGGAATCGGGAATCGGGAATCGGGAATCGGGAATCGGGATTCGGGATTCGGGAATCGAGAATCGAGAATCGAGAATCGGTAACAGCGCTCCCACCTACCGTCATTCCCGCGAACGCGGGAATCCAGTGCCTTTCGTGCGAGAACCTTTGAAGTCTCTGGATTCCCGCCTTCGCGGGAATGACGGGCTGGAAGGATGACGCTGAAGCCTCTGGATGTTCGGCTACGCCGAGGTAAAGCAGAGCCCGCCTTCGCGGGAATGACGGCCTGGAGGGACGGCGCTGAAGCCTGTGATCGCTAGATGATCAGGTCGCCAGGCACCTATCCCCAACCGTCAAAACGCATACCGCACCACCAACTGATACACCGGCCCCGCCTTCTCCCGCTCGCGCTCGTACTCATCGAACTGCCGATCCAGCTGCTCGCCCAGCGTATTGAACTTGTTGAAGTTCTCATCCTTCGACGCGTTGAGCAGATTCGATCCGGTCAACCGCACCGCCACCCGCGAGCCGAAGCGCTTTTCGACGAAGGCCTCCAGATCCGCGCCGTAATGCGTCGTCACCTCCTCGCCCAGCACGCGCGAGTAGGCATCGCCCTGGCGCCGGTAACTCGCGCCGAACGACATGCCCAGCGTCGGCAGATCCTGGATGAAGCCGACGTTGAGCACCGAGCGCGGCTGGTTGTTGAAACGGCGCTGGCCGAAGTCGTCGTCCACCTCGCTGTCCAGCCACGAATAGTTGAGGAACACGCCGGTGTCGGCCAGGCCCAGCGCGGTCAGCGGCGTGGACAGATCGAATTCGGCGCCGTAGACGCGGCCGTCGCCGACGTTGGCGGCGGTGAATACGAAGCTGTCCGGGTCCAGCACCGGATAACCGGGGGCGCCCGGGCCGGCGCCGGGATGCTCGTCCAGGAACTCCTCGATCGCGTCCTCATGATCGTCCAGCGCGGTCGCGCTGGGCCGGCCAGTACCGACGATCTCGATCAGGTCGCGCACTTTGCGATAGAACAGATTCAAGCCGACCACACCGCGCTGGCCCAAACGATGCTCGTAGCCCAGATCCAGGCCCCAGGCGGTTTCCGGACGTAACTCCGGATTGCCCAGGAAATCGTTGTCGCCGTACTCCTCTTCCAGCGTCATCGGCAACAGCTGATTGAAATCGGGGCGGCGCACGGTGCGCGCGATCGAAGCGCTGAGGCGGTCGTGCTCGGTCAGGTTGAAACGCAGGTGCGCCGACGGCAGCAGCAGGCCGTAATCCTTCTCGTTGCGCAGCGCGTCCTCGCCTTCCTCGGCGATGCTGCGGATCTTCGAACGGGTAGTTTCGTAACGCAGGCCGGTCTCCCAATCGACGCGGCCGCGCTTACCGGAGAACATCAGGTACGGATCGAGCCGGCGCTCTTCGATGCGGCTGGCCTGACGGGCGAAATCGGCGTAGGGCGGCAACGGCTCGCCTTCGTCATCGGCTTCGACTTCGCTGGTGCGCAGCGCGCTGGTGCGGCGCTTGTCCAGGCCGTCGATGCCGAATTCCACCTTGGCCGCGCCCAGCGCGCGGCTGTGGGCGAGCTTGAGGCTGAATTCGCTGTCGCGGGTGTCGCCCAGGATGCGCGTGCCTTCGAATCCGTCGAACGACGGCGGGCTGTCTTCGTCGTCGTAGCCGACTTCCTGCTCGGTGTCGTGGCGACGGTCTTCGAAGCGGGCGTAGCCCAGGTCGATTTCGCTGCGGCCGCCGGCCATGTCGAACACATAGCGCGCGTTGAGGCTGGCGTTGTCCTGCTTGATATCGACTTTCTGCTCGTTGAGCGACAACAGGCGCGCGCGGTCGCGGCTGGCCGGATCGTTGTACTCGCGCGAATTCTCGGTCTCGGTACGATCGGTGTGGACGTAGAAGCCGTCCAGGCTCAGCCGGCCGGTGCCGATGTCGCGGGTGTAGGACAGGTTGCCGGAGTAGTCGGTGCCGTCGCGCACGTCGCTTTGATCTTCGCGATCGACGAAGTCGCCGTCGGGCGAGTCGAAGCGATCGCTGCGCTTGCGCTTGGGATTGTGCCGGCCCTGTACGTTGACGCCGCCGAGCAGGCGCCCGCCGCCGACTTCGCCGCTGCCGACCGCGCCGAACACCGGCTTGATCTTGCCGTCGTCGAAATGCAGCGCGCCGGCGCGCAGATAGCCGCCGTCGAATTCGTACGCGTCGCGCAGCACGATGTTGAGCGCGCCGGCCACCGCGTCGCCGGAGCGGTTCGCGCTGGGGCTGCGGATGATCTCGATGCGTTCGACCAGTTCGGCCGGGATGCGGTCGACGTAGAACGAGCGGTCGCCGCCGGCGCCGGGCACTTTGCGGCCGTTGATCAGGATCTGGGTGTAGCCCGGGTCCAGGCCGCGCAGACGCGCGCCATCGTATTCGAGCACGTCGGAGACGAAGCCCACGCTGGGTACGCGCTTGAGCATGTCGCCCACGGTCAGCGGTTCGAAGCGCTGGAAATAATCCAGGCCGTAGCTCAGGGTCGGCGCGGTGGCTTCGCTGCGGTCGCGGTAGGCGATCTGGCCGGTGACGGTGACGCGATCGAGTTCGGTCGCCGAATCGGTCTCCGCCACTTGCGCATTCACGGTCGGGACCGCGAGCGCGCTCAACAAAGCGGCGCTGAGCGCGTGATGACGGAACTTCGAACGTCGCGGGCTGCGCATGGGGTTCGCCGGTGAACAAGTGGCGAACGTTGTAAGTCCGGGCGATGGCAGGACGATGACTGTGTGCGTGATTTCTCGCTCCGACGCGGCGGCCTTGTCATGAAAGCGGCACGTGACGGTTCTATAACAGCGTTCGGGGAATTACCTTTTTTGAATCCAGGCATGCCGATGCGTCCGACCCTGATGCTGTCCCTCGCTTTCGTCCTGGCGGGCTGCGCGACTTCCGATTCGCAGCGCGGCATGCCCGCGCCTGCGCACAGCGCGCAACGCGAGCCCGACGAGCGCGGCGCGGCCGATGCCGATCCGTTGCTGGCCCGGGCCGGCGTGGACTATCGGCGGGTCGATGAGGCCTTCGTGACCGCGGCCACGCCGCAGGACAACATCGATTCGCCCGCCGTCTGGCGCGCGCCGAACGGGCGTTTGTGGTTGTTGGCCACGGCCAAACAGGGCGACGGGCTGGTGATCTACGACGGCGACCAGGGCGCCAGCGTCGCGCGCTATGGCCGCGAAGGCGGCGAACTGGGCGAGTTCCGCCGTCCCAACGGCATCGCCGTGTTCGGCGATCTGGCCTTCGTGGTCGAACGCGACAACCACCGCGTGCAGGTGCTGTCGCTGTCGTTGCCGTCGGCGCCGCTCAATGCGCCGGGCATCGCCGATACGCGCACGCCGCGATTGCGCGCGCTGGCCAGCTTCGGCCAGGAACAACTGCGGCAGCCCTACGGCCTGTGGGTGCGCGGCATCAGCGCGGACGAACTGGAAGTGATCGTCACCGACGCCTACATGGCCGGCAAGGACGCCAAGGGCGACGAGATTCCGCCGCCGCTGGAACAACTGGGCCGGCGCATGCAGCGTTACCGCATCGGCCTGCGCGGCGGTGAACCGGTCGCGCGCCACCTCGGCGCGTTCGGCGATACCGGCGCGGCCGGCGCGATCCGCGTGCCCGAATCGATCTGGGGCGACCCCGCCCACGACCGCCTACTGATCGCCGAAGAAGACCTCGCCACCGGCACCGCGATCCGCGACTACACGCTCGACGGCCGCTACCGCGGCCAGACCATCGGCCTGGGCCTGTTCAAGGCGCAGGCCGAAGGCATCGCCCTGTGGCAGTGCGACGACGGCAGCGGTTACTGGATCGCCACCGACCAGTACAAGGACCGCAGCCTGTTCCATGTGTTCGATCGCGCCAGCCTGCGCCATCTGGGCGCGTTCGCTGGCGGCACGGTCGGCAACACCGACGGCGTGTGGCTGCAGCAGAGTGGCTCGGTGCGTTTTCCCGACGGCGTGTTCTACGCCGTGCACGACGATCAGGCGGTCGGTGCGTTCGACTGGCGCGACATCGCCCGCGCCTTGAATCTGCGCAGCCGCTGCCAGGGCGGTTGAACGCGTCGCCGCGGCGCCGACACGCATGTCGGCGCCGCGGATTTCAGCGGTCGGTGAGCTTGAACGACTTCACCAGCAGATCCAGCCCCGGCCGAGTCTGCGCCAGGTCTTCGTCGGCGCTCTGGGTGATCAGGAACGCGGTGCGATGCGCGCCGGTGATCTTGCGGTACTCGCGCAAGTGCGGAACCTTCACCCCGCCCAGGCTGACGATGTAGTGCTCGCGGATCGTGCCTTCGGCGAACGCGGACAGGTCGAAGCGGCTGTCGTGGCCAAGCACGGCCGGCGTCTGCTTGTCGGCCTCGGCGGAAAAGCTGCGCGCGAATTCTTCCAGTTCGCGATTGCGGTCGGTCTGCACCATCGCGATGAACACCGCCGAGCCGGGACTCTCCACGGTCAGGTAATGCACGCTGGCGATGCGTTCGTCGTCGCTGAGTTTCCAGTTGCCTGGAATCTGCATGTGCACGCCGAGACGATTGTAAGGCTTGGGCTCGGCCACGTTCGCGGCCGGTTCGCCGCAGGCGCCGAGCAGCGCGGCCAACGCGACGGCCAGACAGCCGGCGGCGAAACCGCGCGAACGCTGAGAGCGAGTCATCGACTTCATCCTTGTGTCGCCACCCCTGTGGACCCAAGGGCACCCTAGCAGCCCTCGCGGCCGCGCGCGTGTGCCTGATGGGACAGTCGCGGCGAGCGCCGCGGCCGTGCGGCCGCCGATGCGTATTCGCGGCGTGGGTTTTGTGCGGCCGACGTGCCCCGCGCCGGGTTACGTCAGTTCGACACCGAAGTGGAAGGCCTCGATGCGCAGCCGTTCGCGCATGTAGAAGGCATGCGCGTGCGGGCGATGGGTGCCCGAATCCAGTTGCAGGCGCACGCAGCCCAGCCGCTTGGCCTCGGCCTTGAGCCAGTCCAGCATCGCCTTGCCGTAGCCCTGGCTGCGCACGGATTGATCCGTGATCAGATCGTCCACGTACACGTGCAGGCCGACCGCGAGCATCTCCATCACCCGCCAGCAGGCGAACGCGCGCGGCACGCCTTGCGCATCGAAGGCGACGGTGGCGCGGCAGCCTTCGGCGATCTGGCGATGCATCTGCGCGAGGAAACGCGCTTCGTCGAATTCGGGCCGCAGCTGCGACACCAGCGGCCACGCGGCGCGCAGTTCGGCATCGCCGACGATGGTGCGGATTTCGGGAAGGGAATCGGCGGACATGGGATCGGGACGATGGAGGAAACGGGCGGGCGTCGATCGGGCCGGCGAGGTGGCCGGCCGCTCACGGGACAGGCCCGGCTTACCAGCTGAACAGCTTGAAATACACCGGCGAGACGGTGCCTTCGCCCTTGCTGGTGTCTAGCCGGCCGTCGCCGTTTTCATCGACCAGGTAATAGACCGGGCCGCGCGCCGGCGTGATCTTGACCGCGCGCAGTTGCCCGGCGACGCGGTATTCCTCGATCGTGTCGCCGTTCTCGACCGTGCGGGTGCGGATTTCGGCGTTGCTGAGCGCGGCAGTGGGATCGTCCGCGGCGGCGGTGGTGGCGCAGCCGCTCAGCGCGAGAGCGAGCGACAGGGCTGCGAGCACGATGCCGAACCGGGTGGCGAAGGGGGGCGGCGACGCGTGGGGGGCGCGCATGGCGGATCTCCGTTTTTCAAGCCGACAGCATACGCCGGGGGCGCGTTAAGCGTGCGCATCGGTGGGTGCGGGCTCGGCTTCGCGGCTCGCGTCGTTGTTGCGGCTGCGTGTCGGGGCTTCAGCCCCGACTCGAACCTACCCGCCCCCGTGCCGGCCGCCCGCGATTCGCAGCCCCGGCGACCGGTCGGCGTAGAATCGGGCCCATGAAAAGACTCGTCCTCATCGATGGTTCCAGCTACCTCTACCGCGCCTTCCACGCGTTGCCGCCGCTGAGCAACGACGCCGGCGAGCCCACCGGCGCGCTGTTCGGCGTGGTCAACATGCTGCGCGCGACCTTGAACGAACGCCCCGATTACGTGGCCTTCGTCGTCGACGCGCCGGGCAAGACCTTCCGCGACGATCTCGACCCGCAGTACAAGGCCCATCGCCCGCCGATGCCCGACGACCTGCGTGCGCAGGTGCTGCCGATGTGCGAGATCGTGGAAGCGCTGGGCATCCCGATCCTGCGCATCGACGGCGTCGAGGCCGACGACGTGATCGGCACCCTGGCCCTGCGCGCCAACGCCTTCGCCGGCGAGGAGGCGATCGACGTCACCATCTCCACCGGCGACAAGGACTTCGCCCAGCTGGTGCGCCCGGGCGTGGCCCTGGTCAACACCATGAGCGGCAGCCGCATGGATTCCGACGAGGCGGTGTTCGCCAAGTTCGGGGTCAATCCCAACCAGGTGATCGACCTGCTGTCGCTGATGGGCGACAGCGTGGACAACATCCCCGGCGTGGAGAAATGCGGGCCCAAGACCGCGGCCAAGTGGCTGGGCGAGTACGGCACCCTGGACGGGGTGATCGATCACGCCGGACAGATCAAGGGCAAGATCGGTGACAATCTGCGCGCCGCGCTGGGCCGGCTGCCGTTGAACCGCCAGCTGGCGACGATCAAGACCGATGTCGAACTGGACCGCGGCCCGCAGGATCTGGCGCTGCGCGAGCGCGATGTCGAATCGCTGCGCACGCTGTACGCGCGCTACGGCTTCAAGCAGGCGCTGCGAGAACTGGAAGGCAGCGGCAACGCCACCGCGAACGAGATCGCCGCCGATCGCGCCGGCCTGCGCGCGACCGCCGCCGGTCACGCCCGTTCCAGCGCCGCCGCGGATACGCCGGACGCCGCGCTGGCGGTCAAGGGCGAGTACGAGGCGATCACCACGCAGGCGCAACTCGATGCGCTGGTCGCGGCCTTGCAGGCCAGCGATGAATTCGCCTTCGACAGCGAAACCGATTCGCTCGACCCGATGATGGCCAATCTGGTCGGCCTGAGCTTCGCCACCGAAGCCGGGCGCGCGGTGTATATCCCGCTCGGCCACGATTATCCCGGCGCGCCGGCGCAGCTGGATCGCGAGCGGGTGCTGGCGGCGCTGCGTCCGGTATTCGCCGATCCGGCGCGGCGCAAGCTCGGCCAGCACGGCAAGTACGACCTGCACGTCCTGCGCCGCCACGGCGTGGAAGTCGCCGGTTACGCCGACGACACCATGCTGGAAAGTTTCGTCTACAACGCCACCGGCAGCCGTCACGACATGGACTCGCTGGCCAAGCGCTACCTGGGCTACGACACGATCAAGTACTCCGACGTGGCCGGCAAGGGCGCCAAGCAGATACTGTTCTCGCAGGTCGCCATCGACGACGCCACGCGTTACGCCGCCGAAGACGCCGACGTGACCTTGCGTCTGCACCGCGTGCTCGGCGCGCGCCTGGCCGCCGAGCCGGAACTCGAACGCGTGTACCGCGACATCGAAATGCCGCTGGTGACGGTGCTGGAGCACATCGAAGCCAACGGCGTGATGATCGACGGCGACGAACTGCGCCGGCAGTCGCAGGACCTGGGCAAGCGCATGCTCGAAGCGCAGATCAAGGCGACCGAACTGGCCGGGCGCACCTTCAATCTGGATTCGCCCAAGCAGTTGCAGGCGCTGTTGTTCGACGAGCTG
Source organism: Lysobacter gummosus (assembly GCF_001442805.1). Lineage (NCBI taxonomy): Bacteria > Pseudomonadati > Pseudomonadota > Gammaproteobacteria > Lysobacterales > Lysobacteraceae > Lysobacter > Lysobacter gummosus. Next base: position 5,672,784 of record NZ_CP011131.1, on the reverse strand, counting down.
AAATTGCCGGTGCTGGTGAAGACGCCCACCGGTCAGCCCAGCACCAACGAAGAAGCGCTGGAAGCGATCGCCGATCAGCACGAACTGCCGCGGGTGATCCTGGAATACCGCGGCCTGGCCAAGCTGCGCAGCACCTACACCGACAAGCTGTCGGAGATGGTCAATCCGCATACCGGCCGCGTGCACACCAGCTATCACCAGGCCGGTGCGGCGACCGGGCGCCTGGCCTCCAGCGATCCGAACCTGCAGAACATCCCGATCCGCACCGAAGACGGCCGCCGCATCCGCCGCGCCTTCGTCGCGCCCGCGGGCCGGCGTCTGGTGGCCTGCGATTATTCGCAGATCGAGTTGCGGATCATGGCGCACTTGTCGGAAGACCCGGGCCTGGTGCGCGCGTTCGAATCCGGCGCCGACGTGCATCGCGCGACCGCGGCGGAAGTGTTCGGCAAACAATCGCTGGAAGAGGTCAGCGGCAACGAACGACGCGCGGCCAAGGCGATCAACTTCGGCTTGATGTACGGCATGAGCGCGTTCGGTCTGGCGCGTCAGCTCGGCATCGGCCGCGGCGAGGCGCAGGACTACATCGCCCTGTATTTCAGCCGTTATCCGGGCGTGCGCGACTTCATGGAACGCACGCGCCAGGATGCGCGCGAGAAGGGCTATGTCGAAACCGTGTTCGGCCGGCGCCTGTACCTTGAGAACATCAAGGCCTCCAACCAGGGCCTGCGCGCGGGCGCCGAACGCGCCGCGATCAACGCACCGATGCAGGGCACCGCGGCCGACATCATCAAGCGCGCGATGATCGACATCGATGCATGGCTTGTCGCACACAACGATCGTGCCAAGATGATTCTTCAGGTGCACGACGAACTGGTGTTTGAAGTGGAAGATGGATTCGTCGAAGAATTGGTGACGCAGGCCTCGCAACGCATGTCCGCGGCGGCCACGCTGCGTGTGCCGCTTGTCGTTGATACCGGCGTCGGTATTAATTGGGACGAAGCGCATTGATTATCTGGAAGCCATTGATTTTGCTGGACTTGGTTTAATGAATCGGTCCTGAATCCAACAATTTATTAACTCTGATCTTCACGAACTATCCATGTGCCGGGTGGTCATATAGGTCGCGACAGATGCAACGTCTGTCGCCGATCTCTCCCTCCCCTGGAGTGATCCCCCGGAGCGAACGACCCCTCCCCAGGTCACGCTCCACCAGCCCCGCCGGCCCCCCCTGCCTGCGGGGCTTTTTATTTGTAGCGCCGAAAGCCGCCTTGCGATGCAGGGCGGCTTTTTTCTTGCTCGTCGCGGCGATACGCGAGGTGTTCTTTCACCACGGGCCGCGTGGGTATATCGGCGCGTTCGAAATCACTCGCAGGGTAAAGTCCGATTCGTTGTCGGCGCGGGTAAACAAAACCCGCGCATATGAAATCGCGCGGGTTCGTCGTTTGTCTGGATTTGGAAATAATTAGAATCAATGAGGCGCCGCTGACGGCAGCGGCTGCGGAGCGAGATCGGCGATATCTCCGCGCGATCCGGGTCGAGGTCCGTGCGATTGCCTTGGTCGAGGTAGAACCGCGGCGACGGCGGCTTCCACAGCGCGCCGCGCTCGACTCAAGCCGGCGACGGCTCGGATCGCCCTGCCGGACGAAGCCGGCTCGCCATTGCCCGCGGCGCGGCTGACCCGCAGCGATCGATCCGAGCGGCTCCGACGGGGCGCATGCATTCGCAGGCGTCGCCCCGGCGGCGGCAGACGTGTTGTAACGACGACTCGCCACGATGCGCCGCACCGTCCCGACCCTGTGCCCGCAACGGGGCAGGCCTTGCCCCCGCGCCGCTGACGCAGCCGCGGCCGCGCCGCCGCCCGTAACATGCGGTGCACGCGCGGCGGCGCCACAATCCGCCGCGCCACCGCCGCCCGTCCGCCGCTCAGGAGCTTGCCCGATGTCCGATGCCTTCAATCTGTCGATGCCGTGGTGGGAGTATCTGGCGCGCGCCTGCATCGTCTACTTCGTCCTGCTGCTGATGATCCGCGTCTCGGGCAAGCGCTCGATGGGGCAGTTCACCTCCTTCGACATGCTGCTGATCGTGCTGCTGGGCAACGCGGTGCAGAACGCCTTGCTCGGCACCGACAACTCGGTGACCGGCGGATTGATCCTGGCGGCGACGCTGATCGTCTTGAACTGGTCGGTCGGCTACCTGGCCGCGCGCAGCGCCCGCGCCGAGCGCGTGCTGGAAGGCGAGCCGGTGGTGCTGGCGCGCGACGGCCACGTGTTCCGCGACGTGCTGCGGCGCGAACTGGTGAGCCGCGCCGATTTCGAGAAGGCGATGCGCGAGAACGACTGCAGCGAGATCGACCACGTGGCCCTGGCGATGCTGGAGACCAACGGGCACATCACGATCGTGCACAAGGCGGATCAGGGCGGGTAGGGCCGCGCGGGGCTCGAACGAGAGCTTCAGCCCCGACAGCGAACTGCCGGCGACGACGCAACCACCCCGCGACTCAATCCTCGCCCAGCCAATCGCGCGGCCGCAGGTACTCGGCCAGCTTCGCCTCGTCGCTGCCGGCCTCCGGCGAGAACCCGTACTCCCAGCGCACCAGCGGCGGCAGGCTCATCAGGATCGACTCGGTGCGCCCGCCCGACTGCAGGCCGAACAAGGTGCCGCGGTCGAACACCAGATTGAACTCGACATAGCGCCCGCGCCGATACAACTGGAACTGACGCTCGCGCTCGCCGAACGGCATGTCGCGGCGGCGCTCGACCAGCGGCAGATACGCGTCGAGGAAACCGTCGCCGACCGCGCGCTGATAAGCGAAATCGCGTTCGAAATCGCCGTGCAGGTCGTCGAAGAACAGACCGCCGACGCCGCGGGTCTCGTTGCGGTGCTTGAGGAAGAAGTAGTCGTCGCACCAGCGCTTGTGCGCCTGATAGCGCTCCTCGCCGCCGAACGGCTCGCACAGCGCGCGCGCTGTGCCGTGCCAGTGGCGCACGTCCTCGATGAAGGGATAGAACGGCGTCAGGTCGAAGCCGCCGCCGAACCACCATGCGACCGTCTCGCCGTCGCGCATCGCGCGGAAATGGCGCACGTTGGCGTGAGTGGTCGGCAGGTAAGGGTTGTTGGGATGGAACACCAGCGACACCCCGACCGCGCGCCAAGACGCACCGGCCAGTTCCGGCCGCGCCGCGCTGGCCGAGGGCGGCAGCTGGCTGCCGGAGACATCGGAAAACCCGACGCCGGCCTGCTCGAACACCTTGCCGCCGCGCAGGATGCGGGTACGTCCGCCGCCGCCTTCCGGCCGTTGCCAGATGTCCTCGGCGAAGCGCGCCTGGCCGTCGGCCTGTTCGATGGCGGCGCACAGGCGGTCCTGTAGGCCGGAGAGATAGTCGCGTACGCGGTCGAAGTCGCTCATGCGGCCATTCTAACGATGCCGCGGGGCGGTGGCAGAAGCGGACGCGAGCAGCCAAGTCCGGCGAAGCCTTGGGAGTAAGTCCGCTGCGCGTTTCGGCGCCCTCCAGCGCGATGCGGCCGCGCGACGCGGCGCCGCAAACGACAACGCCCGCCTGCGGCCATCGGTCGCGGGCGGGCGTCGAAGTCGCGGCGCGAAACGCGCGGGTTTACTTCAACGTACGATTGAACAGTTCATAGATCCGCCGGTACTCGTCGTACCACGCGTCCGGATGGGTGAAGCCGTGCCGTTCAAGCGGATACGGCGCGATCTCCCACTTGTCCTTGCGCAGCTCGATCAGGCGCTGGGTCATCATCACCGAGTCCTTGAAGAACACGTTGTCGTCGATCATGCCGTGGGCGATCAGCAGGTGGTCCTTGAGGCCCGCGGCGTATTCGATCGGCGAAGACTTCTTGTACGCCTCCGGGTCCAGGTCCGGGGTGTTGAGGATGTTGGCGGTGTATTCGTGGTTGTACTGCGACCAGTCCGAGACCGGGCGCAGGGCGGCGCCGGCCTTGAACTTGCCCGGTTCGCGGAACAGCGCCATGAAGGTCATGAAGCCGCCGTAGGAGCCGCCGTAGATGCCGGCGCGGTCGCGATCGCCCTGCTTGTTGGCGACCAGCCAGTCCAGGCCGTCCAGGTAATCCTCAAGTTCCGGATGGCCCATCTGCCGGTAGATGGCGGTGCGCCAGTCGCGGCCGTAGCCCTCCGAGGCGCGGTAGTCCAGATCGAGCACCACATAGCCTTCCTGCACCAGCAGGTTGTGGAACATCTGCTCGCGGAAATAGTTGGAGTAGCGGTTGCTGACGTTCTGCAGATAGCCGGCGCCGTGCACGAACATCACGATCGGATACTTCTTGCCCGCCTCGTAGTTCTTCGGCCCGTAGAACTTGCCCCAGACCGTGCCGGCGCCGTGCTTGGACGGGACCTGCACGTACTCGGGCTGAATCCACTCGCGGCTCTTGAACGCGCTCTTGCGGGTGTCGGTGAGCTTGACGGTGTTCTCGCCGCTGCTGTCGACCACCGCCAACTGCGGCGGCAGATAGCTTTGCGAATAGCGCACCAGCAGCTTGCCGCCGTCGGGCGAGACCGAGAAGCTTTCCACGCCGTCGAGCGCGGTGACTTCGCGCACCGCGCCGCCGCCGCGATCGGCCGCGCAGACTTCGTAGTCGCCCGGCCACTTGCGGTTGCACAGGAAGAACAAGGTCTTGCCGTCGGCGCCGAGTTCGGGCGCGGAGACTTCCCACTTGCCCGAAGTGATCGCGCGCGGCGCGCCGCCGTTGTCGCTCACGTACAGGTGCGAGTAGCCGCTTTGTTCCGACAGCAGCCACAGGCCGCCGTCGCCGAACCAGCCGAAATCGTTGAAATCCCAACCGACCCAGGCCTTGTCGGTGAGGCGGTGGCGGGTTTCCAGCGTCGCCTTGGCCAGATCCACCGAGGTCAGCCAGCGGTCCTTGTTGTCGATCGCGCGCACCAGCACGCCGGCGTGGCGGCCGTCATCGCTCCAGTGGATGGCCACGCCGCTGCCGTCGCCGTCGGTGCCGATGCGCACCGGGCGGTCGCCCTTGAGCGCGTCGCGCTTGGCCGCCTTGCGCAGCGCGGCGAGCGGGTCGTCGGCGATGCCCGGCAACTTGTCGAACTTGAGTTCGCTGGCCTTGGCGTTGGCGACATCGACCAGCCACAGCTTCTGCGGCAGCGGCTCGTTGCGGCCGACCAGGGTGCGCGTTTCTTCGAATTCCTCGTAACCCGATTCGGTCACGTACTTGGGCATCTTGCCGACGGTGCCGGCGTCGCCCTTCTTGGCCTGGGTGACGACCAGCAGGTAACGCGCGTCGGGCGACAGCGCGCTGTCGATGATCTCCACGTCATCGCCCAGATACACCGGCTTGGGCGCGCGGCTGGCGTCGCTCTTGCGCCAGGCTTCGTCCTGCTCGCGCGCGGCTTCGCGCGCGGCGCGATCGTTGCGCAGGGTGGCGATGGTGGCGAGCTGGTAATCGCGCAGCACGTCGGCCTTCGGCGGCTTAGACGGATCGTTCTCGGCGCGCACTTGCGCGGCCTGGCTCACGCCCAGGCCGGCGCGCCACTGGTACCACTGGTTATCGACGCGGAACACCAGATTGCCGTCGCGGCCGAACTGCGGCCGCGCCTCGGTGTCGTTGCTGCGGGTGACCTGGGTCAGCGCGCCGCTGCGCAGATCGCGCACGAACACGTCGCCGTTGCGGATGAAGGCCATGCGCGTGCGCTGGGCGTCGTAGGCCGGGTTGATGGCGTCGATGTCGCCGCGCGCGGCGCCGTCCAGGCGCTGCGGCGTGCCGCCGCCGACGCCGGCCTGCCAGGTGTCGCGGATGGTCGCGCCTTCGCGCTTGAGCTGGTACTGCACGCGCTGGCCGTCCCAGGCCCACCAGGCGCGTTCGACCGGCGGCCCGATCCAGTCCGGGTCGGCCATCGTGTCGGCCAAGGTCAGGGGCTGCGCGGCCTGGGCGAAGGCGGCGCTGGCGAGCAGCGCGAGGGGCAGGGCGGCGAGCGTGGCGTAGGAGAGGCGCATCGAACGGGCTCTAGGGACAAAAGTGGGCGCAGCGTAGCAGTCCGGAGCGGGGCGACGGGCCGGCCGTTGGTCATGGGATGAGGGCTAAATCGCTGGATTGGCGGGGTATTGGCTTGGGATTTGCCGGATCGGCGGTTTTGTCTTGAGCTGGGCGGCGAGCGTGTCTGCCTTCGCGGCCGCGGCCCTCATCCGCCCCCCGCCTTCGCGGGGGCAGGCTCTTCGGGCACCTTCTCCCGCGAGCGGGAGAAGGCAGCGGCATGAGGTACGTCGATATTGAACGAGCGCAAATATCCACTGGACAAAACGTCTCAGGTGAGCGGAAGTGAGCGACGAAAACCTTCGCCGCGAGGGAAAATTCGCGCGAATCGAATCGCCGCGTTTTGTCGCACATGCCGCCCGGCATCGAACCGCGAAACGCGACGCGGGCGGAAACATCGAATGTCGCCGACGGCGACGCAAGCGCTTGATCCGGCATGTTCGCAACGCGATAGTGCGCACACAACGCAAGCCGTTTCACCCCGCCACTACGCCACGCTCACCGCCTTTGCGGTTTATGTGATTCCACGCAACCGCCCGCATCGGTGCATGGTGCGGCGCAAAATGAACCCGCTGGCGCGTCGTGATGCGCCATGGAGGCAATGCACGTGGACGCCCTGCTGCTGTCGCGTATCCAGTTCGGTTTCGTGATCTCGTTTCATATCCTGTTTCCCGCCTTCACCATCGGCCTGGCCAGTTGGCTGGCCTTCGTCGAATGGCGCTGGCTGCGCACCCGCGACACTTTGTGGCGCGATCTGTTCTTCTTCTGGACCAAGGTCTTCGCCGTGTCCTTCGGCATGGGCGTGGTGTCGGGCATCGTCATGAGTTTCCAGTTCGGCACCAACTGGGCGGTGCTGAGCGAACAGGCCGGCAACATCCTCGGGCCGCTGCTGTCCTACGAGGTGCTGACCGCGTTCTTCCTGGAAGCGACCTTCCTCGGGGTGATGCTGTTCGGCTGGAACCGGGTCGATGAGCGCATGCATTTCCTGGCGACCTGCATGGTTGCGCTGGGAACGTTGATCTCCACGTTCTGGATCATCTCGGCCAACAGTTGGATGCAGACGCCGGCCGGCTACAAGATCGTCAACGGCGTGTTCGAGCCCGACAGTTGGTGGGCCATCGTCTTCAATCCCTCGTTCCCGTACCGCCTCGCGCACATGGTGCTGGCGGCGTTCATCACCACCTGCTTCGTGATCGGCGGCGTCGGCGCGTCCTACCTGCTGCGCGGCCTGCATGTGGAAGCGGGCAAGCGCATGCTCAAGGCGGCGGTGATCTTCGCCGCGATCACCGTGCCCACGCAGGTGTTCGTCGGCGATCTGCACGGCTTGAACGTGCGCGAGCATCAGCCGATCAAGGTCGCGGCGATGGAAGCGCATTGGCAATCCAATCCGCCCGGCGAAGGCGTGCCGCTGATCCTGTTCGCGGTGCCGAACGAAAAAACCGAAAGCAACGATCTGGAAATCGCCGTGCCCAAGCTCGGCAGCCTGATCCTCACGCATACCCTCGACGGCGACATCCAGCCGCTCAAGTCGGTCCCCGCCAGCGAGCGGCCGCCGGTGAAGCCGGTGTTCTACGCTTTCCGGGTGATGGTCGGCTTAGGGCTGGCGATGTTGGCCGTGGTGGTGTTTTCGCTGTGGCAGCTGTGGCGGGGGCGCCTGTACCAGTCGCGCGCGGCGCTGTGGGGCTGGCGGGTGCTGACCATGAGCGGTTTCGTCGCGATCCTGGCCGGTTGGTACGTGGTCGAGATCGGTCGCCAGCCGTATGTGATCTACGGCTTGCTGCGCACCGCCGACGCGGTCAGCCCGATCGAGGCGGCCAGCGTGATGACGTCGCTGATCGTGTTCGCGGTGGTGTATCTGACCGTGTTCGGCGCGGGCTTCCGCTATCTGGTCAAGCTGATCCGCAAGGGCCCGCATCCGCACGAACCGCCGCCGCGCAGCGGCGCGCGCGACAAGACCCCGGCGCGACCGTTGTCGGTGCCGGACGAATCCAGCGAAGCCGGCGCCTGAGCGCTTCGAATCGAAACGGAGTAGGACGATGGAATACTGGCTGCCCGTGATCTGGTTCGGCGTGATCGGCTTCGGCGTGCTGATGTACGTGCTGCTCGACGGCTTCGTGCTCGGCCTGGGAATCCTGGCGCCGTTCGCCGAGGACGAAGACCAGCTCGATCACATGATGAATACCGCCGCGCCCATCTGGGACGGCAACGAAACCTGGCTGGTGCTCGGCGGCGCGGGCCTGCTCGCGGCGTTTCCGAAGGCCTATGCGCTGGTGCTGTCGGCGCTGTATCTGCCGGTGCTGCTGATGCTGATCGCGCTGGTGTTCCGCGGCGTGGCGTTCGAGTTCCGCTTCAAGGCGCGACGGGCGAAGAAAGCCTGGGGCGCGGCGTTCGCGCTGGGTTCGCTGTTGTGCGCGTTCGCGCAGGGCGTGATCCTGGGCGCGATCATGGAAGGCATGCCGATGCAGGAAGGCAAATACGTCGGCGGCATCTTCGACTGGTTCAGTCCGTTCTCGATGTTGACCGGCGCGGCGGTGGTGTTCGGCTATGCGCTGCTGGGTTCGACCTGGCTGATCCTGAAGACCGACGGGCGCATGCAACTGGTCGCGCGCACCTTGGCGCGGCCGCTGGTGTTGGTGGTGGCGGTGTTCATCGGGCTGGTCAGCGCGTGGCTGCCGTTTCTGGATTCGCGGATCATGGCGCGCTGGTTCGAGGACGGGAATTTCTACTGGCTGTTCCCGGTGCCGCTGTTGGTGCTCGCCAACGCCTGGGCGCTGTGGCGCTCGGTCATGCGCGAGCGCCGCGACGGGCATCCGTTCGTGTACGCGCTGGGGTTCTTCGTGCTCGGCTTCATCGGACTGGTGGCGGGGATCTGGCCGAACATCGTGCCGGGGCTGACGATCTGGGACGCGGCCTCGCCGCCGTCGTCGCAGGGTTTCGTGCTGGTCGGGCTGGTGGTGCTGCTGCCGGCGATCCTGGGCTACACGTATTGGTCGTATCGGGTGTTCAGCGGCAAGATCGCGGCCGATGCCGGCTATCACTGAGGCGTCGCGACGCGTCGCTTTCCGGTGAAACTTATTTTGTTCGCATCGCCGCCCGCTCGTGCGGCGCGCATTGCGTTCGCGCGATGACCGCGCCGTACGCCAGCGACTGTTCGCGATGTTTTCGTTTCCTTCGATAGAACGATTCCGCGAACTGTGATTCGCGTCATCCGCATTGCGGCCAGTGTGGATTCGTTCCGCCTTGTTCGTCTTTCGACAGCGCCGCTACGTTGGCTGCGCCCCGCGGCAACGCGTCGCCGCGGCTACCGTCGCCGGCCATACAGGCCGAATCCATATTCGAAGAAGGAACCGAGAAATGGCTATCACGCATTCGCGTCATCCGCTCGCCGCCGCGCTCGTCGCGGCGATCTCCCTTGGCCTGTCCGGCCTGGCCGCCGCCGCGCAACAGGTCGAACCCTCTTTCCCGAGTGAGCCGCAAAGCGAGAGCAATCGCGTCTGGATCCGCTACGCGTCCGGCCAGAAGACCGGCATCAAATCGCTGATCCAGCAGAAAGTCGATGCCCTGCGCTCGGCCGTCGCCGCCAACAAGAGCGCGCGCTCGGCGCGCCTGATCGGCGCCAAGACCCATTACGAGTTCGACAACCTCAACGCGGTGGTCATGACCTTGCCGGCCGAGGTCGTGGCCGGCCTGCGCGGCAACAAGAACCTGATCGTCGAAGAGGACCCGCTTCGCTATCCGATGGGCGAGTTCGTGCCCTACGGCGTGCCGGCGGTGCAAGCGCCCGACGTGGTCGCCGCCGGCGTCGACGGCACCGGCGTGAAGGTATGCGTGATCGATTCCGGCCTGCGCGCCAGCCACGAGGACTTCGCCGGTTTGACCCTGAGCGGCTACGCGCCCACCGGCAAGACCTGGAACAGCGACACCTGCGGACACGGCACCCACGTCGCCGGCACCATCGCCGCGGTCGGCAACAACGGCAAGGGCGTGATCGGGGTGAGCCCGGGCAAGGTTTCGCTGCACATCGTCAAATATTTCGACGGCCCCACCTGCGGCCACGCGTCGTTCGCCTCGAGCCTGGTCGATGCGGCCAATCGCTGCGCCCAGGCCGGCGCCAAGGTCATCAACATGAGCCTCGGCGGTCCGCTGTCGAGTTCGCTTGAAAGCAACGCGTTCGCCAAGTTGTTGAGCCAGGGCGTGCTGTCGGTGGCCGCGGCGGGCAATTCCGGCAACAGCAGCAAGTCTTATCCCGCGTCCTACGCGAGCGTGCTGTCGGTGGCGGCGATCGACGCCAACCAGGCCAAGGCGTCGTTCTCGCAATTCAACGACGCGGTCGATATCGCCGCGCCGGGCGTGGATATCTCCAGCACCTATCCGGTTCGCGGCACGCCCCTGACGGTCGGCGCCGACAGCTTCCCGACGTTGCCGCTGGGCGGCTCGGCTTCCAGCACGGTCAGCGGCGCGCTGGTCGACGGCGGCCTTTGCACCGCGGCCGGCAGCTGGAGCGGCAAGATCGTGCTGTGCGCGCGCGGCCAGAACACGGTGACCGAGAAGGTCGGGTTGGTGAAGAGCGGCGGAGCCGTCGGGATGGTGCTGGCCAACAACGTGAACGATCCGTTCCCGATCTCCGGGCGCTTGGCGAGTTCGGTCACGATCAGTCTGGCCAGCGTCAGCAAGGAGACCGGACAGCAGTTGCTTACCCGCGTCGGACAGGCCGCCACGCTCAACCCGACCCCGGTCTACGACGTCGACAGCTACGCGGTGATGAGCGGCACCTCGATGGCCTCGCCGCATGTGGCCGGCGTGGCCGCGCTGCTGTTCGCGGCCAAGCCGTCGGCGACGCCGACTCAGGTACGCGAGGCGATCACCTCCTCGGCGCTGGATCTCGGCGCGCCCGGCCGCGACAACGAGTACGGCGCCGGCATGGTCCGCGCGTTCGAAGCCCTGGACCGGCTGACCTCCACCAGCGCGTCCGCGCCGAACTGACCCGGCCCACGCCGGGCCGCCGCCGTCCTCCGGCTTCGGCCGGAGGGCGGCGCTTGTCACCGGGCGGCGCGCCGCATCGGGCCCGTCGTTCCGGCGATCGTGGACTCGCCGTGCCGCCTCGCCTTGAACACGGCAGTACGCGCGGCCTGGATGCCGCGGAGATTCGCGAAGGCTGTATCGCCGACCCGATGCATGTCAGGCGGCAAGATCGGAGCCGATGCGCGGCATCACCGAGCCGGCGCGGTCACTTGCCGGTGTAGGCGTGCTCGACCACCAGGCGAGTGCGGTAATCGTAAGAGCGGAACTTGCGGCCCGACAGGGTGGCGCGGACTTCGTAATCGCCCTCGGGCAATCTCGATCGGGCGAGTTCCATCGTCATGGCGTCGCTGTTCCAGGCGCTGAAATCGGGGGCGCTGATGGATTTTTCGACGATCACCGCGGGCGCCTTGCCTGGGGATTTGCGGCTGAGCACCACATGCGCGACCAGCGGTCGCTCGAAGCTCACCTCGAAGTAGCTGCGCACCCGGCCGCGCAATTCCGCCGAGTCGCCGGTCGGCCGGACTTCCAGGGCGACTTCGTAGACGTCGTCCTCGTTGATGCTGAAGGCGCCGGCCGCCGAGGCCGGATCGCCCAATTCCAGGCTCAGCGGCTGGTGGATATAGCCCGGGCCGCAGCCGCCGAGCACGACGGCGCAGGTCAGCGCGGCGGTTATCGCGGTCCAGCGAGGGGGCACAGGTAGCCGGCAGATGTCGCCGTCCTTGCGCGGCCGGCCTGATGTACCACTTTGGTCCGGGCCCGGGGCTGAACACGAAAGTTCGCGCAGACCGGACGGGCAGGTATGCTGTGCATCACATCTGCGATGCAGAAAAACAGTCTCCCCCGGCTGTACCGCCCGCCCCATGCAAGCCTACGTTTACAAAAGCCTCCGCAAGGCAGACACCTACGTGTACCTGAGCGCGCGCGACGATTTCGAGCGCCTGCCCGCGCCGATGCGCGAGCAGTTGGGCGCGCTGCGGTTCGTGCTCGAGGTCGAGCTGACCCCGCAGCGCAAGCTGGCCCGCGCCGACGCCGCGCAGGTGCGCGAGAATCTGCGCTTGCACGGTTTTCACCTGCAATTCCCGCCCGCCGTATTCCCGCCGTTCTTCGCCGAGGCGCCGACGCCCGATGCCTGACGCTCAGATTCCGCGTGCCGGTTCCCGCGATTTCGGCCTGGCCCTCGTCGCCGGTGCGGTGCTGGCGCTGGCGACCGGTTTCGGCGGCAGTCCAGTCGGCGCGGCGATCGCGCTGATCGGCGGCGCCTTGTCGCAGCCGGCGTTCGCGCTGGCGGCGCGGTTGTGGAAACGGCGCGACGCCAAGCCGATGTGGGCCTCCGAACTGCCGGCCCTGTCGGCGTTGTGGGGCGGCGCCACCGCGGCCACCGCGGCGCTGGTCGCCTGGCCGCTGAGCGCATTGATGCAGAGCGGATCGCTGCTGGCGGCGCTCGGCCTGAGCGTGGTCGCCGGACTGATTCTGCTGGGCCTGTGGCGGCTGTGGCCGCTGTGGCAGGGCGCCGAACGCGACGGCGCACCGCTGCCGCCGCAATGGGCGCGGCTGGCGGATCTGGATCTGGGCGCATGGCGCGGCCTGGGCGTGGCGGCGATCGTCGCCGGCCTGGCCGGCGCGGTGGTGGTGCTGGCCTGGCCCGGGCTGTTGCTCGACGGCGCGCGCTGGGGCCTGGCGGTGGTTTTCGCCGTGGTCTCGCCGGCGCTGCACGTATTGCTGCAATCGATCGCCCCGGCGCAGGCGCTGCCGGGCGTGGAATTCGATCCCGAACTCGACACCGTGCACGGCGCCGAGGACCTGCTCGACGACGGCGAGCCGCTGGCCGACGCGCAGCTGACCCCAGCCCTGTACGCCGCCGCCCGCGCCGGCAAGGTCGAGCGCGCGCTGGAGCTGATCGAGCTGGGCGCCGACGTCAACGCCGAGCCGACCTTTGATGAACGCGACCGCCGCAGCCTGCCGGTGCTGGCTGCGGTGCTGCCCGACCTGCGCCTGCTGCGCGCGCTGATCGCCAGCGGCGTGGACCTCAACGCCAGCCACGCCGGCATGACCCCGCTGCTGGCCGCCACCCGCGACAGCTGGCATGGCCGCCCCGACGCGGTGATGACCCTGCTCGCCAACGGCGCCGACCCGCGCCTGGCCGATTTCGAAGGCAACACGCCGCTGCACCATGCTGCGCGCAGTTCCGATCCGGGCGTGGCCGCGCTGCTGCGCGACGCCCAGGCCGAGCTGGAACCGCTCAACCAGGACGGCCTGTCGCCGCTGGGCGTGGCCTGCGCCAGCGGCAACTGGCGGCTGGCCAAGTTCCTGCTCGAACGCGGCGCCAAGACCGAACACCCCGGCGGCGCGCCCGCGCTGCTGGCCGCGGCCGGCGGCGACGAGGACGATCCGGCCGGCGTGCAGCTGCTGCTCAAGCACAAGGCCCGCATCGACGCCCGCGACGGTCAGCGCCGCAGCGCGCTGCACACCGCGTCCTTCGCCGGCCATCTGGACATCGTCACCACCCTGCTGGCCGCCGGCGCCGACGCCAACGCGATCGACAGCCTGCAGCGCACGCCGCTGCTGGAAGCCGCGCGCGGCGGCCGCGCCGCGGTGCTGGAGCGCTTGCTGGAACACCTGCCGCAGGGCGGCGTGGCCGAGGCTCAGGCGGTCGACGCCGACGGCGCCAGCGCGCTGATCCTGGCCTGCCAGGCCGAAACCGCGTCGCCGCCTTTGGTGGTGCGCCTGCTCGATCTGGGCATCGACCCGGAACTGCGCGACCGCCAGGGCAAGCGCGCGGTCGATCGCGCCGCCGAGGCCGGACGCTGGTCGCTGGTGGCCGCGCTCGATCGCGCCTATCCGCTGCCGACCGCGGTCAGCGGCGAAGGCGACAGCGATGTGCCCGAAGGCGAGCGCGTCATCGTCGATCGCATGCCGGCCGCGCTGCTGCGTGACGGTCTGCGCGACGGCCGCGCCTCGGAACTCACCGGCCTGGCCAAGCTGCTCAGCCCGGCCGAACTGGGCGCGCAACTGCACGAAGAAGACGGCCAGGTGCCGACCGCCGAACGCATCGAATGGCTGCTCGGCCAGGGCGCCGACGTCAACGTGCGCAATGCCGAAGGCGACACGGTGCTGTTCGCCCTGCTCGACCGCGCGCCGGCCTCGCTGCCGGCCTTGCAGATGCTGCTGCGCCACGGCGTCTCGCCGGCCGGACGCGGCGGCCTGGGGCGGTTTCTGGCCACTTGCTCGGCCGGCGATCAGGCCGCGCGCGGGCTGGAGCAATTCGCGCTCGACCTGCTCGAACGCGGCGCCGATCCGTTCGCGTGCACGGCCAACGGCGACCCGGCGCTGGCGATCGCGGTGCGGCTGGGCTGGTCGCGCCTGCTCGAGCGTCTGCTCACCGCCGGCGTCGATCTGAACACCCGCGACAGCCACGGCATGAGCGCGCTGCATCTGGCCGCCGCGCTCGGCCGCGAAGCCATGCTCAAGCGCCTGGTCGCGAACGGCGCCGCGCCCGACCTGCTGGCCGCCGACGGCCAGACCCCGCTCGGCGTCGCCCTGGCCTCGGGCCGGCGCGACCTCGCCGATTGGCTGGACTGGCGCGGCTGGCCGTTGCCGCGCCGCCCGCTGCAACCGGCCGACGTGCCGGCCGCGGCGATCGTCGGCGACGCCGACGCGGTGCGCCGCCTGCTCGACCTGGGCCTGTCGGTGGATTCGGCTGACAGCCAGGGCTGCACTTCGCTGCTGCGCGCCGCCGGCGGCGGTCATCGCGCGGTGGTCGATCTGCTGCTCGCGCGCGGCGCCGATCCGCAGCGCGCGGCCAATTCCGGGGCGACGCCGCTGTCGGCCGCGGTGAGCATGCGCCACGGCGAAATCGTCGATCGCCTGGTCGCCGCCGGCGCTTCGCTGGAACAACGCCTGCCGGGCGATCTGACCGTGCTGATGGTCGCCTGCGCGCTCGGCCTGACCGATCTGGCCGCGCGCCTGCTCACCGCCGGCGCCGACGTCCAGGCGCGCGACGCACAGGGCCGCATGGCCCTGCATTGCGCGGCCATGTTCGGCTTCACCGCGCGCGAGCGCAGCCGCCTGGTCGCCTTGTTCGACACCTTGCTGCTGGCCGGCGTCGATGCCGACCAGTCCGCCGCCGGCGCCACGCCGCTGTTGCTGCTGCTGGGCGCGCGCGCCGAGCCGGGCACCGCCGCGGATGAGGACGTGCTGATCGCCGGCCTGGAGTTGCTGCTCGATCACGAGGCCTCGCTGAACGTGCAGGACCCGCGCGGCTTCGGCCCGCTGCATCTGGCCGCGCTGCACGGCCTGTTGCGCGTGGTGCAGCGCCTGCTGCGCCACGGCGCCAACCCGGACGTGCGCGATGCGCTCAACCGCACGCCGCGCGAGATCGCGGTGATGCGCGGCTTCGTCGATATCGCCGCCGAGTTCGCTCCGGCGGCGCCGAGCAACGGCAGCAACGGCGGCGTGTCGATGGCGCGGTTTCTGCGCGGGCCGGGCGGCGGCTGACGGCTGAGGCGCGGATCGCGCCTTCGCTGCGCCTGTCGATCGCGTATTCCGGGCTTCGGCCCGGTCGCCTTGTCTGAGCGGTCGGCCGCTGCGGGTGTCGGGCCTGAAGGGTCCTCTCACAAAGGTGCTTGGCGTTACGCGAGGCTTGAAAGAGTCTCAGCAGCCGAAGCCCGCCCAGCACAGACTGCTAAGTCCGAGGTCTGTTGTGGGAGGGGCTTTCAGCCCCGACACGAGGTCAGGTGAAATCCCAAGGGCCGGCCGACGCTCAATGCCGGGTAACGCTGTCCCCAGGCAGCGTCGTGCTCTGCTGATCCACCATCCCCGCCAGGATGCCTTCGCCGCGATCGGCGTTGAACAATTCCTCCAGCTCCTTGCGCCCGTCGCGCGCGCTCTGGATCAGCGCGTCCTCGTCGTCGTGCACCAGGTACTGCGCATTGAGCATGCGTTCGTCGAGCTCGCGGAAACGCTCGACGTGATCGCGCGCGGTCTCGGCCTCCACGCCCAGTTCCACCAACACCTCTTCGCCCAGTTTCAGGCTGGAATGGAAGGTCTCGCGCATCGGCTCGGCGCCCAGGTCCATCAGGTCCCAGGCGTGGCGGCGGTCGCGCGCGCGGGCGAACACCTTGGCCTTGGGATACAGGCGCCGGATCGTGCGCACGGTGCGGATGCCGCTGTCGCGATCGTCGATGGCGACCACGAAAATCTTCACGTTGGCCGCGCCGGCCGAACGCAGCAGCTCCGGCCTTGCCGGATCGCCGTAATAGATCATGTTGCCGAAGCGGCGCATGAAATCGACCTGCTCGGCGCTGTTCTCGATGCCGATGAAGGGCGTGCGGTGAGCGACCAGCAGGCGCGCGATGATCTGCCCGAAGCGGCCCATGCCGGCGATCAGCACCTGCGGGTGATGATCGGGAATTTCGTCGTACGGCCGCTTGTCCTTCGGCGCCGGCGTCGCGTCGAGCATGCGCTGCGCGGCGATCATCAGCAGCGGGGTGAGCGCCATCGATACGCCGACCGCGGCGATCAGGCGATCGCGGGTGGGATCGTCGAGCAGGTTGGCCTTGACCGCTTCGTTGAACACGATGAAGGCGAACTCGCCGCCCAGCGACATCACCGTCGCCAGCTGGAACGCGCCGCGCTTGTCCAGGCCGCCGGCGCTGATGCCCACGCCGAACAGCAGCACGAACTTCACCGCCAGCAGCGCGGCGACGATCGCGCCGATCAGCAGCGGTTCGGCGAGCACGCGCTGCAGATCGATGCTCATGCCCACGGCCATGAAGAACAGGCCCAGCAGCAGGCCCTTGAACGGCTCGATCTGCGATTCCAGCTCGTGGCGGAATTCCGAATCGGCCAACAGCACGCCGGCCAGGAACGCGCCCAGGCCGGCCGACAGCCCGGCGGTCTGCAGCACCCAGGCCGAACCGAGCACGGTCAGCAGCGCTGCGCCGGTGAACACCTCCGGCATCTGGGTGCGGGCGACGATGCGGAACACCTGCCGCAGCAGCACCCGGCCGCCGAACACCACCGCCGCGATTGCGCCGACCGCCTTGGCCACCGCCATCCAGTTCAGGCCTTCCACCGCTGCGGCCTTGCCCAGCAGCGGGATCGCGGCCAGCAGCGGAATCGCCGCCAAGTCCTGGAACAGAAGGATGGCGAAGGCGAGCCGTCCGTAATCGGCCGACAGGCCTTTGCGCTCGGACAGCAACTGCAGGCACACCGCGGTCGAAGACAGGGCCAGACCCAGGCCGACCACGGTCGCCGCCTTCCAGCCCAGCTGGCCGCCGAACATCGCCAGAGCGCCCAGGGCCAGGCCGCTGAGCAGCACCTGCAATCCGCCGGCGCCGAACACCGGCTTGCGCATCACCCGCAGCCGCGCCGGCGACAGTTCCAGGCCGATCACGAACAGCATCATGACCACGCCGATTTCCGACGCCGCCAGGACCGGCTCGGCATCGCTGATCACCTTGATCCCGTACGGCCCCAGCACCACGCCCGCGGCCAGATAACCCAGCACCGCGCCCAGCCCGAACTTGCGGAACACCGGCACCGCGATGACCGCGGCGAGCAGAAACAACAACGCAAGTTCTAGACCGCCACCGTGCATGGGCACCTCCGATCGGGATTATGGCGCGCGACGGCACCGGTTGGGGGGAGGGTAGCGAGGCGAAGTTGCGTTATGGATAGCAACGGCCCGACCGCGGCGAAGGATGACGCCGATGCTTTGCTATGGTTGCCCGGTCGCCGGATTTCAATCGCTCGCGCGGCGGCGGGAGCGAATCTCGATTCAAGGAGTTTACGGATGAACCTGATGAAACGAGCCGCATGCGCGGCGCTGTTGTTGGCCTTCGCGATCCCGGCGCTGGCCGCGGGCAAGGGCCCGGGCGCGGTGCGCAAGCAGATCGAAATGAGCATGGTGCTGACCGGCAAGGTCCGCATCGCCGCCGATGGCCACGTGCAGGGCCTGCAGATCGACCGCGAAAGCGAAGTGCCCGCGTCGGTCAGCCAACTGATCCGCGGCGCGGTGCCGCAATGGAAATTCGATCCCGCCCATCCGGGCGATGCCGCCGATGCCGACGGCACGCCGATGAGCGTGCGCGTGGTCCTGCGTCAGGCGCCGGAGCAGGGCGCGGAAAACTACACCCTGCGCATCGTCAGCGCCCACTTCGGTCAGACCAAGCCGGCCGACATGCCGGCCTCGGTGTCGCTGCCGCCGCCGTCCTTCCCGCGCGCCGCGCTGGCCGCGCGCTTGCCGGCCACGGTCTATCTGGTCGCGCGCATCGGTCGCGACGGCAAGGTCAGCGATGCGTTCGCCGAGCAGGTCAATCTGCGCGCGATCGGCAGCGAGCGGCAGATGGACGAGTTCCGTAAGAAATTCGCCGACGCCAGCCTCAGCGCGGTCAAGCGCTGGCGCTTCACGCCGCCGCGCGAAGGCGCGGACATCGGCGCCGATCATTGGCAGGTGCGCGTGCCGGTGGACTTCCTGTTCGAGCTCAAACGCCCGGCCTACGGCCAGTGGGAGGCCTACGTGCCCGGCCCGCGCGCACGCGCGCCGTGGCTGCAGACCGATCAGGACGCGACCGCCGGCGTGGACGCGTTTTCCGGCACCGGCTTGCGCATGCTCGGTCGCGGGCCGCGCCTGCTGACGCCTTTGTCGCAGGGATAAATCACACGGTCAGGCACAGTTTTCACCGATGCCTGGCGACTTAAAGACACCGATCCCATCACGACAACGCACATGCGTTGTGCGTGGTCGCGCCCTGTGCGATAGCGCTCCAGGACAATAACGGACGACCCGGCCGCAACGCGTCCGGCGTCGCGCAGGAGCGCATCCGTTGTCCCACAGGGAGGTGGTCATGAAAATCGTCGCGGCGATGCTGCTGGCGCTGATGTTGAGCGCGTGCGATCCGGGCTTGATAGACGATCCGACCGGGCATTGGGGATTGATCGCCGGCGATCAGCCCGGCGACGGCCTGGCTTACCCCGATCCTCGGCTCGAGGCAGGTGAGTCGTTCGTGTGCCTGCGCAATCAGGCAGGGCCGGCGGACCACCGGTAACGGTCTGGGAGCGATCGACCGCCACATCGAGCGCGGGCCGGGCTGCGTATTCCGGGCGCTCGCCCCGTATCCGCACGGACGCGGCTGGCAGCCGCCCATCCGCCCCCGAATTGTCCTGGACATCAGACCGGGGCATCATGCCGGTTCGCCCGCCACCCGTAGCACCCGCACTCCCTAGTCGGGCTCGGCGACTCGTGAAGCAGTAGCACCGACATGGAGCCAGTGTCTATGAATGTCGCAGTCGATTCGATTTCACCTCCCGGCCGCAGTCCGGCCGAGGATCCCGCCGCCCACCGCTGGTACGCCGGCCAGGGCGATTCGCAAACCCCCGCCGGCGCCTACACCGCGTTGTTGCCCGCCGACGATGAGTGGTCGCGCGATACCGTGCTGCGCGCGGTCGTCGCCGATGCGCTGCAACGCAACGGGCTGGTGGTGGACGAGGACACCCTCGAAGCCACCGTCAATTCGGTCGCCGCGCCCGGCGGCGCGCTGGCCGAAACCGCGCTGAACTGGAAACTGCATCCGGGCGAGACCCGCACCGATGCGCGCATGTCGCCACCGTTCCACGGCTACGCCGTGGCGATGCCGGAAACCCTGCAGGCTTCGCTGGTCGGCTACGCCAAGACCTGGTCGGCGCATCGCGACACCCTGCCGCCGGCGTCGGTGGACCGGCCGTTGAACGAGCTCAAGCAACTGGCGGTCAGCGGCGGTCACGGCGACGTGGCCGAAACCCTGGACGCCTTGCAGGCCGCCATCGAGGCCGGCAGCGCCGCGCAGCGCAACGGCCAGCCCCTGGACGCGGTGGCGCTCAACGCCGTGCTCGAATTCGCCACCCGTACCGGGCGCGAACGCGACGCGGCGAAGATTCTCGAACGCTACAGCGCGATCAAGACCGTGGTCGGCGGCGCGGAAGAGATCGGCCATAACGCCGGCCGCGTCTTCAACGGCCGCGATCCGGTCACCGGCAAGGCGCTGGACACCGACCAGCGCGTGGATGCCGCGTTCGACCTGCTCAGCGGCGGCTTCAAGACCGCCGGCAGCATCGGCAATGTCGCCTTGCTGATGGGCGCGCGCAACGCCGGTCTGGTCGGTAGCCTGATCGGCATCGCGCCGGTCGGCGTCGCCGTGGTGGCCTTCGCCGCCGGCGCCTTTGAGCTGATCAAGCGCGCGCGCGAAGCGATCCTGGCGCCGCAGTGGGACGAGTTCCGCGAGCGTTTCCCGTTCGCCGAAGGCATGGAGCCCAAGCGCGCCATCAGCGGCGTGATGCGCCAGATCGCGGGCATGCCCACCGACGGCCCCAACGCGCTGTCCACCGCCACGCGCATCCTCGACGGGATCGGCGAAAACCCGGAAACGCGCGAGCGCTTCCTGGCCTTCCTCAAGCAAAAAGTGCAGCCCGCCTCGCTGGTCGATACGCTGGCTTCCGGCCAGAACCTGGACAAGTTGAACCAGGAACAGCAGATGCTGTTGGCGCAGGCGGCCAAGAACGCGTCGAAGGAATTCCTCGACCTGGAGCTCAAGGACGTCAAGCGCTACGTACGCGATCGCGACGGCGAGCGCGAGCGCGGCACCTACCTGTTGCCGGCGGCGGCGCAGGAAGCGGCCAATCGCAACACGAACAAGCTCGGCGGCACGATCGAGGACGGGCTGCGCGTGGCCGGTATCTTGACCAGCAGCGCGAATGCATTGAACGGCCAGTTCCGCGACCTGCTCGACAAGGTCAAGGGCACCGAGATGCCCAAGCTCAACGATCAGCAGCAGAAGAACCTGGCCGCGGCGTTGGTGCCGGCCAGCCGCGCTGGAGGGTTGACCCAGGTGGATCATCTGGTCGCGAGCAAAGACGGCAGCCGCGTGTTCGCGGTGCAGGGCGACCTGGATTCGCCGACACGGCGCATGGTCGCGGTGGATGTCGCCACCGGCTCGCACCAGAGCGTGGAAACCAGCAGCAAGCTCGCGGCGCAGCACACGGCCCATGAGCAATCGCAGGCGCAAACGCAGCTGTCGCAAAACGGCGGCCGCGGTTTCTAAGCGGCGGCCCGATGCACCCGCGGCGTCATCGCCGCGGGTGTGCACGGAAACGAAAAAGCCCCGCGATCGCGGGGCTTTTTCTTGTTCGAGCGCGGAAGCTTAGCGCTTCATCGAGCTGAAGAACTCGTCGTTCGACTTGGTGGTCTTCATCTTGTCGAGCAGGAATTCCATCGCGCCGATTTCGTCCATGCCGTGCAGCAGCTTGCGCAGGATCCAGATCTTCTGCAGCAGCTCCGGCTCGATCAGCAGGTCTTCGCGACGCGTGCCCGAGCGGTTGATGTCGATGGCCGGGTACACGCGCTTTTCGGCGATACGGCGGTTCAAGTGGACTTCCGAGTTGCCGGTGCCCTTGAACTCTTCGTAGATCACCTCGTCCATCTTGCTGCCGGTGTCGATCAGGGCGGTGGCGATGATCGTCAGCGAGCCGCCTTCTTCGACGTTACGCGCGGCGCCGAAGAAGCGCTTCGGGCGGTGGAGTGCGTTGGCGTCCACGCCGCCGGACAGCACCTTGCCCGAAGAGGGCACGACGTTGTTGTAGGCGCGGGCCAGGCGGGTGATCGAGTCGAGCAGGATCACCACGTCCTTCTTGTGCTCGACCAGGCGCTTGGCGCGCTCGATCACCATCTCGGCGACCTGCACGTGGCGCGCGGCCGGTTCGTCGAAGGTCGAGGAGACCACTTCGCCGCGCACGGTGCGCTGCATTTCGGTCACTTCTTCCGGACGCTCGTCCACCAGCAACACGATCAGGTGCACGTCGGGATGGTTGTGCGTGATCGCGGTGGCGACCTGCTGCATCATCATCGTCTTGCCGGCCTTGGGCGGCGAGACGATCAGCGCGCGCTGGCCTTTGCCCTGCGGCGCCATCAGGTCGAGGATGCGGCCGGTGATGTCTTCGGTGGAACCGTCGGCGCGCTCGAGCTTGAACTTGCGGCGCGGGAACAGCGGCGTCAGGTTCTCGAACAGGACCTTGTTCTTCGACGCTTCCAGCGGTTCGCCGTTGATGCTGTCCACGACCGACAGGGCGAAGTAGCGCTCGCCGTCCTTCGGGAAGCGGATGCGGCCGGACAGGTGGTCGCCGGTGCGCAGGTTGAAGCGGCGGATCTGGCTGGGCGAGATGTAGGTGTCGTCCGGGCCGGCCAGGTAGCTGGCCTCGGCCGCGCGCAGGAAGCCGAAGCCGTCCGGCAGGATTTCCAGCACGCCGTCGGCGGCGACGCCTTCGCCGTGGCGGGTCAGCACCTTCAGCAGGGCGAAGATGACGTCCTGCTTGCGCGCGCGGGCGACGCCTTCCTGGATGCTGAGCTGATCGGCCAGATCCAGCAGCTTCGGCGCCGGCATGCGCTTGAGGTCGCCCAGCGAGTACTGCGGGAAGCCCTCGGGCACCTGCGGGTGCGGGCGCGGGACGAAGTTCTCGCCGTTGCCGTTGCCGTCGTTGAAACCGTCGTCGCCGCCGCGCTGCTGCTGCGGACGGCCGTTGCGATCGCGGTCGCGGCGGTTGCGGAAGCGGTCGCGGCGATTGCCGCCGCGGTCGTTGAAGCCGCCGTCGCGCTGCTGGCCCTGGTTCTGGCCTTGCTGCTGCGATTGCGGGTTGTTGCCTTCACCGTGTTGGTTCTGCGGCGCGGCGGTCTCGGCGGCGCCGGAGGCGGCCGGAGCGGACTCGCCGGCGCTGGCGGCCGGAGCAGGCGAAATCTTGGGAGGACGGGGCGCGGCCGGCTCGGCGGCCGCGATGGCGGCGGGCGCGGGCGGCGCGACGGGGGCTGGGATCAGCGGGCTGGCATCGCTGACGACCGCGGGTGCGGCGTCGGCGGCTTTGCTGGCACGCGGTTTGCGCACGCGCTTTTCGGCGGTATCGCCAGCGTCGGGGGTCTTATCGGACAAGCGGAGGTTCCTCGCTAAGCGGCGAGCGCTCGCATCGGGCGAGCGGGACGTCAGGGACGTGGGTTGATGATGAGTAGCTAGACGGGGTGCGGCGCAGGGACGCGAAGTCCGACGCCGGGTGTTGCGAAACTAGCACTGCTGCTGCGTGGCGGCAAGCTTCCCGGGCTATACCGTTCACGTTGCCGGGCAAGGCCCGGAGCGCTTGCGCCCGCTGCGGGCGCAAGCGTCATGCATATCCAGTGACAGGCCTCAGATGGCCTTGTCGATCATCTGGGTCAGCAGCGACTTGATGTTCGGCGGCGCGCCCAGCTGGCTGGAATGGACCTGGCCGTCCTTGAACATCAACAACATGGGGATGCTGCGCACGTTGTAGCGAACGCCCAGCGACGGGAATTCCTGCACATCGACCTTGACCACCTTGGCCTTGCCGTCGTACTGCTCGGCGAGCTGCTCCACGATCGGGCCGATCGCCTTGCAGGGACCGCACCACGGGGCCCAGAAATCGACCAGGACCGGTTCGGACGACTGCAGCACGGTGGCGTCGAAGTTGGAATCGCCAGCATGCAGAACTTTTTCGCTCACGGGGGTCTCCTGCGGGAGCCCGGTCCATACGGATCGGGCGAATCTTGAACGGAACGACCCGGCAGGCCATGCCGGGCGGGGCTTACGCTAAACTGGGGCGTTTCGCGGCTCCTTCAAGGCCCCTGGCCTCAAAGAATGTGTCGCGCCACGGCCTCATCGAGCCAGCCTTCCCAATGCAAAACGGGTGTCGGCTCGGCCCCGGCAGTCTGCTTCGCCGACGCCACCCACGCAAGCGACACTCTACGACGCCGAACCGGCGCGGATCTCCGAAACGCATGAGCGACAAGCCTTTAACCGACATTACGTTTTCCTCCTTCGACCTGCACCCGAGCCTGTTGGCTGGCCTTGAGGCCGCCGGGTTTTCGCGCTGCACGCCGATCCAGGCGCTGACTTTGCCGATCGCGCTGACTGGCCGCGATGTGGCCGGCCAGGCCCAGACGGGCACCGGCAAGACGCTGGCCTTTCTGGTCACGGTGGTGAATCGCCTGCTGACCCGCCCGGCCCTGGCCGAGCGCAAGCCCGAAGACCCGCGCGCGCTGATCCTGGCGCCGACGCGCGAGTTGGCCATCCAGATCCATAAGGACGCGGTCAAGTTCGGTTCCGACCTGGGCCTGAAGTTCGCCCTGGTCTACGGCGGCGTGGATTACGACAAGCAGCGCGAGCTGCTGCAGAAGGGCGCCGACGTCATCATCGCCACGCCCGGCCGCCTGATCGACTACGTCAAGCAGCACAAGGTCGTATCGCTGCACGCCTGCGAGATGTGCGTGCTCGACGAAGCCGACCGCATGTTCGACCTGGGCTTCATCAAGGACATCCGCTTCCTGCTGCGGCGCATGCCGATCCGCACCGAGCGGCAGACCCTGCTGTTCTCGGCGACGCTGAGCCATCGCGTGCTCGAGCTCGCCTACGAGCACATGAACGAGCCGGAAAAGATCGTCGTCGAGACCGAGTTCATCACCGCCGCCAAGGTGCGCCAGAAGGTGTACTTCCCGGCCGACGAAGAAAAGATCCCGCTGCTGCTGGGCCTGCTGTCGCGCAGCGAAGGTGCGCGCACGATGGTGTTCGTCAACACCAAGGCCTGGGTCGAGCGGGTGGCGCGCGCGCTGGAGCGCGGCGGTTACCGCGTCGGCGTGTTGTCCGGCGACGTGCCGCAGAAGAAGCGCGAGTCGCTGCTCAACAAGTTCCAGAAGGGCCAGCTCGAAATCCTGGTCGCCACCGACGTGGCCGCGCGCGGCCTGCACATCGACGGCGTCAGCCACGTCTACAACTACGATCTGCCGTTCGACGCGGAAGACTACGTGCACCGCATCGGCCGCACCGCGCGCCTGGGCGCCGAGGGCGACGCGATCAGCTTCGCCTGCGAGCGCTATGCGATGAGCCTGCCGGACATCGAGGCCTACATCGAGCAGAAGCTGCCGACGCTGCCGGTCGATGCCGAGCTGCTGGTCGCGCTGCCGCGCACGCCGCGCGAAATTCCGCCGGGCGAGGAAGGCGACGACGACAACGAGAGCATCGGTTCGATCTTCAAGGAAGCGCGCGAGCAGCGCGCCGCCGACGATGCGCGCCGCGGCGTGACCAGCCGCGGCAGTCGTTCCGGCGGCCCGGGCGCGGGCCGCAGCGGCGGTCGCAGCGAAGGCCGCCGCGATGGCGCGCCGCCGCGTCGCGAACGTCCTCGCAGCGAAGAAGGCGCAGCCAAGCCGGCCGACGTGGCCGGCGCCGAAGCCGCCGCGCCGCGTCCGCCGCGCAAGCCGCGGGTCGAAGGCGCGGTGACCGATGCCGCTCATCCGGGCGCGAATCCTGCAGCCGAAGGCGAGCGCGCACCGCGCAAGCGTCGCCGCCGTCGCGGTGGCCGTCGCATCGAAGGTGCCGAGGGTGCGAATCCGGCCCAGGACGCTACAACGTCCGCCGCCGTCGCCAAGCCGTCGTCCGCTGGCGCGCCGAGGCCGCAGTCGGCCAAGCCGGCGGCGAGCAAGCCGGCCGCACCGGCCTCGGCACCGGCCGCCGGCGAAGCCAAGCCGTCGCTGCTGGGCCGTATCGGCCGCAAGCTCAAGTCGCTGGTGGCGCGTCCGCCGCGCACTCAGCACTGACCCGGCGCCGAGTCCAGGCGAAGCGGTGATGCCGCTTCGCCTGGAGGTTTCATCCACAAGGCCTGGCCGCTTGCGGCCGGGCCTTTGTGTATCCGCGCCGGCTGATGCCTGGCGATACGTCGCTGGATCCCCGCGTTCGCGGGGATGACGAGCTATAAAGCACAGCGACGTTCCTATCTGCCTTCGGTCCCGCGAACGCGGGCTCTGCTCTACTTCGGCGGAGCCGAACATCCAGTGACTTCAGCGCCATCCGGCCATCAGCCCCTGGACTCCCACGTCGCAGCATCCGCGGATCGGATCAGACGAATCCGTTCATCCGCGCATCGCCCTTACTGCTGCCGGCTGAGAAACACCGACCAAGTATTGGCCGAGGTCTCCACCAACTGGAACACGTCCAGATCGCCGTCGATGTCGATATCCAGCGACTGATACTGATTGCCGTACGCCGGCGACGCCGGCCAGCCGACGCCGAATGCGCCGCCGGCATACGGCCAGGTCGTGAACACGCCGCTCGTTCCCGGCTCGAAATGGCCGCGACGGCCGCTGCCGGCGGCGCTGCACCAGATGGTCAGGCGCCAGTTCGGCGGCGCGCTGCCGAACGAGGGAAACACGATGAAACGGGCGTTGCCGTAACCGGTCGATCCGGCCGGGCAGGCCAGGGTGGCGACGTTGATCGGCGGGTCGTACTGATCGGCCTGGGCGGCTTGCGCGTACAGGCCGGCGGCCAGCAGGCCGCTGAGAACCAGCGAGGTCTTGATCGTGTGCATGAGTCCGGCTCCATAGAAGACAGTCGATCCCCGCGGCCCGGATGGGCGCGGGGCATTCACTTCCGATGTCGGACTTGAAGCGAAATAAAGCGCCGCGCGATCGCGCGCGGGCAGGCTGCGGCCGTGCTGCGGTGCCGGCCTGGGAACGCCCGGATCATGGTCTGTCCGAGGGCGGGCCGATCGTTGTCGTCGAAGCGCGTCCGCGTGGGCGCGACGACCGCAGCGCGAACATAGGCCAAACCCGCGTGCCGAAACGTGATGATTTCCGGTGATTCGCTCTGCGATACTTCCTCCATGACCGTATTGCGCTTCGACAACGTCAGCAAACGCTACAGCAGCGGCCACGAGGCCCTGAGCGAAGTCAGCTTCGAAGTGGCGCCGGGCGAGATGTTGTTCGTCACCGGCCACTCCGGCGCCGGCAAGAGCACGCTGCTCAAACTCATTCATCTCAGCGAGCGGCCCAGCCGCGGCGCGGTGCTGTTCGGCGAACGCAACCTGCTCAAGGTGGGCGGGCGGCGGGTGGCGCTGCATCGGCGCGAGGTCGGCGTGGTGTTCCAGGATCACCGTCTGCTGGCCGATCGCAGCGTCGCCGACAACGTGGCCCTGCCGCTGTTGCTGCGCGGCCTGCGCCGCAACGACATCGGCCGGCGCGTGCGCACCACCCTGGACAAGGTCGGCCTGGGAGCGCGCGCTTCGGCGCTGCCGGGCGAGTTGTCGGCGGGCGAGCAGCAACGCGTCGGCATCGCCCGGGCGATCATCGGCGAGCCGCGTCTGCTGGTCGCCGACGAACCCACCGGCAACCTCGACCCGACCCTGTCGGCCGAGATCATGGCCCTGTTCCAGTCGCTGCCCGAGCGCGGCACCAGCGTGCTGGTCGCCAGCCACGATCTGGCCCTGGTCAAACGCATGAAGAAACGGGTGCTGGTGTTGAATCAGGGCCGCCTGGTGGACGACATCGCTCCGGAGGATCTGGCCGAATGAGCAGCAACGCAGGGATCGGCCCGTCCGAACGCGAGCCCGAGGCCGCCGTCGAATCGGCATCGCAATCGCGCCTGGGCGCCTGGCTGGACCATCATCTTTACAGTCTGGTCGCCAGCCTCGGCCGCTTGCTGCGCAAGCCGTGGGCGACCTTGCTGACCATCGGCGTGATGGCGGTGGCGCTGGCGCTGCCGCTGGGGCTGTGGGCGAGTTTGAACAACGTCGAGCGTTTCGCCGGCGATGTGCAGCGTTCGCGGCAGATCAGCGTGTTCCTCAAGCCCGAAGTCAAACTCGATCGCGCCCGCGCGCTGGCCGACGAGCTGCGCGCGCGGCCGGAAGTGGGCGGGGTCGAACTGCGCACGCCCGAACAGGGCCTGGCCGATCTGCGCGAAAAGAGCGGCCTGGGCGAGAGCTTGTCGGCGATCGAAGGCAATCCGCTGCCGAGCCTGCTGGTGGTGACGCCCAAGGGCGACGAACTGATCTTGGCGCAATCGCTGGGCGAACTGGCCGAGGCCGACGTGGTCCAGCACGACGCCGGCTGGCGCCAACGCCTGGACGGCTGGCTGCGCTTCGGCTCGCGCCTGGCCTGGGTGCTGGCGGTGATGCTGGGCCTGGGCGCGCTGCTGGTGGTCGGCAACACCGTGCGCCTGGACATTCAGTCCAGGCGCGAGGAAATCGGCGTGTTGCAACTGCTCGGCGCCACCGATGGTTTCATCCGCCGGCCGTTCCTGTACCTGGGCGCCTGCTACGGCCTGGCCGCCGGCACCGTCGCGCTGGCCCTGCTGACCGCGGCCGACCACACCCTGCGCGAACCGCTGACCGCGCTGGCGGCCAGTTACGGCAGCCATTTCGAATTGCAGGGCTTCGATCTGCTGCAGGCCGCGCAGATCCTGGCCGGCTCGGCGGCGTTGGGCTGGCTCGGCGCCGGGCTGGTGACCGGGCATTACCTGCGCCAGAGCCGGGCCGGGCAGGGCTGATCGCGGCTTTGGTGGGGTGAAGGCTTTTATGGGAGGGACTTCAGCCCCGATGCTTTTCGATCCGATCGCGACAGACTGCCAAGCGACCTGAGCGAAAAGCATCGGGGCTCAAGCCCCTCCCACAACAGCAACCCCACTAAAGGCCGTCTTCACAAAGCCCGCCCTGCGACGCCCGCCCGCGTGCCGCAACTCGACACAAGGGCGCTCCGGCCGACACACGGTTGCCATGATGCTGCGCAAGGCTCGGAATCCGACCCCGCTTGCGCCTAGAATCTGAATCCCCCGCATGACCCGCACTCCGTTCCGCGCCGGCGCGTAGCGCCGCCGGTTACGCGTCGCCGAGACGGTACTGTCCCCGTATGCAAAGCCAGAATCTGCGACATTTCGACAACACCGCGCCGCGGGTGATGGTGGTCGACGGCTCCCGGATGGTGCGCAAGCTCATCGCCGACGTGCTGCTGCGCGAGTTGCCCAACGTGCGCATCGTCCAGTGCGGCAGCATCGTCGAGGCCAAGGTCGCGCTCGATCACGGCGAAGTGGATCTGGTCACCACCGCCCTGGTGTTGCCCGACGGCGACGGCATCGCCCTGGCGCGCGCGGTGCGCGAAGCGGCGAGCCAGGCCTACGTGCCGGTGATCGTGGTATCCGGCGACGCCCAGGCGCATCTGGAAGCGCGCCGCTTCACCGAAGACGTCACCGACTACTTCGACAAATCCCTGGGCACCGCCGCCCTGGCCGAATTCATTCGCGGCTACGTCCAGCCGCAATCGATCCCGGGCGCGCGCGTGCTCTACGTCGAGGACAGCCGCGTGGTCGCGGTCGCGACCAAGCGCATGCTCGAACGCCACTCGCTGCAGGTACTGCACTTCATCGGCGTGGAAGAAGCGCTGGAGCATCTGGAGGCGCATCGCGCCGGCGGACGCGACGGCGGCGACGCGGGCGCGGATCTGGTGCTGACCGACGTTTATTTGAAGGGCGAGTTGGGCGGCAAGGATCTGCTCGCTCGACTGCGTAACGACTTCGCTTACGGCAAGCGCCGTCTGCCGGTGTTGGTGATGACCGGCGACGCCAATCGCGACAACCAGAGCGAATTGCTGCGCGCCGGCGCCAACGATCTGGTGCTCAAGCCGATCGAAGAGCGCCTGCTGGTGACCAAGACCTTGTTCCAACTGCGCCTGTCGCGGCTGGTCGAACCCGCCGGCGCGGCGGTGCCGGCATGAGCGACGGCGACCGCGACATCAAGCTGGAGCCGTCGTGGAAGCAGCACGTCGGCGACTGGTTCGGGCGCGAGGACATGCTTGCGCTGTCGCGCTTCCTGCGCGAGCGCAAAGCCGCCGGGGCGCGGATTTTCCCGCCGGGGCCGCAGATCTTTTCCGCTTTCGACGCCACGCCGTTCGATCAGGTGAAGGTCGTGATCCTGGGTCAGGACCCGTACCACGGCGCCGGCCAGGCCCACGGTCTGTGCTTTTCGGTGCAACCCGGCGTGCCGGTGCCGCCGTCGCTGGACAATATCTTCAAGGAGATCCATCGCGATCTCGGCATCGCCCGGCCCGATCACGGTTATCTGATGCCGTGGGCGCATCGCGGCGTGCTGCTGCTCAACGCCGTGCTCACCGTCGAGGAAGGCCGCGCCGGCGCGCATCAGGGCAAGGGCTGGGAAGGGTTCACCGACCACGTCGTGGACGTGCTCAACCGCGAGCGCGAAGGCCTGGTGTTCCTGCTGTGGGGCAGCTACGCCCAGGCCAAGGGCAAGGTCATCGACGCCGGCCGTCATCGCGTGCTCAAGGCTCCGCACCCCTCGCCGCTGTCGGCGCATCGCGGCTTTATCGGCTGCGGGCATTTCTCCGCCGCGAACGACTACCTCTCGCGCCGCGGCGAGGCGCCGATCGACTGGACCTTGCCGCCGCGCAGCGAACTGTAAAAAAACGGCCCCGGTGCGAGCCGGGACCGCTAACTACAGGCACTCCAGCATGAATCCCGAGCCTGTCCGGATCGGGGCAGGCCTTTGTGTGCGGCGCGGAACGCTCGATTGCGCGTGTCGTGCGCCATCGACTGCCTCGACGGAGAGAGAGGCAGGGCTACGCGAGCCCGGAAACCGAAGCGGCGTCCTGGCTGGAGTGTATTCTCTAATTGGAAAATTTCAACAGAGTGCGCGCGCTTCAATAACGCCATGGCGGACGTCGGCCGATCGACGGCAGTGCAGCCAAGGCGATGCGGGGGCGCTCAGCCTTCGTCCTGGTGGGCCAGCAGCGTCGCCAACAGATCTTCGTCGTCGCCCGCGGCGCATACCGCCAACACGCTCGCCGCCGTGCAGCCGTCGCCGAGCACATAGGCATGGCCCATGTTGGCGTCGATGTAGCTGCCTTCGCCGGCCTGCAGCACGGCGACATCGTAGAACTCGGTATGCAGCTCGACCGTGCCTTCGAGCACGTAGACGAACTCCTCGCCCTGATTGCGCACCAGTGGGCCGAACGCCTTGAGGCTGTTCGCGCGGATGTGCGTGACCGACGGAATCATGCGTTTACGCCGTAATTCCGTGCATAAGTAGTACGCATCGTAGTTCTTGCTGGTGACCCGCGTGGCATCGCGCATCCGCCCCAGACTGCGTCGCGCGGTGACCGCGCGAGTCGCCGGCACCGCGGTTTCGGCGAACAGCTCGGACATGCTCAGGCCCAGTCGCTGACTGAGCTGGAACAGCTTGTCGTAGGTCAGCGACAAGCGATCGTGTTCGATCTTGGACAAGGTCGATAGCGGAATGCCGGAATGCTCGCTCATCTGCTTGAGCGTCCATTGATTGCGTGCTCGCAAGGAGCGCAGCAGGCCGCCGATCGTCGGTTGTTGCGACTTCATCCCATGTCTCCGGGGCTGGGACGGGTCCGGGCCGGCCGGGTCAGGACCGGAACAGCCGGGCTCGCCGAAAACTTCTGATTCGAAACTTACCGCCTCTGGACCTCATTTTGGCATGTCCAGGACGCGCCCAGAGTGCGGCGGCGGCTCAAATAAGAGAAATTTTCCTGGTCCGGTCGGCCCGCCGGAGCCGAAACCGACAGGGTCCGGCCCCCGGACAGGCGTGGTGGGCGCGCAGATCGCGAATTCGGGGCGCGGCAACCCGGTCTTTAAGGCGAGGGCGGCTTAGGACTCGTCTGAAATTCCCGATCGCACCAGCAGGCGGCATTTTCGCCGGATTGCGCGCCTTGCGATCGTTTTCCCCGCCAGTTTCGGCCTTTTGCCTCTGCAGACCCCGATCGCCACGCCCGGGATTGCCCCCGGGGCACACCTATAGCCGTCGGCACAGCATTTACGCGAGTGTCCTGTTCTGGATACTTTCTCCGATCAGGATTGCAAGCGCTGCGGAGACGAACGTCCCTGTGGCCAACCGGTATTCGATTTTTTTGGTGTTAGGGGGCGTTGTGACCGATTCCGACCAAGCCATGTGGGCGCAGCTGCGTCGTGTTCGTCAATGTGTCGTGTTGGCGTTCGCGATGCTCGTGGCCCTGCCGGCTTTCTCTCAGAACGCGGTCAACCGCGGCTCGGTCTCTCCTCCGAACGGCGTGACCAATCCCGGCACCAACTGCAACCAAGCCGGCCAGACCTTCGTCGGCGGGGTGTGCACTTCCCAGGACAGCGATCCGATCCGGCCCAGGCTGACCTTGGTCAAGACAGTGACCAACGATAACGGTGGCACCGCGGTGGCGACGGCGTGGACGCTCACCGCGACCGCCGGGACCACCACCATCACCGGCGCCACCGGCACCGCGAACGTCACCAACGCGTCCGTTCCCGCGGGCACCTACACCCTGTCCGAGTCGGGCGGCCCGACGGGCTACACCGCCGGCACATACAGCTGCGTCATCAACAGCGGCGCGGCGATCGTTTCCAACACGGTCACACTGGCGGCGGGCGATAACGCGACCTGCACCATCAACAACAACGATCAGGCAGCCAGCCTGACGCTGGTCAAGAACATCACCAACGACAACGGCGGCACGGCGACGGTCACCGACTTCAGCCTGACGACCAATGCCGGCACGCTGACCTTCGGCGCCAACAGCGGCACGGCGCAGGCAGCGGTGTACACCTCCAACACGTTGAGCGTGTCGGCCGGTACCTACACCCTGACCGAAGCCGATCGCGCGGGTTACACCGAAGGCGACTGGAGCTGCACGGGTGCGGCCGGCACGGTGACCCCGGCGTTCAACGCCGGCTCGGTGGTGATCGCTGGCGGCGAGACGGTGACCTGTTCGATCACCAATAACGATCAGGCGGCGAGCCTGACGTTGGTGAAGAACATCACCAACGACAACGGCGGCACGGCGACGGTCGCCGACTTCAGCCTGACGACCAATGCCGGCACGCTGACCTTCGGCGCCAACAGCGGCACGGCGCAGGCAGCGGTGTACACCTCCAACACGTTGAGCGTGTCGGCCGGTACCTACACCCTGACCGAAGCCGATCGCGCGGGTTACACCGAAGGCGACTGGAGCTGCACGGGTGCGGCCGGCACGGTGACCCCGGCGTTCAACGCCGGCTCGGTGG
Organism: Lysobacter gummosus; assembly: GCF_001442805.1. Taxonomy (NCBI): domain Bacteria; kingdom Pseudomonadati; phylum Pseudomonadota; class Gammaproteobacteria; order Lysobacterales; family Lysobacteraceae; genus Lysobacter; species Lysobacter gummosus. The sequence goes on along the minus strand of NZ_CP011131.1, from coordinate 5,639,860 downwards.
TGATCGCTGGCGGCGAGACGGTGACCTGTTCGATCACCAATAACGATCAGGCGGCGAGCCTGACGTTGGTGAAGAACATCACCAACGACAACGGCGGCACGGCGACGGTCGCCGACTTCAGCCTGACGACCAATGCCGGCACGCTGACCTTCGGCGCCAACAGCGGCACGGCGCAGGCAGCGGTGTACACCTCCAACACGTTGAGCGTGTCGGCCGGTACCTACACCCTGACCGAAGCCGATCGCGCGGGTTACACCGAAGGCGACTGGAGCTGCACGGGTGCGGCCGGCACGGTGACCCCGGCGTTCAACGCCGGCTCGGTGGTGATCGCTGGCGGCGAGACGGTGACCTGTTCGATCACCAATAACGATCAGGCGGCGAGCCTGACGTTGGTGAAGAACATCACCAACGACAACGGCGGCACGGCGACGGTCGCCGACTTCAGCCTGACGACCAATGCCGGCACGCTGACCTTCGGCGCCAACAGCGGCACGGCGCAGGCAGCGGTGTACACCTCCAACACGTTGAGCGTGTCGGCCGGTACCTACACCCTGACCGAAGCCGATCGCGCGGGTTACACCGAAGGCGACTGGAGCTGCACGGGTGCGGCCGGCACGGTGACCCCGGCGTTCAACGCCGGCTCGGTAGTGATCGCCGGCGGCGAGACGGTGACCTGCTCGATCACCAATAACGACCAGGCGGCGACGCTGACCCTGGTCAAGACGGTGACCAACGACAACGGCGGCACGGCGGTGGCGACAGCGTGGACGCTGGGAGCCGACGGCCCGACCGACATCAGCGGCGCGAGCGGTGCGCCGGCGGTGACGGACGCGGCGGTGAATGCCGGCACCTACACCTTGTCCGAGACCGGCGGTCCGGCGGGCTACACGGCCGGGGCATGGGCGTGCACCGGCGGCGGCACGCTGACCGGCGACAGCCTGGTGCTGGCCGGCGGCGAAGACGTGACCTGCACCATCAACAACGACGACCGGGCCGCGACGCTGACCCTGGTCAAGACGGTGACCAACGACAACGGCGGCACGGCGGTGGCGACAGCGTGGACGCTGGGAGCCGACGGCCCGACCGACATCAGCGGCGCGAGCGGTGCGCCGGCGGTGACCGACGCGGCGGTGAATGCAGGCACCTACACCTTGTCCGAGACCGGCGGTCCGGCGGGCTACACGGCGGGGGCGTGGGCGTGCACCGGCGGCGGCACGCTGACCGGCGAGAGCCTGGTGCTGGCCGGCGGCGAAGACGTGACCTGCACCATCAACAACGACGACCGGGCCGCGACGCTGACCCTGGTCAAGACGGTGACCAACGACAACGGCGGCACGGCGGTGGCGACAGCGTGGACGCTGGGAGCCGACGGCCCGACCGACATCAGCGGCGCGAGCGGTGCGCCGGCGGTGACCGACGCGGCGGTGAATGCCGGCACCTACACCTTGTCCGAGACCGGCGGTCCGGCGGGCTACACGGCGGGGGCGTGGGCGTGCACCGGCGGCGGCACGCTGACCGGCGACAGCCTGGTGCTGGCCGGCGGCGAAGACGTGACCTGCACCATCAATAACAACGATCAGGCGGCGACGCTGACGTTGGAAAAGACGGTGACCAACGACAACGGCGGCACCGCGACGGTGACCAACTTCCCGTTGACGGCGACCGGCCCGACCACGATCACCGGTACGAGCGGCGCGACGGCGGTGACCGATGCGGCGGTCAGCGCGGGCACCTACATCCTGAGCGAAACCAACGTGGCCGGTTACACGGCCGGCGCGTGGGCGTGCACCGGCGGCGGCACGCTGACCGGCGACAGCCTGGTGCTGGCCGGCGGCGAAGACGTGACCTGCACCATCAATAACAACGATCAGGCGGCGACGCTGACGTTGGAAAAGACGGTGACCAACGACAACGGCGGCACCGCGACGGTGACCAACTTCCCGTTGACGGCGACCGGCCCGACCACGATCACCGGTACGAGCGGCGCGACGGCGGTGACCGATGCGGCGGTCTCGGCGGGCACCTACATCCTGAGCGAAACCAACGTGGCCGGTTACACGGCCGGCGCGTGGGCGTGCACCGGCGGCGGCACGCTGACCGGCGACAGCCTGGTGCTGGCCGGCGGCGAAGACGTGACCTGCACCATCAATAACAACGATCAGGCGGCGACGCTGACGTTGGAAAAGACGGTGACCAACGACAACGGCGGCACCGCGACGGTGACCAACTTCCCGTTGACGGCGACCGGCCCGACCACGATCACCGGTACGAGCGGCGCGACGGCGGTGACCGATGCGGCGGTCTCGGCGGGCACCTACATCCTGAGCGAAACCAACGTGGCCGGTTACACGGCCGGCGCGTGGGCGTGCACCGGCGGCGGCACGCTGACCGGCGACAGCCTGGTGCTGGCCGGCGGCGAAGACGTGACCTGCACCATCAATAACAACGATCAGGCGGCGACGCTGACGTTGGAAAAGACGGTGACCAACGACAACGGCGGCACCGCGACGGTGACCAACTTCCCGTTGACGGCGACCGGCCCGACCACGATCACCGGTACGAGCGGCGCGACGGCGGTGACCGATGCGGCGGTCTCGGCGGGCACCTACACCCTGAGCGAAACCAATGTAGCCGGTTACACGGCCGGCGCGTGGGCCTGCACCGGCGGCGGCACGCTGACCGGCGACAGCCTGGTGCTGGCCGGCGGCGAAGACGTGACCTGCACCATCACCAACAACGATCAGGCGGCGACGCTGACGTTGGAAAAGACGGTGGTTAACGACAACGGCGGCACCGCGACGGTGGCCAACTTCCCGTTGACGGCGACCGGTCCGACCACGATCACCGGCACGAGTGGCGCGACGGCGGTGACCGATGCCGCGGTCAGTGCGGGCACCTACACCCTGAGCGAAACCAACGTGGCCGGTTACACGGCCGGCGCGTGGGCCTGCACCGGCGGCGGCACCCTGACTGGCGACAGCCTGGTGCTGGCCGGCGGCGAGGATGTGACCTGCTCGATCACCAACAACGACCGGGCGGCGACGCTGACGTTGGAAAAGACGGTGGTCAACGACAACGGCGGCACCGCGACGGTGACCAACTTCCCGTTGACGGCAACCGGCCCGACCACGATCACCGGCACGAGTGGCGCGACGGCGGTGACCGATGCGGCGGTCTCAGCGGGTACCTACACCCTGAGCGAAACCAATGTGGCCGGTTACACGGCCGGTAACTGGGCGTGCACCGGTGGCGGCACGCTGACCGGGGACAGCCTGGTGCTGGCCGGCGGCGAGGATGTGACCTGCTCGATCACCAACAACGATCAGGCGGCCAGCCTGACGCTGGTCAAGAACGTCACCAACGACAACGGCGGCACCGCCACGGTCACCGCGTTCGGCCTGACCACCGATGCCGGCACGCTGACCTTCGGCGCTAACAGCGGCACGCCGCAGAACGCGGTGTACACCTCCAACACGCTGAGCGTGTCGGCCGGCACCTACACCTTGTCCGAGTCCGACGTGGCCGGCTACACCGAAGGCAATTGGAGCTGCACCGGCGCGGCCGGTGCGGTGACCCCGACGTTCAATGCCGGCTCGGTCGTGATCGCGGGCGGCGAGACGGTGACCTGCTCGATCACCAACAACGATCAGGCGGCCAGCCTGACGCTGGTCAAGAACATCACCAACGACAACGGCGGCACCGCCACGGTCACTGCCTTCGGCCTGACCACCGATGCCGGCACGCTGACCTTCGGCGCTAACAGCGGCACGCCGCAGAACGCGGTGTACACCTCCAACACGCTGAGCGTGTCGGCCGGCACCTACACCTTGTCCGAGTCCGACGTGGCCGGCTACACCGAAGGCAACTGGAGCTGCACCGGCGTGGCCGGCGCGGTGACCCCGACGTTCAATGCCGGCTCGGTCGTGATCGCCGGTGGCGAGACGGTGACCTGCTCGATCACCAACAACGATCAGGCGGCCAGCCTGACGCTGGTCAAGAACATCACCAACGACAACGGCGGCACCGCCACGGTCACTGCCTTCGGCCTGACCACCGATGCCGGCACGCTGACCTTCGGCGCTAACAGCGGCACGCCGCAGAACGCGGTGTACACCTCCAACACGCTGAGCGTGTCGGCCGGCACCTACACCTTGTCCGAGTCCGATGTGGCCGGCTACACCGAAGGCAACTGGAGCTGCACCGGCGCGGCCGGCGCGGTGACCCCGACGTTCAATGCCGGCTCGGTCGTGATCGCCGGTGGCGAGACGGTGACCTGCTCGATCACCAACAACGATCAGGCGGCGACGCTGACGTTGGAAAAGACGGTGGTCAACGACAACGGCGGCACCGCGACGGTGACCAACTTCCCGTTGACGGCGACCGGTCCGACCACGATCACCGGCACGAGCGGTGCGACGGCGGTGACCGATGCGGCGGTCAGTGCGGGCACCTACATCCTGAGCGAAACCAACGTGGCCGGTTACTCGGCCGGTAACTGGGCGTGCACCGGTGGCGGCACCCTGACTGGCGACAGCCTGGTGCTGGCCGGCGGCGACGACGCGACCTGCTCGATCACCAACGACGACCAGGCGGTCGATCTGACGTCCGTGAAGACGCAGACCACCAACGACGACGAGGACGGCAGCGGTTCGATCACCGTGAACGACACGCTGCACTACACGATCCGTGTGACCAATACCGGTTCGGCGACGCTGAGCAACGTGGTTGTGCGCGACGACAAGATCACGCCGAATTCCGTCACCTGCGCGACGCTGGCGCCTAACGCGTTCTGCGATCTGGCCGGTAGCTACAAGGTCCAGCAGAGCGACGCGAACGCCGGATCGATCGTCAACCGGGCGACAGTGACGGCCGAGTCGCCGCCGGGTCTGCCGCCGCCGTGCCCGCCGGGCTCGACGGAGGCCAAGTGCAATCCGACTGTCACCGTTCCGGTGCCGCAAGCACCTGCCCTGACCTCGACCAAGGCGGTGACCGGCAACGCCGACGAAGACGGCAACGGCACGGTGAGCGTGGGCGACACGCTGACCTACGCAGTGACGGTGACCAACACCGGCAATGTGGATCTGGTCAACGTGGTGGTGAGCGACGTCAAGCTGACGCCGAACACGATCACCTGCGCGACGCTGGCGCCGAAGGCGACCTGCGTGCTGACCGGCACCTACAAGGTCCAGCAGGCCGACGGCAACGCCGGCAAGGTGGTGAACACGGCCACGGTGAAGACCGACACGCCGAACACGTGTCCGCTGGGCTCGCCCGATCCGCAGTGCAACCCGAAGCATGAAGAGCCGGTGCCGCAGGCGCCTGCCCTGACTTCGACCAAGGCGGTGACCGGCAACGCCGACGAAGACGGCAACGGCGCGGTGAGCGTCGGCGACACGCTGACCTACGCGGTGACGGTGACCAACACCGGCAACGTCGATCTGGTCAACGTGGTGGTGAGCGACGTCAAGCTGACGCCGAACACGATCACCTGCGCAACGCTGGTGCCGAAGGCGACCTGCGTGCTGACCGGCACCTACAAGGTCCAGCAGGCCGACGGCAACGCCGGCAAGATCGTGAACACGGCCACGGTGAAGACCGACACGCCGAACGTCTGCCCGCTGGGCTCGCCCGATCCGCAGTGCAACCCGAAGCATGAAGAGCCGGTGCCGCAGGCGCCTGCCCTGACCTCGACCAAGGCGGTGACCGGCAATGCCGACGAAGACGGCAACGGCACGGTGAGCGTCGGCGACACGCTGACCTATGCGGTGACGGTGACCAACACCGGCAATGTGGATCTGGTCAACGTGGTGGTGAGCGACGTCAAGCTGACGCCGAACACGATCACCTGCGCGACGCTGGCGCCGAAGGCGACCTGCGTGCTGACCGGCACCTACAAGGTCCAGCAAGCCGACGGCAACGCCGGCAAGGTGGTGAACACGGCCACGGTGAAGACCGACACGCCGAACGTCTGCCCGCTGGGCTCGCCCGATCCGCAGTGCAACCCGAAGCATGAAGAGCCGGTGCCGCAGGCCCCGGCCCTGACCTCGACCAAGGCGGTGACCGGCAACGCCGACGAAGACGGCAACGGCACGGTGAGCGTCGGCGACACGCTGACCTATGCGGTGACGGTGACCAACACCGGCAATGTGGATCTGGTCAACGTGGTGGTGAGCGACGTCAAGCTGACGCCGAACACGATCACCTGCGCGACGCTGGCGCCGAAGGCGACCTGCGTGCTGACCGGCACCTACAAGGTCCAGCAGGCCGACGGCAACGCCGGCAAGGTGGTGAACACGGCCACGGTGAAGACCGACACGCCGAACACGTGTCCGCTGGGCTCGCCCGATCCGCAGTGCAATCCGAAGCATGAAGAGCCGGTGCCGCAGGCGCCTGCCCTGACCTCGACCAAGGCGGTGACCGGCAACGCCGACGAAGACGGCAACGGCACGGTGAGCGTCGGCGACACGCTGACCTACGCGGTGACGGTGACCAACACCGGCAACGTCGATCTGGTCAACGTGGTGGTGAGCGACGTCAAGCTGACGCCGAACACGATTACCTGCGCAACGCTGGCGCCGAAGGCGACCTGCGTGCTGACCGGCACCTACAAGGTCCAGCAGGCCGACGGCAACGCCGGCAAGGTGGTGAACACGGCCACGGTGAAGACCGACACGCCGAACACGTGTCCGCTGGGCTCGCCCGATCCGCAGTGCAACCCGAAGCATGAAGAGCCGGTGCCGCAGGCGCCTGCCCTGACCTCGACCAAGGCGGTGACCGGCAACGCCGACGAAGACGGCAACGGCACGGTGAGCGTGGGCGACACGCTGACCTACGCAGTGACGGTGACCAACACCGGCAATGTGGATCTGGTCAACGTGGTGGTGAGCGACGTCAAGCTGACGCCGAACACGATCACCTGCGCGACGCTGGCGCCGAAGGCGACCTGCGTGCTGACCGGCACCTACAAGGTCCAGCAGGCCGACGGCAACGCCGGCAAGGTGGTGAACACGGCCACGGTGAAGACCGACACGCCGAATACGTGTCCGCCGGGTTCGCCCGATCCGAACTGCAACCCGACCGTCACTACGCCGATCGAAGCACGTCCCGCCGTGGCCATCGTCAAGGTCGCGACGCTGACTGTGGACCAGGGCACCCAGGGCGTGGGCAACGTCGGCGACGTGATCACCTACACGGTGCGCATCACCAATACCGGCAACATCACCTTGAACGACATGGGCACCAGCGATGTGCTGGAAACCTATCCGGCGACCTCGCTGAACTGCGGCGCGACCACGCTGGCTCCGGGTGCGAGCACGGACTGCAATCCGTACACGCACACCATCACCCGCGATGAAGCCAATGCCGGCGGCACGTTGGACAACGTCGTCACGGTCACCGCGCGCTATGGCGGTGGTGGCAGCGGTGGCGGCGGCTCGACCAGCGGCACCGCGACGGCCCAGGGCCTGGCGTTGATGCCGGTCGAGTCGGAGGAAACCGCCGACTTGTTCGTGAGCAAGCAGGTCAATCCGCGCGACGTGAAGATCGGCGACCTGGTCCGCTACACGGTCACGATCAAGAACATCGGAATCACCGATGCCATCGACGCGACCCTGACCGATACGCCGCCGGCCGGTTTCACCCTGGTCGAAGGCAGCCTGCAGGTCGCCGATCGCGACGGTGCCGGCCGCCAGGTGGGCAGCTATCCGATCAAGGTCGATCAGATCGACATCAAGGCCGGCGACAGCGCGACCGTGGTCTATCTGCTGCGCGTCGGCGCCGGCGTGCGTCCGGGTACCCACATCAATCACGCCTACGCCGAGGACGGCGGCAAGCGTTCCAACGAGGCCACGGCCGAAGTGCGGCTGGTCGCCGATCCGCTGCTCGACGAGTCGCTGTTGGTCGGCACCGTGTTCGACGACCGCGATGAGGACGGCTGGCAGGATCCGGCCGACCTGACCCAGGTCCGCGTGCAGGGCGGTTTCGCGGCCGACGCGTATGTCGCCAACTCGACCACGGTCGATCGCGGCGACGGCGCCAAGCCCGAGCCCGATGCCAGCTCGCCGATGCTGCACGGCATCGCGCTGGGCAAGATCGCCGGCCGTCAGTCCGAGGCCGACCCGGTCGCCAAGCACCAAGTGGTGATCAGCCAGTTGCTGCGCGAGGCCAAGTTCAGCGACGACTTCGTGCTGACCACGGCCCAGGGCGTCACGCTGCGCATGGATGCCGTCGGCAACACCCGCGTCGAACGCGACGGCGATGCCGCCAAGGGGCTGACCGGCGCCGATCCGAAGGTCGAGCGTCGCATCGCTCAGACCCAGGGCGGCTACCGCGTGGACTATGTCGTGAGCAATCACGGTATCGACGAACACGGCATCCCCGGCGTGCGTGTGGCTTCGGTCGAGGGGCTGTTGATCGAGACCGACCAGTTCGGCCGCTATCACCTGGAAGGCGTGTCGGGCGGTGCGTGGGAACGCGGCCGCAACTTCATCCTCAAGGTCGATCCGGCCACGCTGCCGCCGGGCGCCAAGCTCACCACCGACAACCCGTTGGTGCGCCGCTTGACCCCGGGTGTCCCGGTGCGCTTCGACTTCGGCGTCAAGATGCCGCCGGGCCAGACCACCCAGACCGAACAGGTCGAGATGCGCATCGGCGAAGTGCTGTTCACTCCGAACAGCGCCGAAGTCACCCCGGCCTACCTGCCCGCGGTCGAGAACATGGCGGCCAAGGTGAAGGAGTACGGCGGCGGCGAGATCGTCATCACCGCCAACGGCGAAAGCGAAGCGCTGGCGATGGATCGCGCGCTCGCGGTGCGCAAGTCGCTGGAAGGCATGATCGATCCGCAACTGCTCAAGAGCGTGCAGGTCAGCGTGCGCACCGACGTCACCGATCCCACTTCGATGGTGGTCGGCTTCGCCGAGTGGCCGTTGCTGGGCACGGTGTTGTTCGACACCGACAAGGCGACGATCAAGCCGAAGTTCGAACCGGTGATCGCGAAGATCGCCGCGGCGATGGAGCAGCTGCGCGGTACCCGCGTGATCATCACCGGCCACACCGATCTGCGTGCGTCCGATGCCTACAACGTAGACCTCGGCCTGCGTCGTGCGAAGGCCGTGTTCGACGCGATCGTCGCCCACGCCAGTCCGGACCTGCGCCAGCACTTGCGCGTGGACATCAGCAACGACCCGGCAGCCCCTGCCGATAAGCCGGGCAAGTGAGGGGGCCTGCCATGAAAATGAAACTTCTCGATTACACCTTGATCTGCATCCTGACCGGCGTCGTTCGCGTCGCCGGCGCGCAGACTCCGCCGCCGACGGAACCGACCTGCCCCCCGTCGAAAGCGGTGGAGTCCGCGCCCGGCGATGGCGGCAATACGGTGAACTGCAACGACGGTGGTTGCGACAGCGACCAGGGCGTGTTGTTCGAACTGCGCACGCGCGGCGAGCGCAAGCCGATCACCCACGGCACCAGCGAGAAATCGTCCTCCGAGGTGTTGCAGCCCGACCGTCGCGTGACGGTCGAGGCTGAAGACGTCAACTCGGCGTGGCAGAACAAGCCGCTGCCGGGCAAGGCGGTGGTGGTCGGCAAGTGGTCGCTGCAACTGCCCGGCGGCGGCGCGATCTGGGCGACCGAGGACCCGAACCTCGGCCGTCCGGAGATGACCGTCTCGGCGCCGACGCTGGTCGCCTTCGACGGCACCAAGATCAGCAAGCCGGTGCGCTTCTATGCGTACAACAACTACGCGGCGTTCATCAAACGCGCCGAAGTGCTGATCTATCGCGCCACCGACGCCGATCTGGTCGAGCCGGTCGCCAGGCTCGACCTGCCGTTGGCCGGCGTCAGCGACGTGCAATGGGACGGCACGATGTCGGGCGACCGCAACCTGCGCGCCGGCGATGAGCTGATCTACATCGTCCGCGCCTACGGCGAAGGCGACAGCTTCGACGAAACCTTCCCGAGCCGGCTGCAACTGGTGCGTCCGGAGGAAGCCGAACGCGGCGCACAGGTGCTGCGCGATGCCACTCAGAAGCAGCTGGGCGCTTCGCTGAGCGTGGAGGAGGCCGAGCAGAACAACCAGATCGACAGCATCTTCGGCCGCGACAACCTGCGGCAGCAGAACATCCCGATCTACGGCTCGCGCATCCGCATCCAGGGACGCAACATCCCCGATCGCGCATCGATCAAGATCAATGGCCGTTCGCACCCGGTCGACATCGAACGCAAGTTGGTCGCCGAGTACCTGGTGCCGGTCGGCCAGCATCGCTTCGATATCGAAATCGGCGGCGCCCAGGGCAGCCCGCCGTTGCATCGCTCGCTCGATGTCGATGTCACCGGTCGCTACATGTTCGCGGTGGCGCTGGCCGATGTCACCGCGTCCAAGACCCATGCCACAGGCTCCATCGAGCCGGTGAGCGACAACGACCGCTTCGACGACGGCTTCCTGATCGACGGCCGCCTGGCCTTCTATCTGAAGGGGAAAGTGCGGGGCAAGTACCTGATCACCGCCCAGGCCGACACCCAGGAACGCGAAGTCGGGCAACTGTTCAACGGCTTCTGGAAAGCAGATCCGCAAGACGTGTTCCGCCGCCTGGACCCGGATCTGTACTACCCGGTCTACGGCGACGACTCGACGATCTACCGCGACGTCGACACCATGGGCCGGCTGTACCTGCGCATGGACTGGGACAAGAACCAGGCGCTGTGGGGCAACTTCAATACCGGCTTCACCGGCACCGAGTACGCGCAGTACAACCGCTCGCTGTACGGCGGCGCGCTCGACTGGCGCAGCCGGCGCACCACCGCGCTCGGCGACGCCGGCACGCAGTTGCGCCTGTTCGGTTCGCAGGCGCAGACCGCGCCGGGCCATACCGAGCTGATCGGCACCGGCGGACGCCTGTACTACCTCAAGCACGGCGACATCCTGCCGGGCTCGGAGAAGCTCACCGTCGAAGTCCGCGACACGACCACCGGCCGGGTCCAGAACCGCGTCGACCTGATGCGCGGCGCCGATTACGAAATCGACGAACTGCAGGGACGCATCCTGCTCGACAAGCCCCTGTCGCAGGTCTCGCGCGACGGCCTGCGCACCTTGACCCACGACACGCCGCTGGACGGCTATCTGCAGGTCCTGCTGGTCGATTACGAATACGTGCCCGACGGCCTGGACGTGGACAACGTCTCGGCCGGTTTTCGCGGCAAGCACTGGTTCGGCGATCACCTCGCGGTCGGCGGCACCTATGTCGATGAAAACCGCGAAGGCGAGGACTACACGCTCAAAGGCGCCGACCTCACCCTGCAGGCCGGGCGAGGCACCTACCTCAAGCTCGAAGGCAGTCGCAGCCAGGCCACCAGCGCGCCGATCTTCTTCTCCGACAACGGCGGCCTGAGCTTCCGCGAACTCAACTCCGGCCTGCTGGCGCGCGAAGGCGAAGCGCGTTCGGCCGAAGCGCGGGCCAACTTCAAGGAGCTGGGCTGGACCGAAAACGAGTGGACCGTCGCCGCGTGGCGCCGGCACGTGAGCGCGGGCTATTCGATCTCGCGCTACGACACCGATCAGGCCGTCGAGGAACGCGGCTTCGAGTTCTTCGGCGAACTCACCCCGGCCGTGCGCCTGTTCGGCCGTCACAGCGTCGCCGAGCGCGGCAAGGAGTCCTTCACCCAGTCGCAGCTGACCGGCGAATGGCGCTTGAACGACGACATCACGCTCAGCGGCGAAGTGCGCACGGTGCAGGAAGACCGCCTGAGCGGCGATGCCACCGGCACCCTGGCGGCGCTGGAATATCGCCAGCGCATCGGCAGCCAGCTGGAACTGTTCGGCACCGCCCAGGTCACCGTCGATGACGATCACGGCAAGTACGCCGACAACGACGCCTTCAGCCTCGGCGCCAAGTACCTGTTCGGCGATCGCTCCAGTGTCGGCGCCGAAGTCACCAGCGGCGACCGCGGCGACGCGGCCAAGGTCGATGCGGAGTACCGCCTCGCGCCCGATCACACGCTGTACGGCAGCTACACCTATTCGACGAATACTCGCGAGCAGGACCCGCTGTTCAACGATCGCCTGAATTCCGGCTGGACCCTGGGCCAGCGCTGGCGCCTGTCGAATCAGGTCAGCCTGTTCAACGAAAGCCAGTTCCTCAAGGCGCCGAACGAATCCGGCCTGGCTCACACCTACGGCATGGATTTCTATCCGAGCGAAGGCTGGAACCTGGGCTTCACCTTGCAGGAGGCGACGCTGGACCGCGCCGCCGAGCTCGGACAGGTCAACCGCCGCGCGGTCAGCGTCAGCGGCGGCCGCAACTCGGTCGATACGCAGTGGTCGAGCAAGCTGGAGTGGCGGCGCGACAGCGGCGCGGAGCGGCGCGAGCAGTGGACCAGCTCCAACCGCTTCCTGCATAAGCTCAACGACAGTTTCCGCATCGCCGGCCGCCTGAACTATTCGCAGACCCGCGACCGCATCGACGCCCAGGCCGGGGCCAAGTTCGTCGAAGGCAACCTCGGCTTCTCCTGGCGTCCGTACAACGACACGCGCTGGGCGCTGCTGGGCAAGTACACCTTCCTGTACGACTTGTCGGCGTTGGAGCAGGTCGGCCCGAACATCGCCAGTTACGACCAGCGCACCCAGGTGCTGTCGTTCGAGGGCATCTACCACCCTAACCATCATTGGGAGTTCGCGGGCAAGCTGGCGCGGCGCGAGGGCGAAGTGCGTTACGGCCGGTTGCAGGGGCAGTGGGCCGATTCGGCGACCACCTTCGCCGCCGCGCAGGCGCGTTACGAGTTCGCCCAGGTCTGGCACGGCCTGGCCGAGTACCGCTGGCTGGGCGTGAAGAAGGGCGGCGACAAGCAGGGTCTGCTGCTGGGCATCGATCGCGACATCGGGAAGAACTTCCGCGTCGGCGTCGGCTACAACTTCACCGAATTCAGCGACGACCTCACCGATTTCGATTACGACCATCGCGGCTGGTTCCTGAACATGGTCGGGAGTTACTGATGAATGCGGCCGCGTCCGAATCGCCGTTTCGCGTCGCCATCGTGGGTGGCGCGGATGCGGCTGGCGCGTTCATAAGTGGCGGTTGCGTCGCAGCCGTGGACAAGACGGGACGAAAGTCCCGATCTGCGCGTTGCGCTGTCCGCCTTCCCGGGCGTACAGCGATTTAGTAGATGCGAAGTGCGAAATCTTCGCCATGGAAGGAAGACAAAAGCGCACAAACCATGTTTCAGCCTTTGGCCGGATGGAAACAGCAACAAGGCCTTTTGATCAATTAAGTCAACACACGAGGTGTAAAATGAAAGAGACCCGGCGCCGAATGACCCTTAACCTGGCCGGTAGTGAAATGCAGTTCCTCGAAGAGCTGTGCGTGCGAAAAGGTGTCAGCAAGACCGCGGCGATCCGTCAGGCGCTGCGTCTGTATCAAGTGGTGGAAGACCGGGCCGACAAGGGCAAGAAAATGTTCTTCGTCGATAACAGCACCAAGGAACGCTCGGAACTGATGCTGCTCTGACCAAACACTCCGGTCCGTCGCATTCCGGAAGATGCGATGGGGTGGTAGCGATGTCGCCGCGGCCTGCTTGCAGCGGCCCGGCCGATTGAGTGAGGTATGTGTCGAACGCCGTTGCCATGCGCGGCGTGTGCAATGAATTTATCGGCGATCGCCGTGTTGAGGCGTTCGCCTTCGCGGGTGCCGGTGGGTATGCGCCAGGAGACCGATGTGTCCGCGATGCGGACCGGGTCGCTTAGAGTCTCTTCAAAGTCCCTGCTTCGGTTGCGGGGGATCTGCGCTTTGCTCGGCATTCCCGCGGAGGCGGGCTCCGCTCTATTTCGGCGAAGCCGAACATCCAGTGCCTTTTGTGCGAGAACGTTTGAAGTCGCTGGATTCCCGCGTTCGCGGGAATGACGGCCTGGAGAGATGACGCTGAAGTCTCTGGATGTTCGGCTTCGCCGAAATAGAGCGGAGCCCGCCTCCGCGGGAATGACGAGCAAAAAACGGAGCAACGCTCGCGTCGATCAACACGCGGCGTGATCGCGATCGTCTGCATCAAATCCGCGTGTCAACGCAATGACCCAGGTCAGCGAAAGAACGCCTGCAAAGCCGCTCCCGCTTCGTGCAAACCAGGCGGCGCATCGCCGGGCGGCAGCAACAGCCCGAAGCTGCAGCCAGGCAGTTTCGGCAGCCGGTTCGAACGTGCGATCGCCAGCCCCGGCCCGATCGCCGAAGCGTTGAGGCAGCCCAGGCCTAGCCCCGCGCGCAGGGCCGCCTGCACGCCGGCGACGCCGCTGCCGCTGTGGGCGATGCGATAACTCACGCGCTGATGCTGCAGTCGCCGCACCGCGGTCTGATGCAGGCTGCAGGTGGGCGGCAGCAGCACCAGCGGCAAGTCGGGCTCGCCGCGCAGATCCAGCCCCGGCGCGGCGACCCAGGACAAGGGCTCCTTGCGCAACACCGTCACGCGCGTCGGCGCGCGGCCGCGCTGGGCGCTGTCGACTTCCATCGTCAGTGCCAGGTCGTACAAACCGTCGGCGTGGCCGTGCGCCAGCACCGCGCTCTGGCCCATGCTGACCTGCAACCGCAGTTGCGGGCAGTGCCGGGCCAGATGCGCGAGCAGGCCGGCGATTTCGTCCGGACGGAAGTAGTCGCTGATCGCCAGGCGCACGTCGGTGCGCCGCAGCTCGTTGCGCACGTCGTGCAGGGCCAGTTCGCCCAGCGCGAGCATCTGCCGCGCATGACCGATCAGGCGTTCGCCGGCCGGCGTCAGTGCGACGCCGTTGCGCGAGCGCAGCAGCAACGGCGCCCCGGCCGACGCCTCCAGCTTCTGGATCTGTTCGCTGACCGCCGACTGCGAGCGGAACACGCGCCCGGCGCCGCCGGAGATGCTGCCGGCCTCGGCGACGGCGACGAAGGCCTTGAGTTGTTCGAGATCCAGGCTGCGCATGCGGGCTCCAGCTATCGGTTCGGCCGATGGATAGGTTCTGATCTTCCCGCTATTCCGATAGCCAGGGCAAGTCTAATCTGAGCCTGCATCCCGGGGCCGAGTCATGCCGGCCCGCCCAGAGTCCGCCGACATGCCGCATCTGAACCTGCAACTTTCCGGAACTCCCGACGCCGACCTCAGCCGCCGCGCCGCCGCCCTGATCGCCGATATCACCGTCGATGTGCTGGGCAAGCCGCGCGAGCTGATCGCGACCGCCGTGCACTACGTGGATCGCGCCCACTGGTTCATCGACGGGCGCTCGCTGGAGGATTGGGGCCGCAACGCCTTCCACCTCGATATCAGCATCACCGACGAGACCAATACCAAGGGCGAGAAGGCGCGCTACCTCGAACAAGTCCACGCCCAGCTGTCGGCCCTGATCGGCAACGTGCACGAAACCTCGTACATCTACGTCATCGACGCGCGAGCGGCCGCGTATGGCTACGGCGGACTGACCCAGGAGCGTCGTTATCAGCTGGCGCAGAACGCCAAAACGTAAGTCTGCCGGTATCGCGTCCAGATCGTTGCGCTCGCGAATGGCGGGCGCGACGGATGCCATAGGCGCTGCGCGCTGGCTTCGGCCGCGCATGGATCGATCGGCGATGGCGCCAGAATCACAGCGAGTGCGTACGCGCAGCGGGGACTGGAATCGCTGGCCATACGCGATCGCCGATCACACAGCCGCGATCGTCGCTCCAACCTTATGATCCGCTTCGCCGGTCGCTCATCCCGCGCCGGTAAACTCCGCCTGCATCCGCAACCAATCGCGCAACGCCGCCACCTCATCGCTCAACTCGCCTTCGCGATACACGAACCAGTGCGGATACCCCTCCAGCACCGGCCCGAACGGTTGCACCAGGGTGCCGGCGGCGAGGTCGTCGGCGACCAGGGCCAGGCTCAACAACGCCACGCCGTGGCCGGCGATCGCCGACTGGATCGCGTGGCTTTCGTCGGTGAAGCGCAGGCCGGCCTCGACATCGATGCCGTCCAGGCCTGCGCGCTCGCACCAGGCGCGCCAGCTCGGTGTGTCCAGGGTCGGATGGCGCCATTCCGAGTGCAGCAGCGCCTGCCCGCGCAAATCGCCCGGCTGCGTCAGCGCCAAACGCGGGCTGCACACCGGCGCGAAACGGTTTTCGATCAGGCGCTCGGCGATCAGGCCCGGATACGGCCCGCGTCCGTAGCGGATCGCCGCGTCGGCGACGCCGGCATGCAGATCGACCGGATCGTCGGAGGCGTGCAGGCGCAGGTCCAGGTCGGGGCAGGCCTGACGGAACGAGGCCACCCGCGGTACCAGCCACTTGGCCGTGAACGACAAGGTCGCCGACAGCGTGAGCGCGCGGCGCTGCGAACGCACCGCCAGCTCGGCGATCGCCTCCGCGAAGGCATCGAAACCCTTGCGCAACACCGGGTAGAGCCGCTCGGCCGCGGCGGTCAGCGCCACCCGCCGGGTCTGGCGCTCGAACAGGCGCACACCGATCTGTTCTTCCAGGGCGCGGATCTGATGGCTGATCGCGGTCGGCGTCACCGACAGCTCTTCGGCGGCGCGCTTGAAGCTTTGCAGGCGCGCGGCCGCCTCGAATGCGCGCAGGGCGCCCAGCGGGGGCAGTCGGCGTCCGGGCATGGATGAGTCATACTCACTTATCGGCTGAGGAATCAGAGTTTGTGCCCTGATTGACGGGGTTTCAACATGGCGAGCATGCCCCGGCACCCACTTCAGCCGATCAGGGCTCATCCATAACCTGCCGAGACCCGTCATGACCCGCCTGCTCCATATCGATTCCAGCGCCCGCTCCGGCGGCTCCGACCGCCAGCCCCACGGTTCCCACAGCCGCCGCCTCAGCGCCCGCTTCGTGCAGCGCTGGCGCGAACTCGACCCCGGCGCCGAGGTCGTCGTGCGCGATGTCGGCCTGCATCCGCCGACGCCGGTCACCGGCGGCTGGATCCATGCCGCCTTCACCCCCGAGGCCAAGCGCGAGGCCTGGATGCGCGACACGCTGGCCGAAAGCGACCGCCTGATCGACGAATTGCTCGCCGCGGACGTAATCGTCGCCGGCGTGCCGATGTACAACTTCGGCATGCCGGCGCAATTCAAGGCCTGGATCGACAACGTCGTGCGGGTCGGACGCACCTTCGGTTTCGATCGCTCGCGCGAGGGCGAACCGTACTGGCCGCTGCTCGCCGATGCCGGCAAGCGCCTGGTGCTGCTCAGCTCGCGCGGCGATTACGGCTACGGCGCGGGCGAGCGGCTGGAAGCGATGAATCACGTCGAGCCGGGAGTGCTGACGCCGATGCGTTACCTCGGCATCACCCAGTCGCATTCGGTCGCGATCGAGTACGACGAATTCGGCGGCGAGCGCCTGCAAGCCTCGATCGAGCGTGCCGAAGGCGAGGTCGATGCGCTGGTCGGGCGGCTGGTGGGTGAGGGCGAGGTGCGCGCGGCGGCCTGAGCATTCGCGCCGGCGGCAAGGTTGGACGTCGAACGCCGGCGATCCAGGCCGATGGCCGTTATCGCTGCGACGCTGCGCACGTCGCATCGTTTCGTGCCGGCCGCATGCGCCCGCTCCTGCGCCGGCCCCTTCCGCTTTGCCCGCCCGCGACCTAATGTGTGCGGCCTGAGCGCAGGTTTTTCGCCGCGCTTCCCGCTTCGTCGCAGGCCCGGATCGTGTTGAGGACCGTCACCGCCACCCGCTATGTCACGCCGCTGCGCGAAGGCGGATCGTTGCCGGCCGTGGTCGAGGCCGACGACGAAGGCCTGTACGTGATGAAGTTCCGCGGCGCCGGCCAGGGCCGCAAGGCGTTGATCGCGGAGATCGTCGCCGGCGAACTGGCGCGGCATCTGCAACTGCCGGTACCGGAGATCGTGCTGATCGAACTCGACGCCGATATGGCGCGGACCGAGCCCGATCCGGAAATCCAGCACCTGATCCGCGCCAGCGCCGGGCTCAATCTCGCGCTCGACTATCTGCCCGGCTCGGTCAATTACGATCCGCTGGTGGACCGGCCCGATGCGCAGCTGGCTTCGCGCATCGTCTGGTTCGATGCGCTGGTGACCAATGTCGATCGCACCGCGCGCAACACCAACATGTTGCTGTGGCATCGGCGGCTGACCCTGATCGATCACGGCGCGGCCCTGTATTTCCATCACGACTGGGCCAACGCCGCGCATGCCGCCGCGAGCCGCTTCGTGCCGGTCAAAGACCACGTGCTGTTGCCGCTGGCCAGCGAGATCGCGCAGGTCGATGCGCAGATGGCCGAACTTGTCACGCCGGAACTGGTGGCGTCGATCGTCGGCTTGGTGCCCGATTCGTGGTTGACCGACGAGCCCGGTTTCAGCGACGCCGGCGAACATCGCCGCGCCTATGCCGACTATCTCAATCGCCGCGTCGCCTCGCCGCGCGCCTTCCTCGAGGAGGCGATCCATGCCCGCTCGCTCCAGCTATGACTATGCGGTGATCCGCGTGGTGCCGCGGGTCGAACGCGAAGAGTTCGTCAACGTCGGCGTGCTGGTGTCGTGCCCGCAGGCCAAGCTGCTGGTCGCCGGCATCGAGCTCGATCCCGATCGCTTGCACGCGCTCGATCCCAGCACCGACATCGAAGCGGTGCGCCTGCACCTGCAGGCGATCGAACGCATCTGCCAGGGCGGTCGCGACTCCGGTCCGATCGGGCAATTGCCGGAGCGCGCGCGTTTCCACTGGCTCACCGCCAAGCGCAGCTCGATCATCCAGATGTCGCCGGTGCACACCGGCCGCTGCCTGCAGCCCGAGGGCATCGTCGAGCATCTGCTGGAGCGGATGGTGCGGGTGGCCAAGCCGCGCAGCTAGCCGCTTGCGGCCAGGCTGGCTTCGGCCTATTCGCCTGCGCCGCCGCCCTTAACGAAACGGCGGCGATCGCGCCGCGGCAACTTGTCGCCGCCCCGGCCCGCCCCTATGTTGCACACAGTCGCGGCGCGGGCCGTCGAGAGCGAGGCGAACCTGATGCGGCAAGAACCATCGAACGAGCAGGCGGACGCGCAGCGCATCTTGAACGACGCCCAGGACCGCGCCGACCTCAAGCGCGCGGTGGCGTTGCTGGAAACGCCGTCGATCACCGCGCGCATGGCGGCGCTGGCCGGCGCGCCGATCGAGTTCGGTATGTCCAAACTGCCGAACTTCGCCCACAGCCGCATCCAGAAGACCGTGCACTCGGCCCTGCACAAAGCCGCCTCGGCGGCGCTGTGGACGGTGAAGGACGTGCCCAGCAAGGGCTCTTCGACCAAGACGCACAAACTGGCCGCGGCGGTGTCCGGCGCGGCCGGCGGACTGTTCGGCATCGCCGGATTGGCGGTCGAACTGCCGGTGACCACGGTGATCATGATGCGCTCGGTCGCCGACATCGCCCGCAGCGAAGGCTTTTCGGTCTCCGACCCGTGGGTGCAGGCCGCGTGCGTGGAAGTGTTCGCCTTCGGCGGCAACAGCAAGGACGACGACGCCTCCGAGTCGGGCTACTACGCATCGCGCGGCGTGTTGTCGGAGCTGACCAAGAACGCGACGAAAGAACTGGTGCATATCGTCGGCCACCGCGGCGCCGAACAGGTCACCCATGCCTACGCCAAGAAACAGGCGGCGTCGTGGCTGGCCAAGCTGATCGACGCGGTGGCCACGCGTTTCGGCGTGATCATCACCGAGAAGACCGCCGCGCAGATCGTGCCGGTGCTGGGCGCGGCGACCGCGGCGACGATGAATGTGCTGTTCACCAATCACTACCAGGACATGGCGCGCGGCCATTTCATCGTCAAGCGGCTGGAGCAAAAATACGGCGCCGAACCGGTCGAGCGCGCGTACCGCGAGCTCAAGAGCGGCGTGCCGGCGTTGGTGCCCGGCAAGGTGGATGGCACGGCCTAGGTAGCGCAGCGCGGGCCGTGCGTGTGTATGGCTCGATCCGGGCGCGCCCGCAGTATGCAATCCGCCGCCGCTCAGCCCATCCGGCGCGCGGCGTGGCGTCAGCGGCCGCTCAACAACTCCACCGTGATCGCACACGGCCGTTTCGGACTCGGGTCGTAGCCGATCGTCATTGCGTTCTCATCGGTACGCGCCTCATGAACTTCGCCCGTGCACAGCCTGATCCGGTACGGGGTTCCGGTAGCGCGGCGATGGCCGCTGCTCCAGATAATCAACCCGTCCTTGAGCGAGTCCAGGCGCTTGGAATCGGTCACCTCGCGCCCGGAAAATTCTTCGAGAGGGCCGCTTAATTCGGCCGGCGTCCGATAGCGCCGGACCAGGCCGATCAGATCGGTTTCGATCGGCAGGTCGGTTCGCACGAACGCCGTGCGTCCGTGCCGGTCGGTCACGCCGGCCAGGGTGGCGATGCGTTTGCCCGCATCGACGCCATCGCTTTTCACGTTGATTCCCAGCGAATACGCCGTCATCGGCATCGCCGCGCGAGTGACCGGGTCCTTGAGCACGAAACCGCAACCCTGGGCGCCGTGGCCGACGATCGACTGGCCTTCGCCGGGCGAGGCCGAACAAAAATAGTTCGAGGTTCTGCGGGCGAACGCTGGATCGTCGCTGCTGTACTCGGCGACCGGTGGTGCCGGCACGGGATCGAGCTTCAGCGGCACCGCATCGGCCAGCACCTTGCAGCCGATGAGTCGGGGCGTGCTCTTGTGGGTCTTCTCCGAGGTCAGCATCACGACCATCGATGCGGTGTAGGAGCTCCACTCGCACGAGACGCTCGGCGAGGCGGCGGAGAACGTCGAGTATCCGATGCTCGCGCGGTCGAACACGAACTCGCCCTGCGGCTTGGGGATATCGCTGAGCACCCGCCACAGACCGGGGGCGCGCCCGGGCTGTCGTAACACTCGCTCGAATTTCTTCGTGCCCGGAGCACGGGCCGAAGGGTTGGCGTCGCTGGCGAAGTACAGCGAATACTTGTGCTGTTGCAGCGCTTGCGGGATGGCGCGGGCACCGCCAGCCAGCACTTCCGCCAGGGTGATGCACAAGCTGTCTTCGCAGTTGTCGTCGCGGCGGATGAACAACCAGAGTTTGTCCGCATCCTGCAGCAGCAGCGAGGCGTTGCCCATCAGGGCGGCTTGCGGAAACGATACTTTCGCCAGCAGCCGTTCGTGGACTGTGTCCGCAGGCGTGCCCTGATAGGCCAGTTGGCCTTCCGGCGGCAACCACACGAACCAGGCGTTGGAGTCGTCTGAGGTCGAAAACGACCCGATGAAACGATCCCGGGTATTGCGTTGCCCGATCAGGGGCTTGGCATAATTCGTCGCGCCCGATTGCAGGTTCGGCAGCGAGAAGGATGCTCCGCCTGCGGCGAGATTGGCGATGCTCAACGGCTGCTGGTTCGCGAGCTGGGTCATCGACCAGCCCGCGGGCCGAAGCAGCAGCGAGACCGACGACGATCGGCAACTTTCCACATCGGTCTTCGCCGAGCCGCCGCAATCCTTCACCGCATGCACTTCCGCATCGCTGCCCAGATCCAGCAGCTTCATCTGCGCCAGCTGCTGCGTGCGCGAGTCACGGGAAACGTTCGGAATCAGAACCGGCGGAACGCAGGCGGTCAGACATAACGAGACAGCCAGCGCGGCGAGCCGGAAGCACGCGATGCGGGCGTGGCGTGCGGCAGCGCCGGGAAGGGATGTGTGCGTCGGGTCGGCGACGACGCGTTCCGGATCGGGCCGCGTCATGCCGTGGGAATGCTGGGCCATGACGTCCTCTCCTTGACGTGCTGTCTCGCGGTCGAGACCCGGTGGCGTGCATAACTAACATGAATCGACGGGCGTATCCACGCAGCGGATTCCCGGCGTTCGCCGCCGCCGTGGCCCGATCGATCAAACGATCGCTATCGCCGCGTTTTCACCCGGCAGTGAGCGCGATCGGCTCGGCGCGGTGCCGCGCGCGATGCCGTCGTTCGAAAGCGATCGGCGATCTAGACCGAACTGCGCAGCACCAGGGTCGTGCGCGTGCCGCGCTCGGTCGCATCGAAGCGCAGGCTCCAGCCCAGGTGCTCGCACAGGCGCGAGATCAGGTCCAGGCCGATGCCGCCGCCGCCGCGTCCGCCGCGGGCGACGCGGGTGTAGAGCGCGCTGATCTCTTCCGGGGTCATGCCGTGGCCGGGGTCTTCGATCACCAAGGTCGCATCGGCTTCGAGGCGGATCGCGATTTCGCCGCGGTCGCTGTTCTCGATGGCGTTGCGCAGCAGGTTGCCGATCGCCGCCTGCACGATCTGCAGCGGCGCGACGATCTGGCAATGCGGCATCGGCGCCAGCGACAGGGCCAGGTCCTTGTCGCGGGTCAGATGGCGATGGTCTTCGACGATTTCCGGCAGCAGCTGATCCAGCGCGAAGCGGTCGCTGCTGCGGGTCAGGCGCTCGGGATCCTTCGCCAGCACCAGCAGCAGCGAGATCAATTGCTCGACATCGCGGGCGGTGCGGCGGATGCGGTCGAGCTGGTGGCGCGTGCCTTGTGGCAGGTCGTCCGCGTCCAGGGCGATTTCGGTGGCGCCGGCGATCACCGCGATCGGCGTGCGCAGTTCATGGCTGGCGCTGTCGATGAAGGCGCGCTCGCGCTCGACGAAACGGTCGTTGCGCTCGACGTAGTCGTTGACCGCGTCGGCGATCACCACCAGTTCCGAGCTGGCCGCTTCCGGCACTTCCACGCGCTGGCCGGCGCGGTTGGGCTGCAGGTTGCCGATGCGTTCGGCCATGTTGCTCAGCGGCCGCACCAGCCGGCGCACGCCCCAGCCGATCACCACGCACAGCAGCAACAAGGTGGTGATGGCCGAGCCGGCGATGGTCAGGGCCAGGTCGAACTCGCGATGCTCCATGTCGTCGATGTCCAGCGCCAGCGTGAGCCGGCGGCCGTCCACCTCGCGCACCAGCACCACGTGTTCCACGCCGTTGTAGCCGACTTCGTCGTGGATGCCCGGCGACAGGCCGCGCAATTCCGGCGGCGGCGGCCGGGTGGCGTCGTCGTACAGGCTCAGTGCTAGGGTGTCGGTCCAGCGGTAATCCGCGTCGATGCGGCTGCGCTCGACGAAGTGGTCGAGCTCGGTGTCCATCAAGGATGTCCACACCAGATGCTCGGCGTGCTCGTTGACGATGACGCCTTGCACCACCACCGCGATCGACAGCAGCGCGGTATAGCCGAACAAGCCCAGCAGGATGCGCTGGCGCAGGCTTGAGCGCGTCTTGCGCCCGGGCTTGGACTTGTCGGGCGGGGACTCAGCCGGCGTCGCCATCGTGTCCGCGTTCTGCTGCTTCGGCCGGCACGGCCAGACGGTATCCCACCCGCGGCAGCGTCTGGATCAGCTTGACCGGGTAGGGCCCGTCCACCGCGCGGCGCAGTTCGTAGATATGCGAGCGCAGCATGTCGCCGTCGGGCGGGCTGTCGCCCCACAGGGCATGCTCCAGGCGCTCGCGCGTGACCGCGCCGGGGCTGGATTGCAGCAGCACTTCCAGCAGTTTGCGGCAGGCCGGGTACAGGTGCAGGGCGCGGCCGCCGCGGCTGACTTCCAGCGTGGTCAGATCGAGCTTGAGATCGGCGACCTGCAACACCCGGCTGCGGCCGCGGCCGGCGGCGCGGGCGGCCAGCGCTTCCAGGCGCACTTCCAGTTCGGGCAGGGCGAAGGGCTTGGTCAGGTAGTCGTCGGCGCCGGCGCGGAAGCCGGCGATCTTGTCCGGCAGTTCGTCGCGGGCGGTCAGCATCAGCACCGGCACGTCCGAGCCGGCTTCTTCGCGCAGGCTGCGCAGCACTTCGCGGCCGTCCAGGCGCGGCAGCATCCAGTCCAGCACGATCGCGTCGTAGCGCTGGGTCACCGCCAGGTGCAGGCCGGTGGGACCGTCGGGCGCCGCGTCGAGGGTGTAGCCGCGCGCTTCGAAGTAATCGAAGAGATTGGCGACCAGATTGCGATTGTCTTCCACCACCAGCAGGCGCATGCGCCGGTTTCTCCCGCCGCTAGGCGCGGCATAGCGATATTGCCCCATTCGCGTGCCGCGCAGGGCGTCGGGTGGGCTGCCCCAGCCCAAACCGAGAGCCTGCCGGCCACGCCGTCGGAACCTTGTCGGAATCGGGCGGCGCTTGGGCCGCGCCGGGCCGGTTCCGTGCCGCCGGCTGAACGGCGCGAGCGATCCGGCTTCGCAAGCGGCTGCTTTAACGAAGCCCCAACTCGGCTCCGACCGCTCT
This sequence comes from Lysobacter gummosus, assembly GCF_001442805.1. Taxonomy (NCBI): domain Bacteria; kingdom Pseudomonadati; phylum Pseudomonadota; class Gammaproteobacteria; order Lysobacterales; family Lysobacteraceae; genus Lysobacter; species Lysobacter gummosus. The sequence goes on along the minus strand of NZ_CP011131.1, from coordinate 5,615,726 downwards.
CCGACAGTGGGGTTTCGATCATCGCCGCAGCCCGGTTTGGCGCTGCCTCAGGCATCGCGCGGGCCGTCCGCCGCCTTCCGAGCCGCTCTTGCGATGAATTTCCCTGCTTCCTGGCCCCGCCCGTCGGTGGCCGCGTCTTCCCACTTGCCCGGTTTCGCCCCGGGCATGACGGCGCGCCGTTTTCTGCTGGGCCATGCGCTGTGGCCGTTGGCGGCGCTGCTGGCGCTGTCGCTGCTGAGCATGGGCCTGGGCGGCGATTTCTGGCTCGCGGATCGTTTCTATGCCTGGGAAGGCGGACGCTGGGCCTTGCAGAACTCGTTCCTGACCGAACACCTGATCCATCGTTTCGGCCGCGACGCCAGCACCGCCGCATGGTTGGGCGTGTTCGCGTTCTGGCTGTTCGCGCGCATGCGCCCGGCGCTGAGCGAATGGCGCCGGCCGCTGGCGTTCCTGCTTATGTCCACGCTGCTGGCGGTGATGATGGCTTCGGGGCTGAAGTCGCTGACCAACATGGACTGCCCCTGGGACCTGAGCCGCTACGGCGGCGCCAACGCTTACTTCGGCCTGCTCGACGCGCGCCCGGCGGGACTGGTGCGCGGCATCTGCTTCCCGGCCGGTCACGCCAGCGCGGGTTACTCCTGGGTCGCGTTGTACTTCTTCTTTCTGTTCGTGCAGCCGCGGTTGCGCTGGGCCGGGCTAGCGATCGGCCTGGGCCTGGGGCTGCTGTTCGGTGTGTCGCAGCAATTGCGCGGCGCGCATTTTCTCTCGCACGACGTGTGGACGCTGGGAATCAGCTGGTTCGTCGCGCTCGCCCTGTATCTGACGATGGCGCGGCGCGAGGCGCCGGCGACGGCGCCGGCCGCGGTGCCGCTATTGCGGAGCGCCGGCCGATGAACGTCGCGACCCGCGTTCAACCGCGTTGGCCGGCCTGGTTCGCCTATCGACCGCAGGCGCGCGTGGAGACCATCATCGCGCTGGCCAGCCTGTTCTTCGCCACCTTCGCCAACAATGCGTTCTGGCGCGCGGCGTCGGCGGCGGGTGCGATGAGCACCGCGCACGGCGTCTGGGTAGCGGTGTGCATGTACGTGGCGATCGTGGCGATCACCATGCTGCTGCTCGGCCTGTTGCTCAATCGCTGGACGGTGAAGCCCCTGCTGACGGTGCTGCTGCTGGTGACCGCGGGCGCGGCCCACTTCATGAGCCAGTACGGCATCTACCTGGACACGGGCATGGTCCGCAACGTGCTCCAGTCCGACGGCAAGGAATCGCGCGAACTGGTCACCGCCGGGTTGATCCTGCCGATGCTGCTGTACGGCGTGCTGCCCGCGCTGCTGTTGTGGCGGGTGAGGCTGGTGGTGGCGCCGCTGGGCCGTTCGGTCCTGCTGCGTCTGGGGTTGCTGGCGGCGTCGCTCCTGGTCGCCGGCCTGGCCTTGATGGGCTCGTTCCAGGACATTTCCGCGTTGTTGCGCAATCACAAGGAAATCCGTCATCTGGTGACGCCGGCGAACTATCTGGTGTCGCTGACCCGTGTCGCGCTGGACGATTCGGCCTCGAAAGTGCGCGGACGCACGCCCATCGGCACCGACGCGCGCATGGCCGCGCGCCCGGCGGCGAGCAAGCCGCGCCTGCTGGTGATCGTGGTCGGCGAAACCGTGCGCGCGCAGAACTGGGGCTTGAACGGCTATGAGCGCCAGACCACGCCGGAGCTCGCGCGCATCGCGCCGGTGAACTTCCCCGACATGACCGCCTGCGGCAGCAGCACCGAAGTGTCGGTGCCGTGCATGTTCTCGCCCTATGGCCGCGAGAACTACGACAAGGACCGCATCCAGGGCTCGGAGTCGCTGCTCAACGTGCTGGAGTACGCCGGCATCCAGACCTTGTGGCGCGACAACCAGACCGGTTGCAAGAACGTGTGCAAGGGCCTGCCGTTCGAGTCGTTCGAACACGGCACCGATCCGAAGTTCTGCACCTCCGAGGGTTGCTTCGACGAAGTCATGCTGGGCGGCCTGCGCGAGAAGATCGACGCCAGGCCCGGCGATGCGGTAGTGGTGCTGCACCAGTTGGGCAACCATGGCCCGAGCTATTACCAGCGCTACCCGCAACGCCTGCGCCGCTACCGCCCGACCTGCGATACCAGCGAGCTGGGCCAGTGCAGCCGCGAGCAGATCGTCAACGCCTACGACAACGCGGTATTGGCCACGGACGATTTCCTGGCCCGCACCATCCGTTATCTGGCCCAGGACACTTCGCGCGATACGGCGATGATCTATCTGTCCGATCACGGCGAATCGCTGGGCGAGAACGGCCTGTACCTGCACGGCGTGCCGTATTCGATCGCGCCCAAGACCCAGACCCGGGTGCCGATGGTGATGTGGTTCTCGCCGGGCTTCAGCGCCTCGCGCGGGCTCGACGTGCAATGCCTGCGCAAGCAAGCCGCGCGCCCGGCCAGTCAGGACAACCTGTTCCACTCCGTACTGGGGCTGATGCAGGTGGAGACCGGTGTGTATCAGAAGCGGCTGGATTTGTTCGCGCCGTGCGATGGCGGGGCTGTGGCGAAGGGTTAAGAGCTGGCTCGGAGTCGCTTGTTGTTTCCGCGAAGGCGGGCTCCGCTTTACTTCGGCGGAGCCGAACATCCAGAGACTTCAGCGCCATCCCTCCAGACCGTCATTCCCGCGAAGGCGGGCTCCGCTTTACTTCGGCGGAGCCGAACATCCAGAGCCTTCAGCGTCATCCCCCAGACCGTCATTCCCGCGAACGCGGGCTCCGCTTTACTTCGGCGGAGCCGAACATCCAGAGCCTTCAGCGTCATCCCCCAGACCGTCATTCCCGCGAACGCGGGAATCCAGCGACTTCAAAGGTTCTCGCACGAAAGGCCCTGGATGTTCGGCTCCGCCGAAGTAAAGCGGAGCCCGCCTTCGCGGGAATGACGGGCAAAAGCGGTTCGACGCGAGGCTGTGGCTTATCGCACCGCCGCACCGCCGCACCGCCGCACCGCTGCAGCAGCCACAGCCACAGCCGCAGCCCCACAAATCAAGTCGTCCCCCACCACCGCCGATGCAGCACGCGCGCGTGGCTGCGCCGCAGCCAGCGCCGCACCTGACTCTCGTTGGCGCGCTGTGGATACGGCCACGCCGGCGGCGTCGCCGTCCGCGACACCCAGCCGTTGTCCTGCCCCAGCGCGTCGGCGCAGGCGAAATAGCCGTGGTTGAGCAACACCTCGAACTCGACATCGAGGAAACGGTCGAGATCGGTGCGGATCTGTCCGATCACTTCCGTGACCAGCGCCGGGCTGTAGCCGTCGGCGCCTTCGTCGCGATGGCTGGTCAGGCCCCAGTACACGCCGATCATCGAGCCGCTCTGCGCCTGCCCGAAGAACAGGCGCTTGCGCAGCGCCTCGGCCTGATTGCTCATGACCTGGGTGTAGCGCATCAAGTGCTGCAGCCACCAGCGCTTGCTTTCGAACACGAACGGACCGCCGGCATCGGACACCAGCACTTCGCGATAACGGCGCAGGGTCGGCTCGGTCGCCAGATTGTCGTAGACGCCGCCGTCGCTGAGTTCGATGCGGGCGCGCAATTCGTCGGCGTCGTCGCCCTGGTAGTTGCCGCGCTGATAGTCGCCGGGCGCGGCTTCGAAGCGCACCGGCCCGAACACCGGCGGAAACGACGAGGACGCCGCCACCGCGCAGCTCAACCGCACCCGTTGCGCGCCCTCGCGCAGGTAGCCGGCGAGGTAGTCGCCGACGCGCCGGCGCGAGAATTCCCAGTTCACGCCGAAGGTGAGGTCGGTGGCGCAGAACACGAACGACGGGGTTTCCGGCAGTTCGTCCAGATGGCGTTCGCCGAACATGCGCTGATAGCCGCGGTCGAGCAGGGCGATGCGGTGCGACGGCCACAGCCAGTTGTGCGCGGCCGTGGCCAGCACCGGCCAGGTGCGCAGGTCGCGCGCGACCACGGCGCGGAACGGCTCGACCACGGCCGCGCGGAAATCGATGCGGTCGCTCCAGGCGGCGAAGCTTTCGTGTTCGTCGCGGCGGGTATCCAGGTAACGGCAGGCGAGCCAGGCCGAGACGATGCTGCCGCCGGACACCGAGCTGACCATGCCCAGGCCGGCCAGCACGCCGGTCTCGTGCAGCCGCAGCAGGCCGCCCAGATGGAACAGCGCGGCGCGGTAGCCGCCGCCGGACAGGCACAGGGCGCGGCCTTCGCGGTCCTTGGCGCCGCCGCTGGCGGCGGCGAGCTCGGCGCGGCGCGCCTCGCGGCGGATGCGCAGGCGTTCGAGTTCGACGTCGGTGCTCTTCATGCGAACGCTCCGGAGGTTTGCGGCGCGACAACAGCATCGCGCGGCCAGCCGGTCATTGTCCGATGAAAGCGTCTCGGTGTTTAGGATCCCAGTTCGATCGGCTCCGCGCTCCGGCCCCTCTCGCTATGAGAGAGACCGGAGCGCTCGCGCCCCTTGGTCGAGGCGGTCGCTCAGGCTACCTGCACCAGCTCCAGCTCAGCCGGTGCGGCGGCCGGCGCCGTCGCCTCATCGCTGTCGCGCAACGGCGGCAGCAGTCCCCACTCCCCTAAGGTCCGTACCGCGGTCGCGGTGCCGTTCTCGGCGTGGATTTTCTCGCCCAGCTCGCGCGCGGCCTGGATGCGCTGCGGCTGCAGCGCGTCGTTGATCGCCTGCGCCATCTGTTCGGCGTTGACCGTGCGCCGGTCCAGCGCCGGCGGCGCGGTGCCCAGCTCGTTCATGCGCCGCGCCCAGAACGGCTGATCGCCGAAGAACGGCACGAACACCGAGGGAATGCCGGCGCGCGCCGCAGCCACCGTGGTGCCGGCGCCGCCGTGATGCATCGCCATGGCCATGCGCGGGAACAGCCAGTCGTGCGGCGCGGCTTCGATCACGTAGATCTGGTCGTCCATGCGCCCCGCGTCGCGGCGCAGGCCGCCCCAGCCGGTCGCCAGCACCGCGCGCCGCCCGCTCAGGCGCACCGCATCGACGACGATGTCGGTGAAGGCTTCCGCGTTGTTGGCCAGCATGCTGCCGAAACCGATGTAGATCGGCTTCTCGCCTTCGGCCAGGAAGTCGGTCAGCGACTGCGGCGGCTGCCATTCGTCGGCCTGATCGAGGAACCAGCTGCCGGTGACGCAGACCTGCTCGGGCCAGTCGTCCGGACGCGGCAGGATGTGGCGGCTGTAGCCGTACAACACCCGCATGCGCTCGGGGTCCTTGTCGAAGAACGGCCCGTACCACGGGAACAGCGGCAGCTTGAGCTGCGGCCGGATCGCGCCGTTGACCGCCGGCTTGAGCGTGTACCAGGCCAGCAGCTTCATGACCGAGAACAGCGCCATGTTCAACCAGCCCGGGAATTCGCGCTTGGACCAGAACGACAGCGGCGAGAGTTTGCGCGAAGGCGTGAACGGTTGCAGATGCGCCTGCAGGAACGGAACGCCCTCGGCCTCGCCCAGTGCTTTCGCCAGTTGGGTGACGATGCCGGTGCCGATCAACAGCGATGCGCCCTTGCACACCGGCCGCGCTTCCTGGGCCCAGGTCGCGGCCCACTCGGCGAACTTCGCCCGCGTGTGCTGGACCAGGAACCAGGGATTGAGCGCCTTGTCGACGGTCTCGGGATTGTTCGTCAGCAGATCGCTGAAGTCGGCGCTGATGCCGTAGAACTCCAGCCCGGCTTCGCGCACCAGCGGGGCGAAGTTCTCGCTGGTGACGATGCGCACCGGGTAACCGGCGCGATGCAGCGCCTGGCCCAGGCCGATGCACGGACGCGCATCGCCCTGGGTGCCGACGGTGAAGATCACGATCGCGCCGGGCGTGGTGTCGCTGTTGGCGGCGGGCGTGTGGGCGGAAACGGAAAGCGCAGTGGCGGACACGTGCATCTCCTTACGAATAAGCGGCGATCGCCAGCGGCGCGGCGCCGACCGGGGCCGGCAGCGGGGTTTCGCGGCGCTGCGGCTCCGCGTGCGGCGCCTGCAGGCGCTCGCGCAACACCCGCGCGATGTGCGCGGCCGAGCGCGGCTCGAGCATGGTCTGGTGATGGCAATCCACGTCGTGCACTTCGATCTTGCCGCCGACGAAGGGCTGCCATGCATGGGCGTGGTAGTGCAGCAGGCCGTCGAGATCGACGTGATCCTTGAGCCGTGCGTTGAAGAACACCACGTCGGCGTCGATCGGCGTCGGCCGGTAACGCCGCGCCAGCATCAGGTTGTTGCGGGTGACCGCGGCGACGTTCTCGATCAGCTTGGCGTCGGCCTTCATGATCTCCTGCACCAGCGGAATCGCGAACACCTCGTACTCCTGGCACAGCAGGTCGGCCAGGCTGCGCATGTCCTGCGGCGGGTTGTCCTTGGCGCGATGATGGAAGCCGAGGAACTTCAGCACCGCCAGCGCCTGCTGGGCTTCGCTGGATTCCACCGGCTCGGCGACGAAGGGATACGAGTCCATCATCGCCAGCAGCTCCACCCGCTCGCCGATCTGCTGCAACTGCGCGGCGATGGCGTGGCCGATCAGTCCGCCGAGCGACCAGCCGAGCAGGCGGTACGGCCCGTGCGGCTGGATCTTGCGCATCTGCGCGATGTAGTCCGCGGCGATCTCCTCGATGCTGCCCGGCAGTGCGCCGCCGCCGCGCAGACCGCGCGACTGCAGCGCATACACCGGCAGCTGATCCAGGTGGCGCAGCATCGTCGCGTAGGCCCAGCTGAAACCGGTGACCGGATGGATGCAGAACAGCGGGCGCTCTTCATCGGTGGGGCGCAGCGACAGCACCGCGCCGAGCGGATCGTTCTCGCCGCCGCTGCGTTCCAGGTAGGCGGCCAGGCTGGCGATGGTCGAGCCTTCGAACAACGCGCCCAGCGACAGTTCGGAATTGAAGTGCTTGGGGAAGGTGGCGATCAGTTCCGCCGCGCTCAGCGAATCGCCGCCGAGTTCGAAGAAGTTGTCGTGGATGCCGATCTGATCGATGCCGAAGATCTGCTGCCACAGCGCCACCAGCTTGCGTTCGGTCTCGCTGCGCGGCGCCACGTAGGTCGATTGCCGGTTGCGCGCCGGCGGGACCAGCGCCTTGCGGTCGAGCTTGCCGCTGGGGGTGAGCGGCAGCGCGTCCAGTTCCACATACACCGACGGCACCATGTAGTCGGGCAGGCGCGAGGACAGCACGCGCCGCACCGCTTCGCTGTCGATCTGCGCGGCGGCGGCCGGCACCACGTAGGCGGCCAGCATGAGGTGACCGACCGGATCGCGATGCAGTGCGACCGCGGCCTCGGCGATCGCGTCCAGGGCGCGCAGATGGGTTTCGATATCGCCCAGTTCGACGCGATGGCCGCGGATCTTGACCTGCTGATCGACGCGGCCGAGGTATTCGATCACCCCGTCCTCGCGCCAGCGCGCCAGATCGCCGGTGCGGTACATGCGCGCGCCGGGCGCGGGGTTGAAGGGATCGGGCAGGAAGCGTTCGGCGTTGAGTTCGGGCCGGTTGCGATAGCCGCGCGCCACGCCTTCGCCGCCGATGTACAACTCGCCGATGCTGCCGACCGGCATGGGATTGCGCGCCGCATCCAGCACGTAGACCTGGGTGTTGAGGATCGGCCGGCCGATCGGCGGCGCCATGCCGGCGCCGGCGTCCACGTCCTGCGCGGTGAGCTCCATCGCCGTGGACCACACCGTGGTTTCGGTCGGCCCGTACAGATTGGTGACCCTGGCCGCCATCTGGGTCAGGCGCTGGGCCAGTTCCACCGGCAGCGCTTCGCCGCCGACCAGCGCATGCACCTCGTCCAGGCGGATGTCCGAACCGGTCAGCAGGATGCGCCACAACGACGGCGTGGCCTGCATGACGTCGATGCGCTCCTCGCGGATCACCCGCGCCAGCGCCAGCGGATTGCGCGTCACCTCGCCGGTGACCATCACCACGCTCGCGCCGACGGTCAGCGGCAGGAACAGCTCCAGGCCGGCAATGTCGAAGGAGATCGTGGTCTGGGCCAGATAGCGCTGATCCGCCGAGGGCCGCAGCTGCTGCTGCATCGCCCGCAGGAAGTTCCACAGGTTGCGGTGGGTGAGCTCCACGCCCTTGGGCACGCCGGTCGAGCCGGAGGTGTAGATCAGATACGCATTGGCCTGGCCATGCGCGAGCGGCAGCGGCGCGGCGGCGTCGCTGTCGTAGTGCTCGTCCTGTTCGTGCGCGAAGAGCACCGGCAGGCCGCGGCCGCTGAAGGCGTCGGCGAAGTTCGGCGTGGTCAGCAGCGCGCGCGGGGCGGCATCGTCCAGGGTCAGGGCGATGCGTTCCATCGGCGCTTCCGGGTCCAGCGGCAGATACGCCGCGCCGGCCTTCCACACCGCCAGCAGCGCCGCCATCAATACTTCGTCGCGCGGCAGGGCGATGGCGACGATGTCGTCGGGACGCACGCCGCCGGCGATCAGGCGCTGGGCCAGGCGGGTGCTGGATTCGTCGAGTTCGCGATAGCTCAGCCGGGTTTCGCCGGCGACGACAGCGACTGCATCGGGCGTGCGCGCGGCCTGCTGCTGGAACTGCTCCAGCGCGGTGGTCTGCGCCAGCGGCGCGGCAGTGTCGTTCCAGTGGCTGAGCACCCGCTGGCGCTCGTCGTCGCCGAGCACGTCGATCGCGCCGAGCGTGGTCGCCGGATCGGCCAGCACCGAATCGATCAGCCGCATCAGCCGGCGCCGGTGTTCGTCCAGGTGCGCGGCCGGGTACAAGGTGGGGTTGGCGTCGAAGTCGATGATCAGGCCGTTGCCGTCGAGACGGTCGAACACGAACACCATCAAGTCTTCCGCGCTGCCGTTGTGCAGGTTCTTGCCGCTGGCGCGGTGGCCGCCGAAGCTGCCGTAGTCGTAGGGCTCGATGTTGATGCCGAGCCAGGCCATGTGCTGGTCGGGATTGACCAGGCCCAGGTCGCGGCGCAGGTCTTCGTAGCGATACTGCTGATGGCGCAGCGCCGACTTGACCACGCGCGAGACCTGCGCGAACAAATCCGACATGTGCATGTCCGGCTCGAACTTCAGGCGGATCGCGACCACGTTGGCGACCATGCCCGGGGTGTTGCGCATGGCGTGATTGACGCGGCCGGTGACCGGCATGCCGAACACCAGATCGTGCGCGCCGCTGGCGCGGTGGTAGTACGCGGCGATCAGGCCGATCAGCACCTGCGGCAGGCTCACGCCGCAATCGCGCGCGATCTGCGCCAGGCGCTCGCGCGAAGCCTCGGATACGTGACCGCTGGCGCGGCGCAGGCCGCCGCCGTTGCGCACGCGGCGGCGCGCGAGGGTGACCGCTTCGGGCAGGTCGGACAGTTGTTCCAGCCAGTACTCGCGATCGCGGCGATAGCGATCGGATTGGCGGTAGCTGGTTTCCATCTCCACCAGCGAGGCCACCGTGCCGAAGCCGGCCGGCTCGGGCTCGCGGCCTTCGAGGTAGGCGCTGTAGAGCTCGTTCAGGCGCTTGGCGGCCATGCCGCCGCTGAAACCGTCGTAGACGGTGTGGTGCGCGCGCTGGTACCAGCAGTACAGATCGTCGGCGTACTTGAGGATCGCGCCGACCCACAGCGGATCGTGGACCAGATCGACCGGCCGGTTGAGCTCGGCCTGCATCCAGGCCTCGGCGGCCGCGCGCGGATCGGCTTCGCCGCTGAAGTCGATGTAGGGGGATTCGAACGGGTAGTTGTCGCGCACGATCTGATACGGCAACCCGCCGTGTTCGACGATGCATGCGCGCGTGGCTTCGGCTTCCTGCGCGAACTGGCGCAGCGCGCGTTGGAACAGCGTCGGATCGATCGGTCCATGAATTTCAACCGCTTCGGCGATATTCAGTGTGGCTTCGACCGAAGCGAGCTTCTGTCCGACCCACAGACCGCGCTGTGCGGTGGTCAGGGGCAGGCCGGGGGGATGGACGTCGTTCATGGCGCTTCCTTTGAGCGGCCGCCGGGGCGCACGCCGCCAACGGCCAACGGACGCAATGTCCGTCGGCGCGTGGTGTTCGACGCGCGCGAGCCTGCGGCCAACTCGTTCTTACGAGTGGCCCCCTCTCCGTGTGTGTTACGAACTAAGTACAAGCATGGCCGCGGTGCTGCGCACCTGGGCATGGCCTCTTCCGTGTGCATCCGGCGCTTGCGCGCGGACGGCGGGCCTGAATTCTTATGTGTGTTGCTGGGGTACGGCGGGGGAGTGCATGAAATCGGCCTGGACGAGCGCGCCAGAAGCAACGCTGATCGCTCGCGCAAGCCGTGGTGTACGAAAACCCGATCGCGCCAAGGGCGTGTTGGGCCTTCGGAATCAATATCCCCGAGCGCTCAAGTCATGTCTATCAAGGCGGATGAGAGCCGGATCACAAGTCGAGTATTTACGGCGCGAGCGTTGAGAGCAGGGTCACAAGACGGATATGTGAACCTTTTAATGCAGCCCTTTATGAATGGAATAGGCCGCGCGCGGATTTGTATGACAATGGTTTTTTCCCGGGAAATCGGCTGTTTTTTACGGGCTGGTGCAAGCCGGTTCGAATTCACGCGCGAGTTGTGATCATTTCGGATTTGTTTCCGTTGCGCGCGGATCGCTTTTGTCTTCGCAAAATGGATTTGTCTCAGATCAATATCGATGTTCGTCGCATACGCCGGTGAGCATTGGTGAGTATTGGCGCTTGCGGAAAAAATCGCCGCAGCGGAAATATCGATTGCGTGCGCTGGCAAAACGGCGAGGTCGATGTGGGTCCGGCCGGGCTCGGCACGGCCGCCCGGGATCGGTTATGATGAGAACGATTCTCATTTGTAGGGGTCCGATGACGGCCTTCCTGTTGCCGGTCGCGGGACCGGAATCCGCATTCCCACCGCCCGCCGCGGCCGCCGCGACGGGCGAGGCCGCGGTGCGCGCCGCGGCGCTGGACGCCGCCGCGCGCCTGTTCGTCGAGCGCGGCCTGGAGCGCGTGGGCCTGGCCGATATCGCCGCCGCGGCCGGCCTGGAGCCGCGCGCGCTGCGCGCCTGCTACGCCTCGCGCGAGCACGTGCTGCTGGCCTTGCAGGAACGCTTCGTGCGCGACTTCTGCCAGCGCGCGGCGCAGGCCATGGACGCGTGTCGCGAAGGCGACTGGAGCGGCCGCCTGCGCGCGTGGGTGCGCACCGGCGTCGATGGGTATCTCGACAACGTCGCTTTGCACGATGTGGTGTTTCACGATCTGCGCACCCACGACCGCCACGCGTGGCAGGACAACCCCGTGGTCGATCAGCTGGTGGAACTGCTCGAAGGCGGCATCGCCGCGCGCGTATGGGCCGCGCCGGATCCGCGCATGACCGCGCTGATTTTCTTTACCGCCCTGCACAGCGCGGTGGACCGGGTGATCGTCTGCGGCGAGCCGCAGGACGATCCGGTCCAGGTCAGGCACCGCCTGGCGCAGACGCTGATCGGCTACTTCGAGCGCTCGGTGCAGTGGTGGTCGCGGTTCTGAGCGCAGCGGCGGCGGCCACGCTCATGCCGCGCGCGTCTGCGCCATCAGCTGTGCGATGCCGTCGCGATGCTCGCTGTCGATGGCTTCGAAGAAACGCGAGCCGATCATCGACTGCGCCTCGCGCAGCGCGTCCAGCGCCGCCTCGGCATGGCCGCGGCGGAACAGCGACTGGCCCAGCAGCAGCGACGCCAGCGGCGTCTGTTGCTGCAGGCACCAGGCCCGCGCTTCGCGCGCGGCGGCGATGCAGGCATCGTCGTCGCCGAGCTGGTACAGCGCCTCGGCCAGGCCGCTGCGCAGCCAGTAGCGGATTTCGTCTTCGTCCATGCCGGTATCGGCCAGCGCGATCGCCCGCGCCCAATGTTGCGCGGCCTGGCGGGGTTCGCCGTTGACCTGATGGCCGATCGCCTGATTGGCCAGGTCCAGGACCTGCGACTCGACGTCGTCGAGCAGGGGGTTCATATCCGTATGCATCATGGTTCCTTCCTAGGAGCCGGTTACCGCGTAAGTCCGTGGGGCGCAGGCGCCTACAACTCGGGGCTCTGCAAACCAGTCAACGTAGTCTGATGGAAAAAAGGGTCACTGGATGTGAAAGGAATGATCCAGTTCATCCAGATCCTCGTCGCCGGCCCGGCGCCGGTGCGGCCACAGCCCCGGCTGGCGGGGCAGGCGCGCGACCAGCCGGGCGCCGCCCAGCGCTGAGCTTTCCACGTGAATGGCGCCGCCGTGGCGCTCGATCACCTGGCGCACGATGCTCAGGCCCAGGCCGAAGCCGCCGGTGGAGCGGTCGCGGCTGCGGTCGAGGCGATAGAAGGGTTCGAACACCCGGCGCCGGTCCTCGGGCGGAATGCCGACGCCGTCGTCCTCGACGATCAGCAGCCAGTCCTCGCCGTCGAGTTCGGCGGCGACGCGGATGGTGTTGTCGGCGTAGCGCACGGCGTTGCGCATCAGGTTGGAGAAGGCGCGGCGCAGGCTGCGCGGCTCGACGTTGACCTCGTCCAGCGCCGGCGAGATCGCCCATTCGATCGTGGTCGAACGAATCCGCAGTTCCTCGGCCGACACGCCGGTGGAGGCGCGCAGGAACGCGGACAGCTGCACCGGTTCCAAGGTGGGCTCCGGGCCGTTGCGTTCCAGCATGCCCAGGGTCAGCAGTTCGCCGACCAAAAGGTCCAGTTCTTCCACGTCGCAGCGCAGCGCGTGCACCCGCGCCCGCGCCACTCGATCGTCCAAAGTGTCGGCCAGATTCGCCAAGCCGAATTCCAAGCGCGTGATCGGCGTGCGCAGCTCATGCGAAGCGGCGTTGACCATGTCGCGCTGCGACTGGATCAGCCGGCCGATCTGATCGGCCATGTTGTTGAAGTAGGCGCACAGCTGGCGGATCGACGAGCCGCCGCGCAGACGCGCACGCGCGCCCAGATCGCCGTCGCCGAATTGCGCCGCGGTTTCGCGCAGGCGCTCCAGATCGCGCCAGTGCGGCTGCAGCCACATCAGCAGTCCCAGCAGCACCATCGCGAACACGGTGAGGTAGGCGATGTAGCGGATCGGAAAATCGTTTTCGTTGTAGCCGATCTGCACGACCTCGCCGCCGGCCAGACGCAGATAGATGTGGTGATGCTCGCTGCTGACATGATCGCTGGCGGTGCCGCCGAGGAGCAGGTCGTCGCGCACGCGCTGGGGCAGCGCGGCCACCTGCGGCGCCGGCATCAGGCTGTAGCGCTCGGGCGTTTGTCGATTGAGCGCGGCCAGGCGCAGCGCCAGATCGCGGCCGCTGGCGCCGTCGAGACGGTCGCGCAGCAGGGCCAGTTCGCCGACGAACTCGTGCCGGGCCGATTCGGAGTACTGATCCGGAAACAGGTACGGAAACACCTGCTGCACCACCAGGATCGAGCACAGCAGCAGCCCGGCGACGGTCAGGTACAGCCGTACCAGCATCGAAAGCATTCAGTCCTCCCAGGCGATCGGGCTGAACAGGTAGCCGCGCCCCCATACGGTCTTGATCTTGCGCGGCTCGTGAGCGTCGTCGGCGAAATGCCGGCGCAGCCGCGAGATGCTGACATCGACCGTGCGGTCCACGCCGTCGAAACCGATGCCGCGCCAACGCCGCAGCAATTCGTCGCGGCTGAGCACGCGGCCGGCGGCCTGGGCCAGGATCACGAACAGATTGTAGTCGGCGGTTTTCAGGTCGACCTCTTCGCCCTTCCACCGCACCTGACGCGCGGTCAGGTCGATCTGCAGGCCGCCGTAGCTGAGCATCGACGGGCCCGCCGCCTGCGGCTGGGCCTGGCTGCGGCGCAGGATGGCGCGCAGGCGCGCCAGCAGCAGGCGCGGTTCCACCGGCTTGAGGACGTAGTCGTCGGCGCCGACTTCCAGCCCGGTGACCTGATCGAACAGGTCCGCGCGCGCGGTGAGCATCACGATGGGCAGACTCGATTGCTTGCGGATCTGGCGACACACGTCGAAGCCGTCCATGCCGGGCAGCATCAGGTCGAGCACGATCACATCCGGCGGATCGTCCTCGATCGCGGCCAGCGCCTGATCGCCGCGCAGCACCACCGAGGTTTGAAAGTCGTAGCGTTGCAGGTATTCGGAGATCAGCCCGGCCAGACGGGCGTCGTCCTCTATCAGCAGGACTTTATTCATGGCCACCTCATGCGAGCCGGCATGGTAGCGCCGGCTGGTGCGACCCGTTAGGGGGATACAAATAAACACATCTGGCGTTGAGGCTAGCGTCAGGCGGCGAGGCGTGTGTGAACATGCGGGTCCGATAGTGGGGGAAACCCGGAGCGGGAAGGTCCTGAGAACGCGGCGGAACTCAGGCAGACGGGGCATGAGATGCGGGGCGATAGCGAAACGTTGTCAGTGATACTCGCAGGGGCGCGATGGTTGCAGTCGCGCGCGATTGCATCGGCCCGAGGACGACACGAACGTGGACGCGCGCGTCGCTACAACCGTGCGTGGCGGCCGCGTCGACGAGCGTGCACATTAGCGCAGCGACTGAGAGATTGCGCCGGAACGGCGCGAAGACAAGCGCGAGTGCAGCGAATGCATGCGCTTCTTGCCGCGGCGGCGAACGCGCGGCGCCAAATATTTCCATACGGCGATGCGCGCGCGAAGGCTGACACTTGTCATGCCGGCGTTGTAGCGGCGGCGTCGGCGCAATCGCAATTTGCGCAGCGGCGATGATGCGTGGCTCATCGCCGCTTGCGCAGGGCCCGATCGTCACCTTGCGTGACGACTCGGGCGTTGCCGCGTTTTACATCGAAGCCCACAGCTTCAGCGCTTCCTGCGCGACCTCGTGCGGAAACTCTTCCGGGAAGAACAGCTTGGCGCCTTCGATCCGGCGCACCCCGCGCGAGTTCGGAAACAGCCGGTCCAGATAGTCCGGGCTGGCCGCAGAGAAGATGGTGTCGCCGGTGCCCCACAGGATGCGCACCGGCTGGGTGCGCTGCTTGAGCGTGGCTTCCAGCCCCGCCAGCGGATTGGGATCGAGCCCGATCGCGTAGGCATCGGTCAGGCGCACCCGTTCGGGCGATTCCACCAGCGGCCGGAAATAGGTGTCGATGGCTTCGTCGCTGGGATGCTGCGGATAGGTGAAGCACAGCACGCCGATGCCCTTGTCCGAACGCGAGAAGGCGTGGTCGGCCAGTTGCGGCGGGAACGTATCCAGTGCGAAGCGGCCGCGGCGCGCGGCTTCGATCACCGGCACCACCGCCGCCGGCGGGCTGTCGATCTCGGTGTCGCAATTGCTCAGCAGCATGCTGCGCACGCGCTGCGGGTGCGCGGCGACCAGCAGTTGCGCGACCTGGCCGCCGCTGTCGTTGGCGATCACGTCCACCTCGTCGATGCCGAGCTTGTCGAGGAAGGCGATCAACATGCCGACCTGATCGGCGGGCGTGACGCTCTGGCCTTGCGCGACGCGGGTATAGCCCAGGCCCAGCCAGTCCGGGGCGATGCAGCGCCGATGCGCGGCCAGTTCGGCCATCACCCCGCGCCACTGGAAGCCGTTGAGCGGAAAGCCGTGCAGCAACAGGGCGACCGGGCCGCGGCCGCGTTCGACGTAGGCGATCTGGCCGTACGACGTCGGCAGGTAGCGCCGCGCGGCGTGGAACGCCGCCGCGTCCCAGGCGCCGTTCGCGCTGCCGCCGGTGGCCGCGGCGATGGCGCCGCCGGCGCAACCGGCGAGCACGCCCGCGCCCATCGCGCTCATCGCGCCCAGACCCAATTGAATGAAGCTTCTGCGATTCATGACTTGTCTCCCGGTGCCCCGCGGGGCGTTTCGATGGGAGGCGATGATTCGCCGATTCGGTCATGCGCTCAATGACGCGACAGGTGAAATCTTCATGACCTGGCAGGTCATGGTTTCGGCTGCGCGCGGATTCTATGATGCGTGCCATGCCTGCCTCCCACTCCGTACAAGCCACCGCGCCGAGCGCGTCCTCGTCCCGGTCCTCTCGCGCCCCCGGCGTCGGCGCGCTGCTGCGCGAATGGCGCGGCGCGCGCCGCCTGAGCCAGCTTGATCTGGCCTTGGACGCGGGCATTTCCGCGCGTCACCTGAGTTGCCTGGAAACCGGCAAGGCCCAGGCCAGCCGCGAGATGGTCGAACGATTGGCCGACGCGCTGGACATGCCGCTGCGCGAACGCAACGCGATGCTGGTCGCCGCCGGCTTCGCGCCGAAGTACCCCGAGACCGCGCTGGCGACGCCGGAACTGGCGCAGATCCGCCGCGCGATCGAATTCATCCTCAGGCAGCAGGAGCCGTACCCGGCCTTCGTGCTCAACCGGCATTGGGACGTGGTGATGGCCAACGAAGCGGCCGCGCGGGTCGGCCAGTTCGTCATGGACGGACGGCCGAATGTGCACAGCAACATGATCCGGCAGATTTTCGATCCCAACGATCTGCGCCCGGCGGTGGCCAACTGGGAAGAAGTCGCCGGCGATCTGATCCGTCATCTGCACAACGCCGTGGCGGCGGCGCCGTCGGATACGGTCGCGCGCGACCTTCTCGCCGAAGCGCTGGCCTATCCCGGCGTGCCGGTGCATTGGCGCCGCCGTCAGTTCGATTCGGCGCCGTCGCCGCTGCTGACCACCATCCTGCGCCGCGGCGAACGCGAGCTGCGTTTCTTCTCCACCATCACCACCTTCGGCACGCCGCGCGACATCACCCTGGCCGAGCTGCACGTGGAATGCTGTTTCCCGATGGACGAGGCGACCACGAAGCTATGCCGGGAACTGCTGGCGCGCGGCTGAGCCCGCCTCGATACCGGTCCCGTTAACAGGCAACTTGACGGTTGCATTTCATCCGTGCCAGGATGAAATGCACCCAGGAGGTTGCCTATCATGAACGCATCCAGCAACGACCGTATCGAACGCGAGATTCTGCTCAAGGCGCCGCGCGCCAAGGTCTGGAACGCGCTGACCGACGCCGAGTCCTTCGGGCAATGGTTCGGCGTGAAGTTTCAAGGCCAGCGCTTCGTGCCTGGGCAAGTGACCCAGGGCTACATCACTTATCCGGGCTACGAACACCTGCTGATGCAGGTTGTGGTCCAGCAACTGCAGCCGCAGCGGCTGTTTTCCTTCCACTGGCATCCCTACGCGGTGGATCAGGATAAGGACTATTCGCAGGAAGAACCGACCCTGGTCGAGTTCATCCTCGACGAGGCCGAAGGCGGCACCCTGCTGCGGGTGATCGAGTCGGGTTTCGACAAGGTTCCGGCGGCGCGGCGCGAGGAAGCGTTCCGGATGAATTCCGGCGGCTGGGACGAGCAGATCGGGAACATCCAGCGCTATGTCGAATAAGAGCGAGCCATCCAGGCCGGCGCCCGCGCCGCTCAAGGCACCCGCGCTGCGCAAGTCGGCGCGAGTGTTCGGCGCGCTCGGCGACGAAACCCGCCTGCGTCTGGTGGTGGCCTTGTGCGCGGGCGGCGCGCTGTCGATCGCGCAGCTGACCGCCGGCACCCAGATCAGCCGTCAGGCGGTGACCAAGCATCTGCAGGTCCTGGCCGAGGCCGGTCTGGTGCGCGATCTGAAAAGCGGGCGCGAGCGCCTGTGGGAGTTCGAGCCCGCCCAACTCGATCAGGCGCGGCAGTCGCTCGATCGCATCGCCCAGCATTGGGATCAGGCCTTGCTGCGCTTGCAGGCCTTCGTCGAAGACTGAGGCGGCTCAGCGGTCGGTAAGGTCCAGGATCGGGCGGCGATGGTCGCGGCAATAGCGCTCGTACTCCGCGCGCTGGGTTTGCGCCGACGCGCGCAGGCGCACGGTGTCGCCGGGGCCGAGGAATTCGACCGCGCCCATCACGATCACCAGCGCGATCATCGGTTCGGCGCCGACGATCTTCCACCAGTCCACGTTGCCCGGCGGTTCGAACACGTAATCGCCCGGGCCGATCAACTCGCCGGTGCACAGCTGGCGGGTGCCGCTGAGGTTGTAGGCATGGATCTCGCCGGTGTGGCGATGCAGCGGCATGGTCACACCCGGATCCATGCGCAACAGCTCTACGAAGCCGCGGTCGTCGGCGAAAAAGCGCAGCGGCTTGGCGTATTTTCCCGGCGTGGAGGAAGGAATCCACGGCAGATCGGCGCTGGCGCTGATGCGCGCGGGCAGATAGGCGTGCATGGCGTCCGGAATGCTTTGCATGGTCGCGGTTCCTGTAGAGGGAGGGCGGCGCGGTCGCTCAGTCCGCGATCGCCTTGAAGTAGCGATCGAACGAAGCATCGACCGCCTCGCGTCCGCCGCCGATGATGTTGCGGCCCCAGGTGTAGCCGTACACGTCCTCGAAGGCGTAGCGCGCCACGCGCTCGCGCATCGCGCGCACGTCGGCCGGCTTCATCGGGATGTAGTTGGGATAGCTGTACATGAAGGTCACGTGGCGGCGGTCGGACACCACCTGCAGCGCATCGCCCGGAAACAGCGCGTCGCCGCGCTCGCCGCCGCGGCGCCAGTGCAACGCGGTGCTGCCGGTGAAATGGCCGCCGCAGCGGATCAGGCTGACATCGTCGGACAGCACGAGTTCGTCGCCGCTCCAATAACGGATCAGCGGCGAGGGACGCTGCACCCATTCGCGGTCGGCTTCGTGCACGTAGATCGGCACGCCGCCCAGCGCCTGGCTCCATTCGACCATCGAGGCGTAGAAGTGCGGATGCGAGATGGCGATCAGGTCCACGCCGCCGCGCGCCCGCAGCGCGGCGACGGCTTCATCGGTGACCAGGGCCAGGCTCTCCCACAGGATGTTGCCGGCGCCGGTCTGCAGATAAACCATGCGCTGGTTGATGGCGAAATCCGGGCTCAGGCCGATGCCGAGCACGCCTCCGTCGTCTTCGAATTTCAGCGTGTAGCGCAGCGCCAGCGACTCGTGAGTGGTCCAGCGCTGGCCGTTCCAGCCGACGTATTGGCGTTCGTCCTCGCAGATCGGGCATTGCGCCGGCGGCACGGAGGATTCGGCGAACTGGGTGCCGCAGGTTTCGCAGATGGGGTAGGGCATGGCGGGCCTCGTGGAGGTTGGCTGTGCGCGCGAGGAGCGCTTTCAGGATTTTTGCGGGAGGGTCTTCAGCCCCGGCGCCTTTCAATCAGCGCTCGGCGAAAGCACGTCAGGATTTGGCGTTCGCGCCGAACAACACCCGCCGCTCTTCCTCGGTGAAATTCGCCGTCTTCGCATACGGGTCATCGACGCCTTCATACGCGCGCCGCGTCGCCGGCCGCGCGCGGATGCTCTCGAACCAGCGCTGCAGATCCGGCGTGTCGGCCAGGTTCTGGCCCAGCCCGGCATGCGGCACGATCCACGGATAGCAGGCGATATCGGCGATGGAATACGCGTCGCCGGCGATGAAGTCGCGGCCCTGCAATTGCCGGTCGAGCACGCCGAACAATCGCTTGACCTCGCGGGTGTAGCGCTCGATCGCATACGGCACCGGCTCGGGCGCATGCGCGCGGAAATGTCCGGCCTGCCCGGCCATCGGGCCCAGGCCCGCCATCTGCCAGAACAGCCATTGCGTCGCTTCCAGTTGCGCGCGTTCTTCGCGCGGCCACAGCTGGCCGGTCTTGCGGGCGAGATAGAGCAAGATCGCGCCGGACTCGAACACGCTCAGCGGCGCGCCGCCGTCGGCGGGCGCGTGGTCGAGGATCGCCGGGATCTTGTTGTTGGGCGAAATAGCCAGGAATTGCGGTTGGAATTGCTCGCCGGCCGACAGCCGCACCGGGACCACGCGGTGCTCCAGCCCGCTCTCGGCCAGGTACAGCTTGAGCTTGAGGCCGTTGGGAGTGGCGGCGAAATACAGGTCGATCATGAGTCTGCTCCGCGCGGCGCCGGGCCGCTTCCATGAGCACAGCTTAGGAGTACCCTGGCGCCCTGATTGGGCCAGAGCTGAGAGATTCGATGGAACCAGTTTTCCAGTTCCCGCTGGCCCTGCCCGATCGCGGCCACGGCAACCTGACCCAGGAACTGCACCAGCAGCTGCGCTCGGCGATCCTCGACGGCCGCCTTATCGCCGGTTCGGCGCTGCCGGCCACGCGCCAGGTCGCCAGCGCCCTGGGCATCGCCCGCAACACCGTGGTCAGCGCCTACGACCTGTTGATCGCCGAGGGCTACGTGACTCCGCGTCCGGGCGCGAAGGCCGTCGTCGCCGACGTCGCCGCGCGCCGAGACCGCCGCGGCCCGCAGCGTCTGGATGCCGGCCTGGAAGACCCGCGCCTGAATCCGCTGTGGCGCACGCCGTTCCTGCGCCCGGACGCGCCGCGGCAACTGCCTGAGCGCTGCTTCCGCCTCGGCATTCCCGATCATCGCCATTTCCCCCACGACGTCTGGCGCCGGCTGTCGGCGCAAACCTTGCGCACGTGGTCGAAGACGCGTTTCGGCTATCCGCCGTCGGAAGGCATCGCCGAATTGCGCGACGCCATCGCCCAGCACGTCGCGTTCGCGCGCGCGGTGGCGTGCGTGGCCGACGATGTGATCGTCACCTCCGGCGCGCAGCAGGCCTTCGATCTGCTGGCGCGCCTGCTGGTGACGCCGGGCCAGACCCGGGTCGCGGTCGAGGAACCCGGTTACCCGCCGGTGCGCGCCGCCTTCGCCGCCGCCGGCGCGCGGCTGGTGCCGATGCCGGTCGATGAAGAAGGCCTGTGCGTGGAGCAATTGCCCGAGGACGTGCGGGTGATCAGCGTGACGCCCTCGCATCAGTCGCCGACCGGCGTGGCGCTGTCGATGCGCCGCCGCCGCGCGCTGCTGGATTTCGCCCGCCAGCGCAACGCGATCGTGATCGAGGACGACTACGACGGCGAATTCCGTTTCGGCGGCCGTCCGCTGGATGCGTTGCAGACGCTGGATCGCGATGCGCTGGTGTTCTACGTAGGCACGTTTTCCAAGAGCCTGTTTCCGTCCTTGCGCAAGGGTTTCATCGTCGCCCCGGCGTGGTCGCGCGACGCGTTGATCACGGTCAAGCACTGCGCCGATTCGCATTGCGACACCATCACCCAGTCGGTACTGGCGGCGTTCATCCGCGACGGCCATCTGGCCCGGCACGTGCGGCGCATGCGCGCGATCTACGAGGAACGCCGCGACGCCTTGCTGGAAGGCTTGCGCGGCCCGCTGGCGCCGTGGCTGGAGCCGATTCCGTCCGAAGCCGGCCTGCATCTGGCCGCGCGCATCCGCGATCTCGGGCTGGCGCCGGCGATCCTGTCGCGCCTGCCGCGCTACGCGCCTGGAGCGCAGTCGATCGCCGAATACGCGATGAGCGCGTCCGCGCATCCGGCGATCACCTTCGGTTATGGGGTGATCGACGCGGACGAAATCCGCATGGCGCTGCGTGCCTACGCGGTGTCGTTGGCGGAGTTGGACGCGCGTTGAGTCAGCGCGGCTCGAGGGATACCGGAATGAAGCGCACTGGTCGCATGCGTCCGAAGTCGGTGCGTCGCTCGCTGCGCACGCGTGCGTTAGGGTCTAGCACGCAGGCGCCGTTGCGATCGCGCAAGTGCACGACCCAGTGCCAGCTGTCGTTCGCCGCGTCATAGTTGATCGCGGCGATTCCGTCGCCGTCGCATTCGTCCCAATCCGAGACTTCGCGTTCGGCCTCGCTGCGCAGCCCCAGCAGCTTGAGCATGCGCCGTAGTTGGCGCGCGTCGGTCAGATAACCGTCGCGCGCCGTGCGCGATCCCGCGCCGGCGCGATAGCGATACGGCTTTGGTCCAACACCGAGCGCCTGCGCCAAGCCGCGCACTTGCGCATAGCCGATGCTGGCCAGCATCGCCACGCAGGCCAACCCGCAGCCGCTGCGGTCTTGCTGGAGTTGGCGTTGGATCATGGCGGACTTTGAGCGTTAACGAGGCGCGAAACGTGAGCTTAGCAGCGATGCCAATAGCAGGTGCAGCCATTGAGTAGGAGGTGCGCGTCTGTTTTTTTGCCGATTGGTGACGTTCTTTACGCAGAGCTTGGACGATCCTAATGTGGGCCGAATACTAGAATCAGAATGCATGGGCAGCCACGACAGGTCCGGTCTACACTGGCCGCAACGGCAGAAGGAGACTCGCCATGAAATTCCGTGCCCTCGCGGCCTTGCTCGTCCTGGTGTGCTGCGCGCTAACAAGCTGCAGAACCATCGAGCCAGCCAATAGCACGCTGAAAGACTTGCAACAGTGGGCAACACCTGAGCCGTTTGACAGCTTGTCGCCCGAGCACGATCAGCAGCGCGCCAAAGCGGCGATGGTGCAGTGGGTGGAGCAGTACTTGAAACATGAATATCGGGTGATCGATCAACGTTTCGTCTTGACCGCGCCTGGGTCCACCGACAGCGCGGCGATCGGTTCCAAGGCGCACCAATACGTCACCCAGAACTTGGGCGGGGCGATGCAAGCCGATGGTTGGTTGGATGATGATAATTACATGATGTTTCTATGGAAACTTGGCGGTGACTCACCGCGGTATGTCGCTTTTGTGATGACCAATGATTTTCTGCCAGACACCCGCGAGCGCGGTTTGGTGGGCTATTTTGAACTCGTGCCCTCTGCGAAACATTGACGCGAACGACCCAGGGAAGAAATCAATATGGCAACGGAACGGCAATACACAGCGGCGGATTTGTATGGGGCGGACGGCAGACCGCGCGCGTCCGATATCGACCAGGACCGTCTTTATGATTGCTATTTCCTCGCGCCGATGGGCGTGCTTGGCGAGCAGCAGCCCGATCGCATTCGCAATGCCATCGGCTTTAATGCCGAGGCCGGCGAGTTCACGGTAACGCTCTATCGCCCACCGAACACGCTCGAGCGTGGCCAAGGGCAGAACGACCCGATCCGGGAATCGATCGTCGTGTCGCAAGATGATATTCGACGGAACATCAGCAAGAAGGGGGGCGGCACGGCCGACAACAATCGCGAAGGCGATGGCCCCATGTGGCCGACCGTGATCGAAGCCGGATTCGCCGAATTGTATGGCCGCGACGCGCAAGGGAAAGTCGATCTGGACCGGGGCTACCGGACGATCGGCGCGGTGACGGGCGGCGGTGGTCTGTCCGACGGCGTGTATGCCTTGACCGGAGAATCAGGCCGCAGTCTTCAGATTCGAAATCCCGACGCCCCGCCGATGCGGCCCACCGGCCCCAACCATGTCAAACCCTCTGAGCCACCGGCATACCGTGCGCCTTCACAGGGCGCCAAGTTGGAGCTGGATTCGGTCTATACCGAGGTGGAGCAGGCGCTGGCGTCACATCGGCCGGTATCGATGGCGACGCAAGGCCGGGACGTTCAAGATGGCCTTGAGGAAAGCCATGCCTACATGGTGGTGGGCGTGTCGCGCGATCCGCGGACCAACGAGGCTCAGGTCACGCTGCGCAATCCCTACGGGAACAACGAGCGCGCACAAGAAGGCAACCAGAACATCGGCGCGGGCTGGAACGCAGACAACCCGGAGATCAAGGTCAACCTCAATCGGCTAGTTCGCGACGGCAGTTTCGCCGAGTTCAACATCGGCCCGGCGGCACGCGCGCAGACACAGCAGCCCAGCGCGCCCGCGCCCGAGCAGGGCGCGCCAAAGCAACCGGCGCAACCGGGACCGCAAGCGCCGGCCTCTTCGCCTCCGGGCGCCGCCAGCATCACCGACCACAATCACCCCGGCCACGAACGCTTCCAGCAAGCGATGAACGCGATCGAGCGCTCGCCGAACATCCCTGCCGGCACATTCTCGGGCGAGCGCTTGCAACAAGCCGCCGCCAATCTGACCTACGCCAGCCTCGCGGGCGCGCAACGACCGCAGGGCGGGCAGAACGAGCGGCTGGATCGAATCGATTTTGTCGTCTTCAACAACGACCGCAGCGGCCTGATAGCCGGTCAGGGTGAAATGGGCAACCCGACAGCGAAACTGGCCTTGCTGCCCGCGGCACAGGACAACGCCACGAGCTTGGTCCAAGCCTCGCAGCAGATTCATTCCGCGCTGGCGCAACAGCAAGCGCAAACGCAGAGCGGGCCGCAACCAACACCCACACAGACGCAAGACGATCCAGCCCCGAAGGGGCCGAAGCTGTAACGAGTCGGCACGCACGCCAGCGTTGCCCGCGAATGGTGAAACGCACCTTAGAAGCGTCTTGGCTCAACCTCATATGCGAGCGGATAACGTTTCGCGAGTTCCTTGAGACACCCAACTCACCAACCTCTCTCCCCTGCGGAAGAGAGGTTGTGGCGAAGACCGTGCTTCAATCGAACCGATACGTCACACTGAAGTTATAACGCCGCCCCAGGATGTCGTACGTGCCGATACCCAACTCGCCCGGCGTGGTGCCCAGCGGCGGGTCCTTGTCCAACAGGTTCTGCACGTTGAAGCGCAGCACCACGTTATCGCCGAAGCGATAGTTGGCGCCGGCGCTGAACAGCCAGTAGGCCGGGGCGCGCAGGATGTCGGAAGTCTCCACGGTGTTCTCGTTGTCGAACACCGACGGACTCAGATAACGTCCCTGCAGGTTCAAGCCGACCGGCCCCTTCTGGTAATCCACGCCGAACTGGAACTGCCGCTCGGACATGCCGATCTCGCCGCGATCGTCGTCCACCGACACGCCGGTGGTCGAGCTTTCGAAGCGCTTGACGATCAGCGCATTGGCGCTGAAGTCGAACTGGCCCCAATCGCCGGCGTCCCAGCGATAGGTCAACTCGCCGGTGATGCCCTGGAAGTGGATGAAGTCGCCGTTGCGATAACGCACGCCGACGATGTCGAACTGGCCGTCGGCACGGCGCTGGACCTGCTGGCAGTAGTAGTTGGCGGTGTTGACGTTGCCGGCGTTGAAGTCGGGATTGTCGTAGCAGGCCGACAGCACATCGTTGATGCTCTGGGCGAAGATCTGGTCCTTGAGCTTGACCTCGTTGTAGTCCACCGCCATGCGCAGGCCGCGGATGAAGTCGGGCTGCCAGACCACGCCGGCGGTCCACGAATCGGCCGATTCGTTGTCCAGGTTCGGCTCGCCCTGGCGCGCGCCGCGCGCGGTGGACGCGTTCTGCTGGAAGTCCACCGGGTTCAGGCCGTACTGCTGGTAGAACGCCGCGCAGTTGCGCGCGCGCACCGCTGGCGCCGGGCCGCCGGTGACGTTGCGGCGATCGCAGGGATCGGAGGTGCTCTGGAACAGTTCCACCTGCGGCAGGAACAACTCGGTGATCACCGGCGCGCGCAGCGAGCGGGTCTTGTTGCCGCGCACCAGCAGGCCGGGAATCGGCTCCCACTGCAACCCGTAGGTGTAGGCGTTGAAGCCGCCGTTGACGCTGTTATCGACGCGGCGGAACTTGCCGGTGATATCCAGACGATGCAGGCCGGGAATGTCCGCGTTCTCCGACACCAGTGGCAGCAACGCTTCGGCGTAGTACTCGTTGGTGTGGAACTTGCCGTTGAGCGGCGGAATCGCCACCGAGCGGCCGAGCCCGCGGCGGGTGAAATCGTTCGGGGTGAAGCCGCCTTCCTCGACCCGGTGCTCGTAGCCCAGCGCGACATTGAGCGGACCGCTCCACAGATCGGCGATGTTGCCGTGCATGAAGGCGCTGAACACCTTCTGCTTTTGTTCGAAATCGGTGACGGCGCGGCCGGTGACGTAGTTGATCGCTTCCTTGGACGGGCGGCCCTGGCCGAACAGATCCAGCGGCACGCAGTTGGGATCGGCGATCGGCTCGGAATTGGCGCCGGCCGAGGCCAAATAGACGGCATTGCGCGCGGTGGGATCGCACACCAGCTTGCCGCCGACGTTGCGCACGTTGATCGCGTTGATGAAGTTCTGCTGGTTCAGCGACACCGACGAGGTGCTGGCCTGCATGCGGCCGTAGTTGGCCGACACTTCCCAGTCGAACTGGCGCGTCCACAGATCGAAGTCGCCGCGGGCGCCGATCACGATGCGGTCGATGTCGCTTTCGACATGGTCCGGTGTCAGCCCGAGATCGGCCGAGGTGCGGGCGAGGCGGAAAGTCGGAATTTTCAACGCCGCCAACTGCTGCCGCGCCTGCGCGTTGAGCAGCGGGTGATCGGACTTCACCAGCAGCGCGCTGTTGAGGCGGGTGCCGGCGGTGGTGTTGCCGGTGCTGGCGATATCCACCGGCGGATCGGCCTCGGAGTGGTAATGCATGCCCTCGACGAACAGGCGCACATTGTCGGCGACATCGTAGTGCGCGATCACGTTGACCGACTGCCGCTGCAGGCTGGTCAACAGCGCGGTGATGTCGGCGGTGTTGAGCCCCTGACCGCCCGAGGCGGTGCTGGTGCCGAAGTTGATGCCCGGGTCATAGGGCACGATGTCGCCGTTCGGCGCGAACTGCAGATAGGTGCGCTTGTTCGGGCCGAAGCCGACCAAGGCGCCGCCGGGGGAGGTGATCGCGCCGCTGGCCGGCAGCAGCAGACCGCCGAAGGTGGTGGTGAAGGTGCGCGCGTTGCGGATCAGCACGGTGCCGGGGATACCGTCTTCCGGGCCGGTGTCGAAGGGAATGTCCGGATTGACGCGGCCGTCGTTGCCGGGCGTGCGGCCGGGCTGGTTGGTCGCCATCTGCGCGGCGTTGGGATTGGCCGGGAAGGCGTAGGCGCGGGCGAAATCGGTGCGGTCCGAACGCACCAGGCCTTCGGATTCGTCGTAGGAACCGCTGACGATCACGTTGCCGCGACCGTCGGCGAAATCCGAACCGGCGACGAAGTTGTAACCCATGATCTGGTTGTCGCTTTGATCGCTGATGCCGTAGTTGAAATTGACCTCGGCGCCCTGGAAGCGGTCCTTGAGGATGACGTTGACCACGCCGGCGATGGCGTCGGAGCCGTAGGTCGGCGCGCCGCCGATGGCGACGTTCTCGACGCGGTCGATCATCTGCACCGGGATCGCGTTGAGATCGACCTGGGCGCCGGCGGAGAAGCCGAAGTTGGTCAGCGCGCGCGAGGTCACCACGCGGCGGCCGTTGATCAGGGTCAGCGTGCGGTTGCTGCCCAGGCCGAACCGGTTCACGAAGTTGACGCCGCCGGCGAAGCTGCCCTGGCCGCCTTCGGGCGTCTGGCCGACGCCGAAGCCGACGGTCTGGTTGAGCGCGTCGGCGATGTTGGTCACGCCGCGCTCGCGCACGGCGTCGCCGTTGATCACCGTGGCCGGTTCCAGCGAATCGAAGCCGGTGCGCGGAATGCGCGAGGCGGTGACCTGGATGCCTTCCAGTTCGGTGGCGGCACGTTCGGCCGGCGCGGCGGCGGGAGCCGTGGACGTCTGCGCGTCCTGGGGCCCTGCGACCGCGAAGCCCGGCGCCGCCATGGCGAAGGCGATAGCGATGAGCAAGGGACGGCGCCGCAGCGCCCTCCCGTTGGAAGTGGTGGTCATGTCGTTCCCCGTCGTACGCCGGCCCGAGGCGGCCGGCCCGTCCACTACGCGCAGTCCGAGCCCGAGTCGCAACCGGTCGGCGTGGCGGGAAACATTAAAAATTTGTGATGAGCTTCTCTATCTTACTGATTCTGCGAGAACGCTCGCACGGCCTAGGCGGTTTTGGCGACTGCGGGCCAGCGATTTGCACGGATCGGGCTGACCGATTCGCAAGTCGTGTCCAGGCATGCGGAAGGTGCGCAGATGCGTTGCCGTGCATGCGTTCGGACCCGCCTGCCACGGCTTGCTCCGGCGATCGCCCGCGGCTTCGACGAGCGGCACGTTTGTCCCGGGCGGCCGCGCCACCTGAACGGAGCCCCGGTGTCGGCTGGAACTTCGGCCCGCGAAGAGTGGTCTCAGATGGGCTTGCGATGAAACCGGCGGCCGGATGCGGCACGAATCCGCGTCCAATGCCACTCGGACGGAGGCGGGCCGTGATCCGGCTGCTCCGTCATCGCAACATTAACTCATTGTTTTCGCGGAATAATTTTAAATTCATCCAGTCGGAGCAGGATGCACATCGTTGAAGCATCCGATTCCCGCGGCGCCGACGCGCGACGACGCTACCCGCCGTCACGAGTTCGCAGTTCCGACGTTCTAATGCCGCAACACAGTGAACTTCCCCTCGCTTTAGCACTCCTATAGGCCGACTGCTAAGATCGCTGCCATGACCCCTATTGCCCAATCCACTGCTCTAGTCGCCAACAACCTGCCTGTGCCCAGCGCGCTCGGTTCGCTGGACGCGTACATCGGCGCCGTGCACCAGATCCCGGTGCTTACGGCCGAAGACGAGCAGGCGCTGGCGCGCCGTTTCCGCGACGGGGAAGACCTCGACGCGGCCCGTGAACTCGTTCACTCGCATCTGCGCTTCGTGGTCCACGTGGCCCGCGGCTACAACGGCTACGGCCTGCAGATCGGCGACCTCATCCAGGAAGGCAACATCGGCCTGATGAAGGCGGTCAAGCGCTTCGACCCGGAACAGGGCGTGCGTCTGGTCTCCTTCGCGGTCCACTGGATCCGCGCCGAGATGCATGAGTTCATCCTCAAGAACTGGCGCATCGTCAAGGTCGCCACGACCAAGGCGCAGCGCAAGCTGTTCTTCAACCTGCGCAAGAGCAAGAAGCGCCTGGGTTGGATGAACGCCGAGGAAGTCAGCCAGGTCGCGAAGGACCTCAACGTTTCCGAGCGCGAAGTGCTGGAAATGGAATCGCGCCTGTCCGGCCGCGACATCGGTTTCGATGCCCCGGCCGACGAGGACGACGACCACGCCCCGCCGTCGCCGGCCGCGTACCTGCGCGCCGCCGAGGAAGACCCCTCGCAGAGCTACGAGCGCGAGGACGAAGAAGACAACCAGCTCGGCCTGCTGCGCGAAGGTCTGGCCGGCCTGGATGCGCGTTCGCGCGACATCATCAAGCGCCGCTGGCTCGATGCCGACAGCAAGATCACGCTGCAGGAATTGGCCGATGAGTACGGCGTCAGCGCCGAGCGCATCCGCCAGATCGAGGCCAACGCGTTGAAGAAGATGCGTGGGCTGTTCGCGGCCTAACGAAGCTGCGTACAACGCGCTGCGACTCAACGGCCCGGGAAACCGGGCCGTTTGTTTTTCCGCGCGCGAATTCATCCGCCCGATCCGATCGCACCGCGCGAATCCGCGGCCATCGCGCCGAACCAGCGCTCTATGCCCAGCCCGTCTTCACGGCAGCGAATACATGCCCCCAATCGACCGCAAGACGCGGATATCGTCGCGACTCCCGCGGCCCTATCGTGCAGGCGAATTTCCATTCGGAGTCGCCATGAACACCTATCGCATCGACGGCCTCGCGCCGGAACCCTTCGCCCCGCTGTTCGCGCTCGACGACGCCAGCCTGCACGCGCACGGCATGCGCCGGGTCGTCGCCGACAGCCCGACCGGTTATCCGTGCCGGGTTTCGCTGGCCAACGCCGCGCCCGGCGAAACCCTGCTGCTGCTGACTTACGAACATCACACCGACGGCCCGTATCGCGCCAGCGGCCCGATCTACGTGCGCGAAGCCGCGGCGCGCGCGATGCATTTCGAAGACGAACTGCCGCCGATGCTGCGCACCCGCTATCTGTCGCTGCGCGCTTACGACGGCGACGGCTGGATGCTCGCGGCGCGCACGCTGGACGGCGCCGACGCCGATGCCGCGCTGGCCGAGGTGATGGCCGATCCGGCCGTGGCGACGGTGCATGCGCACAACGCGCGCACCGGCTGCTTCCTGTGCGCGATCGCGCGCGCTTAAGCGATCTTCGTCGCATCGATGCGAAGCCGGGGCGCCGCATGGCGCCCCGGCTGTTTTCAGTGCGACCGTGGCGTTTCCCGATCGATCCGGCCGCTCAGTGCGAGGCCGCGTCGTCGGCTTCGGCGCGGCCGCCGAAAATGATCCGCGCGTGGCGTTGGTACGTGAAATACGCCCACGACCAGTTGAGCATCACGATCAGGCGGTTGCGGAAGCCGATCAGGAAGAACACGTGCGCGGCCAGCCAGAACGCCCAGGCCAGGAAGCCGGAGAACTTCAGCCCGCGCAGATCCACCACCGCCGCGCGCCGGCCGATCGTCGCCAGATTGCCGTAATCGATGTAGCGGAACGGCTCCAGCGTGCGCCCGGCCAGGCGTGCGCGGATCGCGCGCGCGACGTAGCTGCCCATCTGCTTGGCGCCGGGCGCGACGCCGGGCACCGGTTGGCCGTTGGCCTGTTGGATGGCGGCCAGATCGCCGGCGACGAAAATCTCCGGATGCCCGGGCACGCTGAGGTCGGGCGCGACCTGCACGCGGCCGGCGCGATCGCGCGGCGCGTCGAGCAGGGCGCCGAGCCTGGACGCGGCCACGCCGGCGGCCCACAGCACCGTGCGCGCCGGCACGAATTCGGCCCCGAGCATGTAGCCCTCGCCATTAATCGAAGCCACCGGCGTGCCGGTGGAGACTTCCACGCCCAGCCGCTGCAGCTGCGCGCGCGCTTTCTCCGACAGCGACTCGGGAAAACTCGACAGCACGCGCGGGCCGGCTTCGATCAGGCGCACGCGCGCCTGCGCCGGATCGATGCGGCGGAACTCGCGGCGCAAGGTCTTGCGCGAAATCTCCGCCAGCGTGCCGGCCAGTTCGACCCCGGTCGGGCCGCCGCCGACCACGGCGAAATGCAGCCACGCCGAACGTTCTTCTTCGCTCTCGGCCGCTTCCGCGCGTTCGAACGCCAGCAACACGCGGCGGCGGATGTGCAGCGCGTCGTCGAGGGTTTTCAGGCCCGGCGCGTCGTCGGCCCATTCGTCATGGCCGAAGTAGGCGTGGGTGGCGCCGCTGGCCAGCAGCAGATAGTCGTAGGCCACCACCTCGCCATCGGCGAGCGAGACGTTGCGCGCGCCGGCGTCGATGCCGGTCACCTCGCCCAGCCGCACTTCCACGTTGGCTTGATTGCGCAGGATGTGGCGCAGCGGCGCTGCGATGTCCGGCGCCGACAATCCGGCGGTGGCGACCTGATACAGCAGGGGTTGGAACAGATGGTGGTTGCGGCGGTCGATCAGGGTGATGCGCACATCGGCCGAGGCCAGCGCGCGCGTCGCCCACAAACCGCCGAACCCGCCGCCTACGATGACGACGTGCTTGCGCGGATCGTTCATCGCCGTGTCCTCAGCCGCGCATGCGTTGCGCAAGCTGATCTTCCAGCTTGCGTTGATCGGCGGCGAAGCGGCGGATGCCGTCGGCGAGCTTGTCGGTGGCCATCGCGTCTTCGTTGTGCTGCCAGCGGAACGCGGCTTCGCTCAGCGGCGCCTCGGGCTTGCCGCGCTGGCCGTCGTCGTTGAGCGCGCGCGGCACGTCGCCGGAATTGGCTTCGAGTTCGCCGAGCAGTTCCGGCGAGATCGTCAAACGGTCGCAACCGGCCAGCGCCAGCACCTGCCCGGTGTTGCGGAAGCTGGCGCCCATGACCACGGTGCCGTAGCCGTGGCGCTTGTAGTACTGCCAGATGCGGGTGACCGACTGCACGCCCGGATCGTCCTGCGGCGTCGCCGGCTTGGCCATGCCGTTGGCCAGATGCCAGTCGAGGATGCGGCCGACGAAGGGCGAGATCAGGTACACGCCGGCTTCGGCGCAGGCCACCGCCTGGGCGAAGGAAAACAGCAGGGTGAGATTGCAGTGGATGCCTTCGCGCTCGAGTTGCTCGGCGGCGCGGATGCCTTCCCAGGTCGAGGCGACCTTGATCAGCAGGCGCTCGCGGCCGATGCCGGCGCGCTCGTAGAGTTCGACGATGCGATGGGCCTGGGCCAGCGTGGCCTGGGTGTCGAAACTCAGGCGCGCGTCGACTTCGGTGGAGACGCGGCCGGGAATCAGCTTGAGGATTTCGCCGCCGATGGCGACCGCCAGACGCAGGCCGGCGTCGCCGACGCGGGCGGCTTCGTCCTCGCCCTGGGCGCCGGCGATGGCGGCGTCGATCAGCGGCGCGTAGGCCGGCAGGCTGGCGGCCTTGAGCAGCAGCGAGGGGTTGGTGGTCGCGTCCAGCGGGCGGAAGCGGGCGATGGCTTCGATGTCGCCGGTATCGGCGACCACGGCGGACAGTTCGCGCAGTTGTTCGAGTTGGCTCATGGGGGAGAGTTTCTTTTCGTCGTTGGATTCGCGGCCATTGTCCCGCATCGGGGTTAGCCCGTCATGAAGCCGTCCTATCTTCTGCCACGCGCCGCGCCCGCGGTTGCGCTAGGCTGGCCGCGACAAGGCCGCTCCGAGCCCGGGCGGCCGGCACGGAGCGATCGCATGGCCGCCGCCGCAGAAGAAAAACGCATCGCCCTGCTGATCGACGCCGACAACGCGCCGGCGGCGAAGATCGACGTGATCCTGGCCGAGGTGGCGCGCTTCGGCGTGGCCAACGTGCGCCGCGCCTACGGCAACTGGAAAAGCCCCGGGCTCAAGAGCTGGGAAGCGGTGTTGCACGAATACGCGATCCGGCCGATCCAGCAGTTCGCCTACAGCAAGGGCAAGAACGCATCGGACATGGCGATGGTCATCGATGCGATGGACCTGATGTACGCGCGCAACCTCGACGGCTTCGCCATCGTCTCCAGCGATGCCGACTTCACTCCGCTGGTGATGCGGCTGCTGACCGAAGGGGTGAAGGTGTACGGCTTCGGCGAAAAGAAAACGCCCGAGCCCTTCGTCAACGCCTGCTCGAAATTCACCTACGTCGAAGGCCTGGGCCAGCCGCCCAGCGAGGACGCCGGCGCCGACGAAGCCGCCAGTGCGACCACTCAGCCGCGCAGCGCCAAGGAACTGCGCAGCGACACCCGTCTGGTGCTGATGCTGCGGCGCGCGGTGGAAGCGGTCAGCGGCGACGACGGCTGGTCGCATCTGGGCGCGGTCGGGCATCAGATCGCCAATCAGGCCTCGTTCGATTCGCGCAACTACGGCTACCGCAAGCTCAGCGATCTGATCGAGGCGATCGGCCTGTTCGAGACCCGGCGCGACAATCAGATCGTGTGGATTCGCGACAAGCCCAAGGGCGGCGCGAAGCCTGCGGCGGCCGCGCCGGCAGCGGCGCCTGCCGGCGCGAGCAAGCCCAAGGTCAAGCCGAAAAGCTAGCGGCCGCGTCCACGTGGCCGCTTGCGCATCGAAGCCCGCGCGAACTCACTCGGTGGCGATGCTTTCCAACTGCTGCGAGAAGAGCGTTTCCTTGCCCTGATAGCGGACGAACTTGATCAGGCCGAAACCCGGCGCGTACCAGAATTCGGCCGAGCTCTCGGCGTCGCCGGCCTTCAGGTGGCAGGTGCCGGAGAACGTGCGCGGAGTGAAATCCACCGGCAATTCCAGGTCTTCGAAGCCGACGAAAGTGAAGTCGCCGAAACCCGGATAGTTCAAGTCTTCGACGCTGTCCTCGTTGTGCAGCGTGCGCTTGCCGGCGCCGTGCAGCTTGAACTTGTCGCCGGGCTTGGCCTTGGCGGGGAACTCCGGCGTCTGGGTGTAGCGCTCGGTGATGACCGGCGCGGAGGCGTCGCCGCCGAGCGCGGCGATGCCGTACTGCACGCTGCCGAGCAGGGCGCGCCCGTCGGGATCGTAATAGGTCGAGGTCTTGACCCCGCCGCCGCTGGTGACCAGCGCGATCGCGTCGCGATCGCCGAAACGCTCGCGCACGATGCGGATCTTGCTGTCGTTCATTTCGTAGGCGAGGCCGGGCTTGAGGCTGAAGCAGGCGGCGAAGTCGGCGGCTTGAGCAACGGGGACGGCGACAAGGGCCAAGCCCAGGGCGATGCGGATGCGTGTGGGGTTCATGGCTTTCCTTGGATGAACTCGATGGAGCGCGGTCGCGCGGGACGGGCAGGCTTGCCCGGGTTCAAGACGAGCCAGGGCGTGGCATCCCGCACGCGATTCGGACGCGCGGTGCCAGGCGATCGTATTTTTGCGGCAGTCCGTGTGGATCGAATGCATGCGAAAGATGTGTGGCGACCCGGCGCGCGCCGGTGCCGCCACAAAAATCCGCGCGAACGCGCGCCGTTGCTTGGCCCATGCGGCGCGAACCGCGCTAGATTCCACGTAGTTCCCTCCTCGCCAACGAGCCCGCGCATGCCCTCGCTCTTTCTCTGTTTCGCTCGAACCGCCGTCTTCGCGCTGTCGCTGGGCCTGGCCGCCGGCGCGGTCTGCGCCGCCGACCAGGTCACCACCGTGCCGGTGACGTTCGCCAAGGGCACGACCGGCGCTACGGTGAAAGGCGCGATCAAGGGCTACGACTCGATGGAGTACCTGGTCGCGGCTCGCGCCGGCCAGAGCCTGCGCGCGAGCTTGTCGGGCAGCAGCAACGCCAATCTCAACGTGTATCCGCCGCGCGCCGCGGGCGTGTCCGCCGAGGCGCGCGAGGCGCTGGCGGTGGAGACGAGCTCCGATAAGTCCGGCGCCGTGTACAGCGCGCGCTTGCCGGCCGATGGCGAATACCGCATCCAGGTCTACCAGCCCCGCGCCGCCGCGCGTCGCGGCACCTTGTCGAAGTTCTCGTTGCGGATCGACATCCGCTGACGATCCGCGGCGGCCCGGCCCGCACCGCTCGCGCCGGAGCGTTCAGTACAGATCGGCCGGATCCACATCCAGCGACCAGCGTACCTTGCGCGCTTCCGGCGCGGCGTAGATCGCCGGCAGCGCCGCATCGAGCGCTGCGTGCAGTTCCGGCCGCTGCGGTGCCGACAGGATCAGCTGCGCGCGCAGATAACCGGCGCGTCGCGGCATCGGCGCGGGCACCGGGCCGTTGACCTCCAGCGTGGTGCGGGCGGCGCCCGCGCGTTGCGCGGCGACGGCTTCGAATTCGCGCCGCGCCAGCGCCAGGAAGGCATTGGCCGTTTCCACCTGCTGCGCCTCGGCGCGGATCAGCGCCATGTGCGCGAACGGCGGAAACCCCGCGGCTTCGCGCTGCGCCAGTTCGACTTCGGCGAAGGCCGGATAGCCGCCCGACAGCAGCGTGTGCAGCAGTTCGTGTTCGGGGTGATGGGTTTGCAGAATTACTTCGCCGAGCTTGTCCGCGCGGCCGGCGCGGCCGGCGACCTGGATCAGCAACTGCGCGAGTTTTTCGCGGGCGCGGAAGTCGGCGCTGAACAAGCCTTCGTCGATGCCGACCACCGCGACCAGGGTCAGGTTGGGCAGATCGTGGCCCTTGGCGAGCATCTGGGTGCCGACCAGCACGCCCGGTGTGGTGCCGAATTCCTTCAGCAGATTTTCCAGAGCGTCGCGCTTTTGCGTGCTGCCGCGATCGATGCGCAGCACCGGAAACTCCGGGAAGCGCGCCGCCAGCGATTCCTCGATGCGCTCGGTGCCGGCGCCCTGCGATTGCAGGGCCAGGCCGCCGCAATCCGGGCAGGCGTCGGGCGCCGGCCGGCGCGTGCCGCAGTGATGGCACTGCAGACGGCGGCCGCCGGCGTGCACGGTCATCGGCGTGCCCTTGAGCGGGGTGCTGCAGCGCGGGCAGTGCGCGGTCCAGCCGCAGTCGTGGCACAGCAGCACCGGGGCGTAGCCGCGCCGGTTCTTGAACACCAGCACCTGGCCGCCGGCGCGCAGCTCGGCGTGGATGCGTTCGATGAGTTCCGGCGACAGCCCGGCCTGCAGCGGCCGCTTGCGCACGTCTAGCACGCGCACCCGCGGCGGCTGCGCCTGGCCGGCGCGGCGCTTGAGGTGCAGGTGGCCGTAGCGCCCGGCCTGGGCGTTGCGCAGCGACTCCAGCGACGGCGTGGCGCTGCCCAGCAGCACCGGCACGTCCAGGGCCTTGGCCCGGACCAGGGCGAAGTCGCGGGCGTGGTAGCGGATGCCGTCGAGCTGCTTGAAGCTGCCGTCGTGTTCTTCGTCGATGACGATCAGGCCCGGCTCGCGCAGCGGCAGGAACACCGCCGAGCGGGTGCCGACCGCGACCCGCGCCTCGCCCCGCGCGAACGCGGCCCAGGTGCGGGCGCGCTCGCCGTCGCTCAGGCCCGAGTGCAGCGCGTGCACCGGCACGCCAAGGCGAGCGCGGAAGCGCGCCAGGGTCTGCGGGGTCAGGCCGATCTCCGGCACCAGGATCAGCGCCTGCTTGCCGCGCGCCAGACAGTCGGCGATGGCGTGCAGGTAGACCTCGGTCTTGCCGCTGCCGGTGACGCCGTCGAGCAGGAAGCCGGTGAAGCCGCGCGCGGCCAGCAACGCATCGACCGCGGCCTGCTGTTCGTCGTTGAGCGCCGGCCCGGGGCGCGGCGCCGGGGCGTGGTGGACGGCCGGGATGGCGATGCGCTCGGCCTGCTCGCGCTTGGCCAGGGCGCGGGCGGCGCTGCGCCAGTCCTCAAGCAGGTCGTCGAGGCGGTCTTCGTCGAGCGCGCCGTGTTCGGCCAGCAGGTCGGCGAGGCGGCGCGGCTTGCCGGCGCGCAGGCCTTCGCGCGCGGTCGCCCCGGCTTCGCTCAGGCGCCAGGCCCAGGCGTGGGTGTCGGGCAGCGGCTCGCCGTGGCGCAGCGGGCCGGGCAGGGCGGTCGCCAGCACCTCGCCGAGCGGGGCGTGGGTGTAGCGGGCCAGCCAGCGCAGCGAGGCCAGCAGTTCGCCGTCCAGAAGCGGGTCCGGGTCGAGCCGGGCGATCGCGGCCTTCAGCGCGGCCGGGTCGGTGTCGTGCTCGGGCGCGCCGGTTTCGGCGACCACGCCGACCAGTTCGCGGCGCCCGAACGGCACCTGCACGCGCGCGCCGACCGGGTCGGAACCGGCATCGCCGGGCGGCGGCAGATAGTCGAACAGGCGCGGCAGCGGCAGCGGCAAAGCGACGCGCCATACGGTCGGCGGCGGCAGGGGAAGGGCCTCGAACATGGCTTCAGTCTAGCGAGCGGCGGGGACCGGCGGCAGACGAGGCAGTTGCAGGTCATTGCTTCCGTTTATCTGACGAAAGTCACGTAACTAACCGGATCGGAAAGAGAAATCTCCTTATCCACATGGCCTGTGGATAAATCTGTGCATGGCGGGTCGGCAGCGATGCGCGAGAGCGTTGAAATAAGCCCTCGGGTTAGGTTGGTGAAAAAATCGCCAACGCGCCAAATGCCTTGCGTATCAAGGCTTTGACCGTGAAACATCGTTGTAATGAAGGCTTGCGCGCCGGCGAAATGAGGCCCCATGACGGTTCCATTACTGCTGTGCACAACCGGATTTGGCTGCAAGCCGCGTCCTGCTTCGCGCTGATGCGTCTGTGCGGTTTGTCAAGCGGTTTTCCACGCCGCGCGCATCGCTATGATGCACCGTATGGTGAAGCCGTCCCGATGAGTTCCGCAGCCCCCGCCCCAGGCTCTTCCGCCCCCCGAGCGAATGCCCCCGCCGCCCTCTCGGCCTTCCTGCGCGGCGTCGAACGGCGCGGCGCGGTACTGGCCGAATTGCAGGCCGGCGACGCCTCCGCCGGCGATGCCGCGCTGGCCGCGGCGATGACCGGTTTCCGTGCGCTCGCGGCCGAGGCGGCGCTCAGCGAATGGCCCAGCCGGTTCTGGTCGCTGCTGCTGACCCAGCCCGGCCTGCGCCAGCGCACCCCGGTCGCGATCCCGGTCGAGGTCACCGACCGCCTGGCCGAGTTGGGCAGCGGACCGCGCGCGGCGCTGCTGCTGCGGCTGGCCGCCGGGCTCAACGAAAACGAGGCCGCGGCGGTGCTCGGCGTGGCCCCGCCAACCTACCGGCTGGCCCTGCAGCGCGCGCTGCCGCGGCACGCCGACGGCCGCGCCGACCCGCAGGCCTGGCAGCAATTGCGCGAACAGGTCCACCGCCGGATCAAGACCTTACCGCCGGAGCGGCTGCAGCGTCTGGCCCAGGCGCGCGAAGCGGCGCTGCAAGGCGTGGCGATGACCGCCTCGGCGGCGCAACCGCGCGCGGCGGCGAAGCGGCCGCGGCCTAGCTGGCTGATGCCGCTGCTGTGGAGCCTGCTGGCGCTGTGCACCCTGGCCTTCGCCGCGACCTTCTGGTGGCCCGGCGGCTTCGCCGGCCGCTGGCTCGGCGGCCCCGACGGGGTCACGGTCAGCGCCTTGCCCGAGGCCGCGGCGCCGGCCGATCGCTACGGCCGCGAAGCCGGGCTGATCGCCCATCGCGATTTCGAACTGCTGGCCGATCCGCAGGGCCAGGCCGCCTCCGACGACCTGGAACTGCGCAGCTGGCTGGCCGCGCGCGACGCCGGCACGATTCCGGCGCAGGCCCCGGCGGTTCCGCTGGAGGCCGCGCCGCCCGCTCCGGGCACGGCGCCGGCCGGCGGCGAAACCCAGGGCTCGGAAACCGACACCCAGGAGGGCGAGTGATGCGCCGCATCCATTCCGCCCGTTGGCTGCGAACGCTCGCCGTCGCGGCGGCGGTCGCCGTAGTCACTTTGTTGCCGGCGCAGGCGCTGCCGCCGGAGCTCAGCGAAACCCTGGCCCGCCTGCCGCCCGCGGCGCAGGCGCGGTTGCAGGCGAACGGCCAGCGCTGGGACTCGTGGAACGAAGACCAGCGCCGCGAGTTCGGCCGGCGCGCCGCGCAATGGGGCGAGCTGAGCGCGCAGCAGCGCGGCGAGCACCGCGAGCGTTATCTGGCCTGGCAGGCCTTGAGCGCCGACGAACGCGCCCAGGTGCAGGCCGCGGCCGCGCGTTTCGCCGCCTTGCCGGTCGATCAGCAGCAGGCGTTGCGCGCGCAGTTCGAGGCGATCGACCGCAGCGAACGCCGTGGCTGGCTGCTGGGCCCCGCGCTCGGCGCCGATTACCCGGCGCTGCAGCCCTTGCTCGCGCAATTGCCCGAATCCCAGCACGCGGCGATGCTGGCCGCCCTGCGCGGGCTCACCCCGGCGCAGCGCAAGGAGCTGGCCGTGCTGGCGCAGCGCACTCAGCCGCAGGATCGCGAGCGGCTGCGCGCCGGCCTGCTCGCCGCGCCGCCCGCGCAACGCGCGGCGTGGCTGAGCGATGCCTTGACCCGTTGATCGCGCGGCGGTGACCACGCTGCAGTGGTACGCGCTGGCGCACAGGGTGACCGCGATCGTCGCGACGAAGATGGCGTAAAGCGGAGGCTTTTGTGGGAGGGGCTGAAACCCCTCCCACAAAAGACCTCGGCAGACCGCGGCGAGTGGGCAGGATCGCTCAGGGGCGCGAACGCGCTTCGAGATTTGCCGCGTCGCCTCAGCCCGCCATGGTCCGCAACACCCGCCGCGAAGCGTTGAAGCGGCCGCCGAAGCGCGCAATGCCGTCGGCGCGCAGGCGCGGCGCGTGCTCGCGCAGGTAGTCGTCCAGCGCGGCCTGATCGCGCAGGCGGTAGTGCACGCACCACGCGGCGCGGCCGGGTTCGGCCACAGGTTCCTCCACCGCGTGCAGGTGGGCGTCGATGAAGCCCGGCAGCGCGCACAGCTCGCGCATGTGCGGACGCAGCCAGGCCAGATAGTCGTCGGCGATGGTGGCGTCGAGGTCGAGATTGACCTCGTAGATCAGCCCGCCGCCGATGGCGTCCACGCCGCTCACATCTGCACGATCGCGCTGATCGCCAGGAACACCGCGGCCATGCTCATCAGCACGAAGTACAGCGAACCCACCACCGTGTAGCGGATCAGGGTCAGCGGCCAGCCGTTGCCGTACACGCGCTTTTGCATGATCAGCAGATAGATCGGCATCCACGTCCACAGCAGGCCGATGCCCAGGCCGCTGATCCAGCCGAAGCCGCTCCAGTGCGGCGTGATCACGCCGCCGAGCAGCATCAGCACGAACATCGCCAGCAGCAGCAGGCACAGGTAGACGTGGCTGTACAACGCGATCGCCAGATGTTCCAGATAGCCGCGGCCCGAGCCCAGGTAGGCCAGCTTCAGCAGCAGCGCGAACAGCGGCACCATCAGGAACAGCGCGGTCGGGACGGCGCTGATCATGGCGCGCACGTAAAGCCAGGGCTCCTTCGTCAGCCGCTTGATGTTGGCTTCGCCGCGGCCGACCTGCTTGTTGAGCCAGTCGTTGGCGAACTTCGGCCACCAGGTGACGATGAGCGGATTGGTCGTCGCGCTCCAGGGCTTGCCGTTGAACGACAACGGATCGCCGATGTCGTCGCAATCGGGTTCGCCGTAATGGTCGAAGTCGGACTTGCGCACGTTGGCGCCTTCGCTGGCCACCGCGTGTTCGCGCTGTAGCTGGGCGATACGGCAGCCGGCTTCGGCATTGATGGTGCGGATCTTGTTGCCGCGCGCGATCGCCATGTCCGACTGCGCTTCCCACTTCGCCGGATCGTCCTGCATCGTCTGGGCGATGCGGGCGTCGCGCGCGCTTTCCACCTCGGCCAGGGTCTTGGCCTGGTTGATGCTATCGCTTTCCGAAGTGGCCGCCGCGCGCTGGCCTTCGGCCTTCTGCGCGGCGACCTGCGCGCCATCGAGCTGCATTTCCATGCGCAGCGTGTCGATGCGCTTGTCGGCCTGGCGGTTGAGCCCCTGGATCGACTTGTCGATGGCGCCGCGCGCCTCGGCCGGCACCTGGGCGCTGGCGGCCTGCAGCTCCTTGAGCGTGCGCGCGCGCACTTCCTCGACCTCGGCGATGCTGTCGGCTCGCCTGATCAAACTCTTGGAGTTGCCCAGGCGGACCGTGCCTTCCTGCAGATTGGTGATGTTGACGAACTGGTTGGTTTCGTCGATGTGGATCGCGAACTTGGCGACGAAGAAGGTCAGCACCGAAACGATCACGAACAACCGCAGCGGCGCCACATAGCGCACGCGATGGCCGGCGATGTAGTTGCGGGCGACCCGGCCCGGCGAGAGCAGATCGCGCAAGGTGCGGAAAATGCGGCCGTCCAGGTGCCAGAAGGATTCGAACACTTCCTCCAGCGCGTGGCCGACGTGGCGGATCGGATTGACCACCGACTGGCCGCACTCGTAGCAATAATGCCCGTGCAGCGGGGTCTTGCAGTTTTCGCAGTGGGTCAGGTCGTGCTGGCCGTGGGCCGAATGGCCGCCGGCGTGGCTGGAGTCTGAAGAAGAAGTTGCGCTCATTGGCGGTCGAGTTAGAGGCTCCCCGGCCTTCACTTTCGAGCGGGTAAGATAGCCGTCCGCCGCGACCCGGCGCCAGCGCCCTAGACCGGATGCGCGGCCGCAGTCGTGCCGTTGGTCCCGCACAATGTCCGCGTCATCGCCTTCCCTCTCCCGCGCCGGCCTGGCCGGCGAGATCCGCACGACCCTGGTCCTGGCCGCGCCGCTGGTCGCCGGCCACGTCTCCACCGGCCTGATCGGCTTCGTCGATAACACCCTGGCCGGCCACCACAGCACCACCACGCTGGCCTCGGTGACGATCGGCACCGCGTTGTGGTGGCTGCCGATGATGGTGCCGATCGGCACCTTGCTGTCGGTGCCGCCGTCGGTGTCGCAACTCGAAGGCGCCGGCCGGCGCGGCGAGATCGGCGCCTTGTTCCGCCAGGCGCTGTGGATGGCGGTGTTGCTGAGCGTGTTTTTATTTGCGTTTCTGACCTTCATCCCGCACGCGCTGGCGGCGATGGGCATCGCCGCGGAGATCATTCCCGGCGCGCGCGACTTCCTCCACGGCATCCGCTGGGGCGTGCCGGCGCTGACGCTGTTCTTCTGCATGCGCTATCTCAGCGAAGGCCTGCACTGGA
This sequence comes from Lysobacter gummosus, assembly GCF_001442805.1. NCBI lineage: Bacteria > Pseudomonadati > Pseudomonadota > Gammaproteobacteria > Lysobacterales > Lysobacteraceae > Lysobacter > Lysobacter gummosus. Next base: position 5,574,408 of record NZ_CP011131.1, on the reverse strand, counting down.
CCTTGCCGACCATGCTGCTCAGCGCCGGCGGCCTGCTGGTGCTGCTGCCGTTGGGCTACGTGCTGACCTTCGGCAAGTTCGGCCTGCCGGAAATGGGTGCCGGCGGTCTGGGCATCGCCTCGGCGGTGATGCTGTGGGCGCAGGCGATCGGTTTCTTCCTGGTGCTGCGCAGCGCCAGGCGCTTCGCCGACCTGCGCTTGTTCGAGCGCTTCGACAAACCGCATTGGCCGACCATCCGCGGCCTGCTCGCCACCGGCCTGCCGATCGGCGTGACCGTGCTGATGGAAGGCAGTCTGTTCATCGTCACCGCGCTGCTGATCGGGCGCCTGGGCGAGGTGCCGGCGTCGGCGCACCAGATCGCGATCAACCTGTCCGCGTTGTGCTTCATGGTGCCGATGGGGCTGGCCGAGGCGACCACGGTGCGGGTCGGCCACGCGCTGGGCCGGCGCGACTACGCCGGCGTGCGCTATGCCGGGCTGGCCGGGTACGCGATCGTGATCGGCACCCAGCTGGTGTCGGGCATCTTGCTGCTGAGCGCCAACGAACTGCTGGTGAGCTTCTACACCGCCGACGTCGCGGTCGCGACCCTGGCCGCGTCCTTGCTGCTGTATTCGGCGATGTTCCAGTTCCCCGACGGCATCCAGGTGCTCTCGGCCGGCGCCCTGCGCGGGCTCAAGGACACCCGGGTGCCGATGGTCCTGGCCGCGCTGGCCTACTGGGGCGTGGGCATGCCGGTGGGCGCCTACCTCGGCCTGGGCCTCAACTGGGGCCCGAAGGGCATGTGGATCGGCCTGATCGCCGGCCTGACGGTGGCCTCGGTGCTGCTGTGCGCGCGGTTCATCCGCTCCAGCCAGCCCGACCGGCTGGCCGCGCGGATGGCCAGCGAGGCGCCGCACGAAGTCGATCCGCACGAAACCGGGTGCACCTGAGGGCGGGAATGGGAATCGGGAATCGGGAAAGGCAGAAGCGGGGAATCTCGGCTTTCGCCCTTGATCTTCCGATTCCCCATTCCCGACTCCCGATTCCCGGCCTTCACAGTTACGAATGGCGGGTGAAACCCCGCCCCGTGCCGGGTTAGTCTGAGCCGTACACATGGAGCCTGTGCCAATGAACGATACCTCCCCACGTCGCGGGCCTTTGGCCCGTTTCTTCATCGGCGTCTGGGACACGATGAACTTCACCCGCCGGTTGGTCTTCAACCTGCTGTTCTTCGGTTTCCTGCTGTTTTTCCTGGCCGCGCTGAGCCTCGGCGGAGGCGTCAAGCCGTTGCTGGAACGCACCACCCTGGTGATCGCCCCGGAAGGCGCGCTGGTGGAGCAGTACAGCAGCGACCCGGCCTCGCGCGCGCTCAGCCGCGCCTTCGGCGACAAGACCCCGGAAGTGCAGCTGCGCGACGTGATCCGCGCGCTGGACGCGGCCAGGGACGACAAGCGCATCGAGCGCGTCGTGCTGCGCCTGGACAAGCTGCAGGGCACCGGCATGGCCTCGCTGCGCGATGTCGCCGCCGCGGTGGCGCGGGTGCGGGCGAGCAAGAAGGAAGTCATCGCCTTCGCCGAAACCATGGACCAGAAGCAGTACCTGATCGCCGCGCAGGCCAACGAAGTGTTCCTCGACCCGATGGGCGGGATGATGCTCGAGGGCCTGGGCCGCTATCGCCAGTACTACCGCGAAGGCCTGCAGGACAAGCTCGGCGTGGACGTGCACCTGTTCCGCGTCGGCGAGTACAAGTCTGCCGCCGAGCCGTACATCCTCGATGCCGCCTCGGAAGACTCCAAGACCGCCGATCTGTTCTGGATGAACGACCTGTGGACGCGGTATCTCGACGACGTGGCCAAGGCGCGCAAGCTCAAGCCGGCCGACCTCATCGCCTCGATCGACGAACTGCCGCAGCGGCTGGACGCGGTCAAGGGCGACATGGGCAAGTACGCGCTGGGCCTGAAGCTGATCGACGGGCTCAAGACGCGCGAAGAAGTCGATGAGATGCTGACCAAGCGCGGCGTCGCCGACGAAGACGCCGAAGGCGGCTTCCGTCAGATCGCCATGGACGCCTACGTCGCCGGCCTGGATCGCACGCTCAATCCGGCCGACCAGCGTCCGCAGGTCGCCATCGTCGTGGCTGCGGGCGAAATCAGCGGCGGCGAGCAGCCGCCCGGTTCGATCGGCGGCGTGTCCACCGCGGCGCTGCTGCGCGACGCGCGCGACGACGAGAACGTGAAGGCGCTGGTGCTGCGGGTGGATTCGCCCGGCGGCGAGGTGTTCGCTTCCGAGCAGATCCGCCGCGAGATCGTCGCGCTCAAGGCCGCCGGCAAGCCGGTGGTGGTGTCGATGGGCGATCTGGCCGCTTCGGGCGGTTACTGGATCTCGATGAACGCCGACAAGATCTACGCCGATCCGTCGACCATCACCGGTTCGATCGGCATCTTCGGCATGATCCCGACCGTGCCGCGCGCGCTGGAGAAGATCGGCGTGCACACCGACGGCGTCGGCACCACGCGCTTCGCCGGTTCCTTCGACATCACCCGGCCGCTGGCGCCGGAAGTCGGGCAGGTGATCCAGACCATCATCAACAAGGGCTACGCCGACTTCACCGGTCGCGTCGCCGCCGCGCGCAAGAAGCCGGTGGAAGAGATCGACGCGATCGCCCGCGGCCGCGTGTGGAGCGGCGCGCAGGCGAAGGAACGCGGACTGGTCGATGACCTGGGCGGACTGCAGAACGCGATCGACGACGTCGCCGCGCGCGCCAAGCTCGGCAAGGCCGGCGACTACCGCGTGCGTTACGTGGAGAAGATGCCGTCGCCGTTCGAGCGCTTCTTCGCCGGCTTCGCCTCCAGCAACGCCGGCAGCGCGCTGCTGGGACGTTCGGACCTCGCCCGCGGCCTGCTGGCCAAGGCGTTGCCGCAGACCGCGTCGGACCTGCGTTTCGTCGAGAGCGCGATCAAGCCCACCAGCGGCGTGCCGGTGAAGGCGCTGGCGTATTGCTTCTGCGAGCTGTGAGGCTTGCGTCCCTCTCCCGCGATGCGGGCTGAGGGGCCGCGCTTGCTAGCCATGGGCTCGCGCGGCACCGAACATCCGAACGCTATGCGTTCGGGCGGGGCTAGGGTGGTGAGGGCGGTGCGCCCGGGCTTCGCGGCGAACTGAGCCGACAGCGTCGGGGCTGAAGCCCCTCCACAAAAGCTTTCGAAAGTCACTCGAAATTCCAAGTGCGACTTGGGCTCCCTCTCCCGCTGCGCGGGAGAGGGCTGGGGTGAGGGCCGCGCTACCGGCCTCAGCGGCGAACTGAGCCGAAAGCGTCGGGGCTGAAAGCCCCTCCCACAAAAATTCTCACGCGAACCGAGCCGGCGGCCCGCCTGTCGCAGCCGCCCGGCATCCGCGGCCGACTCAACCGCCGGCGGCGTCGATCGCGTCGCGGGTGTGTTGCGCGCCCTCATCGACCGCGCCTTCGACCGCCTTGGCCTTCTGGATCGGCTGCTGGATCGCATCGTGCATCTGCGTGGCCTGCGGATCGACCGGGCGCTCTTTCTCCGGCGGCTGCGGCTTGGAGCACGCGCCCAGCGCGCAGCACAGCGCGGCGCAGGCCAGGGTGGATACGATCCGGCTGGGGTTCATCGCGGCATCCTCGGGACGGTCCGGCCGTTATGCTACGCCGGTCGCGCGCCTCGCGCGTCGAACCACGGCACGGTCACTGCATACGGAGAACCTCATGGACCCCAAGCGTTGGCGATTGGACGGGCAACTCGCGCTGGTCACCGGCGGCAGCGCCGGCATCGGCCGGGCGATCGCGCGCGAACTGCTGGGCTTCGGCGCCGACGTGCTGCTGGCCGCGCGCGACGCGACCGCGCTGGAATCGGCGCGGGCCGAATTGCTCGAGGACTTTCCCGAACGCGAGGTGCAGGGTTTCGTCGCCGACGTCGCCGACGACGAGCAGCGGCGCGAACTGCTGGACTGGGTCGAGGACTTCGGCGAAGGCCTGCACATCCTGGTCAACAACGCCGGCGGCAACCTCAGCAAGGCCACCACCGACTACACCGAGGACGAGTGGCGGCAGATCTTCGAGATCAACCTGTTCTCGGCCTTCGAGCTGTCGCGCTACGCCTACGCGCTGCTGACCCGCCACGCCGCCTCGAGCATCGTCAACGTCGGCAGCGTCTCGGGCAACCTGCACGTGCGCACCGGCGCGCCCTACGGCATGAGCAAGGCGGCGATGCACCAGATGACCCGCAACCTCGCCGTGGAATGGGCCGAGGACGGCGTGCGCGTCAACGCGGTGGCGCCGTGGTACATCCGTACCCGCCGCACCTCCGACAAGCTGGCCGACCCGGATTATCTCGACGAAGTGCTGCTGCGCACGCCGCTGGGCCGCATCGGCGAAGCGGAGGAAGTCGCAGCAGCGGTGGCGTTCCTGTGTCTGCCGGCGTCGGGCTACATCACCGGCGAATGCATCGCGGTGGACGGCGGGTTTTCGCGTTACGGGTTTTAAGCGGCGCAGGCCGACGAAGCGTTAACACGCCGCCACCGCGTAGCGTTGAAGCTGTGAATCGTAGTGTCGCAGTGCGTGTAACAGTGATGATCCGCGCGACCGCGGACGGATGTGTGAGGCGATCAGGCATGCCAGGCTCGCCGCTATTTGCGCAACGAGCGCAGACAGAAGCCCGGCGACTGCGCAGTTGCTGGCACCGCAGTCGGCTTACTTGCCGCAGGTACTCTCAGTCACGATCCGCTGAATCCGCGCGACTTCCGCCGCCGATGCGTCGCGGCTGTCGCCGCGGCCGAAGCGCAGCGCGGACTGGGCTTCGCGCAGGCGCTGTTTCCAGTTCTCGCACAAGTGATCGTCGGCGATTCGCTGGCATTGATCATTGACCATTTCGCAGGCCACGCCGGTGCCGCTGCCGACGCTGCCCAGGCCGGTGGTCTGCAACTGCGCGCAGCGCTGCGGCGGCGTGCCGTCGTCGTTGAGGTAGCGGCTGCCGTCGTAAGTGCGGCATTCGAACAACACCGGCGGCGGCAGGCGGTCGGCGTCGGCGATGGTCGGGCCGGCCGGCGCTTTCGGCGTCGCCGGCCTGGCGGAAGGCTTGGCCGTGCCCACCGATGGCAACTGCGAGGACACTGGCGGATGCGGCGGCGGCGCGTTGGCCGGCGCGTAGGGCGCGACCGGCGAGGTGACGAAGGTCGGCGGCGCCGACGACACCGGCGCGTCTTCGATCACGCGCTTTTCCTGCTGGCTGCCCTTCGGGCACGGGGTGTTGTTCTGCACCGTCAACTGGCCCAGCGCGTCGGTGCAGCGATAGATGACGACCTTGCCTTGTGCGTGGGCGCCGGCGCTGGCCAGCAACAGCAGGGACACGAACCACACGCGCATCAGTAAGCTCCGCAATCGGCGTTCAATTGCGCGTCGATGACGCGCTGGTCCAGGGTGATCTGAGCGCGCTCGCTTTGCAGCGCGCTGTTGTAACGGCGGTCGCCGTCATAGCGGCGGTCGCGCAGGCGCGAGCACACTTCCTGCTGCGGCAGCTGCCGGCATTCGTCGCGCACCAGCTGGCTGCCGTAGTAGACGCCGTAGCCGTAATCGTAACCGCCGGAATAATAGCCGCCCGAACGCGCGGTGGCGGCGTACTGGACGTTGCCGTGGCGGCCGGACACGGCGATGCGCGCGCTCGGATCGCCCAGGCGCGGCTCGCGCGCGCCGATGCGGCTGCCCAGCGAAGTGCCGGTGCTGTAGACCGGCACGCCGTAGCCCAGATCGACGATCGGCATCATCCGCGGATTGCCGTCGCCGTTGCTGCTGGTGTAGCTGCTGCCGTCCGGCCGCACGCAGTCGTACATCGCCTGCGGTGTGCGCATCATCAGCACCTGCGGACGGGAACTGGCCGCGGGGCGGGGCGAGGGCGTGGCCGAGGCTTCGACGACGCGCGGCGGTGGATCGACCGGGCGGGTCATGGTCAGGGTCTGCTGGCGCTGGCCGTTGCCGCAGGGCGTGTCGCGCAGGCTCAGCTGGCCGCGATCGTCGGTGCAGCGGTAAATCAACACGTCGGCCGCTTGCGCTTCGCCGGCGCTCGCGCCGCCGAGCAGCGTGCCGGCCGACAGCAGCCCGGCCAGGGCGGCCGGTGCGAGACGGGAGCGACGGGCGCGGGTGGAGTTCATGCGCGCATCTTGCGCCTCCTCCGCGTTAGGGGAAAGTCGAATTGCGTCATGGATTCGCGGATTTACCCGCCGCTCATCGCCGCCACACCAGGACCAGCACGCCGCTACCGACCATCAGCAGCCCGAGCCATTCGCGCGCGCTGGGCCGGTCGCCCAGGAACACCACCGCGAACAGCGCCGCCAACACCACGCTGAGCTTGTCCACCGGCACCACCTGCGACACGTCGCCGAGCTTGAGGGCGCGGTAGTAGCACAGCCATGAGGCGCCGGTGGCCAGTCCCGACAGCACCAGGAACAGCAGCGAACGCGCCGGCAGAGTGCGCGGATCGACCCACTGTCCGCTCATCGGCACCAGCAGCGCCAGCACCGCGACGATCACCAGGGTGCGGACCAGGGTCGCGTAATCGGCGCTGACGCCCTGCACGCCGACTTTGGCCAGCACCGCGGTCAGGGCCGCGAACACCGCCGACAGCAGCGCCCAGACCGACCAGGCGGGCAATGAGTTCATGGCTGCGCTCCGAAGCGGACGGCCCGAGGATAGCGCCGGGCGCGTCGCAGCCGGGTCGGCGTGGCGGCGCGCTCGGCGCGGAAGCGGGGCAGAGTTGGGGAGGGCGAATCGCCGCGCTCAGGCGCGCAGCACCTCGCCGGTCGCGGCCAGGCGGATCGGCGTCGGCGCGGCCAAGCCGCCGGTTTCGCCCGCGCACACGCCGTCGCTGAGCGCGAGCATGGCGCGATCGAGTTGGTCGCGCTGGAATGCCGGCGGGTGGCCGGCGAGGTTGGCGCTGGTGGAGACGATCGGGCGCCCGTGCGCCTGGCACAGCGCCCGCGCCTGCGGATGCGCGGTGACGCGCACGGCGACGCTGTTGTGATCGCCGCGAATCCAGTCGGGCACCGCGGCGGTCGCCGGAACCGCCCAGGTGTTCGGCCCGGGCCAGCTGGCGCGCACCGCTTCGGCGCGTTCGTCCGCCAGGGCCGGCCAGTCGATCAGGCCGTCGAACTGCTCCACCGATGCGGCGATCAGGATCACGCCCTTGTCCATCGGCCGTTGCTTGATCGCCAGCAGGCGCATCACCGCGGCGCGGTTGTCGGCATCGCAGCCGATGCCCCAGACCGCCTCGGTCGGATAAACGATCACACCGCCGCGAGCGAGCGCGGCGGCGGCCTGTTCGATGCTCAGGTCGGTCATGCGGAGATCAGCGCGGTGGCGACGGCGCAGTGTCGCATGCCGGCTCGGGCGGCGGCGTGCGCGTGCGGCTGCGGCGCCGCGGGATTGCACAGTCCGCGCGCGCTGCGAAGGCGCGATGGCCTTCGCAACGCCCATGCTCCCTCTCCCGCGGCGCGGGAGAGGGTTGGGGTGAGGGCCGCGTCACCGCCCTCGCCGGCGAATCGCGCGCGACCCGCCGCCGCGCACTTCAATCGCCGATATCAATGATCGTGATGAGCATGCTCATCGGCGAACGGCTTGGCCGATTCCGGCAGCCGCACATCGAAGGCGTAGGAGCGGTTGCCGCTCAGATAGACGCGATTGTTCGCCCCGTCCTTCGCCTGCACCTGACCGCCGCGCTGCTCGCCGATGCGGGCGAAGCGGGCGCGTGCGTTGACTTGTTCGGCGACCTTGCGCGGCCAATCCACCACCGAGGTTTCACCCGCGCCGAGCACGGTTTCGATCTTCTCCGCATCGCTGCCGTCGGCGTTGAACACGCGCAGCGTTACCGAGGTGCCCGCCGGATAGTCGTTGACGACGTTCAAGTTGCCCGACTCGCGCCACGGCGATTTCGCATCGGCGAGCGAGTTGGTGAAATTGACGTCCATGCAGGTGTAGAACGCCTCGGTGGAATCCGAACGCTGCCAGGTGTTGTAGATCACGTGGCGGCCGGTGCGCGCCGGCAGGGTGCAGGTGATGTGGTAGTTGTTGCCGGCCGACAGCGGCACCGAGCCGGTCTTGCAGAACTGCTGCAGGTCGCCCCAGCGCAGCGTGCTATTGGGGTTCCAGCCTTGCGACGTCACGTAGAACGTCCAGTCCTTGGTCGCGTGCGGCGCGGTGGCGTAGAAGGTGAAGGTGTAGCTCGAACCCGAGCGCACGTTGCTGGTCTGCCAGTCGCTGCGCACCACGTTCAGGCCGCGGAAGGTCGAGTTGTTGCCGCCGCACAGCGTACCGTCGGGCACCACGGCGCGATGGTTGCTGTTGGCATTGGCCTGGTTGATGCCGTTCCAGTCGTAGAACAACTGCGAGCCGGCGACCGCCCATGCGGCGCGGCAGGCCGGATCGGTCGGGTTTTCCTTGTTGCCCAGGTAACACTTGTAGATGCGGCTCTGCGGATTGACGAAGGTGCCGTGCGCGAATGCGGACGACACGGGCAAGGCGGACGCGCACACGGCGACGGCGGCGCTGAGCAGGGAAAAACGTTGGACGCGGTTCATGACGACTCCTGTCGATGGGATAGGTGAACAACACCCCCCAGCAGGTTTCGTGATGGCGACCGCGCGCGCGATTGAGATCGCGTCTCGACGGGCTATGGCCCGTCGGGCCTGCCCTTATTCGCGGCCGATCCTAGTGGCGGCGGCCGGCCGAATCTGTGCGACCGGTCGCCTGCGGCGCATGGATCGATGCGTTGTCGTCGATGGGATGCCGGAAACGGAAGCTGCGTCACGGCTTGGAGGCGCGGCTGCGACAGGGTGTCGCTGGCGTTTGTTGCAGCGCGTCGGGCCTTCAGGCCCGACCGGCGAGGCGACGAGTCCCCAAATGAAACGGGCGCCAAATCGGCGCCCGTTTCATCAGCCGCATCGCCCGACCGCAGTGGCGATTGATGCGCGATATCGCGGCGATTACTTCGCCGCGACTTTCTTGACGACCTTCTTCACCGCTTTCTTGCTCGCGGTTTTCTTCGCGACCTTCTTCGCGGCTTTCTTCGCCGGCGCCTTCTTCGCCGCGGCTTTCTTCACCACCGCCTTCTTGGCCGGCGCTTGACCATCGTCGGTTTTCTTCGCGACCTTCTTCGCCGCCTTCTTGGCCGGTTCTTTCTTCGCCGCGGTCTTCTTGCCGAAACGCCCGCGCATCGGCTTGCCGGTGTCTTCCATCAGCTTGATCACTTCTTCCAGGGTCAGCGAAGCGGGTTCGCGATCCTTCGGAATGCGGCCGTTGAGCTTGCCGTCGCTGATGTAGGGGCCGAAGCGGCCGTTGAGCACCTGGATGTCGCTGCCTTCGAATTCCTTGATGATCCGGTTGCGCGCGATTTCTTCCTTTTCCTCGATCAGGAATACCGCGCGCGCCAGGTCGATGGTGTACGGATCGTCTTCTTTCTTCAGCGAGGCGTAGACGCTGCCGCGCTTGGCGAACGGGCCGAAACGGCCAACGCCGACGCTGACTTCCTCGTCCTTGTCCAGGCCCAGCTTGCGCGGCAGCTTGAACAGCTCCAGCGATTCCTCGAGCGAAATCGTGTGCATGCTCTGGCCGGGGCGCAGGGACGCGAAGGTCGGCTTGTCCTCGTCCTCGGCGGTGCCGATCTGCGCATACGGCCCGTAACGGCCCAGGCGCACGCTGACCGGCTTGCCGCTCTTGGGATCGGTGCCCAACTCGCGCGCGCCGGTGGCTTCGCTGCGATCGACCGATTCCTTTTTCTCTTCGACCAGTTGCTTGAACGGTCCCCAGAACCGCTCCATCAGCGGCACCCATTCTTCTTCGCCGCGCGACACCGCATCGAGCTCGTCTTCGAGCTTGGCGGTGAAGTCGTAGTCGACGTACTGGGTGAAATGCCCGGACAGGAACTTCGACACCGCGCGGCCGACGTCGGTCGGGCGGAAGCGGCGGCTGTCGAGCTCGACGTATTTGCGGAACAGCAGCGTCTGGATGATCGAGGCGTAGGTCGAGGGACGGCCGATGCCGTATTCCTCGAGCGTCTTGACCAGAGAGGCTTCGGAGAAGCGCGGCGGCGGCTCGGTGAAGTGCTGGTCGGCGTGAATCTGGTCGAGCGGGATGCGGTCGCCGACTTTCATCAGCGGCAGCTTGCGGCCTTCGTCTTCGTCCTCGGCGGCCTTGGCGTCCTTGCCTTCCTCGTACACGGCGAGGAAGCCCGGATCGATCACGGTCGTGCCCGAAGCGCGGAAGCTGTGCTCGGCGCCGGCGGCGAGATCGACGCTGACGGTGTTGAGCGTGGCCGGCACCATCTGCGAAGCGACGGCGCGCTTCCAGATCAGTTCGTACAAGCGGCGGCCGTCGTCGTCGAGAAAACGCGCGACCTGCGCCGGCGTGCGCAGCGCCGCGGTCGGGCGGATCGCTTCGTGCGCTTCCTGCGCGTTCTTCGACTTGGTCTGATAGGTGTTGGGCTTGTCGGGCAGCGCCTTGGTGCCGAAGTCGCGCGCGATCACGTCGCGGATTTCGGCGATGGCTTCCTGCGACAGACTCACCGAGTCGGTACGCATATAACTGATCAGGCCGACGGTGCCCTCGTCGCCCAGCGCCATGCCCTCGTACAGCTTCTGCGCCACGCGCATGGTGCGCGAGGTGGTGAAGCCGAGCTTGCGCGAGGCTTCCTGCTGCAGGGTCGAGGTGGTGAACGGCGCGGCCGGGCGGCGCTTGCGTTCCTTGCTGGTGACGTCGGTGACGTGCAGCGCGCCGTTGGCGGCGGCGACGATGCGCTTGCGCGCGTCCTCGGCGGTGGTGCCGTCGGTGATGGTGAACTGCTCGAACTTCTTCCCGTCGAACTTGTTGAGCTTGGCGGTGAAGGCCTGCTGCGGATGCGCGCACTCGGCTTCGATCGACCAGTACTCGCGAGCGACGAAGGCTTCGATCTCTTCCTCGCGCTCCACGATCATGCGCAGCGCCGGCGACTGCACGCGGCCGGCGGACAGGCCGCGTTGCACCTTGCGCCACAGCACCGGCGAGAGATTAAAGCCGACCAGGTAGTCGAGCGCGCGGCGCGCCTGCTGCGCATCGACCAGGTCGCTGGCGATCTCGCGCGGATGGCTCATCGCTTCCTTGATCGCGCGCGGCGTGATCTCGGTGAACACCACGCGCTGCAGCGGCTTGCCTTCCAGCAGGCCGCGTTCGCGCAGGATCTCGCCGATGTGCCAGCTGATCGCCTCGCCTTCGCGGTCCGGGTCGGTCGCGAGGAAGAGGTTGTCGGCGCTCTTGGCGGCCTTGGCGATCGCGTCTACGTGTTTCTCGTTCTTCTCGATGACGGCGTAGTCCATCGCGAAGTGATTGTCCGGATCGACCGCGCCCTCTTTCGGCACCAGGTCGCGGACGTGGCCGTAGGAGGCCAGAACGGTGAAGTCCTTGCCGAGGTACTTGTTGATCGTCTTGGCCTTGGCGGGCGACTCGACGATGAGGAGGTTCTTGGCCATTGCTACTCCGCAGGCCCGGGGCGGGGCGCTGCTCGACTGCTTGCTTGTGTTGGGGCGGCTTCGTCGGCCGGGGCCGTGCGAGGCGGAATTTAAGAAGACGACGCCCGCAGCGTTCGGCCGCGGGCGTTCAGGTTTCCTTTTCTAGTGGAATCATGAGGCGGCCGAGGCTGTCAAGCCCGGCCTCCCGGAAACGCCAATAAAGTGGCACCGAAATGCTTGAAGATGGCGTGATGGAGTGTGCCCTGTTCAGGTTTCATCGCGCTGTGACGCTTTCGGCGAGCCGGTCAATGACCGGCCGCCGCGACCATCGCGCCGAACGCTGCGAGCCCCACCACCAGCAACCACATCAAGCCTCCGAGGATCAGCACGACCCAGGCGACCGGGCCGAGACTGCGCTGCTGCATCTGCGGACGCGCAGTGTAGGCCCAGCGGTCCACGACCTGGGTCTTGGCGATCATGTCGTGCAGGCCGCGCTTGCCGTCGGTGAAGGCGATCAGCAGGAAACCCACGCACAAACTGGCGTAGGACAGCAGGCTGGCGGCCCAGCGGCCGAGCGCGCGCATCCGGGTCAGGCGCCGGCCTTCGCTATCGACGACCTTGACCCCGACCGCCAGCTTGCCCAGCGTGGCCTGCATGGCCGAGGACTCGAAACCGACGTAATAGGCCACGCTGATCAGGCCGATGATCACGTAGACCGCCACCACCAGCATCCATACCCCCGCGCCGGCGTTCTGGGCCCAGGAAGCGGCATCGCCGCCGAACAGGCCGGAGGCGAATACGAGCACGAACAGCATCGTGCTGACGGCGTAATAAGTGATGCCGATCAGCAGCGAATCGATGACGTACGCCGCCAATCGCTTCCAGAAGCCGGCATGGACGACTTCCAGTCCCTGCACCACGGTGGTGTCGTCGGCCACGCCGGCGCGCGGCGCGGCATAGGGCGAATGCGCCTCCGGGCCGGCCGGGGCGGTGGTTCCGGATGGGCTTGTGGCGGCGTCGGCGGAGGTGGCCTGCGACGGCGTCGCGGCGCTGGCCTGCACAGGCGCCGCGGCGTGGCTTTGCGCGGAATCGGGACTGGCGGCGCGCGGATCCTGGCGCTGTTCGGCCTCGGCGCTCGCCGCGGCGATGGCTGCTGCGGCGCTCGCGCCGACCGCTTCGGCGCTGCCGGGCGCCGGGGCGGAGGCGGTTGCGGGCGCTGGCGAGCCGGCGGGGGCGAAGCCGGGATCGGCGATCAGTTCGACCGCCATTTCGCGCCACGGCCGCCATTGGCTCATGCCGTCGCGCCAGACCAGGATGTCCGCGCCCAATTCGCCGCGGCGGTGGCGTTCGATCATCGCCTCGCCGTCCAGCGGTCCGTGCCGGTTGCGCTCGCTGTCGCTGTAGTACCACTGGGTCATCGCGAATCGGGGCCTGGGTCGCTGCGGTGGTCGCCATGATGCCACCGCGCCGAGGCGAACCGGCGATGGGTCGGGCGAAGCGCAAGACATCGCGCCGGCCCCGGCTTGCGCTCAGGGCGGCGCGATCGGTGCGGCCGGATCAGCCGCCGCGGCAGTTCGCCGGCAGCGTGGCCTGTTTCTCGATATCCGAGCCGCAGGTCCAGCTCAGGTTGGCCGGGTCGAAGGACTGCCAGACTTTCTTGCCGTCGAGTTGCGGCGTGTTGAAGCCGCGCAGCTCGATCTGGATGCCGCACTGGCCGCTGTCCTGCATGCGGCCGAACTCGATCGAGGCGATCTGCGCGGTCGCATAGGCCTCGGCGGGGCGGAAGCCGGGCGAGGCGTTGTTCGGGCAGCCGTCGTGGGCGAGGTAATGCTCGGCGACCTGGGTCTTGTACGGGCCGGTCGCGGCCAGCGCGGCCATGACCTTGGCGCGGAAGGTGTAGTCCTGGTACGCCGGCAGGGCGATCGCGACCAGGATGCCGAGCACCGGAATGGCCAGCACCGCGAGCACGATCAACACGATCACGCAGCCCGACAGGCCGCGCTTGGGAGCCGGAGCGGGCTGACGGCGGGCGACGTGGGCCGGGGCGTAGTCGGCCGGGCTGACGCTGCGCTGGGCGTGATTCTGCGCCGGCGCGGAGGCGGCCGCGTCGTTGCCGTCGGTGGTGTAGTGCGGCGGTTCGGGCAACGGCGGCGGCACGACCGGCGGCGGGGGCGGCGACAGCAGGTCGTCGTCCAGGCCCAGTTCGGCCGACAGCCGTTCCAGCGGCTGCCATTCGCGCAGGCCTTCGCGCCACAGCAGGGTGTCGCGGCCGATGCGGCCGGTGCGGAAGTGGCCGCGCAAGGCGTCGGCGTCGATGGGGCCGACGCGGCCCTGGGCCGGGTCGTGGTAGTACCAGTTCGTCATGTGCTCCCCCTGCGGATCTCGCGATCGTCCTTGTGATGGCTTGCGCCGGCGCGGGCAGCGTCGCGGGCGCGCGACTCGCCTGACGGCCAGCGTCGCGCAGCACCCATGGCATGCGCGAGAGGCATGAAACTAGCACGGAGTTCGCAAAACGCTATTCGCCCGGCATGGGCGGTGCGTATTGCGCGACGGATGGGAGCGAACAATGCGCCCGTCGCGCAAGCATGACGGCCGGATGCAGGGCCGTGGCGTGATTCAAGGACGAAACCCGCCGCCGCGAACCGCTCGCGGCCGCGGCCGGTGTCAGTGCACCGGCTCGGGCTCGTCCTCGAACATCTGCGTTTCCATCCAGGCGTAGGCCGCCTCGGAGCCGGGCTGGTTGAACAGCACCATCAGCACGACCCATTTGAGGTCGTCCAGGTCCAGCTCTTCCTGGTCCAGCGCCATCGCCCGGTCGAGCACGAGTTCGCGCTGATCGGCGTCGAGGATGCCGTGTTGTTCCAGGAACAATAGGAAGCCGCGGCATTCGACATCGAGCTTGTCGAGTTCCGGGCCGAAGTAGATCCGGGTCGGGCCGCCCACGCGCGGAGCACTGACGCTGGGCCGTTGCTGAGCCAGCGCATCCAGCCATTCGATGGCTTTGTTGATCTCGGCGGGACTGAAACCGGCCTGGCCCAGTTCATCGAACAGGGGGCCGCTGCGGAGCGAATCGCGGTCGCGGACAAGGTCCGCATCGTCAGTGAAGTAATGCTCGAACAGGTACAGCAGGACGTCCAGGATGCTCTCTTTCATTTCCCTCGGCCTGCGCCGCATGCGGCGCGGTGGGTCAGGAGTTGCTGATTGGCCGGGTGAATCGCCGGTGGGTGGACACCGATTCAGATTCAGCGGTTACGGAAGTAACGGCCGTGCTGCGCCGCGACGAGACCCTCAAGCTCCATGACCAGCAGCATGGAGGACAGTTCCGCAGTCGTCAATCCAGTACGTTCGACGAGTTGATCCATACCGGTAGGGTCGTGGCCCAGCGCGTTCCACAAGGACTGGTAGTCGGGGTCGGCGAAATCTGAAGGCTCGGCAGCTCCTGAGACGGGGCTGGAGCCATCGTGATCGCCGTGTGTGACCAGCGCGTGGCCGAGGTTAATGGGGGCGGCCAGACGGCGACGCAAGCCGTCGGCCAACTCGGCCGCCATCGGTGCCAGCGCGGCCACGACTTCCGAGGCGCTTTCTACCAGGCCGGCGCCTTCGCGGATCAGCCGGTGGCAGCCGCGCGCCAGCGGGTTGTGGATCGAGCCGGGCACGGCGAACACCTCGCGCCCGCATTCGCTGGCCAGGCGCGCGGTGATCAGCGCGCCGGAGCGCTCGGCCGCTTCGATCACCAGGGTGCCCAGGCTCAGGCCGGCGAGGATGCGGTTGCGGCTGGGGAAGTGTTCCGGCCGGGCCGGGGTGCCGGGCGGGTACTCGCTGACCACGGCGCCGTCGGCGGCGATGCGCTGCAGCAGCTCGCCGTGGCGGCGCGGGTAGGCCAGGTCCGGCCCGGTGCCGAGGACGGCGACGGTCAGGCCGCCGGCGTCCAGGGCGGCGCGATGGGCGGCGGCATCGATGCCGGCGGCGAGGCCGCTGGCCACAGCCAGGCCCGAGCGCGCCAGCGCGCGGGCGAAGTCGGCGGCGTTGTCCTGGCCGCCCGGGGTCGGAGAACGGCTGCCGACCACCGCCACCGCCGGATGCCACAGCAGTCCCGGCTCGCCGGCCACGAACAGGGCCAGCGGCGGATTGGGCGCGCGTCGCAGCAGCGCCGGGTAATCCGGGCTGGTCCATTCGATCAGGTGATGGTTGCTATCGCCCAGCCACGCCAGCAGCCGTTCGCCGGTGTCGCCGGGCCAGCCGGCCGCGGCCCAGGCCGCCGCGTCGGCGGGCGCGCGCAGCCGCGCGATCTGCGGTGGCGACAGCTCCGCCGCGGTCCAGGCGCGGGCACCGGCGGCGAGCGCGGCGGCGGCGCTGCCGTGCTGCTCCAGCAAGCCGCGCCGGGCCGCGCTGGAGCCGCCCGCGGCGAGCAGTAGCAACGTGGCGATGGGGTCTGGGGCGGCGGCAGCGGTCTGGTTCATGCCCCAGCCTAGTCCGCAAACGACGACGGCGCCCGAAGGCGCCGTCGCGTGGTGTTGTAGGAAAAGCCCGCGGGCTGTTCCGTGGACTCAGTACGGCGAGTCCGGATGCTTGAGCTCGTAGCCGACCTTGGTCGGACGCACGCCGTCCATGATCAGGGCGTAGCTGACCTTGTCGAAGGTGCGGAACACCATCGCGTGGCCGGAGAACTCGTCGGGCAGACGCACGCGCGAGTTCTTGCCGTACAGGTCCTCGGAGCGGTCCGGGCCGATCTTGACCCGGTCCGGCACGCGGCTGCCGACGCGCCAGGTGGAGAACACCGTGCCGTTGTCGATGCCGTCGCGGGCGCCGACCGACAGCGCGATCACGTCGCGCGGACCGCCGTTGCGGACCAGATCGGCGACCGACAGGACCTGGGCGCGACCGTAGTCGAACTGGGCCTTGGGCGGATGCGGGAAGAACTGCAGATCGTAGGGCTGCATCTCCACCGGGATCAGGCGGTCGCCGACACGGATTTCGCGGCCGGTGTCGTCGATCACGAGGGTGGACGCTTCCATGCCGCCCACGGCGCCGCGGCTCAGGGTGCCGGTGGAGACCTGCATCAGCTCATAGCCGAGCAGCTCGCGGCCCTTGTCCGGCACGACCACGTCGGTCCAGATGGATTCGAAATCCACCGTGCGCTTGCCGCGGAAGTCCAGGTCGGCGGCGCGCATGATGTCGCAGCAGGCCTTGCGGTCCAGGCGGGTGTAGCGCTGGGTCGGGCGGACCACGGCGAAGCGGGTGCCCGGGCTCTGCTCGGGCAGGCCCTTGATGTAGGCGACCTGGCCCTGAGTCACGCGCAGGCGGTCTTCTTCCAGGCCGACCACGTAGGGCAGCTGTTCGAACTGCTCGACCACGCGCAGGTTCTTCAGGAACGGCTCGATCTCGGCCAGCGGCACGCCGGTGATCGGGGCCTCCTGGCGCGGACCGGGCTGGACCTGGGCCGCGGCGACGCGGTCGAGGTACGCCAGCGAGATCACGTCGCCGGGATAGATGAGATGCGGATTCTTGATCTGCGGGTTGGCCTGCCAGATTTCCGGCCACAGCCACGGTCGCTTGAGGAAGCGAGCCGAGATATCCCACAAGGTGTCGCCCCGCTTCACCACGTAAGTGTCGGGGTGGTCGCCACGCATTTCCGCCGCGAGGGCGTACGTAGCGACAGTCAGCAACGCGGCGGCGAAAACCGCGCGGATCGGTTTAAACATGGCGGCCATCTACCTGATTCCCCTTCCAGGTTTGCCCTCTGCGGGCACCCGGACTATAGCTCAGAAGGTGCGAACACTAGCAGGCCTTTGCAGCCTATAACGGGGGTACAATGCAACCAAAGCTTGCGTATGTGACCCACGCCCCCATTTTCGGTGCCCTATGGCCGTCTTATCCATTCTCGAATTCCCCGACCCGCGATTGCGCACGAAAGCGGTGGCGGTCGATCCTGCGCGCGTGACCCAACCGGAGTTCCAGCGCCTGCTCGACGACATGTTCGAGACCATGTACGAATGCCCCGGCATCGGCCTGGCCGCGAGCCAGGTCGATGTCCACCAGCGCTTCATGGTCATCGATGTGTCGGAAGAAAAAAACCAGCCGCTGGTGTTCATCAACCCGGAGATCCTCGCCCGCGACGGCGAGCAGGTCTACCAGGAAGGCTGCCTGTCGGTGCCGGGCATCTTCGCCGATGTGACCCGCGCCAACGCGATCACGGTCAAGGCGATCGGCCGCGACGGCCAGCCCTTCGAGCTGAGCACCGACGGCCTGCTGGCGGTATGCATCCAGCATGAGATGGATCACCTGGAAGGCAAGTTGTTCGTCGATTACCTCTCGCCGCTCAAGCGCGAGATGGTGCGCAAGAAGCTGGCCAAGCAGCGTCGGCAGTCGGCTTAAGGCCGGAAAACAGTGGGGAGGAGTGAGGAGTGAGCAGGTATCGCGCCGCTCAATCCGGCTTCCAGCGCTCTCGTCAAAAGCGTTGCCTTCGCCGGTACGATTGACCGGCCGAATCAGCACCGGCGCAGTGAGGAAAGAGCAAGCGCGGCTTGCTCCACAGCGCAAAACAGATCGTCCGACCTCGCGTGCGCACCCGCACGCGGCCCGCTTTTCTCACTCCTCACTCCTCTCAACTATTTACTCCCCCATGCGCCTAGTTTTCGCCGGTACCCCCGACTTCGCCGTTCCCGCCCTGCGCGCCGCCACGCTCAAGGGCGAGGTGGTCGCCGCCTACACCCAGCCCGACCGTCCGGCCGGGCGCGGGCGCGAGATGTCGATCTCGCCGGTCAAGCGCGAGGCGCTGCTGCGCGGCATCCCGGTGCTGCAGCCGGAGAACTTCAAGGCCGCGGTCTCGCGCGAAGCGCTGCGCGCGCTGCAGCCGGACTTGCTGATCGTGGTCGCCTACGGCCTGATCCTGCCGCAGTCGGTGCTGGATATTCCGACCTACGGCTGCTGGAACCTGCACGCCTCGCTGCTGCCGCGCTGGCGCGGCGCCGCGCCGATCCAGCGCGCGATCGAAGCCGGCGATCGCGAAACCGGCGTGTGCCTGATGCAGATGGAGAAAGGCCTGGACACCGGCCCGGTGCTGCTGGCCCACACCACCGAAATCGGCGAGAACGAAACCGGCGGCCAGTTGCACGACCGCCTGGCCGAGATCGGCGCGCAGGTGCTCAGCGACGGCCTGGGCCTGCTGCGCGCGGACCTGCGTTTGAACCCGTGGATCCAGCCCGAGGAAGGCGTGACCTACGCGCACAAGCTCGACAAGGCCGAGGCGCGGCTGGACTGGAATCAGCCCGCGACCGCCTTGGCCAACAAGGTGCGCGCATTCAACCCCTGGCCGATGGCCGATGCGCTGATCGCCGGCGAACGCGTGCGCGTGCACGGCGCCATCGCCTTGCCGCTGGAGCACGGCGCCGAACCGGGCACGGTGCTGCAGGCCGGCCGCGAAGGCATCGACATCGCCTGCGGCCGCGGCGCGCTGCGCATCCGCGTGCTGCAGCGCGAAGGCGGCAAGGCGATCACCGCCGCCGATTACTTGAACGGCCGCCGCGATCTCGCGGCGGCGCGCTGACATGAGCGCCGGACGGCAACCGCCGAAAGGTCCGCCGCGCGACGGCGAGGCGCGGCCCGTGCGCGGCCGCGTGCGCGATCCGGGTTCGCTGGATGCGCCGCGTCCGGCCGCGGCGAAAGCCTCCGGCGAGCGCGCGGCGAAAACGACCGGACCGGAGCGGCGCGCCGCGCAGCGACCGGCTGCTGCGCGATCCGAATCCGCGCGTAGCGATTCCAGCAAGCCGACCGAGGCCAAGCGCCGGGTGCCCGGCCAGCGCGGTTCGGCGCGCGGCGCATCCGACGGCGCCGATCGCGGTAAGCGTTCGACTGGCGCCAAGCCCGCGTCGGCAAGACTGGCCTTCGCCAAACTCGACTTCGAAAAGCGCCGCGCCGACCGCCGCGCCGCGCAGAAACGCGGCGCTGGCGAAACGGCCGAAGCGGGCAGCGGCGAAAGCGACGTCTCTACCGAGCATTCCTCTCAACCGCAGAGTGCAAGCCCGCGCTCGGCGCCGCGATCCCGCCCTGCATCTTCCGCCGCCGGCGCTCGCGATCCCTACGCGCGCAGCCGCGGCGCCGCGACGCGCCCGCCGCCGCTGTCCGACAGCGCCCAGCCCGGCGCGCAGTCGCGCGCCATCGCCGCGCGCGTGCTCAACGCGGTGCTGCATCGCGGGCGTTCGCTCAAGGCCGAGCTCGCCGTCGCCCTGCCGGCGCTGGCCGATCCGCGCGACCGCGCCCTGGTCGAGGCGATCTGCTTCGCCGTGCTGCGCCAGCCGCTGCGCTACGAGGCCGCGCTGACGGCGTGGATGCCGCGGCCGCTGAGTTCGCGCGACGGAGAACTGCGCGCGCTGCTCTACACCGGGCTGGCCCAGCTCGATCCGCTGCAACTGGCCGCGCACGCCGCGCTGGATGCGACGGTCGAGGCCGCGCGCCTGCTCGGCCATCCGCATCAGGCCGCCCTGGTCAACGCGCTGCTGCGCCGCGCCCAGCGCGAGGGCCTGCCGGTCACCGACCCGCGCCATTCGCATTGGCCCAGTTGGCTGCGCGGCATGCTGCGCAAGGACTGGCCGGAACACTACGACGCGATCCTCGCCAACAGCGGCACGCCGCCGCCGATGTGGCTGCGGGTCAACCGCGCGCGCGTCGCCCGCGAGGACTATCTGGCCGGCTTGACCCTGGCGGGGATCGAAGCCAGCGCGCCCGCCGCTCCGGCCGACGCGCTGCGCCTGGACGCGCCGTTGCCGGTGGCGGCCCTGCCGGGTTTCGCCGACGGCGAGGTGTCGGTGCAGGACGTATCCGCGCAGCGGGTCGCCGACGCGCTGGCGCCCGCGCCGGGCGCGCGCGTGCTCGACGCCTGCGCCGCGCCCGGCGGCAAGAGCGCGCACCTGCTCGAACGCGACCCCGGTCTGCGCCTGACTGCGCTGGACATCGACGTCGCCCGCCTGCACAAGGTGCGCGCGACCTTGCAACGCGCCGGCTTCGACGCCGCCGCCGGCGAGCGCATCGAACTGCGCGCCGCCGACGCCGCCGACCTGGGCGCCTGGTGGGACGGCACGCCGTTCGACGCGGTGTTGCTCGACGCGCCATGCTCGGCCACCGGCATCGTGCGCCGGCAGCCGGACGTGGTGTTGCACCGACGCGAGTCCGACATCGCCGCCCTTAGCCTGCTGCAGGCGCGGCTGCTGGATGCGCTGTGGCGCACCGTCGCGCCCGGCGGCGTGCTGCTGTACGCGACGTGTTCGATCCTGCGTCAGGAAAACGACGCCCAGGTGCGCGCCTTCGTGCAACGCACCGCCGATGCGCGGGTGGAGCCGCTGGACGCGAGCTACGGCCACGACTGCGAAGTCGGCCGCCAGCGCCTGCCCGGCGAGGACGGCGGCGACGGTTTCTTCTACGCGCGCCTGCGCCGGACCGGTTAGCTCGCGCCGCTGCGCGTTCGCCCGGCGGGGTTTCGCCGGTGTTTTCCTCGTGCCGGCGGGCCTGCAGTGGCGGCCGGCATTAGATGAGCCAAAGGTGAGCGGGCGCCCAGATGCCGGCTTTCCCCTCTCCACCCGGCCCAGGCCGCTGCGTATTATTTCGCGCATGTTCAAGAACGCCCTATCCCGCCACGCATGGCTGTTTTGGATCGTTGCCTGGCTGGTCCTCGGGGCCGGCCTGGGGCTGCGCGATCCGTGGCCGGCCGATGAGCCGCGTTTCGCCCTGGTCGCCAAGCAGATGGTCGAGACCGGGCAATGGCTGTTCCCGCACCGCGGGGTCGAGCTGTACTCGGACAAGCCGCCGTTGTTCATGTGGACCGAGGCGGTGGCGTATCTGTTCACCCGCAACTGGCGCGTGGCCTTCCTGCTGCCGTCGCTGTTCGCCGCGCTGGGCACGCTGTGGTGCGTGGTCGATCTGGGCCGGCGCCTGTGGACGCCGCGGGTCGGCTACTACGCCGGCTGGGCGCTGCTGCTGACCCTGCACTTCGCCTATCAGTCGAAGAAGGCGCAGATCGATCCGTCGGTGGTGTTCTGGATCACCTTCGCCAATTACGGGCTGCTGCGGCATCTGCTGACCGGGCCGGCGTGGCGCTGGTGGGCGCTGGGCTGGTTCGCCGCCGGCATCGGCGTGATCACCAAGGGCGTGGGCGCGATCGCGCTGCTGATGCTGGTGCCGGTGGCGCTGGCG
Source organism: Lysobacter gummosus (assembly GCF_001442805.1). NCBI lineage: Bacteria > Pseudomonadati > Pseudomonadota > Gammaproteobacteria > Lysobacterales > Lysobacteraceae > Lysobacter > Lysobacter gummosus. The sequence goes on along the minus strand of NZ_CP011131.1, from coordinate 5,552,763 downwards.
GCGCTGCTGCGGCCGCTGCAGGCGCGCATGGCCGCCGACGGCCTGGGGGCGCGCGCGCTGGCCTGGGTGCGCATGCCGGTGCGCGCCGGGATCGGCAATCCGCGTTTCTGGCTGGGGCCGGTGGCGTTCCTGGTGGCGATTTCGCTGTGGCTGGCGCCGATGGTGCTGGTGGCCACGCACAGCGCCGACCCGAGCTATCAGGCGTATCTCAACGACATCCTGTTCCGCCAGACCGCCGGGCGCTACGCCAAATCCTGGGATCATCCGCAGCCGGTCTGGTACCACATCGGGGTGATGTTCTCGATGTGGCTGCCGCTGATGCTGGCGTTGCCGTGGGCGCTGTGCGCCTGGGGCCGGCGCCTGGGCCGGCTGGACGCGCGCTACCTGCTGCCGCTGAGCTGGTGGGTGCTGGTGATCGTGTTCTTCTCGATCCCGCACGGTAAGCGCGACGTCTACATCCTGCCGGCGCTGCCGATGGCCTGCCTGATGTTCGCGCCGCTGTTGCCGGGCATCCTGCGCCGGGCCTGGCCGCGCCGCATCGCGCTGGGCTTCGCGCTGATGCTGACGGTGGTCATGCTCGGCGCCGGCCTGTCGATGTGGTTTGGCGATCCCAAGTTCGAAGGCCGCCTGCTCGATGGGCGCGGCTTCACCGATGGCGGCCGCGCGCTGGAAGCGGCGCTGATCGCGATCGGCGCCTGGGGCGCGGCCAGCCTGCTGTGGTTCGGCCGCCGCCGGCCGATCCACGTGCTGGCTTCCACGCTGTGCGGGGTGTGGGTGTTGTACGGCCTGCTGATCACGCCGGTGCTCAACGATTCCTCGTCCGCGCGCGGAGTGATGACGCTGACCGCGCAGCGCATCGGGCCCGACGCCGAGCTCGGCCTGGTCGCCTGGAAAGAGCAGAACCTGCTCATGAGCCAGTCCAAGACCACCAACTTCGGTTTCCGCATGGGTTGGGCCAGGCAGCTCGAACTCGGCCTGGCCTGGCAGAAGCAGGCGCCGCAGCGGCGCTGGCTGTTCGTGCAGGAGCCGGCTCTGCCGGCGTGCGTGGACCGCCTGCGCGCGGAGATGATCGGCGTGTCCAATCGCCGGATCTGGTGGCTGGTGCCGTACGAAGCACGACAGACCTGTCCGGCCGCGCCGGCGCTCGTGCCGAACGACGATGATCATCAGTACGATGACGCGGACTGATCGGTGACCGAATCCCAAGCAGCGATGTCCGCGTCCGGCCGCGCCCAGGGCGCCGCGGTCGCGTTCGGCGAACCCTCGCGGCGCCAGCGCTGGTCGCGGCGCACGCTGGAGATCGGCCTGTTCTGCCTGCCGGCGCTGCTGATCTCCACGCCGTGGGGGCTGGGGCCGTTCGCGGCCCTGGCGATCGTGGCGTTCGCGCTGTCGCCGGGGTTGATCGTGCAGGGCTGGCGCGAAGTCGGGCGCGAGTTGCGCTGGCTGATCGCGATGGCCGCGGTCGCCGCGGCGGTGGTGCTGTATTCGAAACTGCATTTCGACGTGCGCTGGCGCGAGGCCGACAACCGTTTGCGCCTGCTCACGCTGCCGTTCTTCGCGCTGATGATCTATGCCTACCGGCCCTCGCGGCGCTGGCTATGGGCCGGCGCGCTGGTCGGACTGGCCGGCGCGTTCGGTGTGGCCCTGTTCCAGGTCGGCACGGGTCTGGATCGCGCGCTGGGCTGGACCGCCAATGCGATCGTGTTCGCCGATGCCTTGATCGCGTTGATCGTGGTGGCGGTGTTCACCCGTCCGTCCGGCGAGCTGCTGTGGACCACGCTGGCCTGCGCGCTCGGCGTCGCCGCGGTGGCGCTCAGCGGCAGCCGCGGGGTGTGGCCGGGGCTGGCGATCGTATTGGTGGTGGGCCTGATCGTCAGCGGCGGGCGCGCGCGCAAGCTGTCGTGGACGGTGCTGGCGGTGCTGGCGCTGGGACTGACGATCAGCTGGTGGGTCGGCGGGCCGGTGGCGCAGCAGATGCGCATGCAGGAACTGGTTTCCGACGTGGACCGGGTCAAGCGCGGCAACGACCACGAATCCTCGCTCGGCGCGCGCATGACCTTGCTGGAACTGGCGCGCGATACCTTCGTCGAGCATCCGCTGACCGGCGTGGGCATCGGCAGTTTCGAGAAAGTGGTGCTGGCCACGCCGCAATGCGCGCCGCCGGCGCCGCGGATCGGTTTCTGCAAACTCGGCCACGCCCACAGCGACGCCTTCGAATGGGCCGCGACCATGGGCCTGCCGGGCTTGATCGCGATCTTCGGCATCTATCTGATCCCGCTGTCGCTGTTCGTCCGGCGCCTGCGCGCGCAGGCGGTCGGGCGTTCGCGCAGCACCGCGCTGGCGGGGTTGGTGCTGGTGCTGGTCTACATCGCCTGCGGCCTGACCCAGTCGATGTTCGCCCATCAACTGATCGCATCGTTCTACGCGGTGATGGTGGGCGTGATGTACGGATTCGCCTTGCGCGAATCGCGCGAGAACGCGGCCTGGCGAACCTGAGCGCCGCGTTTATTCCGGCGTCGTATCGTTCTCGCGCCTGGGCGTGGTCACCGGCTGCCCGTGCTGCAGCATCCACAGCATGATGGTCTTCTGCCGCACGTAGTTGGCGCGCACATAGGCATAGATCAGGCCGTGCCAGCCGTCGAGAAAGCCGCCGCGCAGCACGTAGCCGCGCCAGAACCGCCACGCCGGCGCCAGCACCAGTTTCGCCAGCGTGGCGCGCTTGCCGCGCGCGTGATCGTGCTCGGCCATCATCCGCGCGTAGCGCTCGGTCTTGGCCAGTTGTTGTTCAAGGGAGCGATACGGGTAGTGGATCAGATCGCCGCCCAGGGTGACGACCGCGCCGTCGACGCTGGCGGCCTCGTGCACTTCGCGCTTGCCGCGCCAGCCGCCGTGGCGGCGGTCGAACAGGCGCAGCACCCGGTCGGGATAGGCGTTGCCGTGGCGCAGAAAGCGGCCGAAGTAATCCGACAATCGCGCGAAACGGTAGCCGGCCGCATCGGCGAAGCCGCGATCGCGCGCGGCCAGGATCGACGCGCGCAGCGCATCGCTGACGCGTTCGTCGGCGTCCAGGCACAGCACCCAGTCGTGCGCGGCCTGTTCGATCGCGTACTGCTTCTGGCTGCGAAAGCCGTCGAAGCGCCGCTGCAGCACGTGCGCGCCGGCGGCATGGGCGATGGCGACGGTGGCGTCGGAGGAATTGGAATCCACCACCACGATCTCGTCGCAGAACGCCAGCGAACTCAGGCAGTCGCCGATCCGGTCGGCCTCGTTGAAGGCGATGATGCAGGCCGACACGCGCATGCGCGCGGGCTCGTTGGCGTCCATGGCGGGGCGGGGCGTGTCGATGGCGGCGATCCGGCGGGGCGGGGGCAGTGCCTGGCAAGAATAGCGCCCGGCTTGGGGGAGGGGGAGTGAGAGGAGTGAGTGGAGAGGAGTGAGGAGTGAGTAAAAGCAAAGCTCGGCGCCCCGGCCTTTACTCACTCCTCACTCCTCTCCACTCATTCCTACGCCCTTCTACCCGATAATCCCCGCGCTTCCCCAACCCGGCCCGCCCATGTCCGACTACCTGCTTTTCGCGACCGAACGCTACGCGCTGCCGATCCTGCAGCCGCTGGCGCAGGCGCTGCACGCGGCCGGACACGTCGCTCACGCCTGGTTCGCCGATGGCGCCGCGGCCTCGCAGCTGGCCGCGCCGGTGCGCATGCTCGAACCGGGCCAGGCCGGCCTGCGCGCCGCGGTGGCGCTGAAGCCGCGCGCGGTGTTCAGCGCCGCCAACTGGGTGCCGCCGTTCGTGGCCGGGGCCAAGGTGCAGTTGTTCCATGGCTTCAACGTCGAAAAACGCGAGGACGCGCGCGGCCACTTCCGCGTGCGCGGCCTGTTCGATCTGTACTGCACGCAAGGCCCGGCCACCACCGCGCCGTTCCGCGCCCTGGCCGCGCAGGCCGGGCACTTCGCCGTGGTCGAAACCGGTTGGCCCAAGCTCGATCCCCTGTTCCGCGACGACGACGGCGGCTCGGCGCGCTGGCGCCGGCTGGCCGGGCGCCGGCCGGTGGTGCTGTTCGCTTCGACCTTCACCGAGCGGCTGAGCGCGGCGCCGCATCTGTTCGAGGCGATCCAGGCCCAGGTCGCCGAAGGCGAGCGCTACTGGCTGCTGACCCTGCATCCCAAGTGCGCGCCGGAGTTGTTCGATCGTTATCGTTCATTGGCCGGGCCGAACGCGACCTTCGTGGAAACCGAAGACCTGATCGCGGCGCAGCGCGCGGCCGATGTGCTGGTGGCCGACACCACCTCGGTGGTGTCCGAGTTCGTGGTCCAGCGCAAACCGGTGGTGACCTTCCGCAATCGCGCGCCCAAGCCGCACATGCTCGATTTCGACGATCCGGCCCGGCTCGGCGAACAGCTCGAACACGCCTTCATGCCGAGCCCGGAACTGCAGGCGGCGATCGATGCCTACGCCGACGCCATCCATCCGTATCGCGACGGGCGCTCATCGGAGCGGGTGATCGCGGCGACCGAGGACTTGCTTGCCGGCAAGCTCGGCGCCTTGCGCGCCAAGCCGTTGTCGTCGTGGCTGCGCGCGCTGCAGATCCGGCGCGAGCTGGGCTATTGGGGACGCGGCGGCTGAGCGCGGCGCGGCGCCGCCGTCACCAGCGCAGCGGCCGCTTCGCCAGCGACGCCGACAATCGTTCGTAGATCCGCCGCGCTTCGTGTTCCGGCAGGAAACGGATGCGCAACGCCGGGCCCATCGCGGTGGCGCCGGCGGTGTCCAGCCACAAGGTCGCGGTGCCGCAGCGCAGGTCGATCGGCGAACGGGTGATCTGCAAGGCCTGCAGCTTGTCGAGTTCGGCGAAGCGCCAGTAGCGATGCCACCAGCCTTCGCGCACCGCGATCAGTTCACCGTTGAGCGCGTAGCCGATCCGGCGCGCGCGCCGCTGCGCCTTGAACGCCGCCCACGGCAGCCACAGCAAGGCGAGCAGGCACCAGCCGCCGACCTGCCAGTACAGCGCGAAGGTCGCCAGCAAGGTCCACGGCACGTCGGGCAGGAACATCCGCCACCACACCGCTTTCGGCAGCGGCTGCCAATGCAGCGCGTCCCAGCCCGCGCGCGGCAGCAGGTGGTCGACCAGCGCGGTGCAGGCGGCGGGCGTGGCGATCGGCGCCAGCTCCTTGAGCGCGCGGCCTTCCTCATGCCCGTCCGCGCCGACCGTGTCCACCGCCAGCCGGCGGCGTTTGACCAGCCGGTGCAGCAGGCCTTCCTCCAGCATCCAGGCCTGGATGCGCCGGCGCGGCACGGTGGTGCGCCAGCGTCCGAGCAGGCCGCGCTCGGCGGTGAGCTGGCGGCCTTGTTCGCTGAGTTCGAAACCGTAGTAACGCAGCAGCGCCAGGGTCACCGACAGCAGCTTCAGCGCGGCGGCGACGAAGGCGATCGCGCCCGCGGCCAGCAGCACGTAGCCGAGCGCGTCGAGTTGATAACCGCCAAGCTGGCCGAGCAGCCAGTTGGCGCCGCGGCGCAGCGCGCGTTCGGGAATGCGGCCGTTGACGTCGGGCAGCATCTGCATCGCCGCGGCCAGGCCGGCGCCGGCCAGCACCAGACCGCCGTTGGAGACCAGTCCCAGCCGCAGCACTTCCAGCGGCGACAGCCGCAGCAGGGTGTCCACGCGTTCTTCCGCCGCTTCGGCCGGGCTGTCGCCGCGCCGGCGCACCAGCGTTTCCAGCGCCATCGCGTCGGCCAGTTTTAGCACGCGCATCTGCGCTTCGTGTTCCTTGCTGCCAGCCGATTCCAATCGCACTTCGGCCACGCCGAACAACCGGTGCAGCACGGTCTGGTGCACGGCGACGTTCTGGATGCGCACGAACGGAATCACCCGCAGGTTGCGGGTGAACAAACCGCTGCGCACCACCAGCCCGCTGGCGCCGACGCCGTAGCGATAAGTCGCATACCGCCACAGCGCGGCCAGCACCAGCAGCGCCACGCCGACCAGCGACCACAGCTCGTTGCGGTCGCCGCGGCCGACGAACACCAGCACCAGCAAGGGCACGATGTATTGCTTGAGGTGCTGGATCAGCACGAACAACCACGACATCGGATGCAGGCGGCGGTCGGCGACCGGTTCGGCCCCGGGCCGGTTCGCGTGCGTGCCCGCGGCGGCGGCCGGCGGGCGATGCGGATCGGCGGACGGGCGATCGAACTCGGACGCGCTCATCAGGCCTCGTCGTCCTCGTGATCGAGCTGGCGGCCCAGGCGTTCGCGCAGGCGCTGGGCATCGTCGGCGTCGAGATGATCGATCGCCACCGCGCTGTGGCGGGTGCCGGCGGTGTGCACCACCAGCGTCGCCAGCCCGCGCATGCGTTGCAGCGGGCCGTGCTTGAGGTCCAGATGCTGCACGCGCGCCAGCGGCACCAGCGTTTCGCGCCGCCAGGCCACGCCGCGGCGCACCGCGAAGCCGTGTTCGTCCAGGCGCCACAAGGTGTTGCGATAGCGGCGGAAGCCGATCCACATGCCGACGCCGGCGCCGAACAACGCGCCGGTGAGGCCGCTGGCCAGGGCGACGAACTTGCCGATCACCAGCACGCCCAACACGGTGCCGGCGATGCCGGCTACCAGCGCCAGCGCCAGGCTGATGTCGATCGTGCACAGCGGGATCGCGCGCGCGGGCAGGCGTTGCCAGTCGCTGTTGGGTGTCGCCGCGGCGGCCGGTGCGGCATCGCGCGGTTCGCGCTCAGGTGCGTCCTGATCGCGCGACGGCTGCGTGTGCGGCCCGGCGCTGTCCGCGGTTTCGTCGGCATCGTCGCGAGGCGATGCGGTGGCGTCCGCCGTGGCCGGCGCGGGTGCTGCGTGGGTGTCGTCGCGTTGCGGCGGAACAGGTGTCATCGCTCGACCGTGAAAGAGGTTTCCTGCTCAGTGTAGTCGCGTCTTTGCTGATAAAGGCTCAGGCGTTCGTGGATGCGTTCGCGATCGCGCGCGTCGATGTCCGGCTCCAGCCGCTTGATCGCAAGCTGCTGGAAACGCACGGCCTGGGCGAAGTTTCCGTTGGCGGCGTAGACGGCGGCGACCGTGTCCAGGTTGCCGCTGCTGAGCTTGGCGCGCTGCTTGATCATCGGCTGGGCCAGCGCCAGGGCTTGCTTGGGATCGCGCTGACTCGGCTCGGCGCAGGTCGCCAGCACCCAGACCCGGTCGTTGCGGGCGAACTCCAGCCCGGCCTCTTCGGCCTTGCGCCGCCAGTCGGCGGATTCGGTGCAGTTGCGCGCCAGTCCGGCCGCGCCGTCCTGCAGCAACTGCGCATAGATCGTCATGGACCACACGTCGCCGGCGTCGGCGCCGCTGCGGATGTACGGCAGCGCGCGCCGCAGCGTCGTCGCCGGCACGCTCGAAAACGATTGCTCCGGACCGGTGTCGAGCATGGTCTGGGCCAGGACCACCGAGGCATCGACATGGCCGGCATCGCTGGCGCGCTGCATCATCGCCAGGCCGCGTTCCTTGTCCGGCGCGATCTTGCGCTCGGTATCACCGGAGTACAGCGCATGGCCGTAGATGAACTGCGCCAGCGGCTCGCCGTCCTCGGCCTTGCGCGCGAGCGCGGCCAGCACCGTCTCGCGGATAGCGGCGTAGTCGGGCCACTGGCCGTCCAGGCGGCCGCGCGCGGCGGCATCGTCGCGCAAGGGCTGTTTCAGCGTGTCCAGCGGCGCAGCGGTGTACTGCGCGCCGAACGAGGTGCCGAGCAGGAACTGCATCATCCCGGTCTCGCCGCCGGCCTGTTCGGACAGCACGTTCATCAGCTCGGACAACTGCTCGGCGTTGCGTTCCGGGCGGACTTTCCAGCGCCCGTCCTCGCGCACGAACTCCGGGCCGAAGGCGTAGCGCTTGTTGGTCTGCGGCTTGATTTCGCCGAGCGCGCGGTCGGCGCCGATGATCGCCACGTGGCTCAGCATCGGATAGGTGCCGCCGCTGGGCGACAGCGCCATCGGTGCATCGCACAGGCTCAGGCCGACGCATTCGCGGTAGGTGCGGCGGCCGTCCCAGGCCGCCAGCGCGTCGGCGCCGTGGCGCGCGCGCAGGCCGTAAACGGTGAGGCGGTCGGCGGCGGGCAGGCGCTGCAATTGTTCGGGCGAGGCGTACAGCGCGGCATCGCGCAGGAAGGCGTAGTGGCGCACGGTCGATTCGGCGATCGCGTCGGCGGCGGCCGGGTCATGGCGCTCCATCTGGCCGGTGTAGCGGGTCCAGGTTCCGGCGACCGCGTTGACCGCGGCCTGTTCCTCGGCCGAGGCGGTGGCGCCGACCGATTCGGCGGCCGCGGCGGGCGGCGAGGGCAGGCCCAGCAGGGCCGCGGACAGGCCGGCGGCGAGCAGAAAGGGACGGATCAGTCGTGCGGAAGTGGGCCGGTGCGATCGCATGTGCATCCTTGTCGAAGCCGGCGGGCGCCCTATCCGCTCCGATAAGGATTGTCTTCGCCGTTGCCGGAAGGACGCAGCGTATAGCGTTTGTAGGTCCACTGGTATTGCGCCGGATCACGCCGCGCGATGCGCTCGACCGTGGCGTTGAGCACGTCGCAGGCGCGCTGCGGATCGGCATCGGCGATGCCCGCGGGCGCGGCCTCGATGCGCAGCGCGAAGCCGGGATTGTCCGTGTGGGTGTCGATGCGTTCGCAGTAGGCGAACAGCACTGTCGCGCCGGTGCGTTCGGCGAGGCGGCCGAGCAGGGTCATGGTCAGCGCCGGTACGCCGAAGAACGGCGCGAACTCGCCGTCGCCGGCCTTGGGCTGCTGGTCGGGGAGGATGCCGACCACGCCGCCGGCGCTCAGCCGCTTCCACAACTGGCGCACTGCGGCACCTTCGGCGCGTACCTGGGTCACGCGTTGTGCGTCGGTATCGGCGCGGACCAGATTCAGGAAGGCCTCGCCGACCGCCGACTCCGGCGGCCGGTACAGGATCGCCAGCGGCGTGCGCCAGGCCAGCCACTGATTCAGCAGTTCCCAGTTGCCGTAGTGCGGCGCGGCCACGATCAGGCCCTTGCCCGAGGACAGGGCCGCGTCGAACAGCTCGGTCCCGTGTTGCTCGCGCAGCAGGCGCAGATTTTCCGCATGCGGCCGGGTCCACAGGCGCAGGGTTTCCACCGCCTGCCGGGCAGTGGTGCGCATGATCGCGCGCTGCCACTGCTCGCGTTCGGCCGCCAGCAGCTCGGGATAGGCCAGCGCCAGATTGACCCGGACCACCCGGCTTTCGCGCGCGTCGCGGCGCTGCCACAGGGCGGCGATGGCATCCCCCAGCCGCATCTGCCAGGACCAGGGCAGGCGGCCGATCAGTCCGGCGAAAAAGTACAGCAGGCGGGCGGCGAATCGGGTCATGCCGCGAGTGTAGCCGCTGCGGTTTGCGCGCCCGCGCCGCCGCTTGAACCGGTTCGCTGACGGTAGAGCGCAGAAGCCGGCGCGATGCAGGCTTTACAATGATGTTCCCAGACACATCGCGATCGCCGCCGCATGCTCAGCCTCATCCAGCGCGTGACCCAGGCCCGCGTGGTGGTCGAGGGCGAAACCGTCGGCGCGATCGGCCCGGGCCTGCTGGCCCTGGTCGGGGTTGAACCGGGCGACGGCGAGCCCCAGATCACGCGCATGGCCGAACGGCTGCTCGGATACCGTGTATTTGCCGATGAGGCCGGACGCATGAACTGGGCCCTGGCCGATACCGGCGGGGGGCTGTTGCTGGTCAGCCAGTTCACCCTGGCCGCCGACACCAGCAGCGGGATGCGTCCGGGCTTCAGCACGGCCGCCGCCCCGGGGCTGGCTGAACCGATATTCAACCGTTTAGTCGAAACCTGCCGGCAACGTCACCCCGCGGGGGTGGAAACCGGCCGGTTCGGCGCCCATATGGTCGTCAGCCTGGTCAACGACGGCCCGGTCACCTTTCTCCTCCGGTCCTGATCCGACCGCTGCCCCGCCGCGTAGTCCCGGCCGGGCCGCCCGGACCTGATATACTGGAGCGTTCCCTACCCTCAATAGCGCGGTGGCGCAGCCCATGGCCAACGAACGTCAGCCCCCTCCGTCCGATATCAAGCTCCTGATCAGCAAGGGCCTGGAGCAGGGCTATTTGACCTATGCCGAGGTCAACGATCACCTGCCCGACGATCTCGTCGATGCGGAGCAGATCGAAGACATCATCGGCATGATCAACGGCATGGGCATCGAGGTGCACGAAGTTGCCCCCGATGCCGAAACGCTGCTGCTCGCCGACGGCAATACCGGTAACCGCGAAGTCGATGACACCGCCGCTGAAGAAGCGGCGGCGGCATTGACCGCACTCGACGGCGAAGGCGGCCGAACCACCGACCCGGTGCGCATGTACATGCGCGAAATGGGCACGGTGGAGCTGCTGACCCGCGAAGGCGAAATCGCCATCGCCAAGCGCATCGAAGAAGGCCTCAACCAGGTCCAGGCTTCGCTCGCGCTGTTCCCGTCCACCATCCAGCTGATCCTGGAAGACTACGAAACCCACAAGGCCGGCAAGAAGCGCCTGGCCGAGATCGTGGTCGGCTTCAACGATCACCTCGATGAAGAACCCGAACCGCCGGCGCCGCCGGTGGTGGTGGCCGACGTCGATGCCGACGCGGACGACGACGAAGAAGTCGAAGCCGCCGGCGACGACGCCGATGCGGAAGAAACCACCTCGGGCCCGGACCCGGTCGAAGTGGCTTCGCGCATGGAAACCATCGCCGACCTGCACGGCAAGTTCCTCAAGGCCGGCGCCAAGAACGGTGCCGGGCACAAGACCGTCACCAAGCTGCGCGAAGACATCGCCGCGGTGTTCGTCACCCTGAAGCTGCCGCTCGCCCTGACCGACAGCCTGGTGCGCAACCTGCGCGAAGTGGTCGGCTCGATCAAGGACCACGAGCGCAAGATCCTGGATCTGGCGACCCGCGTCGCCAAGATGCCGCGCAAGGACTTCATCCGCGCCTGGGAAGGCAACCAGACCAATCTGGAATGGGTGGACGAGCTGCTCAAGCGCAAGCAGAAGTGGTCCTCGGGCCTGCGCGACGTCAAGGATCAGATCATCGCCGAACAGCAGGCGACGATCGAAATCGAACAAGCCTCGCTGCTGACCTTGAACGATATCAAGGAAATCAGCCGCGCGATGGCCTACGGCGAAGCCAAGGCGCGCAAGGCCAAGAAGGAAATGGTCGAGGCCAACCTGCGCCTGGTGATCTCGATCGCGAAGAAGTACACCAACCGCGGCCTGCAGTTCCTCGACCTCATCCAGGAAGGCAACATCGGCCTGATGAAGGCGGTGGACAAGTTCGAATTCCGTCGCGGCTTCAAGTTCTCCACCTACGCCACCTGGTGGATCCGTCAGGCCATCACCCGTTCGATCGCCGATCAGGCCCGCACCATCCGTATCCCGGTGCACATGATCGAGACGATCAACAAGCTCAACCGCATCTCGCGCCAGATGCTCCAGCAGTACGGCCGCGAGGCCACGCCGGAAGAGCTTGCGAAAGAAATGGACATGCCCGAGGACAAGATCCGCAAGGTCATGAAGATCGCCAAGGAGCCCATCTCGATGGAAACTCCGATCGGCGACGACGAAGACTCGCACCTGGGCGACTTCATCGAGGACACCAACGTGGAGTCCCCGGTCGAAGCCACCACCAACATCAACCTCTCCGAGACGGTCCGCGACGTGCTCGCCGGCCTGACCCCGCGCGAGGCCAAGGTGTTGCGCATGCGTTTCGGCATCGACATGAATACCGACCACACCCTTGAGGAAGTCGGCAAGCAGTTCGACGTGACCCGCGAGCGTATCCGCCAGATCGAAGCCAAGGCGCTGCGCAAGCTGCGTCATCCGAGCCGCTCGGAACAACTGCGCAGCTTCCTCGATATCGATTGATCTCGACGACTGCGTGAGTAGCAAGCAACAGGCCCCGTTCGCGGGGCCTGTTGCGTTTTGGGGCGCGCATTCAAAGCCGTGGCTGGCGGTGGTATCGTCCGGTCGCGGCCGCGTCGCCGCCAGACGGACACGGCGTCATGGACGAAGGTATCTATACCCGCGCGGTGGCTCCCACCGCCAGCTTCCGCGATCCGGCGCTCGATCCGCAGCGGCCGTGGTTCAACCTCGGAACGATCATCGTCGCCACGGTGCTTGCGACCTCGGTCGCCGGTTTGCTCATGATCGCGCTGAACTACGCGGCTCATGGCAGAAAACGGCTGTCTTGGGTGTTACGGATTGCAGTGTTCGCGCTGGTCGCGCCAGCCGTCGTTGTGCTCAGTTATGCGCTGCTGCTGTTGAGCTACAACCACGACAGCAGGTTCGCATGGATGGACATGACGATATCGACGCTGATCCAGGCGATGGTCGTCGGCGCCCTGGCTTATTGTTTGCAGGGCAAGGAATTGAATGCCCGTTATCGCGCCAAGTTGCCGATGCGTTCGTGGTTAGTAAGCGCGGGCTTGATCGCTGGAGTTTGGGTAACGCTGGTGTTGTGGCTGGTGCTGTTTGCCCTTGGTTCGCATGTCATTACAGGTAGGTGAAGTGACGGTGCGTCGGTGTGGCATTGCTGAAGGTTTTGGCACGCACAATCGGGACGATCTGTCACGCACGAAGGCAACGTCCGGCCGCCGGGCGGTTAGTCGGGATACCAATATCTATCTCGCGTAATCACGCGAGGACTATCAGGAGAGCAAGGAATGGACTCAAACAACCCCTACGAAGCCCCCGCCGCCGCCGTGGTGGACGCGGTCGCCGATACCGGCCGCCCCTTGTTCCGTACCAGCGGAATCTACGTCGCGACCTTCCTGGGGTCGGCGCTCGCCGGCGGCTGGGTGCTGGCGATGAATCACGCCGCGCTGGGCCAGTTCGATCTGGCGCGCAAGGTGCGCTGGGCTGGGCTGGCGGGCATGGTCGTGGTGGTGGCGCTGTCGATGCTGCTGCCCGAGCAGGTGCCCGGCATCGTCTATCTGATCCCGCAGATGCTCGCGGTCGGTTACTGGATGAAGCACACCCAGGGCGACACGATCGCCGCGCGGGTCTCGGCTGGATTGCCGATGCGTTCCAACTGGGTCGCCGCCGGTGTCGGCGTGCTGGTCGCGCTGGTGCTGTTGGCGGCGCTGCTGGGCTTGGTCGCCATCGCCATCTACGGATTCGGTTTCGAAATGAGCTGAGCCGGGTCGCTCGCGGGCTGCGCGAGCGATCTGCTGTGTCGAGTCGTACCGCTGCGTCGAAGGTGTTGCGTCGAAGGCGTCCAGTCGGAGCAGGTGCTGCATCGGCCGGTTTCGTTCTGCCGGGACGGGTATGCTCGGTGAAGGCAAGCGGCGGCGTGCTTCCCGCGCGCCAATCGCGCTGTGGCCACGCGCATACGCGACCCTCGCGCTCGATAGATGACGGAGATGGCGAATGGATGGACCCAGTCCCTATCGGGCGCCGGACGGCAAAGACGGCGCGACCGCGCACAACCGGCCCTTGTTCGGCCTGATCGCCATCGCCGTGGCCAGCGTGATCGGCAGCGTATTGGCCGGCGTCTGGCTGATGTCGATGAACTACGTTGCGCTGGGCCGGCGCGGCACGGCCTGGGTGCTGCGGCTGGTGATCGTGCCGGTGCTGGCGTTCGCCGCCATCAGCGCGCTCGGCTACGTGTTCAACGCGCAGGGCGCGCAGCGCATCACCGTGGTGTTGAGCTATCTGGTGCTGCTGCCGGCGGCGGCCTGCCTGTTCGCCGATTGGGCGCAAGGCGGCGCGATCCGCGCGCAGGCGGCCGCGGGCGTGCCGGCGCGGTCGCTGTGGCACGCGGTGCTGGTCGCGTTGGCGTTCGTGCTGTTCGCGGTCATGTTTCCGTTGATCCTGATGTTGACGTTCACCGTGATCGGCTTGGTCGAATCTTCGGCGTGAGCCGGTCGCTTTTCATGCATCCGCCGGTCGAAGCGAATGGCTGCGCCGATCGCGTCGTCGGATAATGTCGCGTCCGTATCGGGAGACGATGCAGTGAGCGACATCGATCCGTATCGCCCGCCCGCCGCGAATATCCAGCGGCCAGATGCCGCCGACGAAGAGCGCGGCATGTTCGGCCTGCCCGCGATCGCTCTGGCCAGCGTCGTGGGCAGCGTCTTCGCCGGCACCGTCGTGATCGCCTTGAACTACGCCGCGCAGAAGCAGCGCGGCACCGCGTGGGCGGTGGCCTTGTTGATCGGTCCCGTGTTGACGACAGCGATGCTGACCGCGTTGTTGATCGGCTCGCGCATCCTGCATATCGCGCCGGTGCCGTTATGGCTGGGTGCGTGGCTGGCGCAACCGCTGCTGATGACGGCGCTGGCGGCGTTGCTGCAAGGCAAAGCGATCCAACAACGCATGCGCGCCGGCCGGCCGATGGCCTCGAACGTACTCGCCCTGGTCATCGCCGTGGCGCTGTTGCCGGTGCTCGCGCTATTGGTCGCGCCGGTCAGCGCGCTGTTGATGGGCGCGATCTGGGCCGGCGTGACCTCGATGCGCTGATCGATGCGGGCCGCGAGACCGCCGCAGCGATCCCGCAGTCCGGCTCCGCGCCGAACGACTCAGCCGTAGAAGAACTGCTCGTGCACGATCTTGCCGCCTCGCACCTGATACACCGCGACTTCGGCCATGGGCATGCGGCCCATGCTCTTGTAGGTCGCATCGATGCTCATCGCGAGGCTGAACCAGTTGCCGCCGACGACCGGATCGCTGCACCAGCTGCCGTGCACTTCGATCACGTCGTCCTGGAACGCGCGGCCTTTGGCCAGGATCGCCTCGCGCCCTTTGACATTGCCCAGGGGGCCGTCTTCGTGACCGGGTGCCTCGACGCTGGAGGCGTCTTCCGCGTAAAGCTCGCGGGTGATCTGTTCGTGCTTGCCTTCGCGACACAAGGCGACGTAACGATCGGCGATCTGTTGAATGTCCATGCCCACCCTCCGGTGAAAGGAGCCGGCAGAATAGGCCTGGGTACGTTAGCGCGCCGCGTACGCGCGTCAGCGTCGCGGCATGACGGGCGTCATGCCGCGCCGGCGGCGAATGAATGCGGCGTTGCGCCGCCGGCCGGGAGGACCGGCAACGGCAACGCGGGCGAATCAGCCCGCCCGCAACAGGCGCATCACCTCAAAGCACGCGCCCATGGTGTGGTAATCGGTCTTGCCGGCCGGACTCTTTTCGTCGTCGTACTTGCGGTTGTGGCGATCGAGGATGCGATACCACGCGCCGTAGCGATGATCGACCATGTGCTGCCACGCATATGCCCACAGCTTGTCGTACCACTGCCAGTACAGGTTGTCGCCAGTGCGCGCGCCCAGCAGCGCGGCGGTCGCCAGCGATTCGGCCTGGACCCAGAAGTATTTGTCGTCGTCGCAGACCGAGCCGTCCGGCGCGAAGCCGTAGACCAGCCCGCCGAATTCGTCGTCCCACGAACGCGCGATGGCGACGTCGAACAAATGCCGCGCCGTCGGCACCAGCCAGTCCGGCGCGTCGCCGCGCGCGCTCAGGTGGCGATCGAGGATCAACAGCAGCTTCGCCCATTCGGTCTGATGGCCGGGCTGGAAACCCCAGGGGCGGAACAAGTGCTTGGGATCGTCGCGGTGATAATCCCAGTCGATGTTCCAGTCGCGATCGTAGTGTTCCCACACCAGGCCGTCGGCCTTCGCCGCCTGACGCTGGGTCATGTTCTGCGCCAGGGTCAGCGCGCGGTCGAGATAGCGCGCCTGACCGGAGGCCTCGAACGCCGCCAGCATCGCCTCGCACATGTGCATGTTGGCGTTCTGGCCGCGGTAATCGCTGAAGTTCCAGTCGGCGTCGGCTTCGTCGCGGTACAGGCCGTGCTGCGGCTCCCAGAAGCGCGTTTCCAGCAGCTCCCAGGTTTCGTCCATCCACGCGGCGGCTTCGGCGATGTCGGCCTTGAGCGCGGTTGAATAGGCCAGCAGCACGAACGCGCCGCCGTAGCAGTGGTTCATGCGGTCTTCGGGCGCGCCGTCGCGGATCGTCCAGGCGTAACCGCCGGTCTGCGCGTTGCGGTGTTTCTCGCGCAGATAACGCAGGCCGTGGCGGGCGCGTTCGCGGTAATCGTCGCGGCCGAACTCGATCGCCGCCATCGCGTAGTTGAAGACGAAACGCGTGCTGCTGACGAGGTGACGGTGCGAGGCCTCGTACACCGTGCCGTCGTCGCGGAAGTAATGGAAGAAGCCGCCGTCCGGGTCGAGCGCGACCGGGTCGTAGAACGCCATCGTGTCCTGGACGTGCGCGCGCAACACTTCGGCATCGCGGAAATCGGGCAGCGGGTGCAACGGAAGATTCATGATTGTTCCTGCATCAGTCGTTCGACATCGGCCGCGCTGGGCATCGCCGCGAACGCGCCGTGGCGGGTCGTGGCGAGCGCGCCGGCCGCGGCGGCATAGCGCAGCGCACCGACGAAGTCGTCTTCGCGCTGCAGGAAATCGGCGAAATTGGCCGCGCTCACGCCCAGACTGGCCAGGCGCTGCAACAGGCCGCCGACGAACGCATCGCCGGCGCCGGTGGTGTCGCTGGGCGCGACCCGGAAGGTCGCCGCTTCGCCGCGGCGGGTGCGGGTGAACCAGCGGATCGGGGTGGCGCCGTCGGTGATCAGCACGCAGGTCGCGTATCCGTGCCACAGCCGCTGCAAGGCGGCTTCTTCGCCGCCCAGGTGGCGGGCGAGGAATTCGAACTCGCTGCCGCACAGCTTGATCAGGTCGGCTTCCAGCAATGCCGCCAGCAATCGCGGCGCGGGGTCGACGTCGGCCGGCCACAGCGACGGCCGCAGATTCATGTCCATGCTCACCAGCGCGCCGGCCATGCGCGCGCGGCGCATGCCCGCCAGCGTGGTCGCGGCGATCGCTTCTTCGGTCAGGCTGTTGGAGCACACGTGGAACACGCCGGCGCCGTTGAAACTGTCGGCGCGGAAGTCCGAATCGCGGAACAGCAGGTCGGCGGCGGGCGGGCGGTAGAAACTGAAGCTGCGCTCGCCGTCGCCGTCGAGCGAAACGAAGGCCAGCGCGGTCTTGGCTTCATCCGTACGCAGGATGTGGCGCGTGTCCACGCCATAGTGGTCGAACTGCTCGGCGAGGAAATCGCCGAACATGTCCTGGCCCAGCATGCCCAGGAAGCGTGCGTTGCCGCCCAGGCGCGCGGCGGCGACGGCGACATTGGCCGGCGCGCCGCCGGCGTATTCGACGAAATGGCGCGGCTCGCCCGCGGCGGTGGCCGGACGTGCGAGAAAATCGATCAACGCCTCGCCGAAGCAGACGATGGCGGCGTGGGCGGCGGCGGCGGCGGCCGGCGGTGCAGCGGACATCAATGCATCACTCCTGAAGCTTGCGTGCTGGTGTGCTGGCCTTGTCCTGCGCGGATGCGCGAACCGCTCAGGCCGTACCAGACGATGAAGACGTAACACACCAGCGGAATCACGAACGAGTGCTGCACGCCGATGACGTCCGACAGCGCGCCCTGCGCCAGCGGAATCACCGCGCCGCCGACGATGCCCATGATCAGCAGGCTGGAGGCCTTGCTGGTCATCGGGCCGAGGCGCTCGATGGCGATGGTGAAGATGGTCGGGAACATGATCGAGTTGAACAGGCCGATCGACAGCACCGCGTACATCGCGATCGAACCCTTGGTGGACATCGTCACCGCCAGCAGCGCGATCACCGCGACGGCGAACAGGGCCAGCAGCTTGCGCGCATCGGCCACGCGCAACAGCGCCGCGCCGATGAAGCGGCCGACCATCGCGCCGCCCCAGTAATACGCCAGGTACTTGCTGGCGATGGCGTGATCGAGGTTGCCGATCTCGGGCGCGGAGATGTAGTTGATCAGGAAGCTGCCGATCGAAACCTCGGCGCCGACATAGACGAAGATCGCGATCACGCCGAAGAACAGATGCTTCTGGCTCAGCACCTCGGTAAAGCTGTGATGCACCGGATCGGCGCTCTCGGTGGCCTCGACCAGCGACGGGATGCGCATGGTGTAGACGAACACCGCGAGCAGCAGCAGGCAGCCGGCGATGATCATGTACGGCATCTGCACCGACGCGGCTTCGTGCGCGCGGTAGGCGATCTGCTCGGCGACCGGCTTGGCCGCCAGTTCGTCCAGCGTGAGCACGGTGCCGGACAGGATCAGCGGGCCGATCACGTACGGAAACACCGTGGTACCCAGCGAATTGAGCGCCTGCGCCAGGTTCAGGCGGCTGGGTGCGCCGGCCGGATCGCCGAGGAGGCTGATGTAGGGGTTGGCCGAGACCTGCAGCAGGGTGATGCCGCTGGCGAGCACGAACAGCGCGCCCAGGAACAGCGGATACGAGGGAATGCGCGCGGCCGGAAAGAACATCGCCGCGCCGATGGCGGCGACGATCAGGCCGATCACGATGCTGTTCTTGTAGCCGAACTTCGCCACCACCTTGCTGGCCGGCAGCGACATCAGGAAGTAGGCGCCGAAGAAGGTCGACTGGATCAGCATCGACTGCGCGTAGTTCATCTGGAACACGGCTTTGAGATGCGGGATCAGCACGTCGTTGAGGCTGGTCAGTCCGCCCCAGGTGAAGAAGATGATGGTCACCACCGCGAGCGCGGCGGTGTAGGACATGTCGCGACGACTCATGCGGACTCTCCGGGCGGCGGAACAAGCACCTCGCTGCTGCTGCGTGCCTGCAGCCGGACGGGGGCAACGGTGTGGGCGTGCGGCAGCTCGGGTTCGCGCAGACGCTTGAGGATCAATTCGGCGGCCTGGCGGCCGCGCGCGCGCGGATCGACCGCGATCGTGGTGAGCGTGGGCGAGGCGACAGAGGCTTCGGGAATGTCGTCGAATCCGACCACGGCGAAGTCGCCGCCGGCGCGGCGTCCGCGCGCCACCAGTCCGGCCATCAGCCCGAGCGCGACCGCGTCGTTGTAGCAAACCGCCGCGGTCGGCGCCGGATCGCGCACGAACAGCGCGCCGGTCTGCTGCGCGGCTTCAAGGCGAGTGGGGGCGCATTCGACCAGCCACTGCGGCTCGGGCTCCACCCCGGCTTCGGCCAGCGCCTCGCGATAGCCCTGGCGGCGTTGCCGGCACGAGGACGAATCGCGATGGCCGCCGAAGAAGGCGATGCGGCGATGGCCGCGATCGAGCAGATGCCGCGTCGCCAGACGCGCGCCGTGGGTGTTGTCCAGGGCGAGGAAGTCCCACGCGGTGCCGTCGAGCTCGCGGTTGAACACCAGCACCGGCGTGCGTTCGCCGATCTGCTGGCGCACCCGCGCCCCGTCGCTGCCTTCGGCGGGCGACAGGATGATGCCCGCCGGATCGTGCTCCATCAGCGAGGTCAGCACCGCCTGTTGGCGTTCGACCGACTCGTTGGTGCTGCCCAGCAAGGTGACGAAGCCGGCCGTGGCCAGCCATTCGTCCACGCCGGCGGCGAATTCGGCGAAGAACGGGTTGGACAGGTCGTTGATCACCAGGGCCACGCCGGTGGACACCTTGCGGCGCAGATTGGCGGCGCCTCGGTGATAGACGTAGCCTTGGCGCTTGAGCTCGGCTTCGACCCGGGCGCGGGTGTCGGAATGGACCAGCGGGCTGCCGCGCAGGACCAGCGAAACCGTCGCGCGCGACAGGCCGCAGGCCCGGGCGATATCGGCCAGGGTGACCCGGCCTCGGGGGGCGGGCGCGTCGTTCATCAATGACACCTCGCAAACAATGGACGGTCGGGACGCATGGCAGGGCGTGGTCGCGTGCTTTTGGATCGTTCTAAATGCCGTCATCCTGCGGCTTAGGCCCCGTCCCTGCATTCTGCAATGCAGCATGAACGCGGCCGGGGCCCGTGTTAGCTTGCCCTGATTTAGAACGATCTAAAAGTGTCGGCCCGCGCAAAACCCAGCGACGGCCGGCCGCTTCCCCTGTTCCCAGCCTTCCCCCGCTTTGTATCAGACGGAGTGCCCTGGATGACCCGGCCGACCCAGCCTTCTATCGCCCCCGGCGCCCCGCGCGCGACCTACGCCCGACCCTGGTTGCGCCGGATCGGTGCCCTGGCGCTCGGCCTCTGCGCCTGGAGCGCCGTCGCCGCCCCCGCGGGCGAGGCTGGCCGGCGCGCCTTCGAGGCGGTCGATCCCTTCATCGGCACCGGCGGCGAAGGTCACACCTTCCCCGGCGCGACCGTGCCCTTCGGCATGATCCAGCTCAGCCCCGACACCGAGATCAAGCCGCGCAAGGAGGCCTACGGCTGGGCCGCGGGCTATCGCTACAGCGACAGCAGCATCGTCGGCTTCTCGCACACGCACTTCTCCGGCACCGGCCATTCCGACCTGGGCGACGTGCTGCTGATGCCGATCGCCGGCGAGGTCAAGCTCGAACGCGGCGACTCCAAGATCGCGCGCAGCGGCTATCGCTCCAGCTTCCGCCACGACAACGAAGTGGCGCAGCCCGGCTATTACGCGGTCACCCTCGACGACTACAAGATCCGCGCCGAACTCACTGCCAGCGAGCGCGTCGGCGTGCATCGCTATCGCTACCCGAAAGGGCAGGCCGCGCACGTGCTGATCGACCTGCGCACGAGCATGTACGACTACCCCGGCAAGGTGCTGTGGTCGCGCCTGCGCCTGCGCGCCGACGGCACCGTCACCGGCTTGCGCGAAACCCGCGGCTGGGCGCCGGGCCGACAACTGTATTTCGCGATGCGCTTTTCGCGTCCGCTCAGCGGCCACAGCTTCAACGACACCGAGGCCGATGTCGTCTACAAAGGCTTCCCGCCGCCGGGCGAAAAAGATCCGAGCAAGCGCGCGCAGATCGAAGGCCGGCAGATCGTCGGCAGCTTCGATTTCAAGCAGGCCGAGGGCAAGGACCTGATCGTCAAGGTCGCCATCTCGCCGGTCAGCGAAGACAGCGCCATCGCCAATCTGGACGCGGAAGTACCCGGCTTCGATTTCGACGGCGTGCGCGCGAAGGCGCGCGAGAGCTGGTCGCAGGCCTTGTCCGCGATCGACGCCGACGCGCCCGAACCGATGCGCAAGAGCTTCTACACTGCGCTGTATCACACGCTGATGGGCCCGAGCCTGTTCATGGACAGCGACGGCCGTTACCGCGGCCCGGACAATGCCGTGCACGAAGCGAAGGGCTTTCGCTATCACTCCACGTTCTCGCTGTGGGACACCTATCGCGCGCTGCATCCGCTGCTGACCCTGGTGCAGCCCGAGCAACGCAACAACGACTTCGTCAATTCGCTGCTGGCTTCGCGTCGCGACAGCCCCTACGGCATCCTGCCGGTGTGGGCCTTCCACGGGCAGGAAACCTGGTGCATGGTCGGCTACCACGCCGTGCCGGTGATCGCCGACGCCTACATGAAAGGCATCCGCGGTTACGACACGAAGGAAGCGCTGGACGCCATGGTCGCCAGCGCCAGCTACGGCCCGTACGACGGCATCGCCCAGTACATGGAGCTGGGCTACGTGCCGATCGACGAAGAAGGCGAGGCGGCGTCGAAGACGCTCGAATACGCGTTCGACGACTGGACGATCTCGCGGGTGGCCGCCGATATGGGCCGCAGGGACATCGCCGCGACGTTCGAAAAACGCGCCGGCAACTGGAAACACGCCTTCGACGCGAAGACCGGATTCATGCGCGCGCGCAAGCGCGACGGCAGCTTCCGCGAGCCCTTCGACCCCACCGTCAGCGGCTACGGCAGCGACTACACCGAAGGCAACGCCTGGCAATACTCATGGTACGTGCCGCAGGACGTCGCCGGCCTGAGCCGCTCGCTCGGCGGCGACGCCAAGCTGGTGGACAAGCTCGACCAAGTCTTCGACGCCAAGGTCGATCCGAAAATCTTCGAGCACATGGAAGACATCACCGGCCTGATCGGCTGGTACGCCCACGGCAACGAACCCAGCCACCACGTCGCCTATCTGTACGGCTACGCCGGCCAGCCCTGGCGCACCCAGGAGCGGCTGAAGCAGATCATGGCGACCCAATACGCCCCACGCCCCGACGGCCTGGCCGGCAACGACGACCTCGGCCAGATGTCGGCCTGGTACGTCTTCACCGCCCTGGGCTTCTACCCGGTGGCTCCGGCCAGCAACGAATACGCCATCGGCCGGCCGTTCCTGCCGCGCGCCACCCTCAACCTGCCTAACGGCAAGCGCTTCAGCGTGATCGCCGAGGGCCTGGACGAAGGGCACACTTATATCGGGTCGGCGACGCTCAATGGGCAGCCGTTGAATCGCAGCTTCCTGCGCCACGAAGAGATCGTCGCCGGTGGAGAGCTGCGTTTCACCATGCAGGCGCAGCCGAACAAGCAATGGGCCAGTGATCCTAAGTTGCGGCCGTATTCGATGAGTGCAGGGCGGTGAGGGTGGAGCGATAAAGGAATCGATGCGAGTCGATCGCTGAGTCGATCCACGCAGAGCCGGCCGGTCGCGGTCTTGCCCGGCCGGCCTCTCATGTTGCACGGGCTCGCAAGTGCACAGATCCGCCACAGAAACGGCCGGGAAATTCGTCCCGGCCCTTGCGTCCGCGCCGCCCGCGGCTTACGCCCGCCCCTCGCAACCATTAGAATCTGCGCTCGCGCGGGCCTATAGCTCAACGGTTAGAGCAGAGGACTCATAATCCTTTGGTTCCAGGTTCGAATCCTGGTGGGCCCACCACTGTGCCGCGTCGAACCGTTTTTTGACCCCGTGCAGTGATACGAAAAAACGCCTTATTTCCGGCTATTTCTGCAATAGCCTGTGGTTTCGGAGAGTCGGCGCAAGGCCGGTTTCGACCCGGAAATAGCCCGATATTTCCTCTCCTTCTCCCTTCCTGTGGTCTCGGAACCAAAGGCCTGTTTTTTTGGGTCTTGTAAATCAATGGGTTAGCCGTGGACTTTTTTGCGAGTTTTTCGGCGATCAACAGGTCAACCAGAACGCCACGCCCACTCTCCGAAACCACAGGCGCGGAGATGGAGAGTCGTCTACCGGGTCGCCCACCCGCGCCATCCACCGAACCGCCTCGGACTGGCTGCGCATGTTGACGCAGCGGCCGATGCCGAAATGGCGCAGGTACAGTCCGGTGCAGGCTCCCCAGCCGTCGGCCTACTTGCGCGGCAGCCGCCACCGCGGCCCAGGCCTACCGCTCCAGCACGATGATGTGCGCGATCCTTGAAGTCGTTTTGGGCCGAGTTGGCCCAAGCGTAAGCGGCGTATGCATTGCGGTGGCCATGCACGGCATGGCAGGTCCAGCGATCTCACGGGCTGCGACCGGCCGTCGCGGGCGGTGAGAGTCTCAATCCTCATTGTGTCTGCCGCGCGGCATCCGATTAACATAGATTTCGCCAAGGAGGCATGGTGGATGGGATCAACCTTAAGCCAGCGTGGCCGTTGCGAAGGCTAATTTACGTCTTCCTACATGGCATCTGTACAATGCGAGGGAGCGCGAACAAATGCAGGCTCAGCATATGGGCAAGATAAATCCCGCAATTTTGAGGTGGGCCAGAGAATCTTCCGGCCTCTCGGTAGAACGTGCCGCCAAGAAAATAGGCCTTGGCGCAACAAAGAAATCCGCTAGCGCAGACCGTCTTAAACGGCTCGAGGAAGGAGAGGATGATCCCACACGCCCACTCCTCGTGCGGATGGCAAAAGTCTACCACCGGCCACTCATTTCTTTTTATTTACGCTCTCCCCCTGTACAAGAGGACCGGGGTGCGGATTTTCGAACGACCCCAGAGAAGTCCACGGACGAAGAGCCGCAAATCGATGCACTTATTCGCGACGTTAAAGCTCGTCAATCCCTATTGCGCGACCTCTTAGAGCGTGAAGACCACGAGAGCAACGTTGTCACCGGAGCGCTATCCAATAAAGATGGCTTGATTGGAACAATATCTAAGCTATCCAAGCTGATCGGCTTTGATCTGGGGTTATTCCGCGCCAAGCCTGATGTCGATTCCGCGTTTCAGTACGTTCGCGACTTGGTGGAGCGCAGCGGCGTGTTTGTTCTTCTGATAGGCGACTTGGGCCACCACACTTCTACAATAAGCCCGAATGCGTTTAGGGGGTATGCACTTTCTGATCCGATCGCACCTTTTATAGTTATCAACGATAAAGATGCCCATTCTGCATGGGTCTTCACATTGTTGCATGAGCTTTGCCATATAGGCCTTGGCGAGACTGGGGTAAGTGGAGGCATGCTAGAGGGCGCGATCGAGAAATTCTGCAACGATGTCGCAAGCGGAATGTTACTTCCACCAGACGATTTGGCTACATTGGTGCTGCCTGGAAATTCCAGCATCGACGATGCGGCAAGAGTCATTACGGAGTTTGCACTCGCGCGAAACCTCAGTCGCGCGCTGGTTACCTACCGCCTCTTTCGCGCGAAAATTCTTACAGAAAACGATTGGACCACTTTAGCTGATCGCTTCAAGCGGGAATGGCTAGTAGCCAGGGAAGAAAAGAAAGCGCGCGCCAAGGCTAAAAAATCCGGCCCAAGCTACTACGTCGTCAAACGGCATAGGGTGGGGCAAGGCTTGATGCGGGCGATTAATCGCGGACTACTAGAGGGCAATATTACCCCTACTAAGGCCGGCCGCGTGCTGGGGGTGGCCCCACGGAATGTCGCCACCTTACTGAGTACAATAGGTCGCGCGGCATGATCTATCTTGTTGATGCCAACGTTTTGATAAGCGCCGCCAGAACCTATTATAGATTTGAGTGGGTTCCAGAATTCTGGGCGTGGTTAGCGCACCACTGCGCATCTGGGGCCGTGAAGATGCCGATTGAGATATTTGAAGAGCTCAAGGCCGGCACCAATGATGGTGAAAATGATGCCCTGTATGATTGGGTAAACACACCAGAAAATAAGAAGAACATTCTCCTGCCTAGCGCGGTCGACATTGACCTAGTCCAGCACGTTCTCGATGTGGGATACGGCCCTAATTTGACAGATGTTGACACGCAAAAGATTGCACGCGACCCGTTTCTAATCGCTCACGCGTTGAGTGCGGCCGATCTGCGACGCGTTGTGACACTTGAAGGTAAGGCGGGCAGTGAGAGCGCTCCCCACAAACGCACTATCCCGGATGCCTGCGACCGAGTTGGCGCGATTAGCTGCACCCCTTTTGACATGCTGGTTGCACTGAACTTCTCGACAAACTGGAAGAAGAAGTTTTAGCTGAGCAATTCCGGAACCCCGCGCCGGCCGATTCTTTTGCTGTGGAACGGTCGTGCATGACTTGAGTTGCAGCTAGCCAATCCTAACGGCGCCGACGGCGGTCGCCCCAGTCACCAAATGAGCGGCAACAGCAGCAAAGTGCATGTCGCCGCCGGGCCGACCTCTGCGGGATCCGCGCCGACCCACAGCAGATGCTGCACTTGAAGTCCTCGACGACAGCCACGCTTAGGCACCGCACTGCTACTAGGTGTGGTTCCGATGCTCTTTGGCCGCAGCAGCCAGAAAGTTGCAGGCTTCCCCCATGATCGCGCACTGTGGGCGTCGGCCGTCTGAGAGCGGCGATAGCCGAGGTAACTGCCCTTCTGAGTACCAGCAGCGCCGTCGTTTGGGCTGGTGCGCATGCCACTAGGCCGCGGTCCCGAAACCTGGCCCCAATGGCGGTGAGGCCGTCCGCGAGCTGAATCGCCCGGGTTTCATAGACGCTCTATCTGTTCCTGCTGACTCAAGCCGAAGCCGCTCGCGGATCGGCCCAATTTAGGCGGCTGACCTCGCATGAACACTTTCGCAATCGTTCCAAAGTACACAGTCGCGCTGGAGCTTCTGGAGCGAGCAATCGAGCTCTATATGCGTGGCGACTCGTATTACGCGGCTCTGCACCTTGGAGGTGCTGCGGAGGAAGTGCTCGCTGTCTACGTTCGAGCGATGCCACCTTCGGCGTCCAACGGTCAAAGGGCTGCAGCCGACCAATTTAAGGATGCCTTTCTTACCTTTTCCTCGCCGGCCTCGCCCGAAGAACGAGCCGGAGCGGAAAGGTGGATTCATAACCGCATGTTCGATGCCAAAAACTCGGTCAAGCATAAGCGAGGCAGGAAAGACGAAGCCGTAGACTTTGACGCCGAGCAAGAGGCCCATGATGCTATCGATCTAGCAATATCAACCTACTTCCAGCTCTTCTCATACTTGAATCTTCCGTGCTTGGCATGCATCAAAAACTTTGATGCCAAAGGCCGCAATAAGCAGGGTACGGGTGAGGCCTAACAATTCATTCAAGCCGAAGCCGCTTCGCGGCTCGGCACAACTTAGACATCGGACCTCTGCAGATCATGTCGATTTCTGTAAAGACGCAAAAGATGCTGTGGGGACGGGCCGCGAACAGGTGCGCAATCTGTCGCAATGAGCTGGTTATGGACGCAAGTGAGACGGACGATGAATCAGTTGTTGGAGAGGCATGTCACATTGTTGCTTCCAGCCAGGATGGCCCTCGTGGCGATTCCCCGCTAACGCAGGAGCAGCGTGACAAGTACGCAAACTTGATCCTCTTATGCAACATACATCACAAGCAGATCGACGATCAGTACCTTGCCTTCTCGGTTGAGAGACTCGTCACCCTCAGAAGAACTCATGAAGACTGGGTAAGAAGCCAGCTAGGATTCGACACTGCGAAACAGCGCGATGACGAATTCTATGCAGGGATCACCGATGACTGGGCGTTGCGCATTGATCTTGACAATTGGCTTAACCGTGCCTCTCCAATTCTGTGTAACGGCCAGCCGTCGATCGATAAGGAACTCCTCCAAGCGCTTGAAGATATAAGAGCCTGGCTTCTCTCAAGGCACTGGCCAGGACGATATCCTGCTATTGAGTCCGCCTTTGTCAATTTCCGGCTTGTCGCTCAGGACTTCTGCATGACTTTCAAAGAGCATGCCGCGCCCAGGTGGGAAACGTCGTTTCAGACGGAGAAGTTCTACAAGATTCCGCAATGGGACCCAGTCCTCTATCGGAAACTTGGCGATAGCTTTGACTACCACGTCGCGCTCGTGTGCGACCTGATGCTGGAGCTGACGCGATCCATCAACTATGTATTCTCATCAGTTCGCGATGGCCTGATGCCGAGCTATCGATCTCAGGAGGGGGTTGTACTAGTTCAAAGCGGCCCACTCATGGACCTTTCCTACACGACATACCGGGTTGAGTATCACGACGCAGAACGTACTGCGCGCCCCTACCCAGGATTAGCCCAGTTTAAGATTGATCGTGGGAGCAGAGATGTTCATTTTGGCGAGGAGCGGGTGGAGGTCTAATAACTTATTCAGGCCGAAGCC
The DNA here is from genome assembly GCF_001442805.1 of Lysobacter gummosus. Lineage (NCBI taxonomy): Bacteria > Pseudomonadati > Pseudomonadota > Gammaproteobacteria > Lysobacterales > Lysobacteraceae > Lysobacter > Lysobacter gummosus. Next base: position 5,525,572 of record NZ_CP011131.1, on the reverse strand, counting down.
GCTTCGCGGCTCGGCTCTATTCGGGCGTTAACGTTGAATGGACAGTTCGATATGACTGAAAAACGGGAAAGGTGGCGGAGCAACGCGCCGAGATGGCTTTCCGTATTAGAAAGGGATTTGAATGAGTGCGGAGGGAACGACCTCGTTGTGCCTTATGCACAAGTCGCTTTAGCATTCCCTTCGGTTGAGCCAAACCCACAATCGTTTGACAGCCCACTGATCGAGCACAATCAGCTCAAGCAGTGGGCATCGGAACAAGGCTGGCAGATTCGCCCTGCGCCTGAAATGGCTCCAGAAGGGAGCGACTCCAGTCGTCCGCCTGTTCGCTTCACCAAGCGGGGCTGACAATTCATCCAAGCCGAAGCCGCTTCGCGGCTCGCCTCGATTCAGGCATTAGGTGCATGTATGGGCATAGATGTCTTTTGGAAAGATGAACAAGGGAAAGTTCTCGGGGTCGTCGAAGATAACGGCGCGCTCAGCAAGCTCAGTAGAGTTTTCTACCGCCAATCCAGCAGTGTCTGTCTACGGTATATTGATCCAGCGGGGGATGCCTGCTTCAATCAGCAACAGCTTTCCGTACTACTAATGGAGCTGCGTCTATTGTTACCTGAGATTACTGACGCAAGACCACGTGAGCATCTACAGGCCATCATGCGGCTGTTGGAAGGAGCTGAGATGGTGCATACCTATATTTGGTTCATCGGTGACTAAGCGCGCACTTGGCAATTCATTCAAGCCGAAGCCGCTTCGCGGCTCGGCTTAATTCAAGGATGAGACCCCACATGCTCAAGAAGTTCAAATTCCCTTTGATCTACATCCTGGAATTGGCGCTGTGGTTCCCGCTGTTCGCAGGCTTCGTTACGGTCGTCGCTTTTATTGCGGCCGAGCCAATCGCAAGCCTTGATCTCGATGGCAAGTCGCTGCCGCCGACGTGGGAGGCTGCAGTCGCGAACCACGGCAAATATCTTGAGGGGTATCTCATCGCCAACCACCCGGTGGCGTTTACTCTTGGTGTGTTACTCCTGGTCGGCTCGGCCGCTGCGCTCTATCAGGTACACAAGGCAATGCTGTTCCAGCGCCAATCGGACGGCGCATCTCGCGCAATGGCCCACAACATCGCGCATGTCTGTGTAGGAGCTGCTGTGCTCGCCTTTGGTTACATTGCAGCCATGAATCTTTTTGTGGGAGTTTCACCGGTCTGAGCCCGTTTGAGCCGAAGCCGTCTCGCGGCTCACAAATGAGCCCCAGCAATAGCCTTGTGGCGATTACCACCCCAGCCACGAGCTCGGATGCTAGCTCCTGTCCACTAAATCCTGGTAGCTCCAAATGCAAAACGTTCTGCAGCGATTTGAAGAAGCTTTCACCGCCATGCCTGACATCCAGACTGCACTCATAGTTCTATTCTTCGCTTTCTCCGTAGTTGCGGGCAATGCTGTCTTCGCTCTGCACTACCGTCGGGTTGGCAAGCCGGTCTTACGCTCTCTTTTTAATCCCACCAGCTTCCCATTGCTAAACTTCAACACCCGTGAGTGGCTGCTGCTCCTCAGCGTGGCTGCCGTATCCATTGGCATTATTGTGCTGGCCGCGCTTTCCGGGTAGTGCGCTCGGATTTGGCGTCTTTCTCCGACTGAAGGCGCTTCACGGCTCGGCTTAACTCAGGCGTTAAGCGCTAAATAGAGGGTCATCGCACGTGAAACTCGCTACTAAGATGATCGCCCTGGTTCTAGGAGTTGCGGCTACTGGATACATAAGCTGGTGGTGGCATCACGTAGCTCATTACTCAGAATGGGTTTCACGCATTTCAATCGGCGAAACGGAGGACAAGGTTCTGGCAGTTGTTGGTCGGCCCGTCATGATCAACTCTCCTCCATATCCCATGTGGTGCAGCGGATCTGACCTCTCGCATGAGTACATGTATGGCACCGCTGTTTTCGCAAGTTGGGAAGTTGTCGGTTCAACAAACACGGAAAGGTTGTGTGTAAGAAGGAGGTCATTATTGGAACAGCTTCGATTGGAGCACGTTTGGTCACGAGGTGGGACATGATTTGTTAGGGCACCCTGACAATTTGGCCCCCCGGAAAGAGAGGCCAACAGTAATGGGAACTGATTACAGCACGGTGCCTGCGTTCAGCGTTTCGGCGTGGGATATAGCGAGACTGCTTGAAAGGTGGAACGTCGAGGAATGCGAATGCAATTGATCCAGTACATCGTGATAGGTGCCGTGTTGCTCCTGTCTGGTTGCACCAAGCCTAACTCTGATAATCAGGAGGTTAAGGGTGAGCGGTCAGCGAGCACCCGCCTGACAAGCAGGGAGTTGCTTTCGACGAGCCTATATCCGGTGAGCACGTACTATGGAGTTTGCCTAAAGGACGCGGGCATCATTCGCGGCGCGCTTCGTAATGGTATGCGCGGTTATCCCACGGTTGGCGAATTGTTGGCTTACGGCGCGGAGTTGAAAATTGCTGTTGGCAAATTCGGCACTGAGCCGAACTCAACCTCAGAAAGGATTGCCTCCTCCCCAGGGCGGGCGGTGCATGTGATTCAAACAGAAGGGAGGCGCAGTCTTTTGGTATCCGATTTCGATGACTCTGGCAACATGGTCAGTGTTGAGTTCGAAAGCGCTGATCCCAAGGGGTATGGTGCCGCATTAAGCCTAGCCAATAGTGTAGTTGCATGTAGTCTGGTACCTGCTTCCATTGAGGCAGGACTTCAGTAAGTTTAACCCGTGTAAGGCGGAATGAATTCCGCCCTATAGCAACGTAAATACCGTCTTATCCAACTGCGCGTCGAACGGCCTGCCTGACTTGAACCCGCGTAAGGCGGGTCTCGACTCGCCGCATTGAAGTGTTGAAGCCCCGCCAAGTGCGGGGCTTCTTGTTTTAGCCGCCTGAGGCGCCGTATTGCTCAGCGAGTTGCCGTGTGCTCGGCGACTTCAGAGTACGCGTGGTTGGCCGGCATCTTTGAGACGGAAGCCGGCTGATCATATAGTTGAAGATTTGGGGTCGCATCAGATCAAACTAAAAGGGCTGAGCTCCGCGACGTACGGAGCCCAGCCCTCAACGCCTTAGTTGTCCGTCCAACTCTCAGCCCCAAGGGGCAGTTAATTGCTGGAGTCTGATGGATGTGCCACCACATTTTTAGGGCGCGATTTGCTTATTCAGATCGGCATCATCGACCGACTCACACGATCGTGGTAACCGCTTAGTCGCCGGTTCAGTTCTCGGCTCCGTCGTCACCGCGAAGTCAGGTTCGACGTTTTGGCGATGCCGCAACGATGGAAGTATGGTAGCGGCGCCAAAAGCTCACTGCTCTAACTCCTTTAAAAAATCAGCGGCATCTTCAACTCCTCCTTCGGCGGCCTCTCTGATCAGGCTTTTTGCCTTATCCCGACTATTTTCCCGCTGGTCGTCAAGAAGAATCAATCCATATCTAAATTTCGATCGCATATGTCCTTGGGCGGCGGCCGAGCTGAAGAGTATTTCAGCCCGATTCATATCACGGTCTATTACATCACCGCTTTCATAGTGCGTGCCAAGAGCATACATGGCGGGGGCATAGCCAAGCATCGCAGCGTCGTTCAGCAGAGAGACGCTGCGCATTTCAAAGTCGGCATCCGATTCCGAGTCGGCGACACTAAATGTCGAATAAAGATAAATCGCCTCCGGCACTAGTAGCCTTATGAGAGGCTCAAGAATACCCTTTGCAACGGAGCAGCTTCCGGAATTTATTTCCTCAATTGCGGAGTCGAGTTGCTGCCTTAAGTAGTAGTTGGTCATGCAATTGAGCTCAGTTTGAGTGTGGAATTATGCGGTCGCCCTTAGGAGAGGTGCACCTGCATTGAACGTGATGCACAGACTTGGCTCCTAGCGCGTCTTTAGCGCTTTTTTCGGCTGCTCTCTTAGCTGTCTGAACATCAGGGCCCTCACCATAACCGAATGCAAAATCTTGGTCATCAATTGAGCAATTATCTGCGCTTCTGCCATTTCTGTCCGCTCGACAGATACATGTATATTTTCCACGCATCCGTTCAGGATAAGGTACCACCCTCGATTGCTTTGTGGGTGTGTCACTCGGAATCGAAAGAGCCATAAGAACCGGGCTCGCAAATCGCGAACCAGCCAATAGCCATCGAAGATCTGGGAGAACTGGGCTAACGGGAGCCACTACTGCCGCCAAGCCACTAGGGTCCGAATAACGTATTGGGTTCCCGGCAACATAAGCATATGTGTTCATGCCTCCATTCAAACCAATAGGATCACTCTGGATGTAGCGTCCTATGGTCGGATCGTAGTCGCGGAAGTAGTTGTAGATGAGTCCACTGCCGGGGTCGAATCGTTGTCCCGGGAACCGCATGTTGAACACGAACGCGGCGCCGTCCAGATCCGGATCTTGATTCGGAGGACTGTTGCCGAAGACTTCGTTCTTCGCATCCCAGGTCCAGATCGCAACATTCCGGGTGGGGTCGATGACCGCGCGTGGCGTTCCTAGATGATCGGTCTCAACATACCTGATCGACTGCGTTGAGCCGCTACCGAACAGTAGGCCCGCCGGCACGCCGTCGAACCAAATCGCCTGCTGCTTGGCTACGCCATCGACGTCGTAGTCGCCGATCCAGTTACCGCTCTCGTCGTATAACGTGTAGGTATCAATGGTGCTGGTGGCGCCGTTCGTTACTGCGACACGCTCTCCGAGCGCGTTGTAGCGATAGTTCGCTTTAACCACGCTAGCTTGCTTGACTTGGGTCAGACGGTCATTGGCGTTGTACGCGTATTCCTTGGCCGTACCGCCGATGGCGATGGTATTTCCGACAGCGTTGTAGCTGCGGCTGGTGGTGCCGCCGCCCACTATGTTGATGCTGCCCAAGCGGTGATTGGTGGTTGGATAGACGTAATCTTCCTGGGCTGTGCCACGAATCAATTTCTTCCGATTGCCCGTCAGATCGTACTCGTAGGTCTCGATCGCGGTACTCGTCGGGCCGTCGCGGGTCGCCGTCAGTCGGCTCAGCGCATCGTAGTCGTACTTCGCCAAGCTGGTGCTCAGCAGGCCGTCCTTCAGCTCCTTAATCTCGCCGACCTGGTTGTAGACGTAGCCGAGGGACAAACCACCGCTGGCCGGGTCGCGGATTGACTTGGTGCGATAGTCCAGATCCGAGTCGATCATCACGTAGCGGCCGTTGCCATAGGTCCAACCCAGCGACGGTCCAAAGGGCTGATAAATGGTGCCATCGAGCAACTTGGTCCGGACACCGCCGGCCGGCGTGACATGAATATCCAGGATGCGGCCAAGGTTGTCGCGCCAATAGTCGGCCACGGCACCATCAGGATATGTAATTGCTTGAAGCAGGCCTGCCTTGTTGTAGGCATAGCGCAGGGTGAAGCTCTTGCCGGCGACCGTCTGCACCTTGCGGACGACTTGCCCGAAACGGTCATAGCAATACTGTAGTTCCGTACCTTCGGCGCGCATGGCGGTAACGCGACCCAGGGCAAAAGCTTCATCGGTGGTGCAGACCGCGTTGACGGTGTCGTAGTCATACTCGACATCGGCCGGACCGACGGTGGTGTAGAAGATCGCCGTCGGTCGATTCAACGCGTCGTAGGTGTATCGATGCGCGACGGAATCGTTGGCGTCCTTCTTGGTCGTGGGCAGACCTGCCGCGTTATAGGTGTAGTCGGTGACGCCGGTGTCCGGGCTAGTGAGCTTGGTTTGATCGCCGAAGCCGTTATAGGCATAAACAGTATTCAGCCCCTTCGGATCCGTGACCTTGGTGACCTGATCGAGCGCGTTGTACTCCATGACGGTCTTCACCGCCAATCCACCAACATCTTGCAACGTCGCAGACAGTCGATTGAGCGGATCGTAAGACTGGCTTGCCTTGCGGCCCAAAGCATCTGTGATCAAATCGGCGTTGCCATTGGCGTCATAAGTGAAGCCGGTCGGGTTCTGCGATGCGTCCTTGGTCGTGATCAGCTGTCCCAGTGCGTCGTAGACCCGGGACAGGGTATGGGTCAGTTGGCCGCTGCCGCTGCGGTTCTCCTGTTTCTTGATGTTGCCGGCGTTGTCGAGCGTGTAGTCGATTATCTCGCCTGAGCTGTTGCTAATGGAATTTAAGCGGCGTGCGTTGTCGTAGTCGAAGTTGACTGGCGATTGTCCCGGCAAGGTGACAGTTTGTACCGGGCCATCCAGGTAATAGGCGACCTCGGTAATGCGGTCGTCTTGCTGGGAGTTGTCGTCCGGTCCACGCACCTTAGTCGCGGTGAGCCAACCACGCGGGTTGTAGGTGAAGTCGGTGACGAGGCCATTGGTGTCCACCACTGACAGCGGGCGGCCGTCAGGGTCGTAGCCCACGATTTCCGTCGCCCGGCCCAGCGCGTCGATGGTTTTGCGCAGATCACCCTTGCGATACGTGCAAAGCTCCGGGGTCGCCGTGCAGACCGAGTCGTCGCTGCCGTAGTACTCGAAGCGGGTGACGTCGTTAACGTCGGTCCGAGGACCGTCCACCGACTTCAATAGGCCAAGCACAGGACACGGGCTGTTGCTGGCTGCGACGTCAGCGGCCTCGCAGTACGCGTAGGTCGTGGTGCGAACTTCGTTACTGACCGTGTCGCGCACGCTTACGCTGGCCGGCTGCAGGCGGGCGTTGCGCACGATGCGGGTTTCTTGGTTGCCGACCTTCGCCAAGATCGGGCGATTGCTGGCCACATCGGTTACGGCAACGCTGATCCGCTGCTGGGGTGTTCCCTTGGCCTCGGTGACCGTATGGGTCCGTGCCGGCGCCCCGGTGACCAGATCGTTGGCTTCGGTGTAGGCATGCTCGGTCACAATGCCTTTGCGGTCGGTGGTGGTAGCTACGCGACGACGGAAGTCCGTCTCTTCGTCGTAGTACGTGGTTCCGGCCGTACCACGGCTATCGGTCAGGTCGCTGATCTTGCGCGGCGCCTCGCTTGGGGGAGCGCTAGCTAGTCCCAATGTGGTCTGTTGCCCCAGTGCATTGGTGATGATGGAGCCCCCTTCTTCGGGATAGCTCAACGTCACGCCGTCGGCACCGCCATCGTGCTGACTGGAGATCACCCGGCCCTTGGCGTCATAAACGAACGTGCTGAAGCGCCTGTCGCCCTCGATGGTTACGCCGGTCAGATAGCGCGGAAAGCGCGTGTCCTCGTAGTGGTAGCGTCGATTCGTGGAGTTCGCATAGGTCGCCGTTTCGATCTGGCCGCCCGCCGTATAGGCATAGGTAGCCAGCGCCCGCCCGGACGAGCGGATCGCCGCGATGGGGGCGTCGCCGTTCGAGGCGGCATAGTCGAACGCCAAACTGCGGCCGCTGCTATGGGTGATGGTGCTGAGCCGACGCGCCGCGTCGTAGGCATAGGTCAACGACGTCCCGCTTTCGAAGCGCTGTTCCAGCAGTCGGCCATCGGCGTCGAAACGCAGCACTCGGTCGCTGCGATAGACCCACCATTGATCGCCATCTTTGACGGCTCGATCGCCGCGGCCGTCATCGCTCTCATAGATATCGCCCACCGGAGTGAATGAAATCTGGGAACCATCGGCTTCGACCAGGCCGACGTGCACGGTGTCGTCCCAACTGGTCGGGTCCTTGCCCGCGGTCAGGCGCAGGTTGTGCGAATGCGTCCAGCCGTCACCGAACCCGCCCATCGGCGTCGAAGTGAGTGAGTGGAAGTACCGGGTGAAGCTGATCCAGCCCAGATCGAAATCGGTCTCCGGCTGCATCTTGTCGCCGGTTGACGGGTCGCAGGGATTACCAACTTTGCACTGTCCCCGCGCAAGCACCGGGGCCGAGTAAATGGCCGAGTCGCCACTGGCGAACAGGTCTCCGCCAGAACAGGCCTGCTTCTGAGGATCCCATTGCAGGAAACTGGGGCAGCCGACACTGCGACCGGCGCCGATGCCATAGCTGTCGCCAGTGAAGGTAATGGGTGTACAGGTACCGGACAACCCGCTTTGGTAGACCACGGTGACGGGGAAGAATTCCTGCCGCAGAGTCACGCCGTCGTCCCAAAAGGTCCTTTGGCTGCTCGGATGCACGAGCACCGTCGTATTGGGCGCGCACCCTGTGGCGACACTCTCCTTGTCGTAGTACGCCTTCGTTTGCGCGACGGCACTGTCCATGGAAGGTGCGTTGAACACGCGGGGCATTACGAATGAGTAGTCCCATTCCCCGACCTTTGGCGGCATGGGCGTTATGCCGTACCAGTAGAGGGTCCGATCCTTCAGGATCAAACTGTCCTCACTCCGGAACTTGAGCATGGGGCCATCGGGCACGTTGTCCACAACGTCCCTTTTGATGGCCTCCTGGGTTTCGTACTCGCTTATGAAGGGGCTGCCGACCGCGTCGGAGGTACTCCAGACCTTCTCGGTTTCCTGCGCCACGGCCCCACTGGAAGTGAGCGCGACGAGCAGGGCCACTGCGGCCATCCACAGGTGCCGCAGCGTCCGCCCTGGCGGGCTTTGATGGGGCGACGGTCTTTGCGCGATAACGCACTTGGATCTTGCATTCACGAGACAACTCCTTTTGGCACGGTGCAACAGCACAGGCAGGGGCCTGTGCCTAGGGAGGCGGTATGAACAGACGCAAACAGCCGTTCCCGAATGGGCGGCTTTTCAAAAGCAGCAGATCGAGGCGCACCATAGGACATTTCCATGTCAGCGCGAGATAGGGCCACGGGATCCGTGTGGCGGTGACGGACATCATTCTCCAACCCAGTGTCCATGGCAAGCGTCTCGGGGCGTGAGAACCTGGGGCGGCAAGCGAACGGTGCTTCGATATGCTCAGTCAGGGCGTCATCGTGCTGGCTGTAACAAACCGTGCATTTGAGCTGACCGTCGGGGTCGATCACCCGAACCTGCGTCGGCAGGCCCTGATATGGAACTGCCGGGCTTGAGTCGTTTGGTGGAAGTGGCGTGCCCTATCCTCGATTCCTCCGCAGTGAGAAGTGGCAGAGGCATGTATCAAAAGGATTTGGGGCGCAGGTTCTCCAGTCCATGCTTGAAGCAGTTCGTGCCCGCATGAGCTATAAATTGCCCAGGGCTCCGTAGGCACCTGATATTCAACGCGGCAGCCGAAGCCGCTTCGCGGCTCGGCTTACTTCAGGCGTTAGCTATGAGAGTCCGACTACAGCCGCCCAACGCTCAGGACGCCTTCTACCTAATAAAGGCAGACGAGTTCATGCGCGTTGTTGATCAGCCTGATCTTGCACAACGCAACTCTATAAAAATCGAGAATGCGTACCATCAGCATTGGCTGTCGGAGTGCCGGGACGGCAGCTACCTCTTTCAAGCCGCACAATTCTATCTTACTCAGGGTGCTGCAAAGTTCATTAATGGCAGGCACCGGACACTACTACCCTGCCAGCATTTGACCGAGATCCCAATGGCGCTAACTAACATGGACGGACATCCCATTTGGTCCGCTCGTCCGCATCAGGCTAGCCTAGATAGTCTTAGCCAGATGTCCGTTCGCAAGTTGACTGGGCAAGTTGACTGGGCAAGAGATGTTTGACTTTCCTGATCTGCCAATGAAGTACCTTGGTTATGATCACAACATAAGCAAATAGGTCAGCACTTCGGCCTCTCGCAGCTTGTGGATGATCTCTTCGGAACTAAAGCGCTTCTTGGGCATGGTCCAAATCTCCTTGGTCATAGTTTATGAACAATCGATCTAGATCAGTTTTTTCAGGTCAGGTCAAAGCCAACTTGGAGTTACCAGAATTTCGTGGACACCTATCCGGCCGGCTAAATTCGTCGTTTCGAACTCATTCGCACTGGCATCGCCGAGGCAGACCTTCCTTAGCTCGGACCGGCGTCGAACGGGAAATCGCACGCGATGGTTCACGTGAGCAATGCTCAGGGTTCCAAGCGTCAATTGGACGTCACGCCAACCTGATGCGCACCAACCCGCTTGCAGGCTGACCTAGCTTGGCCTTGCGCCTCGTGCACAGACGCGGGAACCACTTCAGATATCAGTGCGGATGCCAGCGGGTGTCCACGAAATCCTGGTAACTCCAACTGCCCGACCGGAACAAAGCCAATTGATAAGGTTGGCCTAAGCAAGGATGATCTTCACAGCGTTAAAGATGGAATAGACGCGGGCCCCAGGACTGGGTTGGCATTAGTCCGGATGTGCATGTTTGGATAAACGAAGACGGAGAAGCCAGTGATCAAGGTCCTTACGAAAGTTACATTCCATGATCAACTCTGAGCGATACAGGATGTCACTTCGAATTACACACCCGAGCATTGTCAGTGAACATGTAAGTAAGGAACTCGGGCTCGTTCCAAAATTTTCTTACACGTCTGGCGATCAGAAACTGACACCAAAAGGCGGAGAATTACCCGGCATAAGGAAAGACTCGTTCTGGACCTACGAACTTGCAGCAACGGATGAACCATTCGAGCACGCGGTGGAAAAGTTCACTTCGGCACTGAAGGAGAAAAAGTCATTCTTGGAGAAAATCACCGAAACAGGGGGGCGTGTAGAGTACTTTGTTGGTTGGTTTACGACAGGAAATTCTGGGTTTTCATTGGAGCCTCATCTGCTAAGTCAGCTCGCAGCCATAGGAGTCAACTTGACGATCAATGTCTACGTTGAAGATACTTAGCAAAAGCCGGTAGCAATCGAGCTGTATCTCTATTTACGTATCGGAAGGCCCCGGCAACGGGGCCTTTCTTTTTCGTCTCGGTCATTCAAGCCAGCACGTGATCTTCTTCTCTGCAAGTTGTTGACCGAGGGCGCAGACTCTAGGATCAACGAGCAACTGCGCGACGTCCTAGGGCCTGCAATTTGCAGAAGAAGATCACGCGCCGGCTTGAATGGCCGAGTCACGATCGCTGCAAAAAAAGAAAGGCCCCGTTGCCGCGGCCCCACTGATGCTTCAGCCTGGACTTGACTGGACTTGATACGCTAAATGCTGCTGCATAGCGTTAGCAAAACACCGGTGTGCCGAACAGCATTCCCGCTGTTGATCCGACGATGTTTGTCCAAGCAAAAAAGCGAGGCTGCCACCTTATGAGCACTTAGAATATTTGTTCGCTAGCGAAGTTTAGTGAGAGGCTGGCCACTGACGAAAATGTCGCATACCCGAAGCAAGACGCTAGTCATATCGCCTAAGGATTGAAGGGTGGCCTGGATGTCTTGCCATTCAAGATCGCCGAGACCGGCGCCGATCCGTGGCAACACGATCTCACGTACCTTGCGATCCTCGGCTAAACGTACCATTTCGGATAATGATTTTTTGACGGCCCAATATTCCGCCTTAGTCCTCCAGCTTTGTTGTGTCCCCAAATTGAATATCGAGATGTTTTCTTGCTCCCAGAGAAAAACATCGCCCAGTTTAAATTCTCCGACGGCACATCTGCGGCGATATTCCTGATACATGGCCGGCCAGTGTCTTCGAAAGGAAACGGCTATTCCTTTTCCCATGGCGCCCGCACAGTTGCAGCCATGTGCAAAAGCAATAACGTCCGGTGTTGAAAATATATCGCCGATCTCGAGGCTTAATGGCATTAGAGGTTGATTCCGGTTGTGGCCTTGCGCCACACCTCAGCAAATTCGCTCGGCTCTATTTCATGTTCGGGACCAAGATCAAGAGACGATACAGGTTGATCCGCAATCACAAACCGGTCGTCACTCTGGCCGACGCGATCACTCCAGACAATAGTAGGGCCATATATCTCGACTTGCCTTACTACCAAGTCATCTGCTACCTCCATATAAGCCGTGCCCTCGCCCAGGTCAGAATCGGCCCAATGCTTATAATATTTAATGTTCATGGTGAAAGTGTAGTACCTGATCTAACTATGCGGCCTGGAATATTCAGTGGCGCGGTACCAATCCCCACGTCTACCTGGATACGATGGTCTTGCTCGGAAGCATTTCGACGCGCTATCCCGATAACCTGAGATGGGTATTCGCGTTTGGCGCATGTGTGGCAAGCATCTCTTGGTTCATGACGCTCGGTTTCGGCGCCAGACTGCTACAGCCGGTCTTCCGCAACCCGAAAGCTTGGCGCGTTCTTGATGGGCTAATCGCAGTCTTCATGTGGGCGCTGTGCGTCATTCTTCTGATCCGGCCGCTCCATTTAGCGGCTAGCTGAGCAATCAGTGCCTCCGAGATACGCCTGGCCGCATCGCGCTAATCTGACGCCCGAACAGATCATGCCCCTGACTTCGGAATCCGCTCATGCAAGCTCTCTTGAGAACATGCTGATAGAAGCAACAACACTAGTAGCTGCTGAGAATGCGCTCCCTGGCGAGCCGCTGCGTCAGTCACTTCCGGCCTACGCTAGCCCCAGAAGCAACAATAGGGGTCCCGCCAGACCTCCTCCACCAGTTCCGGCAAGTCCTCGGCTTCCAATAGAGGGCCGTAGCCCTGCCACTTGCCGCTGGCCCGAAGCCAGAACAGCAGCCAGACTCGACGCGTCCGAACGTACCGGAACTTGGCGATCGGGATCTCGATGATCTCGTCGGGATCGTCATAAGCCGGTCTCGCGGAATAAACCTCGATGGCTTGGTCCACCACGCGGTAAAGGACATCCCCGCCCGATTTCACGTGAGGGCTGTGGCGAGGCTTTAGAAGCCTCGCGATGACGTTCTCAGCACGTTTGCGTTCAATGTCGTTGAGCATGGGGCTAGTTTAGCGGCGCCACCCCGGTAGCGGTGGCGCTCAGGCCTTACTGACCAGCCAGCTCAGCGGCGATCAGGCGCCCCTGGCGGTCGAGCCATCGTGCGACCCAGCCCGATGCGGCGGCCGCGGTGCGAAACGGCCGGTCGATGTGCGCCGCGCGCGCTTGGTGCCGGCGAATGGTGGCGAGGCAGCCATTGTCCTGGTCGCCAATCGTGGCGAGCCAAACGTCGGGGTTGATATCGGGGACGACGACCAGGTGCCGCGCGGTGGCGGGTCCTTGTGCTTCCCAGTGAAAGCCGCGCGGCAGCGGCTGTAGCGTGCTCTGCGTGTCCATGTGGCGAGCTTGCGCTACGCTGGTCGCGTCAGCCGAGACTCGATCAGACCATGCCGAATAACCGCTCCTGGCGCATCACCGCAATCGACAACCTGGGCGTGCCAAGACGCATCTGGTGCAAGGCGATCGAAGTCGCTGGGGTTGAGGTAGTGACCCTGTATACGCAGGACGGTCGGGCTCTGGAGCGCATCGATCGCGGCCATTATCGTAGCGACGACGATATCGAGTACTTGTCGCGCGACGAGGATGCGCCATAGCGAAAGGTCGAGGCATCGCTTGCCCAACAAAAAAAGCGCCGACTGCAGCAAAGTCGCCCTGGGGCTGGGGATGAAAGCGGCTTGAGGGCTGGAGTTACCAGGATTTCGTGGACACCCGCAATCGGCGAGGTGTGTCCTGTGTTCGGCAGCCGTCGAGGCCAGCGTGCTCGTGGTCTGGCGCGTGTGCCGTCAGGTCGCGGTGGCGGCGCCCGGGGGCCCGTAGCAGGGTAACTCGGCGCACACCCCGCTACCTTGGCTGGTGAGCCTGCGCGCCACCCAGACTTGTGCGGCAGCCTCGGTGCGGAAGGGGGCTGAGGTGATCTTTGAGCCCAAGATGGCGGCGCATAGTGGCGGCCGTGACGGTTTCTCCGCGTGCGATGGCGACCGTCGCCAACCACGCGTCCGATTCGTCGTGCGGCACGACGACAAGATGGGATGGAAAGATCGAACCTTAAAAGGGGCCTCCCAATGAAAACTGGGAGGCAGATCTTGTAAGGGCCGATAAGTGTCCATGACCGGACACTAGTCAGGTGCCGTCTCCCTAGTCGAGACGGCAGAGCGGGTGGTAACGCTAAGCGGTCGCAGCTGCATCCGAAGACTTACCGGACATGGCCTTCTTTTTTGCTGGCTTGCCCGTCTTCTTCGGCGGCTTCTGGCCGTTCTTCGTAGGCGTACGCTTGGTGCTCTTGGTCGGCGGCGAGCTATGCTGATCGAGTACAGCAAGCACCTGTCGTTTGGACATGCCACGCAAGATGGCGATCTTCTCGATTATCTCCGGACGAGGACGGGTGCCTTGCTGCTCCCAGTTATAAACAGTCTGCGCACTTGCTCCGAGCAACGGGGCGAAGGCCTCCCGGGAGAGGCCGAACTTTTCGCGTAGCTTGCGCAAGCCGCCGGCCGAGAAGCGCTTACGAGTGGTGGGGGTGGTGGGGGCACTCTCCACCTGCCCACTCTTGCGCGTGCCCTTGGCCAGCGCCTTGATACCGCGCTGCAACTTGTCGATATCGGATTTGAGCGATGTGATGGTCTTGCGCTGTACAAGCAGTTGCTTGCGAAGGGGCTCCATCTGTTGGCGGAACTCCTTTCTCGTCAAGCGAATGATCTCATCTCTTAATACAGAAGCTATGTTCGGCATGGAGCGTCCTCTATCTCTCGAATTGGATGAAACGGTTATTCTGCGTCAGAACTAAAGGTCAATGAGGTTGCATCCCAAGATGCTGGAGTTGATCCTGCCAAAACAGCGGTGGGCTCACCGCCAGTCGAGTGAGCCGGATATCGGGGATCGTATCGTCAAGGATTGCTTCTATGATCTGTGGAGCGAGCAAGGTCATGTTAATCATGCGGGCGACATAGCTGTGGTCGGTCTTCTCTCTGGCCGCGATCTCCTTCATGGAGGCCACCTCGCCAGTGTCGAGCATGTCACGCCAACGAAAACCGCGTGCCAAAGCCTTCTGCATGGCGGTCAGGTCGGGGGTGACGCCGGGAGGTCCAACGCTCCTTGGCCGTATCATCCTGCGTCCGGACCGCCGCCGCAGGCGAATCGGAAGTGTCACGGTGGCCGCGCCATCGCTGGTGTAGAAAATGCTGGCCTCACCGTTGGGATGGATGACGTCGCAGGTCATGCGGCGTTCCTTTGTAGGTCATCCGCCAATAGCCGGATGCCCAGCGGATGGAATCGTATTTCCAGGCGCTCGGGCGCGACGATGATCTTCTCGATCAGTTGACGGGCGATGAGTTGCTGTTCGGCCGGGAACAGCGAGTCCCAGATCCGGTCCACCTCCCGCATCGCCACAGTGATCTGTGCCTCGTCTAAAGCAGTATCGTGGAAGCGTGCCACAGACAGGGTAGCCTGGATCATCTCGGGTGATTGAATCACCCGCCGGAACTGCGTCACCACGATGGATTCCAGTTCATCGGCAGGCAGGCGTGGCAAGGGCGACTTCGCGTGCTTGCCACGGTCCAGTAGCTCCTTACTGAGGTAATAGCGATAGAGGTGCCCATTGCGTTTGGTCGTATGCCATGGAGTCAACGCGGCTCCTTCCGGATCGAACAGCAAGCCCTTCAACAAAAAGGCCACGTTGGCGCGCGAGTGATTGGTACGCGCATGGGCGTTGACTCCGAGAATCTCACGTGTCTTCTCCCATAGCGCCGGTTCGATGATGGGCGGGTGGGTGTTCTCGAACTCGGTCTCCTTGTGCTTCAAGTGACCGAGATAAGTTCGATTGTGGAGGATCTTGTGGATGGCGCCTTTGTCCAGCACCTTGCCCGGCGTGTGCCGGCCGGCGACGCTGGTCCACGCTTTGTTGCGGTACTCGGCGGATCGCGCCAACTCGGCGACCTTCTGGATCGATCGATCCTCTGCAAATCGCAGGAATACCCATCGAACCACGGCGGCTTCCGGACCATTGATCGCGAGTCGCCGATCCTTGACGTCGTACCCGAGCGGCGGGACGCCGTGCATCCACAGTCCCTTGCGCTTGCTGGCAAGGAACTTGTCGCGGATGCGCTCGGAGGTGAGTTCCCGCTCGAACTGCGCGAACGTCAGCATGATGTTAAGCACCATGCGGCCCATGGCATCGGTGGTATTGAAGTGCTGGGTGACCGCGACAAACGTCACGTTGTGTTCTTCGAGGATCTTGAACAGCTCGGCGAAATCGAACAGCGACCGGGTCAGGCGGTCAATCTTGTAGGTGACGACGATGTCGATCTTGCCGGCGCGAATATCGTCCAGCAGGCGCTTGAGGGCCGGGCGCTCCAGATTGCCGCCGGAGTATCCGCCGTCGTCGTAGGTGTCGCCGACTGGAACCCAGCCCTCGGACCGCCGGCTGGCGATGTAGGCCTCGCCGGAGTCGCGCTGGGCGTCGATGGAGGTATAGGCTTGCCCGAGCCCTTCCTCTGTCGACACTCGGGTGTATACGGCGCACCGTAGCCGCTTGAGCGGGGCGGTGTTCATGCCGCGAGCAGCGCCAACCGTGCCGGCGCGGCTTGGCATTCGACCACCAAAGTGTCGTGCCGATAGAAATACCGAAGCAACTGCTTCATATCGGCTTCCGTGGTGGCCAATCGCCCCCAGTCGCATACGGCGATCACGTCTATTCTTCGCGCGGCCACGTCAATCAGCAGGCGTTGGAAATCCGGCCGGACTTGCGTGCCCGCGCAGTACCCATTGTCGATGTAGGTGCTGAGCAAGGGCGGCACGTCCGCGCAGCGCCGGAGCGTTTCGGTGATGACCGTCTTCTGGAAGCCGATGAAATCGATGTCGGCCCACAGCGTCTGGCAGTACATGGCAACGCGCAGCGGCTCACGCGGATCGGTTGGCGGGATGATGAACGGGTCCATTAAGAGTTCTCCTTGATTGAGGGGTTGCGAAGCCCGAAGAAGGCCGGGCCGGACCAGCGGGTGCCGGTGATCTCGCGTGCGATGACCGACAGGCTGCGGTACTGCCTTCCGCAGTACTCGAAGCAGTGTCCGTCCAGCACGCGGACGGAGTGCAATGCGCCGTGGTAGTTCCGTGTGAGCACGGCGCCCACGCGCAGCGTTCCCTGCTTCTTGGGTTGGATGGCGCCGGTTTCGAGTAGATGCCGAATCCGGCGTTCATTGGATCGAAGCAGGTCGGCGTGGCGCTCGCGAGCGGCCATCTCTTGCAGCCGATGGGTGAGGCGGCGTTCGACGTACTTGCGATTGTTGATGCCGGGCTCACGCCCGAACAGTTCTTTCCACATGGCCTTAAGCTCGTTCCATTCCATGCTCTGCAGCGCAGCGATTCTCGGGCTCATCTTTTCGGGTGGAGCGGTGGATCGTTTCACGTCTCTCTCCGGTGCGGTTTGAAGGTGCGGTCATACACCCTCGGATCGCAGGTGTTTGCAAGTCCACGGGTTCCTTGTCCGGATGCATCGTCACGGGAACGCATACGAACCACGGCGAGCGCCATCAAATTCGCTACCGCATCCAGTCGAGCGCGGGCTGCGGCCTGCTTTTGGTCTTCATTCATGAGGTGGGGGATTGGATGTGCTCGGCGGACCCGCGCGCGAGGGCGGCAAGGCTTCCTTCCTGATCCAGGCCTCGCCCTTCGCCGTGTCGATGAAGCGTCGCAGATCAGGGGACAGGGCCTGCCACAGCGCCGTGTAGTGGGCGTCGTAGCGTGCTTGGCGTAGGAGTGGTTTCCATCTGACAGATCGATGCCCCGCCTCGTGCGCTGCCGCGAGCAGACCGACGAACTCCTTCTGATTGCGTCGGAGCACAATGACTTCATCGCCAATCGCCAGCCGGCCACTCGCGGGATCCAGGTCGAACCAGACCGGGTAGGACGCGGTGATGGCGTCGCCCAGGCGCCGGAAATCCAGCCAGAGTCCTTCGGTTTCCATGCGCGCGATTTCGTCGAGAGCCAGGATCGTGCGGTGGACATCCGCGAGCTGGGAGTTGATCAGTGGCGACGAGGACAGCACGATCTGCCGGCCGTCCAATTCGAGCTGCAGGAGCGAGAGGATCGGTGCGAGGTCTACGTACCAACCGGCGCGCAGAAGATAGATAGGGACACCACCCGCAGCGGTCTCGGGGCTGGCCAAGCGCCACAGTCTGTTTTCGATCAGCATGTCCGGTTCGGCATTCGGTCCCGCCAACCGGCGCGCCAGCAATGCAGGCAGCCAATCGAGTTGGACCTGCGTTGACATGTACTCCGATGTCATCTCAACGTCACCCATACACACCACGCATTTCACGTCGCGCTCTTGGTACGAATGCAACTGGAGGGCAAACTGATGGCCGCATCGAGTGCAATGGATTCGCCGGGTGCGTCGGATTTTCGCCAGCGCGCCCAGCGTGACGAAATCGCTCATGGCATCGCCGTCATAAGGCAATAGGGCGCCCGCCGGTTCGGATTCGAACCAGTTCAAGTATCGGTACAGCACATTGGGTCCTTCGAAAACGTGGGCAAAAGCTGCCCGTCAGGCCGAAGCGGCCTGGATATAGGTGCAGCGATGAGGCGCCTCAGCGGCTCAGCGAATCGTTAGATTCGGTAGCGATCGTGGTATCTGAGCATTGCCATGGCGATGGCAGCGGTCAGCAAGGTCGATGTTGCTCCGTACGAGCGGAGCGTGGGGGCGGCAAGAGCGCTGAGTCGAGTCAATCGAAGACGTCGCCGTCGAGGCGCGTTGGAACAATCCGTTGTGCATAACTGTGGGCCTTTGGGGGAGCCACTTCCGGTTGATTATGTGTTGCTGAATAGAGCCTAGCCTTTCGCCGAAGCCGTGCGCAACCGCACTTGCGCTTCGGTTGACACGTGATTCGTGTTCCAGTCGATTGTGTTCATGCTTCGTTTGGATTGAGGGCGGTTCCGAGCGAATTTAGTGAGCAATCGGCATCGATTCCTCACTCGAATGCGCGAGTCTCGGTTCGAACGTTGGTGAGAATTTCGCCAGTGAGGAATCGGCGCTCGATTCCTCATGCATTCCTCACTGATTGCTCACTGATTCCCCCCTTTCATTCCTCACTTCGCTTGACCGACGCTTCTTACACGGCCGAACACGCCGCAAACAAGGAGCAGAACATGAGCAGTGGTTTCTTTTCGCCCGAGGAACTGTCGGCGCATTGGCGCGTGCCGGCGAAGACCTTGGAGCGCTGGCGCACCGAAGGCATCGGTCCGCGCTTTTGCAAGATCGCCGGCCACGTGCGTTACCGGCGCGACGACGTCGAGCAGTTCGAAACCGCCTCGATGCGGTCGTCCACGACGACTCCGGCGCAGGTGACGGCATGACATTGCTGGAACGTTTCATCGGGCGGCCCGCGTCGGAGCTGGCCGACTTCGCGCCCGAGCTGCTGCTCGACCTGAAGCAGCAGGCCGTCGATGCGCTGGCGACCGCGAAGGCGAATGCCGACTGGATCGATCGTGCGCTTGACTTGCGCTACAGCCGCACCGCGGTGCAGGCGCGTCTGGCCGCCGGCAAGGACAGCGGCACGGTGAGCTTCGCCGATGGCGACATCCGTGTCAGTGTCGAGTTGCCGAAGAAGATCGACTGGGACCAAGCGCAGCTCGCACGCATTGTCGAGCGTATCCGCGCGGCCGGCGAAGATCCCGCTGAGTTCGTGGAGGTCACCTACCGGATCAGCGAAACCCAATACAACGCGTGGCCCGCCTCGTTGCGGAGTTCCTTCGATGCCGCGCGGACGCTCAAGACCGGCAAGCCCACGTTCCGCCTCTCCATGACGGAGGATGAACCGTGATCGATTTCGCGATTTTGAGTGGGGGGTGCCGCTGATGGCCCTGCCTATTGTGACCGCCGACCAGCGCTTGGCCGAAGTTCGCGGCGTCAAAGGCGTGCTGATCGGGCGCTGGGGTCTGGGTAAGACCTTCCAGTTGTGGACCCTCGATCCGGCGACGACGTTGTTCGTGGACATCGAAGCCGGCGACCTGGCCGTCAAGGACTGGTCGGGCGACAGCCTGCGCCCACGAACCTGGGAAGACTGCCGGGACTTGGCGGTGTTTCTGGGCGGCCCGAACCCGGCCCTGCGCGATGGTCAGCCGTTCAGCCCATGGCACTACGAGCAGGTGTGTGCGCGCTACGGCGATCCCGCCGTGCTTGATCGGTACCGCACGCTCTTCATCGATTCGATCACCGTCGCCGGCCGTCTGTGCCTGCAGTGGTGCAAGGGCCAGCCGCAGGCGTTCTCGGAAAAGACCGGCAAGCCGGACACGCGCGGCGCCTACGGACTGATGGGCCAGGAGATGGTGGGCTGGCTGACCCACATCCAGCACACCCGCGGCAAGCACATCTGGTTCGTCGGCATCCTCGATGAGCGCACCGACGACTTCAACAAGAAGGTCTACGAGCTGCAGATCGATGGCTCCAAGACCGGACTGGAACTGCCCGGCATCGTGGACGAGGTGATCACGCTCGCGCAGATCGCCTCCGGCGACGGCCCGCCGTACCGCGCGTTCGTCTGCCACACCGCCAATCCGTGGGGATTCCCAGCCAAAGATCGATCCGGCCGACTCGATCAGATCGAGCCGCCGAACCTGGGTCAGCTCATGCGCAAGCTCGGTGCCCCCGAAGCGGCCGCGCCCAACGACATTCCCCTTCACTGATTCGCAGGAACCCCATGACTGCCTGGAACAACTTCAACGACGCGGAAAGCCCGTCGTTCGCGCTCATCCCCAAGGGCACGCTGGTCAAGGTCCGCATGACCATCAAGCCCGGCGGCTACAACGATGCTAATCAAGGCTGGCTGCATGGCTGGGCCACGCGCGGCGACAGCGGCGCGGTCTACCTCAACGGCGAGTTCGTCGTGCTCGAAGGCAAGTACGCGCGCCGCAAGCTGTGGTCGCTGATCGGCCTGCACAGCGACAAGGGGCCGACCTGGGGCCAGATGGGCCGCAGCTTCATAAAGGGCGCGCTGAACTCGGCGTTCGGCCTGCATCCCAACGACGTGAGCGCCGCCGCGCAAGCCGGTCGCTGCATCGAGAGTTTCGCCGATCTGGATGGCCTGGTCTTCGCCGGCAAGGTCGATTGGGAAAAGGACGGCTACGGCGAGGACAAGGCGGTGATCAAGATTCCGATCATGCCCGACCACCCCGGCTACAAGGAGGTCATGGGGTCGGCGGTCGGGTCGGTCGGCGGTCATGCCGCGTCGTCGGCGCACATGCCGGCGCATGTCGGGCATGCGGCCCAAGCCGCGGCCATCGCCAGTCCCGTCGCCGGTCGCCCGGCGTGGGCGCAGTGATCCGCACTACACCCAATGACCCCTTGCTGGGCGTGCGGCCGGACCGCGCGCGGGTTCGGCTATTTGGACCTGCGCCGCCGGATCGGTGATCCACGGCGCGCGCCGTATCGATGGGCGTTCTGCTCGACCGTTTGCCAGAACGCCTTCCACCAACTCTACGACACCCGACGCCGGAGCGATCCGGCGTCGATAGAGGAGCTATTGCCTGTGACCCACCCACTGACCCATGACGCACAGCGTTCGTGCCTGCGAGCGCTGGCGTCTGTCGCCGATCGCATCGGTTTCGACACTCCACTCGGTCATTACAACCAAGCGCAAGCAACCGAAGTCATTGAGGCCATCACGCAAGCCTACGAAGCGTCGGTCCGAGCGCAATCGAACCAGGCCGCCTACAAGGTCAAGCCGCCGCTCGACGGATTCGAGAACGACACGATCCCGTTTTGATATCTGCATTTCAAGAATCTTTTCCGCAATGCATTTCATCCAGCAGGCGAAACATGCTTGATTTCAACACGCATGATCTGTCCGAACATGTCGGAATACTGATCGACACGGCGATGGAGCGCGAGGCGGCTCTGCTGCCGCCGCGCGCGTATCTGGGCGCGTCCAGCCTGGGCGAAGACTGCGCGCGCCGACTCCAGTTCCAGTTTTTTGATGCGCCCAAGGACGTCGGCCGCCATTTCGCCGGCCGGACGCTGCGTGTATTCGCACGCGGCCATCGCATCGAGGACTGGATGGCTGACTGGCTGCGCCAGGCCGGCTTCGACCTGCGCACCCGCGACGATCGAGGCGAGCAGTTCGGCTTTGCCACTGCGAATGGTCGTGTTCGTGGCCACGCCGATGGCGTGATCGTCGCCGGCCCGGACACCTTCCGCTATCCGATGCTCTGGGAAACAAAGGCCGTTGGCGCGAAGACGTTTCGTGAATTGCAGAAGAAGCAACTCGCCGCCAGCCGCCCCGTCTACGCCACGCAGGTCGCGCTGTACCAAGCCTACCTCGGACTGCACGAACACCCTGCGTTGTTCACCGCGATCTGCGCCGACGACATGGACATATACGCCGAGCGCGTGAAGTTCGACCCCGGCTTGGCGCAGCGCGCGTCGGATCGCGCCGTCGAAATCCTGCGCGCATGCGATGCCGCCGATCTGCTGCCTCGGATCTCCACCACACCGACTCATCAAACCTGTCGCCAATGCCCCTGGCAGGACCGCTGTTGGTCCCTGTCTTCCCCCACCACGCTTAACTGAAATAGAGAACCCGTATGAGCACTCTCGCTGAACTATTTGGACTTGATTCAAACGCGAGCACTGATGACCTGCAACAGGCCGCCGTGATGCTGCCGGACATCCGGGACTACCACGCCGTGCCGGTGTCGGTGACCCCCGAGATTGCCGGGCACTGGCTGCGGCGAAATGACAGCAACCGCCCGATTCGCAAAAAAGCCATCGCGCAATACGTCAACGACCTGAAGAGCGGAAACTGGCAACAGAACGGAGAGACCGTCAAGTTCGGTCGCACCGGGCGCCTGCTCGACGGGCAGCACCGGATTGCAGCCATCGCAGCTTCCGGGATCGCGCAGTCGATGCTGGTCGTCACCGGCGTTGCCGATGAGGCATTCGATACGATCGATACCGGTCGTCGCCGCACCAGCGCGGATGTTCTCATCATCGAAGGCACGGGTACGTTCGAAGCCCGCATCGCTGCGGCGGCGCTGCCGATGATCATGAACTATCGGTGCGGCCTGCTGCCCCACAGCTCGACCCGCTACCCCAACCATGAACTCTTGAGTTGCTGGATGGGCGATGCTCAGGTCCGGACCAGCAGCCAGTTCGTCGCCAAACTGCCGCACCGGATGGTGCCGATCAGCCGTGCCAAAGCGCTGTTCCTGCATTGGGCTTTCTCCTGGAGATCGCCGTCGGCGGCGGACTCCTTTATGGACGGATTGTTTGGTGGGGATCGGCTTGAAAAAACCGACTCCATCTATCACCTGCGCGAGCGGCTGTTGCTTGATCGATTGGATCGAAGGGCGTCGCACGACGGTGCGCAGTTGCATGCCTGCATCAAGGCGTGGAATGCGGCGCGCGCGGGGAAGAAGATCAGCAGTTGGCGACCGTTGTTTCCGGCATCGAATGAAAGCTTCCCGGAGATCTCGCCGTGAACCACGAACTGCACGAGCTTTGTAAAGCATTGCCTGATATGTGGGACGATCAGTTCCGGCAGTTGGTCGAGGACATCCGTGCGAACGGGCTGCTTCACCCCGTACTCCTATTGGACGACAAGGTGCTCGACGGCCGCCATCGCTATCGGGCCTGTCTGGAGTGTGGAGTGGAGGTGCGCTTTTCCCCATTCGAAGGCACCGACCCGGCGGCATTCGTTATCAGCGAGAACCTCGCGCGCCGGCATCTCAACGACTCTCAACGTGCTCTGGTGGCATCGAAGCTTACGGGGCTAGGCCGGGGACGGCCCAAAAAATGTCCGGATTCGGACAATAAACCGATCCTGCAGTCTGAAGCCGCCAAGATGGTCTCCGTCGCGCGCACCTCTGTGGTTCTCGCGACCCGCCTGCGAAAGGAAGCGACTCCGGCGCTGCTTGCAAAGGTGGAGTCGGGAGATATCGCGGTCCACGAAGCGCTCAAGATTGCCCAACTCGGTGCTCCGGCGCAGGACCGTGTGGCGCAAATCCAGGACAGAAAACAGCGCCGGCTAGCCATGGCGGAAGCGCATCATCGCAGCGCAGGGCGAGCCACGGCGCCACGCAAGCAGTTCATGACTGTGGTTCCACCTGGAACCGAGTTCGTTCGCGACGTGCTGACACGCCTCGAATTGTTCACCAATCATGTGCTGGGGGCCGATGGTGAAGTCGACGCCTTCGTCGACCGCTTTTGGGCCGAGTTTGACTGGCAGGAGCCGCTTCTTTTGAAGCGGTTGGAGCACGCGGGCCGCGGCATTAAGGCAGTTGCCAGACTCCAACAGCACCTGGAGCGGAGGGCCGAGGCGGCATGATGGATTTCAACGATACCGAACGATCACAAGAGATCAGACGACCTGATCGTTCCGACCGCGACCAAGTCCGCGCGCTGCTAATGCAGCGCCTGGATGGCGTACTGAAATCGATGTACCCCGAAGGCCGCTCGCGCCGCGGAAAGTTCAACATCGGCGATGTCAACGGCACCGCGGGCGACAGCCTGGAAATCGCGCTGAGCGGTGACAAGGCTGGGCTGTGGAATGACCATGCCACCGGCGAGGGCGGCGACATCTTCGATCTGATCGCGGCTCAGGCGGGGCTGGATGCCCGCCACAACTTCGCCGCAGTGCTCGAACGTGCTTCCGAATTGGCGGGCCACGTGCCGACGCCCATCGCAGCATCGGCGTCCGAGCGACGTCGGTCGGAGCCGGCAGTGGACGATCTCGGCCCGCACACCGCGCGCTGGGATTACCTCAGCGCGGACGGCGAGTTGATCGCGTGTGTCTACCGCTACGATCCGCCCGAGGGTAAGCAGTACCGCCCCTGGGACGCGAAGCGGCGCAAGCACCAAGCGCCGACGCCGCGCCCGCTTTACAATCAGCCGGGCATGGCGGCATCGAGCGAGGTTGTTCTGGTCGAGGGCGAGAAATCCGCCGACGCGCTGATCGAGCGCGGTACCTGCGCCACCACGTCCATGAACGGCGCGAACGCTCCCATCGACAAGACCGACTGGTCGCCGCTGTGCGGCAAGCATGTGCTGATCTGGCCGGACAAGGATAAGCCTGGTTGGGAGTACGCGATGCAGGCGGCGCAGGCGGCGTTCCAGGCCGGGGCCGATTCGTGCGCAGTGCTGCACTTGCCCGAAGAGAAGCCACTGGGTTGGGATGCGGCCGACGCCGCCGAGGACGGCTTCGATATCGAAGGCTTCTTGCGTGCGGGCGAGCGTACCTTCCTGTCTCCCGGCAACGACGCGGCGCCGCCGTCCATCAACTTTGACGGCTTGGACTGGAGCAGCGACGACGGCCTCGGCTTGGCCTTCACGCGGCACTACGCCGGCGATTGGCGCTATTGCGCAGCCTGGGGCCAGTGGTTGAGCTGGACTGGCATGCGCTGGAACCCGGATCGGACGCTCGTTCTGCAGCACTTGGTGCGTGGTGTTTGTCGCGCGGCGCAATCGTTTGCCGACAAACCGTCGCAGCGTTCCAAGCTCGCGTCGGCTTCGACGGTGGCGGGCGCCGAACGCCTGGCCCGCAGCGATCCTCGCCACGCCTCCTGGGCCGAGGACTGGGACCGCGATCTGTGGGCATTGAACACGCCGCTCGGCATCGTGGATCTGCGTGATGGGGAATTGCGTCGCCATGCTCGTGGCGAGCACATGACCAAGCTGGCCACGGCCAGCCCTCAGGGAGACTGCCCGACTTGGCGTCGCTTCCTGGGCGATGTGACCGGCGGTGACGTCGAACTCGCGGCCTACCTGCAGCGTGTCGTTGGCTACTGCCTGACCGGCGTCACCCGCGAGCATGCGCTGTTCTTCCTCTACGGCACCGGCGCCAATGGCAAGTCTGTGTTCGTGAATACTTTGGCCACGATCTTTGGCGATTACGCCACGAACGCACCGATGGACACGTTCATGGAGAGTCGAGGGGAGCGCCACCCGACTGAATTTGCCGGTCTGCGCGGCGCGCGCTTCGTTGCCGCCAGCGAGACCGAGCAGGGGCGGCGCTGGAACGAGGCCAAGCTGAAGGCCATCACGGGCGGCGACAAGATCAGCGCGCGCTTCATGCGGCAAGATTTCTTTGAGTACATCCCGCAGTTCAAGTTGGTGATCGCCGGCAACCACAAGCCCGCGATCCGCAACGTGGACGAGGCCATGAGGCGGCGGCTGCATCTCGTTCCGTTCACCATCACCATTCCGCCCGAACGGCGCGACGGGCGCCTGACGGAGAAGCTGTTGGCCGAGCGCGACGGGATCATGGCCTGGGCCGTGGAGGGGTGCCTGCAATGGCAGCAGGCCGGCTTGTGTCCGCCGCAGTGCGTGGTCGATGCCACCGAGGAGTATTTCGAAGGCGAGGACGCACTCGGTCATTGGATCGAAGAACGCTGCTTCGTACACGCCCAGTCGAAGGCGCTCGTCGCCGACCTGTTTGCCGATTGGCGGGATTGGGCCGAAGGCAGCGGTGAGTTCGTCGGCTCGGTCAAGCGCTTCTCGGATCTTCTCACCACCCGCCAGTTCACCAAGTACAAGGGCGGCAAGGGCGCGCGGTATTTCATCGGCTTGAGTCTGAAGCCGAAATCCTTCACACAGTTCGGACCCGCACGCCATGATTGAAATCAATGACTTGGGCGAGAGGGTGGCGAATGGGGCAGAGCTGCCGGTTCCCCCTTATGTGTGCGTGCGCGCGCACACACGCGTATTAACCGGCAGCCCTGCCATATCCGCCACCCAGACCGGCGAGATCGCCTCGCCGACGCTGCTCGCGCTCGACCTGGGGACGACGTTGGGCTGGGCGCTGCGGCTGTCCGGCCAGGCCATGAGCGGTACCGAGCACTTCAAGGTGGGCCGCTTCGAAGGCGGCGGCATGCGCTACCTGCGGTTTGTTCGCTGGCTCGATGACCTGTGGCGCTTCGCTGGCGCACCCTCGACGCTGTACTTCGAAGAGGTGCGCCGTCACCGCGGCGTCGATGCCGCGCATGTCTACGGCGGCTTCTTGGCGCAGCTCACCGCGTGGTGCGAGCGCCATGCGGTTCCGTACCAGGGTGTGCCGGTCGGCACGATCAAGAAATTCGCGACCGGCAAAGGCAACGCCGACAAGGCGGCGATGATCGAAGCGGCGAAGCGGCTGGGCCATGAGCCGGCCGATGACAACGAAGCCGACGCCCTGGCGCTCCTACATTGGGCCATCGCGCAGGAGCAGGCCCGTGTCTAACTGGACGATCCAGACTGTCGCCGACCGATTCCAGGAAGCCGCGATCACGGCACGCCGGCTTCCGCCAGCGCGGGTGCAGGGTTACGCGTCGTACTGGCCTGATATCCAACGGCAGTCGTGGGAGGGTTACGCCGATGAGCGAATCGTCCTGCGCTTCGCCGCGTCCCCGGCCGCGATCGACCGCTTCGGTGAGACCGTGCGTTGGATGCAGTGGCTGGACGAAGACCAGCGCCGTCTGATTTGGCTGCGTGCCCAACAGGTGCCATGGCGCGAGATCTGCGCACGCACGGGCCTGATCCGCAAGACGGCGTGGCGTCATTGGCAGCATGCGTTGGCGCTGGTTGTTGCGCATCTCAACGGACCGTTGCCGCGCTTTGCCGAGCCGATTCTGGAGCGATCGAGAACGAAATCGATATGAGTTTGTGCCATTGGGGGTGAGTGGGGGCGATTGGGGGGCAATGCGAAGATCGGCGATGTCCCACAAACCCCGGTTTTGCCCTAGCCTAGCCGGCATGCTGATCGTGGTGTGTCGATCCCAACCGGCCATGCGGACGGCAGAACGATCATGACCTTCGCCACCATCAGCGGCCGGATGGCTGTGATGTTGTTCTATCCAATGGCTGGCCTGGCGAAATGTGGTGATAACAGCCCTTGTCTTTTGAGTGAGAATGAAATGCAGCGCTGTCGCCGTTCATTGTATTCAGCCATAATTCGACGCAGACTCAGGGTCCGCCATACTGGCGGATTCAAGGAGCGAAACTTATGTTCAGACTGACTTCGGTAGCTGCTGGTATCTTCTTGGCTGGTGTTGCTGCTTTTCCCGCAGCGGCTGCGCAGACCGTCGTAGTAGGTAATATCAAATACACCTGTCCGAACAGCTGCGTGGTTACGCAGGGCCAAAATGGCCCCGCAGTGCGTGACAGTGGAGGCGCCC
Organism: Lysobacter gummosus; assembly: GCF_001442805.1. NCBI lineage: Bacteria > Pseudomonadati > Pseudomonadota > Gammaproteobacteria > Lysobacterales > Lysobacteraceae > Lysobacter > Lysobacter gummosus. The sequence continues at coordinate 5,497,799 of NZ_CP011131.1, read as the reverse complement.
AAATCAGCCTCGAGTTCTTGACCAGCACTGATCCGGACAGAGATCCGTAATATCGGAACTTTATAAGGCGATGGGCCAAGCAGGTTGCGCACGATCGTCTGATACAGGCTGCGCGGCGTCTCTTGAAGCGGCAGCCCTCTTCGCCACTGTCAGTGGACAATGGCTGGCTAGAAGTTTATGCCGAGCGGTAGCGGCGGTCTGCGTAGAGGCCGCCGCTTTTATGGTCACAGTCGCTGCTATGCGGTGTGCCGTAACCGAACGCGTCCAAGTGATTCTCGGAATCATCGGCAGTCCTCCGCTCGGCCGAGCCAAGCTGACGATTGCTCCGTCTTTTACTTGGTCCCGGGTTCCACTCGAACAGATTGACTACGTGACGCCAATGCAACGATCTCATCAGCAGTCAGGCCTGCGACCTTATCTTTAATGCGGCTAATCGACGGTGCGTCAAGCTCGGAATTTTTAACCACTTCATGGGCGCTTTTCACGCCTTCCATGTTCAGCACCAAAACCGCCAACGCCAGCTTCCTCTGCTCGTCTTCGGATCGACCGTTCATCATGGAGTGATAGGAAGATTCAGCAGATTGGCTGCTCGTCGCATCGATACGGATAGCTGGCGATTGTGCAAGTGATGACGTGCAAATGCCGAGCGTTGCGAGAATGAGTGCAGCAACGACGTTCTTGAGCATCATAGAACTCTCCTTGTTAGATCCTAATTTTTAGACTTGGCAATCTAATCGGACAAACGATCCATCTGCGCCGCACACCAGAGCCCCTTGGCGATGAGCACGGGTAGTTTCTCTACGATACAGCAGAAGACCAATGCCGTGCTGACAGGCGGCTTTGTCCGGTCACGTGGCGCGCCTGCCTGTCACTCCTGCGCCCATTGCCAATAGTCAGAGCTAGGCGAACAAGAACGAACAAATCCGCGTGTCCCAACATTGCGGGCTTTGCCCTAGTCTAGTCGGCATGCTGATCGTGGTGCGTCGGTAGACGTGTCATCCGGCATGGGTCAGCCCGAAGACTTCCAAGGCACCATCGGAATCTTCGGGCTGACATTCCTTCCCGATTCAAACTCAATGACTCGGATCAAACCCTGTCCCAACACGTCGCGCACAGTGCGCGACACGGCGGCACCTCTCGAGGCCGCTACCTGTGCCCATCCCCAAGGCGCGCGCGCAACACGCGTGCACACGTCGCGCCCTTCGGCCTGAAATCGCGGGTCCTTCCCCCGCATCAGGACGGGCGGGGGGCATAGCCGCAAAACCCCGCTAGCGTCAATCGAAAAAACAGGTTCGCACTCAAAATAGTTCGCACTAGAACATCGAGTGAATCTTCGGGAAGTTAGATTTCAGGCTCTCTTTGGATTCGTCAGATAGTGCTTTGTACTTCTCGCCGACTTCATTGCCTTTGTTGCGAAGCTCTTCCAAATTCGGCTTCTCGCCGGCCTTTGGCCGAAGCGCTTTGGCTTGCTCAATGACGCTAGTGACAAAAGATTTTGCCTCTGGGTTGAGTGCGTCGATCTTGTTTTTGACAAGCGTGCGAAGCTCTGTGGCCTTACCCACTATGTTGGGCGCAGCCAAGACCACGCTGCCTTTCGTGCGCTGGATGTTTCGCTCTGGTCCGCCCACCATGAACGCATGGACATGCCCGGAAGCGATCTGACTATTGCCCGTCAGCTTGGAGCCATCATCGCTGAGTGCAATGCTCTGACTGGCAAAACCACCCAGCGTGCCGAGCCCCTGGATTCCAGCAACGGGTGTCCATACAAATGCTTCGCTTAATCCATTAGATGATTGACCGGTTCCAACGACGCTTCCGTTATCGGCGATATCGACGGCCTTAATCCAAGGCCCTCCAAGGGTACCGATGTCCAGCCCTTCCTCTTGATCGGGGATTCCCACGGGGACCCAGACGAAGGACCTAGCCAGCCCATCGTCGGTGATGTAGTTCCCCAGAACGATGCCCGCTTCATTTATGTCGACGGCAATCAGTTGCTGCCGTGATATGCCGGTGACCTCAAGATAGTCGAGATAAGTAATCGAGGTTTCATCCGATTCCCAGCGAACAGCTACTACGTCGCCATCATCGGTCTCGCATGTACCTGCAACACGATGGCTTGAATTGACCGCCGCGACCACGCAGTTGGATCCTCCGGGTACTCTGGGTAACTCAGTGGCTACGTATCCGAATAAGCCGGGTTCCCACCGAACCGCGACGGTTCCGCCGTCGCGTAGCCCGCATATGCCTACGACCACGGGCTGATCGGTGTTGTCCATGTCTGAGATAACGCATTCGGTCGTGCTCGGGATTAGAGGGGGCAGCAAACCAAGCTCAGGCAAACGGGTGGGAGTGCGCGAACCTGCCATCCAAATCACTGCGGTAGATGAGCCATCAGCGGCGACGCTTGATCCTGCGATGACACCGGCTTGATTGATCTGCCAGGCAATCGCTTTGGCGTGATTAGGTATTGCTTTGAGTTGTGTCGGTGTGCTCCCCGGAATGGACGTCGTCCACACGACGGGAAACCATTCACCTGTGGCTCCCAGTTCGCAATTGCCAACAATAACGCTGGCGCTATTGATGTCCGTCGCATCGCAAGGGTCATTGACAGCTAGCGCCGGTAACGGAGCGGGCCCTGTTGTGGGAGCCCAGTAGACGGCGACCAAATCCCCATCCGGGTTACGGCAGGTGCCAATGGCAGCACCTGCATCGTTGGTGCTGCTAGCCAAGCAAACATTGCCGCCCAATGTGCCCATATCGATCGATTGAGCTAAAGCCAGTGTGGGGCCTCCCAGGGCAAGTACGGCAAGGCACGTGGGCGCGATACGCGACATAGAACGGCTGCGGCTCATAGCTAGCTCCGGTAGCGATGGATGGTGAACTATTCGGCCAGGCCAACGAAGTACTCCTGAACGCCTACTTGAGTCCGCGAACTGGTTCGCTGAATGCCGCATTGAGCGCGTCGCTCACTGAAACTAACAATAGTTCGAAGTGATTTCACGAGCGCAGTCATATCCGATCAGCAACTACTCTTTCAGCCTCCCCCAGTACGGCAGGCGAAGGTAGTCGATCCTTCATTCCGAGAATCAATTGAACATTTTCATTGAGCAACGCCCCATCGCGGCGCTCATTCCGTATGCGCGAAACGCGCGTACCCACTCCAATGCGCAGGTCGCGCAGATCGCCGCGAGCATCGTGGAATTCGGATGGACCAATCCGATCTTGGTCGATGGCGACAGCGGCATCATCGCAGGCCACGGTCGGCTGCTCGCCGCGCGCCAGCTGAAGCTTTCGCAAGTGCCGGTGATCGAACTGGCTCACCTGAGCCCGGCGCAGAAGCGCGCCTACGTCATCGCCGACAACCGCTTGGCCGAGAACGCGGGCTGGGATGAGGAGTTGCTGAAGCTGGAACTGGCTGAACTGCGCGACGTGGAGTTCGATCTGGACCTGCTCGGGTTCACCGATGCCGAGTTGGACGAGCTGCTGATCGATGACCAAGCCGGCCTCACCGACGACGATGAAGTGCCCGAGCCGACCGAGCATCCGGTGTCGCGCCGCGGCGATGTCTGGATCTGCGGCGGACACAAGGTGCTGTGCGGCGACGCCACCAGTGCCGACGACTACGCCGCATTGCTCGGCGACGAGCTGGTGGACATGACCTTCACCGATCCGCCGTACAACGTCGATTACGCCAACAACCCGAAGGACAAGCTGCGCGGCAAGCATCGCCCGATCCTCAACGACAACTTGGGCTCGGACTTCGGCGCGTTCCTGGAAGCGTGCTGCACGCAGATGGTGGCGCTGACCAAGGGTGCGATCTATATCGCCATGTCCTCGTCGGAACTGGATCGGCTGCAGACCGCGTTCCGCGCGGCCGGTGGTCGCTGGTCCACCTTCATCATTTGGGCCAAGAACAAGTTCACGATGGGTCATGCCGATTATCAGCGGCAGTACGAACCCATCCTCTACGGCTGGCGCGAGGGCAATGACCGGTTCTGGTGCGGCGCGCGCGACCAGGGCGATGTGTGGTTCATCGACCGCACCAGCAAGAACGACCTGCACCCGACCATGAAGCCGGTGGCGCTGGTGGAGCGGGCGATCCGCAACAGCAGCAAGTCCCGCGATCTGATCCTCGATCCGTTCGGCGGTTCGGGCACGACGATGATCGCGGCCGAGAAGACCGGCCGTCGCGCGCGTCTGATCGAGCTGGACCCGAAGTACGCCGACGTGATTGTTCGGCGCTGGCAGGATCACACCGGCCAGGCCGCGGTCCGCCAGAGCGACGGCGCGTTCTTCGATGATGCCGCGCGCCAAACCGATGTGGCTGAGAACGAATGATCCGGCCGGCGTACTACAACGAGATTGATCCTTACCTGTGCGACTGGCTGCGCAACCTGATCGCGGCCGGTCTAATTCCACCCGGCGACGTCGATGACCGAGACATCCGATCTGTTTGCGCAGATGACCTGCGCGGCTACGGCCAATGCCACTTCTTCGCCGGGGTTGGCGGATTCGCCTATGCCTGCCGGCTCGCCGGCTGGCCCAACGATGAGGAAATCTGGACGGGCGGCTTCCCCTGCCAGCCGTTCAGCGTCGCGGGCCGACAGCGCGCGCAAGCGGATGACCGTCACCTCTGGCCGGAACTGCGTCGCCTTATTGCATCGGCGCGACCCGCTGTATTCCTGGGTGAGAACGTGTCTGGTCTCATCCCGCTGGGGCTCGATGGAGTTCTCGCTGACCTGGAAACCGAAGGCTACGCCAGCCGGGCGATTGTTGTTCCAGCTTGTGCCGTCAACGCCCCGCACCGACGTGACCGCGTCTGGATCGTCGGAAAGCATCTGGCCGACACCGCTGATGCCCAGCGGCGGTCGCAGTCTACCGGCGGGAACGTCGGAGACCGGCCAGACGCCGACCGGGCAGAAACGCACCGTCGATCTGCCGAACTTGGCGAAGCGGGTTTGGCCGACCGCGACGGCGAACGATCCGGAGAAGCGCGGCGACTTTGCGGCCGAGCGACGCAATGGTCTGCCGGGAGTGGCGAAGGCGGTGTGGAGCACACCGCGCGCGAGCGACGGCGAGAAGGGCGGTCCCAATCAGCAGTTTGGGAGCGGGGCAACGCGCCCGCTCCCGGCGCAGGCGGTCTGGGCGACGCCGACGACGCGGGATCACAAGGACGCATCGAGCATTGGCAGCGCACCGGTCAATGGGATGCTTGGACGACAAGTCGAACCCTCGCCGGTCGCCGGGTACCTGAATCCGGAATTCGTCTTCTGGCTGATGGGGTATCCGCCCGAATTCCTAAGCTGCGCGCCGCCGGCAATGCGATCGTCCCGCAGGTCGCCGCCGAAATCCTCCGCGCCCTGCGCGCCTGACGCCGCGCTTACGCGCGACGCCAGCGCCGGTCAGCCTCAGTCGGCGTCGGCGAGGCCGACGTAGCGGGCGTAGTCGTAGCACTCGGGCCGGATATAAAGGGTCAGGCGGACGGGGGCGCGTACCACGATGCATTGGTTGCCTCGCCCTTTGAAGCCAATGATCCAATCCTGTGGCCGGCTCATATCGCAAGCGTAGGCATCGTACTCGGTGGCTTTCATGGTCTTGATCGCGGTAACGCACACGCGCTCTTCTTCGATGTGGTAACCGCTGTGCTCGCGCAACATGGCGCGAAGACTGGCGGGCTTGCGCGAGAATCGAACAGCGGCGGAGGTGGCTCGGCAAATGCTGATGGTCAGGACGCGCTCCGTGGTGGGGTGGCGTCATGAACGCTTCCTTCGCACGGGAAGCCAAGTCATTCTTCGCGGCTTCGCGCGAACAAATCGAACTCGTTAAGGCGTCGGACAAGAACGCGCATTCTCAGAACGAGAACGGCGCGCATGATCTGCGCGCCGCATTGGAGTCAAGTGATTACGCCGGCTCTAGCCAGCCCGTTTGTGGGTTGTATCGAAGTCCGATGCCGGTGCGTACGGGCGTGGCGCTACCCCAGTAGATGTCGGTCGCGTAAGCAGGGCGATACTGAACTGCTCGGTCCGCCTGTTCGGTCGTCAGGCCGCAGGTTACGAAGTAGTTCCGCAGCTCCTCGTCTCCCGAGGATTCGTTGTTGCTGAGCTGGTCCTCGACCAAGGCCAGCAACAGATTGGGCAGCGAGGCAAGCAGCGGGTCGGGGCCTTTCGCGTCGTTCGGGTTCATGGCGTGGTCTCCGTGTTAGTGGCCTATGAACGCTTCCTTCGCGGCCGAAGCCAAGAGAGATTCGACGCAAATCCAGATGATGCACGGTCGTGTTAACGCGCTGGACAAGAACGATTGTTCTCAATGCAGCGCGGCCGGGCGACTTGCACGACCGCGCGCGTTCCTCATTCTTCCTCGTCGGCGCTGCTCTCGGCCGCTGACGCCGTCTGTTCCACCTTGATGCGGTACACGCGGTCGGCCTTGCCATCCTTGTCGCTGGTCAGTTCGTAGCCTTTCTTCTTCAGGGTGCCAGCAAAGAATCCGCGAACCGAGTGCTGCTGCCATTCGGTCGCCGCCATCACCTGCGCGATGGTCGCCCCCTGCGGGCGCAGCAGCAGGCCGACCACTTGGTCCAGCTTGCTTTGCGCGCGCTTCGCCGTTGGGTTGGGCGTATCGGCCTCGGTGCAGTCGGCACCTTCATTCTCCGGGCCATGATCAGGGTCGACCGCTGCGTCGGCGTCGTTGTTCGCGGCGGCATCGGCATCGGCGGCAGAGTCGTCGTTGCCGGCCATGTCGCCGCTGGTCCCTGCGCTGTCGCCCGCTTCTTGCGTGTTGGCGACGTCCGGGGGCTGGTGGCCCACCGCCTCGTAACCGGCTTCGGTGAGCGCGTGGCCCGCGCCGTCCGCGACGATCAGGCCGTTGAGCAGGAGGCCGCGCATCACCGCCGCGCGCGCACCACCGCCGAGGTTCTTGGGAAAGTTCTCGATGCGACCAGCGGTCTCGGTGGCGAGAAGGATCAGGGCGCGCTGGCTGTCGGTAAGCTTGTTCATTGTAGTTTTCCTGTTCGTAGGGTTGTGTGTGTTGGGTTGAGCGCGCCTCGGTGTCGCGAGGCGCGCGGATGGCTTAGCCGGCGAGAACTTCGGCGATGGCCTGATTCACATCGACCTCGCCCTTCGCGATGGCAACCATTACTTCGTCGTTGATAACTTGAAACACCAGGCCGGCGCGGCGTTCCAGTTCCCGCTGCGCGATCCCGCGCCAATCGGTGACCGCGATCAGTTGGACCAGCGCGGTGCGGTTGTGTCTGTTCATGCCGCGCAGGTGGTCCTTTAACGCTTCTTTTTGGTCTTGCATGTTTGGCCTCCGTGGCCGTCGTTGGTGTGGCGACATGAACGCTTCCTTCGCCTTCGAATCCAAGCGATATCCGTGATAAAGAACGTTTGTTCTAAGTTCTCGACAGCTGCCGGACAGCTAAGGCGCAAAAAAACCTCCTTGCGGAGGCGTCTGGTATTAGATGTTGCTGGCGATCGGGGGCAGCGTTAATGCATCTACCCGGGCGCTAGTTCTTGTCACCCGTGACGGCCAAGCCTTCTGCATAAGAAGCTCCAGCGCTGCCTGAAGGCAGGAGCTCAGTAAGCGGTATAATTGTGTACGTGGAACCTCACCCACGACATATGTCGCGCACTGATCAATTTCGAATCAAGGAAGCAGAGTATGGACATCGATACTATGAGTATTGACGAAATCGTTAATCTTGCCGCGGTTCGCCGAGCTTCTCTATGAAAGCGGCCACCGCCTTACTGATCATCGATGTACAGATCGCAATGATTGAAGGAGACACTCAGGCCGTACTTGGCCCGCAAATTCTTGCCAATTTGAACATGGCCATCTCCAAGGCACGAGCTTCCGGTATGCCGGTGATCTTCATTCAGCATGACGGACCAGTTCAAAGTGACATGGAGGCTGACTGCGAAACCTGGAATATCCATCCGAGCCTTAATCGGCTGGACACTGATGTTGTGATTCGAAAAACCGTAGGGGATTGTTTCTATGCCCCTGCGCTTCGCTATTTGTTGCAAAAGCTCGGGGTTCACAGATTGTGGATTGGCGGTTGCTCCACGGATTTTTGCGTGGATACCGCGGTTCGCGCCGCGCTGTCTCACGACTATGAAGTGACCGTGATTGCGGACGGACATACTTGCCGGGACAGGCCTTTCGTAAAGGGCGAAACGGTCATTGATCACTTCAACTGGGTATGGCGCGAAATGATAGAAGCGCCGAAACCGCTCCACGTCACGCCAGTTGCAGATCTAGTGCCGTAGTCAGTCGGCCAACGCCCTACGGGCGCCGGGACCGTTCCTTTTCAAAGGATATTGCCAACTCTCGCCGCCGATTCGTATCCGACGGCTGTTCCGGAGCACGAACTGCGACGGAGGCCTCTTGGTTTTCCCTGGAAAGAACGCGTTCATGCCGTCGCCGCAACAACGCGGGGACAGCGGGAACAGCAGCATGGGTGCGATTGACCGAGACGAACTGATCAGGGATTTGCGCTCGTGCGCGAGCCGCCTGGATTTCTTGACAAACCACGCGCGAGCGCGGTTGCTGGCGGACAACGAGTTCGAAACGCTTTCGACGCGATTGTCGGTAGCGCTCGGCATGGTGCTGGCGCACCACAGCGAGGGCTATCGATCGCAACCGATACAGCCCGAAGTGCTAAGGGATTTGCTCGATGGATGCGATGCCGAGTTGTCGTCGTGGGAGCGACACATCCTGGCGCGTCACAACAAAGCGCGCCGCAAGCCGGCTGGCGAGCCGACACCGGTTGAGCATGCGTTTCGCGGAGTCATGGCGATGATTGATCGCTATCTCGACGGCATGGACCCGGCCGAGCCGGCGCACGCCCTCGCGCGCGCCATCGAGAGGGTGGAGCGGCTGATGAGCTGCTACCCGCGCGATGATGAGTTTCAGCACGGATTGGCGCATGCGGTCAGCGGGTTGGAGCAAGCGAAGGCCGCTGCGGAGTTTCAGGAAGCCTGACGCACCGGCTGAAGTCCAAGCTGTCCGACTCCTGTCCAAGCCGGTTTGTTAGCGAGATAGCGCTTGGCTTCTATCTGGAAGGAAGCGTTCATGTCCTCGCCGCAACGACGCGGCGAACCAAAAGAGAACAACGATGGCGAATATGTCGTACTGCCGCTTCCAGAACACCGCGCAGCGTTTGGAGGATTGCCAGTGGGTCTTGGAGGACATGGCCGGCGGCGACCCGGAACGGCTGAGCGACGAGGAGTTGGAGGCGGCGAAGCGGCTGGTTGCCAGTTGCCTGAACATCGTCCAGTTGTTGGCCGAGCGTGGCTCCCTGGAATTTGAACCGCACATGGATCTTGAAACGGTAGTCGAGGAGTTGAACCGAGCAGCGACGTAATAAGTTGAGAGCGACTGCCCCAGCGTCCAATGGACGCTGGGGCATTTCCTCTTCCTCGCCCGCTGCGAGCCTGTCTGGTTGCTGTCTAAGTTCCAGGACCAGCGCATATTGACTTGCGATGCTCCGCCACCAAAGCGTTCATGACGCCGCCGCAACAACGCGGTTTGACAGGGATGGGCACATGAATCAGAGCAACATGATTTCCGACGCCGAGCTTCGAAGCCTCAGCGATTACGTGGAGCGGATACTGCGGTCCGGCCATACGTTCTCACGGCCCGACGCTCGCTTAACCTTGTTCGCCTGCTTTGCCTTGGCCAGCATTCTTGCCGAGCGAACGGATACGATCCGAACGCGTCGTCTCGACCCGAAAATCGTTGCGCGATTGGTAGCCGAGTGCCGTAGAGAACTGGCGCCGGTGGAGCGTGCCATCGATGAGACCGGTAGTTGGGATGCAAAGCGCTGGGTTCCGAGCGAGATGTGCGAGGACGAGTCGGCATTGCGCTGGCTGCACGACGAGATTGCGCGGTGCTTTGAAGGACTGGAGCCGGAGTTCGTGGGGTTGCCGGTGCATCAACTCAACCGAGCGGTGCAGCAGGCCCGGCTGATGCAGGTATGGGACGTGGCGGACGCCAAGTATCAACCCAGCCTGCGCGCGGCCATCCGTCATTTGGAGCAAGCGATCATGGCAGCGATGTGCGCGCCGCATAACTAAACCTCCGAGAGCGCGCACCCCAGCCTCCCATCGGAGGTTGGGGTGTTCCCTCTTCCGAAAATTTGTTAGTGAAACGCTTGCTATCGTGTTGGAAGGAAGCGTTCATGTCGTCGCCGCAACAACGCGGCGTCCCCAGGAAGAACCACCATGAGCGAGCATAATCGTAATTTCGGCAACCTCACCCGCAGCTTGACGAAGTTCGAAGTGGACATCCACGACATGCTGACGCACGACGATACCGCCGCGTTAGTGCCCGAAGATTTGGAGGCGGCTGGCAAGCTGAGCCGAAGCTGCTGGGCGGTCGTTGCCATGCTTTGCGGAGCGGCCGGTGTCGACTTGCCGACCGAGCCGAATTGGGACGACATCCTCGCGGACGTTAACGCGACGCTGGGTAAGCAGTAAGCCGGGAGTGGTAAGTCCCCAGCGCCCGATGGGCGCTGGGGTGTTCCCTCTTCCAACAGCCCGATCTGCGCCGATGGCCGGCGGTCGCGGAGGCTCTACCGAATCGAATTCTTCTATCGTGGGAATCTCTATCCGCGCCTACGGCCGCCATCGAGGCGTGTCGGACACCGCCGTGCGCAAGGCCATCGCCACCGGCCGCATCACCGCCGAAGCGGACGGCACCATCGATCCGGCGCGCGCGGATGCGGAATGGGCGGCCAGCACCAAGGCGCCGGAAGAGCGCATGTTGGCGCCCACGCAGCCTGCGCGGTCGCGCGTGGCAACCCCGGCCGGGGCGGACGGCGTCACCGCGTTCGCGCCGGTCAGCGCATCGCGGGGCGGCAACACCTACGCGCAAGCGCGCACCGCCAACGAAGTCCTTAAGGCGCGGCACCATGAGCTGCGCATCGCCCAACTCAAGGGCGAGTTGATCGACCGCTCGCAGGCGATGGCGCAGGTGTTCGCGTTGGCGCGCGCCGAGCGCGATGCCTGGTTGAACTGGCCGGCGCGCATCAGTTCGATGCTTGCGGCCGAATTGGGAATTGATCCGCACACCATGCACGTCGCGCTGGAGCGCGAAGTGCGCCAGCACTTGTCCGTACTCGCAGCGTTCAACGCCCGACTGGATTGATCCTTGTACGACGGCTTCGACCACGTTGAGAAAGCGTGGCGCGACGGCCTGATGCCCGATCCGTTTCTGGACGTGTCCGATTGGGCCGACCGCGACCGGGTGCTGTCCAGCACGTCGTCCGCCGAGCCAGGCCGCTGGCGCACCGCGCGCACGCCGTACCTGCGCGACATCATGAACGACCTGTCGCCGGCCTCGGCGACCGAGCGCATCGTCTTCATGAAGGGCGCGCAGGTCGGCGGCACCGAGTGCGGCAACAACTGGATCGGGTACGTCATCGCCTGCGCGCCGGGACCGATGATGGCCGTGGCGCCCACGGTCGAGATGGCCAAGCGCAACTCGAAACAGCGAATCGATCCGCTGATCGAGGAGTCGCCGTCGCTGCGCGAGCGCGTTGCGCCGTCGCGCGCGCGCGACGCCGGCAACACAATCCTGGCCAAGGAGTTCCGCGGCGGCGTCCTGGTGCTGACCGGCGCGAACAGCGCGGTCGGCTTGCGCTCGATGCCCGTGCGCTACTTGTTTCTGGACGAAGTGGACGGCTACCCGCGCGACGTGGAAGGCGAAGGCGATGCGGTCGCGTTGGCTGAAGCCCGCACCCGCACCTTCACCCGGCGCAAGATCCTGCTGGTGTCGACGCCGACGATTGCCGGTGCTTCGACCATCGAGCGCGAATACCTCGCGTCCGACCAGCGCCGGTACTTCGTGCCATGTCCGCATTGCCGGCACGAGCTATGGTTGCGGTTCGAACAGTTGCGCTGGACCTGGGGCGATCCGCGCTCGGCCCGCTACATCTGCGAGTCCTGCGAGCAGCCGATCGGCGAGCACCACAAGACCGCGATGTTGGCGGACGGGCGCTGGATCGCAACCGCGCCCGGTAACCGCGGCAAGACGGCGGGCTACCACCTGTCGTCGTTGTACTCGCCGGTTGGCTGGCGTAGTTGGGCCGACATCGCTAGCGCGTGGGAATCCGCGCAAGGGTCAGCGACCGCGCTCAAGGCATTCAAGAACACCGAGCTGGGCGAGACCTGGGAAGAGGAAGGCGAAGCCCCGGATTGGGAGCAGTTGCTGGAGCGACGCGAGGACTATCGCATCGGCACCGTGCCGGCCGGCGGACTGCTGCTGACCGGCGGCGCCGACGTGCAGAAGGACCGCATCGAAGTTTCCATCTGGGCGTTCGGGCGCGGCCGGGAGACCTGGCTGGTCGAGCACCGTGTGCTGATGGGCGACACCGCGCGCGCCGCAGTCTGGAATGAACTCGGCGCGATCCTGTCGGAACACTGGACCCACGCCAGCGGCGCACTGTTGCCGCTGACCCGCCTAGGCTTGGACACCGGCTTCGCGACCCAGGAGGCCTATGGGTTCGCGCGTAGCGTTGCCGATCCAAGGTTGTTGCTGATGAAGGGCGTCGGCAGCGGTGCCGCCTTGATCGGCACTCCCACCGCCGTCGATGTCAGCGTGCCCGGCAAGCGGCTGCGGCGCGGCCTGAAGTTGTTCGCCGTGGCCGGCGGCATCGCAAAGCTGGAGTTCTACAACGCGCTTCGCCTATCGATCGAGATCGGCCCGGACGGACAGCCGGCCTTTCCCGCCGGTTACGTTCATTTGCCGAAGATCGACGGCGAGTTTTTGCAGCAATTGACCGCCGAGCACCTGATCACCCGTCGCGATCGACACGGTTACCCACAGCGCGTGTGGGAGAAGCGCCGCGATCGCAATGAGGCGCTCGACTGCTACGTCATGGCGCGCGCCGCGGCGATGCAGGCCGGTGTCGATCGTTTCGAAGAACGCCATTGGCGCGAGATGGAGCGGACGTTGGGCGTCGTGCTCGCCGTGCCGTCGCGAGCACCGAATCCACCGTCGATGTATCCCGCCCCACAGGCCGCCCCACCGGGCGGCCTTTCTGTTTCTGGACCCGCGCGCCGAGGGCGCCGGGTCATTCCGAGCCGTTTCATGCGATGAGCGATCTACCCTACACCCACGAACAATTGCAGGCACTGCGCAAGGCGCTCGCGCGCGGCGAACGCCGCGTCAGTTTTGGTGACCGCTTGGTCGAGTACCGCAGCGTCGATGAACTCCTGGCTGCGATCCGCGAGATCGAAGCCGCGCTGGCCGGCACCGAAGGCCTGCCGCGTCGTGTTCGTCGTCTGCGCGTGACCACGAACAAGGGCTTCTGAGATGAGCTGGTGGTCGCGCGTCCGAACCGCGATGTTCGGCGGCTCCCCTGTGCATGAAGTCGCTGGCGCCGGCCGGCGTTCGGCCGCGTGGCAGCCCGGCAATCCGGGCGCCGTGGCGGCGCTGCTGGCGACCGGCGACGCCCTGCGCGTGCGCTCGCGCGATCTGGTCCGCCGTAATGCCTGGGCGAATGCCGCGGTCGAAGCGTTCGTATCCAACGCAGTCGGCACCGGGATCAAGCCACAATCGCTGATTGCGGATCAGACCCAACGCGAGGCGTTGCAGGCGCTGTGGCGGGATTGGTGTGACGAGGCCGATGCTGCCGGCCTGACCGATCTGTACGGGTTGCAGGCACTGGCGTGCCGCGCGCTGTTGGAAGGCGGTGAGTGCCTGGTGCGATTGCGCCCGCGTCGCCCCGAAGACGGCTTGGCCGTGCCGCTGCAACTGCAAGTGCTGGAACCCGAGCACTTGCCGCTGACGCTCAACCGGGAAGAGCCCAACGGCAACGTCATCCGGGCCGGCATCGAGTTCAACCGCCTCGGTCGGCGCGTGGCGTACCACTTGTACCTGTCGCATCCGCAGGACGGCGCGATGGCGCCGATGAGCCGACAAGGCGGACTGGATACCTTCCGGGTGCCGGCTGCCGAGGTGCTGCATATCTTCCGGCCGCTTCGACCGGGTCAGATTCGCGGCGAGCCATGGCTCGCGCGCGCGCTGGTCAAGTTGAACGAGTTGGATCAGTACGACGATGCCGAACTGGTGCGCAAGAAGACCGCGGCTATGTTCGCCGGCTTCATCACCCGCGACGGCCCCGAAGACCCGTTGCCCGGTGACGGACCGCCCAACGAATCCGGCAACGCGCCGCTTGGCCTGGAGCCGGGCACGTTACAGATTCTGGAGGCCGGCGAGAACGTCACGTTCTCGCAGCCGGCCGATGTCGGATCGAGCTACGACGCCTTCCTGCGTGCGCAGTTCCGCGCGGTCGCCGCCGCCATGGGGGTCACCTACGAGCAGCTGACCGGCGACTTGTCGGGGGTGAACTACTCGTCCATTCGCGCCGGCCTGCTGGAGTTTCGCCGTCGCTGCGAGATGGTCCAGCACAGCGTGCTGGTGTTCCAGCTTTGCCGGCCGATTTGGAACGCGTTCGTGGATGCCGCAGTGCTGTCCGGGGCGATCGAGCTGCCCGGCTACCGCCGCCGCAAGCGCCAGTACCGCGCCTGCAAGTGGGTGCCGCAGGGCTGGAGTTGGGTCGATCCGGAGAAAGAGTTCAACGCCATGATCCTGGCGATCCGCGCGGGTCTGTTGTCGCGCTCGGAAGCGATTGCCAGTTCCGGCTATGACGCCGAGACCATCGATCGCGAGATCGCGGCCGACGCCCAACGCGCCGATGCGCTGGGCTTGGTCCTCGACACCGATCCGCGCGTCGTCGCCCGCAATGGCGTCAAGCACGCCCCACCGCCGGCCGACGCGCCGGCTCTTGAATCAAACGGTACCCCATGACCGGACTGCCCCACCTGGCGGCGCGCGTGTTCAACACGCCGCTGCTGATCTATCGCGCCAAGCTCGACGTCATCCTGAGCGTACTGACGCCCAAGTTCGAACTGCAGACGCTTCCGCCGCCGCAAATGGGACCGCCCGCGCTGGCACCACGACTGGCCGACGAACGCGGCATCTCCGTGCTGCCCATCCACGGCACGCTCGTACAGCGCACGGGCGGACTGGATGCGCTCTCCGGGCTGACCAGCTATCAATCGATCGCCCGGCGCCTCGACGCGGCACTGGCCGACGAGTCGGTGCGCGGCATCGTGCTCGATGTCGACAGTCCTGGCGGCGAAGCCGCTGGGGTGTTCGATTTGGCCGACCACATCCGCGCGGCGCGATCGCAGAAACCCATCTGGGCCGTGGCGAACGATGGGGCATTTTCGGCCGCGTATGCGCTAGCGAGCGCTGCTGATCGCGTATACGTAACTCGCACCGCCGGTGTGGGTTCGATCGGCGTGATCGCGCTGCATGTGGATCAGTCGCAGAAAGACGCCAATGCCGGATTGAAATTCACGCCGATCCAAGCCGGCGCGCGCAAGAGCGACGGCAGCCCGCATGCCGAGCTGACCACCGAGGCGCGTGACTCGATCCAAACCGAGGTCAACCGCCTCTACGAGCTATTCGTCCTGACCGTCGCTGATCAACGCGGGTTGAGCGCGGATACGGTACGCAAGACCGAGGCCGCCCTGTACTTCGGTCAGGACGCGATCAACGTCGGCCTGGCCGACCGCATGGGCACGCTCAGCGATGCCGTGCAGCAGATGCACACCGAACTGGACGCCGCCGCGCGTCCGCTATTCCTGGAGAACCCCAACATGTCCACCCCCGATTCGACGGCGCCCGCCGTTGACACCGACGCTGTGCGCGCGCAGGCACACGGCGATGCGCTCGCCATCGCCGAGCTGTGCGAGCTGGCGGGCCAACCGGCCCTGACCGCGAGCTTTCTGGCTGAAGATCTCACCGCCGCGACGGCGCGCCAACGGCTGCTCGCCGCGAAGGCCGAGTCGCCCGAGATCACGAGCCACCTGTCGCCGACCGCGCCCGTGCCGACCGTGGCGACATCTTTGGCGGACAACCCGCTCATCCACGCGGTCAAGGCGCGCGCCGCCGCGGCGCGGAGGGAGCGCTGATGCGATTGACGACCTACCCGCCGGTCTTTGAGGGTCTGAACCTGGGCGATCTGCTCAAGTTCGAGGCCGATAATCTTTACTCGCGCGATCAAGTCACCGTCGCCGCCGGCCAAGTTGTGCAGCTCGGCCAGGTCGTCGGCCGCATTGCAGCCACTGGCGAAATCGCGGCGCTCGATCCGACGGCCACTGACGGTCGCGAAGTCGCCGCCGGTGTGGCCATCGTGCCGATCACGACCGTTGCCGAGTCCAGTCCGGATGGCTTGATCGTTGCCCGTCACGCGACCGTCGCCGACCACGCCCTGATCTGGCCGCGCGCGGCCACCCCTGAACAACGCGTCGCCGCCATTGCGCAGCTGCGTGGCATCGGCGTCCTCGTGCGCCACGGAGTCTGATTGATGTCGATGAACAACCCGTTCCATAACCCGGCGTTCTCGATGAGCGCGCTGACGGCGGCAATCAATTTTCTGCCAAATCAGTATGGCCGTCTGGATGAATTGAATCTATTTCCAGTAAAGCCAGTGCGGACGCGCCAAGTAACGGTTGAAGAACGCAACGGCATCTTGTCGCTGCTGCCGACGCAACCTGTGGGGTCGGCCGGCACTGTCGGAAAACGAGGAAAGCGATCGCTGCGCGCCTTCAATGTGCCGCATATCCCGCACGACGACGTAGTTCTTCCCGAGGAAGTCATTGGAGTGCGTTCCTTCAGCTCGGAATCCGAGCTCGAAACGATTGCCGGAGTCATGGCAGACCACCTGCAGACCATGCGCAACAAACACGCTATTACGCTGGAGCACTTGCGTATGGGTGCCCTCAAGGGAGTGATTTTGGATGCGGACGGAAGTGAGCTAGCAAACCTATTCGATATCTTCGATATCACACCCAAGGTCTTCGACTTTCAATTGGCGAATAAAGAAACCGACGTCCGCCAAAAATGTATCGATCTCAAACGCTATATGGGTAAGTCGCTTAAGGGCGAGCGCATGAGCGGAATTCATGTTTTGGTTTCGCCAGAGTTTTTCGATGCGCTTTCGGGACACGATAAGGTCAAGGAGGCTTACCATCTATGGCAAGAAGGTGCGGCCCTTCGCGACGACATGCGGTCGGATTTCCGCTTCGCTGGTGTACGTTTCGAGGAATATTCCGGAGAGGCGAGCGATGCGGATGGTAAAAGCCGCCGCTTTATTGAGGCCGGTGAAGCCCATGCGTTCCCGCTCGGCACACTCGACACGTTTGCCACCTACGTGGCGCCGGCCGACTTCAACGAGACCGTGAACACGTTGGGTCAACTGCTCTACAGCAAGCAGGCCCCGCGCAAGTTCGATCGCGGCACGGACCTGCATACGCAGTCCAATCCCCTGCCAATGTGCCATCGCCCAGCGTTGCTGGTGAAATTGAAAGCGTGAATCTATGGACGCGTTCTCCACAGCAGACGACTTAATCTTCTCTGCGCTCGGCGTCGTCGCTCAGGTCAGGCGGGTCGATCTGCCCCCGATCCGAATCATTCTGGTCGTACGCGACGGCGTCGAGCGCCTCGGTGAGTTTCAGCAGGTCGTCGGTCGCGCTCGCCATGTCATCGCGCGCAATCGGGAGTGGCTGTTCCGCCGCGGCGACGAAGTCACCTTGCCCGATCGCACGCAGACGGTTGAGACGGTGGTCAAGGACGACGGCCTGATCAACGAGGCGGTCCTGCATGGTTAGCGCTGCGCAGAGCTGGACGCTGTTGCAGCGGGTCGCCGAGCGGTTGGCCGGAATCCGAACGGCGGCGAACTACCGCACCGACATCGGCGCCGCGGTCGCACTGGAACCGGCCCAGCATTCCGACGACGACGTGACCGGGCTGACGCTGGCCGCGTTGGGCATTCAGCGCGACGCCAACAAGCCCCATGGGCGATATCGCGTACTACAAGCCCTGGCTGAAGCGACGGTGCCGGTCTCCTTGGCCGACGCCCATTCCCGATCGCACGCCATTGCCGCCGATATTGAGGATGCCCTCGATGATTGGATTCCGCTGCCGCAGGCCCTGCCGGTGCAGGTCGAGGACATCGTGTTCCTCGACCGCCCGGAAGGATTGCCGGTCGTCGCCGTCCAAGTCGCCTTGACGATCCGATACCGCCGCTGATGGACCTGTCCATCGATGCGGACGGGGAGCTGGATGCGGCCAAACGCATCAGCGACATTCCGGCGAAGGTGGCGGTGGCCCAGCGCCGTGCGTTGGGCACCCTACGACGTCGTTGGCCGGTCATCGCCCGGCGCGATATCCAGACCGAGTACGCCTTAACGGCCCAGCGCATCCGGGCCGGCGTCAGCGTGCGTACCACCCGCGAGGGCGTCGAGCTGGTCGGCGTCGCGCGCGGCGTGGGCCTGCGCAACTTCGCCTCCAAGCGCAGCGCCGACGACCGCGGCCTGGACTTCACCGCAGTTCGTGGTCGACGCGGCTTCACGCGCTCGGGTTTCCATCGCCGCCACGGCGGTGCCGACATTGCCTTCGAACGCACGCCGGTGGCGGGCGAGAAACGCGTCCCGCGCACCCCAATCCGTCGCCTGTATGGCCCGTCCCTGGCGCAGATGTTGCGCAAAGGCGACCGGCCCGAACGCGTGGGTCAGGCGGGTCTGGATGTGATCACCGCTGAGATCGACCGGCTGCTGCTGCGCTCGCTGCGTACCTGAACCCGCTGCCGCTCGGCAGCCTGACACCATATATATAGGAGCAACGCGACCGATGGCCGCGCAGGACCTGTTTTCCTTTCAGGGCAAGGTTTACCTAGCCCAGCGCCAACCCAGTGGCAAGCCCGGCCCGCTGCGATGGGTGGGTAATGCGCCCCAGCTCCAACTCGCGCTGGAGGTTCAGAACTCGGACAAGACCGAGTCGTTCAGCGGCAACCGCATGCTGTACGGCCGCCTAGTCCAGAGCAAGACCGCCAACGTCAACCTGACGCTGGACGAGGCGACCCCGGAGAACATCGCCGAGGGGCTGTACTCGATTCCGGCGACCCTGCCGGCGGGCGCGATCAGCAATGAACTGCTGCCGCCGGGGCTGAAGGCCAACGACCTGGTCGCGCTCGATCGCGGCTGGATCAGCGAACTGTCGCTGACCGACAGTGCGACGCCGCCGGTTACGGTGCCGGCCGCCAATTGGTGGACCGAATCGCCCTCGGCCGGCGTGATCGGCTTGCGCAAGGTCGATGGCCACACGCAACCGTTCAAGGCCACCTACCAGCATGGCGAGACGGTCAACATCGCCCTGTTCAATACGCCGCCGCCGGAGCGAATGCTGTTCTTGGACGGCATCAACACCGTCAACGGCCGCCGCGCAAAGGTCACGCTGTACCGGGTCGCGTTCAACCCTATCGAGCAGCTCGACTTGATCTCCGAGGAATGGGGCAGCCTGCAGCTGTCGGGCGCGGCCTTGTTCGATGAAACCCGCGCGCTGGACCCGACCCTGGGCGGCTTTGGTCGGATCGAAATGGTGAGGGCGTAATGGCGCGCAAAGTCCAACGCCCCACGCCTCCGGCCGACGAACTAACCGTGCTGCAACCGAACCGCGTGCTGCCGCTGGGCGATCGCACCGTGACCGTTCGCGAGATCGGTTTCTTCGAAAGCCTGCGCATGCACGCGCAGATTGCCGCATTGGTCGGCGACCTGGTCGAGCAGACCGACGACGGCGATATTGATCTCGGTCGTCTGCATGGCGTCTGCGCGCAGCACCCGGAGGCGACGGTCGAATTGCTGGCCCAGGCCAGTGATCAATCCGTCGAGTTCGTGCATTCGCTCAGTGCCGCGCACGGCGACCTGTTGCTGCTGACCTTCTGGGCGGTCAACGCCGATTTTTTTTTGCAGCGCGTGATCGCGGCGCTGGAACTGCGGCGCGCGGACCCGGCAACGACTGGCCCAGTGTCCTCGCCACCCTGATCGATCACGGCCACGACTGGCCGTGGATCGAGCGCGCCACCGCGCGCCAACTCGGGTTGTTCTACCGCGTCGCGATCCAGCGTGAACGCGCGCTGCGCGCTGAGCGCATTGAGGACGTCAACGCCGGTTTCGCCGGCGGCCGCGACGTCACCGCCTTCATCCAATCCCTTCGGAAATCTCCATGAAACTGATCGAGAACTGGCGCCAAGCGTGGCGCTTCCTTAGCGTGCAAGCCATGACTGTGGCCATCGCGCTCCAAGGCGTGTGGCTGAATCTGCCCGACGACCTGCGCGTCCACGTCCCTGACCGCATCGCGGCCAGCGTCACCGCCGGCCTGCTGGTGTTGGGCCTGATCGGCCGCCTGTTCCAGCAGCGAGGGGCCAATGGCACGCCTCTCCGCTGAGCAAGCCGGCGGCCAAAACGTCATCGCCTTCCTGGACATGATCGCGCACGCCGAAGGCGTGGAGCGGTTCAGCGAGCACGGCGGTTACGACGTGATGGTCGGCGGCAAAACGTTTACCCGCTACGCGGAGCATCCGCGTAAGCCGGTATGGCTCCCCAAATACCGAATCCACTCCACGGCCGCGGGCCGCTATCAGTTCCTTTGGAAGACCTGGAACAGTTTGCGCAATCATCTAAGGCTGCCGGACTTCGGACCCGCTTCCCAGGATCTAGCTGCAATCGAACTGCTGCGCGAAACCGGCGCGCTGGCCGACATCAAGAAGGGCTGGATCAGCAGCGCCGTGCGCAAGTCGCGCAAGACCTGGGCGTCGCTACCAGACGCCGGTTACGGCCAGCGCGAAGTGCCGCTAGAAAGTCTGCTCGCCGTGTACCAGAAGGCGGGAGGTCAGATCGCATGATCGCACTGAAAGTTTGGGCGACCACGGTGCTGACCGCGCTCGCCGCAGTGCTGGCCGCCTTCAGCTGGGGTCGCTGGAAAGGGCGGCAGCGTGAGCGTACCGACACCGCTGTGCGCATCAGCGAGAGCGAGCAGCGAGTACGCATCGCCGAAGGCGAGCGCGCCGATTCTGAAACCCGCACCGAGGTAGACACCGATGTCCTGCATCTTCCGACCGGCACTACGACGCCGGTGGCGGTGGCTGTGCCTGATTCCGCTGCTGACCGCTTGTACGACGACTGGTCGCGTGACGGAAGCAACGACGGGCTGCGCCTGGACGCGGCCGATCCTGGTCTCGCGGGAGGATCGACTGACCGATCTGACGGCGCGGCAAATCCTGGCCCATAACGAAACCGGACGCCGCCTGTGCGGCTGGACTCAGGCGTCCGCGCGCCGTACCGACACGCCCTGATCCATGGCCAATCGCGACACCACGATCACGCTGCTGCTCAAGGGCAACGCGGCGGCGCTGAACGCCGCGCTGCAACAGGCCGGCGCCCGCATCCGATCGTTTGCATCGGAGTCGCAGGCAGCGGGCCGCAAAGCTCAGGCTGGGTTGTCCGGCCTCCAATCCGAGATCCGTGGTGTCGCTGCGGGCTATCTGTCGCTGCGCTCCGCGCAAGGGCTGGCGCACATCGCGGACGAAGCGACCAATCTGCAAGGCCGGCTCAAGCTGGCGACCAAGACCCAGGAGGAATTCAACACCGCCTACAGCGGCGTGCAGCAGATCGCGCAGGCGACGCGCCAGCCACTGGCATCGACCGTCGACTTGTATGCGCGCATCGAGCGCAGCACGCAGGCATTGAAGTTGGGTCAGGATCAGTTGCTGGGGCTGACCCAGACGGTCTCTCAGGCAGTGGCGCTGAGCTTCACCTCTGGCGCGTCCGGTGAGGCCGCGATCATGCAACTCGGCCAAGGGCTTTCCGTGGGCCGGCTCGGCGGCGAGGAGCTGAACTCGGTCCTGGAGCAGACCCCGCGCTTGGCCGAGGCCATCAAGACGGGGCTGAAGGAACTCGGCGTCGAAGGCGCCGACAATCTCAAGAAGCTCGCGTCCGAAGGCAAGCTCACCACGACGCTGGTGCTTCGGGCGATTCAGTCCCAAGGCAAGTCGGTCGCCGAGGAATTCGCGAAACTGCCGGTGACCATCGGCGGCGCCATGACGCAGTTGCGCAACGCCTTCACCGTCACGGTGGGCGATATGGAGCGATCGACCGGCGCGGCCGGCGCCCTATCCACCGAAATTTCGTCGCTGGCGAGTTTCATTTCCAACTACAACGCGGCGCTGGTGACGGCGGGCGGAAGCGCCGATGCGGCCGGTCAGAAATTCAACGTGCTGGTGTCGATCGTTCGTGTCGCGGTCACCGCGTTTATCGGGTTGAAGGTCGGATTCCAGATCATCGGTCGCGTCATTGCCGCGCTGATGGTCAGCATCGAGAACTTCGGCCGCTACCTGATTCTTAACGGCCGGGTGATCGTCGCCTATGTCGAGGCCGTCAAGAAGGTCGCGCAGTTCGACTTCTCCGGGCCGGATCAGCTCTTCCAGGTCCAGCAGAAAGCCTTTGGCGACGCGAAGGGTCTGGTGCGGCAAACGGCCGAGGCCTGGCGCGCGGCCGGCGGTGACATGGCCGACGACATCGGCAAAGCCAATAGCCAGCTTGAGCTGCTTTGGAAAACCAGCGCGGATGCGAAGCCGGCGCAGGACTTCGCGGCGAGCGCCAAGACCATCGCGGACGGCGCGAGCAAGGTCAAAGGGAAGGCCGGCAGCGACAAGGACGATGCAAAGCGGAAAGCCGAAAAGAAGAAGGAGGAAGACGAACAGAAGCGCAAGGACGATGACCGCAGGAAGGAGCTGACCGAAGCGGTCGCGGCGGCCGAGAACGCGATTCTGCGCGTGCAAGGCAAAGAGCGAGAGGGGCGCGAGCGCGAGTTGACGGCGCAATACGCGCCGCTGCTGGCCGACATGAAGCGGCTCGGGGTTGTCGGTGAATCGACCCTGCGTTTGCATATCGATACCGAGTCGGCGCAGGCCGAGTTGCAGGAGCTTCAGGCCCAAGTCGAGCGCGTCTTCGGGGATCAGTCCCGACAGGAGCAATCGATCCAGACGCGACAGCAGGCGGGTCTGCTAACCGAGATCGGCGCGCGCCGGGAACTGATTGATCTGCATTCGCGCACTGCGGCAGAGGTGGACCAACTCCTGCCGAAGATGGATCAACTGGCGGCGAAGACCGGATCGCCGGACGCCATCGAGCGCGTGAAGGATCTGACCACGCAGGTGGCCGCGCTCAAGGTTCAGTCCAACGAGCTGGTCGTCACGCTGACCAACGGATTTGAAAGCGGTCTCAGCAATGCCTTAGAAGGCTTGGCGACGGGCACGTTGACCCTGCGCCAAGCCTTGACGGGCTTGGTACAGGACATGGCCCGGTCGCTGGCACAACTCGCCTCCCAGCAACTGGCAGCGCTGGCTACGGCCAAGCTGATGTCGTTGGTGAGCAAGATCGTCGGTGGGGGCAGGACGCCTGACGTGGCCCAGCCGGACCCCGTTCAGGCCGCCGCGGCCGGCGTCGCGTATGCCACGCCGATTACAGGCGCCTCGGTGGCGCTGGGCGTGGCTGGCGGTGTGGTTTTGAAGGCCGCAGCCGCGATGCAGTCGGCCGCAGCGACCCTATTGGCCGCTAACGCCGCCAAGAGCGCGAGCGGGTTCTTCGCTTCGGGCGGGTTTACCGGTACCGGGCCGAAGTACGCGCCCGCAGGCGTCGTCCACCGCGGCGAGTTCGTCCATCGTCGCGAGGTCGTGCGGCAGCCGGGTGCCCGTTCGTTTCTGGCGCGTTTCAACCGGATCGGCATGGCCGCACTCGACAACCTGCGCGGATACGCATCGGGCGGGTTGGTTACCCCAGCGCCGCGTGTCCCTAATCCGTCGCGGGCGCCGATGTCTGAGCGCGGTCCAACCCCATCGGAGTCCGGTCAGCGTGGATCGCAGATCACCAACGTGCTGTATCTCGACCCGCGAGAGATCGTGAACGTCATGAGCACCCAAGCTGGTCGTCAGGTCATCCTATCGACGATCCGAGCGAATGCTCCTACGGTTCGTCAGGACTTGGGGTGATCTCTTCGGAAAAGTACCGCGAGCCATCGGGCCAAAAGAAGCGGACTTGCTTGTTCTTCTCGAAGTCGAGGAGGAAACGATCGATGTTGGTGCCAATCTGAAGCGCTTGAAGTGAGTCCATTCCATGAAGCCACTCAGGCCCAAAAGGAAAGCCCACATACTCTACGCGGCACATGTGTTCATCATGAACATCAGCCTGTCCTCGACTCGTTCGAGACGGCGAGAAGACGCGAATCTCCACATCAAACCGACTGCCTGGCGCATGGTCCAGCGAATACATGAGTTGGCGACGCGCGATCACCTTCGGCGCATCAGGCGGCGGCTCCTTCATTGAGGTAGGGATGTACAACCCCTCGGGTGCCAAGTCCGGATGATCCCGATAAAGCGGATTGAGCACTTCAAGCAAGAGCTCACCCAACACGCGCGCCATACCGTCTCTCAGTCGGCGGAAATCCTCCTCCGGACAATGTTCTTTTGCCGCTATGAGAGTGTCATCGATCATCCGCGAAATGGCGATAACTCCTTCGCTAACCTGCTTGGCGACGTCTCTGTCCGTGATCACCTGTTCTTTTCCTTAAAGAAGTCTGTGTTGAGTGTATGAGCCTGCGTTCCGGAAATGCCAGCGACTACTATGACTTCCTCAATCAACTCGAAACCGCCTTGTGCTCGGAAGGGCATGCCTGGGGACTGCTCTATGCCGGCGCCGGTAACGGCACGTTGATTGGAACCGATGGTGCGGCCGGCGGCTACCTCGGCGGCTCTGGCTCAGTCGCCGAGGCGTTTACCGTGACTGCGCTGGATACCCAGCGCTTCCAAGTAGTCGGTGCGCTGGCCGGCGATCTGGGCGTCGCCACCGTCGGCCGGCCCTTCGAGCACGAACGGCTCCGCTTTCGGATCAACGCGGGATCGACCGCATTTGCGGTCGGCGATCGTTTCACGCTGAACACCTCGCCGCCATGGACCCTCGTGCGCCGATGGGGAGTGCGGAACCCGACCTTCCGAACGGGCAACTTCACCAACTTGTCCGCGCTGTTCGACAATGCAATGGATACCTGGGGCACACGCGCGGTGGCCGATCTACCCGCGACTGCCGGTATCGAGATGATCGGCTCGGCCGCCGTCCGGGCGATCACGATGGGCATCGGCGACTCGGGCGCACGCGGCGCGGCAGCCTTCGAACTACAGCGTTCCGACGATGGCGCAGCCTGGTCGCCGGTGCAGGCGTGGTCCGGTGTGCGGTGGCCTTCTGCGCGCGCGCGACAGACGTTCCTGGTGACGGCAAACTCGCCTGCCGCCCGACTCTGGCGCGTGGTGTTCTCGGCCACGAATGGGGCGACGCCGCTGGATTGCAATGATCTATCGTTCCATACCGACGTCAACGCCGACTTCGAACTGGAGGACCGTGCGCAGTGGATCGTAAAGGCCCCTGGCTTGGACGGCCGCCAGTCGATCTTCATCGGCGCGGAGCTGTTTGAAGATCCCGCACGCGCGGCATACAACCTCAATTGGTACGGCTTTCGCAGCCACAACCCATTGCTCAGCCTGCGCACGCAGGTCAACAATAGCGGACTGCGGCATTTGCCGCTGCGCAATGGACCGTTTGCTTACTGGCTCGCTATTAACGGTCAGCGCGTCGTGATCGTAGCGCGGATCGGCACGGTCTACGTCAGCGCGTATCTGGGCTTTGCGACCGCCTACGAGCCGCCTTCGATCCATGAGTACCCGCTGATTGTCGGCGCATGTGGCTCGGCCGAGAGCGGCACGCCCGATACGACCGATGCCAATTTCCGCAGCTTTTTCGACCCAGGTCGCTTCGGCTTGGCGGCGAACTACCCCGACAATGTCTGGCGATTGCACTGCAATCGATACGCACAGGGTGCGAACGACTACGGCGACACCGACTACGCCAAGGTTTATCCGAGCGCGGTGTCCACCGGCGGGGATCGCGCTTATCTGCGTGACAACCTCGATGGCTCCTCGCCACTGTTCCCACTGATCCTCGGTTCGTCGTCTCCGAGGCACCCGTGGGGCGAGTTCGACGGCTGCGCCTGGACGACCGGATTTTCCACCGCTTCGGAGTCGAGGATCGAACACGATGGCGCGACGTGGCTGGCGTTTCAGAACGCGTTCCGTATCTCGCCCGACAACTATTTCGCTTTGAAGATGGACTGATGGCTTACGCAACCTCGGCCGCGAACGACCCTAATGAACTGCTCGATAAGCTGCGCCTGTTCGCGCAAAGCTCCGGGTGGTCGATCGACGGGCTACGGGATCGTCCTGCCAATGCAGGAAAGGCGCTCAGCCTCCATGCGGCCAACGTTTACGCGACCTTCGTGTCGCAGCTCGCTGGGGGTGACGGCAACAGTCCAGCCCCCTTTCTCGGCTCGTTCGGCCATACCGGCTACACCGCCAATCCAAACCCGGACATCCAAGCCGATGCGAGCAGCATCGTTTGGGCTAACTACGTCCAGGGCCCGTACAGCGCGGTGCATTTCTTCGGTCGCACCGCGCCACAGCCTTACCTGCACATCGTGCTGGAGACGCAAGCCGGCACCTTTAAGCATTTCGGCACCGGCCGATTGATTACCGCAGGAGTCGTCAACTCTGGTCAGTACATTTACGGGAACCAGTGGTACTACTCCGCAAACTACATCAACAGCCCGGATTCCCCGTATCACAGCATCGCGTTCGATGACACCTACTACAACTACACCGCGCCGTGTACGCGCATCCGAGCGGACTTTGAGGGCATCGCGCCACGCTGGCATGCGACGAGCGGCGACAGCAATGATGCTCGGCGGTTGTTGGCAGGTTGGCGCGGTAAGGCGGCGCCGATCAACCTGCTGAAGGATGTCGGACACAGTGCGCTCACTGGCCGCGCGCCGGGGCAGCCGCTGTGGTGTGCGGTGCCGCGTGGGGCTGGCCTGTTCTCGGACGTCGGCCATCCCCCGGATATGCGATTCATCCGCCTGGACAGCTACGCGCCCGGCGAAGAATTGTCGCTGGGCACCGATCGCTGGAAGGTCTTTCCCGTCCACCGAAAGAACGGCCCGCCCGGAACCCCGAATAGCGGTGTCTACGGCTACGCCTACCGCATCACCGAGTAATCCGACCTCTTCATGATTTGGCCCGCCCTCTGGCCGCTGACCTTCAGCGGTCAGGGCGACTATTTCAAATCGCCACCGTTCTGGAATGGGCAGGCCAGCGGCGCGCTTGGTGCCGAGCCCGGCTTCGGCCCACGCGCTGCCGACGTGCCCGGCTTTGTGGCCGACCGCCGCGTCGGCGCATCGCAGGCGATGTTTGGCGACGACTTCTTCGATCGTATCCACGTCGAGCCGCAGGTCCTAAACCTGGGCAATGTCAGCAGCGTGCAGCACCGCGCGGTGCGCGTGTGGAATGCTTACCGCGCCCGCGCGCTGACGTTGACCGACGCCAACTTATCGGGTGGCGAAGGCATTGTTCTGACGGCGCCTGGCGCAGCGCCGCTGCCGTTCGCGCCGATGTCGGAGCGGACGTGGGAGATCGCGGTCGGCACCGATGGCCCGCCAGTGATCTCCGCGACGCTGTCGTTCCGGTTCCGGTTCGATGGATTCGACGCGATTGCGGTGGTCATCACCGGTCAGCGCGTCGTCGCCTGGGCGTTCGCACCGGATTGGTCGCGCGGCGTATTGGAGCGGTTGGCGTGGAAGACCGACATCCTGACCAGCCCGACGCAGGTCGAGCAGCGGCGTGGCCTGCGCTCCGCGCCGCGGCGCTCGTTCGAAGCGACCATGATCGTGGATGGGCGCGAACGCGTGTTGCTTGATTTGGCCGTATTCGGTTGGGGCGGCCGAACCTGGGCGCTGCCGATCTGGCCCGATGTGCAGTGGCTGTCTAGCGAGCATGCTCTGGGCGTGCGCGTCATCGCCTGCGATCCCAGCCAACGCGACTTCCGCGTCGGCGGCCTGGTGCAACTGCGCGGCAAGACCGCGTTCGATGTCGAAGTCGCCGAAGTCGAGGTGATCGGCGCTGTGTCGATCACGCTACGTCGTCCAACGACGAAAGTGTGGCCGCGCGGCACCCGACTGTATCCGGTGCGGACCGCGCGGCTGGCCGAACCCCCGAAAGTAACGCGTCTGACGGATCAAGCAGCGTCGGTGAGCGCCCGATTCGATGTGGTCGAAGCCTGCGATTGGCCGGTCATTACGAACGCCCCAATGTATCGCGGTTACCCGGTGCTGGCTCAGCGGCCGGATGAGACCGAGAGGTTGTCGAATGGCTGGCAGCGTGCGCTGCTTACCCTGGACAACGAGTTCGGGCGGCTCTTTGTGTTGGACCCCGCCGATTGGGCTGCACCGACGCAGGGGCATCAGTGGCGCATGCACGGTCGTGCCGAGCGGTCGGCCGTGCGGTCCTGGCTGTACACGCTGCGTGGCCGCCAACAGGCCGTATGGCGGCCCACCCACGCCGACGACCTGACTTTGGTCGCCAACGTCGCCGGCACGGCGACAGCGCTGGACGTGGCCAACGTCGGCCTCGCCCGTTTTGCGGGCCTGCGACCCGGCCGGCGCGACGTGCGGATAGAGCTACGCGGCGGTCAGGCGTTCCACCGCCGGATTACGGCAGCGGTTGCGCTGGATGACGACATTGAGCGCCTGACGGTCGATGCCGCACTGGGCGTGGACATGCGACCTCGCGATATCCAGCGCATCAGCTTCTTGGTGCTGAGTCGCGGCGATAGCGACGAAGCGGAAATCGAACACCACACCGACAGCGGCGGCGCCGCCGACGCTGCGATCGTCCTGCGCGCTGTGCGCGACCCTGACACCGACACACCCGCGCCCGCGCCCGCATGAGCTTCGAACAGCTGGAACGATCGACTGCCGCGGGCAACCCGCGGCGGCTGTACGAGTTTGTGCGCGGCGCACAGCGCTGGCGCTACACCGGCGGCGACCGCGACTTCGCGCTCGATACGCAGGTCTATGGCGCCGTCGCCATCCACGACGACGGCATTCGCCAATCCGGCCACACCGCCAGCGACATGCTCACCATCGCCGCGCCGGGCGATTTCGAGGTGGCGCGGCTGTATCGCGGCTTGCCGCCCTCGAGCGAGGTTGCGGTTGTGGTCCGGGATGTCCATGAGGGCGATGGCGATGCACGAGTGGTCTGGATGGGCCGGATCGCGGGCGTCAATCGATCTTCGCTGGAAAGCACCGAGGTGCGGTGCCAATCCCTCGACGCCGCGCTCGGGCAGCCGGGCCTGCGATTGGCGTGGACACGCGGTTGTCCGTACAGCCTCTACGACCGCAATTGCCGGGTCAATCCCGAGTCCTTCCGCGTGCCGGCGTCGCTGACGACGCTCAGTGGCAACGTCATCACAGCCGGTGTCTTCGGCCAGTACCCGGATGGCTGGTTCTCCGGTGGATTCCTCGCCTGGGATCTCGGCGAAGCCGGCCTGGAGCGACGCGGCATCCGCTCGCACGTCGGTGAGCGGCTTGTCCTGCTCGGTGCCGGCGACGGCCTGCGTGTTGGCCAGGCCGTCATCGCCTATCCCGGTTGCGGCCGGGCGATGGCGATCTGCCACAACAAGTTCAACAACGCGCCGAACTACGGCGGCGTCCCCGGTCTTCCCGGCAAATCGCCGTTCGACGGCACTCCCATTTTCTAGAACCGGTACTACGCATGAACATTTGGGTCCAGCTCGCGATCTGGGTCATCAGCTACTTCGTCTCGGTGGCCGCGCGGCCGAAACCGCCGCAGGCCAAGCCGGCAGCCTTCGGCGATTTCCAGTTTCCCCAGAGCACCGAAGGCACGCCGCAGGCGGTGGTGTTTGGCGATGTCTGGACGCCGGACTGGATGGTGCTGGGCGTCGGCCAGTACCGCACGCAGGCGATTAAGCAAAAAGGTGGGAAAAAGTGAGTGGTGCTATTTCACCCCGCACAAACCACAAGACACTGCGCAGTACTGTGCCTTCTGCACGTTCGTATAGAACGTATTGGAACAGAAGCCATTTGCGACCCAGGTTTGGCACTGGCTGGAGGTGTTCTGGCAGGCGGGCAAGGCACTACGCGGCTTAAGTCCGGTGTAGCCACCTGCTATCGGGGTTTCGTTAGGGCCAACAAGGAGTTCTACTGCCGAACCTCGTCGGTACGCTTGCCTATACCTCTCCTGAGTCATGCTGGTGCCCGCGACCCACCGGCCGTTCGGGCTCAGTGAGGACGGAGTGTTGGACGGCCCCCCCAGGGTGCCAAGACTCTGCATTTCCCCAGAGGGGGTCCACGAAAAGGCAATCTGAGCCCCTGCCGGTGTGTCTGTCGCGCCAATGACTCGACCGTTGTCCGCGATCTCGCGTGCGTACACTTCTGTTCCTTCAAGAATTCCCAAGTCCAGCCCCTCTTCGTTGGCAGGGATATCGACAGGGGCCCATACAAAGCTGCGCGACCGACCATCGCTCGCGATGTATTGGCCGATGACCACTCCCGCTTCATTCATTTCCGTAGCGAACACTTGCTGCGTATCTGCCGCTTCGCGAGGAATTCGGCGCAGAAATGTCGGCTGGCTCCCAGAGGGGGGCCATCGCACGGCGTACTTGTCGCCGGTTGCATCCTCACAGGTTCCAGCAACATACCCCGCCGAGTTGATCGCGACGGCCATGCAACTGGTTCCACCCGGAAGGTCGGGAAGTGTTGTTACGGAATAGCCGCCGAGAGCGTTCGGAGTCCACTTAACCGCCACGTAGCCACTTTGGCGCTGGTCACATATTCCGGCGGCCTTGGGAACTGCGGCGGAGTCGATGGCTTGCACGCGGCATTCTGTAACCGTTGTCAGCAAGGGAGGTAACGCTCCGGGAAGGGGCAGCGAGGTGGCCGTTTCTTCTCCATTTTTCCAGATCACCGGGAAGTCCCTGCCGCCGGGACTGGTGCTGATGCCGATGATGGCTCCCGCTGCATTTATTGAAGTGGCCGTCGCACGGTCATCACCAATAAGGCCGAGCAGATAGGTCGGCAGCGCGGATGGCAGTGTCGGAGTCCTCCATACAACAGGCAGGCTCCTGCCTGTGGGACCGAACGAACAGTTGCCGGCGACCTGTCCATCGCGGGCTATTCCGAGCACATCGCAAGGTCCGCCGAAGGTGCCCAACGACATCGCCACAGTACTGCCACTGGTCCAGTAGGTGGCGGGAAAGTCGCCGGCCTTGTTTCGGCACTGTCCCGATGCTGCTCCGGAATCGTTGATGCCAATGACAGTGCACGACGATCCCTCGGAGGCGCTAGCAGCAACTGGCGCGGATCTCGCAGCGGCGAAGGCCAGAACTGCCATACCTACGAAAGTTAATACCGAAAGCTTCTGCATAGCAGCACTCCTTCAGAGAAACTAAGTTGCTAGTGACTACGATCCCAAAGATCTTGTATGTAACGGAAGAAAAATGGATCACAAAGTGAGTTTTGGTGAGTCGTTCAAAGCAAGGCATAGTGGGAATTCAGAGTGTCGCGGGGTTAAAACGTTGATCGTGACGCTGGGCCATCTTCGCCGTGTTCCCGGTTTCAGTGGGCGTCTCGGTTTCTGCAGTCACGGTGGCCGCGAGTGGTTCGCCTATTACGGCCTGGACTGGAGCGCCTTCGTGCGCGAAGGCATCGACGTGGAAGCGCTGGAAGCGACCGGCGATGCGCTGGGCTTGCACTTGGCCGCGTTCGCGCGCGCGGAGGCTTTGGTTGGGCAGCAGTAAGAAGCAAACTGTCGGCCACCGCTATCTGTTCGGCCTGCACATGGGCTTGTCGCGCGGGCCGCTGGACGAGATTGTCGAGATCCGTGTCGGTGACCGCGAAGCCTGGAAAGGCTCGATCACGAAGACGAGTCGCGTCTACATCAACAAGCCCGATCTGTTCGGTGGCGACAAGGGCGAGGGCGGCATCAAGGGTTGGCTGGATGTGCTGATGGGCGATGCCGCCCAGGCGGTCCTGCCGATGCTGAGTGCCCTGCACGGTACGCCGACGCCGGCATTCCGTGGCGTCACCACCCAATACTTCGACGGACAGATCGCGGCCAACAACCCGTACCCCAAGCCATGGAAGATGCGAGTGCGTCGCGCACTGGCGGGTTGGGACGGCGCACCGTGGTATCCCGAGAAGGCGGTCATTCCGCTGGCGAATGGCGCGATCCGTGCGATGAACCCGGCGCACATCCTGGTTGAGTGCCTGACCAACCGGGATTGGGGTCGGGGTCTAGATCGTGGCGTGCTGGACGAAGCCAGCTATCGCGCTGCGGCCGACGTGCTGCACGCCGAAGGGTTCGGACTGTGCCTGCGTTGGAACCGGCAGTCGTCGATCGCCGACTTCATGCAGGTGGTCATCGATCACGTCGGCGCGGCGCAGTACACCGACCGCTCGACCGGCCGGCTGACATTGAAGCTGCTGCGGGACGATTACCGCGTCGAAGACCTGCCGATGTTCGACAACGAGTCGGGCCTACTGGCTATCGAGGAAGATGAGGGTGGCGCCCAGGACGGTGCGATCAATCAACTGATCGTGACGTGGTACGACCCGATCAAGGACGAAGAGCGCCAGATCCGGGTCGAAGATCTGGCCGGCATTCAAGCCACCGGCGGCGTTGCGTCCAGCACTACGGAATACAAGGGTCTGCCTACGGCAGAACTGGCAGGGCGCGTGGCAACACGCGACCTGACCATCGCCTGCTCGGGTCTAAAACGATTGAAGCTGCGGTTCGATCGCCGCGGTGCCGTCCTGGCGCCAGGCGGCGTGTTCCGTATCCGCGATCCGTTTCGCGGCCTGGACAATTTGGTGCTGCGCGTGGGCACGTTCGATGACGGCAAGCTGGCCGAAGGTGCGATTACCGTCGCCGCGGTGCAGGACGTGTTCGGCCAGCCTGCGACGGCGTATCTGGAGCCGCAGCCACCCGTCTGGACCCCGCCGGATCGTGTGCCGCAGCCGTCGCCTAACCGGCGATTGATCGAGGCAAGCTATCGGGATCTTGCAACGGCGCTCAATGCAACGGCACTGGCGGCGGTGCCGGTCGATGCCGGCGCGGTATTGGCCGTAGCCGAGCAGGCGACGGGGTTGGCGCTGAACTACGTGCTGACCACGCGGGTCGGCAGCGGCGAGTTCACCGAGGCCGATGTCGGCGATTGGTGTCCGACTGCAGTATTGGCCGATCCCATGGAGGCTGCGACGCTCGTCGTGCAGTTGGCGTCGGGCAGGGGACTGGATCAGGTCGCCGCCGGCACTGCCGCGCTGATCGAGGACGAGGTGGTGCGGGTAGTCGCGATCGATCCGCAGGCGCAAACGGCCACGCTGGCGCGCGGCTGCGCGGACACCGTGCCGGTTCCGCACGCGGTCGGTGCGCGCATCTGGTTCTTTGATGACTACGCAGCAAACGATCCGAGCGACTACAGCATCGGCGAAACCGTGCAGGCCAAGTTGCTGACGCGCACGTCGAGCGAACAACTGGACCCCGCGCTCGCACCGGTGGACACGATCAAGCTGGCACAGCGGCAAGCGCGGCCGTATCCGCCCGGTGATCTGAAACTCAACGGACTGCGCTATCCGGCGTCGATCGACGGTGACCTGGCCGTATCCTGGGCGCATCGCGATCGTCGCCTGCAGGCGGATCAGTTGGTCGATCACGGACAAGGATCGATCGGACCCGAGGCCGGAACGGCGTATGTCGTGCGGCTGCTGGACGCCATTGCGGGCCAAGCGCTCGACAGCCCGGCGGCGATCATCGGCACTAACTACGCATCCCCGTTGCGTGGCGCGTATCGCTTGCACGCGGAGGTCGGAACGACGCGCGACGGCCTGACCAGTTGGCAGAAGGCCGGTCACACTTTCTACTTTAAGAACGGCCTATTGCGCACCGAGGTCGGCGACGACTTAGTGACTGAGGCCGGCGATTTCATTTTGGCGGACTAACGATGGCGAATTTTAAACTCTCGCAGCTGCCGACAGCGGCTGCACTGACCGGCGATGAACTGATCCTCATTGTCCAAAGCGGACAGACCCGGCGAAGCACCGCGGCATTGGTCGCGGACTTACGCAAAGGATCGTGGCAAGCACCTAGCCTAAATGCTCCCTGGGCCAACTATGGCGATCCATTCACCACTGCGGCATATCGGAGAGACGCCAATCGCGTCCAACTACGCGGCTTAGTCAAAGGAGGTACTGGCAGCAGCGTTGTTCTCACGCTGCCGGCCGGATTTCGCCCGGGAGGTCAATTGCTCTTTGCGGCAGTCAGTGATTCCACCGCACCGACACGCATCGACGTTAAGCCGAATGGCGAAGTACTGCTATCGACGCCGCAGAGCGACGTGATGGGCTGGTTGTCGCTTGATGGTGTGACCTTTGTTGCCGAATAGCGGGGCGCAAATCGGGCTGATCTCTGTCTCCTCCCGCACAAGAAAAAGGGCTTCGAATCCGAAGCCCTTGTCTTATCTCCGATCGCAGTACGATTGCCGCGCGAGCCGTGCTGTCGCCGGAAAGCGCTGCCCTCCTCGTCGAGTCGAACTAACCCCAGGGGTTGGAGTGCATCCAATTCGCCGGGGTCAGTTCATTTCCAGAGCTTTGTCGTTTATCGCCATCCACTTACTCAAGCGTGATGTCGCTTTATAGTTTTTTATCGGGCCGGAAGGCTGCACGCAAATATCTGGGCTTATAATTTTTTCTTTACTTTCAATTCTTCTAGAAATTCCACGGCCCGCTGATTTCCGTGTGCCGCAGCCCTCGCTAACCAAAAGTGCCCTCTCAATGCGTTCTCTTCCCCAGGCTTTCTCGCCATTACGAAGCCGAGATTATATTCGCACACCATGTCGCCGTTCTCGGCGCAAATTGTTAGCCATTTGAAAGACTCATCGTACTCAAGGCGCCCCCTTTCATAGTATTCATACAACTTCTTCGCCGCTTCAGCAGAGCCAGAGAGGGCGTCTTTCTTGGCGGCATTCAATTCGTCCGCAGGCATATTGAAGCCTCCGGCCAAGGCCGCAGACATAAATAACTTCGCGAGGATCATCATTTTTAGCTCCTACTTAACTAGCGGACTGAAGAGGAGATACCGCCCTGGTGCCGCCATATTAGGCCCGGACTGTCCGTCGGCAGCCGTGTATGATTGCCATGTTGCTCCCGAATTTGGTGGGGCGACCGTTGTAATCTTACGATCAGCGGCCCAAACAAAACTAGACGCACCCCACACAGCGGTCTTCAGCTCATTTGCCAGCGCTTGAGCTGGCGAGGTAGGCAACCATGGCGCTCGAACCCCAGCGTTGCATGCTATCAATTGAACAGGTGTGCCCGGCCGCCAACGTGGATCAGACTTAATTATATTCGCCAAGGCAGTGGCACTAAGTATATTTTTTTGTGCGTCAACGAGCCCTGCTGGACTCGCGTGAGCCGCGACACTAAATGCGCCGGGCATTGATAGCGCGCCATTCATATTGACATATCCTGGGTCTGAAGGCGCCACCAACGTAATATCTGCTAGCCCGAGCGGGTCGCGTGAGTTTGTTGGGCGGGCCCTTACGTAAGCGTAGGTGTTTATCCCACCAAGCTGTCCAATGGGGTCGCTTTGTGCATAACGACCTGTGCCGGGGTCGTAGTCGCGGAAGTAGTTGTAGACAAGTCCGCTGCCGGCATCGAATCGCTGCCCCGGAAACCGCAGGTTGAACACGAAGGCGGTGCCGTCCAGATCGGGATCCTGGTTAGGAACGTCCTTGCCAAAAGCTTCGCCCTTCGCGCTCCACGTCCAGATCGCCACGTTGCGGGTAGGGTCGATGACTGCGCGCGGCGTACTGAGATGATCGGTCTCAACGTACTTCGCGGACTGCGTGGTGCCGCTACCGACGAGGACGCCAACCGGCGTACCGTCCAGCCAAACCGCTTGCTGCTTAGCGACTCCGGTGGCCGCGTAGTCGCCAATCCAATTGCCGGCCTCGTCGTACAGCGTGTACGTATCGACAGTACCGTCCGGCTTAATGATGGCTACACGTTCGCCGATTGCGTTGTAGCGGTAGCCCGCTTTGATTACACCATTGAGCTTGACCTGACTCAGCCGATCACTGGGGTTGTAAGTGAACTCCTTGGCCGTGCTGCCAATGCTGGTCGTGTTGCCCACCGCGTTGTAGGTGCGGTTAACGGTGCCAACCCGGGTAAGGCGGTGTTGAGTATCCGGATAGACGTACGTCGTAGTCGCCGTGCCCTGCAGAACGCTGAGTCGGTTGCCGGCTCCATCGTAATCGTAAGTCTCCAATGCAGTGCCAGTCGCGCCATCCCGGGTGACCTTCAATCGCCCTAAGGTGTCGTAGTCGTACTTAGCCTGGAACGCGCTTTCCAGGCCGTCCTTCAGTTCGGTCAGATCGCCGACTTCGTTGTAGCCATACCCCACTGACAGGCCGCCGCTGGCGCTGTCGAACACCGTTTTGGCCCGATAGTCCATATCGTAGCTTCGGGTCAGAGTGCGACCGTTCCCGTAAGTCCAGCCGGTGGCCGGGCCGAAAGGCTCGTAGGAGGCATTGGTGAGCAGCACGGAGCGCGCGCTGCCGTTGGGCTTAACGCCAATCTCCTTGACGCGCGACCTAGTGTCGCGAATGTAATCCACAATCGTACCATCCGGATACGTCAGGCTTTTAAGCTGACCCGCATTGGTATAAGCGTATCGGAGGGTGAAGCTCTTGCCGGCTAATGTCTGGATCTTGCGGACGATTTGGCCGAATCGGTCGTAGCAGTACAGCAACTCCGTGCCGTCCGTTCGCATTGCGGTAACGCGACCGGAAGCGAAGGTTTCGCCCACGGTACAAGCCGGGTTGACAGTGTCGTAGAAGTACTCGACGTCAGCGCTTCCCGTGCCATAGGAGACCGTCTTCGGCCGCCCTAGCGCATCGTAAGTATACGTGTGCGCGGTGGAATCATTGGCGTCCTTCTTCGTTGCCAAAAGACCGGCCGCGTTATAGGTGTAATCCGTAACACCCGTATCCGGGCTGGTCAGCTTCGTCTGATCTCCGAAGCCGTTGTACACGTAAGCCGTGGATAACCCCTTGGGATCTACTATTCCAGCCACCCGATCAAATGGGTCGTATTCCAATCGGGTTTCAACAGCCAGCCCACCCACATCCTGCAAGGTCTTCTTGAGACGGCCTAGCCCATCGAAGGTCTGATCGGTTTTTCGTCCCAGAGCATCGGTCGTTCGGTCGGGATTGCCGCCGACGTCATAGCGGAAACTGGTTGCATTTTGGAACGCATCCTTCAAAGCCTCCAACTGACCCAGCGCATTGAATGTACGCGACAGGGTGCGCCTGACGGTTGTGCCGCCGGCCTTGACGTCTTCCTGCTTGCGGTTGCCTGCGTTGTCCAGGGTGTAGTGGATAACATCTCCGAGGTTGTCGGTGATGTCCGTCAGTCGCAACGCGGCGTCATAGGTGAACCGAGTGTACGTTCCGTCTGGCAGAGTGATCTTCTTGACCGAACCACTGGGGGTGTACTCGAACCGTGTGATTCGGTCATCGGTCTCTACTGAATCATCTGCGCCACGAACCTTCTGGGCGGATAGACGGCCCCGCAGGTCATACTCCGAGTTCGTGACGATGCCATTGGCGTCCTTCGACGCCAGGATTCGACCAGCGCCGTCGTACGCCAGGTACTCCAAGGTCTGACCCATCGGGAAGTTGGTTTTCCGCGGATCTCCCTTCCGGTAAGGGCAGTTCCCGCCGGGCGTGGCGCAGCCCGGCGCGTCACTGACGTAGTAGTCATAAACAGTTATATCGGCGACATCGGCGCGGGGGCCATCTACGGACTTCAATGCACCCACGGTGGCGCAGGCTGAGCCCGGGGTGGCCAAATCAGCCTCTTCGCAGTAGGTCTGCGTGGTGATTCGCTGCTCGCCCGTCTTCGAATCTTTACGAACGACCGAGGTCAACTGTCGGCGGGTGTTATACGTGTAGTCGGTCTGGGCGATTAGATTGCTCGTCCCATCATTGGCTTGAATCCGTATCGGCCGCGACGTCCCGGGTTCAAATGTGGTGACGATAGTCCGCAACACCGCATTGTTTAGGAGCGTCTGAACGGTCTCTGAGTTGCTGCTGTATTTCCGGATCGTGGTCAAGCCGGCGTTATCGGTCTCGGTAACGATGTCGTCGTAGCCGGTATAGGTTGTCGAGGTGACCAGGCCGCCCACGGCCTCCTCGCGTACAGGCCGTCGCCAGACATTTGGCTCGAAGTCCGTGACCTCCACTCGGCCGCTCGGAAAGGTCACCGTGGTCTGAGTAGGCTGATAGGCATACGTGTACTTGGCCGGCCCGTTCGTCGATTCGATCAGGCGGCGTAAGTCGTCGTATTGATACTCGCGAGGACGTTCACCGCTCTCCAGAATCGAGTTGATCAGCGACGTGCCGGGCTCGTAGCCGTATTTGAACAATTCACCACTGTCGTCCGCCACCCGATCGAGGTTGCCATCGGGCGTGTACTCGTAGGTGATCAGCCGCCCATCGGGCATCAGCGCTGCCGAAACCATGAGCGTGCGCTCGCTGTCGGCGTACTCATAAATATACTTGACCGAGCGGCCTAGGTACTCCGCGCGCTCCATACGGCCATGGGTATCGTATGTAAATCGGACCTCTTGGTTGCCGTTGTACGTGATGCTTATAGGTTTCTCGGCGTTTGCTTCAGCGGGGTCACGGAACTCGATCGACATGCCCGGAAACTCGACCCGGACTGCATACTTGGAATTCGCGTAGTACTTCATCGCGGTAGCCGAGCGATCATCGGAGCTGCGATACCGTTGGGCGTTGTCAACAAAACCAGACGATCGCGTCAGATCGATCTGTTTCCCATTGGGAGTCGTTAGAACAAGAGACTGATTGCCATCGCTTGACATCATCAAGCGGTAGTCAAAGGGGCCACGCCAACCGCGGCCGAACGTGCCGCCTACATCGGTGGAGTCGTACTGACGAATCAAATCCAACGGGCCATAGCCACTCGCGTCAGTTACGGTCTCATGCTTTGAGCCTCTGGAGATATCGCAGGGGTTGCCCTTGATCGGCGAGCAGTGATTAGGCTGCCCGACTAGCTTGGCCGTGTTCAGACTGTGTACGGTCCACTGATCCTGAGTGTAGTAGTCACCATACGGGTCGTGAGCTGGTCCGGTATGCAGGATATCTGGGGGGTCCCGCAAACCCGTGAATGGCTGTGGGTCTCGAAAGAAATTTCCGTCGAGGTTTTTGACGTAGTCGTGATTGGTGATGCGTTCGCGTGAAACCATTTCAATAATAAGGTAATCATAGTCCCAATAAGGCCTGCAGGTGGGATCGTCTTCTTCGAAGACGTAGACTTTCGTTCGCCGAATCTGGGAGTCAACGGGATTGGGGTAATTGCTCCAGCCCTCATCCTCGAAAATAGGGGGGCAAGCACGCCGCGCCGTGCCCCAATTATTGGTCATGCTTTGCTTGAAAGCTGCGACGGCTTCCGATTCACTGAGAAACCATTTCACGACGCCATCGACAATGGAGCTGTACTGGAGCGGGCCTGGACTCGTTGCGAAGTGAGAACCGGTGTACTTGTACTCGGCGCCTGAGCCACTCACTTTGTTTAGCTTGACGTTCTTAAGCGTCGCATTTACAGGTGAGGATGCCCATAAGTATTGCTCGGCGGCACTTCGACTGGTGAACTCCTTGTTCTCCAACTCATGGCCGGAGTTATCGTAGATCGTCAGCCGCCAGTTCCAGGGCGTAATTGGGTCCTGTGCCCATGCCGAGTTGAAGCCTGCAATGAGGAACAGCCCGAAAATAAACTGCCTGAGTTTCATAAGCCTCCCTGTGTCGGAGCGCACCATTCGCTCGCTCCATCGGTTGAATGTTGCACTGTTCAAGGCCTGCTCCCGCATGAAATTTGTCGATAGGAACCGTGATAAGAATCCGGCTGCTGCCTCTTCACCGGTGCAAGGCATTGCCACGCCTTGTATGGAGGCGCGACGGTTGTTTGTGATGGTGCGGAAACCGCCGACGCATGAGGGCGTTCGGCGTCCCGTTGGAGTAGTGGCGCCACGTGCGCCCAAGAATTCCCTGTCCTTGTCATGTTCATCCTTGGCGATCAGCGGTTGCAGCTGAAACGATTGCGAACCAAGCGCTTCCCACGCCTTATCCGAGATAATTTCCTACAAGTATTGTGACATGCAACGGTCTCCAACCGTGAGATCAGCTAGTTTCTGAATACACTGAAGAATCATTTGCGGGTAGAGTCCTCCACCGCAGTTACCGCTTTGCAACGGAGGGCTTCGTCGGCTGGCGGAAGACTTTTGTGCTTTGGATTACGTGAGGGGTGATCGGCGTGCCGATCGAGCAGTTCCGAACGCAGGATGGCAACGTGATGCGGCGCCGTCAGGCCGAAGCGGACCTCGCCGCGGAACACCCGCAGTACCCGGACTTCGATCTCTTCGCCGATCAAAAGTGCTTCCACCGGAACGCGCGATAGCACCAGCATCATCGCGCCTGCCACAGGGTAGGAGACTGCAGAACGTAATCCTCACAAGCGTCCCTAATCTGGATGCTCGCATCAGACCACCGCAGCAGATCATCGAGGTCGTCGGGTGTCATGAAGCGCACAACGCATTCATTCTCTCCACCGATTCGTGGCGCCCATACTTCGGCTGCTACCCCATAGGTCAGGTGATGGTGGCGCGCACGCGCCGTGGCGGCGGCTATGCATGCCTCACGCGTGGCGAACGGCACGTAGTTCTCCACGCCATCGACTGCTACGCGCCAGTTCAACGAACCGCGGTAGACAACTTGAAATATCACAAAGGGCATGGTCACCATCCCTCGTACTCCTTCAGGACGCCGATCCCACGAACGAACCCGTCACCGATCCACTGCGGGCAGTACGACCGTCCCAGCATCTGATCGGGGTGAGTAAACAGACTTCGCATCTCGCGCTCTTCCGCGCAACTTGAGTCCGGGAACAATGCCCAGAAGCTAAGGTCGATGACTTCGTGACTCGGCAAGGTGAGCCAAGCGTGGAGGCTCACGCGCGCTCCCTGCGCGATGCCGGTACGCAACATCTGCTCAAGCCCCTCTATCGGCGTGTAACACAACCGCTGCCCGTTCTGACGAACGTAGCCGAGCGTAAAGGCCAGCGGCACCTTCAATTCCGCCTCCAACATCGTTCGAACCGCCGCAGTGATGCCAAAGCGCTGCGTCGCGACAACGTCCTCGCTAAGGTGGCCGATAGAGCGATGTAGCTGCCATCGAACGGCCGCAATGGCGCTCGGCGACGCATACCGCACTGGCAATGGCTCCATCGCGGGCGGACGCAGTCCCCAAAGTATAGATCGCGCCTGAGCCGCAACGAATGCAGCCTCGTAACGACCAGCAGCGTACTGCGCGGTTCTGTTTGGCTCAGGAATAAAAAGCCGGCGTAACCAATTCGGCAGCAAGGGACGCATATACGCCGGTGACTCAAGTCGGGACACAAAGCTCTCCTGTCCGCCCCTGTCGGGGCGGTGCGGCTGAGGTCGGATTGAAGGAAACGGTTAGGCTGTGCGCGGTGCGGACGTGCGCGCCTGTTCTTGTGATGGTTCTTCTACAGCGACTGCGCCCTGGCGCTTGTTGACAGCGCCGACCTGCTGAAATGACGCGTCGACCGGGATCTGCGCCGCTACTGCAGTGTTGACCTGTACCCTTTTATGGGCGGGGTCTTGCAGATCGCCCTCGACAACAAAGATATCAACGCCGGATTTAGCTGCGTTTCCTGGGACTACGTGGTCAGCGCGCTGCAGACCGCTCTGCTTGGCGCTGGCAAGGGAGGCGGCGACAGTGCGATCACCTGATTCGTCGAAGCTCATGCCCTGCCGCGCGTAGATCGCTTGCACGCCTGAATTGATGGTGTCGTGCATCTTGTGATCGGGATGTCCTGGCTGGCGTGGATCATGTGGACGGTCGCCGCCCGACGGTAAATAGCCGTGCGCGTCCTTGAAGGGACTCTCCGCAGGCTTGTCTGGAAGGAGCCTGCCGATCTCGTCCGCCACGCCCTGAACACCGCGCAGGCTAGAAGCACCGACAGAGACCCCGCCTCGGATACTTTCGATGTCGCCTCTGTATTTGTCGAACATGGGCCGATGCTTATCGGCGAGTTCACGCGCCTGCGGTTGCGCGAGTATCGATCGGTCCGGCCGACCGTTGCCATCGGTGTCGAGGAAATGATGCATCCGATGAGAGTCGCCCCCGGTGACAGCCGCCTTGACCGGATTTCTGATGTCCCACTGACTGCCGTTGTCGTCGTAGCCCGCCGCCTTCATTCCGTTCAACTCGACGGGCTCGGCGTACATCTGCACTTTTCCGAAGTGCTTGCTCGCCGCGCTGACTACGTCGCCGGCCATGACGTGGTTGACGATCTGATTTCCGCCCTCGGGTATGCGGTAGCCGAGATCGGCCGCGCCGTAGGGATTGAAGGTCTCGCCGTTTAAATTTAGCTTCGCGGCAGTGATCTGGGCGAGACAGCCGCCTAGGGAGTGGCCGGTAACCGTGACTTGGGGTTCCGGTCCTCCGAAACGATCTTGATGGGCCTTGGCCATATCAATTGCGGATTTTGTGAATTCAAGCGCATCAGCTGCCTGAGCATTTGCTCGCTTTGCGACCATGCCGCCATCAGCAATCAGCCCATCCTCGAAAGGCTGATTGTCGAACTCGCTGCCACGATGGGCGACGATGATCTCTTTCGTGTCTAGCCGCTGATAGACCGTCCCTTGGTATCCGGACTCTTTATCGACGTGGGCCAGGATGGCGTATCGCACGCCATCTATAACCGGATACTTATCTTCAGACTTACTGAGGTCTGGACTACGATAAGCGTCCTGCGCGAGGTTTGCGTACTGCTGCGTCGTCATGGTCATGGTCATGGTTGCACCATCTTGGCGGTCATGGTGATGCTGAACAAATCGTCGCGGAGCGACTCTTTGAAACCATCCGGACCGGCTGATCCGTTATCGGGGTATCCCTCGATTTTTTTATCCCTCGGGTAGCCGCCGCGCCAGTAATAAGTCGTTAACTGCGGCTGCGTGGCTAGATCCTCCGCATAAAGCGTCGCGCGGAAACGTGTATCTGATGCAGCCCCAGTGGCCTGGAACCGAACGCTAGCCACTATTGGCTTGAAATGGCAAACCCCATGCCCGAAATAGTCGCCATCGACTAACCCGTCCAATGCAAATTGGCAATGGTACGTGCTGTCTCCGGTCTTCGTTAGAGCAACCGGAAGCAGCGTTGAAATAGGAGTCGTTTGAACACCTGAGAAGGATTCAGCTGGTGGTAGGCAGTCCATATTGGTGATGTCGTATTGCATGAACGCCGCCGCGACTGAGAAAGGACCCGGCGCTTTGTCGGTCGTGATGGTCAAGTCG
Source organism: Lysobacter gummosus (assembly GCF_001442805.1). Taxonomy (NCBI): domain Bacteria; kingdom Pseudomonadati; phylum Pseudomonadota; class Gammaproteobacteria; order Lysobacterales; family Lysobacteraceae; genus Lysobacter; species Lysobacter gummosus. Next base: position 5,454,541 of record NZ_CP011131.1, on the reverse strand, counting down.
AAGACTTGAGTGGGGTTTGGATTCTGTTTGTACGTGGGCATCTTGGTTCCAGATTTGCTTGAGCACCCACTCGTCGCGAGCATTGCGCAGATGAGCGTTGCGGCCATGGTGATCAGTCGTTTTTTCATGTCTTTCATCCGTGATCGGCGCTTATTTTGGGGGCGCAATCTAGAGACGGGCTTCGCATGCCGGCGCAACATCGCGCAGCTGCAAAACCTCCTCGATCAACGCCTTGCGTGAGTAAATGAACCCGGTCGAATAGGCGCACGATAACGCTAGTACCACGGCGTAAACGGGGATGATTTCGGGGTAGGTATAAGCCAAGTTAAGGGAAATCAGCGTCAGCCCCTGCATAACGGCAACTGTCCATGAGCCAGCGGCGCCTATGGCTAGAGCACGGGCGCGACGACGAACCGGCCCTATCGCTTCGAGGCGGGTGTTTCCCCATCGAACGAACAAGTACTGGTAAAGAGCTACCACCAGCCGAGTCCGCAATAGGGCGAACCAAACGTGGGACGCCAATGAAGCTGCTGCGGCAATCCACGCTACGGTCACCATCCCACTCATCTGTAACTTCACTGCAACTACCAGAGTGGCAATTGAGAGAATCATTGCAAGGGGCGCAGCGATGGCTGACGTCTCAATGGCTTTCTCGTCGCCGAGCCATACGTGAACATCCGGATTAAGAGCATTGCGGTTCATGCCGGTTCCTTGGAAATGATCTGCAAAGATTTCTACCGCCGCTCATCGCTGAAGAATGGGCGTCGTGCAAGCGGAGTAGAAGACCTCGCATGACTTTCCAGGGTTGCTTGATTCACAACTCAACAAGGCGTCGCGGCCGGTGCCCTCTAGGTCAGGCCCCCTCGCATAGCCTCGGTATGACAACTCACCCTTCACCGGCTTTGCGATTCCAGCAATGGCCGCACATTGGTGGTTGTACGCGAGCACAATTTTGCAGCCAGTTACTCCGTCCTCTCGGCACAATTCCAGGGCTTCCTTCTTCGCCTTGGACTTGGTTAGCTGGTTCTTCGATACGCCGATGGCTCCCCCGCCGGCTTGTACCGCGATTGCCCCCCACGTCTTGACCCATTTCGGTCCTGGAGGCGGGGATTGCTCTCCCTCGGGGATGGGAATGCAAGAGTTCAAACCCGGTGAGTTTTGTTCGTAGTAGCCCTCGGGGCATCCTCTTTGGGCGAACACTTGCAGAGGAAACAGAGCCAACAGCGTCAGTGTCAGAGTCATTCTGTTCATGAGTTTCATCCAAATATTTAACTAGTCGCGCTGCCGGACAGTTCTTGTCGTCTCGTCTGCGATAGGGGTGCCGGTGGGAGTGGTACGCGATGAGTGGTTAGGGACGGAGGCCGGCGCAGCTTGTGGTCCAGGATACTGAGGATGACCTTGAGGTGGCGCGCGGTCGCTACCCCTAGCGCCACCGGCGCCGATTTGCGAGTACGGATTGAAGTTTGCGAGAAGTCCCCTGAACAACATCGCTGCCGCGGGCGGCGCGCTGAGGATCAGCATGGTCAGAATGAGGCCGAGAATTCCCTGCATCTGAACGACGCTGTTGATGCCCTCCGAGGCAGTGCCCATGCCCAGCAGCTTTGATAGCCCCTCTGTCGCCCAGAAGGCACCCGCAAGTGCAAGTGTGATGTCCATCGCAAGGGTCACCGCTACGCTGAGGAACGCCATAGACATGAGCGTTCCCAGCAACGCATTGAACCAACCTTTGAAGAGTCCTTCCGTCTGCTTGAAAATCAGGCAGAGGATGAAGAACGGGCCTGTGCCTAGGAGGAGGGCCATAACGAACTTGTTTAGGATGAGGAGGCACCCTGCCGTAATCGCCGGGCCACCGACGCCGAGCCCCGCCATCAGGCTTGCGTCATCCCGCTTCTTGATCGCGACCTGATTGTCGCCGACGTCGAGCAGATCAATGCTGCTGGTCGCCAGCTGCATGATCGCCAGCGCCTGATCGATGTCGTTGTAGACGGTGGTTTCGTCTTGACCGCTGATCGTCCAGTTGATCGTCTGGCTGATGCCGTCCGTCATCGTCTTGTAAATCGTCGGTTGAAAGCCCCCCACGAACCCGGCGACTAACGTGATCAGAACAATCCTCGTTGCATCCGCCTGCAGTGCTGCCATGGATTCATGAGAGCGTCCGGTGACGCGAAGGAACCCTTGGTAAATGATCCAGAGGGTGACAATGGGAGTGACGGCGAGTGCGCCGAGCGTGCCCACCCGTCGTAAAAGATTGCGAGAGTATTCGGCTATCTCGCCGTCGAGGAAATCCTTGAATAGCGCGAAGAAGCCGAGGCTGTCCACACCATCCGGGATGCCAGCACGCAGTAGGGAGCCAAGGGCTTCGTTCAAGCCAACCGATTGCAAATCGAACATAGCGTCAAGTCCAGTGAGGTAAGGGAGTCCATTCCGCTAGATCAGCGTTCTCGCCGCTTCGCGACTTCAAAGGCTGCCTTCAGCGCAGCAGCGCGCATCGCACCCTGACCAAGACGCTTGATGTCGAGCTTGCTACCAGAGTGCTCACCCCCGATGACGGCCTGCGCGGCTCTCGAATGCTCGGCTTCAAGCACTCTGACCTGTCCGCCGTAGGCTTCCAGCAGATTCTGGGCGTTCTGGACGTCCACTTGGTTTCGAGCCTGAAAGGACAAAAGGCGGTTGTTGTTCGCCTGAAGGCGCCCCGCCTCTTCGGGCTTGATGCCCGACCGTTCGCTGTAGATGTCCTTGAGTTCGCCCTCCCGCGCTTCGCTCAGTTCCTGCAGGTCCACCATGGCGTTGAACTGTCGGTTCTGGGTCTGCACAAGGGCAGTGCAGAGTTCCTTTTGCTTGGGGCCTGGGTTCTTCATATCGGTGCAGCGCTCGGCTATGCCGTAACCGAGCGGCCGCCGATCAAGCTTGACTTTGACGCCGTCGCGGCCGAAGTACGACATGCCGCCAACCAGTTGCTGGTTGTACTGCTTCTGAAGTTCTTTGTACTGATCGTTGAGCTTGTCGTAGGAGCGCTTCATCTCCTGCAACTGCTTAATGCTCTCAATGGTGTTCTTTGGGTCATTTACTATCCACTGCGCATTGGCTTGGCCGGCGACCAGAGCGCACGCGATCGCGGTGACAACTGCAGCCCCCCTGACGGAGCAACAATTCACTCTGCTGCGATTCTTCATACCGACTCCATGGTGTTTTTGAACGAAACGTTGTCAATGAATAAGTTGTTTGGCCACTGTGCCGCGGCTTTGCTACTTCTCGATTTGAGCTTCAGTCAACTGCCGATGCCGCTCGGCGATCGCGTCAACCACCACTGCTGCTGGACGACGGCGACCGATCACGAATGTCTTCGTCAACAGCCTGCCGGCAGGGCAATTAGTCAAAGCCTCGTAAGCGATCGTTTTATTACCTACGCGCCACGCGCACACGCCGTCGAGGATGAGATGCGCCGTCAGGCCAGTCTGCGCACGCCGAGCATTGATCATTCGCGACGGTATGCGGCGCGATATCTGACCTGGCTGAACTTGATGAACACTTTGATCGCGTGCCTTCGCCATATCGGCCCCTCCGTGGCCAGCGTTGTTAACTCGCGTTTGCGAGCCTGACAAGTGTTACTGAGACTTTCGTCGATTTCTGTAGGGAAAGTCTGATTTTCCTGTGGACATGTGTCTACAAGCGGCTCGCCGTGACCAAATAGGCCATCGGTTGTGCGCAGATATGTGTGCTTTTTGTTCTGCAAGGAACTGGGGAAATCGATGCGCGATTTGCTGTCGATTCGGTTCGTTGTAGACATTTGTCTACAGCGTGTGGACGCCTGTCTACAAACATAATTCGTTGCCTCGATGCATCAAAAGATTTGTATTGCTAACTCTAAACGTGACGGGCTTAGTCGCACCCACAAAAGGAGTATCTGCCAGGAGGCGTACATTGATCCGTGTGTTCTTGATTGACGATCATTTCCTTGTTCGTCATGCGCTCCATCTGCTGATCGAAGCAGAGGCGGACATGGTCGTGACGGGTGACGCAGCAAGTGGACGGGAAGCCATTGGCGCAATTTCACGCGTGGAAGTCGATGTCGTCGTCTGCGACTACGACTTGCCTGACATCGATGGCTTACAGGTGACGCATCTTCTTCTGCGCGGCAACAATGAGCTAAAAATACTGGTTCTTTCAGCCATAGATCACGGTCCCATCCCGCGCCAACTCATCGGAGCGGGTGCGTTGGGATACGTTACAAAAGGCGGCCACGACGGCAGCAAGGTCGTCCGTGCCATTAGAGAAGTTGCGGCGGGACGTCGGTACTGGGACGAAGTACTTGGGGTAGTAAGGCTGCCCGGTAAGACGCCTTTCGACCGCCTCTCTCCGCGCCAGCTGCAAGTGGCGATGCTTACCATCAGGCGCCTTTCGATCGCCGAAGTAGCCGCGGCGACGGGCTTGGCAGAGTCATCCGTGCGGACACACCGACAGCGCCTGTTCGAAAGATTGGGGGTTCGCAGCGACGCAGATCTGCTGCATTTGGCTCACGCTCTTGGTGTGGTGCCTCCGGATTAGCATGGCTGAGTTAGAGCAATCAGCGTTAGGTTGAACCGTGGCACGACGGTTTCGCCGAGACAAGCCGGCTTAGAACCGCACGCATTGAGCCAGACAGGTTTTAGCCGCACGGTGTTTGACCAGGAGTGTTTGCGCCATGCGGGTTTTAGCCATCAGGGTTTTAGCCAGCCGGGTCTAAACACGGATGGTCAGAACACAGCGGGGCATGACCAGCGGCGTTTTGACCCGCATCGACCTACCTTAAGGCTATGACGAAGCCATTGACTCTCGCCCACCTTCGCAAGAAACCGCCTTCGACATCGTCAAAAGGACCTGGCCGGCGTAGGATCACATCGCCGGTGCTGAAGCTCTTAGGTGCTCGAATTAAGCAGGTGCGTCTGCTGAAAGGAATTACTCAGGACGACTTGGCCTACGGGATTCCCATGGACCGATCGCAACTGGGTCTAATCGAGAACGGTAGGACGGCGCCTACAGTGTTAACTCTGCTGAAGCTTGCTTCGGCGCTTGACTGCGAGGCCGGTGAGTTGATCCCAGCGATGGCTGAAGTCCGCGCAATCTTGCGACGCGAGCAGCAGCGCGAGCGGCAGCCCGCGATGGAGTAGTCATCGCGCCCAAGCCTGGCCTTGTCGATCGGCTCGGCGACAGCTCCGGCCCATCGCGGAGCGTTGCCGATGATTGGCCATTGTGGCTGGGGAGGGGCCGCACTTCGCGTAGATGTGCGTTATGTCCGCGAGCTTCCACTGGAGTTACCAGGATTTCGTGGACACTGCCCGGCGCGCTCGATCCACCGTTTCGAACTCAATCGCGCTGACATCATCGCGGTAGATCTTTTCGCTCGATTCGGCGTCGAACGGGAAATCGCACGCGATGGTTCACGCGAGCAATGCACAGGATTCCGAGCGTCAATTGGACGCCACGCTCAACCTGATGCGCGTCGGCCCGCTCACATGCTGACCTAGCTTGGCCTTGCGCCTTGTGCGCAGACACCTGAATTACTTCAGCTAACAGTGCGGATATCAGCGGGTGTCCACGAAATCCTGGTAACTCCACACTTCGGCGTAGCCGCCGCCAGGGACACGCGCAACGACCCTCATTCGCCCGTTCGGTCGCCCGCGCCGCCGCGCTGTGCGACGATGCCCGGGCGAGTCTCACCCTGTGCGACACCGATCCCCATCATCCCCATTGGGGACAAAACCTTTGGAGGAACCATGGATCGTTGGGATGACCTGACCTGAAAAAACTGATCCAGCTCGATTGTTCATAAACTATGACCAAGGAGATTTGGACCATGCCCAAGAAGCGCTTTAGTTCCGAAGAGATCATCCACAAGCTGCGAGAGGCCGAAGTGCTGTCGGCGCAAGGCCGCACGATCGCGGAGATCAGTCGTCAGTTGGGTGTGACCGAGCAGACCTACTTCCGTTGGCGCAAGGAATACGGAGGTTTGAAGGTAGACCAGGCCAAGCGTCTGAAGGATCTGGAGACGGAGAATGCGCGGCTACGCCGAGCCTTGTCGGACGCGGTGATCGATAATCAGATTCTGCGCGAGGTCAGCAAGGGAAACTTCTAAGCCCGATGCGTCGTCGTCAAGCGGTGGCCCATGTGCACGCGCATCTGGGCTACGCACAGCGACGGATTTGTCGGGCGTTGCACGTCACCCGCTCGTCGGTTCGCTATGTTTCGCAGCCACGCAGCGATGAGTCTTCGCTCACGCAGGCGGTGATCGCGTTGGCTAGTCAGTACGGCCGCTACGGTTATCGACGCGTGCATGCCTTGGTGAGAGCGCAAGGCGGGTCGGCGAGTCGATCCCGCGTCGAGCGTATCTGGAAGCGCGAAGGATTGAAGGCGCCGACCAAACAGCCTAAGCGCGGTCGGCTCTGGCTCGCCGATGGCAGCTGCCTTCGGCTGCGGCCGGAGCACCCTCATCACGTGTGGAGCTGGGATTTCGTGATGGAACGGACCCACGATGGGCGCGTGCTGAAGATCTTGGTGTTGATCGATGAGTACACGCGCAAGTGTCTGGCTTTGTACGTAGCCCGACAAATCCGCAGCAACGACGTCATCGACGTGCTGGCCGACGCGATGCTCGAACACGGTATCCCTGAGCATTTGCGTTCGGATAATGGGCCTGAGATGGTGGCCCACAACCTGCGCCGTTGGCTGGCCGCGGTGGGCTCCAAGACGATGTATATCGAGCCGGGTAGCCCGTGGGAGAACGGCTACTGCGAGTCATTCAACGGGAAATTCCGCGATGAGCTGCTTAACGGTGAGATCTTCTACACCCTACGCGAGGCCCAGGTCGTGATCGAACAATGGCGACGCCACTACAACACGGTGCGACCGCACAGCGCCTTGAACTACAGACCACCAGCGCCCGAGGCCTTCATGCTTGCCACCGCAAGTGCACATCCACGTTTAGCCGCTTAAACTAACTTTACTTCTGGACCAGTTAACGCAGGCCAGTCAAGGATCGGCAGCGGGAATGGAGCCGCATGCAATGCTCCACTTCCTATAGGTGTTCGCAGGAGGGGGTGTGACGCCGAGCTTCGCTAATAGGTGCTGGCTCAATCCCGACTCCGCCCGCGACTTGCCAAGATTGTGATTGATTGTTCCGTTGATTCGCGGTGAAGTGGACAAAACGTAAAGTGCGTTGCGTGCTTCCTTTTGCAGGGCGAAAGATAACAGGCGCTCGTCGGCAGCTTTCGATAATTCATGCATTGGCGAGTGGAGAGTGAGTAGTACCCCTGGCAGGTGCTGCGCCGAACTAAGTCGGACGCGCAAGTCATCGCGATGCTCGGTCATGCCTTGTCGCCAAATCACTCTGAATCGAAGGTCCGGCTCGATGCCGGGCTTTGTTCCTTTGTAAGGTGTTGCGTTGGCTTGCGCGCAATGGCTGGAGTCGTTGCCCGTCTGCACCTGGAAAGCTCGCCCGAAAATCAAGCGGCCATCTGTGGAGCAGTCGGCTTCCTTGGCATTCCCAGGAAAGGTTCGATTGCTACGGCCTGGGACGTACTGGATAGGCGGATGGGAACGGAGATCCGGGTCGTGCGGAGAGAGGCACGCGAAATGCTTCGCCTCCTGTGGACGTCCGCAGGAGATGCGGCGCGCATCGCACCGCGCTTTGCTCACAGGTATTGGCTCCGTTGTGAATCTATTGGGACATCTCGATTGAACCGTAGGGAAATTGAATCCGATGACGTTGGGGGCGCGAAAGAAGATGCCAATTGTTTGCGGTGGGTCGTGGCGCATGGGTTGGCCGAGGAGTTGCGCTGTGTCGCGATTTATTCTTGAACGGAAAAGAGGTTGATGCCAATGGGGATGTCAAAAATGAAGATAGTAACGATTGCATATTCTTTAATTCTTGCGATATCTGGCATCTTCTTTACTTACGAGGGGGCTGAGCTGGCATTGGCTGGTGGCTCTCTATATTACTTTATATTTGGTTTGTTGTTGCTGCTGGCCGCTTTTCTACATTTTAAGGCTGACGTAAGAGCCTCTGTCGTGCTTGCTGCAACGTTCCTTTTGACGATTTGTTGGGCGCTGTGGGAGGTTGGTCTTAATTATTGGGGCCTGTTTCCTCGAGTCCTCACACCACTCGGGTTCTTGATCATATCTTTAGGGGTTGTCGCTTTCCTTAGGCCCGCGCCGCGATTCGGCTCCCTAGGGGTGCTTGCTGCAGCAGTGGTGACATTTCTTGCATTTTTTGGGTTTTCGTTTAAGCCATTCCAAGAAGTGATTGGCGAGCGTGATCCGTCGTTCAAGATCGCTCAAGTGAGTAATGCGCCCGACAACTGGGCGGCATATGGCCGAACGGTCGAAGGGACACGCTACGGGCCGTTCAACCAGATAAATCGGGATAACGTCCGTAATCTCAAAATCGCATGGACGTATCGGACGGGGCGGCCGCTCGATCCCGGAGGGTGGGCCTCTGACCAGAATACGCCCCTGCAGATCGACAACACGATCTATTCCTGTACGCCGCAGAATGTCATCCATGCAATCGACGCGACTACGGGAAAGAATAAGTGGATCTCAGATCCCGGCGTGAGGCCGAATTCGGTAGCCCGTTGCCGTGGCGTTAGTTTTTTTCGCGATCCAGATGCCGCGAAGGGCTCGCAGTGTGCGGACCGAATCATTGCGACGACGATCGATGCTCGGCTGCATGAAATTGACGCAACGACGGGTGCTCGTTGCACTGGTTTTGGCGAGAACGGATTTGTTAATCTGAGTGATCGGGTGGGCCAGAGCCAAAATCTACTTTACTACCAAACATCGGCGCCTTTGGTCGCGCGGAATCTAATTGTGGTCGGCGGCTGGGTCTCCGATAATCAACATCGGGGCGAGCCTTCCGGTGTGATTCGAGCCTTCGATGTGCGCACCGGGGCCGTAGTATGGGCTTGGGATCTCGGGAATCCACAAACCACTCGCGAACCGCAGGATGGGCAGACCTATACACTCGGCACTCCCAATATGTGGAGCCACGCAGCGTTTGATGACAAACTGGGTCTAATATTTTTGCCGCTTGGCAATGCGACGCCCGATTATTTCAGTACGGGCCGCCCTCCACATTCGGAGAGCTATAACTCCGCCCTTGTGGCACTCGATATTGAGTCAGGTCGTGAACGATGGAAGTTCCAAACCGTGCATACGGATCTTTGGGATTACGATCTTCCGTCTCAACCGGCCCTGGTTGACATGCCGAACGACAAGGGCGAAATGGTGCCTTCGGTGATCCAGTTGACAAAACGAGGGCAGATATTTGCATTCGACCGTCGAACCGGACAACCCATCACTAGGGTTGAGGAGAAACCAGTTCCCCAGACAGGGCATGTATCCGATGAGTTGCCATCCCCAACGCAACCTTATTCAGTTGGCATGCCAACGATTGGAGGGGGGGCGCTGACAGAGGCATCTGCGTGGGGGATGACAAGCTTCGATCAGCTCTGGTGCAGGATCGATTTTCGCAAGAGGCGTTATGACGGTGAATTCACGCTGCCCGGGCTCACCTCAAGAATCCAGTACCCGAGTGCGATGGGCGGTATGAACTGGGGGTCGGCCTCTTATGACCCTGTCAACAGTCGCATCTTTGTGAACGATATTCGGATTGCCGGCTTGAATCGACTGATGTTGCGTGACGAATTCAACGAGTATGTAAAAACTCACAAACCAACTCTCGATGGACACGGCGTTGCTGCGATGGAGGGTACGCCATATGGTGAAGTTACCTCACATTGGATGTCGCCGTTTGGTGTCCCATGCTCGCAGCCTCCTTTTGGGACAATCTCTGCCATCGATCTGAAAACGCGGAAGGTTGTATGGCAAGGCCCAGCAGACACGGCGAAGAATCTCGGGCCAATGGGAATTGCGCTTGGGTTGCCGATGCGAATGGGGTCTCCCACCTATGCTGGAACCATGACAACGGCGGGCGGATTGGTGTTCTTCGCCGGTGGCCAGGACAACTATCTGCGGGCATTCGATGCCGAGACCGGCCAGGAGCTATGGAAAGGAGAGCTTCCGGTCGGCAGCAGCGCCACACCGATGACGTATGTGTCGCCGATTGATGGGAAGCAGTATGTACTGATCTCAGCCGGAGGCGCTGCACATTCGCCCACGATGGGGGACTATGTCATCGCATTCTCGCTCTAATGTGAAGGCATAAAGCCAGCTCAGGCTGAGCGAGATATTAAGTTCAACCATAGTCCTAGCGGATCGTATCAGTGCATCGACATCCCGGTGTCAAAAGGCAATAGCTGCTGTATGGGCAGGCGTCGTGGGCGAGGCTGAGCGGATTATTGTCCGTCGCGCGGCTTTCGTGCGCGCGAGTTTTACCTCCACAAGGACAAAGGCAATGCCCAGAAGAAGCTAGCGCTTCTTCTGGGTTTGGTGACTTAAGGTGATCTGGTAATTCGTGGGTGAATATTGACGCAGAGGCACCGAATCACTGGTGATTTCAAAGATGCTGAAGGCCCAAATGGGTCGCGCTCAGGAGTTTCTGTTGATCACGTCGCGCGGAGGCTTGTTGTTAATCACCGTATTCAGCGCGCGCGACCTCAATGCATGGGGCGCTTCCCGGCACGAAGAACGCTTATGAAAACTTGGTCCAAGCCTCAGGTCCGCGAAATCGCTGTGTACATCATTTCATTCAGCCGCCTAAGAAATCAACTCGTACTCCTCCGGCGATTTGTTCTGAACACGCCCGATTCCGCTGTCGCAACATCCGCGGGATCCTCATCGAATCGGAGGTTAATCGATGATTGATGGCAATTGATTTCTAATGAATTCAGGCGGATATGTTTCTGTAGGCGCCGTGCGTTGCGCTCAAGTGGCTTTGACCGCTTAGCGTTGAACCTACTTCAGCGAAAGGAATCCACGGCGAACATCGCCCCCCCCCCCACCCCGGCCGAAATAGCGCCCATACAGCATCGCCGGATCGCCTTCGGCCACCGCTTTGAGTGGCTGGTAAGAAAAATCCTTTGGAAATTTTGGAACGAGTTTTGGAACGTAATTTAGAACACATCATGAAATTAAAGGCTCACTACCCCGCTAAAGAGCTTTCTCGATACAGCCTCTATGTTGCTTGTCGGGAAATACTGCTGAGCGGCGCACTGAAGACTCTACCCATGGTAGGTCTTGTCAGCGTGGCCGTTTTGGCCGTTCCACCGGCATTGGCCTCGCAATGTGCTACGACAGATGGGGGCAACGGTGGGGATGTGGTTCTTAATGGTGGGACATGCTCCATCCCCTCGGGATACAACCCCGTCGATAACGATCAGCGAGTGGGAGGCGCCTACGTCGATCAAGGAGATCGGGTAACGCTGATTGGAAATGCGCAGGACATATCTGCGGGGGACCGAGGGCAGCGCAACTTCACTTTGGGTGAGCTCGACGCGTCCGCCAGCGGAAAGGAAAGGCTTCTGCTCGGAGGGAAAGGGAAAGGTGTTAGCACTCCCGATCCCATTACCGGGGGGCGGATTGTAGTCGCTACCTATGACTCTGCGGCGATTAGCTCTGCCGATTGGGGCGCATTGCAGAATGCGGCCACCAGCAAATACGTTAATGTCGGTGATCAGCAATATGTTGACGCTCGTTTAGGGACGGCGCAGGGAGGAACGCTGGTTGTTGATATTGGCAATCGAGCGCTTGCGCCATCTGCGGCTGAGAACTCGCTTGACCTCGCGCTGAAACAAACGCAGCTAACAAGGGCGGCCGGAGATGGAAGTGCCGTTCGCTGGGCCTCCCGAAACCGAATCTTGGCTGCGGATGTGATCACAGCGGCTTCGGGGGCGACGACAAGAACAGTCCCTATGTCAATTCCAACGTATGCGGGTACTTTTGCGGGATTTGATGGTAGGGCCTACACGGTAAATAACGTAAGCGATCTCAAGAACTACAATGATCTCTTGATCGCGGCGCTTGAGGACGGGCGGCTGAATTCGCAGGCTGCGTATGATTCGGCCTTCGCACAAGCGGTAAGTTATACAACCCAGAATGCAAGCTTCAGCTTCGATATCGATCCCGGGGACGAAATAACGGTCGCTGGCGGCATCAATTATTCGATGTATGTCGATGGGGTCGGGGCGTTGGGCGTCATTGAAAACGGCGCGCAGATTGATCAGCGAGGCGCGCGGGTGGCTTCGGCCAATGGAGGGCGGGTCGTTATTGAGGCGGAGGGGCAACTGTCGGGTCATTTCTCGAGTCTGGAAATTTCCAGCGGTGGCTCTGCGCAGAATAATGGAGCGATTTCCGCGGGATATTACGCGGATAATGAGCACGACACGACGACGGCGGGTACGCACGGTGGGGCTTACGTTGAGGGCTTCGCCGTGACCGTTGATGGGAATGGATCCGCTTTCGAGAATCGAGGGATCATTAATGTCGCCGGCTTCGACTATGCCCCGGAAACGGCTCCTGATCAGTATGGCGTCTTGACGCGGAACGGCGGGGCGACGACTAACCGGGGTGTCGTGAACGTTGGTGTTAACAATGGCGCCAAGACGGGAGCCATCAACGGCGCGCTTATTGCCGGCAGTGGATCTTCATTTATAAATGAAGCTGAAGGACTCATTTATATTGGGCGGGCGGCGCAGTACAGCCCCGCCATGCCCGAGGCAGTCTCCGATACAAGCAACCATGTGATGCAACGGGGCATTTATCTCGATGCAAGCGCGGGCGGGACTGCCATTAACGAGGGCGCCATCGTTATCGGCACGAAGACCGAAAACGCCATTGGCATGGGAGCGGTCGGTTCCAACGCGCAGGCGCAACTGCGAAATCGTGGAGAGATAATCATTAATGGCGCATCTAGATCAGCGCCTTTGGAAAACCTCGGCCTGCTTGCACAGGACAATGGGTCCACCGTGATTGCAAATGACGGGATCATCCGCGTAAACGGCATCAACGGAGTGGGGCTGAAGGTTCTTTCTGCAAATGCATCGGCTTCGGCTGTTTCCAGCGCTGGCAGTCGTATCGAGGTAAACGGAACCGCCGATCCTGCTAGCGGTGTGCGGAACTACGGCGCATGGATAGATGGTAGTTCGGCAAACGCTTTGCTCGAAGGAGATATCTTGCTCGCGGGCCGCGGAGCAATCGGCGTTCATGCAAGAAATGGTGGGTTGGTAAGTATTGGGCCCAGCGCTGCCGTGAAGTTCATCGAAGCCGGAGATTCCACCGCCTGCCCAGCCAGTTGCAGCGATCAGATCGGGTATTTTGTGTATGGCAAAGGCTCGCGTATTGAGGGGCGGGGTGGTGCCTTAGACGTCAATACCTCCCGCTCGACCCTGCTCCGTGTAGAAAATGGCGCAGCCTTCTCTACTAGCGCAGGACAGCAAATTTCTGCGTCTGGCGTTGCCGCAACTGCAATTCAGGGCTCAGGATCCGAAGCCCGTGTAGATATCGCCGGAGCGCGTCTCGTGGCGTCGGGTTCCGGTGCGACCCTCTTGAAAATTGATGGTGGAGCGACAGGAATCATTGGTGCCGACACCGAGGCGCGCCTCGCCGCGGATAGGGCCATTGCGGGCTTGGTGGATGGCCGTAAATATGAGTTGTCCGGTCAGCCCAGCAGCGAAATGTTTCCGTCCAGGTTGGAGTTTTCCGGCCAAGTCATCGCAGACTCGAAAGACGCGCGGGGATTTATCGCGCAGGCGAGCGGGGTGTTGGTGCATCGCGGAACCACTCAGCTAGCCGATGGCGTAGGAATTACCGTGCGCGATGGAGGGGTGCTGCAAGGAGGGGGCTCCGTCTTGGTGCAGAACGGTACCGGACTGCTGTTGGATGGGGCGGCTTCCAGCACGGACTTTAACGCGGGAGCCAGCATAACGACTCTGGACGGCGATGCTGCGATTCGTGTCCGCAATCAAGCATGGCTGGAAACGGGGGCCGGAATAGCGCGCGTTCAAGCGGCCGGCTCTGCGCACGGGGTGGTCTTGAGCGAGGATGCCAAGGGGGCTGCATTTAACGACGGAAACATCATTGTGGATGGCCAAGGGAACGGCATTGAGAACAATGCCGCGGGAGGGCGGGTGCTGTTGAACCGGTCTACCCTTTCAGTGACTTCAGGTGCGGGCATCCGGAATCTAGCGGCTGCTCAGGGAGTGTCCTCATTCTCACTCGTAGGCGCTCGGATTGCGTCTGCGTCGGGTTGGGGCATCCAAGCCGAATCTGGAACGGCCAAGGTCAATGTGACCGGTGGCCGGATCGAAGGCGGGGCTGGCGCCCTATTCACCGGTTCGAGCGCGCAATTGGAGATCTACGCGCAACAAGCGAGTCTTGTTGGTCGCGCGCTGACTGAGGATGGCGGGCGGAGCTCTGTCACGCTGGACGCTGCGTCGCTGTGGGAAATGAAAGCGAGCTCGAATGTCAGCGAATTGGTCAACAGAAACAGTTCGGTAGACTTCGGAGTATACGATCCGGCGACGGGATTCAAGAGGCTCACCATTGCAGGTAACTATGTCGGAGACGGCGGTAGGTTTCTTATCAACACGAAGCTGGGAGACGATCAATCTCCCACTGATCTTGTGCGAATCATGGGCAACTCGTCGGGAGCCAGCAGCCTTCAAGTGACAAACGCTGGCGGGCTAGGTGCGCAGACAGTGGAAGGCATCAAAGTGGTGCAAGTCGGCGGAACCTCCGACGCGCGGTTCCTGCTGAGTGGTCGAGCTGTGGCGGGTGCCTACGAATACCTACTGCAAAAGGGGGGCATTGCCACGCCTGCCGACGGTGATTGGTATCTACGTTCCTATGTGGTCGTGCCGCCCAAGCCCGTGCCGCCCAAGCCCGAGCCGCCTGAGCGAATTGTGCGTCCGGAAGTTGGCGCCTATCTGGCGAACCAGTCCGCAGCAGAGGGACTGTTTCGCCATAGCCTGCATGATCGCTTGGGCGAGCCGAATCTGGCCGAGCGCATGCGCGAGGGCGATGCGTTGAGCTCGGCATGGGTGCGCACCTGGCGCGAGCAGGCCGACTACACGTCTGTCGATCAGCTCGACACCAATAGCGATAGCTCCGGTCTGCAGGTCGGCTCGGACTTAGCGCGCTGGGGTGAGCGTGGACGTGGTCAGTTCGGCGCCATGCTGGCCATTGGGCAGGCGAACAACCACGTGCGCTCGTTACTGACCGGCTATTTCGCCAAGGGCAAGGTCGATGGCCGCGCGTTGGGGCTGTATGCGACTTGGTTCGCCGACCCGGTCGAATCCACCGGCTTGTATATGGATGGATGGCTGCAGTACGCGCGCTTCGATAACCGTGTGGAGGGCCTGGGCTTGGCGCGCGAGAGCTACGACAGCAGTGGTTCGACTGTCTCGATCGAAGCCGGTTACTCCTTCCGCTTGCGGAGCAACGGCCGCAGTGCGTTGTTTCTTGAGCCGCAGGGGCAGCTGATCTATTCCGATTTCGACATGGAATCCTTCACGGAAACCGGTGGCACGCACATCGATGATACAAAGTCGGGAGGGCTGACCACGCGTCTCGGCTTGCGTCTGTACGGTCATGCGATGGGCGACACCGGCAATCGCGTCCAGCCGTTTGCAACTTTGAACTGGTGGAACCAATCAAGCAGCGCCGAGATTGCTTTCAACCGTGACCGTGTACGTACAGCTCTGCCGCGCGATCGCTACCAGCTCAAACTCGGCGTGCAGTTGCAACTGGGGGGCGGCTGGACTGGTTGGGGCCAAGCCTCCGCGGAAACGGGTAGCGGAGACTACCGTGACATAGGCGGCCTTATTGGAACCAAGTATAGCTGGTGAGGCTCGCAGCGCAGGACTGCAGAGTGAGCGTCAATCTGCGTCCTTTGCTTGACACGGCCGCACGAGTATTCATGCGAGTGACGCTTCATAAGCCTCGACGTAGCAACGAGATCCCGAAAACTGCCGAAGTTGATCGTATATGAGCACAATTGAGCAGTACAAAAATTTAGATAAATCACTGGGGTTACGCGGAAAGTCACGCAAATATTTTTCTTGCGTCTGTCCGTTGCCACGATGATGCGCATCCTCGTGCTCGGTGCAGCGGCTGGCGGCGGCTATCCGCAGTGGAACTGCAACACTTCCAGCAGTCAGCGCGCCTGGCGTCAGGAGCCCGGGCATAAGCGCCGCAGCCAGGCGAGCATCGCGGTCAGCGCCGATGGCGAACGTTGGCTGCTGATCAACGCATCGCCTGATTTCCGTCAGCAGATCCTCGCCCTGCCACCGCTGTGGCCGCAGCGCGATCTGCGCCATTCGCCGATCGAAGCGGTGTTGCTGACCAGCGGTGAGATCGATCACATCGCCGGTCTCTTATCAATGCGCGAACGCCAGCGCTTCGACTTGTGGGCAAGTGCCCGCGTGCTGGACGTGTTGAGCCAGAACCCGATCTTCGATTCGCTTCACTCCGATTACGTCACCCGTCGGGCGTTGAGTCTGGATGCGCCGCTGCATATCGCCGGCCACGATTCGCCGCTCGGTCTGTGCGTCACCGCTTTCAGCGTGCCGGGCAAGGTGCCGTTGTTCATGGAGTCGCGAGAGAGCGGCGATCTTCGGGGAAGCGATGAAGAAACGGTCGGCCTGGAAATTTCCGATGGCCGTGAGCGCTTCTACTACATTCCCGGCTGCGCGGCACTGTCGCCGGCCTTGCGTGAACGCTTGCGCGGCGCCTCGCTGTTGTTCTTTGACGGGACCCTATGGCGTGACGACGAAATGCAGCGCGCCGGCGTCAGCGGCAAGACCGGCGCGCGCATGGGCCATATGAGCATTGCCGGTGGCAACGGCGACGATGATGCCGGTGCCCTCGCCGCGTTCGCCGATCTCGACGTGGAGTGCAAATTCTTCATCCATCTCAACACCACCAATCCGGTCCTGGACGAAGCCTCGCCTGAGCACGCTCAAGCCCGTGCGCAAGGCTGGAACGTAGCCGAGGACGGCATGGAGCTAAGCCTATGAGCATCAGTGCCGCTGAACTGCATCGCCCGACCAAGCGGTGTTGCGAGAGCAGGGTAAACGAGAGTCGGAATTTGACTAGATCTTCCATGCTGGGTGTGTTGACTCCCGACCATCGCCTGCGGCGGATGGCGATACATTGAACGGGGGTTGCGGAGTGCCATATTCCAACTCAGTGGCATATGGATATGCGACGCCCGCTTCCTGACTAGCAGCTTTCGATCCGTCGCTACTGGCAGTGTCCGGCGTGGTGACGGCCATCGCCAATTCGCCAATGACGTTCGGCCGCCACTGGCACAGCGCTTCGAAATACCGATTACCTCGGAGCAAGCAGTTGGGGCGTATAGCTATTAGTCCGCGGAAGGGCGGATGTCCGGAGATATGGAGAGGATTCCGATCCTCTTGGATTTCGATCACTTCCACATCTGCAATTCCTTTCGGCAGGCCTGCCCAAAGCTATTAAAAATACTTTGAGATTTTTCAGATTGCTGCCGATCTGCGTACAGCTCTCGGAGCGTTTTGTTATCGGCCATGTAGATGCGGGCAATTTGATCGACGGCTGCTTCCGCTGTCTCGACTACCTCATCAGAGGCGATCAAGCGAATTCGGTTAAGAAGCGAAAGCAGCTGGGATGTTGAGGAAAGGCTTACGACATCATGTTCGAATGCGTCCATTTCCAGGCGCGTCGCTTCATCGATGAAATTTCCGTACAGCGTCTCCCGCTTCGTGATCTCTAACGAAATTCGCTCTCGTCTCTGCTCGTAACGATGGCTCAACCATGTCGAAGCAAATGTTGTTAAGCCACCTAATAGGGATCCCCCCAGTGCGGCTAAAGCCGTGACTATTGAAGCGTCCATGAAGTGCCTTCTCTTAAGGGTCTTCGATTGATATCACACCGAGCGTGCAGTGACGATCGTTCCATGGACAAGGGCTGGCATCCGAAACCTCGGATTAGATATCCAAATTCTATGAGACTTCACCAAAAGCCGACATGCCTATTGGCCAGGAATCGAGAGCCTCGGCGATCAAGCTTCCGGTATGCCCATGCGTGCTCGCTTTGTTCAGCTCATTCAAAATCCATGCTGACGGGTTCCTCCTGGTTAAACGGTTATGAGTCGTGCGGCGAACGGAAACCGAAATCCCAAGCGGCAAGAGCTTGCGTGTGAAGATGTGTCTCTAAGAGGGACGGATCACAGGCCTTTTGCATGAGGCCGAAGCCGGAGCGGCATCAAGCGGCAGGGGCGTCAGCGTGGCTTCAGTGAAGTCTCGCACCAGTACGAGGCAGCAAGTTTGACGGCATGAGTGTGTCCGATGCCAAATGCCGTGCGAAATGGCGACGGAGTGAAAAAACTGGTGAAGGAGTAGGTGCGTGGGAGCAGCTATGTAGTAAGCAGTGAGCGATGGATGATGGGCGCAGATCAACAGAGAATTTCATCGCGTGTTGACGTTCAATTTGTCACGTTACGTGCTAGAAGAACTGGTCCTGTCGCATTAAGAACTTATCTTTTAGGCAGACTTGTTTAGCAGGCAACACTGTGGTGTTGATGCCGGCATGGCAGTTCCAGCTAGGTGGCGTGAACCTAAGGCGTGATCATCACCTTCGACGCATGAAAACGAGATCTTGCATAAATTTCATGGCGGCTGGATGCACGCTTGTATTTTTAGTTTATTTCCCAAAAGACAAAGGAAGAAGTATGAAGGTTTGGTCAAGGCCGCAAATCCGTGAGATCGCTTGTGGTTGCGAAATAAATTCGTATTCCTCGGGCGACTTGTTCTGACAACGAGGCAGCTACCGTCCGTTGCGACTTTTGCTCTTCTGATTTCTGAGACTTTCGGCCTCGATAGTCCGTTTGATTGGCGTATTGCCATCTTCAGTGTGCTTGGCAAGATGCTGTTGTGCATGAGGGAGCGGCCTGCGCTCAACGTGGCCTGAGGAAATGCTCAGCTTTGAGATTGGTAGCGGACGCACACGCGTCTTCTGTGCATCCTGTTGCGCAGAGTGCCCCTGGGTTGCGCGCGTGGGGGAGCTTCTTGACGGCGCGTAGTTCGACAGTGAAATGGCCGTTGCCGACATATATGAGAAGAGTGGCGCCCGTATGGGCAGATTTCCGCCGGCTGTTCTGATGCCGCTGTCGCCCGTCTCGATCTGCGCCGCAACATTTTGTCTACAGCAACACTATCAACTCTATTCTCAACGCGATCATCCCCGAACGGGCCTTCGTCGATGCAGACAGTTGGGAGGTAGCCAAGGATCGAATGGATATTCGCTTGTGAATGCTTTTTCCCCTCCCGAGACCGCGTGGTCGCCCGACCAATTGGAAGCGCAGTTACGTGCCATCGGCGCAGAGCGCTATCATGATAAGCATCCGTTTCATGTTCTTCTGCATGATGGTGGACTCAGTCGTGGCCAAGTCCAGGCTTGGGCATTGAATCGTTTCGAGTACCAACGCTGTATTCCGCTCAAGGATGCAGCGCTATTGGCGCGTATCGAGGCGCCAGACCTTCGCCGTGTCTGGCGACAGCGCATCATCGATCACGATGGTGACGGCGCCGATGATGGTGGTATCGCGCGCTGGCTACGTTTAACAGACGAACTTGGTCTAGATCGCGAATTGGTGGAGTCTGGCCGCGGTCTGCTCCCGGGCACGCGCTTTGCCGTACAAGCCTATGTCCATTTTGTTCGCGAGCGAAGCCTGCTCGAGGCGATCGCTTCTTCTTTGACGGAACTGTTCGCGCCCACCATTATCAGTCAGCGCATCAGCAGCATGCTTGCCAACTATGACTTCGTCTCAAGCGACGCACTGAGCTACTTCAATCAGCGTTTATTTCAGGCGCCGCAAGACGCGAGCTTCGCCCTAAACTACGTAAAGTGCCACGCGCGTACGCCCCAGCAGCAATTCGACGCGATCCAGGCACTGCAATTCAAGTGCGACATACTATGGTCGCAGCTTGACGCGCTCTATCTGGCATACGTTGATCCTGGCCTAATTCCGCCCGGAGCATTTCATCCAAGTGAGGCGAGGGATGAGCGGGTCCGACTATGGCGACATTAACCCCAAGCAGCGTACTGCGTTTGGCAAGTGGCGTGCGTCTATGCCGCGACGTGGTGCGTGGACAATGGGTGCTGCTCGCGCCCGAACGCGTGATTGAGCTGGATGATATCGCCTACGAAGTGCTGGCTCGCCTGGATGGGCAGGGGGATATTAACTCTCTCGTTGCCCTGTTATCGCGTGATTTTCAAGCGGATCCTTCGCAGATCTCTGACGACGTGATGGAGCTACTCGACGTTCTTCACGGAAAGCAGTTGCTGTGCAAATGAACGCTTCGTTTCCACCGCCGCTGGCGATCCTGCTGGAATTGACGCACCGCTGCCCACTGTCGTGCCCCTATTGCTCCAACCCGCTGCAACTGATCAGTCAGCGTGCTGAACTGGATACCGCGGATTGGCTGCGAGTGATCGACGAAGCTGCAACGCTAGGTGTTCTACAGGCGCATTTCTCTGGTGGTGAACCCACGCTCCGAAAAGACCTGCCTGAGCTACTGTTCCGCTCGCGGCAGAGGGGTTTGTATAACAATCTCATTACTTCTGGCGTCGCATTGGACCTCGAGAGACTCGCGGTCCTGCGGGACGCTGGGCTTGATCACGTCCAACTTAGCATCCAGGACAGTGTTGCCACCGAATCCAATCGCGTCGCAGGTTATCGTAATAGCCACGCACGTAAGCTCGCTTGCGCCAGCTGGGTGTGTGCGCTTGGAATGCCTTTGACGATCAACGTCGTCATTCATCGCCATAACATCGAGCGAGTGACGGATATGATCGCGCTGGCGGTGAGTCTGGGCGCTACTCGAGTCGAGGTCGCACATACCCAGTACTATGGCTGGGGTCTGCTCAATCGTGCCGCGCTACTGCCCACCCGCGGGCAGGTCGATACTGCCACTGCGGCTGTTGAAGAGGCGCGCACGCGGCTGCGCGGCGTGCTGACTATCGACTACGTAACGCCGGATTACTACGCGCGTCGGCCTAAGGCCTGTATGGGTGGCTGGGCCAGGCGCTTCGTTAATATCACGCCGGAGGGGAGGGCGCTTCCTTGTCATGCTGCTGAGACAATTCGGAGCTTGCAATTCGACTCGGTGCGCGAGCGGTCGCTAGCAGATATCTGGTATCACTCGGAGGCCTTCAAGCGCTACCGTGGCAGTGACTGGATGCCGGCGCCATGTCGGAGTTGCGATTATCGCGAGATCGATTGGGGCGGTTGCCGCTGCCAGGCCCTTGCGCTGGGCGGTAGTGCAGATACGCTCGATCCGGTCTGCGAACGCTCACTCGATCACAGCCGCCTTCGCGAGCTTGCGCGCAGTGAAGCGCATGCCGCTGGCCCAGCTTTTATCTATCGTCACGGAAAGAGAGAAGGCTTCGACTCGTAGCGGTGTCTTCAGTGCCTATAGTGAAGCGCGTCTGCAGGCGGCTGCTTCGCGCTTTACTTTCTGTAGGCATCAAGCTCTCTGACACACTCTCGCTATCCATGTTTGTAAGGCGGATAACGAAAAATTTCGGATGCGTCGGAGGTATCTACGCTTTCTTTCGCCGCAGCGTGCAGCCGTTCGCTTAGCGTGTGGCTACGCGAAGCCCCGGCAAAAAGCAGGGGGCAGCGCAATCCATTCAGCCCCTCTATCATCTCGAAAAGGCGCTCTCAACGGCGATCATTGGCCACAACCTGCCAACGACGTATGTCCTATTGGCCCGTAGTCGCGTAGCAGCGGTACGGTGCCAGGCAACTGCCAGGCCTACAGCGGCACGCCGGTGAATATGTAGGTGCCGTTTAGCGGGCATCCGATTGCTCAGAATCGGCAGAAGGGAAGGGGCGTAGTGGTTCGTCTCTTGCAGATGTTCGCAGGAGGTGGCATCACGCCGAGCATCGCTGATAGGTACGGGTTCCATTGGGACTCCGCGGGCGGCTTTCTGAGGTTGTGATTGATTGTTCCGCTGATTCGCCGTGTAGTAGATCAAGCGCAAAGCGCAAAGCGCAAAGCGCAAAGCGCGTTGCAGATACTGTTTTGCAAGGTCGGGCGATGACAAGCGTTCGTCGGCGGCTTCAGAAAATTAATGCGTTGGCGAGTGCTGAGTAAGCGGTGGTCCTGGTGGGTGCCGCGGCGAACTAAGCCGAGCGCGCGAACCATCGGAGGGGCAGCCTTGTCTCGTTACCAAATCACCCTGAATCGAAGGCCAGGATCGTTGCTGGACTTTGTTCCTTTGCAAGATGTTGCGTTGGCCTATGTGCAATCACTAGAGGCGCTGTGCGACGTGCGCCTGGAAAGCGCGTCCGAAAGGCAGGTAGTCATAAGCTTTCTGTGGAGCAAGGTCGGTTCCCGGGACATTCCTCAGGACAAGCTCGACTACTACGGCCTGGAGCGTGCTGGGTAGGGTGGTCGGAAGGGGCGTCCGGCGTAGTGCGAAGAGCGCGAGTAGTGCTCGGTTTTCACATTGTGCGCGGATGCGCCGTACATTGCGCCGGGTTCTTCTCATGGATGCCGGGTTCACTGCCAATCGGCCGATGGTTTTCCCGGAATGTGATTGATTGTTCCGGTGGTTCGCGGTGAAGTGAGCGAAGTGCAGAAGGCGTTGCGCGCATCGTTTTGTAAGGTCGGGTGACAGCAGGCGTTTGTCTACGACTTCCGCAGTTAATACGTTGGCGAAGTGATGAGTAAGCAGCAGACTTGGTGGTGCGCCCTAAGCGGGCATGCCCTCCGAGCCCATTCGGGCGTCCGACGAGAACTAGCTGAGAGCGCTATGGTGAACGCCTCTCGGGTTGATGTCGGGTCAGGCCCTGGAAAGCGGCGCTCGATAGCTCGAGCGGGCCGGCCGCCGTGCACGGGTTGCTGCGTGTTGCCTCTCGTGCTCGGCGGGGGCGCGATGCCGAGCAAGGTTCTCGGCACATCATTAGTGATGAAGCGATGGCATAAATCGCTTGGGTCGTATCTCGCCCGAGGCGTGCCGAGGTTCCTCGAAGGCGCCAGTGTGCCGACATCAGGTCGAAAGAAGGCTGGGTTCTGGAGTTTCTGAGCGGCCACAGGCTATCCATTCGTTCCGAAAGTTGGTCCATGGAATACGAAATGGGCCTGAGCCGGTTGGGATTCATGGCCGTCGATGGCTGCGGCAGAGCCAGCAGTCGCTGATATCGACGATGTCCTCCTAGCTATGCGGTATGCCATCGCGTTGATGGCGCTCTGATCGTTAGGTCGGCGAGCGTGAGCTCGGCTCCGTTGATGGGCGTCGGTGCGTTAGAAGGTGGGATTCAATGGGTCTCACGCGAAACGAAGAGGAACGTTGGATGGAATATGTGCGGATAGATTCGTCGCTCATAACCTTTGCTCGCGAAGCCATGCTTAGTGAAATACTCGTGAGCAACTGGAGCCCCCCGTACGGTGCCTCGGCGCGGTTCGCGGGCCGCTGGATTCAGGGGCGGCGATGAGCGATTACCTTCAAAAGGTTGTGTTCGGATTCGCCACGCTATTGCCGTTGGCGAACCCGCTGGCAACCATGGCATTGCTGCCGACCATTAGCCGCCACTACAGCGCTCGTGAGATCGACCGCCAGATCATCAAGACATCGATCAATGTCGTGGTGATCATGGTGGCGACCTACTATCTCGGCACGATGCTGATGCATGGGCTCGGGATCTCTATTCCCGGCCTGCGCATCGCCGGTGGACTGACCGTCAGCTACATCGGCTTCTCGATGCTGTTTCCCTCGGCCAAGGATGATCAGGAAACGCTGTCCGAGGACGTGGCTCGGCAGCCGAAGAAGATGCAGGATTTTTCGTTCTTTCCCCTGGCGATGCCGAGCACTATCGGCCCCGGCAGCATGGCCCTGATAGTCAGCATCGCCAGCACTGCACAGAGTGAGAAGTCGATCGCGTGGACCTCGCATTTGGCGGTGCTGACGGTGGCTGCGCTGTTCGGCGCACTGACCTGGGTCGGACTGAAAGGAGCCGGGTCGATGATGCGCGTCCTCGGCGCGTCTGGCCTGGATGCTATCTCCAGGCTCATGGGGTTCTTGCTGATCAGCATGGGTGTCCAGTTCGTCATCAACGGGGGGCTGGAGATTTATCGCCAGGAACTGCGCCCGCAGGTCCGGACCGAAGCCAACGTGAGGGTGGCGCGTGTGGATTCGCGATGGGATGCCGATATTGCGGGCGAGTCGGAGTTCTCTTCGGGTCGCGAATGGACGACGAGCGCTGCGGCACCCGCCTTGTCGGTCGCGTGGCCATTTCTCGTGGTTGGCGGCCGGGCAATTGCGCGCAGCTGCGACGAAGCAGGCTCGATGAGCCAAGAGAAGTCAATCGTTTGAATGTTACGGCAGGGCGCAGCGGCCTGCCTGCATAGCGTAGTTCTATTTAACTCCGAGGAAGGCTTATGCCTCTTAAGCTCGATATTCTGATAAATAATCCCTGGCCAATGCGCCTCGTCTCGGCTGTTGTATTCCTGCTTGGCCTCGCGTTGTTTGGCGGCGGCGTCTATCTGGCGGTCCTCGGCGGTTCCTGGTACTACCTGTTAACGGGCTTGGCGCTGATGGTATCCGGCGGTCAGCTGTTCCGTGATCGCCGGGATGGTGTCTGGTTGTTCGGCGGCGTGTTCGTCGCCACGATCGTGTGGACCATCTGGGAATCGGGATCCAGCTATTGGGGCTGGGTGCCACGCTTGGGGCTGTTGACCGGGCTGGGCATGGTGATCGCACTGCTGCTCCCGCGGTTGGGCTTCACCCGCAAGCAGTCGTGGGCGGCGACCGGCGTTATGGCGGCGATCTTTGCGGTCGCCTTCGTATTCGCCTTCGTCCCTTACCACGTCACCTCGCCCACCACGGCGATTCCCGACAGCCCTTTGGCGAAGGCGACGCGCCCTGCGCCGGCATCGGGCGATTGGATCGCCTACGGCCGCGACAAAGAGGCCACGCGTTACTCGCCGCTGGCGCAGCTCACCGCGGCCAATGTCGGGCAACTCAAACGCGTGTGGACCTATCGCACCGGGGATTTGCCACCGACCGGCAAGGTCAACAAATGGGGGGCACAGACCACTCCGCTCAAAATCGGTAATGGCCTGTACTTGTGCACTGCAACCAACAATCTGATGCGGTTGGATCCTGCTACCGGCAAGGAAGTCTGGCGCTTCGATGCGGGCGTCAAATACACAAGTGTGCCGTATACCGCCGCCTGCCGTGGCGTCAGTTACTACGAATCCAATCAGGTGGCAGAGGGCGCGGTTTGCAAGCGCCGCATCATCGAAGCCACCCTGGACATGCGTTTGATCGCGGTTGATACGGAAACTGGCAAGCTCTGCCCGGATTTCGGCAACAACGGCCAGACCGACATGATGGTTGGCTTCGGCAAGGTCGTGCCAGGCTTCGTTGCAACCACTTCGCCGCCACCGATTGTCAACGGAGTAGTAGTGGTCAACCACCAGGTACTTGACGGCCAGCGCCGCTGGGCTCCGTCCGGCGTTATCCGCGGCTACAGCGCGGAAACCGGTCGGTTCGTTTGGGCCTGGGACGTAAAACGTCCATACGATCGCAATGAGCCGCCGCCGGGCAAGACCTACAGCCCCGGTACGCCAAATTCTTGGGGCGCGATGATCGGCGATGACGCACTGGGCCTGGTCTACGTACCCACTGGAAACTCCGCTGCCGACTATTACAGCGCCCTACGTTCGCCAGAGGAAAATCGGGTGTCCAGCGCCGTGGTCGCGTTGGACGCTGCTACCGGCGAGCAACGCTGGGTGTTCCAGACTGTGCACAAAGACGTGTGGGACTACGACATCGGATCCCAGCCCACGTTGATGGACTATCCCGGCGAGGATGGTCAGACGGTGCCGGCCATCATTGTGTCGACTAAGCGAGGGCAGACCTTCGTGCTCGATCGCCGCAACGGTACGCCGCTGACCCCGGTCGAGGAGCGGCCGGCGCCAGCAGCAGTGTTGCAGGGTGATCCGCGCGCGCCGACGCAGCCGTGGTCAGTCGGTATGCCGCGGCTTGGTTTTCCCGACTTGACCGAGCAGCGGATGTGGGGCATGACCCCATTGGATCAGCTGTATTGCCGCATCCTATTCCGAAAGGCCCGCTACGAGGGCGAGTTCACGGCGCCGAGCATGAGTCGGCCCTGGATCGAGTATCCCGGCTACAACGGTGGCACCGACTGGGGCAGCATGGCGTTCGACCCGCAGACGGGCATCCTGGTGGGGAATTGGAACAACACGCCGATGTACAACCAATTACTCTCGCGCGACCAGGCCGATGCGCGTGGCCTGAAAGCGATTGACGATCCCGAGTACAAACCGGGTGGTGGTGGCGCCGAAGGTCCCGGCGCGATGGCGCAGACGCCTTACGGCGTGGACGTCCATCCGTTCATGGTGAAGTTCACCAATATCCTGTGCAACGAACCGCCGTACGGAATGATCACTGCAATCGATATGCACACCCGCAAGGTGCTGTGGCAGCGGCCGCTTGGCACCGCACGCGCCAACGGTCCGTTCGGTCTTCCGACATACATGCCGATCGAAGTCGGTACGCCCAATAATGGTGGGCCGATTATTACTGCCGGCGGCTTGGTATTTGTCGCCGCAGCGACCGACGGCTTGATCCGTGCCATCGACATGAAAACCGGCAAGGTGGTTTGGAGCGATGTGCTGCCGGCTGGCGGTCAGGCTACGCCGATGACGTATGAGGTGGGAGGGCGTCAGTACCTGGTGATGATGGCCGGCGGCCACCACTTCATGCAGACGCCGGTCGGCGACTACGTGGTCGCGTATGCCTTGCCCGATGCAAGTGGACAGTCTGCTCAATGACCGATCGAAGCCGCTCCCACGAATGGAACTCGCGGGAGCGGTGGACGACTTCTGATCTTATAGATCGCACGGCCGTTGGCAGAGTGAAGCGGACAGCGATTGCTTGGATGGTGCGCCGTTGCGAGCGGGCTACTGCATGGCAGTCGGCGATGTCAGCGGCGATTTCTAACAGTCGATCGCGCATGGGTTTTCTCAAGGCCCGTGGGCCAGGGTACTTTCATGATCGAGAAAGATGCCTTGTTACTGACGAGGGTGCAGTTCTCCTTCACGGCGTCGTTTCACATCGTGTTCCTGTGCTGAGCATTGGCCTGGCTAGATACCCGGCTGTGTTGGAAGGGGCGAGGCTAGGGTGACCGATATGGGTATCGGCCTTGATTTGCCGACGCTACTGATAGCGGTGATCGCGTTCGGCATTTTCGTTTACGGGACGCTCAACGGTTTTGAGCTGGGCGTCGGCTTGCTGTTTCCCTTCTTTCGTGGCGACTGCGACCGTCAACTGATGATGAACACGCTCGCGCCGATCTGGGGCGGGAACGAGACTTGGCTGGTGTTATGCGGAGCGGCTCTATTCGCGGCGTTTCCGGTGGCTTACGCGACCTTACTGCCGGCGGGGTACCTTCCGTTGGTACTGATGCTGTGCGGGCTGATCTTCCGCGGCGTGGCTTTCAAGCTGCGCGCCAAGTTCAATCGCACCCGTTTCCTTTGCGACGCGGCTTTCTGTGGCGGCTCGGCGTTGGCGACCCTGGCGCAGGGCATGGTGCTCGGAATCTTGCTGCAAGGCACCCCCGCGATCGAGCAGCACTACGCCGGTGACGACTGGGACTGGCTGTCGCCGTTCAGCCTGTTCTGTGGGATCGGCCTGTTGGTGGCTTATGCCGCTTTAGGCTGTGCTTGGCTGATCATGAAGACGCGCGGCCCTCTGCAGCAAGGTATGTTCATTGCGATGCGCCTGTTGACTCCCGCCTTGCTGGCGATGATAGGCATCGTGAGCTTGTGGACGGTGATCGGTCAGGCAGAAGTGCGCGCGCGTTGGCTCGATCCGCATAACTTGCCGTACTTCCTGCTCATGCCATTGCTGGTGCTGGGCTGTGTGATCGGGATTCTGCGCGCGGTTGAGCGGCGGCGGGAATGCGCGCCGTTTCTGTTCGCTATGAGCCTAATGTTACTGGCCTATAGTGGATTGATCATCAGCATATTCCCAAACATCGTTTCACCCGACGTGGGCCTTTGGAACGCACCTTCAGCCCATTGCAGCCAAGTGCTGGCATTGATTAAAACCGCGATCATTTTGCCCTTCGTGGTTGCCTACACAGCGCTGAATTACTGGGTATTCCTCGGAAAGGACCGCCACGATGACCGACGCCGATGAGTGCGGCCTGCCGTGATGGTCATGGCTATGGTTCCCAGGGGCGGTGGTTCCCCACCGGCCTGCCGCCACATCGGCTTTGCACAGTCGCGGTACGCCTATCGATGGAGCCGGTGTTGGGCGAACTCGGAGCCCGCAGGCCCTGTTGCAGTTTCAACCAAAAATATCATTGATAGATAGCGCCCTATGTTGAGCAACTTGAGCACGAGACTTAACGCGGCGCTGTGGGCCGCACTCTCATTGGCATCGCTGTGCGGTTGCGCGATGGTCAAGACCAGCACGCTGAGCCCGCGCGAGTACATTGTCAATGAGCGTGGCGATGTGCTCAGCTCGGGGAAGGTAAGCGCGGCGACCCACGAGGTATTGCGCGCCACCGGCTTGGATCAGGCCCAATGCGCAAAAATCTCCCGGGATTGCATCGATGCGCTTTCCATGCGTGTCGATGAGCCAGATGAACGACGCCTCGCCGCTGTCACGGAACTGTGGTTGAAGGAGGCGGTCACGCGCGAAAAGATCGCGAACGATGCAACCCTGGACGCGTGGTTCGAAGTCGCGCGGAACGCCTATGCTTATTTGTTCTTTTCTGCTCGCTCGACCGGTGAGCGAGCACTCGAGGCGCGGCAGGTGCAGGTAGCCGATTACTACGACTATGCCACGCAGCGGATCGTCACCGGTCTGTATCAGAAACGGCGGGGAGACGGAGAGGAGACCAGCATTCGCAATACGTTCGAGGCGGCTGGCTGGAAAATCCACATGGACGCATCGAGAGTGCGTTTCCCAGAAGGGGCGACCCTTCCAAAGGAACTGATCCCGGCAAACACGCTAGCGTTTTCTGGACTGCTGAGCACCTACCGACGCGACGGTCTGGGTACAGAGCTGGTGGCAGTGATGAACGACGAGCCAGACATGGTGGACGCCGAATCGGATGGGCGCGATCGACCGGCCTACAGCGAAATGCCCTCGCCCACGCTAACAGCCTTAATTCATTTCACAGGGAAAAATCTCAGCGAAGTACTGGCCACACGGGAGGCACGAATCGCCGTGCACGACCCCTATCAGGATGATGCGACTGACATTCAAGGCAAGCGTGTCCCACTGTCGGCGGACTTCACTGCGGGATACGCCTTGTGGCTATCCCGGGCGCGTTTCTCGCGGCAGGCAATCAGCACGTTGCTCGGGCGAAAGCAGGGCATCGACAGGCCGCATATCTACATGATGCAGCCGTTCGATCCGAATCGCCGTATCCTGGTCATGTTGCACGGGCTCGCCAGCAGTCCGGAAGCGTGGGTCAACGTCGTCAACGAGGTGACCGGCGATCAGGCGCTGCGCGAGCAGTTCCAGGTCTGGCAGGTGTACTACCCGACGAATGCGCCGCTTTCCTATAACCAGGCGACCATCCGCGACGCCATCCTTCGCAGCTTGCGCCACTTCGATCGGGATGGCGGTTCGCGTGCCTCGCACGACATGGTGTTGATTGGCCACAGCATGGGCGGAGTGCTTGCTCGGCTATTGGTGTCCTCTTCCGGGGATACGCTGTGGAACGAACTCCGGCAGGAATATGCGGTCGACGACAAACATGCCGAATCCATGCGCGCCCGGCTTGATCCGCTGCTGCGCTTCGAGCCGCTGCCGCACGTAGAGCGAGTGATTTTCATCGCTTCGCCCCATCGCGGTACCCGAGTGGCGGGCACGGGACTGGTGCAATGGCTGGCGGGGCTGATCAAGCTCCCCGACACATTGAATTCCGGTTTCGGCGATATTATGCAGGAGCTTGCCAAGGGCAAGCACGCAGACGGTTCGCGCCGTGCTATCCCCAATAGCGTGGATAACCTCAGCCAAACCAATCCCTTCGTCCGAGTCGCGGCGGATCTGCCGATTTCGCCGAACATGCGCTATCACTCGATCATTGCCCGACGTAATCCCAAGGTAGCGCTGGAAGCGTCGGACGACGGTCTGGTGCCGTATTCCAGTTCGCACCTGCCAGAAGCTGTTTCGGAAATAGTGATTACTTCCGGCCACAGTGTGCAGAAGACCGCGGCGGCGATCAACGAGGTGCGCCGTATCTTGCACGAGGATGTCGCGACTCTGCAGGCCGGCGCACGCTGAATCGATTGTGAGTGCGCGCTACTCGAAACGAAGGGAGTCGCGTTACTGCCGACGCTCCACTCCCACAGTGAAACTGCGGCCCGCGCCAGGTTCGTAGAAGCGTGCGTTGCTCTCGTTGACGATCACAGAGCCGACATAGTCGCGGTCGAACAGATTGTCCGCTCGAACGAATCCTTTCCAGCCGCGCGATCCGTGCCATTGCAGGCGCAACGCGAATTGGGCATAGCCGGCGGCTTGTTCGCTATTGAGATCGTCCACGGCGGTTGCGCTGCGGACGCGAAGCTCGAGAGCGGAGTCGAGTACGGCGTCGGCGGTCTCCCAGGCTAGTTCGGCATACCCGCTGGTCTGCGCTATGCCTGGCACGCGGTTGTTCGATGCGACGAAGCGCCTACCCGATATGGTGTTGTATGAGAATGGGCTCGCGAAGCGCGCACGGGTCCAGTTGAGTGAGGCAAGGTAAGACCACTGTGAACCCCAGCGGCCGTTGATCCCGAATTCGGCGCCAGTCCGGAGGGTGTCGCCAGCATTGGTGAAGCTGGCGCGCCCGCCGCTGCTTGTCGCGGGCACGATCTCGTCGTTGCCGTCGATGCGATACACCGTCGCGGTGACCTCGCCCCAACGCGGGCGCCAGCGTACGCCCACCTCGGCAGTGGTGTAGCGCGCGGCGCGAAGTTCGCGATTGAAGCCGGAGAGATTGTCGGGCCCGTAGGCCAGTTCGGTAACCGTCGGGGTTTCGTAGCCGTTGCCGACGCTCGCGAACAACTCGCCCTCGGCGAAAGCGCGGGCGACGCCTAGCGAGAACGTAGTCTTGCGGTAGTTGAGCCGGCCTCCGTCGTCGCCATTCCCCGCTGCACGGTAGTCGTCATCCGAAGAAAACCGCATGCGACCGTAGCGCAGGGCCACGAGCATCTTCCAGTGCTCGCCCAGGCTGCGGTCGGCGACCGCGAAGGCGTCGGTGCTGCGGACCCTGTTGTCCTCGTCGCGGCGCAACCGGCCGCGCACACCAAGACGCGGTGCGGCGCCGGTGCCGACGAAGTTCTCATAGCCTTTTCTGTCCTCATTGAGCCGGCCTAATTCCAGGCCGATCAGCAGTGATCCCTCCGGACTTTGCGAGCGGTGGCCAAAATCAAGGCCGGCGCTGATCCGGCCCACGTCGACGACGCCTCCGGCGCTAGTGGGCGCTCGTTGCGCGCTGACTGGAACGGACAGGAATTGCACGATATCGCGCTGGATGCCGTGAGCGCCGATCCAATAGGAGCGTCCCTGTGCATAGGTATCCTCCAGGCGCGCTCCGATCTGCAGGTTGTCGATGCGCTTGCGGGTATCGAACGTGAACGCGGCCGGATCGGTGCCGCGCGGGGTGCGCTGCAGTTGCTGGCGGCTCAGGCCGAGCGGATCGTCCGTGTAGGGCTGGGTCAATCCCGTCAACACCAAGCGCAGATTGCGACGGTCGTCGGGCGACCATTGCGCGACCATGTTGAGTTGGGCGCGCTCGGCGGCGCTGTGCGCTCGCTCACCGCTACTGATGAAATGGCTGCCATGCGCGCGCCAGCGCCAATCGCCGCCGCCGCCCAGCGCACCCGCTTCGACTCGGCGGCTGCGGTGGCTGCCGGTCCATGCGGATGCCTGCACGCCATCCGCGCCGTCCAATGCGGTCTCGGCGAGGATGACGCCTCCGGCGGCGTTGCCGTACTGCAATGCCAGCGGGCCGCGTAACACCTCGATCCGGTCCAGCGAGCCGATCGGAAAGGAGGAGGCTTGGCCTTGGCCGTCCAGTGCAGTGGCGGGGATTCCGTCGACGACCAGTTTGATACCGCGAATGCCAAACGTCGAACGGGCGCCGTAGCCACGGCTCTGGATCTGTAGATCCTGAGAATAGTTCTGCCGGTCCAGTACGTTGATGCCGGGCACGCGCGCCAAGGTCTCGGCCAAGCTCACCTGGCGCTGCCCGTCGCGCAGCGTCTCACCTTCGATGATGCTGACCGAGCCCGGAAATCCAGACAGCGGACGTCGATCGCCAAGGACGCGTACCGTATCCAACTGCGTAGCCGGATCGATTTGAGGCTCAGCGGCCACGCAATATCCATTGGTTGTCAACGCTACGTACAACGCGGTATGCCACGGCCTGGTTTTGCTGGAACTACTCTTGCGCATCGTTAGGTCGCGACAGGGGGGCGGAGTTCACCGGCAGACGATAGCGCCACATTGCCAGAGCGCCGTAAACGACCGCCAACAACGTTAGCGTTCCCAGTTCTGGAAGCACTT
The DNA here is from genome assembly GCF_001442805.1 of Lysobacter gummosus. NCBI lineage: Bacteria > Pseudomonadati > Pseudomonadota > Gammaproteobacteria > Lysobacterales > Lysobacteraceae > Lysobacter > Lysobacter gummosus. The sequence goes on along the minus strand of NZ_CP011131.1, from coordinate 5,422,027 downwards.
CGTCAAGACTCGCGCCCATAGCATTGATCTTGACCATCACGTTAATGCCGGCCGTGGTCGGCACCAGCTTGGCAGGCCAAAGCAACCAAGGCGGCATGGATGTCGATGGCCAAGACAGTCCGGCCAGAAAGTACATCGGCATCGACAGCAACAAGATCACTTGCATCGCGCGTTCGCGAACCCGGAAGAAGCTGCCGACGAATGCGGCGAAACTCACCACCGCGGCGATGTATAGCATTGCGCACAAGAACAGTCCGGGCAGATTGCCGCCGCGAGGAAAATCTTGGATCCAGTAGACGAAACCCGAGTAATACAACAGGTTCAATGTGCCGATCAGCCAGAACGCACTCAGACTGCCGAACAGCGTCGCCGTCCGCAGTGCTAAGCGTCCACGCAGTTCCTGGCGCGTGCCGATCAGCAGAACCATACCTAGCAACAGAGTTTGCTGGACGATCAACACGGACACCGCGGTGACCACAGCGCTGGCATAGCCCTCGCGCGTGTTGAACAGCGGGCGCTGCACGAGGCGCATTGGCGCGGTGTTTGGCAGGCCTTCGAACTGCGCCTGTACCAACACCGCTTCCTGCGAGAAACCTGCGACCGCGTCGGCCAAGCCCTGCAGGACTGTATTGGCCCGGCTCAACAAGGCGCCTTCGGCGAGAAAGGTGACCCGGCCTTGCTCGCCGCGCAGGATGTCGCGTTCGAAATCGGCGTCGACAATTAGGATGCCGTCGGCCTTGCCTTCCGACACCCGCTCCCGCGCTGCGGTGAGAGAGGCTTCCGGCGGGATCAGGTCGACCGCGCGGACTGCGCTGAGCTTGCGTAGCAGATCGCGGCTCATTGGACTGCGGTCGAGGTCAACGACCACAGTAGGCAGCCGGGAAGCGACCTGGTGACTGTAAGCGGCCGGATAGTAGAACGAATAGATTATCGTCGCGACGATGATCGACATCACGGCGGCGCGATCACTGAAGATTGCTTTGAGTGCGCCTTGGAACCCGCGGAGAAATTCGTTCATCGCCGCCCCCAACTGCCCGGATCGTGCAGCGCGCGAGCATAGAGTCTTAGGCCGAGACCGCCGCCGATGAGCATGAACAGCCCTAGTGTGGCTAGTGGCCAAAGTGAGTCACGCCAGGGCGCGCCTACGTCCAGCTGCTGCATCTGCAGTTGAACGTAGGCAGTGAAGGGCATCAACCGGCTCCAGATCTGGGTGAACAGCGGGCCTTCGATGGTCGGGAACGTGCCGCCGGAAAACGCCATGGCCACGCCAGCATAGATGCCGGTGAGCGACAGGGCAGTGGCCATGCTGCGGGTGGCGCCGATCAGCAAGCTGCCGATCGCGGCGTAAGCCAGGTACATGCCAGCATAGCCCGTTAGCAGCATGGCGAAGCTGCCGGCGACCGCGCCGCTGCGCAGACCGCCCACCCACAGCAGGGCGAGGGCGCCGTAGATCATGAACAACGACAGGTAAGGCAGCAGCTTGCCCGCAATCGCAGCGATGAACCTACCACCGCTAGCATCCAGCCAGGCCGGCGCGGTGCCGTCGCGCAATTCACGACCGAACGCGCCGACTACCGCAAGACAGAATGCCAACTCAAGTACAGCAGGGAACAGAAGCGATTGCAGAAAGTGTTCGTAGCTTCGTTCCGGGTTGAACAGTACCTTCGACTGCACTCGCACCGGCTCAGCGCGTACGCCGCCGCGACCATGCAGAAACATCTCACGGCCGAGCGAAAGCTCCGCGTTGTTGGCCTGCACGACTGCAGAGATCTCGCGGAACGCCGCCTGCCCCGTGGTCATGTAGCTGGCGTTGTAGTAAGCGATCGCCGTTGCGGTCTGGCCGCGTCCCGCTTCGCGCGACGCGTCTCGCGGAATATAGACCACGGCATACACCTCTACGCGCCGCACCATCGGCCAGGCCCGACTGAGGTCAGCAGGCGTCGCCCGCACGTAGACGCCGGGCGCAGCGTTGAGCATACGCACCAGGGATCGGCTGGCAGGGCTCTGATCATGGTCGACCACCGCTATGGGCACATCGCGCAGGACGGTATGGCTGAAGACCACCATCAGTAGTAGCAGGATCCCCCAAGGGATCCAGGTGATCTGAGCCGCGTCCCAGCGGCTACCGCGCAGAAAGGTAATCTCGCGTCGGGCCGACGCGAGGGTTGCTGCGACGAGGGTTAGTGGTTGGGCCATGCGAACAGCACGCTCATACCGGGCCGGAATCCGGCGATCGGCCGTACCGGACGAGCGCGCACTTCGAAACTCTTGATGTCGTAACCCGCCGACTGGCGTGTGGCCCTCCAGGTGGCGAAATCGCCCGCCGGATTGATGAAATACACCTCAAACTCCCCGTCGCTAGAGAGCGCGGGAATGCGGCCCCGCAGATGTTGTCCCAGCTTGAGTCCGGCGAACTGTTCCTCACGCAGATAGAAGGCGACCCAAACCCGATTCAAATCGATCAGCGTGAACACGGGGTAGCCGGCTGGCACGAGCTCGCCAATGTCGGCCAATCGTTTGTTGACTTCGCCCGCACTCGGCGCCAAACCGCGGACTTCGACGCGCGACGCCTCCACTTCATCCATGCCACCCTCGGCTTGGCGCACCTGCGCCTGCGCGGCCAACTTATCCTGACTGCGGGTGCCGGCCATGGCTAGGTCATACTGTGCGCGCGCCGCGGCGGCTGCTTCATCGGCGCTGCGCTGTTGCGCCAAGGCCTCGTCGCGTTTTTGCAAGGTGACCACGCCTTCGAGGTACAGGTTCTCCACGCGGCGAAAAGTGCTGCGCGCCAGATCGACCGCCGCCGCCGCGCGCTTCCAATTGGCCGCCGCCGCGCGAATCTCTTCCTGGCGCGCGCCTTCATCGGCTTTGGCGGCCTGAGCCCGCGCCGCGTCGAGCAGCGCCCCGGCCTGGCGCCCCTTGGCCTGTACCTCGGGACTGTCAAGTTCGAACAGAATCTGGCCCGCCTTGACCCGGTCGCCCTCTCGTACATGCAACCGGGCTATGCGTGCAGTGATCTTGGCCGAGACCTTGATGGTGTCGGCGTCGGCCGTGCCTTGCACTAAGCCGTCCGGTTTGCGCACAGCCAGCCACAGGCCGCCGATGATGAGCGTCGCGACAATCGCGATTAGGATGAGTCGTTTGTGGCCGAGCTTGGCGCCGGCCGTCTCCTGGGAAGCGTTCTGGTTCATTGCGAAACTACCTTGTCGGCCCATTCGGCGTATTCGGAATAACCATCGATCCGGCCAGAGACTTCCAGCAGCTGAGCCAGTGCGATGTCGTATTGATAGGCCGCTTGGGCGCGATCGATCGAAGCCGAGCCCAGGCGCAGGCGTGCGTCGATGACGTCCAGCGAGGTGGCCTGCCCTTCGCGGAAGGACAGTTCCTGCAAGCGCAGGTTCTCGCGCGACTGAGCGATGGAACTGTCCAGCAACAGGAACTGTTGCCGAGCAGTTTCCAACTGATTCCAGGCGCTGGTGACCGAGATCGCCACTTGATTCTGCGCCTCGCGCAGGCCCGCTTCGGCCTGTTCGAACTGCGCGCGGGCAGCGCCGATCTGGCGCGGGCGATTGCTGCTGGATACAAGGTCGTACTTCAAGCCAATGCCGAATACCCAGTCGGGCTCAGTGAGCGAGGCGTCGTCGCGATAAAGATCGCGCTGACCGAACAGGAATATCTGCGGCTTGAGCTTGGCTTGTTGCGCGCGCACGTTTTGGCTGGTCTGATCGACGATGGCTTGCAGGCGCAACAGCGCCGGATGATGATTGCGCGCAGCACGCTGAAAGGCGTCAAAGTCATCGAGCGGGGTGCTGATCACGAACAAAGGCGTGGTGGTTCCAACGGCCCGGTCTTCGCGCAGAAACCGCTGCAAAGTCGCGGTTATCGTGTCGTGATCGTGCCTGGCCCGCTGGAAGTCTCGTTCGGCCTGATCGCGGGCGACGGTGGCTTGCAGGCGCTGGGCCTTCGTCGCCATGCCACCGCGTTCGAGCTTCTCGGCATCATCGAGGTGCCGCTGAAGTCCGTCGCGGACATCGCTGCGGACCTCTAGCGCCCAGGCAGCCAGCTGTTGCCCAAAGTACAGTTGTACCAGTTGAAGCGTTTGCGACTGGCGCTCGCCGGCATGCTCCGCCTCGGCTTGGCGTACCGCGGCGGCAGCCGCGTGCTGCGCGGCCGAAATCTGCCCGCCGGTATAGATCGGCATGGATGCGGTGAGGCTTGGTCGGAAGCGCCAGTCGCTGTCGCTCAAGTGCAAGGTCGCCGGAGCACCGAAGGGTGCGAGCACCGGAGCCAGCGGCCCCAACGACAAATCCAGAGACTTCTGAAACTTCATCTCGCGCGCATCCAAGGTGATGTCGGGCAAGCGCAGGCTGCGAGACGCTTGCTGCAGATCGCGCTTGCTGTCCACATTGGCTTCGCTGGCGACGAGCGCATCGGACTTCTGTAGCAAACGCGAGCGGGCTTGTTCGAAGCTCAGCGCCCGCGCTCCGTCGCTTGGCATCTCTTGCGCGGCTAACGGCGACATAGTGAGCAATAGCACAAGAGAGAGCGATAGCACTCTATGGCGCACGCCTAATGCAGAGACTCTATCGAGTTGTAGCGCGCGGTCCTCGTTCGGATGGAAGGGATGGAGCCTGGGTCCGATTGCGGCATTATTGAATAACAATCTTTGAATTCGATGTGTTCGCACTTTTAGCTTTCGATAGGTGGTTCTCAAGTGCGAGTATAGATAATTCGAATCTACCCACAATGGGTTGCGAAGCTGTTGCCTTGTTTTTTTTCGCGATGAAAATGTGATTGATTATTTTGAGCAAGTCAGTTTTGCGCGAGTGCGAAGTGTCGCACCGTGGCGAATGTGATTGATTATTCGCGTGATACGAGCTGTGGAGCAAGCGCGGCCCGTATGATGACGGTGTCGAGTTTCACTATCGTCGGCACATCGAATTACGATTTAGTGGGCGATCTTTGCGGATGCGCAGTTGCAATCACATTGCGTAGCGGGTACGCATTCGGTAGTGCGGGGGGGGCGGGCGGGTCCCGATCGGGTGCGTCGTGGCCATTCTCGATCCAGGTGTGCATTCATGATTTCGCCCGAAAGGATTTGCCCGGGCGAGTTTTTCGCCTCGGCAGTACTGATCATGCTTGGCGCTTGGTCGGTCAACAGTCGCCGATGCCGGGTGAGGCATCGTCACCTTCGTCTTGTGGCGATGATGAAGGGGCATCTTTATTGCTGACCTGGGCGGCGCGCGATCATGAATCCTATGCTGACTATCACGCTCGTCATGGCCGATAGGCGATGTCAGGATCTGATCTCCTGTTTCACCGCCGGGTAGATGACCGGCGTCTTCATCGGCGCTGTGAAGATATATTTGACTTACGCCGCGCATTAGCGCGATACCGACGACCCGGCGCGGGAGCTCGCCGCGTTGTGTGATGCTCCGGCATTCCGCCACGCGTCGGCCAACTTGCTCGACGAAGTCATCGCTGCCTTCATGTTGATGTTCGCCAATCTGGCGCTGGGAGCGGGGCGCTAGCGCTCGGGACAGGCTCATTGATGGAGGTGCGGGTGGCCTACATTGCGCACTCTAGTCAGTAAGATGAATGGCATCAGCGCCGGGCGCTGCATGTGGCTATTTTTCGCGACGGGATGCGGGTGCTCGCATACCTCACTGTGATCATTCTTTCTGGGGTGGTGAAGGTGGGTTGTCATCGGGATCGACCAACTGCCGAGAACGGGCGAACTGGCTCGGCAAGACTGCCGTGATGCCAGTGCCCCTGGCTGCAGGTGTGATTGAAATTTCTCTCGCGCTGACAGGATGATTCTCCAGTAGCAGCATTGGAATTAACGGCGCCGAATGTACTTGAACGCTGGCGTACTCGGACGCCGGCGCTCTTGGCTTCGGGCCAAGGAGAAGTTGGATGTTGGATCGAGTAATCCCCCGCGCCCGTTTCTTGGTCGCCGGTCTTGGCCTTCTGTCTCTTACGGGATGCGCCATCAGCCGGATGCCCATTCTCAACCCCGTCGGCCCGGTTGCCGGGAAACAGACCGAACTGCTGCTGATCGCCACAGTAACGATGCTGTTGATCGTTGTGCCGATAATCTTGGCGACGCTGTGGGTAGTCTGGCGCTACCGCGCGTCCGCCAAAAGTGTCGATTACGATCCCGAGTTCACCAGTTCCCGCACCCTCGGCGCGGTTGTCCTGTTTGTTCCGCTGATCACTGTGGCGGTGATTGGTGCGATCACGTGGTTTTCCACCCACGATCTTGATCCCTACAAGCCCATTGCAGGAAAGCAAGCGCCACTAGAAATCCAGGCCGTCGGGCTGGACTTCAAATGGCTGTTCATTTATCCCGAACAAGGGATTGCGACCGTCAACGATCTGGTAGTGCCGGTGGATCGTCCGGTAACGATCCGACTATCTTCCGATCCGATGATGACTTCACTGTTCGTCCCCGGCCTGATCACCCAGATCTATGCCATGCCGGGCATGGAGACCCGCACCAACTTCCTCGCCGACCGAACGATCGAACTGCAGGGCCGCAACGGCAATTACTCGGGTCTTGGCTTTTCGCACCAGCATTTCAAGACGCGGGTGCTGACAAGCGAAGAGTTTGAGCACTGGCTGCGAAAGGTGGACGCATCGCCAAACATGCTCGATCGCGCGGCTTATGACGCGCTAGTGAAACCGACAGACGGCTATCCAGTGACCGCCTATCGCAGCGCACAGCCGGGATTATTCGTCGACATCATCAAGAAGTACTCACCTGCACACACGCCACCTGCGCGCCTGTCGGCCGCTGCCCCGAGTGTGGATGCTGACAACAAACACCAAGAGGGACATCACTGATGCTAGGGCGCCTGAACTACGAAGCCTTGCCGTTCTACAGCCCGATCGCTCTCGGCGGCGCAGCGGTCACATTGCTGGGCGCGCTGGCCGTGGTCGGTATATTGACCTGGTTCAAGCTGTGGGGATGGCTGTGGCGCAACTGGTTGACCACTTCCGATCATAAGAAGATCGGAATTATGTATGTAGTTCTGGCGCTGGTGATGTTGCTGCGCGGTTTCGCCGACGGGATCATGATGCGGTTCCATCAGGCAGCGGCGGTCAACGGCCCGGGATTCCTGGAAGGCGATCATTTTCAGCAAGTGTTCTCCGCGCACGGCTCGATCATGATCTTCTTCATGGCAATGCCGTTTTTTACTGGTCTTGCCAATTACGTAGTTCCGCTTCAGATCGGCGCGCGCGATGTCTCGTTTCCGTTCCTGAACGCGCTCAGCTACTGGTTGACCGTGGCGGGCGCAGGTTTGGTGTTGATCTCGTTGGTGATCGGTAAGTTTTCCACCGCAGGCTGGACCGGATACCCGCCTTATTCGTTGGCGCAGTACAACGACGGCGTAGGTGTCGACTATTGGATATGGGCGTTGTTCATCAGCGGGTTCGGCACCACGTTATCCGCGATCAACTTGATGGTCACGATTCTGCGGCGACGCGCGAATAACATGCTGATGATGGAAATGCCGGTATTCACCTGGACGGTGTTCTGTGCCTGCGTCATCATTCTTATCGCGTTTCCAGCACTGACGGCCGCGCTGGCGTTACTGGCCTCCGATAGGTTGTTCTCGACGCATTTCTTTACGCCGGGTGATGGTGGCAATTTTATGAATTTTGCCAACATGTTCTGGATGTGGGGGCATCCGGAAGTCTACATCCTGGTGTTGCCGGCTTTCGGTGTGTTCTCCGAGGTGGTTACCACGTTCTCGTCGAAGAAGCTATTCGGCTACAAGACCCTGGTCTACGCCACCTTGGTCATCACAGTGATTTCGACCCTGGTATGGGTTCACCACTTCTTCACCATGGGCGCTAGTCCGAAACTAAACGCCGTTTTCGGTATCGCCACGATGGTCATCGGCATCCCCACTGGGGTGAAGGTCTTCAACTGGCTGTTCACCATGTATCGCGGCCGTATACGCATGCATTCGACTATGTATTGGACAGTCGGCTTTATGGTGTTATTCGTGATCGGAGGTATGACCGGGGTGCTGCACGCGATCCCGGCCGTGGACTTCAACCTACACAACACGACGTTCCTCGTTGCCCATTTTCATAACATGATCATCCCAGGCGTGCTGTTTGGGTACATCGCGGGCTACCAGTACTGGTTTCCGAAAGCGTTCGGTTTTCAACTCGATGAGCGATGGGGAAAACGCGCATTTTGGGGCTGGTTCTTCGGCTTCTGTTTTGCGTTCCTTCCGTTGTACGCCCTCGGCATGATGGGCCTGCCGAGGCGCTCATCGCTGATCTTCGACGAAGACATGCGGGCGCTGCTATACGTGGCGTCAGGCGGTGCGGTTCTGATCCTGCTAGGCATCATCTGTCTGCTGGTGCAGTTGTACGTCAGCATCCGAAACCGGAACCAACTGCGCGACGCTACCGGCGACCCTTGGGATGGCCGGACCCTAGAGTGGTCAATTCCTTCGCCAGCGCCTTCCTACAATTTCGCTCGCAGTCCCAAGGTGCTGGGGCTGGACACCTGGGCCGAGGCCAAAGAAAGGAACATCGATCTGTATTCCGGGCCGTATTCGAGCATCGAGATGCCAAAGTCCAGCCCGGCCGGTTTCATCATCGGCGTGGCAGCGTTCCTACTTGGTTTCGGCGTGGTGTTCTGGATGTGGTGGTTGGCTGTGATCAGCTTTGCGGCAATTTTCATCGTGGTAGTCTCCCGCATGTTCAACGATCATTCCGAATACGAGATAGATGCAGCCGAGGTCGCTTGGCTCGATCAGCAACAACGGGGGGAGATCGCGCCATGAGCGACACACTGTTTATCAAGCCGAGCCGTGGCAAGCTGTTGGAGGTGAAGACTTCAGCGCACGGGGAGCGCGCGTTGGGATTTTGGTTCTACTTGATGAACGACTCGGTTCTATTCGGAATCTTGTTCGTAAACTTTGCCGTCCTGTTGAACGGTACAGCGGGCGGGCCGACCATTGCAGACATCGTCTCCTTAAGTCGCGCGGGGATCGAGACTGCGCTACTGCTGACTTCGAGCCTGGCGTTCGGGCTCGGTACGATTTCCGCGTTGTCTTCCAAAAAGAACATGGCCATTGGCTGGCTGCTGGTCACGCTCGCGCTGGGTGGTGCATTTCTGGTACTCGAAGTACTTGAGTTCCGCGAGCTGATCGAGCAAGGCGCAGGCCCCACTCGCAGCGGCTTTCTCAGTGCGTTTTTTGCCTTGCTTGGTGCCCACGGCCTGCATGTGGCCTTTGGCATGATCGGCATCGTGCTGATGATTGTGCAGTTGTCGAAAAGAGGACTGAAGGAATCGGTTTTTTCACGCCTGTATCGGCTCGGGTTGTTCTGGCACTTCCTCGATATCGTCTGGATCGGAATTTTCTCGTTCGTCTATCTGCCTGGGGTGCTGAAATGAGCGATCAAGCCAATCAGGGCGATGTGCCGATTAATCAACCACATCTGGTCAAGCCGCATTTGGGCGGTTATGCGGCCGGATTCGCATTCGCCGTGATCTTGACGGCGGTGCCGTTCGCTGTCGCGGGCTACGATCTTTTGGACCGGCGCTCGACGCTACTGCTAATCGCCCTGTTCGCGGCTATTCAGGCGGCGGTCCATGTTCGATTCTTCCTGCACTGGTCGGGCCGGCGGACACCGGTCGAGGCAACGATCGCCTTAGTATTCACAACCCTCGTCATCGCTATCATGATTGGCGGCGGCAGTTGGGTGATGTCCGACCTGCATCACCGAATGATGCCGTAATACATTGCGCGTCGGCCGACGTGTAAGCGGCTTGGCACAAGAACGCTGACGAGAGGGGCAGCCCTGTTCGGGCCGGGGCTGCCTCGTGCCCACGTCTCACACAGGCGTTGCCGAGTACAGTTCATCCGTCCGTCGTTTGCGGGGAGCGCTGAAGGCAGTGACGCGTAGTTCGAGCGGCTATATCCAGCGACATACCAGACTCAGTACTCGCCGGGTCACGTAATCTGGAGTTCCCAGGATTTCGTGAGCACCCGCTGGTATCCATACTGATAGCTGAAGTGATTCCCGTGTCTGCGCACGAGACGCAAGGCCACGCTAGGTCAGCCTGTAAGCGGGTTAGTGCGCATCGGGTTGGCGTGACCTCAATTGATGCTTGAAATCCTGAGCATTGCTCGCATAAACCATCGCGTGCGATTTCCCGTTCGACGCCAAATCGAACTAAGAAGATCTACCGCGGTTATGTCAGTGCGAATGAGAACGAAACGACAAATTGAGCCCGCCGATCAGATGTCCACAAAATCCTGGCAACTCCAATCGGAATGGAGCGAGCCGCCAACGATTCGGACATCGGGATTTGATAATCGTGCAGACGACCTTGTAAAGACGGCGGCAAGATCGTGCAGCCGGGAGTGTAGTAGATGCGCTCGCGGCCGTCGGAAATTTTCAACCCCTCCTATCTCCCCGAGCCGTCATGCAGGTCGGACTCCACGAGGATGTTGCGCTCAAACGCATGACTCGCCGTTCCGCGTTGGGAAAAATCACCGCGTTTACGGCGTTGCGTCCGACCCGTCGATGGGGATTCTATGATTCGGAGCTTCCGGCACGGCGCCGACTATTCCGGAACCATGACCATCTCTCCACGGCCGGTCGCAAGCCACTCGAACGAAACGTTCAGGGTTATTGCGAGCCGCACCAGATGCGACAGACTCGGATTGGGCCGGGCATTGAGCTCCCAATTCGCGACTGCATTGCGCGTCACATGCATCCGAGCAGCCAATTCGTGCTGGGTCATGCCGGTACGTTGTCGCGCCACGCGTATCCGCGTGGCCATGTCCATGGTGGGGTCTTTCGAATAGGGCGGTGTGTATAGACCCAGTTTCCTGTCGATCACTGGGCCCACCTTGCGGCCAAGCCGGCTTGTAAGTTGATTGACGACGTTTCGGTTTCCCCGCCGAAATCCGTTTGCGTATCGCGCTGAGGCCTCGGCCGACCCGATGCCGCTGCCGTCGCGCGATCTGCGGCGTGGTCAAGCGGGTGGCATCCTATGCCTTGCTCCTGGCCGGTCACGAGCCATACGATCGACACGCCGGTCTTGATCGCTAGCTCGATCAAATGTCCTGTCGATGGCGGTCGGGCTTCCCCGCCTTTTTCCCAATTGGTGATTGATCGCAGGGATACCCCCAGCATTCTTGCCAACTGCTCCTGTGACAGGCGTGCTTGCTTACGTGCCGCAGAAACCCGTTCTGCCAGACTCATCATTCGCTCCACTTGAAGATTGATCAAAAGTGGAGGCCAATACGAATCAGGGCCGTCTCCTCCCTACCTTCGGTCGGGGCTGGCTTTAGGGCTTACATGAACAAGGTCGCCGAAAGCTGAACAACGCGTTGTAGGGCGCTACCCGCTCGTAGCGCTTCGACCTCGCCGCTTAGCGCATGCGTCCGGTGATGCGGGCGAGTCGGCCGGTCGGGAACATTGCGTCATGCCGAGCCGTGCCGGAATCTGCATGCACTGGGATAGATACTCAGGCGGTGCAGTCGCCTTGCCAGGCACGGCGGTATCTGGACGAGTAAGAGATGGGGCTGGGGAGCGTCCCGCAACCGCGAGCGTGAATTTGTGCCGGGCGTCTGTATGACGGTTAACGAATCGGGCCGTCGGCGGGGGGGGGGGGCGGGTTCCCGCAGCCGCATCACGCCGAGCCGCAGCGATACCTCATCTTTACGGACACTCTGAATGTGTAATTTTAGTCATATTATTTGACTGATCTCTCACTCTTCACTCAGCTGGTTGTAGCTTTGATCACAAAGCGGCGGCCTGCGACCCAGCAGCTCGTCTGGTGAACGCGACCTAGGGGTTCGGGTGAGCATCGTCCCGGAAGTAACGACTAACGACCACGCTTTCGAACGATTCCTGGGAGAGGAGCGGACGCCGTTGATTAATTTCCTGCGCAGCCACGGCGCCTCGCAGGACGACGCCCAGGATGTCACCCAGGAAAGCCTGTACAAACTGACCCGATACCGCGCGGTGCCGCTGCAGGCGCTGAAACCACTGCTGTACCGGATCGCGCTCAACCAACTGTGTGATATTAGACGCCGCGAATCCGGCCTGCGCCGTAGCCTTCAAGCCGCCGGTCTCGGTGCGATTGACGCTCCGATCGATGTACCGCTGCCAGAGCAATGGGTGGAAAATCGCGAAGAATTGGCGCGGGTGAACGCTGCCATCGAGCGTTTACCGGAACGTTGCAGGCAAGTGTACTTACTCAACCGTATTGACGGTATGAGTTACAGCCAGATTTCGGCCCACCAGAGCATTTCCGTGAAGGCGGTGGAAAAGCACATCAGCAGGGCACTTACGCTACTCCGGCAATTCCTGGCTGCGCAGGCCCAAACTATGCTCAACGAGCAAGAGCCATGAACGTCTCGACCTTGCCACCGTCGCACCGCTTTCCCGATTCCGCGGAAGGCTGGCTGGCGCGGCTGCTGTCGCCCGAAAGCGACACGGACGATTTCGCTGCGTTTGAGGAGTGGATCGCGGTGTCCCCGCAGAACGCATTAGCTTATGCCGAGGCCGAACGCGTCCACGGCATGGCCCGCGCATCGCAAGCCGTGCGTGCGCAAGTGCCGACAGACCTATCGCAGATCGCCCTATCGTCCAAGCGCCCGTCGGCGCGCCGGGCGAGGCCGGCAGTCTTCGCCTGGGCCGCAGTCCTGGTGCTGGCGCTGGTGTCCGGTTGGGGTGTTTGGGTGGCACTGCGACCGTCGTCGCCGGTACAGTACGCCACCGCCGTCGGAGAACGGCTCAAGGTGGATCTGCCGGATGGATCCACGCTGGTTCTCGATACCGATACCGCGCTCCAGCTTTCCTACCGGCGTTCGCGTCGCGGGATCGAACTGTTGCGCGGTCGTCTGCAGGCGAACGTTGCGCACGACAAAGACCGCCCCTTCATCGTCTCCTCCGGAGACGGTAGTGTCCGCGCCGTGGGTACCGTCTTCCAGGTCGAGAACCGTGGCGGCGACACCGTGGTGCGCTTGTTAGAGGGGCGCGTCGTCGTCGCCACCCGACAGGCCGGCCAGGCGCTCGAACTGCATCCGATGCAACAGGTCGTCTACGGCGAAAACGGCTGGTTCGGAACGCCGGAAGGCGTCGACCGCATCGCTGCGGAGGGTTGGACCCAAGGCCGCTTGATCTTCAAAGAAAGACGGCTCGCCGAACTGCTGGTGGAGTTCAATCGCTACTCTCGCGATCATCTGGTCTTGTCGAAGGCAGAACTGGGCGACATCCGCGTCAGCGGCGCGTTCGCAGCCGACGACCGTTCCGGGCTGATCATGGCCCTGCAGCGCGGCTGGGGCTTGCAGGCCAAGCGCACGGCCAGCGATGAGACCACGCTCTATCTGCGTGAATGAATACCCAAGCTCCACGCCGATGAACCTGATCGTGCGCCACCGGCGGCATGGACCGCGTCCAACCATGGCTTCGAACCGATACACGCATCTACTGTCCTGCGGTCTGGCATTGGCGTGCTTTGCGCTTTCGCTGCCGATCACTGCCGCCGGGCGGGACATCGGCCTAGCTGCGGGTTCCAGCTACGACATCGGATCGGGACGGCTCGACGAGGCCCTCAGCCTCTTGGTCCATCAGTCGAACGTGCAACTGCTCTATTCGCCCAGTCTGGTCCGCGGCAAGCGCAGTGCGGGACTTAAAGGGCGCTACCCACCAGCGCAGGCGCTATCCCGGTTGCTGGACGATCAAGGCCTCACGGCGGTATCGGTGACGCCGAATACCTATCTGCTGCAACCCGCTCCGGTTCGCCCGCAGCGCCAACTCCGTAACGGTAGCGCCGCGGACTCGCGAGCCATGCAGGCGACTGCGCACGCCGCACTGACAGAACTGGCTTCGGTCACCGTGGTCGGCTCACGGATTCCACGCAACTCTTTCGATATCTCCGTTCCGGTGAACGTGATTACCGCAGAAGATATCGAAAAGAGCGGCGCAGGCACCCTGTACGAATTGTTGCGTGAACAGCCGGGCATGCTCGGTCATAATCCCGTCGAGATCGCCTACGAAGGCCGCATCGGTTCGCTCCAGCCCATCGTCGCCGCGGCTAGCGTCAGTCTGTACTCGCTCGGACCACGGGGTACTCTGTTCCTGGTCGACGGCAGGCGCGTAGCGAGCTTCGGCTTCGTTACTCCCAACCTGGGCGGGCTGTTCGATCTGAACAGCATTCCCTTGAGTTTCATCGACCATATTGAGATCTTGCGTGGCGCGGCATCGGCCAACTACGGCGCCGATGCTGCGGCGGGCGCGGTCAACATCGTCCTGAAGAGGGACGTCCAGGGCGCCGAAGCCGTCGTCCGTTACGGCGTCTCGGGGCGAGGAGACGCGCAAATAAGGGGCGCGTCCGTAAGCTACGGCGCGCAAACGCGCGACGACGGCAATCTGTTCGTCAGCGCGGACCTGTTGGCGCGCGATGCCTTGGCCGGTGACGCGCGTAACTGGCATACCCAGGACCTGACTAGGTTTGGCCTGCCCGACTATCGCGTACCGCTAGGAGTCCTCTCCCGGAATTTCGGAACGACATTTCCATTGCAGCAATGCCGCTCCGCCGGCAATGATCCCGACTCGCCATATTGCAGCGTCGACGCTCCCAGGTACGCCACGTTGCAACCGGAGATAAGGGTCAACTCCGTTTACGCGCGCTGGCAGCAGCCGCTAGGCGACGCCACGTCCCTGGAGATCGCCGCGCGCGGCTCACGGGTCGAGCAGGCCCTACAGACCCCGCCCAATATCGACTATCTGTTCATAACGGACCCAGGCCATCCGAACGTGGACATTCCAGATGATCTGCCCGACGACTACATCTCGTCGCCGGTTCGCTACGCGCTATACGACCTGGGCCTGCCGCGTAATCGGACGACGAGCGAAACCTTCGACTTGGCCATCGGCCTGCGCGGCAGCGTCGGCCGTTGGAACTTGAAGCTTGACCTGTCGCGTAGCGCGCAACGCACGAACAGCACTGTCTCCAATTTGTTGCGGTCATCAGGGGGCGACTCGCGGACGCTGTCCAGGTATCGCGTGTTCGGTGAAAATGATCCGGCCCTACTCGAATTGATGAGCTCCACGATCCATCCCGGCGGGCGCAACACCCTGGATTCGTTCGAAGCCAATCTGGATGGCGCTCTCTTTCGGATGGCCGGCGGTCCGGTCCGGTTGACTGCGGGGGTGGCCATTCGTACCGAGCGCCTGGTCGACTCCCCGGATCCACTGCAACTCGAGTTTCTGCCTTCCCAACTCGTTGTTCCTGCGACCTCGCACGACATCAGCCTCCACTCCACGTCGACGTTTGCAGAGCTCCGACTCCCGCTGCATCGAAAACTGCAAGTCGATCTCGCCGCCAACCACGACCGCGACAACAGGTTCTCCGGATCGCTTTCGACCCGTATCGGACTGGCGTGGGCGCCGCACGAACGCATCCGCTTGCGCGCCAGTGTCGGCCGGACGCGCCGCGCGCCTTCGCCTCAGGAATGGAGAAATCCCTACGAAGGCCAATTGAGGCCGGAACTGATGATGCCGCTGGCAACGCCGCTGCTGACACCTTGTGTCGAACTCGGGCAAGATCGGTGCTTACTAGGGGGCGGCGCGGGCGAAAATCCGAACCTGCGGCCCGAATCCTCGCGCAGTGCTTCGGTCGGAATTACCCTCGCTCCGACCGATGCTTTTGATCTGCGTCTGGAGCGCTACCAGATAGAACGCTGGGACGAGTTCGGCCTCAGCAATGCGATGTACCATCCATTCCTACATCCCGAAGGTCTGATTCGCGACGCGAACGGCGTGCTCTACCGCATCAGCGAGCACTTGGCCAACATTGGCGCTTCGAAGTCGAGTGGCTGGGAAGCGAGCATGAACTATCGTTTTCGCGGCCAAACCTGGGGCACCTTCGACTTCTATCTAGGCGGCCACTATCTCCTGCGGCATGCCACTTCCACGATCTACGCCCCCCAACGGATCGACGACGCTGGCTACAACAACCCCAAGCTCAGCTTGCTTGGTAGCGTGAAATGGCGTTATGGCGATTGGGACACGACATTAGCCATGCGCCACTTTGGACGCTCGCGCAGCTACGGACCATTGTCCGACTGCAGGATCGAACATAGTGATGCTGGAAAGTGCGCGAATCCATCGATGACCTTGTTTAACCTGCGCCTTAGCTATTCTGGGTTCGATCGCTGGACGCTCTCGCTCAACGTCAACAACCTCATGGACCGCCAGCCGATCAACTACCGCGCTTTTTCTGGGAACGGCTACAACATCGCGATGGACGACCCCTACGGCCGATACTACATTTTCAGTACCGCGTACCGGTTCTGAAAGCGCACCTGTGGGGGCGCTGTCTTTCGAGCGCAAAAGCGCCGCGCGCATCCGGTCCGTGCGCACGCGATTTCAATGACTCAGGCGATGTCGGCGCGGGGAGCGGGAGGTGGTGTAGCCCATCCCGATATTCCGCGAAGCCGTCGCCCTTTTTCAGCAGTTCCACGCGGGACGATCAATCACATCAATGCGGCATCGATCGCGCGAGCGTGTCGCGGCGGTCGCGACGCGGTGCCGACACCGGCTTCGCCGAACATGCCGTCGGTGATGTTCGCAAACGCGATGAGGGCGATCCCAGATTCGCGTTCTGGAAGCACGTAGGGTTCAGCCGAGCCGGATGTCATGGCGACCCGAAAGCTTTAATCACAGCTTGGGGATGATCCAGTCCCAGGTGGCTTGGTTCAATCACCCGTGATGGGTTCCGCTTACCACCTGGGAGACGAAGATGCGGCCGTTCTTATCCATTTTAGTTCGGAGATCGTTGCAGATCTGATCCACGCTGTAGGTGGTGGAGATCCATCGCACCGACTCCATGCCGGATTCACCTACATTGGCGTGTCGCTCCAGATGTGCGATGAAGTCTTTTCGCGCCTGAGCGTAGTTTTCGCGTTCCTTGTTCAAGTTCCACGTAATCACGAAGGCAGTCATGTTCCCCTGAATTTAGACTCGCGAAGCCATGTCCTTTGACGTCTGGCCATATATTGAGCTAGGTGGCTAGAATCTCCGTTCGAAGTTTAAAAGGTAGTAACGCCCGACTGGGTCATCATCGGCGATGGTATAGCCGCCGAAATTGTCGTTGTAGTTCTTCGGAGTAGCATTGAAGATATTTAGCGCGTTAGCTCCTAGGGTCCAGTTCGTGCCTGCGCCGTAGGTTAGGCTGAGGTCCGCGGTAGTCATTGAAGGGAGGTCTCGCCACAATCGCGTGTTTAGGACCAGCATATTCCCTGCAAGAACAGCCGACGTGCCGCGTAAGCCGCTCCGGTAACGAAGGGCAGCTCGACCAGACCAGCTTGAGTGAGTCCAGTTCAGTTGAGCGCTCGCATGAATGCGAGGAAATAGGCGGCCGGCCAGGTCCGCATCAAGATCTTGACTGTTCGTCCATCGGTCAATGTAGTCGGTTTGCAAGCGCAATTCGATTCGATCATCGCCAGCAGTGTTAAATCGAAGGGCTCCGTCGAATTTCCAGCCGTCTAGCTTTGTAATGCCAACGTTTTGAAGGGAGATGAGGAGAGCAACCACCCGGCCATCCGCATCAAGCACGTGTTTCGAAGGATCTTTGAAATCGGCCGCCGCGCGGATCTCATCGACACGTTGAATGCCGTAATATCCAAGACTTATATCCAAGTGGGGGTTGGGGGACCACAGTGCGTCCAGGGTGGTGCTACGTGATCTCTCCGGGCGCAGCGCTTGGTTTCTGACTGGCTGCAGATCCAAAAGGCAGAGGTCTTCGAACATTGGATTGCAAGGGAGGAGCGACGACGGTACTGCAGTTCTTGACGCAGGCAACATACGCTGTGATTCATACAGTGTGGGTACGCGGTAACCGTTGCCGTAAGAGCTTCGTAAGGTTAGGGTTGGCGTTACCTTCCATTTAGCGCCAATCCTTGGCGTGAGTTGTGTCCCGAAACCTTCGTTGTGATCGATTCGCCAGGCCAAGTCGAGAGCTGCGCTGCGAAATAGTGGCGCGGCTATTTCGCCAAAATGCGACACTCGCAGCGCATGCCCTCCGATGTGAGAGTTATCCATTCCACCCAGGCCCTCGGAATAGGCCGAGTAGCCGTCTGAACGCGCGGTGGTATATGCGTTCGATTGTAGATGTTCCTGATGGACGTCGAAGCCAAAAACGGACTCGATCGTGCCATGTCGCATTGTGAATAACGGTCCGCTGACTGTGCCGCTGATGCCGGAATGCCAGAATGCCCCGCTCAGCCGATTAGGTGGAGCAATGCTCGCGAGCGTTGCATGACTGACGTCTCCATCTAATTGATAATTCCATTCGCTCAATTCACGAAGTGGAAATGGTTTAAATGGATCAATATTCACTACGCCTGTGATACTGCTGGAGGCACTGTTTTTGCCATAAAACCCAGTGCCCATCCACATCCACTTTGTACCTCGACTTTGTACGCTGACCCGGGCGTCGACATCGTGCGATTCTGAGCGTACTGAAATAGGGCCCACGTCAAAAAAGGCGTGGGTGCGCCACGTGGCGCCGTCATAAAATTCCGCTGTCGAAGGGGGGAACTGCATGCCTGTTCTCAATTCGGACAAGCGTACAGAGGCATCAAGCGTGTGGCGTTCACTCAGGGGGTGTTGAAGAGTGGCATAGGTTGTTGTGGATTCCCTTGACGGAAGTAGGCTGAGATAACGAGGGGAGTCAAGGCTACAAATTCGGCCACTCGGACTGTCATCGGAGCTTGTGCAGTCGCCTAACCATTTTGCATCTTGCCCGGTAGAGATTTGAAGTGGATATCGTTCGTCATACAAGCCGTGGCGCGACTGATCGAGTGTGGCCCAGGTGCGCTGACGTCCAATTAGGCCTTCGTCGTAAGAACGATTGGCCGCGAGAGTCCAGTGTCCCCCCGCGGCAGTCAGGCGAGCGAGGTTTGCGAATAAGTCATGGCGCGCCGTATCACCTCGGTCGGAGATGCCGGTGTGTCCGCCGATCTCGGCCCCTTCATAGTCGTGCTTTAGTATTATATTAATGACACCACTCATTGCTTCTGAGCCGTAGACGGCAGAAGCACTGCCGCTCACTATCTCCACGCGCTCAATCATGCTTAGCGGAATACTTCCAAGATCAGTGAGCCCTCCATACTCTGATGAGCTCAGGCCAGAGCTTGCCACGCGTAGGCCATCAACCAAGAACAGTGTGGCCCTGGGGCCCAATGTGAACAGGCTTGTTGTGAAATTCGGTGCCCGCGGTGTTCGAAGGTTGACCCCAAAGTCGGTTGCGATATCACGAGGGTGGTGTGCGGTTGTGTTAGGCCACTGGCGGAGAAAGTCAAAGAGCGTGGTCTGGCCACTCGCACGAATGTCCTCCGCGGTAAATATCTTCAATGGGGCCGTCGTTTGCAGTGACTGGCGTGGAATGCGAGTGCCAGTTACCTGCACCGGTTCCAACTCCGTTAGCCTGTTAGCGAATGGCTGGGGGGGCGACGTCGTGAGGAATGGATCTTCCCGTGAAGTGCTTTGCAGTATATATACGTTGGGGCTTACTTCGGCTGCGGTTAGGCCGGTGCCATTCAATAACTGAGCCAGGGCCTCCAAGGGGGTGGAGGGGCCTCGAATGCCGGGGCTGCTGCGGTGCGCTACCGCCGACGGTGAGTACGCCAGGCTCAGTGGGGTCTGCTGAATAAACTGTTGCAGGACTTCTTGAAGTTGGCCGGCTGGGATCGAATACGTTGACCGTGAGGCATTAGAGTCGGATGCTCCCGCCGGAATGCTCCACGCCGATGTCGTCGCCGCAGCCAATGCTGAAGCTAATATAATAAAGAAACGAGAGGGGCGGGCGTGCATTCGTATGGATAGTTATATATATTTTTGGCGGTGCCAGCGAATTAATATGCACCGCGTTAGGTCAGTCAATGCTAGCTCAGTGCCATCTTAGGATAGGCATAGTATTGCGTACAATGTCGGAATAGTATTGGCAGATAGCGGGTTTATCTGTAGAGTTGGCGGCGGCCGATGTAAAGCTGCGGGGCGAGGCGTCTTCACGAGGCGGAATGGAGGTTTGAGCATCAATGTGCCACTGACGTGATTGACTGATCTTCGTAGATCAGCGGAACTTGTAGCCGACGCTTAGTGCGTATTCAATAACGGTGTAGATTGGTCCGTCAAGTTGTCCGATGCCGTCTTGATTGTTTTGAGCAAAGCATTGTTGCCTGTCGCTCTGAGAGGTTGGTACCTTTCAGGCCAACTGCAGCACGAAATCGACGGCGTTAAAATTATTGGGTTGGAAATTCCGGTCGGTTTGGAATTGCCGGAATCTAGTGGGCATCTGACCAGCGCTTTTGAATCGACGAGTCGGGTGGTAAAAAGGCCCTCGATGTACTCGGATACGTCCATGACGGCGGTCTTTCGGCCAGTGTAAACACGCATCTTGATGCGCTCTCTTTTAGGCTTCCAAAAGCCTCTTCCGGCGTTGCCCCAGCAATTTCCTCGTTTGCTTGTGCTTGGCTCGGGCTGCAGAAGCGTCGCCAAGTGTCGCTCCCATACTGAGCTCCTTCCGAGTGGATCAAGGCCTTGCATGAGCGCCTGCATCGCAGCCGTCCTTCGTGACCACATCCAGAACCAACGCGCGTTGCGTTGTTGGCTTTGCGGCCCACAGCTGCGTCGAGGACTCGGCACGGCGTCCGAATACCGAACTCATTCCGATGCGCTTCAATGAACTTATGGGCTTGGTTGGCTTTGCTTGAAAACCTTGTATGTAGGCATGGTGGTCACCTCAAGCTACAAACCTGGATGCTGGCCCTACCCACAAATCCTGGCGATTCCAAGGCATCGTCTTATTCAGAGTAATAGGGGGCGTAACGTAATTGCCCGCAAGGCCATGATGGTCTTGCGGGCGGTCGATCATGCTCGAATGGTTTTTTGTAATCGACTCGCTAACCGGTTCAATAGTCAGCCGGATTCGAACTGAAGGTGACCGGCACGTTTACGCTCACACAACCGCCTACGGGCAGCACCACGCCGGTGACGGAGACCGCGTTGCCACCGACGGCGCCGCCGCTGGCCGGGCAGGTGCCGAGCGTGGTGCCGCTGCCGGCGCAACTCCATGGGCCGCTCAGAGTAACGCCGGGCGGCAGGGTGTCGGTGATGGTGGCGCCGTTGGCCACGTCCGGGCCGGTCTGGTTGCAGGCGTTGATGACATAGGTGGTGCTGCCGCCGGGCGTGTACGTGGTGGATACGTCGCCCTTGCTGATGCGCAGGCTCACCGACGGACGCACGATCGGCGTGCTCGGTGGTGTCGGGTCGGAGCAGGGCGTGGCGATCGGGCAGTTGGCGTCGCCGCCGCCGCCCACGCGCGCGGTGTTGACCATGTTGCCGGAAGCGGCGAAGTCGACGTTGACGGTGAAGCCGAAGGTCGAGCTGGCTGCCGCCGCGATCGCGGTGTTGCTGATGCATGTCAACGTGTTGGAGGTCGCGGTGCAGGCCCAGTTGGCGGCGTTGGCGCCGCTCAGGGCGACCATGCCGTCGGGGACATTGAGGCCGGTCGGCAAGGTATCGGTGACGGTGAGCTGGCCGATGGTGGCGATTGTGCCGCTGTTGCTGACCGCGATGTTGTAGGTGCCGGTACTGCCGGCGGTGAACTGGCTCTGCGACGTGGTCTTGTCGATCGCCAGATTGATGCAGTCCACCGCGAAGTTGACGCTGGCAGTGTTGTTGGTCGGATCGATGTCGCCGAAACGGTCGGTCGCGGCGAACTCGACGGTGGCGGTGTTGGAAACAGTGGCGTTGCACACCGCGTTGTTGACGACCGTGCCGGTCACCGCGAAGGTGAGGGTGCCGCCAGGCGCGAGCGTGTAGCCGCCAATGATGGCGAGGCTGCCGGTGCCGGTGGTCGCCGGACAGGTCGAGCCGGCGCTGGCCGTGCAGGTCCAGGTCGCGCCGGTGAGCTGCGTGGGCAGGGTGTCGGTGATGTCGGGCGCGTCAGTGCCCGGGATCGTCGGCGCTTGATTGCCGGCAACGACCGGATTGATGTCGAGGTTGCTGATCACGACGGTGTAAGTGACCGGCTGGCCGCGCCGCACGCGCGCGGCCGAAACGATCTTGGTGATGCCGACGTTGGCCGGCACCGAGGCGATCATGTTGCGCACTTCGTGGATGTTGTTGAGGCCGCCGGTGGAGCCGGCGTAGCCCATGCGCAAATTGGCCGGCGCGGTGTAAGGGAAGTTGACGTTGTTGAGCAACACCGTCGGCGTGGAGCCGTCCAGGCCGACCGAAACGGTCACGGTGTAGCCCGACGAGGGTATGTTCGGCAGCAGCGCCACGCGCAGGCGGTCGCCGGTGGGGCGGGTGGTCACGGAGGGCGTGTCGATGCCGCCGGCGACCGCGCCGCTGGCCAGCCAGCGGTTGTTGTCGCTGAGCGGACCGCGCAACACCACCCGGTCGGCCTGACTGCCGGGGCTGCTGCTGTTGGCCGGACAGCCGCCGACGACGCCGGGCATCGAGCCGGAGAAATTGCCGAATTCGTCCAGGCCGATACCCAGGTAACCGCCGTTGCCGCCGCAATACCCCAGACTGCCGCCGGGCTGCGCGCCGGCCATGGTGCCGGTGGCGTCGTAGAGGAAGAAGGTGGTGCCGTCGGCGCCGTTCCCGCCCCAGTTGACGTAGTCGAATTCGACGATCACTCCCTGCGAGGACGGGAACGAGCCGCCGGTGTACAGGGCCAGACCCTGTTGATTGTTGTTGTTGGTGCTCAGGCGCAACCAGCCGCTGCCGTTGGCATCGTTGACGTTGTTGGGAATGGCGCCGTAGCCGCCGGTCAGGATGCCGCTGTCGTTGGCGCCGGCGTTATTGGTGCCGGTGATGGTCCAGCCGGTTTCGGTGCTGTTGAGGAACGGCGAGGTGACCTTGAACTGGGCCTGGGCGCTGGACATGCACAACGTCGCCGCGATCAACGCTACAAGTGCCGGCACGCCGGCACTAAGGCCATGATTCGATTTCAGCATTTCAATCCTCAAGCAAAAGCCGACGTCCCCCAATGGACGCAACCTGGCGTAGCCACAACATCGGCTTATGGCGATGAAATTTGAGTAAAAACTATGCCCAGGATGCGTGTCGTGGGGGGCAATTCGCGTGCTCGGTTTTAAATCGCCTGAACGATCTTTGCGCCAGGCCTCGTGCTGCACGAGTGGCGTCCGACCCGGGGCTTGAGGACCCAGTCCTTAACAATCATTGCCACCTCACTGTCCGCATGGACGTCGGTTAATAGGGCAACTTGAGCTGCTGTATGCGGCGTCGTTGAATCACCTAGGGTTTCGTCGAGCCACGCACGACGAAGGCAAGCAGCTGCGGCTTGTTTACGAAACCTGGGGCGACGAACAACTCCAAGTTGTAGGGCAGAAGACCCCAGCCTCACCGTGCCTCACTTGCTGATCGTGATCACGGCCTAGAAATCTCCTTCGTCTTTAGCCTGCTAGGAGAGCCAACTGATCGTTGGCATTCGAGGACTGGATATGGCGCGGAACGAAGGGCAGTTGAGGTCGAGGCGAAAAATGAGGCGGTTCTTACTTTTGGAGGTGAAGCCACTCATTTTGGCCACGGTCATTGGCGTGGTTGCCGGTGTGCCGGTTCGAGCCGAAAGCGGCGTGCCCACTAACTATCTGGACTATCTCTTCTGCTTAGAGAGCTTCAACGAGATCCGGGCCTGTTACGCAGCAGACTTGAGCCAGCAGCCAGGGGCGAGAGTCGAGTGCGCGAAGGAAAAGGGCGTGTCCGGCAAATGTCTGGAGTTCGTATCGAACGACGACCCGCCCGAAGAGTTGACCACGCCAGGTGGCGAAAAATGGGCCGATTTGGACGGGCAATCAGGATCCAAGGCTGCCCCGGTTACGATGATGCGAAAAAAGATTGACGAGTAGGCCGAGCATCGGATTCGAATCATTTCCTCGGAATACCTTGGCGACCACAGAAGTCGCCGCCGATTTTCCCTTCCAGAAGTGGAGCTTTTTCAACATGTTCGAATCTATAAAAAACGGTGCGCCCATGGTGCTTGCGGTCGCATGCGTGATGGCTCTGGCTGCGCCTCTTCCCGTCGTAGCGCAGTTAACAGAGGTGGTGGTTGTTCCCGGGCAGCAGTGCCGAGGCATCGGCATCAACAATCAAGCATTTGTAGTGGGGGCTTGCGCTGACACGGATGGCACGACTTTGGCGTTCCTCGCCACCGGAGCCCAGAAGTCGATACTGCCCGGGTTGGCCCTCGGAAGGAGTTGCTCGGCCGGGGTGATAACCAATTTAGGCAAGATCGTCGGCAGCTGCGTGGACTCGAACCTCGTCTCGCAAGCCGTCGTTTGGAACACAGGAGGTTCGCCGATTGCGCAGCGGCTGATGCCGTTGCCAAATGGAAAGAGCACCTCGGCAACTGCCTTCAACCAAGAGGGGGTGGTGGCAGGTGTGTCGAGAGACGGCAGCTTTTTGGCACAGCCGGCGGTCTGGCTCAACAGCGCGACTGCCACCGCCTTGCCTGTTGGGCTGTTGGGGCTTTCCGACACGAACTGCGTCCCGGTCGATGTCTCCGACGGCAGTTCCAGCGGTCCTACTGTCATCGCAAACTGTCCCGACCGGTCGGGGGGGATTCGGCCGATCTATTGGACTCGCACGGGTCTTTTCAACGCATACGTCGCGCAGGCGTTGCCGCTCCCATTGGAGGCGAAGCGGTGTCGTGTCTCGTCGATCAAGGGATCGCATGTTCTGGGAGTATGTAACCTCAGCAACGGAGCGGGTTATAGAACGGTCGTGTGGACGAACTTTAGATCGACCGTCGTGTTGAGCATCGACGTGGGCGGCCGGTCGGCATCGAATGGTGGGATAGAGATCAATGCGAGCGGCGAAGTCGTAGGCGAGTTCGCGGTGCCTGACGGTGGTGTTCAGTCATTCTATTGGAACAGTGAAGCCGATGACTTTGCCTATATCTCGCCGCTACCTGGAGGGGAGGACGTCTCAGTTGTTGGCATTGGCACGAACGCCGTAGTCGTGGGCATTAGCCAAACGGATGCGGGCGTGAATCACGCCTTCTCGTGGACCCGATCAAACGGGATGAGCGATCTAGGCTCGCTTCCTGGCGGCGAGAACAGCGACGTTAGCGATCAATCCGACTCAGGGTGCTTCGTGACCGGCGCTAGCGAAGCGGGCTCAGCGGACATCAACCGAGCTTACGTCGCAAATCTCTGCACAGAGCGCTCAGTTGATCGCGCCACGAGAGGTCACCTGTCTTCGCTTTCTGTGCGTGCAAGTTATCGGCGGCATCCTTGAGCCGCGAGAAGGCAGGCAACGCGTGTTCAATGGGGCGCAGAGTATGTCGAGCGTGAGTAAAACGACCGGCTAAACCCCCAAGACATTTGTAGCCCACGGGTTGTTCAATCACGCGGGCTGCTCGCGCGCCGAACATAACGCGCGACTGTGCGAAGTCGCGGCAAGTCGGCCTCCTGCCGGTGAGCTTGGGCCTGCTGATTGCCAGGAGTCAGCATCGAATTGGCGCCGCTGGGTCGAGTCGGTGACTCCCAAACGGGTGAGAACGGTCTCAGATCGTAGCGGCAATACATTCCTGAGGGCTGGCACTGGAACCGCATCGATGTAGCCAGAGGTTTCTGAGGTGGCGAGGGGAGGCCTGCATTAGGCCCCTTGGCGATCATGCTCAGTGCAGGGGGCGAGTAGGGTGCCTTGCTCCAGGGCGGCTCGCGTCCGGGGCGTCGTCGTGAGGCCGCCAGACCGAATGCGTGCGCCGACCGAGGGCCGGTCCGGCCTCGCCGCAAAACCACCGGGAACGGGAAGGGAAGGGGGCGGAATCGACAAGGCGGGCCCGAAGTAGTTGTCGGCGCGCCGGCCTTTGTGCCGAGCACTGACTTTTCGGGTGTGCCCTCAGCCGGCGGGGCTCGTTCGAGCGATATTGGCCAGCGTGGACCTGCTGTGAACTGCGGGATTTCCCGACCAAGGGGCGGATATGAAACTCCGGGCGATTCAGGCGAGGAGCGAGCGCTCGGTGATAATCCGTGAGTCGTAGACAGAGTCGGCCGCTGGTCACGGTATCGCGCCAGGCGCCCTGAAACAATCCAAAAGCGACCACGAAGAACAGACGGCTTGCGAACCGTGCCCATCCATAATGGGCAGGGGTGTTCCCATACGACGCAGGAACGCGAGGGTATCCCATGCCAAAGAGTTCCCGAAAACTCACGCTCGGTGAGCTGCAGCACATCGATTCTCTCATCAGCCTGGCCCAGGAGCGGGGGCTGAAACCCAGCGATCAGATTGTCGCCAACAAGGATATCTCCTGCTGCGGAGCCGTCGCCGCGGATGCTAGGGGCAAGCTGGTTTTTTCCGCCCGTGACCGGGAAATCTTGAAGCAGATGGCCAAGTTGCAGTCGCAGATCACATCCATGCCGACCTTGGGTCAGCTCATCGAGGCCCGCGCAGCCCTGCTGCGCGCAGCAAAGAGAAGCCGTCTTTAAAGGGAGTCGATGATGCGCGCTGAAACGACACTGGTGATCTTCGGCGCCGTGTTCCTCGCCAGCGTGATGAATCAACTGCCGGTCCGGGCGTGGCACGTTCTGATTGCACGTTTCGACCGTTCCAGCTTCCTGCCCTACTGGGGCTTCTTTGGACCCAAGCCTGCCTACGCTGGAATCCACGTTGTGTACCGCGATCGCAGCGCATCCAGTTGGAGCGACTGGACGGAAATCGACATACCGCCTACCGGGGGCTGGCGCTGGATTTGGAACCCGGCGCGGCACGAGCGCAAGGCGCTGCACGACTTGGTGAATGGTCTCGCCTTCCTGATCGCTGAGGCGCAGAACGACGGGCAGGTCATGCTGTCCAATTGCCACCTTGCCCTAGTGTCCTGGGTCGTGGCGCAGCCGCACGTTGCGCCAGACGCACAGTGCCGCCAGTTCGCGCTTGTCGAGGCCACTGGCCACGGTACCGCCCGACAGGTCCGGCCTGTATTCACTTCGGAGATATTTTCGCTTGGTTAGCCCGGAGCTAGCGCTGGAAGTGGCGGTTCGAGGTGCAAGTGCAGCGCTCGGAATTGGCTTTCTCGAACAACTGCACGTAGGACATCGCAGCTTTGCTAGCAGTGGGCTGTATGCCGGCAACGTGATTCGCCTGATTGGCGCTCCCGAATTCACCGAGCGATTCGGCACCGTGCCGCTGCGCTTGGTGCTCACGGTGGGCGCCGCTTGCGGCCTGCTGGGGTTGTTCCTCAATCCTTACGAAGGTGCCGGACGGCTGATACTGGCGCTCACATTTGCCTGCGCAGTCGTCAGCCGATTCTGCCGCATCATGGGTGGAGACGGCGCGGAGCAGATGGCAATCCTTACGTTGTTCGCGGGTTGTCTGGCTATTCTGCCGGGGCCTGACGCGAGCACGACCTTGCTGGCCGTATTCTTCATCGGCGCCCAATTGGTGTTGAGTTACTTCACTGCGGGATTCGTCAAGGCTGTGTCCCCCACCTGGCGCAGCGGCACCGCCATCGGACTGGTCATGTGCTCAGAGGCCTATGGCGAGCGCTGGATTGGCTCGTTCGTTGAATCGCGAGACGCACTGTCCCGGCTACTAACAAGGGCCGTGTTTGTAGGCGAGTGCTTGTTTCCCCTGATTCTGATCGCGCCGCGCGAAGTGGCGCTCGCTATGCTCGTAGCCGGCTTGGTGTTTCACGTCGCGACCGCGGTAACGATGGGGCTAAACACTTTCATGATCGCTTTTCCGGCAACGCTTCTCTGCGTGCTGGTTACGGTCGAGAACGTATCGCCATGGTGGTAACCGTGTCCAAAGGCATTCGGGTCATCTATGACGGCGAATGCCCTCTGTGCCAGAGCTTCGTCCGGCGAATGCGTCTTGAGCGCAGCTGTGGCCCCATTGAGCTCATCGATGCACGCACCGACCTAGCGCTGGTCTCCGAATTGAAGGCGCGGGGCATGTCTCTCGACGATGGGATCGTTGCCTGCATCCAAGACGAATGTGTTCACGCGGATGAGGCCCTGACCCGGCTCGCACTGCTCAGTACCCGCAGGGATTCATTCAATCGACTGATGCACTGGACCTTCTCGCGCCCAAAGTTGGCGCGCTTGATCTATCCACTGATGCGCGTCGGCAGGAGTAGCCTGTTGTGGCTAATGCGTCGCGAACGGATCTCGCGCTGAGGCTCGTAAGTGAGGCGGCACGCGCAGTTGCCCCCGCCACGTCTGCGAGCTATGTCCGGGCCGAATTCTTCAACCCCGCGAACCTCCAGGAGCACTTCCCGGTGGCCTGGTGGATGTCAAGCCAGGCGGAGCCGGCATTCCTCGATTTCCTGCGGAAGTTCTTCTCGTGGCGGCGCAAGGGATTTCTCCGAGCACTCTCGACCGTCCGTCTGACAGTTGTTGAGTGCGGCTCTGCTTAACGCTGGTGTTAGCGAATGTCCGCTCTTGGCCGAATGCGGTAGGACGCTGGCCGAAACCGCGGGAGCCCGAGTAGTCCGCGAGCGGCCCCTCATCGCCCCCCAGGAGCCCCCAAACGCCCCCATCAGCCCATCAAGAGGGTTTGAACCCGGTTCCCGTGGCTCCACCAACCCCCAATCGCCCTCATCGGCCCTCATTAGCCCCCAGTGGCCCCCAGTGGCCCCCACTAGCCCCAGCCGGCACGAGTGGTATTGCCCAGCGTGAAACAGCTGGGGACCTGCGGGCAGTCCCGTCCGGGAGCGTCCACGAAATCCTGGGCGATTCACAGTGACCAAAGCCGACGCTGCGTCGTAGCCTGCTTGCTGCAGCTCTATACGACTTAACGGTGCCGCGAACCGCACCTCCGGCGACCTAACGCTATCCAGGATCGCTTTTGATCCGGCCAGTACGTCCAGATGCATATGGACGTACTGGCCGCCGCAGGCAGCCAATTAGCAAGCTGCATATGATCGCAGGGACTCTCTAAACATCAGGTCGTGGGTTCTCGGCCCGAGCGAGCAACGATTGATTTCCTCTGGCCCACCACTACCAGATGCAACGCGCGGGAGGTGGCTGCTTCTCACTCTGCGCACGGAATGGCATCGACCACAAGAAATCAGTTTGTACGTAGAACGGTTTTCCGCCCCTCTTGAATGTAGCCGCATTCGGCACACCAAGATCCAGCGTCTGTCTAGGGCGATCCTTGTCGTTCCGGTCAGTCGTCGTCGTTGCCATTGCGTGGCAGGTGATACAAGACGACCTCTGAAAGTCGAACTCAATGAAATGATCCGAAAGAACGGTGGGGTCGCCGGTCGGCGAGACGAAATCGATCTGGGTTCCTCCAAGAACATAGTTCTCCCACACCGTCCCCGTCACATCTCTAGGCTGTCCAAAAGTGTCGGGCGTCTCAAATTCGTTCTTGGGCGTCGACTTGTGATGGAAGGTTGCCCAAAACCAATTGGGAATGTCCTTTGTGAGAATATGGAAGGAATTCAAACCATATGTCTTCCCGTCGTGTTTGATCGTGTAGTAGGTGTTTCCTACGCCAGAGGAAAGCTGAGCATCGGTTAATACGATCCAAACGGCTTTGCCTTCGATCGAGTCGGACGGTAAAGAAAGTTGCGGCTTCTTTCCGCTCCGAACCGCCTCCGCGTAGCGGTCTAGACCTTCGGTGCTAAACAGACAATTCTCGCGTATAAATTCGTATGTCGATCGATTCATTCGCGTCTCACCAATCCCGCCACGATCGACAAAGATACTGTTGTCGGGTTCTGGATCGAATAGCGGCTTGAATTTACCTCCTAAGAGGGACTCGATCTGAATGCTTCCTGGTGTAGTAGTCTTCTTGAGATTTGTAGCGGCCGATTTCGGCAGCACAACTCCGTGAAAGGAATCAGACTGCCCAGGAACTGCTCCTTGGAAGCCGGTAGGTAGACTTCGGTCATTCCACTCCGGGGGCTCAGCTCCATTGGGCAAGAAGACCTCTGTGCGAGCAAGTCGCCACATCTCCCAAACGACTGTCGTTCCGGGCGTTCCAATTGGCTTTGAACAGTCGGCTTGCCCCCGCGAAGAGTTTGAAGACTTCGCAGGGTGCATGAGTGTGAGAAACAAATTCCAAGCGTGCCGACTAGGGAAATCTACGGCATCAGTACGCACCGGCGAAAAGCGACAGTGATTCATTTCTGTAGACGAAGCTGAAACTGCGAGCCGCCCTGTCAGGACCATCGCAACAACAACGCAACCTACTGTGATTCGAATTATAGGAGTCATGGGAGTTTCCCGTCAGCGATCCAGTCTCGAAACTTGCAGATGTTTTCGGCTGACCAGGCTCCGTCACACGGCATTGAGCCCGCCTCCAGCTGCTGCAGAATTGCGTCAGCGTTCGCCTTCACGTCTTCGTAGAGGGACAGATCAAAGGCGCCAAAGTTCTTCATAGAACTGACGTCCTTAGCTCTAAAGAGCGATCGAATGTCTGCGACGTAGCTTATGGGCATCACAAGTCCTAGAAATCACACCCAGCGACAGGGGGCTGCGAGTACTGCAACCGTCTACTGGTGGTGAACGAGGCCAGAGCTTGGGACCGGCCAAAATCACCAGCTTCGTCCCGGTTCGTTGCTCAGCAAGGCTGGACCGGATGGCTAAGCGTAGTAGCGGGCGAGGGCAAGTCAGCCGGTGCGCCGCCGAAGCATCAACTGACTCGCCGGGACTAGTGATCGCCTAGATGGAGCCAGATTGCGAGGCTCAGTCCTCCACAAAACCCTGGGCGATTCAGTTGCCATGAAGGTGTTCCCCGTCCGTGAGATGCGCAAGAATGGCCGGATGACCCTGACCTATCTCCCTGCACCGCCAAATCCCACCCGTGCCGATGATCCTATATGGACGTCATTCAATGACTACCTTGTTCGCCATGAGATCAAGGCGGTGATCCACCCCGCTTTGAAGGCTTACCAGCATGCTGCCGACGGACGCTTTCTAAGTGCACACAACCTCAATCATTGCCTGACATTGGAAGCCCTCTGGCGCTTTCCGACCCGAACGGTTTAGCCGCACTATCGATTCCCATTAGCCCAGTTCTTCCGGACCTTGGATGGCTATTGGCTGGCGCGCGAACTGCGAGTCCGGCTCTTTTAGCTCTTTCTATCCCGGGAGATACGCCCCAAACGCAATCGAGAGCGGTGCCTTACCCAGAGAGGCAGCGCGGAAAATATACCAGCATCTGTCGAGCCGATAGAAATGGAAGAAGTCCAGCCAATTGCTCGATCGATGACCAGGAGTTTGCGTTCGGCTACGGCGAGGGCCCTGACGTGCAGTCCGCAAAGAGAGCCGCCGAAAAGAGTGCGAAAGAGGCGCTTGGCGCCAAATCTGTCCACCACGTCACATACAGGTGCACGAATCCTAAGGGCGACCGCATAAACCCAACCAAATAAAACTGAGTTCAATTCCATGACCAATCTTTATTTAAGACATCAGCTCGATCTCGCGATTGGGCAAATAAATTCGGGAAGTTGCTCCGTTGCAAAAGACATCCTCGAGCCTCTCGTAAAGCTTCTAGTGCCAGAAGCGATTTACCTTTATTCAACATTTAGTATCGCAGGCACGGAATCGGATACTGACTTTGAGAGACGCAGTATTTCCTTACTTAACGATGCGGCAATGCTTGGCTACGCACCGGCCATGCATGCTCTGGGTGAGTATTACGAAAGCGGTGACTTGTTAGACATTGATATGAAACAAGCTGAACTATTATTTAGCTCAGCCGCTGCTCAAGGGCATATGCGATCGAAGTTCAGGTATGGACTGATTCTTCTTGATGACCAACGGCCAAGCAGTCGAGACCAGGCACAGCGCTTGATTCGAGAGGCTGCTGAAGCAGGAATTGAAGAGGCTGCCGACTTTTTAAGGGAGATGGAGTAGTTAGCCATAACACTTAGCAGGGCCCCTCTAGCTCCCAATCATTGAGAAACTTAAAGGCCTCGGAGAACGAGGCCTTTCTTTTGTGGTCTCCGAATGCTTGCCACAGAGGAGCGGAGGCGTATCGCGCCGCGAAGATGTCGGTCAGCATTGATTAGCCCCCTCCTTAGTCATCATCAAAGTATCTGTCCAGATCGCAATACCGGAAGCACCGCGGCCGGGATCGATGACCGCGCGCGG
Source organism: Lysobacter gummosus (assembly GCF_001442805.1). NCBI lineage: Bacteria > Pseudomonadati > Pseudomonadota > Gammaproteobacteria > Lysobacterales > Lysobacteraceae > Lysobacter > Lysobacter gummosus. The sequence continues at coordinate 5,389,892 of NZ_CP011131.1, read as the reverse complement.
CGTGCCCAAGTGATCGGGCTGCACGTACTTCAACGACTGTGCCATAAAGGGCCGAGTTCAGGCGACCCAGTTGCAGTGCGTTGTCCATGGCGAAGCGACGCCGCGCCCAGGACTGGGGCGTGGCGCTGAAGAGTTGGGATTGATTGCATGACCTGTCCTTGGTCGCGGCGCTATCAGCGTCGGCGATGTCCGTCTTGCTGGATGAGACTTGGCTCAGCTCAAGCCGCGCGCGGTCTCAAAGAGCGGGCGAATGAAGGCAGCATGCCACTTCGCCTGTGATTCGCACAGGTTCCCCGGGCGCGACCACTCCGCAATTGCCAGCTGTCTCATGCTGGCCAATACCACTCGCGTCGGCCCGCCGACTGGGGGCGTTGGGGGCGTTGGGGGGCGAATGAGGGTCGATGAGGGTGATTGGGGGTTGGCGGGGCCATTGGGACCGGGTTCTAACCCTCTTGACGGGCTGATGGCGGCGTTTGGGGGCCCATGGGGGCGAACGGGAGTTGCAACGTACTATTCGAACTCTTCCGGCTTTGACTAGACGCCTAACGCGGTCAGCCACGAGCGAGCGGTCCGTGAACCAGCTTCGGGCCATGGCATTAAGGGGCCGGCTGGCGCGCTCTGCCGTCGCCATGGGAAGCACCGAACGGAGCGCCCCCCCTGGGCGACCCAGCTTTACCACCGTGGCGTTCCCGAGATAACATCCCGGCCACTCGTACTACCGCGGCTGCTGAACCCGGTACTCACGAGATAATGACCATGAAAATGGAAAGAAACCGCGTCTGGAGGCGTTCGCAGGCTCGCAACTGTGGCGGCGATCGAGTGGTGCACTCGGCAAAGTTCAAGCCCGAGAAGAACTGGAAGCTGCTGTATACGCGGGGTTGCAAGCTGATCCGCGCGCGGCAGCTGGGCTTCGCCTATCCGATCCGCAGCACCCGGCAATTGTTGGATCAACAGTGACCAATCTGCTGTTCGTATGCAGCCGCAACCAGCTGCGCAGCCCCACCGGTGAAGCGGTCTGGCAGCACCGTGCGGGCTTCAGCGCGCGCTCCGCGGGCACCAGCCCGCATGCGCGCAGACCGATCGGCCCAGCGGATATCCGCTGGGCCGATGTTATCTTTGTTATGGAACCCAAACACCTGCAACGGTTGCAGGCTGGCTATGCGCGGCTGCTTGCGTACAAGCAACTGCACTGTCTGGATATCGCCGACGACTATCGCTACATGGACCCTCAGCTGGTGGCGCTGATTGATGCAAAGGTGACGTCGCTCCTGAAGACCGATAACCAGGCGGATTGCCTCACCTGATCCACCAACCCCCAATCCCTCATTCGCCCCCAAACGCCCCCAATCGCCCCCAATCGCCCATCGAGAGGGTTTGAACCCGGTTCCCGTGGCTCCACCATCCCTCTTGGCTCTCATTAGCCAGCCCTCACTAGCCCCGCAGCCGGCGGCCAGGCACGCGTGATATTCGTCAGCGTGAGCGCGTGGCAGCGGTGCCATCGCCTCTGACCGGCTTGGTCAATGACAGGGCGTCACTCGCGGCGTACAGGTATGTGCCGATCAAACTAGGTACGCCGTTGCGTACACGCGAAACATATCGATGAATTCTGCGAAGTGATTAGTGCAGGCAAGGAGTGGCAGGCACGGACTCGTTAGGACGTGCACGAGTCCACGTTGGGGGCCTAGCTAGCAGTTGCGAAAGCCGCTCATCATTGCCGGAATCCACGAGGGAACCCGGCCACGGCCCAAAGTGGGATTGGCGCCACTAGATCTTCGTTTAGGCCGTGGTTTGGACTGCCCAGCAATTTAAGACACTGCCCCGCCTCAACGTGAGGCACGCTCAAAGGCGTCGAGGCCTGTGTGCATTCAATCTCGCATATTATCTAAGCTGTCTTGAGCCTCCTGCAGTGACATGCTTACTCCAGCAGTTCTGGCAGAAAGCTTACGCAAGATGGCATGCGCTGACATATAGCCACTTGTGCCGATTTTCTTATTTATTTCGATGCACAGTTTTGCACCCGCCTCGCAAGGTGCCGATAGTCGCCAACGAGTGCTTAACTCTCTTTCTAGGGACGACATGTAGTCGCCTAGCGAATAGCCAGGCTCTATCTCGACACCGTCAGCGTCTTTCAAGAAATCGTTCCAAAAATCTTGCCTGCTTACGTCGCAGGTCTGTTTGCAGCTGCGAATAAAAGTCGTGCGCATAGCCTCAATGATCTTATCGGATAAGCCCGACAGGAGTATTTTTTCGGCAGCATTTATGCTGGAGGGATTGTCAGCAGAGCCCGTAGGTCCGGCAGGCAATATCACCGGGTCATGGAAAGTGGGATCCGCTCCTTTGACGACTATTCTCTTTTGCAGTTGAATGCTCACATGGGGTGTGTGATGAGTGCTAGGCGAGGCCTGGCACGCGACAGACATCATCACCCAAAATGCAAAAAGAAAAGTACGTAATTTCATATGCTTCCCTATCTCGTTGGCATGCATGCGAAACATAGTACGTGACCTTCGGCCTGCCCAAAATTTAGAGTTCGTCCAGAGCCAGGGCCGGTTCGGACCCGTTGCCCAGTTTTCATGCCCGGCAGATAGGCTCTAAATTCGCCGCTTCCGTTAGCCATGAATACCGGGATGCCGAATCTATTCGACGCAGAGGTGTCGTCGCGCGAAAAGTAGCTCTCGTACCACTCCTTTCCGTTTCCATGAGTATGATTAAAGTACACGGGCGGCGGAGTGCTGAAGTAGTTCCCTACAAACCAAGAGATCTCGCCCTGGCTTACTGGATTCATCATCTCTGACCAGTATGAAACTCCATTTCCATATCCAACAGAGCCATTTTCTAAGCGGCTGGTTGCGGCGCCAATGAGGTCGTCATACGCCTGCCGTACCATATCTTCCGGCAGTTGCCCCCTTAGTGCGCTGGGGATATTGAAAATGGGGTATAGGTGCTTGGGTTCGCTGCGATCAACCAACACCTCCCCCGCGCTGCCAAACACACTTGTTCTGGTGCCGGCAATCGTCCCGTTTATGGTTCCCGGGGACATGCCGCCTGAGATGCGGCAAGTGGTATCTGTGCCGCAAGCCACGCTTTCACTTTCACGGCCATCTGGGTCAACGAACGCATACGGGTTGTTGTTTGCATACCAGTAGCGATTGAAGTTTGCGCCGCTATTCGAGTTTACCGTTACTGGATCGGCACTCATGAACCGCCCTAGCGTCGGGTCGTAATACCGCTGCTGCATGTACGTCAGCCCGGTTGCTTCATCCATTACATGGCCGGTATAGCCGATCCCGTCGACCGTCTTGTTGATCGCACTACCATAAGGTTCGTAGTTCGTCCGCTCGATCAGCGCGCCGCTGATGTCGCTTGTCGCCACCGGGCTGCCCAGCGCATCGGTGTGCTGATACTTGGTTGCGATGATCGTATTACTCGGCCAATTGTGATCGATCGTGGCGATTAGGCTGCCGCCCAGATACACGTTCTCGTGCGTGGTCTGGACGCCTGCGCCGGAGATCTTGGAACTGAATAGTAGCTGCCCGGATTGGCCGTATTGGAATGTGTGCGAAGAGCCATCGTCCTTGAAGATCTCAGATCGACGACCGAGGCTGTCGTAGCGGTAGTTCTCCTTGCCCATTACCCGACGCAGGCGGTTCCCGTAATCGAAACTGTACTGCTGGCCATTCTTATTGATCACATTGCCCTGCACGTCGTAGCCCAGACCCGTGACGGTAGCGCCGTTGGCGTTCTGGACGTTGGTCAGGCGGTTGTTGGCGTCGTACCAATAGCTATGCTCGCGTACGGCCGGATGACTGACGCTGCGAATGTTGTCGAGCGGGTCGTAAGCGTAATTGATGTAATGCGTGCTACCGCCGAACATCGCCGAGCCTGCCGCCGCTAGACGGTTCAGGCCGTCGTAGCTCAAATAGCGCTTGAAATTCTGGCCCTGTACCAGGTCATCGATCAAGGTGGTGTTGCCGTTGGCGTCGTAGAGGCTGGTGAACCCCGCCACGTTGCCGTCCTGCGTGGTTTGAGGCAGCTGACGGGCGTTCTGAATCATCGTGTGGATGATGCCGTTGCCGTAAGTGAACTGCTTGATGGCGCCATTGGGGTGGTAGCTGATGCCGCTGGCGTATGTACCAGTGGTGGTACTACCCGGCGCGGTGGCCACCTGAGTCGCTTGGCCCAGGGCGTTAGGGGCGTAGTTCAGCGCCAGTCCGGTCGGATAGGTCTGTGTGGCTAGATTGCCGTTTGAGTCGTAGCCATAGCCGATGGCCCATTCGTAAGGTCGCAGCAACGACTCTTTGATCGGCAAGCGCCGCTTGTTGTAGGTGTAGACGGTATCGACGATGGTGGTGCCTTCATTGTTCCAAGTTCGGACCAGGCTGGGCAGGCCATCCTTGGTGTAGTCCCAATGCTGGTTGCCGTTGCCGTCTGGGAACGAGAGGTCTGTCACGCGGTTGCGCGCGTCGTAAAGCCGATCCGATCGCCGGCCGGACTGGTAGGCTGCCATATGCTCGCAGCCGGTAGCGGCCAAAGTCGTCAAACCCGACGCCGACCAAGTCAGGTTGTCGTTGTAGTCGTAGCCCATCACCGTGGAGCCGGTTTCCGGTTCGTTGACCCGGCACAGGCGCTGGACCGCGTCGTACTCGTACTCGCGAATCGCTTCGACGGTCTGACCGGCATTGTTGCCCGAGCGGCGAATCTGTGTCGGCTTGAAGAAGTAGTCGCGCCAGATCTGGGTGATCCCGCCTTCCGGATAGAAGATCTCGATGGGATAGTCGGTGCTGGGCTGGTCCCAGGCGGCGTAGCGGGTGCGGGTCTGATAGCCGCGCGGATCGGTGACGCGGATCTCGCCGCCGTTCAAATATTCGGTGGTAGTGGCCGTGGGCGAACTGAGTTCGGAGTCCTGTTCGACCCGAGTCACGCGATCTAAAGCGTCGTAGCTGGTCCGGGTTCCGGTGTTGATGGCCCAGTTGCCGTCCGCATAGGGGTTGCGCGGATAGGAGACGAACGCTTTGCGGCCCGACAGGTCATACGACTTTCCGACGAGGCTGTAAGTCGCATCGTTGTTGGTGATATCGCGCTGGTACTCCCAGAGCGGTCGCCACAGGGCGTCGAAGATGGTGACCTTCTGGTAATTGCCTTGATGGGTCACGTGTCGCCAATGCCCGGCAGGAATGCCGAACTCTGACTCGTTGATCTGTTGGAACGAGAACGTTTTGTCGTTCCAAGGCGTGGTATCGCCGGTCGGGTAAACGACTCTCGAGACGCGCCCCATGTTGTCGTATTGGTAATTAGTGGTGTGTCCGTTTTCGTCGGCGACCCAGTCAATCCAGCCACTGTCGTTGACAGAAGCTGACTGTGTACTGCCCGAAGGCGATTCGGGTGTGGCCGGATGATGGATGCTTTGCGGGACTCCGCGTTTCCAATTCGACAGTGTGGTGACATTGCCGTTGCCATCCTTAAAGGTGGCGACGGTGCCGTCGGCGCTGTAGGTCAACGTTTGAACCGGAGTGGCATCGTTGTAGCGGAAGACCCTATAGGGCTGCGCGCTGGCATTGAACTCTGTCTCGCTGACTTTGATCCCTCCTGTATACGACCGCCTCACTTGGCTCAGCACCCATTTCGACAGATCGTCGTGGTACTCGGTGACATCGGTTCGGGCGTAGCCGTCGCTGATGTTGCTGAAGCGGGTGATCGACGTCGGGCGGGCCCACGCGTCGAATGATCCTACTGTGCGGCTGTATGTCACGCCATCCTGGGCGATGACGGTGCTGAGTTGCGGACGCAAATACTCGGATGTGAAGCCGTCGCCACGCGGCTGTGGGCTGGTCGCTATCGGGGTTGGAAATGGCTGGCCCGAGGTCGCCAGATTGTAGGAAATGGTCTGGGTCTGAGCGATGGCAGTGGGGCCGCTGCCCTTTTCGACCTTGAGCAGCTTTCCTTCGTTGTAGCGGTAGCTGTTGCCGTAGGTATAACGCGTCCACTCTCCGCCCGGGCCTGTGACTATCGCGACCGAGGTGCCAGCACACGCATCAGAGGTGCAGACCACAGCGCCGCAATTGCTGCCAGTGCATACCGGCCCAGTGCCCGGAGCAAAGAAGATGGTGGAACCGTAGCTGTAGTTCCATTGCATGGTCGCCAGGCCAGGGCCGCTGATCGTCTTGCTCTTCAGCGAGAACGCATCGTACGCCAGCGGGTAATACGCAACGTCGTCGTTGGCGTTGTTGTTAGGGATCGTATAGTTCGAGCACACCATGGGCACGTTGCTGCGGCCATGTCGCTCTGGCTCGACCTGGAAAGTGCCGGTCGCACCGGAGGGATGAGTGATCGTGCCCTGCGCGCCGCCGGTGATGACCTGGCCGGGATCGCCGCAACTGCGTACCGGATCCTCCGCGCCCGGTTGACCTTGGTCATAGCGGATCTTGGCACTTGATAGAGCGGAGAATGAGATGCTCCACTGACTATTGTCCGGCTGCATTACAGCGGTCAGTGTGCCGGTGGTTGGGGTCGGATAGCTGTACTGGTAGGTCCAGGTCTGGGTGCCCGTGCTGACGCTTGCCACATGTCCCTGCGCGTTGTAGCCCACCGTGATCTGGCGGCCATCATTGGCTTGTATGGATGTCAGCCGGGCCGGTTGATCATATGCGTTGGTATAGGTGTAAGTGACCCAATTGCCGAACCGGTCTTCCACGCGGGTCGCATATAGGACGTTGCGCCGCCGCGCGATTTGCCCACTGCCGGCTTGACCGCCTTTCAGCCAAGGCTCCGCATACTGTGCCATCCAATCGAACCAGTACTTGGTGCCATCAGCGGTAATCGCAAGAAACCCTTGCCCGCCCTCATTCTTTGCCGTCGGCAAACAGGAGAAATAGGTGAGTCCCGCTGTCATCCAATAGTAGGGCCCGCCTGTGGATGGTGCGGTGGACGCGCCATTGGCGTAAAGCATCTCGCCGCCACCGGGCATGTCGGCATGGTTGCCCTGCCAGAAATCCTCGGGATTGAAAACAGTGCCGCTGCTGGAGACCTGCGCGGGCCTGGCGGCTGCGGCGCTGGCGACCGAACAGCGCGTGGACTTCCAACCAGGTGCGAACACGCCGCTGAGCTTAGGTGCATCCAGCTCCCAATCCGCCAGAGTGGAGTCGTTGAGGTAGCCCTTGCGGTTACTGACCTTGAAGGTACGCGAGAATGCAACGCTTAGCTTGCTGTTACCTGGAATACTTACGTCGGTCGCGGAAAACGATAAGGCGCCGGTATTCAGATCGACTTGGTCGCCGAACAGTGTTGGCCCGAGCGATGCGATCGTCTCCCGCGAGTTGATCAGTTTGCCGTATTCCTCCCAAGGTCTGGTGACCTCCTGTGCCGACGAAGAGTTGCTGGCGGCAATCAACAACAGCGCACTGATGAGCTCTAACCCAATCTTCATGCTAATCCCCTTAGCGATCTAGCTACTGCGCCGACGTTCAGCCGAAACCGCACGGCGGGCGGGCTGCGGCGCGGTCGGTCTATCTGCGCTGATGGATGCGGCCGTGAGAAGCCGGCCGGGGACGAACAGCACCGGGCGGAAGTCCTACGGTTCGTCGGGTCTCGCGGAGCCCTCGCCGCGGCCGAGTTCGTGCGCTGCGCGCAGCGCATCGACTGCGTAACGGAATTGCCTTCCCGAGTGCAGGGTCTGGCCGTTGTGCAGGACGATGCGGTAGCGCCCCGAGCCCGCCGGCTCGATGCAGCGGATGGCGCCGGCCCTAACCACCGAGGAACGATGCAGGCGGATGAAATCGGACGCGCCCAGCAACGCATGGAACTCGCCCAGGGTGGCGCGGATGGTGTAGATCGATCCGCCAGCATGGACTTCCACGTAGTTGCCCGTGGATAGCGCTAGATCGATCCTGGCGGGCGCGACGAAGTAGGTCCGCTGGCCGGCCTTCAGGGCGATGCGGTTCTTGCGGCCTTCTTCCGGATGCTCCGTCGGTTGGGGTGGAATGAGCCTGTCCAGAGTATCGCGCAAGCGCTGTTCGCACACCGGTTTGACCAGGTAATCGACCGCCCTGATCTCGAAGGCGCGAGCGCCGTGCTGAGGATAGGCCGTCACGAAGACGATCTGGGGGCGCGGTCCGCGCCAGCCGGCGAGCGCCTGGAATCCATCGCGGCCGGGCATCTCGATGTCGATGAACACCAGGTCGATATCACCGCTTGCCGCGGCTTTGGCCAGTTCCGTGGCGTTGGCGCACTCGGCCACGACAGCGATGCGGTCGTGGCCGACCCGCAACAGCAAGCGCCGCAAACGCAGCCGCGCCATCGGTTCGTCGTCGATGATCGCCGTCCTGAGCGGTTTCACGGACGCACCTCCTGCTTGGGGGCGACGGCGCGCCCCTTGGCCTGCGCAGGTAGGAAGATGCGCACTACGTACGAGCCGTTCTCGACGCCGTAGCCCAGCCGGGCGCGGTCGCCGTACAGCAGGTCGAGACGGTTCCGGGTGGCTTTCAGGCCGACGCCGGTGCCGTGGGATGGCTGCGATTGCGGGGCGAGCGTGTTGGACACAGTGATCGATACGCCATCGGCTTTGAGGCGAAGGTCGATGCTCAGCCGTCCGGGGTGGGGCGATCGCGCGATCGCATGGCGAATGGCGTTCTCTACCAACGGTTGCAGGATCAGCGGCGGTACCGGCAGGTCGAGACAGCGCACGTCGACCTGCCAGTTGATATTCAGGCGTTCGCCGAGCCGGACCTGTTCGATTTCCAGGTAGTGCTCGACCAGGGCGACCTCGTGTCGCAGCGGCCTGAGCGGATCGTGCGAGAACGACAGACCGTCCTGAAGCAGCGCCGACAGCGACACGAGCATGCGGTCGGCAAGTTCGGCATCGTGGTGCACCATTTCCGCGGCGGAATTCAGCGCGTTGAGCAGGAAGTGTGGATTCATCTTGGCCCGCAGCGCTTCGATCCTGGCCTCGGCGAGGCTGGCCTGGAGCTCGTCGATGGTCTTTTCGCGATCGACCGCGCGCTCGTGGAAGATCAGCGCGTGGGCCAGTCCGATCACGATCCAGGTCAGCAGGAAATTGGCAGTCAGGTTGCTCAGCACTATTTCCCTGAACGGCGGCAGCGGATCGGGGCCGTACCAGCGGAAGACGTGGTTAGTGTGCTCAAAATAGACCGAGCGCAGCAACACCACGACTACGGGGATGCCCATAAGCAGGGGGACGGCGCGCGCGATCTGCCCGCGTTCGATGGGGTAGCGCCGTGCCAGCCAATACAGACCGAGGCTGATCGGAACCCACATCATCCAACTGGCGAAGCTGAAGCCAAGAGCCTGCCATGCGGACATCTGCAAGCCGCCGGGGCCGCTGACCGAGGCGACGTGGACGGAGAAAATCAGCGAGTAGCCGGTCCACCAGGTCAGGACGATCCAGAACACGTTGGGGATGCGTTTGAGCAAGCGGTAAGCTCCGGTGTCGGTAATGGAAAGTCTGTCAAAGCGCGGCTACAAGGGTTCGACCGATCGCCGTGAGGCCGGCCCGCACGAGGAACGATGGCCAGCGACCTGTCGGGTCGGAACCGGATCCGTGCGCCAGGGGAGGCCGCGGTACGCCCTCCGGAAATGTATGCGCTTGCGCCGGCTGATGGGTCCAGTCCCGGCAGCGTTCGGCTTTCCGGACGTGCCGTTCGCCCCGGCCGCCGCACCGGCGTACCGGATCGGCTCGTGCCGCGATGGCGTCGGCGCAAGGCGCGCCGGGCACGCGCCGGAGAGGCGGCCTGCGCGGCACGGCAGGCGCGATTCAGCCGGCCCTGGGCGTAGCCCCCTCCGCCGCGTTGCGGTCGCGATCGGCGCGGCGATAGCCGATGGCTTCGCTCAGATGCACGGTCACGATGCTCTCGCTGCCGGCGAGGTCGGCGATGGTGCGGGCCACGCGCAATTAAGCGATCTACAGCATCTCGTGGGTTCAGCGCCAAAATCTCGATCACTACTTCCGCAAGCTCGGTCGCGCTCTGGTTCAGGTCAGAATCGCCAACAAAGGCGTGCGCTGCACTAAGCGTTAGCATCGCTCCCACTGGATGCTCCTTGGCCCAGGGGCCGCAGTGGTGAAGTAACGTTTTCCCCCTTTTAGTGGTTCGCCGTTTGGGTTTCAGGAGTCACCTAGTGGTTAGCTGACGGAAATCTAGGGGCGAACACGCACACGACTGCAAACCTAGTGGAGACCGGCATCGCCTTAGTCATACATGCTTCAGGATGCTGGGGGAAGTCCCATAATGTGCTGCGGAATTGGGCGGTCTGGATGGTGCTACCGTGGCTTATAGTGATCTGGGATATCTCTGGATAACCGTGGATAACCCTGGGTAATCAAGAGAGTTGGATTGCAGTTGCCCACGCTCCACCACCGTCCTTCCCGGGGCGTTTTTCTCCGCCGGTGCGGACCTCAAAAACCACCTTATTTCCGGGCCTTTCTGCGAAAGCTGTGGTTTCGGAGAACCGGTAAAAAACGCCGTTTGGCGAAAATTTTACCGGTCAGTCCTCTCTCTTCTCCCTACCTGTGGTCTCGGAACCACAGGGCTGAATTTTTGGTGCTTATAAATCAGTGGGTTAGCCGTGGACTTTTTTGCGAGTTTTTCGGCGAGCAACAGGTCAACCAAAACGTCAAACCCACTCTCCGAAACCACAGGTGCGGAGAATAGAGAATGGTCGGAACTGTGCACGCAGTTCGTCTAAACGTGACCGACCGCTAAACCAGAGCGCCAGACTCCGATGGCACATGTGGGGGAAAGCATAAGTTGGCCGCTTAATGGCCAATGTCTGGGCCTAGGAGCCTAGCGAAGGTCCGTCTACCCGTCGCGTCAGCGCGATGCTACAGGTGAACGATCACGACGAAGCCGACGGCACCCGCGTGTACGAAGTGAGGGGGCAGGTGTTCTTCGCCGACGCCACCCAATTCGCCAACAGCTTCGATTACCTGCACGTGCCGAAGAAGGTGGTGAGCGACCTGACTCGCGCGCACTTCTGGAACCTGAGCGCCGTCGGCGCGCTGGACCGGGTAATACTGAAGCTGCGCGCGCGGCGCGGAAGTCGAAGTAATCGGCCTCAATGAAGCCAGCGATACGTTGATCGAGCGCGTCGGCAAATACTGGAGTAAGAACGCCAGCTTGGCTGTTGGCCATTGACTGCGAAAGGAGTCGCCTCTAGAGGCGTTCTCCGCTATCGCTATGCATTACGGCGAATGACCGCTTTTGGTCGAAAACGATCATTTGGCTGGCATGTGATACTGCGGGCCTGGCGTGTGCGATTGTTTGCCGCCTCCCCGCTCGTATAAGCTCGGCACAATCAGGGGCTGGTCGCATTCAACTATGATGGAGTATTCAAGCGACAAGGCTGACCAGCGCTATGACGTTATCGATGCATTGCGCGGGTTTGCACTGACCGGCGTGTGCTTGGTCAATCTGGTATCGCTGAGTCTCTACGAGTTCCTGGACGCACCGGCGAAGGATGCTCTGGCCAGCTCGAGATTCGACCATGTCGCCGAATTGGCGATGGCTTGGTCGGTGAATATAAAGTTCATCACGATATTCTCATTGCTGTTCGGCATGGGGTTCTCGCTGCAGATGCAACGCGCTTCATCGCGTGGCGAGGATGGCAGCTGGCGATATATCCGGCGCATCTTCGTGCTGATGGCCATGGGCTCCGTCCACGCCTGGTTCGTTTGGTGGGGGGACATTCTGCTCACGTATGCAGTGGTGGGCCTGATGCTGCTCCCCTTGCGCAACGTGCCCGATCGCGTGCTGCTAATACTCGGCGTCGTCATAGCACTGTTGCCGCCGTTGATATCGCCTTACGTCAGAGGAGTTCTGCCGGACCTACCCGCACAGGGGGCCATGTACGAGCAGTCTCTTGAAGCATTCTCGTCAGGCCATTGGAAGGAGACGTTCAGTGCCAACATGGCAATGTCCGAGTGGGCGCGGGTCTCGAACTGGGCGCTGGTGTGCTTCGTTCTAGGCCGATTCCTGCTGGGATACTGGGCCGGCCGGAAGGGTCTACTGGCGGCACTCGACCAGAACCTTTCGCTGCTCAGGAGAATCTTCGTTGGCGCGCTGGCGACAGGTTTCGCGGCGACCGTGCTCTCATATGTCCAAGCGCCGATGCGCGCGGCTTGGCCGATCATCGATATCGAACCGGTGAAGATGTTAATCCGAGTGCTCCTTCGGGCCGGGCCCCTTGGCATCGGCATCGCATACGCAACGGGCTTCGCCCTGCTGTTCCGTCTCTCCAGTTGGGCACGTCGTCTCAGCGTGTTGGTCCCTTTGGGGCGGATGGCGTTGACCAACTACGTAACGCAAAGTCTTTTCGGCATCGCCTTGTTTTATGGGATCGGTCTTGGAGTGGGTCCAGATTTTGGCATGGCCGGCATACTCGTCGCATGGGTGCTGATACTCTCGCTGCAGATATGGTGGAGTCGAGCGTGGTTGACACACTTCACCCAGGGACCTTTCGAGTGGGCGTGGCGATGGCTCACCTATGGACGCCGCCCGAAGTTGCGAAATGGTACTGGCGCGCTCGAACGTGCGCCCACTAGCTAGTGGCTCAGCGCGAGAGCGGATCGAACATGTGGCGTCACGGATGTGCAGGGCCGCTTTTGCCGTCGCCGAATCGTTCTTCAGCAGCCTGAAGAAAGAGCGCATCCGCAAACGCGCCTACAAAACCCGCGATTTGGCCCGTGCCGACGTCTTCGGCTACATCGAAATGTTCTACAACTCCACACGCCGCCACAGCCACCTGGGCGGCGTCAGTCCCGAGGCCTTTGAGCGTGCCTCACATTGAGGCTGGGCAGTGTCTTAATTTGCTGGGCAGTCCACTCTGTGGCCCGCAATCCACACCCATAGAGCAGGTGTGCCATCAGAGCGGTCATTCCTTCCACTGCCCCGAGACGGCGGCTATCTCATCATTGATTTTGATATGGATCTCTTTGAATCGCCCAGGGTTTCGTAGACATCTCGCAGCCATAAACTATGGCTTAAGTGGAGGTGGTTATGAGCGCGAAGCGATACACCGATGAGTTCAAGATCGAAGCGGTCCGTCAGATCGTGGAGTACGGGCGGCCGGTGGCCGAAGTAGCCGAGCGCCTGGGCGTGTCGGTGCACAGCCTGTACGGCTGGCGGCGTCAGCAAGGCAAAAGCGATGTGGTTCGTCGTGTGGAAAAAGATCAGAACGCGGACGTGCGACGCCTGAAGGCAGAACTTCGGCGCGTGACTGAAGAACGAGACATCCTAAAAAAAGCCGCCGCGTACTTTGCCAAGGGGTAAAGGTGAAGTACGCCTTCATGAAGCAGCACGCCGACGAGTTCGGCCTGGCCGCAATGTGCCGTGTCTTGGGCATAAACCGCAGCGGTTACTACGCTTGGCTTCACGCGCCGGCCAGTGCGCGTGCACGCGACGACCAACGTCTGTTGGGATTGATCAAGCACAGTTGGTTGGAAAGCGGCTCGATCTACGGCCATCGCAAGATCACCACGGACCTGCGCGAGTTGGGTGAAACGTGCAGCAAACACCGCGTTGCGCGTTTGATGAAGCAAGAAGGGCTGCGCGCCATGGTGGGCTACGGCCGGCGGCCGCGGCCGTTGAGCGGGCCGATCGGCGCCGTCGCCAACAACGTGCTGGCGCGTGAGTTCACAGCGCAAGAACCCAATCGGGCCTGGGTGACCGACATCACCTACATTCGCACCCACGAAGGCTTCTTGTACTTGGCCGTCGTGCTCGATCTGTTCTCCCGCAGGATCGTGGGCTGGGCCACGCGTCCAACGCAGCACTCCGATCTGGTGCTGCAGGCGCTGCTAGCGGCGGTGTGGCGACGCAAGCCCGCGCCTGGTTTGCTCTTGCACTCGGATCAAGGCAGTCAGTTCACGAGCGAAGACTGGCAGAGCTTTTTGAAGGCCCACGGCATCGTGTGCAGCATGAGCCGACGCGGTAACTGTCACGACAACGCCGCGATGGAAAGCTTCTTCCAGTTGCTCAAGCGCGAACGGGTTAAGCAACGGATCTACCATACCCATGACAAAGCACGAGGCGATGTGTTCGATTACATCGAGCTGTTCTACAACCCCAAACGACGGCACAGTTCCAACAATGGCCTGTCCCCGATAGAGTTTGAAAGGCGGTACGCACTAAACGGCTGACGACTGTCTACAAAAACCTGGGCGATTCACTTCCATTCGGCGGATTTCAATAAGCGACGCAGGTCTTCGCGCTCCGGCCAGTGGTGTCAGGCGGCATGGGGCACGGTCAGGTACTTCAGGCTCTTGAGCGACTGATACCCGCTGCTTGCGACATTCAGCGATCCGCAGCGGGATGAGCGCTGCCGTGCATCTATATCAATTTGTATATAGATGATGGCGTTTCATGCATTTGTGGCCTATCCCCGCAGCCCGCAGAATCGGAGGGGCGCCCACCAAGCGTCCCCAAGGCGGCCCTCGCCGCCACGCCGCATGACAACGAGCAAATGGTGAGGAAAAAACATCATGGTAAGCAGGCGATCCTTGTTGGGGGCACCGTTCTGGGCTGCGGTCGGTATGAACGCCCTCGCACAGGCGCATCAGGATCGAGCAGGTCAAGGCAGCCAAGCGCCCACGGCTGCCGATCAGTTTCCGATCGCCAGCGGGCCCTTTCAGCCGAGTGTGGAATCGCTGAAGACCTACCAGACGCCGGCGTGGTTCCGCGACGCCAAGTTCGGCATCTGGGCGCACTGGGGGCCGCAAGCCGTCCCGCGTTCGGGCGACTGGTACGCGCGCTTCATGTATGTCCCCGGGCATCCGCACTATGCCCATCATGTGAAGCATTACGGACATCCATCCGAGTTCGGTTACAAGGACATCATCCCGCTGTGGAAGGCGGAGAAGTTCGATCCGGAAGCGTTGATGGATCGCTATGTCGCTGCCGGCGCGAAGTACTTCGTCAGCATGGGCGTACATCACGATAACTTCGATTTATGGAACTCGCGCCATCATCGCTGGAACGCTCTCGCCATGGGGCCCAAGCGGGATATCGTCGGCGCATGGCGCGATGCTGCCCGCCGGCGTGGGCTGCGTTTCGGTGTGTCCGAGCACCTGGGCGCTAGTCACAATTGGTTTTGGCCGAGTCACCAGTACGATCAGTTCTGGCCCAAGCTCGGCGTCGACTATGACGGCGCCGATGCCCGAAACGCGGATCTCTACCACCCGAGGCACGACGAACCGTACAAGGGGCATGAGACCTGGTACACGACCAGTCCCGCGTTCCATCGAATCTGGTTCAACCGCGTTCGCGATTTGATCGACAACTACGAACCGGACTTGCTCTATTCCGATGGCGGCATACCGTTCGGAGAAGTAGGGCGCTCGCTCATCGCCCACTATTACAACAGCAGCATTGCGAAGCGGGGCCGCCTTGAGGCGGTTTACAACTGCAAGGCGCTGGGTTCCGGGGAGTTCTATCCCGAAACCTGCGTGCAGGATGTAGAACGCGGCGTGATGAGCGGAATCAATCCGCGGCCCTGGCAGACCGATACGTCCAACGGCGATTGGTTCTTCGCCGACGAGGATAACTACAAGACCGCGCCCGACGTCATTCGCATGCTCGCCGATATCGTCAGCAAGAACGGCAACATGCTCCTCAACGTCGCGCTCTGTCCCGATGGCAGCCTGCCGCCGGAATCGCAGACCTTGTTGTCCGATCTGGCGCAATGGATGGGCACCAATGCCGAGGCGATTCACGAGACGCGTCCCTGGGCCGTCCATGGCGAAGGCCCCACCGAGACCGCCAGTGGCGCTTTCAAGGAAAGCGCGGCGTACTCCGCCGAGGACATCCGCTTCACCGCCAAGGGCGGCGCGCTGTATGCCATCGCGATGGGCTGGCCGCGCGACGGCGTGCTGCGCATCCAGACGCTGGCCGAAGAATCGGCGCTGGCGCCCGGTACCATCGAGCGCGTGGAGGCGCTGGGCTCGGCGGAAAGCCTGCCGTACAAGCGCACCCGGAGGGGACTGGAAGTGCGTCTGCCCGAAGGATTGGCCGGATCGATCGCCGTTGTCCTGAAGATCCGTGGCAATGGGATTGGTTTGACTGGTTGATGGCAAGGACATCGACCCGCCTATGAACACTGTGACCAGCTTGATACACGGCCGCGCTCTGCTCAGGTCCCTTTTGGTTGTCGCGTTGGTTACCGCTGGACCGGCGTTCTCCGCAGAGCAATCAGCCCCCGGGCAATCCGTCGCCGAACCGCCCAGCGCGCTGGACGCCGCCGGCCAACTGCAACGGTTGGTGATCAAGCCGCGTTTCGGATTCGGCTGGCTGCGCGTTGCCGGCGGCGTCCAGTTCCAGACCGGCGGCATCACCAAGAGCGTGCTGTTCTACGGCCCCGGCATCGCGCGCGTGTCCGCGCACAAGGGCCAATCGCATACCCGGCAATCCAGCCTGGTCGTGGTGGCGTCGCCGCAGGCGCCGGCACTGGACATTGCAGAGTCCGCCGACGCACTCATCGTCGCCGGGGCCGGGCTGCGCGCTGTCGTCGACAAACGCACCGGGACTATCGCGTTCCAACGACCCGACGGCACGCCGCTGGTCCGCGAGCAGGAGGCACCGGTGCTCACGCCGGGCACCGAACCCTCGGGAACCCAGACCTACGTCGTCGAGCAGCGATTCGCGCTGACTCCAGACGAATCGCTCTACGGCCTGGGCCAGTACAACGAGCCGTACATGGACTATCGCGGCCGCGAAGTGCTGATGGTGCAGACCAACATCGGCATCGTCGTGCCGTTCATGGTGTCCACGCGCCGCTATGGGCTGCTGTGGGACACATACTCGAAGATGAGGTTCTCCGACGGCCCGCAGGGCGCGGCCTTTCGTGCCGAGAACGCGCCTGCCGGCGTCGATTACTACGTAGTGGCCGGCGACACGATGGACGAGGTGATCGCGGGCTATCGCTACCTCACCGGTGCCGCGCCGATGTTCCCGAAATACGCGTTCGGGCTCTTCATGAGCAAGGAGCGCTATGCCACGCAGCAGCGCCTGCTGGAGGTGGTGCGGCGCTTTCGCCGCGAAAGCTTTCCGCTGGACGTGATCGTGCAGGACTGGCAGTACTGGGCTGGACAGAAGGACGGCCAGTGGGATGGCAACTGGAGCGGCATGGTCTGGGACCCAGAGCGCTATCCCGACCCCGCTGGCATGACGCGCACGCTGCACGACGATCTGCACACCCGACTGATGGTGTCGATCTGGCCGTCGATCGGCAACGACACCGCACTGGCGGGCGAACTCGATGCCAAGGGATTGCGTTTCGAGCCACTGCACTGGATTTCCAAACGGGCGCGCATCTACGACGCTTTCAGCGAAGAAGGCCGGGCCATCCACTTCAAGCATGCGAAGAAGGGCCTGTTCGACATCGGCGTCGACGCGCTGTGGATGGACGGCACCGAGGTGGAGGTGGGCGGTGCCGCGCACGACCCTGCCGAAGTGGAGGCTGACATCAAGCGCCTGGGCCGCAACGCGATGGGCGACTTCGGGCGCTACCTCAACGTCTACAGCCTGCTGACGACGCGCGGCGTCTACGAAGGCCAGCGCGCGAGCGCCGATCTTGGCGACAAGCGCGTGTTCACGCTCACCCGTTCCGCCTGGGCCGGACAGCAGCGCTATGCCGCAATGCCATGGTCGGGCGACACCACCGCCAGTTGGGACGCGCTGCGCGCGCAGATCGCCGGCGGCCTGAATGTCTCGATGGCGGGCCTGCCGTACTGGACGCAGGATGTCGGCGGCTTCTTCGTCAACGCGCCCGGCGGCGAACGCGACCCGGCCTACCGCGAACTGTTCGCACGCTGGAACCAGTTTGGCATCTTCAATCCGATATACCGCATCCACGGCACCTCGATCGAGCGCGAGCCCTGGGCGTTCAAGGCACTCGAGCCGGCGGTCTACCGCTCGATCCACCGCGCCGCCGAGCTGCGTTACCGCCTGCTGCCCTACACCTACAGTCTGGCCTGGGCCAGCACGCACGACGGCTACACGATGATGCGCGGTCTGGCGATGGACTTCCCGGACCAACCGGCACTGCGCCGCGTGGATGACACTTACATGTTCGGTCCGGCGTTCCTGGTGCAGCCGATCACCAGGCCGATGTTCCACGCCGAACTGCCGCCGCCGCCCACGGTGCCGGCAACGCAGTTGCGCACGCCCGACGCTCAACCGGGCCTGGAGCTCGAGTACTACCGCGGCATGGAGTTCGAACAACTCGCCAGCCGCACCGTCGACCTGCAGGCCGAACACCATTGGCCCGGCCCGCCGCTGGACAGCGTGCCGCCCGGCTTGGACGGACTGCAGAACTTCTCGGCGCGCTGGCAGGGCCGGATCATCGCGGCCGAGGACGGCGAGCACGAGATCGGCGTTGAAGGCGACGATGGCTTCCGCGTCTGGCTCGACGACAAGCTCGTCGTCGAGGACTGGAAGGAATCTGGTGCGCGTTTCGCCGGAGGGCGCGTGGAACTGCGCAAGGGGCAAGCGGTGCGCGTGCGCATCGACTATTTCCAGAAGGGTGGGGGCCGATCGATGCGGCTGGCCTGGCGCACACCGAGCGAACGCATCGCTCTCGCAGAGCACCAGCGGCGACTCGATCCGAGGCAGGCCACGCTGCTGCCGGCCGGTACGGACTGGTATGACTTCTGGACCGGCCAGCGCCATGCCGGCGGTGCCAGCGCCGCGCGGCGCTATGCGATCGACGAGTTTCCGTTGTTCGTGCGCGCCGGCTCGATCGTGCCGTTGGGTCCGGTGGTCCAGTACGCCGACGAGAAGCCGGACGCGCCCTACGAGATCCGCATCTACCCCGGCGCCGATGGCCGCTTCACGCTGTACGACGACGACGGCGAGAGCTATCGCTACGAGAAGGGCGAGTACGCCACCGTCGCGCTTGCCTGGGACGACGCGCAGCATACGTTGCGCATCGGCGCCCGAGAAGGCAGTTTCCCCGGCATGACCGAGCAGCGCGAGCTGAACGTACGGCTGATGCCATCGGGTCCCGGCGACCGCGTCCAGACCAAGACCGTCCGCTTCCATGGCGAGCCGGTTGAACTTTCCTTTACGCAATGAAAGAGGAAGGCTATTCGATGAGACTGCAAAAGGAATTGGTCGCGGTGGTCGCCGCGCTGTGCTGGGCCGTCACGGCGGGAACCGCGATGGCAGGCCCCCAATCGGTTGTATCGCCGAGTGGCCATGCTGTCATTCGCATCGACGATGACGGCAGTCGATTCTCGGTGCTGCGGCGGGGGGAGACTGTCATCGCCCCATCACCGCTGGGATTGGAACTCGACGGTGCGGCTGCATTCGGCGCGCTGGTGCTCGAACGCCGCGAAGATGCCGAGGTGGACCGCAACATCCCGCTGATCGCGACCAAGGCATCGGTGGCGCGCGACCGCTACCGCGGTGCCACGCTAACGTTCCGCGAAACGCAAGCGCCTGCGCGCCGGCTTATCATCGACGTGCGCGCCTACGACGATGGCGTTGCGTTCCGCTACCGTATCGACGATCCGGCGCCGGTGCGCCTTGCCGGCGAGCGCACCGCCTTCGTACCGGCGGGCGACCCGTCGTGCCTGGCCACCGAGTTCGACCGTTCGCACGAAAAGCCCTTCGAGCGCCAGCGCATCTCGGAACTGGCCACGGACAAGGGCTACGACGTGCCGCTGGTGTGTGTCACCGCTTCAGGCCGCACGCACTACGCCGTCACCCAGTCCTATCTGCAGGGCTACACGGGTGCGTCGCTATGGCGTCAGGGCGCGGCCATGCAGGTGCGCCTGTCGGCCGTGCCGGGGCGTGAGGGACCGGCCTATGTCTCCCGCGGCGGGCTCAGGACGTCCTGGCGCGTGGTGATGATGGCCGGCCGTGCGGGCGATCTCATCGCTTCGTCGCTGGTGGGCAATCTCAACCCGCCGCCCGAGGGCGACTTCAGCTGGGTCAAGCCCGGCAGGGCGGCCTGGAACTGGTGGTCCGGGCCCAGCAAGGGCGCCACGGCCGAGATGGATGCCTTCCGCCGTTACATCGATTTCGCCGCCGAATCCGGCCTGCCGTATGCGCTGCTGGACGCCGGCTGGGCCTGGGGCAGCGGCCCTTGCTGCGAAGCGCTTCCGGAAACCGATCTCACCCGCCCGGTCGATGGCGTGGACATGCCCGCCCTGGTGCGCTACGCCGAGTCCAAGGGTGTCAGCCTGCTGCTGTGGGCGCACTGGAAGCATATGGCCGCGCGCATGGACGAGGTACTGGATACCTGGGTGGGCTGGGGCATCCGCGGCATCAAGGTCGACTTCATGGAGCGCGACGACCAGGAAATGGTCGACTTCCACGAGCGCATCGCGGCGGCCACCGCCAAGCGCAGGCTGCTGCTGAATCTGCACGGCGCCTACATGCCTGCCGGCCTGCAGCGCACCTACCCGAACTTCATCACCCAGGAAGGGGTGATGGGCGCCGAGTGGAACAAGTGGACTGCGCTCATCACCGCGCGCCACAACCTGACGCTGCCCTACACGCGCATGCTTACCGGTCCGATGGATTACACGCCGGGTGGTTTCCGCAATCGCACGCCTGCGACGTTCGAAGTACGCGACGTGTTGCCGTTCACCCAGACCACCCGCGGCCAGGCGCTGGCGATGTTCGTGGTCTACGACAGCCCGCTGCAGATGGTGGCCGACGACCCGGATGCCTATCGCGACGCGGCCGGTTTCGAATTCATCCGCCGCGTGCCCACTGCCTGGGACGAAACCCGCTTCCTGTCCGGCGAGCCGGGGCGCGACATCGTGCTGGCGCGGCGCTCGGGTTCGACCTGGTACGTGGGCGCGATGACCGGCGAGGAGGCCCGCACCACGCATGTTTCCCTGGACTTCCTGCCTGGGGGGCGCTACCAGGCCACAGTGTGGGAAGACGGCAAGGCGCCCGACGAACTTCGGCGCAGCGAACGCATAGTGACCGCGCGCGACACGCTCGGGCTGCGCCTGTCCGTGGCCGGCGGCGCTGCCGTGATCCTGGAGATGGACAGATGAGCGGCATGCTTTCCGACAGCAGTTGCCGCGCGATCTTCGCCTGAATTGTGGTTACGGTTTATTGGAGAAATGAGATGCAAACATTCTTGTGGAATCTGCGACGCATCGGTGTGCCCGTGGTGGCCTTGGCCGCGGCGGCCGCCGGCGTCGCACCCGGTGCGGCCAACGCCGCCAGCGCTCCTCCACGCGAGATCACGATCGACCTTGCGCAAGCCGAACGGCCGCTGGACCGATTCTTCGATCTGTCGGTCGGTTCGGATTTCCCGGGTACGTTGATACGACCGGACAGCCAAGCGCACCTGAAGCTCGCTGTCGATGAACTTGGCTTCCGCTACCTTCGATTCCACGACATCTTCCACGATGTACTGGGCACCGTGCGGGTCGTTGACGGGCGTACCGTGTACGACTGGACCAAGCTGGACCAGCTCTACGACGACCTGCTGTCGAAAGGAATCAAGCCCTTCATCGAACTGGGGTTCACGCCCAAGGCGATGACCACCTCCGAGCAGACCATCTTCTACTGGAAGGGCAATACGTCGCATCCGAAGTTGGAGCCTTGGCGCGATCTCATCGATGCCTTCGTTCGCCATTTGCGCGAACGCTACGGGGTCGCGGAAGTGCGGCACTGGTATTTCGAGGTCTGGAACGAACCGAATCTCGATGGGTTCTGGGAACGAGCCGACCAGCAGGCCTATTTCAAGCTCTACGAAGTCACGGCCAAAGCGATCAAGGCGATCGACCCCACGTTGCAGGTCGGCGGACCCGCGACCGCCGGCGCGGCATGGGTTCCGGAATTCCTGCAGTACGCACATAAGAATGGCGTACCCGTCGATTTCGTCGCTACGCATAGCTATGGCGTTGATGGCGGCTTCCTGGACGAGAAAGGTGAGGCCGACACCAAGCTTTCGCCTTCCCCTGATGCGATCGTTGGCGATGTGCGAAGGGTCAGGCAACAGATCAGCGCATCGCCGTTCCCGTCGTTGCCGCTTTACTTCACGGAGTGGAGCACCAGTTACACGCCACGCGACGCTGTGCACGATTCGTACATCAGTGCGCCGTACATCCTCAGCAAACTCAAGGCGACGCAGGGACTGGTGCAGGGCATGAGCTACTGGGCATACACCGATCTGTTCGAGGAGCCGGGTCCGCCGCCGACCCCGTTCCATGGCGGCTTCGGACTGATCAATCGCGAAGGCATTCGCAAACCGGCGTTCTTCGCCTACAAGTACCTGCATGCCCTCCGCGGCAAGGAGATTCCGTCCTCCGATGCCGAATCGCTGCTGGCGACGGATGGCGCCCACACTTCCGCATTGATCTGGAACTGGACCTATCCCCAGCGCGACCTCAGCAATCGCCCGTTCTACACCAAGCTCGTTCCCGCTTCGCCGGTATCCGCCGCGCGACTGGCGTTCAAGCATCTTACGCCTGGGTCCTACCGGCTTCAGGTCAAACGCACGGGGTTTCGTGCCAACGACGCGTACTCTGCCTATATCGAGATGGGAGCGCCCGCCTCCCTGAGCGACGGCCAGCTCGACAGGCTGCATGACCTGACGCGCGATGCGCCGGAGACCGATCGCAGGATCAGGGTCGGACTCAGCAGTGAATACACGTTCGAAGTTCCGATGCGCAGCAACGATGTCGTGCTGGTTACGCTGACGCCGGAGTCGGGTACTCGCTGACGGCGCGAGATCCAGACGCTATCCATTCCTGTATAGGGTCCTTCGCATGCTCCATCTGCTCCGACACGCGGTGCTTGCCGTATCGGCATCGACGTTCACCAGGGCCAGGCCTCCGAAACCGTCTTATTTCCGGGCCTTTCTGCGAAGGTCTTGGTTTTCGAGAGCCGACAAAAAATGCCGTTTGGCGAAAATTTCGCCAGCCAGTCCTCTCTCTTCTCCCTATCTGTGGTCTCGGAGCCAAAGGGGCGTTTTTTTCGCCGTGTAGATCAATGGATTAGCCGAGGACTTTTTTGCGAGTTTTTCGGCGATCAACAGGTCAGCCAAAACCCGAAACCCACTTTTGGGAACCATAGGCGGCATACCCAGTAAGGCCGGGCATCGTTGCGCTCGTTTAGGCCTAAGTCATTGGATGGAGGTTCGAATCTATCTGGCCGCGCCTAAGCCATGCACGGACCAATTCCTTCATCCACAGCACCCAGCTGTGCCCATCGTCAGATTTCTCGTGCAGTGCCTGCGCCGGCGAGCCCGCGAACTTGAGCTAGTTCGGCCAGGAAGATCTCCGGCCGTGTCCGCTTGCGCTTTCGCTTGTCGTTGTACTCCGCATCACCGAAGGAAGCGGCATGGACATCACTCGCCTGGACCTCTGGCTAATTTTCGCGGATCAGGCCGACTTGTTCAGGGCTTCCTTAACGGAGGCGCCTGTCCTATTTCGTAACAGCGCCCTCAAGGAAAGTTAATAAAAACAGGTGTCTAAAAACGCTGAATACACCGCTGCCGCCGTAAATGTGCTCCCGGAGTGTGCAGGCGCTGCGTTTCGAGGAGCGGCGTCCAAAGTCCGTATTTCGGAAGTTCCTTGTTTATACAGAGATAATGCCTTCAGATTTTAACGGGCGCAGAGTATTAGTCCTCTCGGCGAATACCCGCTTGCATGGTTCTCAGAGGTAATAGGTGAGTGGTCAAGAAGCCATCAGGCAAGGACGTCCATTGTGTCTATCACTGTCCAAGATGCAATTGATACATGCGAGCGAGCGTGTACGTTAGGCATTCCTCTCGTCGGCAGGTCGGAAGCCTTTCTCGACATGATAAAGGTCGTGGGCAGGGTGGCACGTCACGGTGATGCCACAGTACTGATCCGAGGCGAAACGGGGACAGGAAAGGAATTGGTTGCCAGGGCTACGCACTACCTCGGGCGGCGCTCCAGTTATCCGTTTGTGCCCGTCAATTGCGGTGCCTTGCCCGAGGATCTGATTGAGAATGAGTTGTTCGGTCATCGTGCTGGTGCCTATACGGGAGCAGGAGCAGAGGTTGCAGGACTCATCCGATTGGCTGATCGCGGCACCCTCTTTCTCGACGAAATAGATGCGCTGCCGCTGAAGGCACAAGTCTCTCTTCTCCGCTTCCTGCAAGACGGATGCTATCGCCCC
This sequence comes from Lysobacter gummosus, assembly GCF_001442805.1. NCBI lineage: Bacteria > Pseudomonadati > Pseudomonadota > Gammaproteobacteria > Lysobacterales > Lysobacteraceae > Lysobacter > Lysobacter gummosus. The sequence continues at coordinate 5,365,773 of NZ_CP011131.1, read as the reverse complement.
TTAGGCGGTCAGCGAGAAGAAGCATCCAATGTTCGCGTCGTCGCCGCGTGCAACGGGTGCCTCGAAGATGAAGTCAAGGCGGGACACTTTCGCCGCGACCTCTATTATCGGCTGAACCTTCTGTCGATTACTGTCCCCCCATTACGCGAAAGAGGTGCGGACATCCCGCTTCTTTCTAAGTACTTCTTGCGTGAATTCGCTCGTCGCTATGCATCGTGCGAAAAAGATCTTCACAGTCATACCCTGTCCTGGTTCCTCCACTACGATTGGCCCGGCAACGTCCGGGAGTTGGAGAACCTGGTGCATCGCGAATACCTGATCTGCGAAGGTCGAGAGCTTCTAATCCGAGCGCCCAGTGAATTCAATGACAGCGATCAGCAGCGCGCGCTATTAGGTGAGCGGTGTGCGGCGCTTCCTCTGCAAACGGATGCCCTTGCAACGAGCTACCACCTGGCCAAAGCACATGCTCTTGAGCAGTTCGACCGGGCCTACCTTACCGAGCTGATCCACCGCACGCACGGAAACGTGACGCAAGCCGCGGCGCTCGCGGGCAAGGAGCGCCGCGCGATGGGCAAGCTCTTGAAACGCTACGGCATCGGCTACGTCGTCAGAGATTAAGCGTTTTGCGCCGACGCTCGGCATTGTTCGATTGAAATCTCTTCCGAGTTCGACGTATTGAGCGTCGTCGCTCGCGCGCGCATTGCGCAAGCACCCCGTCAAGTACGCAGCTAGCAAGTCGAACACCTGGAGGATTGTTGGCGTACCTCGCTTGGCGTCTGGTCGCTCCAGTGAGTCGTGGGAACGCAGTGCTTTGTATTCTCCCCGCCGCATTTGCTCTTCCACTTGAAATGCATCGCCGCACTGATGTCTGCCTGCTGGCAGATGTTCATCACCGACACGCCGGTATCGGCCTGCTTGAGGATCGAGACGGTGAACTTCGAAGTCTTCATCGGAACATCCTGGCGCGGACATGCCAGAAAGTTCCGCTTTCAGCGCTGTGGCGGGTGAGGGAGCTTACGGTTGTCCTGGGTCATCTCGCACCCTGAAACCTGCACGGACCCGGGTGGCTTTCGACCCGCCTTGCCACCCTCGCAATGTAAGGCCGCGATTTTCTTAAGAATTCTGTCGAGTCCCGCATTGGCAAGGAACTTGCTCTGTATTGAGCGAGTGAGAACGGAGATTCGCTGGTGACTCGTTCGGTGCAGGAGGTTGCTGCTGGCATTAAACGATATTGCGATGCCCATCCCGATGCTTGCGACACGCTCGAAGGAATCGCGTGGTGGCTCGTGATCCAGCGTTCGCCGGCCGAGAGCGAAGTGCTCGAGGCGGCGGTCGACTACCTCATCAAGTGCAACATGCTGACCTCGTATCGTCTAAATGACGGAACGACCTTGTTCGGATGCTCGGGTTGCACTGCCGACGGCGCACCGGGAATGGAGATCGAAGCTAAGGAGCGCGACACATGATGGTCGAGGCGATGACACTGCTGATCAAGCAGCTCAACGACTACATAGCGCAGTCGGATGGCGGCGGGCCCGGCGCGCCTGTGCAAACCGTATGGGGAAACGTGGCTCAGCTCGATCGGCCGGAAGTTGCGACGGAACTCGAGAACCACATCGTGCTGACGCTCGTGAATCTCGAGGAGGAACGCGCTTTAAAGAACGGCAGGTCGTTCGCGAGCGTCGGCTCGTCCGACGTCGCCTATCGTAACCGCCCGATCCATTTGAACCTGTTCCTGTTGTTCACGGCGAACTATCGAAACTACGGCACGGCGTTGCGCCGGCTGTCGCAGGTGCTTACGTTCTTTCAGGGCAAGCAACAGTTCACCTTGGCGAATTCACCCGGAGCGCTGCCTCAGCCGCCGATCGCGGAGTTCTCGCTGACGATGGATTTACTCTCGCCAAAGTTCGAGGAGGTCAATCACCTCTGGGGATTTCTTGGGGCCAAGCAGGGCGTTTCTGTTCTATACCGCGGACGTCTGGTGACGATCTCGGACGACCGTGTGCTGACGGGCGGCGGCATCATCCGTGAGATCGACGTCTTGAGCCGGGATGCGACGGCATGATCCGCTACCGGACATTGTTCGAAGTCGACATCGCGCACGACTATTTCCTGAGTCGTGGCGAGGTCGTACTCGAAGCGCAGTCGGACGCGGATCGGTCTTCGCTGGCGGCGTTGTACTCGGTTGCCGAGGTTTTCGAGATCGAGCCCGACGCGGCCACGATCGCAACATTAGCGGGCCACAAGCTGCTATTCCGCGCTACACGCACGGGATTCCTCGTCGCCGCGCAGGTTGACGCCTCGACACCGCCGCAGCCGATAATCGCACCTGACGATACCTTCAGACTGGCCTTTCTGCTGCGTGTGCGTAATGCGCGGTTCGCAAACTACACCGAGCTCGGGCAGCCTTCGCGCTTCTATCGTTTTGGCAACGACGCACAAAATCGCGTGGCCGGCGTCAGCAACCTCTCGCGGCCGATCCGGGTGTTCGATGCGACGAGCCGGTATGTCGCCGGCGATGTGTACTCTCAGGCTGCGGGTTCGACGTTCGATCTGTTTCTCGCGCTGCGCGACACCGGGCCGGCCGCGACGCCGGTTGTGGCGGACTGGCGCCGAATTCCGGCCGACACCTTCAGCGCCAGCGCAACCTATCAATCCGGGGCGATGGTTCTTGCTGCGAACCGCGTATACCGCGCGCTCGTGGATACGCCGGGGACCGATCTGACCAATGCGGCGGAATGGCAGCCAGGCACGTTGCTCGGCAACCAGTACGCCAGTGTCTCGGATGCGATGCGCGCCGACTTCGCGTTCGCGACGTTCGACATCACCGCGGCCGCCTTGCCGCGCGCCACCGTGCGTGTGACGCGTGCCGGCGCAGCGACACCGGCTTCCGAGCAGAACTTTTCGGCGGAGCAGGGCCTGTTGAGCCAAGTACAGGTCGATCTGCGTACGCTGCCATCGGGTACCTATCGCCTCGAACTTCTGGACGACGCGGATACGCTGTTTCCAGGTCATACGACATCCATCTTCATCGCAGCCGACGCGCGCTCGGCGGCCGCATTCGGCGTGATCGAGATCGATCGCGGCACTGCCGACTACGCGCTGCTCGACGGAGCCGGCGCGCTGCGCTCGCCGCGCTACACGCTGCGTTTCCTCAATCGTTCGACACGTTGGCGCTACATCTTTCCCGCGGCGCAGGCGGTCGGCGCGGGCGCGGACGTCGCGCATGAAGGCGCGGACCCGCGTGTTCTCGTTACCGCCAACGCGCGTCCGCTGTCGCGCTTCGGCGCGGGATCGTACTTGCAGGCCGACGTCTCGGCGACACCCGTTTCGGAAGAGATCCTGCTTCCTGCACCCGAGGCTAACTGCTTGCGGCGCCAGAACGCCGAGTGGTTTTCTGAAACCCATCTGCCGAACCTAACCGTAGGACCGTAACCCATGGCTCTTAATCTGAGAACGCCGGGCGTGTACATCGTGGAGGAATCGAAATTTCCTCCGTCCGTGGTGCCGGTCGAAACCGCGATCCCGGCTTTTTTTGGTTACACGCGTAATGCGCAGTACAAGGGCACCAATCTTCTCAACCGTCCCGTGGCGGTGAATTCGCTGCTGGAATTCCAGGAGATCTTCGGCCTCGCTTCGGAGATCGGAGGTTTCGTCATCGCCCTGGACGAGGACGGCAACGTGGCGACGCCCGTGGCCGATCCGGGGCAGGGAGCGAATGCACGGTTCCGCCTGGCATACGCGCTCCGTCACTTCTACGACAACGGCGGCGGTCGCTGCTACATCGTGAGCGTGGGAACTTACGCCGCCAGCGCGGTGACCAGCGATATCGTTAATGCGCATATCGCGGGACTGGAAGCATTGGCGCGTGAGGATGAGCCCACGCTCATCGTCTTCCCCGATCTAAGCGGGATGCGCCCCGCAGCGGGCGCGAATCCCGCGGAGATCGCCGCCAATCTCGCCGCCACGCGGGCCGCATATCACTCGGTGCTGGTGCAGGCTCTGAACCAGTGCGCCAGGCTGGGGGACCGCTTCCTGGTCTGCGATCTGTGGGATGGCGACCAACCCGGCAGCGACGGCATCACGGCGTTCCGCAACGGCATCGGCACGCGCAATCTGAAGTACGGCGCGGCGTATCACCCGTACATCCGAACCACCATGGCGTGGAATTGGGACGAGTCCACCATCACGGTCACCCAAGTCGCGCGCCGCAACGACGACGGCACGGTGACGAGGCCCAGCCCGCACAACGGCATGACGCTGGCGGCGCTCAAGACCGGTTCACCGGATTCCAACCCGCTGATCTACGGCAACGCGCGCAACGAGTTGGCGCGGTTCGCCGTCACCTTGCCGCCTGCCGCGGCCGTGGTCGGCATCTACGCCACGGTGGACCGGACACGCGGGGTGTGGAAGTCGCCGGCTAACGAGAGCCTGGCCTCGGTATTCGACCTCAGCGTGCGCATCGACCAAGACCTCAACGACAACATGAACGTCGAGCCGAGCGGCAAGACTATCAACGCGTTGCGTGCGTTCAGCGGCAAGGGCTTTCTTATCTGGGGCGCGCGCACGTTGGCCGGCAACGACAACGAATGGCGCTACGTGTCGGTGCGTCGCTTCTTCAACATGGTCGAGGAGTCGACGCGTAAGACCACCGAGGCCTTCGTGTTCGAGCCCAACGCCGCGGGCACCTGGGCCAAGGTCAAGGCGATGATCGAGAACTTCCTGATCATCCAGTGGCGCGACGGCGCGCTGGCCGGCGCCAAGCCCAATGACGCGTTCTACGTGAATGTCGGCCTGGGATCGACCATGACCGCGCAGGACATTCTCGAAGGCCGCATGAACGTCGAGATCGGCATGGCGGTGGTAAGGCCGGCCGAATTCGTGGTGCTGCGTTTCTCGCACAAAATGCAGGAGTCCTGATCCATGGCGTACAAGACCCCCGGTGTTTATGTGGAGGAAATCTCCACGCTGGCGCCTTCCGTGGTGGCGGTGGAAACCGCCGTCCCCGTGTTTATCGGCTACAGCGAACGCGCGGAAAACGCAGCCGGCAACGACGTGCGTTTCGTGCCCACACGCATCCGCTCGCTGCTCGAGTACCAGCAGTTCTACGGCGGCGATTTCACCCCTGCCAGCTACCGCGTCGTGGTCGATACCGCCGCCGGCAATTCGGTCGGTGCGGTATCGCCGCGCAACGCGGCCGACGCCGAGCGGCGTTATTACCTGGCTACCGCCCTGCGGCATTACTACGCCAACGGCGGAGGTCCCTGCTATGTCGTTTCTGTGGGGTCGTATACCGACGCTCCGGCGCTCGGCGATACCACCACCCCGGCCGGCCTGCTCGGTGGATTGTCGCGTGTCGAAGCGGTGGACGATCCTACGCTTCTGGTGTTCCCCGATGGCGTCTCGCTCAGCGCCGTCGAGATGGGTTCGTTGCAAGTCGCGGCACTGGCGCAATGCGAGAAGCTGCAGGACCGCTTCGTCGTCATGGATCTGGTGCAGGGCGACCAGCCATCCTCGCTGGCGTTGGATCCCATCGGCGACTTCCGTCAGAACGTGGGCATGTCGTCGCTGCGTTACGGCGCGGCTTACTACCCCTGGGTGCGGACCATCTATCGGCCGGACGTGGATTTCCGCCAGCTCAATCTGGTGAACCCGGCGCTGGTTGCCCTCACTGAGGCGGCCGTCAATACCTTGACCGGCGACGCGGCGATCGACGGTCTGGTGATCTCGGCGCGAGCGGCCGACACCGCGGTGAATACCGTAGTGGGCACGGTGAACACCTCGGCCATGACCGGGCCGAACGCGCTCACGCTCACCCGCGCGAACATCGGCCAGCTCAGCGCGCATTACGCGAACTTCCTCGACCTGCTGCGGCAAACCGCGGCCGCGACCCCGGTGGCCACCATACGCCAGCGATTCGCCAACCTGGTGATCCTGGCGCGCGCCGTGGTGCTGGCGCTGCGCGCGCTGCAGACCGCGGCGCCGTCGCTACCCGCCGCGGTGAATCTGGCGGTGACCGATCTGAGCAATAACACTGAGCTCGTAGCAGGCATCTCGGCGCTGATCGCCTACGAGAAAAATGCAGGCGTCATGAGTTCCATCTCGACCACGCGTCTGGTTGGCGACGTGGCAGCTGACTACGCCGCGCTCAACGGCACGCCATGGATCGCGCCCAACGCCAACGCGACCGCCATTGCGGCCAGTGCCGACGTGTTCACCGATGCCTCCGTGCGCACTACGGCGTTGAACGCGGCCTCGGCGCTGCGCCGGCTATTCGATCCACCCGCGGCCGCCTTTCTCGCCATCTTCACCAGTGTGGAGTTCCTGGCCGACGAGGCGCAGAACCGGTTGTTCGAGAAGCATCCGGTGTTCGCCAACATCCTCGAACAGGTGAACCGCGTAATGACTCTGCAGCCGCCTTCAGGTGCGGTGGCCGGTGTCTATGCGGCGGTGGATCGCATGCGCGGCGTATGGAAGGCGCCGGCCAACGTCTCGCTGGCCGACATCAGCGGCGTGGCGGTGAAGATCAACGACCAGGCGCAGGAGGATCTCAACGTCTCCAGCACCGGCAAGAGCATCAACGCCATCCGCACGTTCACCGGCAAGGGCTCGCTGGTCTGGGGCGCACGCACGCTGGCCGGCAATGACAACGAGTGGCGCTACGTGCCCGTGCGCCGTTTTTTCAACATGGCCGAAGAATCGATCAAGAAGGCCACCGAGGTCTTCGTATTCGAACCCAACGACCGCAGCACCTGGGTGCGCGTGCGCGCCATGGTGGAGAACTTCCTCACCGTGCAGTGGCGCCAGGGCGCGCTCGCCGGCGCGGTTCCGCAACAGGCCTTCTTCGTCAAGATCGGCCTGGGCGAGACCATGACGGCCCAAGACATCCTCGAGGGCCGAATGATCGTCGAGGTCGGCATGGCGGTGGTTCGCCCGGCCGAATTCATCGTGCTGCGCTTCGCGCACAAGATGCAGACCTCCTAACCCACGCCTCAAGGAGACGAGAACATGGCTGAGTATCCGTTACCGAAATTCCACTTCGAAGTGCAGTGGGGTGGCACCCGCATCGGCTTCACGGAAGTGAGCGGGCTCGAAGTCACTACCGACAAGATCGAGTACCGCGACGGCGCGAGCAAGGAGTACCACAAGATTCGCATGCCAGGCATGCAGACCTTTGGCGATCTCACGCTCAAGCGGGGCATCTTCGCGGGCGACAACGAGTTCTACGATTGGTGGAACTCCGTGGCGCTCAACACCGTCGAGCGCCGCGACATCACCATCAGTCTGCTCAACGAGAGTCACGACCCGGTGGTGATCTGGAAGGTGAAGAACGCCTGGCCGACGAAGGTGACTTCCACCGACCTGAACGCCTCCGGCAACGAGACCGCGATCGAGACATTGGTGTTGGCCCATGAGGGTCTGACCATGGAGAACGGTTGATCCATGGACCTGAGCTACCCGCATCCGGGCTTCCACTTCCTGGTGGTGTTCGAGCTGCTGCCGCAGTTCCCTTACGACACGCGCTGGCAAGAAGTGTCCGGGCTTACCGTGAGCACGGAGTTCGAGAGCTGGCCCGAGGGTGGCGAGAACCGCTACGCGCATCAGCTGCCGAAGAACCTGCAGTTCGGCGAACTGGTGCTGAAACGCGGCAAGTTCATGGGTTCGGGCGTGCTGCACTGGGCGCGCAAGGCCATGGAGCAGTTCGAGTACAAGCCCACCAACGTGCTGATCTCGTTGCTCGATGACGAACACCTGCCCATCTACAACTGGTACGTGGTTGGCGCGGTGCCGAAGCGACTGGAGGTTTCCGGCATCAACGCCGGCAGCAACGAGATCCTGGTCGAGTCGCTGGCGCTGCAGTACCAGTACTTCAAGTACTACGACCCGGCGAGCGTGGCGCTGGATGCGGCGGCGGCGATCACGGGCAGTGTGGGAGTGAGCATCTGATGCCCATCGAGATCCGCGAGCTGGTGATTCGCGCCACGGTGGATCCGGCCACGGCGGGGGGCGGTGGTCCAGGCAGCTGCGGCATGCCCCAAGGCAAGGACGGCAAGGACAAGGGCGGGGCACCCGCCGGCGACGGCGATTCCACGTCCTCCGGCGGCGATCTGGTGCAAGCCTGTGTGCGCGAAGTCATGCGCATTCTCGAGCGCAAGGAGGAACGCTGATGCTGTTCGACAAGGGCAAGCTCGAGAAGCTCACACTGCGTGCGTTCAAACCGGCGGCCAACCCCGAGGACAAGCCCATCCCCTCGGATGATCCGAAGGACACGTATGTGCTGCAGGTAAATCCGAGCACGTACACGCTCAGCAAGATCATCAACTACTCGCGGCAGACCGGCCAGGGCGATACCGCCACCGAGGCGCTGTACAACAATACGCCGCCCGTGAATCTCTCCTTCGAATTTCTGTTCGACGGCACCGGCGTCGTACCCGAGCCCTCCGAGCTCGGCGACATTCCGCTGGTGGGCGCCATCGCCTCGGCGTTGTCGGGCCCGAAGAAGTTCGTGATCATGGACGAGATCCAGAAGTTCGACCGGCTGGTGTACGAGTTCAACGGCACCATCCACCGGCCGCGCGAGCTGCTCATGGTCTGGGGCACACTGGTGTTCCCCTGCGTGTTGAGCTCGGTGAGCTACCGCTACACGCTGTTCAAGCCCGACGGCACGCCGCTGCGCGCCATCGCCAGCTGCTCGTTCTGCGAGCACGTGCCCAAGGCGCTGGCCGAGCGCAAGAAGAACGCGACTTCACCCGACCTCACGCACCTGCGGGACGTGCGCGAGGGCGACACGCTGCCGGCCATGGCGCACGACATCTACGGCAAACCCGAGCTGTATCTCGAGGTGGCGCGCGTGAACAAGCTGGTGAACTTCCGCCGGCTGCGCCCAGCCAGCCGCGTGGCTTTTCCGCCGGTGGGAGTGAAGTCATGAGCGCGCAGCTCATCGAGAGTTCCACCGACGTCATCACGCTCACCGTGCGTGTCAACGGCACCGAACTACCGCGCACCGTGACCCTGCAGGGCGTGGAAGTGGTCAGTCAGGCCAACCGCGTGCCCTATGCGCGCCTGCGCGTGGGCGACGGCGACGCTGCGCGCGGCGACTTCGCGCGCAGCACCGGCGAGTTGTTCGTGCCGGGCAATCAGATTGAAGTGTCCGCCGGTTACCACGGTGAAACCGAGGTCATCTTCGGCGGCGTCATCCTGACCCAGCGCATCGTGTCGCGCGACGGCGCGTCCTGGCTGGAATTGGAATGCCGCGACCCGGTGTTCGTCATGACGCTGGTTCGCCACAACCGCTACTTCGAGGAAATGAGCGACAGCGAGGTGGCTTCCAAGCTACTGGGCGAGTATCCAGGTTCCGGCGTGAGCGCCGGCAAGATCGCCAGCAGCGAGGTCAAGCATCCGCAACTGTTGCAGTACCAGTCCAGCGACTGGGATTTTCTGGTGAGCCGTGTCGAGGCTGCCGGGCAGTTGTGCTTCGTCAACGCGGGCAAGATGAGTACGATCAAGCCGGCGCTGGACGACCAGCCCGCGATGGATCTCAACTTCGGCTTCACCGTACTTGAGTTCGACGCCGAGATTGACGCACGGACTCAGTCGGGCGCCATCCGCGCCGTTGCCTGGGACCCGGCGGAGCAGGCGTTACAGGAAGTCAATGCCACCGATCCGGGCTGGAGCGGAAACGGAAATCTGAGTGCGTCGAAGTTGAGCGCCGCCGCTGGCCGCTCCGAGGATGTGCTCTGGCATGGCGGCAGCCTGGCCCACGAGGAATTGCAGAAGTGGGCCGACGGCGCGCTGCTGCGCGCGCGACTGGCCGCGGCACGCGGCCGCGTGCGCTTGACGGGCCTGACGGCGGTCAAGCCGGGAACCGTGCTGCAGCTCTCGCGCTTCAGCGAACGCTTCAACGGCAAGGTGTACGTCACCGCCGTGCGCCACGAGTTCAGCTCGGGCAAGTGGACCACCGATGCCGAGTTCGGATTGCCGCGCGAGCCGCACGCCGCACGCGTGGCGATGAACCACCTGCCGGCCGCGGGACTCGCGGCCGCCGTGCATGGACTGCAAGTGGGCGTGGTCACCGAACAGGACGGCGATCCCGGCAAGGAGCACCGCGTGCGCGTGAAAGTGCCGCTGGCCGGCATGGGCGAGCAGGGCGTGTGGGCGCGCGTGGCCACGCTCGACGCGGGCGATCAGCGCGGCACGTTCTTTCGTCCCGAGAAGGGCGACGAAGTGGTGCTGGGCTTCTTCCACGACGACCCATCGCAGCCGGTGATCCTCGGCATGCTCCACAGCAGCAAGAAAGCGCCGCCGCTCGAGGTTACCGCCGACAACCATCAGAAGGCTTACGTGTCGCGCAGCGGGCTAACGCTCGAGTTCGACGACGACAAGAAAGCCATAACGCTGAAGACGCCGGGCAATAACCGCATCGTCCTCAGCGACGAGGACGGCGGCATCACGCTCGAAGACCAGAGCGGCAACAAGTTGGTGTTGGGTAAGGACGGCGTGGTCATCGAGAGTCCGAACAAAGCCGTGGCGGTCACCGCCAAGACCAAGCTGGAAGCCAAGGGCAACAAGATCGCCTTCGAGGCGCAGACCACGCTGGAAGCCAAGGCGCAAGGCGCGGCCGAGGTTTCCAGCAGCGGCAACCTGACCCTCAAAGGGTCGATGGTCATGATCAACTGAGGAACGGATCGCTGCCATGCCTCCCGCCGCGCGCGCCAACGACATGCACGTCTGCCCAATGATTACCGGCACGGTGCCGCACGTGGGTGGCCCAGCGTTGCCCGGTGCGCCGACGGTAATGATCGGCGGCATGCCCGCACTGCGCGTCGGCGACATGCTGATCTGCACCGGGCCTTCGGACTCCGTGGTGGCCGGCAGTGGCAGCGTGATGATCGCGGGCATGCCGGCCGCGCGTCTGGGTGACAGCACCGCACATGGCGGCAGTCTCGTTGTCGGCTGTTTCACCGTGATGATTGGAGGTTGATCGTGACCGACAGTCCTCAATTCCTCGGTAAGGGCTGGTCGTTCCCGGTCACTTTCAGCAACCAGGGACGCAGCGTCGCGATGGCGCAGGCCGAAGACGATATCCGTCAGAGCCTCGACATCCTGCTGTCCACCGGTCTCGGCGAGCGCGTGATGCGCCCCGGCTTCGGCTGGAAGCGCGATGCGCTGATGTTCGAGCCGCTGTCAACGTCCTTCGGCTCGTACCTGGCGCGCGAGATCGAGAACACCATCCTGTTCTATGAATCGCGCATCGAGCTCAATCGCGTCGACTTCGAAGCTGCCTCCGATCAGACCGGGCTCATCCTGATCCGCCTGGACTACACCGTGCGCGCCACCAATACGCGCACCAACCTGGTCTATCCCTTCTACCTCGATCATCAGGAGGCGAAGGGCTGAGCATGGATACGTTCCGCCGCTATGGACACCTGCTGAGGCCCGACGGCACCAACCAGTTGCAGAGACTGTTGCCCGGACTGGAGGCGGACTATGTCGTGCCGGACGAGCGCTCGTTCGCCGATCTGCTCGACTACGCGTATAGCGTCGCAGCCGAAGTGCGTTACTACGATCTCTCCGGCCAATCCACCGGCGACTGGCAAGCGTTGCTGGAAACGTTGCTGGCGCCCGGCAGCGGGCGCATGCGCTCCACGGAGGAGTTGCAACTGCTGTTGGCCTCGCGCTCGGACTGGCCGCCGCATCTGGTGCTGTTCCTCACCTTCCTCAAGCTGTTCCAGCACCTGCAGGACGATCTCAACGAACTGACGCGCCGCCACTTGCTGTACTACTACGTGAAGCAGTTAGGGCTGCAGCTTCACGCGCCCGAGCGCGACTGGGTGCACGCCATCCTCGAGCTGGCGCAGAACGCGGCCGCGACGCGGCTACCCGCAGGTACCTTGCTGGACGCTGGCAAGGACGGCGCGGGCCGTCCGCTGACCTACGCCTTACAGAACGAGATCGTGGTGAACGCCGCGATCGTGGCACAGCTGCGCCGCAGGGTGGTCGAGGAGGACAGCCAGCATCATCGCCGCGTGTTCGTCGCCGATGGTTTCGACGCACTCGAAGGGCCGGGCGGCTACACCTTCGGACGGCGCCAGCTGGATCTCGATGTCTCGCAGCGCTTCATGCAGGAGGCGCCGCTGGGTTTCGCCGTGGTCGCGCCCATCCTCAGCCTCGCCGAGGGCGAGCGTCGCATCACGCTGCGCGCGCACCTGCGCGCGAGCACCGCCGAGCCGGTGAATACGCAAGGTCTGACCGAGGCGGTCACGGTCAGCTTGTCGGGCGCGCAGGGCTGGCTTACGCCGGATCACGTCGTGGCCACGCTGATGGCCAATGGCGGTTCGGGCCTGCCCGCGCTGGACCTGACCATCGACATCGGCTCGGCTGCGCCGGCGATCGTTGCCTTCGATTCGGCCTTGCACGGCGCCGGCATGATCAGCGACCGCCCCGTGCTGCGCTGCCTGGTGCGTGGCGCATCCGGCGCCTTCGATCTGTTCGACCGCTTCAATGTCGAGCGTATCGACCTCGCAGTGAAAGTGATCGGACTGCGCGGTGTAGTGGTGCAGAACGACGAGATCCCGCTCGACGCCAACAAGCCCATGCCGCTGTTCGGCAGCCAGCCGCGTATCGGCAGCGTGTTCTACGTGGGCAGCACAGAGGTGTTCTCGAAGAAACTGGATTCGCTGACCTTCAACCTGGAGTGGAAGTCGCCGCCGGACGACCTGTTCGAGCACTACCGCCAGTACTTCGATTTCATCAACAACACATTGACGGACACTTTCGCGAACAACTTCCGTGTCACCGTGGACTTGTTGCATGAGCGCGTGTTCCGCCGACTGCTGGTGAACCAGACGCTGTTCGAACCGGTCACCACCGACGTCAACGCGATCACCGCCAATGCCAGCGCCTTCAACTTCGCGCTGCAGGGGCTGGACTACCGCGAACAACCCGACCTGCAGGTGCCCGACGCCTTCACCGCGAGCAGCCGTGCCGGTTTCGCGCGTCTGGTGCTCAGCGAACCCACGCGTGACGATTTCGCGATCTTCGCCAGCGAGGTGCCCTTCGAGGCCTTCGGTCATCCGGTATTCGCGCGGCGTTACGCCCACCAAGCCATGGCGCTGGCGACGTGGACCTCGGGGCAGAAGCCGCGGTTGCCCAGCGAGCCCTACACGCCGGTGCTGAACTCGCTGACTCTCGACTATCACGCCACTGCGACCCTGGTGCCTAATGACGACCAGCCGGCGGCGTACTTCGTGGTCGGGCCGCATGGCGCCATTCGCGCGCCGCGCGTTGCGCAGGCCCGGCTGGTGCCACAGCTGGATGGGCGCGCGGAGCTGTTGCTGGGCGTTCGCAACCTGCAACCGCCCGGCGCGCTCACCTTGTACTTCGAGATCGACGCGGGCACGGCCACGGCGGCCAATGCGCTGGCCACCGGCGACACGAGGTGGAGTTATCTCGCTGCCGGCGACGAGTGGCGGCCGTTGAGCGCGGGTTCGCTGCTCATGGACAGCACGCTCGGGTTCCAGAGCTCGGGCATCATCGCTGTCCAGGTACCCGCCGAGGCCACGCTGGCGCACCAGAGCCTGCCGTCGGGACTGGTGTGGTTGCGCGCCGCCATCGACCAGTCGCCTGAGAGCGCGGCGCGCACGCTGTCGATCCGCACGCAGGCGGCTCTCGCCCGCTTCGAGCCGGGCACGGCGCCGCTCGCGGATTTCGCGGCGCATCTGCGTCAGGGCCTGCCGGTCGCCACCATCAAGGCGCTGGTTCAGCGCAATGCCGCCATCCGCAGCATCACCCAGCCGCGCGCCTCCTTCGACGGCCGCGGCCCGGACAGCGATGAAGACTATATCCGCCGCGCCAGCGAGCGGCTGCGTCACCGCCATCGGGCTGTCACGCCCTGGGATATCGAGCGGCTGGCGCTCGAGCGCTTCCCGGAAGTGTTCAAGGCCAAGTGCCTGCCGCACAGCGACGCCGACGGCATCGCGCGCGCCGGCCATGCGGCGCTCGTGGTGATTCCTAACCTGCGTCGCGGCGGTGTCGCCAATCCGCTGGAGCCGCGCGCGGCCGAGGAACTGTTGGCGCGAATCGCGGAGTACTTCGGCGGCCTCGCGACGCCGTTCCTCAACCTGCACGTGATCCGGCCGGTATTCGAACGCATTCGCGTCGAAGCCAAGGTGGTGTTCACGCGCGGTCGCGATCCGGGCTACTACAGCGGCGTGCTCAATGAAGACCTGCGCCGTTTCCTGTCGCCATGGGCGTATCAGGACGGCGAGGACATCCAGTTCGGCGCGCGCATCTATCGTTCGGAGATCCTCGCCTTCATCGAAGGGCGCGAGTACGTCGATCACCTGGTCGGCCTGCGCGTCTATCACACGTATTCGGGCAGCAAGGCCGAGGGCATCGGCACGATGGCCATCGGCGAGGATTTCGTCATTTATCCGAAGCCCAAGCCCGGTCTGGGCGAGATGCGAATGGGCGACGACTTCATCGTCGGGCGCGCGGTCGAGGCCGCCGGCACCACCCAGGCGCACGCCATCCTGGTCTCGCATCCGCAGCACCTCATCACAGCCGTGGCGCCTGGAGAAGAAGTGTGCTCGGGCGTGACCACCATGGGCATCGGCTACATGACCGTCGGTCTCGATTTAGAAGTCGGGTTGGAGACGTCATGAGATTTCCAACATCAACACGAGCGGAGTACTGACTTATGAGCAGCCAAACACGGGACTTCCTCAAGGGAGTTTTCAAGAACGGCGACCGGCCGGACGCGAGCAATTTCGCCGACCTTATCGACAGTTGCATGAACAAGGCGAGCGACGGTCTGAACCTGGACTCCGACGGTACGCTGCTGCTCGCGCGCGGCCTGCGCCTGGGCGACAGCGCCGTGGCCAACATCCCCGGTGGGCTGCGTTTCAACGGCGGCCAACTGCAGGTCAACAATGGCGCCAGCTGGAGCAACGTCGGCGGCGGTGGCAGCGGCGGATTCGCGCCCGTGGCGGGGTTCGCGGGCGCGATCGCCTACAACGGTGGCCGCGTCGGCGTCGGCACGGCGGCGGCGGAGCCGGCCGCGAAACTCGAAGTGGCGCTGGGCGCGAACGCCGGGCCGGCCGAACAGGTGCGCTTCGGCAACGCCATGGTCGGCAGTGGCGGCGGCCCCTTCGCCGCTTTCGCGGTGTACGGACATCGGGCATTGGGCGCGGACGTCAGCGCGGTGAATGCGAGTTACGCGCTGCGACAGTCGAACACCGGCGTGGTACATCTCAACGCGGCGGCCGGGCAGGTGCTGAGCCTGCGTCAGAACGGCACCGACGTGCGGCTAGGCATCACCGGGACCGGCAAAGTGGTGATCGGTGGCGAGTCCGAACTCGTCGGCTCGGGCGGTGCGGCGCTGCAGGTGGCCGGCAGCGCATTCAAGAACGATGGCAACGGCACTTGGGCATTCACCTCCGACTCGCGAGTGAAGGAGGACGTGCGCGACCTGGACGCCGGCCTGGCCGAGCTGCGGCGCGTGCGGCCGGTGCGTTATCGCTACAACGGCCTGGCGGGTACGCGCGCCGGCCTCGAAGGCGTGGGCATCCTTGGCCAAGAGATCGAGGAAATTCTGCCCGAGACGGTGGAGAGACTGCCGGCGGATTCCAACACCGATGGCGTGGATGGCTTGCGCGTGTTCAATCCTTCCGCGCTCACCTACGTGCTGATCAACGCGGTGAAGCAACTCGCGGACAAAGTCGAAGCGTTGGAGCGTGCGCTGGGTGAGGCACGGACGCAGGCCGCGCGGTGAACGAGACGCTGCACATCTCGACCGCGCCGCCCGATCGGGTGAGCCTGGACTATTCCAGGCTGCGCGAAGACGGGATGCAGTGGATTCGCCTATGGGCCAAGGACAGTTGGACGGATCACAACGCCCACGACCCCGGCATCACCCTGCTGGAAGCCGCCAGCTACGCGATGACCGAGTTGGGGCTGAAGCTGCAGCTCGACATCGCCGACCTGCTGCGCAGCGGCGAGACTCACGCCGAGGCCGAGTTCGAACCGGCGCACCAGGTGCTGCCGGTGGGGCCGGTGAATGGGCAGGACCTGCGCGCGATGCTGCTGGATCACCCGCTGATCAGCGACGCGCAGATCTTCCATCCGGCCGACAACGAGATCGCTTTCTACGAAGTGGATGCCGATCCACCGCTGACCTACGTAGCGCCGCTCCTGGCGCCGGTGCGCTCGCGCACTGCCGGACTCTACGAAGTGCTCGTGGAGCTCTCCAAGCTCGAGCTCAACAGCAACACCTATAAACTGCCGGTGGTGGCGGCCGGCGACACATGGGACACCGAGATAGCGCTGCCGTACTGGGACGACGCCGAAGCCGCGCCTTTCCGCCAGCCCGTGGTGCTCAACTCCATCGCAATGATCCCCGACGCGGGAGAATTCTGGCGCGCGTTGCCCGAGAACCTCAGCTTCTTCGGCCGTATCCAGGTGAACTACACAGATCTTTCCGGTACGCCGGGCAGCGTGCAAGCCTGGGTGCTACTGCGCATGGTGGAACAGATCGCGCAGCCCGGCCTGGTGGTGCCGGCCATTCTGGTCGCGGCGCGGACGGCGATCGAATCGAGCCTGCCTGGGTCGCCGCTGTCGCAGTTCGCAACGAATGTGCGCGACGCGGCCGTCGCCGTCGAGCAGTTGGCCGAATACGTCGCCCACTGGCGAAATCTCGGCGAACAGGCGGTGCGCATCGGGCTGGCGCGGGTACAGGAAATCGGCGTGAGCGCGCGTCTGGAGGTGACCGGCGGCATCGACGTCGAAGCGCTGCTGGCGCGCATGTTCATGGACATCGACTCTGCGCTGTCGCCGCGCGTGCGCTTTCAGTCGCTGGCGGAACGTCGCGCCGCGCAGTCCGATCCGGAGCTGATCTACGACGGCCCGCTGCTGCGCAGAGGATTCCTCGACCGCGCCAGCAGTGGTCGAACCGTACCGGACGTTATCTACACCTCCGACATCCTGCGGATCATCATGCAGCGCCGCGGCGCCGGTGGCACCGATGTGGTCGCGCTTGAGAACGTGACGGAGCGGGACATCGTCGCCGTCACCGATCTCACCCTGGCGAACTTCATCAACAACCGACCCATCACCTCGGGAGCCGAGGACTGTCTGCATCTGGTGCAGATCGCGCGCTACCGGCCGCGCCTGAGTCTGGCCAAGTCGCGCATCACCGTCGTGCGCAACGATGTCGCGGTGGCCTACGACACTGCGCGGGTGCTCAGCCTGTTCCAGGGCATGCAGAAACAGGCGCTGGACGAGGCATTCACCGACGAACCCTCGCCTGTCTGGCCGGTGACCGCCGGCGACGCGCTGCCGGTGGCCGACTACACGCCGCTGCAAATGGATCTGCCCGCGCTATTCGGCACCGGTGAGGCGGCGCTGCCGGACAGCGCTGGCACCGAGCGGCACGCTGCGGTCCGTCAGCTGCAGGGCTATCTGCTTCTGTTCGAACAGTTCCTGGGCGACATGACCGCGCAGCTGGGCAACATCAATCGCTTCTATTCTGGTGGCAGCGAGGCCGGGACCAGCTACTTCACGCGCCCGCCATTCGACCTGCCGGGCGCGCAGCGTCTGTTGCGGCGGTTCCCCGCGAGTGGCGACTGGGCCAGTTTCATCGCCGACCCGGACAACGCGGTGGCGCGCGCGCTTCGCGACGCGGCGGAGACTCGCGAACGCTTGCTCGACCGACGCAACCGCGTGCTGGATCACCGGCTCGCGCGCCAGGGCGAGGAGGCCACGGCGCTGGCGCAGGAGGTGCATCGCTGGGCGCGCGCCGAGCTGGATGTACGCTCGTTGCCGCCGGCGCAACAGGAGAGCCAGGTCGCCGAGCGGCGCGAAGCCGCCAACGCGCGCCTGCTGCGACTGAAATCCGCGTTGCTGCGCGAAACGCCGGAACTCAGCGCGCTGCGCTTGCTGGCTTTCAGCAGTCCCTTCCAGCGTGACTCGGAGATTCTCACCGTCGAAGCCGATGGCGCGGGCTTCCGCTGGGTGCTACGGCCGGACGGCCAGCCGCGATTGCGCAGCGCTGCTCCGGACGAGACCGAAGTCATGGCCGCGATCTCGGCCGAGCGCGCCTTGGCCTTTGCAGGACGAGCGAGCAACTACTCCGGCTTCGACGCGGGCGGCGGCGTTTTCCGGCTGCGGCTCGCCGACGGCAACGCAGCTGCGGCGCTGGTGATCGCGGAGAGTCTCCAGACCTTCGCTTCCCTGGCCGCCGCGAACGCGGCCGCGCCGGCGCTGGCGGCGCTACTCGCCACCGTGCGCATCGAAGCCTCGCTGTCGCCGCTCGAGCGGCGGGTGGCTCATCACAGCGGAATCCGCGATGCACGTCGACGTCGCGCGCTGCGTCCCATCAGCGACTTCTTCGAGATCTTCGACGAACCGGCGCCGCCAGGGTTGATCGGCCGCCGCTGGCGGCTGCGTAATGCGATGCCCGCGGGCGCGGTGTTGCTGGCCAGCGCCGTGCGCTACGACGCCGTCACGGCGGCCGACGCCGTGGCGCTGGCGGAGCAGTCCATCGGCCGCGTGCTCCGCTACGGCCCGGACGAATGGAACTATCACGTGGTTCCCGCAATCGGCGACACCTTCGCGATCGAGTTGCACGATCCCACGGGCGTGTTGCTGGCGGTGTGGCCGGGCAGCTTCACCAGCGTCGGGTTGGCGCAGGCGGGAATCGAAGCCGCGGTGGCGTTGTTGTATCGCGAGTACGCTGCCGAGACGCTCTATCTGCTGGAACACGTGCTGTTGCGGCCGCAAGCGGACACGGACACCTTCCTGTCGTTGCCCGAAGGCGAAGGGCGCGAACGCGATCCCTACAGCCATCGCATATCGCTGGTGCTGCCATCGGGCTACGCGCGAGACTTCACGCAGGATCCCGCCGTCGCCACCCGCGTTGCGGCGATGCCGAATCGCTTCCGCAGCGCGGAGTTCCGCAGGCACGTGGAGGGAATGATCCAGCGTTGCTGTCCGGCTCATCTGCTGGTGAAGGTGTTCTGGGTGGACCGCGAATCGCCGGCGAGCGCTTCGACGGCGAGCTTGGACACTTTCGAGACCCGGTATCACACCTGGTTGGACACCGTGCTGATTCCGGGCGCGGCGCCCGCGGCCGTGTCCGCCGCGCGCAACTCTTTGGTGGAGGCGCTCAACGCGATCGCCAATGACACTTAACCGTCATCGTATCCAGCGGCAGGTACTGGAGCTCACGGTCGGCGACGCCGCCGCCGCGCCAGGCATCCAGGAGCAACTGGCGCGCGCATGCCGCGAGCCGCTGCTCGCCGGCATGACGTCGGTGTTCGATTCGGTGGCGCCAGCGCACGAGTTATTGCGACTGGAGCGACTCGAGATCGACGTGGGCCGTATCGAGGGCGACGACTGGGCGCCGGAGTTCGAGCGACGCTTGCTGGCCGAGTTGGAGAGGCTGCTCGAGAGTCATGCCACCGAAGCGAAGCGTGAACGCGCCACTGAGATCTCCGAGGCGGACGGTGGAGAGTTCGAGGCCTTCGTATTCTTCCTGCGGCATGGTCGGCTGCCCTGGTGGGGCTCAGCTCCTGATTCGGGTTGGTCGAGAACAGTCGAAGCGGCGGACGCGCGGCGCATCGAAGTACTACGCGCATTGCTGCACGAGGAGCCGCGCGCATTGACGCGCTTGATCAATGCCCTGGACGACGAAGCGCTCGATACGCTGGCCGCGGGCACCGGCTCGCTACAGGGTTGCACGCCAGCCTTGCGTGAGCTGCGGCCATCGGATTCGGCCGCGTTGAATCACCGTTGGCGCCTGAAATTCTGGAGCGCGGTGATTGCGTGGTCCATCGCGCCGCGCGACGGCGGAACGGGTGCCGGTCTGGTCCACGCGCTGCTGGCTGAACGTTGCATGCTGGCGATGGAGCAATCGCGTCGGCGACTCGATGTGGCGAGGGGATCCACGGGCAGCGGCTCGGCTGCCTTCATCAGGCCGGTGACCGTGGCGGCCTTGCCCGCGCTCTGGCGTGAATGGTGCGAAGCGGCGTTCAAGGAGATGGAACATGCCGCGCCAACCGCACCCAGCGCGGGCGAACTCGTGCAAGCGGCATCCGCGTCAGGCCATCCGCAACAAGAGCCTCGAGGGCGCGGAGTCGAGTCCTCGGCAATCGCCGACCAACTCGTGCAAGCGGGATCCGCATCAGACCGCCAACGCCAGGAATCTCGACAACGCAAAGTCGAGTCGGCGACAGGGGAGGTCATCTATCTACCCTGCGTGGGAATCCTGCTGCTGCATCCCTTCCTTGAGACGCTGTTCCGCGATCGTGGCCTGCTGGAAGGCAACCGCTTCGTGGACGACGAGGCGCGGCAGCGCGGCGCGCAACTGCTCGGCTATATCGCCACCGGCCGCGCCGATACGCCGGAGTACGAGCTGGGCTTCGCCAAGCTGTTGGTCGATTTGGCCATCGAGACGCCGTTGGAATCGGCTTGGCTGGAGCCATCGGATATCGCGGCCTGTGACGCGCTGCTCGCAGCGGTGCTCGGTCACTGGACCGCGCTGCGCAGCAGCTCGGCCGCGTGGCTGCGCAGCCAGTTCTTCCTGCGTGACGGCAAGCTCGAAGCGGTGGACGGTGGCCATCGCATCACCGTCGAGCGACGCGCGCAGGACGTATTGCTGGCGCGGCTGCCGTGGGGCTTCGGCGTGATCAGCTTGCCGTGGCGGGAACAACGAATTTTCGTGCAATGGCTGGATTGAGGAGAGTGCGGGCTGAGATCAAGGCGCTGTTGCGACCGATCGAGCCGGACAGGGTCATCATTCAACAGGGAGTAACCCATGAAAGCAGGTAGAGAAAAAGCTAGAGGCGCCTGGCAGCTGAGCCTGCCGCTGATGTTGATGATTACAGCGGCGAGTGTCGGCCCGGGAGTGGCCCGGGCAGATGCGCAGGACCTACCCATCCCATGCGCTAATTTCGAGATTACCTATGCGGCCAAGCCCGGCGAGGTGATCGCTCCGACGGACATCGAGACCAACAAGGATTCGTTCTGGGTATTCGAGAATTCGGGAGGCAACCTGGCGTGTGGGGGCACGGGGCCTTTCACCTGCGCTGGCCTTACCGTGACAGTTCCCGAGAAGGACGTCGTCCACCCATCGACGGCCAAGACCACGATCAACGGCACTGCCGCGGCCTTGGGCGAGCAGGATCAGTTCAGCTTGACGAGCATCGATGCCAACGATGTCACCCAGACGTGCAAGGGCACCTATCTGTTCCACGTCAGCTCCAACGGCGGAGGTTGGGGCGACCCGCATCTGACCACCGTCGACGGCCTGCACTACGACTTCCAGAGCGCCGGCGAATTCACCGCGCTGCGCGACGATCGCCTGGAGATCCAAACGCGCCAGACCGCGGTGCCCACGGCCAAGATCCCGATCACCAACGAACACACGGGTATCAAGCACTGTGTCGCGGTGTACACCGCCTTGGCGACCCGCGTGGGCAGCAGCCGCGTCACGCTGCAGCCGAATCCGAACGTGGAGGAATCACGCAAGGGCATGGAGCTGCGCGTGAACGGCAAGTTGGTGACGCTCACCGACAGTGGAATCACGCTCAAGGCGAGTAGCGGGGAGCAGGGCGCCTCCATAGGCCCCGCCGCCGTGGGCGGCATCGATGGACACATCAAGAAGGCCGCCGATGGCGCCATCGAGATTGTCGACGCGCGCGGCACTCAGGTGGTGGTCACGCCGCAGTTCTGGAACGGCCCGAATGTCTGGTATCTGAACTTGAAGGTGTATCAGACCTCGGCCACGCAAGGCACGATGGGCATCGTCCCGGAGGGTAGTTGGATTCCCGCGTTGCCCGATGGCTCCTCACTCGGCCCCAAGCCCGAATCGATCGATGAGCGCTACGAGCAACTGTACGAGAAGTTCGCCGACGCATGGCGCGTGACCGACGCAACCAGCCTGTTCGACTACGCGTCGGGCACCAACACCGCCACGTTCACGCTCGATGAGTGGCCGTACAACTCGCCGGAGTCCTGCGATGTTCCCGGCCAGACGCCGGTGCAGCCCACGACCGAAGCCGTGGCGCAGGCCGCATGCGCGGCGGTGCAGGATCCGAAGGAGAAAGCCGACTGCGTGTTCGACGTCATGATCACGGGGCACGAGGGCTTCGGCAAGAGCTACCAGATCATGCAGGCCTTCAAGCCCATCGGCACGGGCACCTGGTACAGCCCCGAGGCGCGCCCGACCAAGCCGCCGACCCATCAGGGAGGTTGGGTCGAACTGCTAAAAAAATGGTGGTGGCTGATCCTGCTGCTGATAGTGGGACTGCTCCTGTTGCTCAGAAAGAAGAAGTAGTGGGAGCGGGATCGTGAGTGATTCAAGATCACACGCGAAGCGGGCGCCGGGCGGAGATTTTCTCCGCCCGGCATCGCTGCTGCGGGTCATGCCCGCGTTGCTGTTGAGCGGAAACGCCTGGTCCGCGTCGCAGGATATCGACTTCGAACTCGATTGCGCGCAACAGCCGCCGCATGTCTTCCAGGCCAAGGTGGGCGTCGCCTTCGATTCGCGCATCGAGCTGCTCAACAGCGGGGGCGAGCGCAAGTTCTGGGCGTTCGTCAGCGCGCCGACCGGCACGAGCGCGGGCGCTCGCTGCAAGGAGCAAGTCGCCGGCGCCGAATTCCTGTGCAATGGCGTGACACTGCGCTTGCCGGTCGGGTCTCCGAAGAGGCCGGTGCCGAATTCCGAGTTCGCGAAGATTTCCGGAATGCCGTCGCTCGAAGGAAGCTTCAGTTTCGGCCTGATCGTGGGTTCGAAGGAGGCCGGCGGCGCCAGTTGCAGCCGAACCTATCAACTGTCCATACAGCCGGCCGTGATAGACAAGCAGCCGCCCAGCGCGCCGGCCGGTTTCGTGGCGGAATTCAGATTCGGCGCGCCCAGGATGACCATCGACCTTTCCTGGCGAGCCGCCACGGATGATATCGGTGTGGTTCGCTACGAGATCCAGCGCTGCGACGGCGAGCTCTGCCCGGATTTCAGAACACTGAAGTCGGTCGCCACCACGCGCGCGGCGGATTCCGGAGATCTTCGCTTCAACACCGGTTACCGATATCGCGTGCGCGCCTTCGATCGCGCGGGCAACGCCAGCGACTTCTCCGAGATATCGCTGGTACAGACCCCCGCCGAAGGTCCGCCCGGCCGTCGTCAATAGGTGGCAGATGAGCAAGCGCAAATACAGGAAAATCGAAGGCACGCAGAACCGCGACGCGACGTTCTTCAAGCCGCAAAGCGGGCCTGCGTCCGGCGATCCGTACTTCAAGCCCATCGCGGCCAGCGTCGCGCCCACGGTGCAGAAGGAGGACGCGCCCGCCACCACGACCGAGGAAGAGAAGAAGGACCCGATCACCGAAGGGCTCAAGATCACCGGCGAGAAACTCGCTGAGAACGAATCGTTCAAGAAGTGGTACGAACCGCGTCTGGCGAGCCTGAAATACACGTTGTGGGACAAGGCAAGCCCCGCCGAGAAAGCAGCGATGCTCGGCTTCCTCGGCGTGAACCTGGGCGTGGCCGGCCTGGCATTCGCGTCGAATCCGCAACTGCGCGAGAGTCTCTCGGGTGTGAACATCGGCAAGCCGCTGGGATGGATCCCGTACTCGCCCATCAACGGCTTCAACTACAAACTCCCCGCCGCCGGCAAGAACGACATCGGGTTGTCCGCGGATTTCACCCTGAATCCCTATCTGGATCTGTGGAAGAAACGTCCGTCATTCATGCCCTCGGGAGCCACGTTCGGCCTCGAATCCAGCTACGACCCCACAGGCAAGGGCTTCAACATCACTGGCGGAAAGTTTGGTCTCGACTTCTTCGGCGGTGCGTTGAAGGCGGAAGGGAAAACGTTCAACTCGCTGAGTCCGTATCCGATGTTGACGCCAGGCACGGGGCCGGGTGACGACCCGACTTGGCTTATGAACCAGACACCGGGCCTGCCGGATCTCAAGCAATCGGGGTTTCAGTTCATGTTGAGTGCGGATTTGCTGAAGCTGTTTCCCGGGTTGAGGAAGAGGTTCTGAGCGCTATGCAGACCAAGGCCGCGAGTAAGGAGCCGTCGAGCTCGGCAAGCCGCGGGTTCTTCAGCGCACGCCCGTCGTCGCCATCGTTCTTCAATTCGATGGTGCAGGCCAAGTGCGCCGCGTGCGAGAACGAGGAAACCGTCCAGCAGAAGGAAGACGCCACTGTGGACGATCCGGATCTGGCCGTGCAGGCCAAGTCGGAATCATCATCAACCATACCCACCGTACAAACTAAATGCAGTGCTTGCTCCGGGAACGACATAAAGCTGCAAACGAAGCTCACCATCGGTGCGCCGGGAGATCGCTTCGAACAGGAAGCCGATCGCATGGCGGACACCGTCATGCGTTCTCCGGATCCACGCACGATATCGATGCAAAGAGCGCCCGGGCCATTGCACATCCAGCGCGAGTCGACCGAGAGCTGCTCCATCAGCGAAGAAGCGAAGGAGCCGGACGAAGTCGAAGAGGAAAAGGAGGATATCGATCCCGCCGAGCAGCAGACGCCGGTCAGTCCCAAGCGCGAGACCGGTGACGTCTCACCACCGGCCGACATGGAGTCTCGTCTCGAAGGCTCGCGCGGTGGTGGCGCGGCCATGTCCGCCTCGACGCGCGACTTCATGGAGTCGCGTTTCGGTTACGATTTTTCCGGCGTGCGCATCCACACCGGTGGAGAGTCGGAGCATCTGAATCGCGACGTACGCAGCCTCGCGTTCACAAGTGGCAGGGACGTCTATTTCGGCGCCGGACAATATCGCCCCGATACGGACTCGGGTAAGCACCTGCTCGCACACGAGCTGACGCACGTCGTGCAACAGTCGGGCTCTGCGGGCGCAGGCGTAGTGCGCGAAAAGGCGGACCCGAAGACGATCTCGCCGTCGCGCGAAGAAAAGCCTTACTACTCGGGGGGCGGGGCGTGGGTCTCGGGCACGGCGACGCACGGCGTGATCGAGAAACTGCTGCGTGATCACGACGATCAGTTGGTCACGGAAGCGGCGATCCCCGGGGCGGATCGGTTCGTGCCGATGCTCAATCTGATCGGTGTGGCGGATCTGTACAAATCCTCGCCCGCGCATCACGTCACCGGTGTCAAGGCTTACAAGGAAGCGGACACCGAGGACCGCTTCGTGAACATGAACAACACGGATTCGCGCGGCACGCAGCCCGCGGTCGACTCGCTGCCGCGGCGCTTGAAACGCAAGAAAGGCACGCGCGACTGGGACGGTGATTTTCCCGAGAAGATCTGGATCGGCGAACTCAAGCCTTTCGCTACCAGCAAGCTCAAAGCCGGCGTGAATCAGCTAAACAGCTATACGCGCGGTTACAAAGATTTCGTTAAGCAGGCCAACCATGTCAACGGTGGGCAGACGCGGGCCAGCATCGATGTCGAACGGCTGGATCTCAAGATTCCCGATTATCTGAACTTCGACAACTTCGCCACCCAGCAGAAGATTCCGTCGAAGAGCACCACGCCTGACAAGAAGACGCGGCTTTGGGTGGCGAGCGCGGGAAACGGCGTTTACCTGTATACGGCCTTGGCCGGGAATACGGAAGCGGCGCCGCCGCAAGAGTATTTCGACGAACTGGCGAATATGCGCAAGTTGGTGCTCGGGCCGCTGTCGGAGCCGGCGAAGACGACCGCGCGCATGAAGTTCGCGTCGCCGTCGACGAAACTTTCGATATCGAGTGCCGGCGCGGGGGCATCACGGCGCGTCCAGCGAAATACCGCCGATCGGGGAGCGAACTACTGGACCGATCGGGCGCAGGACTGGGAAAAGGTTCGCTCCGCCTGGGGCATGAAGTTTCGCGCGCAAACCAAGGGCGGCTTGAAATCGCACGTTGAGAAAGTGCGTTTCGAGAAGGCCTTGGGACGGCAGGGGCGTTCGCTGAAACCGGTCGAGAAGAAGGAGGTCAAGGAGTACAAGCAATTGATGTTCTGGAGCGGACGCGCCGGGAAGTTCCTCGGCAAGGTCCGCTTCATGCTCGGCAGCGCCTGGGACAAGGCGCTCGCGGTTTTCGAGAAGATGAAAACGAAGATGACCGGCATTCGCACCAAGGTCTTGGGCATGAGCGAAACCGGCTTGGTCAAGGTCAGCTGGCAGTCGCGGCTCATCCAGGCGCTGATGGTGGTCTGCAAGGCAGTGTTCTCGTCGTTCATCACCGAAAGCTTCAACTTCTTCGCGCAGTGTTTCCATTCCGCCATGGACAAGGTCGTGGAGAAATTCCAGGCCGAACTCGACGAGCGATTTGGCGAGCAGATCTGCCGCGCGCGCAAGTTGTTCGAGGAGAGCAAGCAGAAGCTCGAAGACGAGTGGGGCGACGTCATCCAGCAGATCCAGAACATCGTCGAAGCGATTCAGAACGTGAAGCGTTGGGTGGACATCTGTACGACCGCGGTGGATTTGATCCGCGTCGGCGTGCAGGTCATTTCATGCCTGACACCGCCGGGCCTCGGTTGCCTGTGGGGGCTCGTCGCGCAGCTCGGGATCGGCGCGATGGTAGGCCTGGTGATCGGTACGCAGTGGTTCAACGATAATATAATCACGCCGAACGTGCGCCAGCTGCTGAAGGATCACATCGCGCCTACCTACCAGAACCTCATCAACCGGGTCCTGGGTGACGGACTCAAGGAATATCACTGCCACATCGCCGATGAGGCGATTCCGACGATGAATTTCGAGGCGAAGGGCGGGATGGCGGAAGGTTCGGCGGCAATGCGCGCACATCGCGACTCGTGGGAAAGTGAGTTCGAACCGCAGATCATGGCGGATCTGCAACGGGTTTTCGGCAACCCGAATGGCAAGAAGGTGACGAAGGAAGACGTGGAGAAGCTCCTGAAGAAGATCCAGGACAGCGGACTGTCGATGGAGGAATTCAAGGATCGCGCGACGATGCAGAAGTTGCTCGAGCAGGCGCGCGATCCGAAGTCGGGAAAGCTGGACATCGAACGCGCGAAGGCCGAGGCCGAGAAAAAGGAAGCCCCCCCGCCGCAGACTCCACCGCAGCGCAACATTAATTATCCAAACGCGCGCAAGCAGAACACCGTCTTCCAGAAGATTCATGGCTGGGATCCGACGATCTTCATTGCCAAGCCTGGCATCAAGGTGGATTCGGACGAGTTTGCCGATGCGGTGTACGACATGCAGGGCAAGGTCGGTGTGAAGCAGGACGGCATTCTGGGCGACGAAACCCTCGTGGCGTTCTACGACAAGAACAAGAAAAAACCGGATATTTTCTACAAAGAATCCGTCCAGGCGATTGAACAGAAGAAGGCAGCGGCCGAGAAAGCGGCGAAGGAGAAGGCCGAGCGGGAGGCGGCAAAGCTACCGGTGAGCGAAGGACCGGAATACACCACCGTGGTTACGGCCTTGCCGCGCGACGTCAAGGTCCTGAACGCGCACACCGTTCCGGCGGCGTCTGGCGGCGACCACTTCCCCAAGGGCGCGTCAATCAACGTGTATGTCGTCGATGTGCACTCATACATGAAGGTCGCCGGTGATCACGACATCGTGGACCCGAAGCCAAGCTTCATCGAGCTTGATATTCATGTCGACAAAAAGCACATCTATCGGATCACGAACGTCGCCGTGGATCAGTTCTACATCGCCAAGATGTTCGGCGATGCGTGTTACTGGACGCTGATGCTCGAGATGACCGACGGCTTCACCGTCGATACGCCGAAGGGTCCATTCACGCTGCATCGCACGATGTGGTGCTGGAAGGACAAATGAATCCGGCACTGGATTGAAGGAGAAACAGGTGGAGAAGTCGCAACGTGCCGAGGTCGTGTCACTGGTTCCTGAAAGGAGTTCGATCGAGAGCGCCTACCGGCGTTTCGAAGCCGCGCTCGAATCGAGGCTGCGCACCCTGTTCGGCACGGGTTCGAACGAGCTTGCACAGCCCCCGCTGACCGAATCCTGGATCGGAGCGGATGAAACGGCTTTCGGCGATTTCCTGCGCGATTTCAACCCCGACAGGGACGCGCAACTGCTGCTCATGCTGGCGCTCGCGCCTTCGCTCAAGCCCGAGTTCTTCGATTCGCTGCTGCAGCTTGCGCATCCTGGCGCGGGTGAATTCCCGCAGTTCGGCGGTGTGCGCGGCAAACAACATCGCGGATTCCTGCCCACCGGCGACACCGCATTGTTCCTGCTCGCGGGCGATGATCTGGAAGCGCGCATGCGCTGGCAAAAACTTCTCGCGGGCGATCATCCACTGGTACACAATCGCGTCGTATATCTGGAAGACGCCGTGGAGGGCGATCCGCCCATGAGCGGTCGGCTGATGATCGACGCCGATCTCGCCGAGCGCTTCATCAATGGAAAGGTCCGCGCGCCTCGCGCCTCGCTGAAGTTCCCCGCGCAGAAACTCGAGAGCGGCATGGAGTGGGACGATCTGGTCCTCCCGCCTCGCACGCTCACCGAGATCCGCGAACTCAAGAACTGGGTGCGCAATGGCAACGTGCTTCTCGACGAATGGAAGATGCGAAGCAAGCTTCGCCCGGGCTGTCGTGCGCTGTTCTTCGGGCCGCCTGGTACGGGAAAGACCATGACCGCGACGGTACTTGGAAAAGTGACCGGCCGCGAGGTCTATAAGGTCGACCTGTCGATGGTCGTTTCAAAGTTCATTGGCGAAACGGAGAAGAATCTGGCCGGATTATTCGACCGGGCCGAACACAAGGACTGGATCCTGTTCTTCGACGAAGCCGACGCGCTGTTCGGAAAACGCACGCAAGTGCGCGACGCACACGATCGCTATGCCAATCAGGAGGTCTCATTCCTGTTGCAGCGGATCGAGACCTTCGCAGGCTTGATCATCTTGGCGTCGAATCTCGCGGGTAACGTCGACGAAGCCTTCGCGCGCCGCTTCGAGCACCTCGTCCACTTCCCGATGCCGCGTCAGAGCGAGCGCCTTCTTATCTGGAAGAAAGGGCTGCCGCCCGTAGCAGCGCTCGAATCAGGCATCGATCTTGCGCAGATCGCCAATCGCTACGAGCTGAGCGGCGGAATGATCATGAACGTCATTCGCTATGTATCGTTGCAGGCGATTTCCCGCAATGAGCGTGTGCTGCGCCTGCAGGATTTCCTCGACGGCATACGCCGCGAAAACACAAAAGAGAACAAGCTCGAATAGCGAGCAACTACGACCGCGCATCGAGCAAGTAGATACGATCCTGCACGCGGGACGTGATTGCGTGGTCTGAAGATCTACTGGTAATCCTTGAGGCGTGTCGGTTGCTTTGCCTGCGTGGGCCCGCTGCTAATCATCTCTCTGCTCAGAGCGGTCGCGCAGGTAGATTATGGAAATGTCCGATGAGTACGAGCCCAGAGACGGCGTGCCAGATCCCGCAGCCATGGCGCTAATCGAGGCTCTGAGCTTCCATCAGATTCGGGCCATTGATTCTGCGTTGCCAGTGGCGGCCGGCACTGGATGGCGAGAAGTCGCCTATGTGGTTGCCACTACTCTGATAGCCAACTCGGCTCACGTTCCAGGCCTCCCGGATATCTACTGTGCACAGCGTGTCCGGGAGATGGGCGCTTTGCCGATCGGGTGTGATCTTCGTCGAGCTGATCGATGCCGCGGACGAAGCCGAACCCGTTCTTGTTTATCCCCGTCGCGCACTTGCGCCTGCGGCCGAATGCTTCATCGCCATAGCCAAGCGGGTGACGAACGAATGGGAGGTCAATGGGGCATTGCCAATTACTGACGACTCGACGCTTTGACCGCGCTACTGGGTGGCACCAGCCCGAAGGACATTGAATGAGCCTCGCCTTGAGACTGGGCTGTGTCGTGATTTGCTGGGCAGTTCAATCGTATCCGTACAGCGAGCGATGCGACCGGCGAAGGGAATCTGTGTTCTCAAACCAGCATCGATTGCTGGGCGAAGATGCCCGCCATCGCGCCCTGCGACGATGCCAGGGTGACTGAGGGCATGAGGAGAGTGGCAAGGTCGCCGGCGGCGTAGATGCCGGGCATGCTGGTTTGGTGGCGTTCGTCGAGCTTGAGGGCGATGCCGAGGGGCGTATCGACCGTGGCGAGGCCCAGTAATTCATGCAGGCTTGCGGACGGCTTGTTGCGCGGATGGGCGAACAATACGTCGACCGCGATATTGCGACGGGTATCGAGATTGACGGTGGCGATATGGCCCTTGTGATGGGCGATCTCAATGATCCGGCCATCGACGACAGGTAGGTCGCGGCGTGCCAGATCGGCCCGGATATCGGCTGACAGGTCGTGACCATCGGCGAAGACAGTCAACTTGTCGGTCCAATCGTGAAACAGCCTGACAGACTGGTGCGACTGCGGGCCGGACCAGACGAGGCCCCAATGCCGGCCGGCAACTTCAAAGCCGTCGCAATAGGGGCAGGGCACGATGGACGTGCCCCAGCTTTCGGCAAAGCCTGGAACATCAGGCATCTGGTCGGCGACGCCATAGCTCAGGATCAGGCGGCGCGCCCGAAGACTTTCACCATCGCCGGTGAGAACGGAGAAATCGTCGATGGCGCCGGAGACGGCGTCGGCGCGGGCATTGACCAGCCTGATCGTGGGGTAACGTGCCAGCTGCTGCCGCGCCTCGGCCAGGATCTCCAGCGGTGGCTTGTGATCGTGGCCGAGAAGGCCATGCGAGTGGCCGGCGAAGCGATTGCGCGGCAGGCCGGTATCGAGAACGGTGACCTTGCGGCGGGCACGGCCGAGTTGCAGGGCGGCGGCGAGGCCGGCAAAGCTGCCGCCGATGATGATGACGTCATCCATGGTGATGGGCTCAGTGTTGTGGATGGAGGGAGCCGCGCCTGAAGCGCAGTGCGTGGTCAATCCGGTGACTGCAGACTGGCCAGCTATCGGCCCAGTCCGAACGCCTTCCTCAGGGTGGTGTCGACAGGGCCCGCAGGCATGAAACGGCGTAGCTTGCTTAGAAGCGAGGCCTGTCCGGCTGGCGTGCGCCGCATGCGCCAACCGCCAAGAGCCGCCTCGACGATCGTGCGGGCCACACCATCGGGTTCTGGTGCGTCCTGTACATTCTTTTGAACAGCCCGGAGGACGAGATGTCGCTCCTCGTCATAAGCCGGAATCCTGGAGGCCACATGGGGTGCATTGAGATCCAGGTTGGTTCGGGTGAAGGAAGGCTCGACGAGCGTCACGCGAATTCCGAATTGGCGCACTTCATGGTCGAGTGTCTCGGACATGCCCTCGACCGCGTGTTTTGAGGCCGAGTAAAGGCTCATATAAGGGGCCGGGAGAAAGCCCAGAACCGAACTGACGTTGACGATTCTTCCAGAACGTTGCTTGCGCATGTGCGGCAACACCGCCTGCGTCGCGCGCAGTACTCCCAGGATATTGGTATCGAACAGCAATTGGGCTTCGGCGATCGAGGTCTCTTCCGTCGATCCGAGAAGTGTCACGCCCGCGTTATTCACCAGTACGTCGATGCGATCGGCTTTGGCGGTGACTGCCTGAACTGCGTTTTTAACCGACGCTTCGTCGCGGATATCCATCTCGATCAGCTCTACGCCAGGTATTGGCTGTGCTTTGGCGATGTTGCGCACGGTACCGAACACCCGGCAACCTTGTTCGGAGAAGCGAATTGCGGTGGCGCGCCCGATGCCCGATGAAACGCCGGTGACAAGGACAACTTTGGAATTCGACATGACGGATTCTTCCCGTGTCTAACTGGTCGTTGTGGATCGGGCCTGCAAAGGAGTCGGTCTGATTTTGAACCAGATGGAGTACATGGCCGGCAGGAACACCAAGGTCAGGACTGTTCCTGCCAGCGTGCCGCCAATCAGCGTGTAGGCAAGCGTTCCCCAGAACACGGAATGGGTCAGCGGGATGAACGCGAGGATTGCCGCCAAAGCGGTCAGGATTACCGGGCGGGCACGCTGCACGGTTGCTTCCACCACGGCGTGGAACGGGTCGAGACCCGCCTGAGCGTTTTCGCCGATCTGTCCAATCAGGATCAGCGTGTTGCGCATCAGAATTCCCGACAGCGCGATTAGTCCGACCAGCGCATTGATGCCGAAGGGCTGCTGGAACAGGATCAGGGTGGGCACGACGCCGATCAGGCCCAGCGGGCTGGTCAGGAAGACCATCACCATCGCGGAGATCGAACGCACCTGGAAGATGATGATGATCAAGGTGATGGCCAGCATGATCGGGAACAACGGCAGCATGGCCTTGGTCGCCTTTCCCGACTCTTCGATGGAGCCGGCCTGCTCGATCCGGTAGCCGCTCGGCAGCCGGTTCATGATCGGCTGGAGTTGCTGCAGCATTGCCGTGGAGACATCGGGAGGCTGTAAGTGGTCGGCGATGTCGCCGCGCACGGTAATCGTGGGCATGCGGTCGCGCCGGCGCATGATCGGTTCTTCCATGCGCACCTCTGCCTCGCCCACCTGCGAGAGCGGGATGCGTTGTCCATTGGCGCCTGCCAGGGTGAAGTCCGCCACCCGGGCCGGATCAAGCCGGATGTCGCCGGACGAGCGCGCGATGACTTGTACCGTGCGGATATCCTCACGCACAGCGGTAACCGGTATGCCGCTCAGCAGGAATTGCAACTGCTGCGCGACGGCGCTGGAGGTCAGCCCCACCGCCTGCAGCCGATCCTGCTGCAAGGTGAAGTGCAGTGTCGGCGTGCGCGTGCCCCAGTCCGTGTTGACGGTACGCATCATCGGGCTCGTTTCCATGACCTGCCGTACGTCTGCGGCGATCTCGCGCAGCTTGACGGGGTCGGGCCCGACCACCCGGTAAGCGACCGGGAATGGCGAGTAGGGACCGAACACGAGTTGGGTGACACGCACACGCGCCTCGGGAACCAGGCCATCGGCGATCGCTCGGCGCAGCCGGTGCTTCAACGCCTCGCGCTCGTCCTGATTGTCGGTGCGGACGACGATCTTGGCGAACGAAGGATCGGGCAGCTCCGGCCCCATCGCCAAGTAGAAGCGCGGCGCGCCCTGGCCCACGTAGGCGGTGACGATCCTGGCTTCCTTCTGCTTGGCCAGCCAGGTTTCTACCTTCGCGGTGGCCGCGCTGGTCTGCCCGATCGCGGTGCCGTAAGGCAGTTGTATCTCCACCAGTACCTCGGGCCGGTCGGAGATCGGGAAGAACTGTTTCTTGACGATGCCCATGCCGAGAATCGCCATGACGAACAGTCCCACCACCGAGCCGGCCACCAGCCACTTGCGTGCGATCACGCGCTCCAGCACCTGACGGAAGCGGTTGTAGCGCGGCGTGTCGTAGATGGCGTCATGGCCGCCTTCGATCTTCTTGAAATCCGGCAGCATCTTCACGCCGAGGTAGGGCGTGAACACTACCGCGACCACCCACGACGCGATCAACGCGGTGCCGACGATCCAGAACATGTTGCTGGTGTACTCGCCCGCGCTAGAGCGCGCGAAACCGTTGGGCATGAAGCCGACGGCGGTCACCAGCGTGCCCGACAGCATGGGCGCGGCGGTATGGCTCCAGGCATAGGCGGAGGCTTTGACGCGGCTGTAGCCTTCCTCCATCTTCACCACCATCATTTCGATGGCGATGATGGCGTCATCCACCAGCAGGCCCAGCGCCAGGATCAGGGAGCCTAACGTGATGCGGTCGAAATTCTTCCCGGTCGCCGCCATCACCACGAAGACCGCCGCCAGCGTCAGCGGCACGGCCGCGGCCACCACCACGCCCACGCGCCAGCCCATGCTGATAAAGCTCACCAGCATGACCACCAGCAGCGCGACGAAGAACTTGACCATGAACTCGCCGACCGCCGAGCTGATGTTGACCGCCTGGTCGGTGACCTTGGTCAGGCTGATGCCCAATGGCAGCTCGGCGTTGACTGCACCGACCTCGTGGTCCAGCGCCTTGCCCAGGTCGAGGCCATTCCAGCCATCGCGCATGACGATGCCCAGCAGCAAGGCCGGCTCGCCGCCGTTGCGGATCAGGAACGTCGCGGGGTCTTCGTATCCGCGCCGAACAGTGGCGATGTCCGACAACTTCAGCGTACGGCCCTGCGCGACCACCGGCGTGTCGCGGATCTTCTGCAACTCGTCGAACGCGCCGTCCAGGCGGACAAGCACCTGCGGTCCGTGGGTTTCCACCGAGCCCGCCGGCGTCAGCGCATTCTGGCTGTTGAGCGCGGCGAATACGTCCTGCGGACCGACGCCCAGCGTCGCCAAGCGTTCGTGCGAGAACTCAACATAAATGCGCTCGGCCTGCTCGCCGATGATGTTGACCTTCTTCACGCCCGGCACGTGCAGCAACCGCTGGCGCAGCGTCTCGGCTTCGCGTGCCAGCAGTCGCTGCGGTTCGCCTTTGGCCTTGAGTGCGAACAGCGCGAAGGTGACATCCGCGTACTCGTCGTTGACCATCGGACCGATCACGCCGGCCGGAAGATTGTTGGCCTCGTCGCCGACTTTCTTGCGTGCCTGGTAGAACTCCTCCTGCACGGCGGAAGGCGGCGTGCTGTCGAGCAAGGTCAAGGTGGTGAACGCCAGGCCGGGCCGCGTGTAGGTCTCGCTGCGGTCGTACCAGCGCAACTCCTGCAGGCGCTTCTCGATCTTCTCGGCGACCTGATCCTGCATTTCCTGCGCGGTGGCGCCGGGCCATGCAGTCACGATGGTCATCACCTTGACCGTGAAGGCGGGATCTTCCGCGCGGCCCAACTGGAAGAATGCAATGAGCCCGGCCAGCGAGATCAGGCAGATCAGGAACAGGGTGACGGAGCGCTCGCGAACGGCGAGCGCAGACAGGTTGAAGCGGCTCGCGCTCACGGCCCGGCTCCCGCGGTCGCGGCGGCGGACGGGCCGGCGATTCGGACCTGCTCGCCTTCGCGCAGCAGATGGGCACCCAGCGCGACGATGCGTTCGCCTTGCTTGAGCCGGCCGGCAACGCGTGCGCCTTCATCGCTCACGCGCAGGACCGTGACCGGCCGCCACGCCACCTTTGTCGTGTTGTCGTTGATGACCCATACCCCGGGCCCTTTACCTGCATCGAACAGGGCTCCGACCGGCACTTGCAAGCCGCTGGACCCGCCGGAGTGCCCGTCCGCGATCTGGATGGTGACCGTGGCGCCTAATGGGGCGTTTGCCAGTTCCCCTTCGAGCACGTACCGCGCCTCGAAGGTACGTGTTAGCGGATCGGCGGCATCCGACAACTGCCGAAGCCGCGTCGCTACGGCGACGCCGTCCTTGCCGAAGAGCGTGGCTTGCCCGGCGGACCCGACCGCAGGGCGCAGGGTTTCTGGCAATTGGACAAGCGCCTCGCGCGGACCGGCATGCGCCAGGCGCACGACGACCTGTCCGGCGCCGACGACCTGCCCAGGTTCTGCCAGCGTTTGCATGACCGTGCCATCGCCATCAGCCAGCAACTGCGCATAGCGGCTCGCGTTGCGAGCGACTTCGGCTTGGGCTTGGGCCGCGCGAAGCTGCGCCTTGGCGGCATCGGCCGCGGCTTTGGCTTGTTCGTAAGCCGATGCCGATACGGCGCCGATTCCGAGCAGGTTGCGATAACGGACTTCCTCCTGCGTCGTCTGCACCGCCTGCGCGCGCGCGGCGGCAACGGCTTGCTGTTGCGCATTCACCGCAAGCTCGAGATCGGCCGGGTCGATGCGCATGAGCGACTGCCCGCGCCGGACGGTTTGCCCCGCATCCACGAGCCGTTCCAGCACCTTGCCGGAGACGCGGAAGCCCAGGTCGCTCTGTACCCGGGCGGCTACGGTCCCGGTGAAGGACCGCGATGCGGCGTCTGCCCCTTGAACGATGGCGACGCGCACCAGTGGCGCCTGAGTGCGCGGATCGGATGCGGCCGTATCGCCGCAGGCGGCGAGCACGAACGGCAATGCACAAAGGACTGCGGATAAAACGAGGTGCCGGAGCATGTGGGTCCCACAGACAAGCTGATCTGGGACCGAAGCATGATACTAGTGACTAATTTCGTCAATAGTCACAGCGTGGCGTTCATCATGGAGACAGGCTGCGAAGGATGAGGCCGGACAGCCGGGCCGGCGCTTGTTCGGTGTAATCGAAGCTGTGCTGTAGCAGAAGCGGATTCAGATAGGGCCGTATGACGAGATAGATCGCAGCCGTGGTCTCGTCGAGCGGGGTTTTACGCTCGAAGTCTCCGGTTTGTCGGCCTTCCTGAATGATGTCCTGAAGCAGGGCCTGCATGCGCGCCTCGTAGGCAATCGTCGCTGGCCAGCGTTCGCTGGCCGCTGAGGCGGCGATTTCGTAGAGCTTGCGATCCTGAAACAGCAGGCGCAGGGTTGCATCGACAATGGCCTTGAACATGCGCCGAAGCTTCTCTGGCGGCCGATCGCCCCCGTCGACCGCGGCCCGCACTTCGGCCTCGATCTGGAGCATGCAGTTGACGCAGATGGTCTCGCCAATCGCTTGTTTGGATTCAAAAAACTTGTAGATGTAGGCCTTGGAGAAGCCCACGGCCTTGGCGAGGTCGGAGACGGTCGTTTTCTCATAGCCGTACCGACTGAAATGCTCGGTTGCGGCTGCGACGATCTGATCTCGCAGCTCATGATCGGCGGGGCCGCGAGTCGCGCCTGAATGAGGGGTTGGTCTGTTCATAGCGTGAGCCTATCGCCTGGTGGGCGAATAGGCAACAAGTGACCAATCGGTAATATGGTCAGTAAAAATAAAGGCTGCGCGCTGGCAACCGATCTTCCTCGCTGGCGCCGGAGCGTGCCCGCTAACGCTCGAGCACGCTCTTAGCTGGGCGGCTGGCGAGTGGGCGGGAGCAAGGCCGCGCGCCGGTGCCGGAGGACCAGTCCAACAAGCCATATAGCGTCATCGTATTTGGCGAGCAAGGGATTGAGATTCCAGACACGATTTACGCGGACGGCAGCGAGGAGGTCATATCGCTGATTAAGGCTAAATACGGTTCCGGCGCCAGGTTCAGCGCATGGAATGTCGATGATGCTGAAAGAGCGAGATGAATTACGGGGCGGGTGTGTAGGGCGCTGGCCAGTGCTCGGGTCGCATTCTCAATGATGCCCCTGGTCAGGAAACTCTCGCATTGGCTCGGAAGTCGGATCAGGTTTGACGAGCGTTTCCGAAACAATGTATTTATCGATGATCCAAGCAAGGAAGGCGTTGGCAATGGGCAAGGTTGATACGAGTGCGAAGTCATTTGTAATGATGTGCATCGTACTGGGGACGGCGCTTGTTCCGGCGAAGGCGACCGACAGGATGGTGATCGACGCGGGCGGAACCTCGCCCGATCGCATACTGACGTATGTCAACGATTATTCGACCGACAAGTCGGGAATCGGCGACGGCTCGGGCGACATCCGCGAGATCGTCCTGACCATGGTATACGAAGCGGCGAAGCAGCCTTACTGGACCGAGACCACCTTGCAGTTCAAGTGCCCTGCTGCCGCCCGCGCCAAGAAGGCTTCGCGCAAGCAGGCGACCGACGAGGCTCCCGCAGCCTTGCCCGATGTCGACGCGGTCGAGTTCCGCATGGTCGGCGGGCACAAGCGGATGAAGGATTCGCCAGCGATTCAGCCCCTGACCGGCAGTGGTTGGCAGTCCGCATCGAACTATCTGATGCTCAAGGTCTATCGGGTCGCCTGCAGCGACTCGGCCATCCGCCACGCCAAGCAGGCTGCCGCGATGCCGAACGGCAAGATGGATCCGGCGGCCTTGCGTCAAAGCATGCGTGGGCTGGGTTTCGACATGGCCGAATTCCTGCCCACAGAAGGTTTGTCGATGAACGTGTTGGCCAGCTACACCTGGGAGCACTTCTGGAAGGGGGCGCCCAAGCCTGCGCTCAACAACGGCCGTCAGCTGACGGCGAAAGAGGCTGCCGCGTTCGAGAAGCAGTTACAGGATCAGATCGCCATGTTGGAACGCCAACGCGACGTTGTCGGCGCCCGCATCAAGAAGGCCGACGACGAGAACCTCTTCACTGCGGAGGCGGCGAAAATGCGCGGCGGCCGCCACATCAGCGGCGCCGAGCAGACGATGATCAGTGTCTGGCTTGGTAAGAACGAAGGCGACGTCGTAGCAGCGATGGGGGCGCCTGTGGTCAGCGAAGCGGGCGGGCTGCGCTATCTGACCTATGCGCGCGATTACGACAGCCGTTTCGCATTGGTTACCGCTGGCGGGGACCACATTTCGACTCAGGGGCTGTACGAAAGCTGCCAGGCTCAATTCGTGCTGAAGCCCGATGCCTCTGGCGCGATGCGCGTGGCCGATGTGGTTGTCGAGGAAAATCGCAGCGGCCCTGGTCGAGCCTATGTATGTTCGAGCCTGCTCAACGCGCCGAGGAACTGACTCGTGCCGGCCGGCGCAGGGTGCGCCGGCCGCAGCATGACCGTGCCATCCGACGTCCGATCACTGCTTGGCGCCGCCGCTGGCCATGCACTTGTCGAGCATCCGATAGGCTTTCTGCAACTGCGGCAGCTTGACTGCATAGACTTCCTTGCCTTCGAGCCGGACAGTGAACTCGTCGGTGTCCTCGCCCTTCTTGATCACCTTACGCAGGTAGTTCTTGACGTCGAGGAACATTACGAACGTCCCGCGATCCGGGACGATATTGACGAGCGCGGTGGGATAGGTGACGGTCTTGCCCCGGGCGTTTATGACGATGTCAACTTGCTCGGTAGCGGCCGGCGAACGGATCTTGTCGCCGCTGAACCAGATCTGCCCCGCGCCTCTACTGGCCTCCTCGGCGTTCCCGGGGCCATGAATGGCATACAAGCTGTCAGGCATGATGTAGCTGACGGAGCAGCGCAGGCCGTTGTCTTCGCGGCTACGCATCAACACCCAATAGCCGTCTTTCGATTTGTAGAATGCGTCGCTATAGAGCGAGCCCTGGCCTCCTCCCCCTCCCTGCAGAAGTTCAGCGGGAATTTGGGCGATCGCCGATTGAGCTGCCAGCAGTGCCGTGATCAGCCCCCCGGCGACCAATAGATGCTTCCCAAAATGCATGGACAATCCTCCTTAATTTCCAAAACGCAGAGGAATCGTAGCACCAAGGAGTGCACCCGCCCAGGCGGCAGCCAGGTGCGCATCGTCCGGATGCGGAGACGTGGCGATACCGATTTCAAATCGCCCGGAGATAGAGAGTCGTCAGTCCTTTGGGTCCACGAGACTGGTCCGCGCTAGCTCTGCGTTAGCCCTGCTTGATGAGTGTGCGTTTGCCTATGGAATTGGCCTTTCGTGCCGTGGGCTTCGCAAGGCCGGGGATCAAGAAATCACTGATACTCCGTCCGTGCTTCGTCTTTTGGGCCAGCCACCGCGGCATGAGTCCCCGGCCCGACCACGTAGTGCGCTTGTCATTGGGGGCGCGATACTTGGGAGCCACTTTGCTCGGCTTGCGCCGCGAGCCGAGCTTCTTGCTGGCAGCATGAAGCGCCGCCGGTTGATCGCCAACGAACTCCTTGATCGTGTAGCCGTGGCGCGCGGCCAGTGCGACTGCTTGTCGGCGCACCGAGGTGGCGGGCGACGCTTTGACAGGAGATGTTTCTGTTTCTCTGCGGCGATCAGGAGGGAGGTCAGGTCCCGCAGTTTGAGCTTGTCGATGTCGATGTTCATGCAACCAAGCCTCCCGCCATGCCGCCTGTCAACCGAGGGGCGATCAAGTGAGCCGAGGATATGGACATGCTGGCTCAGAGTACGGACCGGTAGATTTGGCGCCCTGCGAGGATGCCGTCAAGTTGATTGCTTCGCTTCGCCCGGATCAGGTCCAAGCGATCGATACGGTCCTGCTTAGCGCCTGTGACCATCACCGGCGCAAAGTCGCTTGGGCTGTTGGCGCCCTGATGGGCAGCAGGCCTGACAGTTTCTGCGCCGCGCGCGTGGCGGAGATGGTGGCGCTCGGTCGACTTGAGGCTCAAGGCGACCTGTCGAGGATGCGTTATAGCGAAGTGCGGCTCGCCGCTGCTGGCGTTCGCCTGTTAAGCCGCTAGCGCCATTAGCCGCGCCGCGCATCAAGCAGCTTGAGATCTTTCGGCGGCGAGTAGCGTCAATGGTCGAACGTCGCCTCCTGCATGATGCACTTCGCTTCTCTGAGTCTTGCGTTGCGCTCGATGCAATGGCGATACCGCAAGCCATACCAATCCATCATGCTCATCCCCTTCGGAAAATTCTCGATGAGCCAATAGCCAGTGAACGTTTCCGGTGCGTATGTGACGAGGTCTTGTGCTTCGAATACGGTTGCAAGATTGTTCTGAAACGCCCTTGGTGTTCACCGTGATCGCGTACAAAGTCGTCGTGGCTCGGGTTGGCGTCCTTGTCTGCGCGCCAGTCGTACCAGCAGGAGATCGTGTCGGAAATGCACCGGCGATCAGTTCTCGGAATTCGGCGCAAAATCCCAAATGAGAGCGGCACTGCCGTTTAGCATTTCGGCATAGCCGATAAGAATGCTGCTTCATGCTTCGATGGTTCCGGCCGCTGGCCGGCGACATGAAAAATATACAAGGATGCCCACTTGAGCCCGGCCACAAGCGCTCATTGCTGGCTTGCGTCCACGAGCGACGAAGACACGACGTGGACAAGAATGAGATGGTCAAGGGCTTTTCTCAGAATGATGCCGTGGTGATCCTGAAGACGAACGGAGAGACGATCCAGGGATATCTGTCAAAAATCGATCTGGCGCAAGACTGCTTCGTTATTCAAGTAGCTGCCTACATCGGTCTTGACGGGAAAGTCGAGCGCCAGGACCTTGTCGAGTGCAAGTTCGGCGACGTCGACACCATCAGCAAGTTGGGTAATGAGCCAAAAAATCCACCCACTTTCGATGCCGATCTCAAGCAATATCCGATCGGCAAGTACCTGATGATCTGGGGCAAGCATGACGGCTCCATCAACCCGACGATCGAGCAAGGCGTGTTGAAGAGCATCAACTTGGACAAGCGCACGCTCGTGCTGCACAACATCACCTACGATCAGGACCGAACGGTGAATATCGATCGGATCAGCTTCATCGACGATACCCGCAGCGGGCCCGGTGCCTTGGGGGCCGTGCAAACACTGGATTGGCATCTCAGGCCCGACTGAGCCTGGTACCGGGGCGAGCGGAAATACACGGGCTCGTAATTCCTCGGCAACCGCTCCTTAAACCGCCGTTCGCAGGCTTCGCGTTCGCCGCGATCGCAGCCGATCCTGGCGGCGACCAGCGCGACTTCGGGTTACCGCAGCCATTGCGCCGGCGCGCGTCGCACCACTCCAGCGCCAGCGGCAGGCGGCCCGCTAGCCGCGCCGCAGCGAGCTGTTGCAGTAATTCCTCCGCATCGGCCGGCGAGCGGCCGCCACCCGCCGGCGGCGCATGTTCGATGCCGTCCTCTGCGCCGCCTTTCGCGTTGTGGAACGGGCTAGTGAGAGTGTTCTCGCGGTTGCCTGCCTTCAGGGCAAATCGACCTTTTTCTCCGAAGCATCAGCGCAGGGTGGGCTGCTGTACGCATGGAACTTCTCGCTCGTTGGTTGCCGATGCTTTTGCGAGCGAAGTCGCATTGGCGCGAAATAGTCGCCGGATTTTGTGCGCTGAATCAAGAATCGCTAAAAAAAACTGGCCGCCGCTTCCGCTTAACAGCGTAGTAGTTGGCGATGCGCTAAGACGCAGATGCTTGAATCCAAGACGGCGGCGCTTTCGTTGAATCACAGAAAGGCTATCCGTGAACCTTAAGACTGCTTCGTCATTTATCGCCCTGTGTCGTTGACCAAGGAAAGTCGCCGCGCGAAGCACCAGGTTCTGATTCGGGCCTGCGTGTTTTGACGGGAGTCGAGCTGGGCCGGAACGAGAGTATCGAACGATGTTCCTCTGAATTGCGGAGCTGACGCCAGAACGGCAGCGCGCATTTCGGGATGTCCTTGCAATAGCTCTGCACCGCCATGCGCGACGCTGCCGACGTGAGCCGGTGGAAGACTTCATGGTCCACAAACTGCTCGACGACACTGTTCCGGCAAGCACTTGCCATGCGGCAACGGTTTCACGGAGCCAGCGGCATGACAGCCGGTGAAGGCAGCAGCGGCGCCTCACCCAGTCCTGGAAGCCAATCAAGATTAAGGAGATTTCATCATGGCAACGATCCAATGGTCGAAACCTCAGTCCCTGGAGTACATCCCCGACGGCAAGCTGGTGACGTTCACGGCGATGCATCAGGCCTCATACACGCAATACGTCCAGGTCATCGACGCCGGCGGCAACCCCATCAGTTTCTATTGCCTGGATGGCAGTCAGGCGAGCTTCCCGATCTCGGGAAGCGGCGTCAACGTCGGCTTCCTCCAGAACGGAGCCGGCAGGTTCACCATGGCGCACGGGATGCAGGTCCAGTTCGGCAGCAGCGGGCCATACATTCCGCAAGTCTCGGCGGGCAATCCAGTCGTGTTCTTCATCAACAAAACACTGGGTGGGGGCAACTTATACGTGACCGAAGACGGTACCGATAATGATTTCAACGATACCAACTTCGTGATCCAGTGGTACCAGTACGTGGGCTGACCCGCCTCCGTCCCCGGCTGAAATGGGGCGGCGTGATAACTCATGAATTCCCATGGCTGCCGCGATGGATCGTCCGGATTCACCACGGAGCGCAACAATGACGGAGTGCAGCAATGAAGACCGGAATCATTATGTTCGGTGCACTCGCCGGTGCGCTGGCGATGTCCACATCGTGTACGAAAAAAACCGAACCCACTGTCGCCGCTTCATCGATCTCCAAGGATCAGAAAACACCGTTTCCGGGCGGCGCACCGATCACGGCGGCTGACCTGACCGCGACCCCGGCGGCTCTGCCCACCGCCCCGCCGCCGTACAACTACGACCCCTACAACCCCAACATCTCTCACGCGGAATACGCCCGCTTTGCCTGGCGGCAGTTCATCCACTTCAATTCCCCCGCGCAGAAAAATGGCGTCGATGTCGCCGGCAAGTCTCCGGTCGTGCGGGGAAGCATCGATCCGAACCGCAACTTCGCCGCATCCGGCGCCAGTGGTTTCTACCAGAGCGGCAGAACCGCCAATTCCAACTTCAGCAGCAATCAGTTGGTCTGGGAAACCTTTGCTCACCGGTCCGAGCTGTTCCCCGCGGGATCGGCGCCCAAAGGCAACCTTGCCACCCTGGATCCCGAGTACGCCTTCCAAAACGTCAAGGTCGCGTCGACCGACGCCCGGTTCAACAATCTCGACGAAAACACCCAGATCGGCCAGAACCAGATCTTCTTCCCGAAAAACGGCAACACGCCGTCAACCAATCCCCAGGACGATCACATCATCTTGTTCCAGGCCAAGGTGAGCCCTGTTGAATATGGTTATATAAAATCCATCTACAACGCCAACAATCCTCCAACCGCGCTGGAATTGCCTCCCAACGGGACGGACCAGGGAGAATCGGTGGAGGTCAAGTCGGCATGGCGGGAAATGACTCCCGCCTTGATCGCGTCCGGCCGCTATCACACGGCCGAGGCCTTGTATTACTACCAGGAGAATGGCCAGACCCAGGCTCGGGTGGCCACCTTCGGTCTGGTCGGCCTGCATATCTTGCGCAAGATGGAGAACTACCCGACGTTCGTTTACACCACCTTCGAACAGGTGGATAGCCTGACCACGCCGGACAAGAAAGACACCGGACTGTATGTCATCAACCTCTATGACCAACTGCAATAC
Source organism: Lysobacter gummosus (assembly GCF_001442805.1). NCBI lineage: Bacteria > Pseudomonadati > Pseudomonadota > Gammaproteobacteria > Lysobacterales > Lysobacteraceae > Lysobacter > Lysobacter gummosus. The sequence continues at coordinate 5,322,136 of NZ_CP011131.1, read as the reverse complement.
GATGCATCGGTACCGCCAGAGACGCGGCCGTCGGCCATCCTCAATTCCGGTTCCAACCGGACCCTGGTCGCGTTGCCCTTGGCGGGCGCGATCGATAGTGCCCACGGCTACGATGTCGTTCCCGGCAAGTTCACCGTGCCTTCCGGGTTTTCGGGTCCGATCAAGGTCCAGAATCCACCGGTAGCGACAAGCGCTGTCTATAGCGTCAACTCTGAAGTCCAGCTAGCCATGGCCAACACGCCCGAGTTCAAGAATTCGGTGTGGCAGTATTATCGTCTCGTGGGGCTTCAGGTGTTGCCCACGAACGAGGACAGCTCCGTCACGCCGGCTACGCCTAATCCGCTTACCCAGGACTATTACCTGGCGAATATCGTGGTCGAGAGCAGCCAGCCCGGCATCCAGTTGTTCAAGGGCGGAGTCAAGGATCCCAGCCCCGACAAGAAGGAATTCACCCTGCTCGCCAAGCGCGGGCTGCCAAGCATCCTGGGCGTGAAGAAGTTGCCCCCGAATTCCGACCAACTGGTGATGGGTGGATGCATGGGTTGCCACGGCAATGCGCAATACCCCAGGGACAAGGAAGGCAAGGGTCCGAGCATCTTCAGCTTCCTGATCAACGGGGACACCATGGGCGGACAGGGCTTCAGCGCCGACGAGCGGAACGAGTCGCCTGGCGAGTTGAGTGCGAAACGTCTGGAGTATCTGACCTACTAAGTAAAGCGTGAGCCCGGAAGCGTTCTCGCTTCCGGGTGATGCGTCATGGTCGCGCGGCGCCCTCGAGCCTGGGGCCAAGCCGCGGAAAGCCGGGGTGGCTCAACCTAAGCCCATCGTTGTGCCCGGGATTTAGTCTGCTTATCGGGTCGCGGGCGCGGGTGGACTGCGAAGCAAATTAAGACGGTGGTCGCGCCAAAAGGGACCGATTCGACGATCGTTGAGCATCTGCTTGATGGCGGCTAAAGCGACTCACCTCGACGCCCATCGAGCCGCCTGTGACCCTTGGGTGTGGAATGGCGCCAGTAGTCGGTGGTCGCCTCCTGCATGATGCACTTCGCCTCACGCAACGCCCGCCTGGCGCTTGATGCAGTGCCGGTACTTCAGGCCGTACCAGTCGAGCATGCTCAGGCGCATGCGCACATCGCTGCATGGCAGCCTATTTCGCGGTGTGACGGTCGCCGCATTAATCGGAAATGGGCAACTTGACATGCGGGTCGTCGCCCACCACAGTCGGCGGCGTCCAATAACGCTGCACATGCATGCAGCGCACTGCGCGGATCAATAACTGACCGCACAACTGTTGTCATTGTTCTCTGGGGGGGAAAGGCCGCGCCGCAGCAGGTTTGCCGCGCGTGGCTTGAAAAGGTCGGCGCATTCGCGCCCGCCTCCTTCCCTATCCACCAGGTACCTGGAGAACACACCCAATGAGCATCAGATTGACAGGAATCTTGCTGTCCGGCTTTTTGCTGGCGGCCTGGCTGTCGCCCGCGCACGCGCAGACCGTCAGCTGCACGGGGATCGCAGAATGGAACGCGGCCACCATCTATAACGCGGGCAGCAAGCTCGTCTATCAGGGGCGGCTGTATCAGGCGACTATGTCGATCTGGAATACACCGCCCACGCACTGCCCCAGCTGCGGCTACTACCAGGATCTGGGGGCCTGCAGCGCTGGCGGCAACCAGCCGCCCACGGTCGCGTTGACCGCGCCGGCGAACGGCGCCACTTTCACTGCGGGCGCCACCATCACCGCTACGGCGAATGCAGCCGATGCCAACGGCACCGTCGCCCAGGTGCAGTTCTTCCGTGGCGGCACTTCGCTGGGCATCGATACCACGTCCCCGTACAGCGCGAGCTGGCCTAATGCGGCAGCAGGCAGCTACGCGATCACTGCGGTGGCTACCGACAACGAGGGCGCCACCACCACGTCGGCAACGGCCAACATCACCGTCAATACCGGGACGCCCGACACCACCGCGCCCAGTGTGCCGGCCGGATTGGTCGCAACGTCGGTGACCTCGTCCAGCGTCAACCTGAGCTGGAATGCCTCCACCGACAACGCCGGCGGCAGCGGCGTCGCCGGCTACGACGTCTACCGCAATGGCGCGCTCGTCGGCTCGCCTGCCGGTACGTCCTTCAGCAGCACCGGCCTGACCGCGTCCACGGCCTACACCTTCCGCGTGCGCGCCCGCGACAACGCCGGCAACGCCTCGGCGCAAGGCACGCAGATCAGCGCGACCACCAGTGCCGGTGGCGGCGACAACACCCTGCCGCGGCATGCGCTGGTGGGGTACTGGCATAACTTCACGAATCCATCCGGTCCCACCATCCCGATCAGCCAGGTCTCCAACGACTTCGACGTCATCGTGGTCGCCTTCGGCGACGACGCAGGCAACGGCGCCGTCAGCTTCACGGTCGATCCGGGCGCCGGAACCGAAGCGCAGTTCAAGGCCGACGTGGCCGCGGCGCGCGCGCGTGGCAAGAAGGTCGTGCTGTCGCTGGGCGGCCAGAACGGCACGGTGACGCTGAACAATGCGACGCAGGTCGCCAACTTCGTCAACAGCATGGAGGACCTGATCCGCTACTACGGTTTCGACGGCGTGGATATCGACCTGGAAAGCGGCGCGGGCGTCTTCCACGGCGCGGCCGTGCAGACCAACCTGGTCACGGCCATCAAGCAGCTCAATACGCGCATCGGTCCGTCGTTCTACCTGTCGATGGCGCCCGAACACCCGTATGTCCAGGGCGGCTTCGCCGCGTACAGCGGGATCTGGGGCGCTTATCTGCCGATCATCGACGGACTGCGCCAGGAGCTGGACCTGATCCACGTGCAGTACTACAACAACGGCGCGTTGTATTCGCCGTACAGCCAGAACGGCTTGCCCGAGGGGTCGGTCGACATGCTGGTCGGCGCCAGCCTGATGCTGATCGAGGGATTCAGGACCAACAACAACACCGGCGTCGTCTTCAACGGCCTGCGGCCGGACCAGGTGGCGTTCGGACTGCCCTCGGGACCGTCCTCGGCCAACAGCGGACAGGCGTCGTCGGCCACGATCGCCAATGCCCTGAACTGCCTGACGCGGCTGCAGAGTTGCGGAAGCATCCGGCCTCAGCAGGCCTATCCCAGCTTCCGCGGCGTCATGACCTGGTCGGTCAATTGGGACCGGCACGATGGTTTCAATTTCTCAAGGCCGGTGCGGGCGACGTTGAACACCTTGCCCTGACCGGCGGCGAATAGTCGGGGCGGGCAAGGCTTCGCCTGCTCTCCAGCTCCTCCTTACTCGGCGCCCTTGATGGGCGCCGATTTTTTTTCGCCTCTGCGTAAACTCACTCCAGCCATGACCGGTGGTCTGCGGGCGAACTGGCCCCGAGCGGGTCAGGATGCGCAAGAGCCAGAACAGAGGTGGCGGTAGCCTTTCTCGACTCATAAAGAGAAAAGAGAAAGGCTGCTCTGGCCCCTGTTTTGCCCTTTGAATCGCAGCGCCGCATCGTAATTGAAGGCGAGCGGTTCATCGAGCATCAGCCGCGAGCGGCCGCGCATGATCGCTCCGTAATGCCATGTACGCAGCACGCACTTCTTCGGGCAATTCTTTAGCTGCCAGGAGTCGATTTCCTTCGCAACCGCAGTGCCGATGGACGGTATGGCCGAGGCCGGCGCGTCTGCGGCAAGCGGCTGTGCAATCGGGGACGGTGTCTGCGGAATCCTGTGCCGTTTCGTTGTGCCTTGCAGCATAAAATTCAGGCCCGGAAGCCTTGCGGGAACGCGCTCCGTTGCTTTATGGTGCAATCGATTGCATCTTGGCGAATTTCAAGGTTTCGCACCGGTTGGGAGGCCGGAAGATAGATGAGTATCTATTCGATCGAACCGAGGCAACGAATCGGTGGCTGGCGTGCATCCCACAGCAGAGGCGATGCCTCGAAAGATTCGTCTGAGCAAACTTTCGTTTGTGGTTTGAGGACGCCGGGATGAGCTCTTTGAACCCCAAGCTCACGAGGCGAAACGCGATATGCGCCGCAGTGGCGGCTGGCTTCGGGTTGGCCGCGGGCGGGGTTGCGCCCGCGCTGGCAGCGGAAAAGCCGCTCAAGGGCAACCTGAAGCATTCCGTCGCCCGTTGGACGTTCCCGAAGCAGTCGGTCGCCGAGCTTTGCCAGACGGTGAAGCGCATCGGTTTTTCCGCCATCGACCTGGTCGGCCCGGAAGACTGGCCCACCCTGAAGGCGCATGGCGTGGACAGCTCGATGTGCAATGGCGCCGAGATCAGCCTGGGGAAAGGCTTCGCCGCCTCTGAGTTCCACGATCAGCTGGTGGAGCGCTACACCCGTCACATCGACCTGGTGGCGGATGCCGGTTACCGCAACCTCATCTGCTTTTCCGGCAATCGCAATGGCATGGATCCCGAGGAGGGGATGAAGAACGCGGAGGCGGGGCTGAAACGCATCCTCGGGCATGCCGAGAAGCGCGGCGTCATGCTGGTGATGGAACTGCTCAATTCCAGAGTGGACCACCCCGACTATCTCTGCGACCGCTCCGCGTGGGGTATCGAGCTGTGCAAGCGGATCGGATCGGGCAACTTCGGACTGCTCTACGACATCTATCACATGCAGATCATGGAAGGCGACATCATCGCCAGCATCCGCAAGAACCATTCGTTCTTCAAGCATTACCACACCGCGGGCGTGCCCGGCCGGCATGAGATCGGCGCGGACCAGGAACTCAACTATCCCGCGATCTGCCGCGCGATTCGCGACACCGGCTTCGGCGGTTATCTGGCGCAGGAGTTCATGCCTGAAGCGCCCGATCCGGTCGCCTCGCTGCGCGAGGCGATACGCCTGTGCGACGTTTGAAACCGATATCCACCTAGGGAAGCACCCATGGCAGACAATCACTACGACGCCATTGTCGTTGGATCAGGAATCAGTGGCGGTTGGGCGGCCAAGGAGCTGACCGAAAAGGGGCTTAAGGTCCTGATGCTGGAACGTGGCCGCAACATCGAACACGTCAAGGACTACGTCAATGCGATGAAGGAGCCGTGGGACTTCCCGCACCGCAACTGGTCGACGCAGGCGATGAAGGCGGACCATCCGGTCCTGATGCGCGACTACGTTCTGAGCGAAAGCACGATGGGGATGTGGGCCGACGAAAAGGACAATCCCTACACGGAAACCAAGCGGTTCGACTGGTACCGCGGCTATCACGTCGGTGGCCGCTCGCTGCTGTGGGGCCGGCAGAGTTATCGTCTGTCGGATCTGGATTTCCAGGCGAACCTCAAGGAGGGCATCGCCACCGACTGGCCGATCCGTTACGCCGACATCGCGCCGTGGTACGACCACGTCGAGAAATTCGCCGGCATCGCCGGCACTGTCGAGGGGCTGGACGTTCTGCCTGACGGCCAGTTCCTGCCGCCCGTCCCGTTGAACGTCGTCGAGAAGGATGTGGCGGCGCGGATAAAGAAAGCGTTCGGCGGCACGCGCCATCTGATCCACTCGCGCACCGCGAACATCACTCAGCCCAAGATCGAGCAGGGCCGCGTCAATTGCCAATATCGCAACAAGTGCATCCTGGGCTGCCCCTATGGCGCTTACTTCTCGACCCAGTCGGCGACGCTGCCGGCGGCGATGAAAACAGGCAACCTGACATTGCGCCCGTTCTCGATCGTCAAGGAGGTGCTTTACGACAAGGAGCGCAAGCGGGCGCGCGGGGTGGAGATCATCGATGCCGAAAACGGCCAGACCTATCAATACACGGCCGATGTCATCTTCCTCAACGCATCGGCCTTCAATTCGACCTGGCTGTTGATGAACTCAGCCACCGATGTATGGGAAGGCGGGCTGGGCTCGTCCTCGGGCGAGCTGGGGCATAACGTCATGGACCATCACTTCCGCGTCGGCGCCGCCGGGACGGTCGAGGGCTACGAAGACAAGTACTACTTCGGCCGCCGCCCGTGCGGCTTCTATATTCCGCGTTTCCGCAACCTCGGCGACGACAAGCGCGACTATGTCCGCGGGTTTGGCTATCAAGGTTCGGCCAGCCGTACGGGATGGTCGCGCGACATCGCCGAACTCAGCATCGGCGCCGACCTGAAGGATGCGTTGAGCGTACCGGGGGACTGGTCCATCGGCATGACGGGTTTTGGCGAGATGTTGCCGTATCACGACAACGCGATCAGCCTCGATCCAAACCGCAAGGACAAGTGGGGCCTGCCGGTGCTGGCGATGGATGTGAGCCTGCGGGAGAACGAATTGTCCATGCGCAAGGACATGGGCGCGGACGCTGCCGAAATGCTGGAGGCCGCTGGCGTCAAGAACGTCAAGGTGCAGAAGAGCGACTACGCCCCCGGTATGGGCATCCACGAAATGGGTACGGCGCGCATGGGCCGCGATCGGAAGAATTCGGTTCTGAACATGCACAATCAGGTATGGGATGCGCCGAACGTCTATGTGACGGACGGGGCCTGCATGACCTCCAGTGCCTGCGTGAATCCGTCGCTGACGTACATGGCCCTGACGGCGCGGGCGGCGGATCATGCAGTGCGTGAACTCAAGGCGGGGAACTTGTGATGGAACGTCGCGAGCTTCTGAAGATGATCGCCGCCGCCACCGGCGCGGCAATGATCGGCATACCGGCGTTCGTCTACGGACAGGCGCCGGTCCCGAACGGCAACACGGTCTTTTCCGAGAGCGAAGTGGCCAAGCTGGACGAGATTGCAGAAACCATCCTGCCCCGGACCAAAACGCCTGGAGCCAAGGACGCGGGCACGGGCCTGTTCATGGCGCGGTTCGTGTCTGATTGCTACACGCCCGAGTATCAGAAGGCCTTCCGCAAGGGGCTGGCCGACATCGACAAGCGCGCGGGCGGCGACTTCATGTCGCTGACTCCCCAGGCCCGCACCGAATTGCTGCGTGCCCTGGATGCTGAAGCAGGAAGGCAGCGCAACGCGACTGACATAGCTACAGGAGGAGCCAATCCGAAGTCGGTGAAGCTGCACTACTTCGCGATGATCAAGCAGCTCGTTCTTTTCGGCTATTTCACCTCCCAGGCGGGAGCGACACAAGCGTTGCGATACGTTGCCGTGCCGGGTCGCTATGACGGCGACGTGGCCTACGAGCCAGGCACGCCCGCGTGGGCGAGCAACTGATAAAGCACCGACTTGCTTGAGTCGCTCTTGGTGGCGGGGACGATGACCAAACCGATCCTGATGGCTTTCTGTGCGCTGGCCGCAGCCACTACGTTCGCGCGGGCACAGGGTGAGCGGCAGCGCGATCCGGCCAAAACGGAAGTCTGGAAACCAGTTCCCGTGACGGTGGCCACGCCCAAGGACGCCGCGCCATCGGACGCGGTGGTTTTGTTCGACGGTACGGATCTGTCCGCCTGGGAGGCGGAGCAGGGCGGCAACGCCCGCTGGACCGTAGCCGATGGCGCTTTCACCGTGGTGCCGGGCAGCAAGGGGATCCGCACGAAAAAGCGCTTCTGCGACATCCAGCTTCATATCGAATGGCGCAGCCCTGCCAAGACCCAGGGGTTTGACGGGCAGAATCGCGGCAACAGCGGGATTTTCCTGCAGGAGCTCTACGAGCTGCAGGTGCTCGACAGCTACGGCAACCCGACCTATTCCAACGGCCAGGCGGCTTCGATCTACAAGCAAGCCATCCCGCTGGTGAATGCCTCGCGCGCACCGGGCGAATGGCAGGAGTACGACGTCATCTGGAAGGCGCCGCGTTTCTCCGAGGGCGGCGGTCTTGCCTCGCCCGCTCGCATAACCGTGCTGCACAACGGTGTACTCGTGCAGGACGGCACCATCGTGTCGGGCAAGACCGAGTACATCGGAGCGCCTTCGTATTCACCTCATGGCTGCGCTCCGATCTACCTTCAGGATCACGATTCCAAGGTCAGCTTCCGCAACGTCTGGGTGCGTGAGTTGTAGCGGACAGGCGCGGAGCGAGCCTCCGCGCCCGCTTCCTACTGTTTCAGGAAGGCCGCGATGTCGTCGATATCCTTCGGCGACAGTTGGCCGAACGGCGGCATCAGTCCGCCACCTTTTTTGATCTTGTCCGCGATCTGCTTCGGGTCGAGCCGCTTATTCACGTCGGTCAGGGCAGGAAACGTTCCTGCGATGCCTGCGCGGTCGGGGCCGTGGCAGGCCGAGCAGTTGGCGGCATAGAGTTTGGCGCCTGCCGCGGCATCCTGCGCGGCGGCAGGTGCGGCCGTAAACGCCGCGGCGAGGAAGGACAGGGCCGCTATCGGGATGAATTTCAACATTGGCTTTCCTTGGTGCTAGCGATCCGCGCCCGCGGGCAGGTGCTCGTTGAGGTAAGTCGCGCCGGTCTTGATGACCGCGGCCGGGTCGAGCGGATGGTCGTGCTCGATGATGTACCACTGCACGCCAGCACGTGCGGCGGCGGGAAGAATCGCATTCCAGTCCAACACGCCTTTGCCCAAGGCGGCGAAACCTTCCTCCTGCTTGGCCTGGCCTGGCGGCGCGTTGTCCTTGGCGTGTACCGCGAACACGCGCCCGCGGAATTTGCCCAGCAACGCTGCCGGGTCGTAGCCCGCGCGCGCAATCCAGGCCAGATCGAGTTCGGCTTTAAGCTTGGGGCCGGCACCGTCGAACATGAGCTCAAGGCCCGTCTTGCCATTGAAATCAACAATCTCGAAGTCGTGATTGTGGTAAGCGAGCGTCATGCCTTTGGCCTGGACCTTCTTCGAAATACCGCCCAGTTCCTTGCCCAATGCGATCCAGCCAGCGGCGTCGGTCGGGCGCTCCTCCTTCTTCAGGTAGGGCACCACGAGCGTGGTGTTGCCGATCGACTTGTTGAACGCCACCACATCGTCGAAGCCGCTGCGCAGATCGGACAACTGCACGTGGGTCGAAACGACCTTGATCGAATACTTGTCCAGAAGCTGCTTGAGATCCCCGGCCGACGTGTTCTGCTTGCCGACGGTCTCCACGGCGTGGATGCCGGCGTCGTGGACGATCTTCAGCTGTTCCTCAAGCGAGGCGATGTTGCGCAGTGTGTACATCTGCACTGCGATGGGTCTGGCCTGGGTTTGGGTGTTCTGTGCGAAGGCGGGCAAGGCGGTCAAGAACAAAAGCGCAGCGGCCGCAATGCTGCGCGGGGCGGTGATCGTCATGGTTTCCTCCCGGGATTCTGATGACTACGGACTAGGTAATGGCTCGCGTGTGGCTGTATCTGCAGCGTCGGATAGACCCATGCACTGGCAATGGGCTCAACCGATGGATGTCCAGGCGCGTGTTCTGGCCGATGCGATGACGCGATCGACGATCAGTGCAGAGCGCAGCCCGTCGTCGAACGTCGGCAGCCCTTCCGGCCGTTCGGCCTGGATGGCGCGATAGGTGTCCGCGACAAAGGCATCGAAGCAGTTGCCGTAGCCTTGCGCATGGCCGGCCGGCAGCACCGAGAGTCTGCGTTGCTCGGAACTTCCCGCGGCCGGGCCGCGCACGAAGATTTCCTCGCGCTGGTCGGGCAACCCGATCCACAGTCGCTCGCTGTCTTCCTGGTCGAACGCGACACTGGCCTTGGCGCCGTCGATCTCGAACCAGAGGCGATTCCTGCGCCCGGCCGACACTTGGCTGACGGTCAACGAGACCAGGGTGCCGCCTGCCGTCTTGAACATGGCCGCCGCGACGTCTTCGCTCGATACCGCGTGCATTGCGCCGTCTGTTGTCGGGGCGGCGAAGCTTCGGCTGGCGGTGGCGCCTCGTTCGGCGATCACGGTTTCGAATGCGGCGCTGACCTCGGCGAAGCGCTCCCCGGTGACCCACTCCACCAGATCGCACCAGTGCGAGCCGATGTCGGCGAACACGCGAGAGGCGCCGCCCAGCATGGGATCGACGCGCCAATTGTTGCTGGCGGGATCCATCAGCCAGTCCTGCAGGTAGCTGCCGTGAATGAGGCGCAGCGGCCCCAGTTCGCCCTGGGCGATGCGCGCGCGCGCCTCGCGGACGACCGGGTGATAGCGGTAGACGAAGGGCACCGTGGCCGCCAAGCCGGTGGATGCGGCCAACGCCGCCAAGGCCCTGGCGTCTTCAAGCGTCGTGGCCAGCGGCTTTTCGCAGATCACGTGCTTGCCGGCCTCCAGCGCCGCCTGCGCCATCGCTCGATGCAGGTGATTGGGAGTGCAGACATGCACGACCTGCACCTGCGGATCTGCGACGACTTCTTCGATGTCGCGATAAGCGCGCGGAACATCCCAGGCCAGCGCCACCTCCCGGGCGCGCTCAGGCGACGACGCGCTCACGCCCCTGACGAAGGCGCCCGCGAGGATCGCTGCGCGGCGATGCACCTCGCCGATCATCCCGGTGCCTACGATGGCGACCCCAAGCTTGCTCATCTGTGCGGATCCTCAGTGTGTGGGTGACGCGGAAGGCGCGGCGGAGACGGAGACCGGCCGTTCGCGGAACAGGAACACGAAGGCCACCAGCACGACCAGGGCGACGCCCGCCGGGAACAGCCAGATCTGCTGCCAGTCCCGTCCTGCCGCCGTGGTGTAGTGCTCGACCACCGCGCCGGACAGAAAGCTGCCGATCAACATGCCGACGCCGTACGTCGCCAGCGTGATGAAGCCTTGCGCGCTGCTGCGGGACGCGGGGCCTGCATGGGCGTCGGTATAGATCTGGCCGGTGACGAAGAAGAAGTCGTAGCAAATGCCATGCAGCACGATGCCGCCCACCAGCAGCGCGAACCCGGCGCCGGCATCGCCATAGGCGAACAGGCCATACCGCAGCACCCAGGCCGCCATGCCCAGCGCCAGCATGGTCTTGACGCCCAACCGCGCGAACAGGAAGGGCATGGCCAGCATCAGCAGCACTTCGGACACCTGGCCGAGCGACTGCAGTCCGGCCGCGCCACGCACGCCGAGATCGTTGAGATAAGGGTTGGTGAAGTTGTAGTAGAACGACAGCGGGATGCAGATCGCGATCGAGGCCAGGAAAAACACCAGGTAGGAACGCGACTTCAAAAGACGCAGCGCATCCAGCCCCAGGATCTGTCCAAGCTTCGCGTTGCGTTGCTGTTCCAGCGGCGGCGTATTGGGAAGGCTGAGCGCATACAGGCCGAGGACCAGCGAGGCCGCCGCGGCCATCTTGAAGGTGAGCTCGAGCCGATGGGCCTGTTCCCAGCCCAGCCAGCCGATCAGCACGCCGGCGACGATCCAGCCAATGCTGCCGGCGACACGGACCGGCGGGAACTGCTTTTCGGGCGATTGCATATGCCGCATCGCGATGCTGTTGGCCAGGGCCAGCGTGGGCATGAACAGCAGCATGTAGATCATGACGCAGGCCGAGAACGCGCCGAAGCTGGTTGCCGTGGATGCCTGCCACATCAGTACCGCGCCGGCCAGATGAAGCACCGCCAGGATGCGCTGCGCCGCGAAGTAGCGGTCGGCGATCAGTCCGACCAGAAACGGCGCGACGATGGCGCCGATGGACTGGCTGAGGAACGCCATCGCCACCTGGCTTGCGCTGGCCTGCAGCGGACCCTGCACCAGGTACGTGCCCAGGGTCACGAACCACGCACCCCAGATGAAGAACTGAAGAAACATCATCGCGCTCAGGCGCGACATGGTGAACGTCATGGGTACCCCTCCCAGGGTCGGTGTCGGATCAAATCCCCAGCATGCCGCGCATCTTTTCCGGACTGACGCCGCTGTCGGCGAAATCGTCGAAGGCGCGCTCGGTGACGCGAATGAGGTGGTCGCGGATGAAGGCGGCTCCCTCGCGCGCGCCGTCCTGCGGATGCTTCAGGCAGCACTCCCACTCCAGTACCGCCCAGCCCGGGAAGTCGTACTGGGCCAGCTTGGAGAAGATCGCCTTGAAGTCGATCTGGCCATCGCCCAGCGAGCGGAATCGTCCGGGGCGATCGATCCAGTTCTCGTAGCCGCCATAGACGCCGCTGCGCGCACTGGCGCGGTATTCGGCGTCCTTGGCGTGGAAGATGCCGATCCGCTCGTGATAGCGGTCGATAAAGCCCAGGTAATCCATCTGCTGCAGCAACAGATGACTGGGGTCGTACAGAATCTTCGCGCGCCGGTGGTGATCGACGACGTCGAGGAATCGCTCGAAGCTCGCGCCGTCGTGCAGGTCTTCGCCCGGATGGATCTCGTAGCACACATCGACGCCGCAGTCGTCGAAGGCGTCCAGGATGGGGCGCCAGCGGCGACCGAGTTCGGCGAAGGCTTCTTCCACCAACCCGCTCGGCCGTTGCGGCCAGGGGTAGAAATAAGGCCAGGCCAGCGAACCGGAAAACGTGGCATGCGCCGTAAGTCCCAGGCGCTGACTGGCTTTGGCCGCCAATGTCAGCTGCTCGACGGCCCAGGCTTGCCGGGCGGCCGGATCGCCGCGTTTTTCCTCCGGGGCGAAACCGTCGAACAAGATGTCGTAGGCTGGATGGACGGCGACCAGCTGACCCTGCAGGTGCGTGGACAGCTCGGTGATCTGGATGCCGTGCCGCGCCAGCGTGCCGGCGATATCGTCGCAGTAGGCTTGGCTGCGCGCAGCCTGGGCGAGGTCGAAGATGTGGGGCGCGCTGGTCGGCACTTGTACCCCAGAATAGCCAAACCCGGCCGCCCACTCGGCCAAAGTGTCCAACCGATTAAACGGAGGTTTGTCATCGATGAACTGCGCGAGGAACAGCGCTGGACCCTTGAGTGTTTTCACGATAATCCCCTCAATGCAATCGATTGCAATCCTAGCATGGGGTCGCCGGGACACGCGTTGTGCACCGCACCGCAGAACCTACGGCTGAGCCATGGCGACCATCTACGACATCGCAAAACACGTGGGTGTCTCGGCAGGCACCGTGTCCCGCGCGCTCTCCCGGCCGGACAAGGTTCTGCCGGCCACGCGCAAGCGCATCGAGGAGGCGGCCGCCGCGCTGGCCTATGTCCCCAACACGGTGGCCAGGACGCTCAAGACCCAGCGAAGCGGCAAGATCCTGGTCACGGTTCCGGACATCGCCAATCCGTTCTTCGCGCAGATACTCCAGGGAGCGGAAGAAGCCGCGCAGGCCGCCGACTACGCCGTCCTGCTCGGCGATACCCAGAACCGCCCGGATCGCGAAGAACGCTACGCGCAGATGCTTCCCCGCAACGAAGCCGACGGCCTGATCGTGCTGGGGCACCGGCTTCCGCCGACGGCGCGGGAAATCGTCAAGCGGCTCGGCGTCACCGCGCCGGTGGTCAACGGATGCGAGTTCGACCCGACGCTGGGCATTCCCAGCGTACATATCGACAACGCAGCCGCCTCGCGCGCCGCGATGGAGCATCTGTATGGATTGGGGCACGAGCGGATCGCCGTGGTGGGCGGCCCTCCGGACAATCCCTTGCACCAACAGCGCCTGGAAGGGGTCAAGGCCGCCGCCAGGGCGAAAGGCCGTTTGCGTTCCCTGACGATCGCCCCGGGCGACTTTTCGGTTGAATCGGGCTATGTGGCCGCGAAAAAGCTGCTGAGCTACGCATCGGCCCCGACCGCCGCGTTCTGTTTCAGCGATCAGATGGCGCTGGGCGTTCTCGCCGCGTGCAGGGATCTGGCGATCCGCGTGCCGGAGGACTTTTCGATCGTCGGTTTCGACGACCTGGAGTCGTCCCGCTATCTCACCCCGCCGCTGACGACGATCAGCCAGCCCATGCGCGAGATCGGCGTCCGCGCCGTCCACCTGCTGCTCGCCATCATCGAGGCCGTGGAAGTGCCGCGCCAACAGACACTGGACTTCAGCTTGATGCTGCGCGGGTCGACCGCCCCACCCGCGGCATAAGAAGCATTGGGTCAAGCCTGAATGAAAGGTGCACTGCCCCGGTTGAATGCATGCGCGGTCGGTGGCAACCGCACATAGGTAAAGGTGAGGCTCGGCAACGGGCCGCATCAAAGCGCGCAGGCCGCGCTTGAGCTCCAGCTAGTCCTCGCGGCCTCACTGCGAGTTCGGTGAACGCTCACGACTCGGCCGAGCGCACGCCAGAAGCATGTCCACCCATGCATCGCTGGACTCCGCGCCGAAGCGCGGGACCATCTGTGTTCCAGCTTACTTGTTGGCCCCGCATCCGAGCGTCCGCTCGGCTTCGCCCTGCGGGGTCAGCGCGATGCGCGAGAACGACAGCTGCAAAGGCGCGGAGGTTTCGATCGCCAATAGGCCGGACAACTTCGACAAATTCGCACCGGCCAGCGCGAAACACTTCAACGGTATCCCGAGCGTGGTCCATTGGCCGAGCGGCAGCGACGCTAAGGAATCGCGCAGCGGCAGCGTTGCGCCGCAGCCTTCGCCGCAGGCAACGCTTATGGCCACTTCGCCCTTCGGTGGAGCGTCCACGCGAAGCGCCAGCGACAGTTGCATGTCGCCGTTGGCCTCGCGCGTCAGGTCCTTCGCCGCATCGGCGATCAACGACAATCGTGCGGGCGCCGACCCCGACCAAGTCACGCGTCGCGCGTCTTCCTGGCGCCGGTGATCGACCGCGGCGATGCGGATACTGTCGTCGTCCGCCGCCGCAGGCAGCGTCTTGAGGCTGACAGCGCGCCGGTCGGCGGCTTCCAGCGTCAGCGACAGTCCCGGCGCCAGCATGCCAAGCCCGTAGAACTGGCCCGGTTGTGCTTGCGCGAGCGATACGCCGGAAGTTTCCGGGAGCGGTACGAGATCGCCCGCGCCGGCATACGTCAGGCCGTAGCCATAAGGGAATTGCGGACGGTAATTCTTCTGGCCGACATTGTTGGCGTACTGGTCGGCGCGGCGCGGCCAGGAGTAGCTGAGCCTGCCCTTGAAGTCGTAACCGATGCCGTCGTCAGGCCCGCGCAACAGAACATCGGCGATGCCGGCACCCTCGCTGCCCGGCAGCCAGGCCGCGACGAAGGCATTGGACGCGTTGATCTCGCGGTTCACCCACAGCGGCCGGCCGCTGAGGAACACCGTCACCACGGGAATGCCGTCGGCCTTCAGTTTCCTGATGAGCGCAAGATCGCTGTCGTCGCCGGGCTTGTAAAGCAGCGTCGGCAGATCGCCCTGGAACTCGGCATAAGGGTTCTCGCCGATCACCACGATGGCGGCGTCGGGTTTGGTCCGATACCGGCCATCGGCCGCGAGTTCGGCGCTGCCGCCCGCGACCTGCACCGCGGCCTTCAACCCTTCCCAGATCGTCTCGCCATTCGGGAAATCCGCGCGCGTGGTGCCCGTGCCCTGCCAGGTCAGTGTCCAGCCGCCGCTCTGCTTGGCCATGCTGTCGGCGCCGTCGCCGGCGACCAACAGTTTCTTTTTCGGGTTCAGCGGCAGCACGCCGCCCTGATTCTTCAACAGCACCAACGATTCGCGCACCGCCCGGCGCGCGACCGCGCGATGCTCGGGGGCGCCCAGCAACTCGAACTTGCCGCCCAGCATTCGTTGTGACGGTTTGCCGGCATCGAACAGGCCGAGCCGGAACTTCACCCGCAGCACGCGCCGCACCGCATCGTCGAGCCTGGCCATCGGAATCGTGCCGGCCTTCGCCGCGGCCAGCGTGCTTTCGTAAAACGGCTTCCAGCTGTCGGGCGCCATCACCAGGTCGACACCGGCGTTCACCGTCGCCGGACACTGCGTGTTGTCGCAGCCGGCGATCTGGCCGTGCGCGTTCCAGTCGGTGACGACGAAGCCGCCGAAGTTCATGCGTCCTTTCAGCACGTCGGTGACCAGCGGCTTGTGACCGGCCAGTTTGACGCCCTGGTAGCTGCTGAAGGAAACCATCACCGCTTGCGTACCGGCGGCGATGGCCGGCGGGTATCCGGCGTTGTGTATGTCGCGCAGCTCGGCCTGACCGATCTGCGTATCGCCCTGGTCCTTGCCGTCGCTTGTGCCGCCGTCGCCGAGATAATGCTTGACCGAGGAGATCACATGCGCGGCGTCCAGGAATTCCTTGTCGCCGACCTTGCCCTGCAGCCCTTCGACCATCGCGCCGGCGTAGCGGGCGACCAGCTTCGGATCTTCCGAATAGCCTTCGTAGCTACGGCCCCAGCGGTCGTCCCGCGGCACCGCGACGGTGGGCGCGAAGGTCCATTCCATGCCGGTGGTCCGCGTCTCGATCGCGGTGATCCGGCCGATCTCGCGGATCAGGTCCGGATTGCGCGTCGCACCCAGGCCGATGTTGTGCGGGAACACAGTGGCGCCGATCACGTTGCTCTGGCCGTGCACCGCATCGATGCCGTACAGGATCGGGATCGCCTTGCCGCCGCCGCGGGTGTCCATCGAGGCCTCGTAGAACGCGTCGGCTTGCGCCAGCCATTCCGCCGGCGCCGCGTTGTACTTGCCGCCCGGATCGGAGCCGCCGCCGGCCAGCACCGAACCCAGGCGGTACTTGCGCACATCCTCGGGCGTGAGGCTGGAAATATCGCCCTGCACGATCTGGCCGACTTTTTCTTCCAGCGTCATCGTCGCCAGCAGCGCATCGACGCGCGCCTCCAGGGCCGGATCGGCCGGTAGCGGCCAGGCCGGCGCCGGCCAGCGCTCGGGCTGGATCGTGCCGCCTGCCGGCGCGTTCCCGGCAACGCCGGGGCCGACGCTCAAACCCAGCGCCACCGCCATGACCAGTCCGCCCCGACGCAGCGCCGCCGAGGGCGTCGGCAGTTTCTTCGATACGATCTTCAAACCAAGCTCCAGAAAGTCCGCGCGGGCAGGGTGCGCGATCGCCCGTGACGCCGCATGCGCTTGCGCAAGGCAACCCAAGGCAGGGGCGGATCGAGATGTGTGCAGCAGGCCGCCTCGCCCGCGGTGCGAGCGAGGCAGGCCGGATGGCTATCAGAACTGCAGGCCGAAGTTCACTCCGTACGTGCGCGGCGGCAAGTACTGCGACACCCACAGGTACTGGCCGGGGCCGGGGCTGAAACGGCCGGCCGCGGTGCGGGTTTCCTCATCGGTGACGTTCTGCACGTACAAGCCGGCCCACCAGCGCCGCTGAGGTTCCTCGTAACGCAGCGAGACGTCGCCACGGGCGTAGGCGTCTTGTTTGTCCTCGTTGCCGAGGTTGAACACGCTCAGCCAGGTTTCGGTTTCGTAATGGCCGGTCACTCGCGGAGTCAGCGTCCCGCCGTTGCCGAGACGGAATTCGTGCTCCCAGATCAGCGTCAACGCGAAGTCGGGCGCGTGCGGCAGTTCGTTGCCGGTCACGTTCGTGCAGTTGCTGATGCCCGACTCCGGCGGGCACGCAGGCAAGCCCTGGTAGTCGTTGCTGCCTGCGTAAAGCAGACTGCCCAGGTCCTTCTTCGGAATGCCCGAAACCGTCAGATTGACGCGGTCGTTCTCGCCGATGAGGGCCGACAGTTCGCTCTCGTAGCCCCACACCTTGGTGCTGTCTTTGACGTTGCTGAAACCCAGGCCGCGGTTGCCGTCGGGAAAGGTGACCGGCGCCGACAACTGGAAGTTCTTGAAGTCCATGTAGTAAATCGCGCTGTTCCAGGTCAGGCGCCCTTCGAGGAAGCTGAACTTGCCGCCGACCTCGTAGTTGGTCAGCTCCTCATGCTTGTAGGTCGCGCCGCCGTCTTGCAGGCCGCCGGACTTGTAGCCGGTGGAGACGCTGGCGTAGAGCAACCCCTTCTCGCCGACATCGAAATCGGTGCGGGCCAGCCACGTCACCTGACTGTGGCCGTACTCGCCATCGTTGACGGTGGAGACGTTGAACCCGTTTTGCGGACTCGGATACGTGCCTGGGGAAATCGGAACCTGCGGCACGTTCGGGTCGTAGGCCCAGCCCCAGCCGCGGCCGCCGACATTCCTCTTCTTGTCGTCGGTATAGCGCGCACCGGCGGTCAGGCGCCAGTTGTCGTTTACATTCCAGGTGGCCTGGCCGAACGCCGCGTACGAATCCACCGTCTCCTTGGGCTGGATGAACGAGCCTTGCCAAGCGACAGTGCCGTCTTGCGTGCCGTTGAAGATCGGAATGTCGAAGCGGATCGAATTCTTCTCGGCCGCGTAGTACAGGCCCACGATCCAGTCGACGGTCCGTTCGCCGGTCGAGGAGAGGTTGAACTCGTGGCTGGTGGTCTTGTATTCGGAATCGGTCGTGCGATCTTCCTGGAACTGCGCCGGGCCGCAGGCGAAGCAGGTCGGCACCAGCACGCCGCTGTCCTGGTCGTAGGTCGAGCGGCCGTCGAAGCGGCTGAAACCGGCTATGTAGGAAAGCCGCAGGCCGTCGTTGATATCCCAGTCCATGCGGCTGCGCAGCGCGTAAGAGTCGCGCTCGATGTACGGCGCGGTGTCGATCAGCGCCGACCAGAAGTCCTGCCCGGCCCGCGGACGCTGCATCAGGTTCATGCTCGGCGTGCCGCGATCGCGGAAGTACTCCAGCGCCAGATTCCAGCTGAAGGCATCGTTGGGCTGCCACAACGCGCTCACGCGCGCGGCCGCCTGGTTCTGGGCGCTGTACTTGTCGCCGCCGGTGACGTACTGGTTCGGATTGATGGGCCGGAACGTGGCCGGATTGCCGCCGGCCGCCGCATAGGCGGCGCGCTGCGCGTCGGAAGACGGTATTTGCCCCACCGGATCCTGGTAGTCGACATAGCCGTCATGCTGTTCCTGAGCCACCGCGACGCGCATCGCGAAGGTGTCGCTGATCGGCAGATTGACCACCGCTCGCGCCCCGATCGCGTTGTAGTTGCCGACGCTGAGCTGGGCGTTGCCGAAGTAGCTGCCGATCTCCGGCGTGGCGGTGCGGAAGTTGACCGCGCCGACCGTGGAGTTGCGCCCCCACAACGTGCCCTGCGGACCGCGCAGCACTTCCGCGGACGCCACGTCCAGCAGCAGGCCGGCGGCGGCTTCGGCCCGCGGCGAATACACACCGTCGACGAAGATCGCCACTTCCGGATCGGCGTATTCCGTCTTGGCCTGGTCGTTGCCGATGCCGCGCAGGGTCATGGTGATCACGTCGTGATCGCCCTGCCGGGTGGCCTGCATGCTGGGCACCAGTTTGGTGAGGTCCTGCACGGTCATCACTCGCTCTTTCTCGAGCGTCTCGGCATTGAGCGCGCTGATCGCGACAGGCGTTTTCTGCAGCGGCGTCTCGCGCTTGGTGCCGGTAACGACGACCGAATCGAGCGTCTTGGGCGCGCTTTCCTGCGGCGCGGCTGCCGCAGGCGTCTGCGGTTGTGCGGGACCTGCGGCCTGAGGCTGATCGGCAGCTCCGGCCAAAGCATCAGTTGATGAAACGAGTACGACGAGAATCGCGCCATACAGCGCGTGCAAGCGGTATGCCATGTCCTCTTCCCTCCAGTTCGGACGTTCCCATCTTCCAGCTCTCATGGCGGCAATCGCCGCTGGCCGGCGTGGGGCGGAGCGAGTGATACGCCCGAATGGAAGCGCTGTCAATGTCAAAATGGTAGCGCTACCAATTTGCTCTTACGGCGTCACGAGCTCGCGTCGCGCGAGGCGTGGATGCCGCACCGCAGCAACGAATCTGCGCGACGTTCATTGGGGGCGGATGCCCGCGCAAACGCGGTTATCGCGCGGCGACCTCGTCCCCGCCATCGCGGTGTGCGATAACATGATTCGCCCCCAACCCCTTCGGAAACGCATTGATGCGCGCCAGAATCGAAGACGTCGCCCAGGCCGCCGGCGTCTCCATGACGACCGTCTCGCGCGTTTTCAACCGAGAGCCGAACGTGCGCGAGAAGACCCGGTTGAAGGTCGAGGCTGCGGCGCAGGCGCTTAACTATCGTCCGAATCCTTCCGCGCGCAGCCTGGCGGGGAACCGTTCCTATCTGATCTCGCTGGTGTACGACGATCCCGCCGCGGCATCGAGCTACATCATGGAGATCATCGTCGGCATGCTCGCCGCCTGCGAGCGTCAGGGTTACAGCGCCATGCTGCGTCCGCTCGAATATTCCAATGCCGACCACGTCCGCGCCGTGGAGGAATCGATCGAGCAATACCGTCCGGACGGCCTGATCCTGGTGCCGCCGTTCGCCGACGACGTCAAACTGCTGAACCGTCTCGACGCCCTCGGCGTGCGCTACGCCTCGATCTCCGCGAAGGCCAAGCTCGGCCACGCGCGCATCGGCACTATTCTCGACGAGCGCAAGGCGGCGGCGGAGATGATCGCGCACGCGGTTGAGCTCGGTCATCGTCGCATCGCCCACATCGCCGGCCCGCCGATGCATGGCGGGCGTGCCTGGCGCCTGGCCGGTTATCGCGACGGCCTGCGCCGCGCGGGTATCCCTTACGACGCCAAGCTTGTCGTCGATGGCGGTTTCACTTTCGACGACGGCGTCGCCGGCACGAGGCAACTGCTCGATCTGAGGCATCCGCCCACCGCGATCTTTGCCGCCAACGACGACAGCGCCTGCGGCGTCATGCACGAGGCGTTCGAACGCGGCCTGCGCATTCCGCAAGACTTGTCCGTGTTCGGTTTCGACGACACGCCGGCCTCGCGCCAGATCTGGCCCAGCCTGACGACGGTACGGCAGCCGTGCCGCGAGATGGGACGCATCGCCGCCGAGCAACTGCTCGCTGCGATCCGCGACCCGCAGGTGGGTTCGCTCGTGCGCGTGCCGTATGAGCTGATGATCCGCCAGTCGGGCGGGCCGGCGCCTGTTGCGGCGAAGCGGCGCTGAGCGACGCCGCCGCGAACGCCGAGCGCCGACGTCAGATGTCCACGCCTGCCGCGACGAACAGGCCCCCGGTCGGCTTCTGGCAGATCTGGAACATGTGCTTCGGCTTCGTGGGGCTGCAGTTCGGTCTCGCGCTGCAGAATGCCAACGTCAGCCGCATCTTCCACACCCTCGGCGCCAGCATTGACGATATTCCCGCGCTGTGGATCGCAGCGCCGCTGACCGGATTGCTGGTGCAGCCGATCATCGGCTATTGCTCCGATCGTACGTGGGGCCGTCTGGGCCGGCGCCGGCCGTATTTCCTCGCCGGCGCCATCCTCGCCGCAATGGCGCTGATCGCGATGCCGAATTCGCCGACGCTGTGGAGCGCGGCGGCGTTGCTGTGGCTCCTCGACGCCGCGATCAACGTCTCGATGGGGCCGTTGCGGTCATTCGTGGGCGATCAGTTGCCGTCGTCGCAGCGGCCGGTCGGCTACGCGATGCAGACCACGTTCATCGCGGCGGGCGCCGTCATCGCCAGCCTGCTGCCGTGGCTGCTCACGCAGTTCGGGGTCAGCAATTTCTCCGCCGCCGGAGAAATACCCGACACGGTGAAGCTGGCGTTCTATCTCGGCGCCGCGGTCTTATTCGGCACGCTCGCCTGGACCGTGGTATCGACGCGCGAGTATCCGCCCGACGCGCTCGCCGCGTTCGAGGACGCAAGCTCCGCAGAGCCTCTGCCGCCGTTTCCCGCGCACCTGCGATACAAAGGCGTGCTTTGGTGCGCGGCCGGACTAGCCGTGTTCCTCACGATCCGCCTGAGCCAGAGCGACGCGCGCCTGCACCTGCTTGCGGCCGGCCTGTTCGCCTACGGGGCGATACAACTGATTGCCAGCTTCAGCCGCGCGCGCAATCCGGTCACCGCGATCATCGCCGACCTGCTGACGATGCCCACGATCATGCGCCAGCTCGTGCCCGTGCAGTGCTTTTCCTGGTTCGCGCTGTTCGCCATGTGGATCTACACGACGGCCGCTGTAACCGACGTGCATTTCGCCGCGCAGGACACACGCTCGGCCGCCTACAACGACGGCGCGAACTGGGCCGGCGTGCTGTTCGCCGCTTACAACGGTTTCGCCGTACCTGCGGCGATGCTGATTCCATGGATGACGCGCCGGCTCGGCCTGCGCCTGAGCCACCTGATCAATCTCGTCCTGGGCGGCTGCGGCCTGTTGTCCTTCCTGCTGATCCGCGACCCGCACTGGTTGCTGCTGTCGATGGTCGGCGTCGGCTTCGCCTGGGCGTCGATCCTGTCCCTGCCTTACGCGATGCTGTCCGACAGCGTGCCGGCGGGGAAGATGGGCGTGCACATGGGCATCTTCAATCTGTTTATCGTCATCCCGCAATTGCTCGCCGCCAGCGTCCTGGGCTTCCTGCTGAAGACGTTCTTCGGCAATGCGCCGATCTTCGCCCTGCTGATCGGCGGCATCAGTTTATTGGCGGCGGCACTGTGTGTGGTACGCGTCGGCGACGTTGCCGGAAATGGCCGTCTGCCGAAATAGTGCTTCGGAAGCGGCCATGGTCTATTTCGGGAGTCTCCTGCACGGCTCCTTGTATGCTTCCCCAAGCACGACGCAACTACATCGCCCAAGCCGAAACCGCTTCGCGGCCCGATTCATAACTCAGGTGCTGGCTCTCACTAATGAACTCTGACCGCCAATCGATGGAGTCGGCCCTCAAGACAGTCTGCCTGCCATTCCTGAGGGAGATCGGCTTTAAGGGAAGCTTTCCGAACCTATACAGAGACACGGACGGCTTTGTAAGCCTCATCAACTTCCAATTTTCCTCAGCAGGCGGCAGTTTTTGCGTAAACATTTCTTTTGCCGACAAGCTGCGAACGAACATTTACTTCAACAAAGAGGCCGCGCCAAAAGATTTGCGCGTCTCCTTCGCTACGGAACAGGCCCGCCTTGGCGCAAAGGATCTCTTTGGAGATCATTGGTTCTCATTCGGGCCGACAAGCGGCGCTGAGTTTCGTGGAAATCCACAGAATCCGGCCGCCATAGCGGCGCAGATCAATCAGCTCGTAACAGACGCAGCGCAGCCGTGGTGGCTAAAGCATGCCGGTGAGAGCTGACAGTACGAGAAACGAGTGGTGATCGCTGGTCGATTCCCCGCGGTTCGCCCTAGGGCCGATCACGAAGATGAACCCGTCCCTGGACCTAGGGCGCGCCTCAGGTTGCCCTGTTCTGTTCGCAGCACCTAGGATCTGAATCTCCAGAGTCGGAGGCGGAGCGATGATGCCTGCCCGTTTTGCGATCCCCTTTGTCGCCGTCGCCTTGCTGGCGTCGTGCTCTCAACCAGCCCCGCCCGCCGAGACTGCGACAGCGCCGGCCGCTACCAGGCCCGCGCCGGAGGCGGGGAATCCGACCATTGCCCAACCCGCGCCCGCGGCCCCTGTATCGGCTCCAATTGCCAGCCAGCCCGGCCCTCAGGGATCCCAGTGGGATCTCACCAGGGCGGCGGTCACCGGGAATCTGCTTACCGTGCAGTTCCTGGTTAAACCCGCTGCGGACAAGAATCTGTCCTTCATCGATCAGAAGATCGACGACGTCAGTGCTGTCGATGACGCCACATCGCAGCGCTACAGCGTTCTGAAAGACGACACGGGCAAACCGATGGCTTCCCCGGTCGCCCCAACGGGAAGAGTGTTGCGTCTGAGTGTCGATCGCGGGTCGCAGGCCGTGGTGTGGTTCAAGTTCCCGGCGCCGCCGGCCAGTTCCGCGACCGTCTCGATCAATATCCCCGACGTCGGCCCGTTCGATGGCGTGACCGTGCAGCGATGAAGCGAATCGCCGGTGCCATCAGCGTCGTGCTCGCCCTTGGCTGCACGCGGGAGCCGCCAGCGGCGCAGGAAAAAATGGCGCAAACGCCGGCAACCGATACCACGCCTGCCGTCCCTGCAACGGCTCCGAAGGATCCGTCGCAGGGCAGCGGGTCCGCGCTGAGCGGCAACGTCAGCGGCCTGAGCGCACGCGTCACGGACCTGCAAGGCCTCGTCAACGCTCTCGGCGGGGAAATCCGCGAGCATGAAATCCATGTCGCCCTGCCGGCAGACACGTTGTTCGAGTTCGACAAGGCCGAGATCCTGCCGGCCGCGGAAACGAACTTGCGCACGCTGGCGGAGCTGATCGGAAAGACCCGCGGCACGGTGTTGCTCAAGGGCTATACGGACGAGAAAGGCGACGACGCCTACAACCTCGCTTTGTCCGGACGTCGTGCCGAAGCGGTAAAGAATTGGATGGCGGCAAACGGCGTGCCGGTCGAACGCCTCGACGCCAGGGGTTACGGCGAAGCCGATCCTGTCGTGCCCAACCGACACCCCAACGGCAACGACGATCCTGACGCCCGCGCCAGAAATCGGCGCGTGGAAGTCATTCTGCCGCGATCCTAGCGCCTGTGATTGCCCGGTCCACGTGTCGGCAACGATGTTGAATTCTTCGAGTCGCCCGATTCCTCGCACAATACGTTTGGCGGAATTCAGGACGTGATTCGTTCGAGCGCGCGGGAGTTCCTGGACGCGTACCGCAGCGAGCTGCGGCCGTTCGACAGGCAGCACCAGGTGGCGCCTGGGATCGTGGTAACGCTCACCGGCGGTCACACCCCCGGACACAGCGTGGTCCGCATCGCCTCCGGCGGCGATCGGCTGACGTTCACCGGCGAGGCCGTAGTTCCGGCCGGGATCGAATACCCCGATTGGGAAAACGCCTTCGATCACGAACCCGAGGACGCGACCCGCGTGCGGGTTCGCCTCTTGCGGGAGGCTGCGAGAACCGGAGAGCTGTTCCTGGCCTCCCACCTGTCGTTCCCGTCCCTTGGCCGCGTGGCGGCCGCCGGCAAGGCGTTTCGTTATTTGCCGGCCAACTGGGCGTACTGGCGGCTTGCTGGGGGTAGGGCCGAAATACCGGCCATTGCGCTGATGACCGGCCGCTCTATCAAGAAGAGAAGACGAGGCGAATACAGCGCGCGTAGTCTGATGCTTGTACTGAAGCGGCGACTGAATGGAAAAGCCCCGCAACCGCGGGGCTTTTTCTTGGAGACTGGCCGCGTGGTTCGCTGAGCCCTTGTTGGCCGATAACGGTTCGCTATCGCGCCTCAACCAGCGGCATCCGCCGGCTTTCTTCCCCATGCCTGGAAGAAGAGGTGGGATACCACCAGTGTATCCGGATCGCTCAGGTGACTTCTCAAGCGGGTCAAAAGCGAGGAAATCTCCCGCGCACCCGCCAGCTTTTGATCGACAAGGCGTTCGGCGACATTCTCGGCGAAATCCGCCGCGATAAATCGCCGTTCGTGGTCGGCCGGATAAACGTGCACGATCGGACGCACGCTGATTTCCACCAGGCGAGCCACCTCGCGAAGCATGCGGGGCAATCGCCGTCCGATGTGGGGATCTATCCCGTTGTGTTCGGCGTAGCGCTTGAACAGCCCCATGAGCGTATCCCAGGCGGCACAGGGAGGATCACAGAGGAAGCTGACGTAGTCGGCTTCATGCAAGGCAAGCCATCCTCCCGGTTTCAATAGCGCCGCCGCTTCCGCCACGATTTGTTCCGGCTCCGGCACATTCACCAACACCAAGCGCGCCGCGACCAGATCAAATGAGGCCCTGGGCAGTTCGGTGTTCCGTGCGTCCTTCACCCAAACCTCTACGTTAGCGAGGTTGGACGCCGATACCCAATCTCTAGCCAACGCCACCGCGTCTTCGCTGCGATCCACTCCGATCACTCGTCCGGACGGGCCTGCGCGACCGGACAGAATCTCCAGGCAGCCTTGTGGGCCGCATCCAATCTCGACAATGCGCGGATCATCGGGGAGGGGGATCTGCTGGAACATCCACCGTGACTCTCCTGCCAACTGTCTGGCCTGGGCCTGGAGTCGAATCTGCTCCTCCCGGCGATAGCCGAGCATGTACTCGTCGGCGCTGCCCATATCGATCACCCTCTGGTCGCAATCGGGGAATTTCGTTGCTGTCGTCACCGCCCATCGGGCTCAACGCGGTTCCATCGCCAGATAGGGCGCTACGCTGCCCAGTTTCTCGACCGTCTCGGTGAACTCCCGCAGTGGATTTGACTGGGCAATGATTCCAGCGCCAGCCTGGACCCAACTCCTTGCCGCATCTTGATAGGCGGCTCTCAGCACCAGCGCCGCCTCAAAGCGACGCTCGCCTTCGATCATCAGCACGGCGCCGGAATAGAGCTCGCGAGGAACGGTTTCCAGGCGCGCTATCGCAGCGATCGCGGCTTGCTTGGGAATGCCCGTGGCCGTGATTGAAGGAAACAGGATGTCCAGGGCGTCCCATGCATCGGCATTGTCCTTCAATCGTCCGCTAACCCGCGAGCCGAGGTGCTGCACACTGCCACGGTTGCGAACCGACATGAAGTCGTCGATTACCACAGTGCCATGCGTACAAATTCGCATGAGCTCATCGACCGCTTCGCGGACGGAAATCGCATGCTCCACGATCTCCTTCGGGTCATTGATCAGTTCATCCCGATTTCGCGCATCCGTTCGCGGATCATCGCTCCTGGACCGAGTGCCCGCCAGGGGTTCGGTTGAGACGATGCCGTCATCCACCGACATGACCAGCTCCGGACTGAATCCAACGGCCTCGCGCGAATCGAATTTAAGCGCGAACGTTCTCGCCGGTGTATTGCGCCGGCGACCCAGCACCAGGCTGGCCGGCATATCGATGCGCTCTTGTGTCGGGACAGCGCGCGACACGATGATTTTTGCGTAGACACCGGAGCCTATCTCCTCCAACGCGGCACGGACGATGTCCTGATATACCCTTTCGCCGGCCTTGGTGTCGATCGGGCACAGATGGGGCGATGAGACGGTCGTCTGTTCCGACACAACTCTGACGACCTCATCCACCGCGGCCTCATCGTCGGAACAGATTTCGACGATGTCTGAGGTAACGACAATCTCAACGCGGGGGATCATCAAGATCAGGAGCGGCCAAGTGCCTGGCGTGTAAGGCTGGCCGTTCACGCAAGGCGCATAGTTGAATGCCACAAGTCCATGGACTCGTCGTCCGGAGCATGAGTGCTCGGCCATGAACTGTCTCGCCACCGACGCCAGCGCGGCATTCGTCGGGCCTGTCTGCATGCCCTCTTTCGATATCACCTCGTAACGGCCGCCGCAGGGGCTGATCGAGAGGGTGGCTGTAATCCCAAGGCCGATATGCCATCGATCATCGCGTTCATACGCGAAATATTGATCGTGTCCAAGTGCGTGAAGCAGCCGCTCGGCGATCTGCAACCCATCGCCACCGCTTAAGCCAATAACACGCATGACCCGATCAGCGCTCATCGCCGCTCCTTCGCCCTTGAGCGATTGCGTCATTGGTATTTGGGGCCAGAAACGGAGGGAAATCAGCCGCGGTTCGTGGCTTTCCACGTCCGCCAAGTCGTGCCATAAGGCAACTGCGGACTGCGATACTTCTATAGCCGATTGATGCTCTGCACAATCACGTTGTATTTTCGACGGCGATCGGAATTGCGCCTCCAACAGCATCACAATCCGACATGATCGCCTCGGCATGGCATGGCTCGATCCGCCACGGATCGGGGATCGGATCGCGGGCCTCGCTGCTGTCGCGAACCGCGCGTTCCATGGGGATAATCGACTTCATGCCCGGTGCGGATCGATCCGCTCGGTGAGCCATGCGTTGCCTTGGTCGCAGGCGTCGGACCAGTTACCGCCGGTAATCGAGCATGCCCCATCGCGAACTTGTTTTCGGCTTAGATCGCGCTGCCCAATGAGGGCATAAAATCGATGCTCGGAATGCAGTGTCTACCTCTTGCGTCAGCGCATTGGAGGCCTATCGAATACTTGCCGATCGGATGCGACTGCAGTCGAAAACCGCTTTGATCTATCGTGAGTTTCAGTGAGCGAAACATCTCGTGCAGAGTTCGGCGAACCAGATCGCGGATTCCAGAAGGCGCCCAGGAGTACATCGTTGGAGCAGCCGAATAATCCGTCACCCATTGCTACCGGAGCCAGCTATGAGTCGTCGCCGTTCCATGTCACTTATCGCGCCCGCGTGTCTTGCAGCACTTGCTATGGGAAGCCCCGCCCTGGCGTCGGCACAAT
The DNA here is from genome assembly GCF_001442805.1 of Lysobacter gummosus. Classification (NCBI taxonomy): domain Bacteria; kingdom Pseudomonadati; phylum Pseudomonadota; class Gammaproteobacteria; order Lysobacterales; family Lysobacteraceae; genus Lysobacter; species Lysobacter gummosus. The sequence goes on along the minus strand of NZ_CP011131.1, from coordinate 5,294,453 downwards.
CGGTCGATATGGGCACGCTGGGCGGAAATGTCTGTCTGGCAGGCAGCACCAACGATGCTGGCGCCGCCATCGGCACCTGTCGCAACGCGGACGGGGATCTGGTGGCGGCCTACTGGGCTGCGACGACAGGGCCTGCTGCGTTAGCGACGCTGGCGGTCAATGACCCTTGCGATGCGGTGGACATCAATAGCGCCGGCGTCATTGTCGGCAATTGCGAACTGGGCGCCGCAGGTGAATGGTTTCCCGTCGTGTGGACGGCGTCCATTCCAGGCAGCGTGCCGACCCAACTCAATGCGCTGCCCAATAACGCCAAAGCGATCGCTTGGCAGATCAATAGATCCGGTGTCATCGCAGGGTCGAGCGTCGCTGCCGATGGATCCGCCGCCGCGGTGATCTGGATGGCGGGCTCGCGCAATCCCACCCGTTTGCCCGAGCTCGGTTTGCTGCCTCCCTTGATCCCGAGCTCGACCGAATGTGTCGTCTCGGACATGGACAACACCGATCAGCCCGTGGTCGTAGGCATATGCGGGCTGCGCGATGGCGGAACCGTCGCGGTTCGTTGGGAGCCCGGCTTATTCGGATACGCCGCCACCGAGTTGCCCAGATTGCCGGGAGGATCCAACTGCGTGGTCGCGGCGATGAATTCAAGCCACCGTGTGGCAGGCACATGCCAGACCGATGATGGCGATGTAGTGGCCGTTCGCTGGGAGGCGGATGGAACGTCGGTCACCTATCTCGATTACCTGGAGGTCGCCGGCACATCACGGCAGCAACTGATAGCCGTCGACATGAATGAAGCGGGCATCGTTGTGGGCAACTACCTGGCCGACGATGGGCTGGCCAGATCCTTCGTCTGGGTCCCCGTGGGGATCCCGGATCAAGAGGAAGGACTGGACATCGGTACCCTTGGCGGGCCTTGGATCAAGGCGGTGGATATCGCCGATAACGGAAGCGTCGTTGGAACCGGTCAATCGTCCAATGGGTTGAGTCAGGCATTTGTATGGACACCCGTTACTGGAATTCGTGGGCTCGGCACCCTGGGGGGCTTTTCCAGTCAGAGCATCACGCTCAGCGACGATGGATCCAAGCTGATAGGCAATAGCCAGATCGCTTCCGGACATGTCCACGCGTTCATGGTGGGTGGGGCGGATCGAAACGTTCAGCGCCCGAAAGGTGGCGGGGTATCGACTGCGGCCGACCTCGAAGGCAAGGCCACGGAGCTTCGCAATCTCGTAAAAAATAAGATCGATGCGCTCAATCCGGATGCGAAATTTTTTGTCACCAGCATCATCGATAAGGCCAAGGCGCTTCGGCCCAAGGCGGGCGAGAAGCCGACTTTGGAAGAGCTTCGCAGGAGCGCCAATGAAGTCGGAGAGAAGCACAAGGCACTGTCCGAAGAGGCCAAGGAGAGCCTGCAATCGAACTTTCCGAAGATCTACTCGATGTTCTAGCGCAAACCTTTTCCACGATGGACGCTAGCGGCGTTTCGCGGATTTCGCTCCGATAGGGATATGCGGGAATGAGCCAATTGCGGTGGAGGCAGTGAACCGTTCTACAGAACCTGCTTTTTCAGCAGCGCCTCAAGCCAGTCCGCAAACACCTGCAGACGCTGCGAAAGATGCTGCCGATGCGGATAAAGCAGCGTCATCGGCATCGGCTCGGCACGATAGCCGGGCATCACTTCGACCAGTTCGCCCGCATGCAGATGCGGCTGTACGTCATAGGCCGGAATCTGGATAAGGCCGATGCCGGCCAGGCAGCAGGCGATGTAAGCCTCGGCGCTGTTGACGGTGACTCGTCCGCGAACGGGCATGGTGCGGACTTCGCCGTCTTCCACCCACTCCCACTCCTCGATGCGTCCGGTGGACGGTGAGGCATAGTTGACGGCGAGGTGCGCGCTCAGATCGGCCGGTCGCTGCGGTATGCCGTGATGGGCCAGATAGGCGGCGCTCGCCACATTGATGAGCGACAGATCGCCGATCTTTCGCGCGATCAGGCCCGAATCGCTCAGCGGCCCCACTCGCAAGACGCAGTCGACGCTCTCCTCGATCAGATTCACCGCGCGATCGGTCACGCGCAGCTCGATGTCGAGTTGAGGATAGAGCGCAAGGAGTTGCGGAAGCGCCGGCGCGACGATCAGGCGGCCGATCCGGCCGGGCACATCGACCCGCAGTTTCCCGCTCGGCCCGGCGGATGTCTGCCGGAACAGGCTTTCGGTTTCCTCCACATCGGCGATCACCCGAAGGCAGCGCTCATAGAAGGCGGCGCCATCCTGTGTAGGCGACACGCTGCGCGTGGTGCGGTGAAGCAGGCGCGCGCCCACCCGGCCTTCGAGCTCGATGACGGCGGCCGATACCGAGGAGCGGGGCAGTCCCAGGGTGTCGGCGGCGCGCGTGAAGCTCGCGCATTCCACGACGCGGGTGAAGACGCGAAAAAGCTCGATCCGGTCCAAGATTCAGGCCTGATTAGTCGTTATTTCTGACATATGTTGTCATAGATAAGCAGTTTAATCGGATTTTTTGGACGGTATGCTGCGATCAGAAGGTGGTCACATGGGTGGTCACCAGACAACCATGGAGCTTCAGGTCATGACCGATCACAGCATCAAGGGCAAAACCGTTCTCATCGCTGGCGGAGCGAAGAACCTGGGCGGATTGCTCGCCCGCGACCTCGCCGAGCAAGGCGCCAAGGCCGTGGCGATCCACTACAACAGCGCCGCCACCCAGGCCGCCGCAACCGAAACGGTTGCCGCCATTAATGCCGCGGGCGCCAAAGGTGTCGCCATCCAAGGCGACCTGACCACCGCGGCGGCCATCGAAACGCTGTTCGCCGACACCATCGCGGCCGTGGGCCGGCCCGACATCGCCGTCAACACGGTCGGCAAGGTGTTGAAGAAAGCTTTCGTCGATATCACCGAAGCCGAATACGACGAGATGACCGCGGTGAATTCGAAGTCCGCCTTCTTCTTCCTCAAGGAGGCCGGCAAGCACGTCAACGATAACGGCAAGATCTGCACGCTCGTCACTTCGCTGCTTGGCGCCTACACCCCGTTCTATGCGGCCTACGCCGGCACCAAGGCGCCGGTGGAGCATTTCACCCGCGCCGCCTCGAAGGAATTCGGCGAGCGCGGCATCTCGGTGACCGCGATCGGTCCCGGACCGATGGACACGCCCTTCTTCTATCCTGCCGAGGGCGCCGACGCGGTCGCCTATCACAAGAGTGCCGCCGCGTTGTCGAAGTTCTCCAAGACCGGCCTCACTGACATCGCGGACATCGTGCCCTTCATCCGTTTCCTGGTTTCGGACGGCTGGTGGATGACCGGCCAGACCGTTCTGGTGAATGGCGGTTACACCACCAAGTGAATCGGCGTAAGAGTCTCAGCGTGTTGTCATAAGCACGGCAGGTGCAGACGCCTACGGCTGCCGGCGGCGTTTTGGTGCTGTCCGGTTCTTTGCGGGAGGGTCGCGGTCACGCCGCTTGGGATGCGCAGCGACCCGCGTCACGGACCCACCCGGGCGCGGGTTGCTGAAGGGACTTGCGTCGCTTCAGCGCCGGTCGAGAGCTATTCCCCGGCGATGTCGATCCGGACCGTGGTCATACGTCGTTTGAAGGCAGGCACCCGCTTGCGCTTCATGCTTCGACCACGAGGACCTCAACCATGACCACCCACCGTTTTCCGATCGCGATCGCCATCGTGTTTTCCATGGCCGCCGCGGTCGCCGCGCCGGCGGCCGCAGCGGCTGAGCCGGCCATAGCCGCCATGCCGGCGGAGCTGGAAATGCAATTCGCATTGAGCGCGGTGCCGGCGCCCCTGCGCGAGAAGGCCGGCGTATATGTGCTCGATCCCAAGGTCGGATACCTGCGCAAGCGCGAAGCCAGCAACGGCATCGACTGCGTGGTCGAACGGACCGTCTGGGAATTTAACGATTTCCGCGACGATATCTATATCCCGCTGTGCTACGACGCCGCCGGCGCTGCGAACTATCTGCGCGCCATCATGGACACCGCCGCGCTGCGCGCCCAGGGCTTCAAGCCTGCCGCGCTGAAAGCGGAAATCGCAAGCCGATACTCGAACAAGACCTATCGCGTTCCGGACAAGGCCGGCCTGTCGTACATGGTGGCGCCGATCATGCGCACGGTCGGCCCGCCCGACATGAAGGTGCATACCATGGCGATGCCGCACTTCATGTTCTACGCCCCCGGCGTCAGCAATGCGGATATCGGCGCAGTACCGGACCTCGCCGACCATGCCAGCCTGCTCAATCCGTTCATCGACAAACAAGGCATCGCCGAACAGAGCTATATGATCCAGCTGGTGGGCGCGGCCGAGAAGGCCAAGATCATGTCCGACGAAAAGCCGCTGATCGACGCGCTGTGCGCCTATCGCGATGTGCTGTGCCTGCAGAGCGGCGCGCATCACTGATCGCTTTCATCGCCCGGCGCCGATCCGCGGATGGGCGCCGGGCGTAACCGGCTCTGAAGCGGCTACGGTTCATCCTGTGTGTCTGTGCCCGGCCGGCGGGCGTAAACAATTCACCGTCGCGACCGCGCGCAATAGGTGCGCCAAAGAACCCCCTGGCCGGCAAGGTAGATCAGCAGGCCGAGCAGCAGCGTCACTACGGTATCCACCCGGGTGAGCATCAATCTGAAGCTCGGCCCATCGTCCATCGGCCCCAGGACCCTCCAGCACAGCGGAACAATTCCCGCGTAGTGGATCGACATCGCAGCAAGGAAGGTCCATCGGCGCGAGTTGCCGCTCAGGCGGCCGAGCGTAGCGCCGATTGCCGCCCACAAGATCGGCAAACCTGACAACGCAAGCGGGGTCCCCAGGTAGAGCAGGGGCGAGGAAGCGATCGCGAGAGGCAGGTAGGTGCCGTGACCGGCACCCATGGCGAAGAATGCCCATACGCACAGCAGGCACCCATACGCGAATCCCCACAGGGCCGCCGAACGCATTCCCGAGCTGGGCTTTTCGATCATGGTGGCGGGCTCCATCGCGTCTTAATGTTGAAGTATCACTGCATCGGACGATCCATGTGCCGACCGCGGAACGGCGCCTGGGCCGCTCCGATCTCCCGGATTGCTGCCGCGCGGGTGCTGCGAGGGAGCGCGCGTGTCAGGCGCATACTCTCGATCAAAGCAACGAGGCACGCCGTACCCGTTGCAGATGGCTCATTCAAGCCGAAACCGCTTCGCGGAAATCCAGGAGTCAGACAGCCCCATGAAACCCCTCAGCGTCCCTCCCGCCGCACAGCGAGACGACAACTCCATCGAGATGTTCAACGCGTGGATCGCGGAGAACGGCCTGCACTGCTCATTGAACATCGGCATGTGGACGCAGAACGGACGCAGCGAGGCTCCGGCGTGGGGCATCTTGCTCGCCGACGCGATCCGCCACATAGCCGATGCGCTGCAAGAGGAATACGGGCGATCGGCTCCCGACACGGTCGCGGACATTCTGCAGTCGCTGCACGACGAGCTGCACAGCCCCACTTCGCCGGTCAAGGGTGCTTTTGTCCACGGACATTCGTAGCGGGTCCGGCGATCGCTGTGGCCGAAACCGTTTCGCGACTCGGCGGCCGCGTTTGTTCGAAGAGGCATCATCACTGCCGACGACTAATCCATTGGTCGAATGTCCCTGCATTCGGACAACATCCAGCCGCCCGGGCGGTGTGATAATTATCACGAAAGCAAGTTCCGTAACGATTGGCCACAAAGCGCGATGCTAGGCTGGCTCGGACGCGGGATTGCAATGGGGTGTCCGCGCGTATCGGGAAGCCGACACGGCTTTCCTTGGGGGATTGGTGATGAGCGCTCGCTTGCGAGAGGCCGCGCGGCGGCTGCCTGTGCTTGCGGTAGTGGAAGACGATCGTACGTTCCGCGAAGACGTGCTGTTGCCGGTGTTGTCCCACTCCGGGTTCTCGGTCGTCGGCATGGACAGGGCGCTGGATCTGTACCGGTCGATGACGCTTCGCTCCTTTGATCTGGTCCTGCTGGACGTCGGTCTGCCCGACGAAGACGGCTTCAGCATCGCAGCGCATTTGCGCAGGCTGTCTCCGCGGGTCGGGATCGTCATGCTGACCGGATACGACTCCGCGCAGGATCGGATGCGCGGCCTGCGCGCGGGCGCGGATGCCTATCTGCCCAAGCCGGTCGATATGGATGAGGTCGTGACCACCTTGCACAATCTGGCGCGATGGGTGATTCCGGACGCCGCCGCCGCGCCGACGTCCACTCATTGGCGATTGGACGAACGCGGCTGGTGCATATTGACCCCCGGCGGCGTCGAGATCGAATTGAACCTGGCCGAGCGGCAAGTGATGGCGATGCTGGCCGCGGCCGCCGGCATTCCGGTGCAACGCGAGACCTTGATCGCGAGCCTGGTGAAGAACGCGTACGACTTCGATCCGCACCGATTGGAAATGCTGGTTCACCGCCTGCGCAAGAAATGCCAGCAGGCGGCGGAAGAGGAGCTTCCTCTGCGCGCGGTGCGCGGCATCGGGTACGTGCTCAACTGGTAATCGATCAGGCCGGCGTCATGCCGGTGGCGGGGAAGGCGTAAGGTGAGAGCCATAGAAGTCTGGCTGCGGTCGATGGCGTTGGTGATCGGTCTGTTCGTCATGGGCGCGAGCGCTTCGGCATCGTCCAAGCTGCAGCCCCGCTACCGCGCCGGCCTGCACGTTTTCACCGGGGACGACGGGCTTCCGCAAGCGGGCGTGAACTCCGTGGTGCAGACGCACGACGGTTATCTGTGGATCGGCAGCTTCGGCGGCCTGGCGCGTTTCGATGGCCTGGCCTTCACGGTGTTCCGCGGCAAACCTTCGCTCGATACGCCGGGGCCCAAGGACGGCGCGCAAGGCGGGCCGCCCAGCGATCGCGTGCTGGCGCTGCATGAGGACGACCGCAAACAGCTGTGGATCGGCACGCAGGACGCCGGGCTGAGCATCTACAGCCAGGGAACGTTTCAGCACTTGTCGATTTGCGGCGGCACCTGCCAGGTCAACGCCATCACGCAAGCGCCCGACGGCAGGCTGTGGGTGGCAAGCAACGTCGGCTTGTTCAATCTGGATCCCGCGCACAAGCGAGTGAGCTGGGTCGATCCGGTGAGGACCGGCCATGCGGCCATGGCGTTCGATCCCACCGGCCGTCTTTACGTGGGCGGCGGCGAAGGTTTTTTCGTTCTCGCCGATCGAAGGCTTCGCCGCATCGCACTGCCCGACGGCGACCAATGGGTGCAGATGTTGCAAGCCGACGGCAGCGACTTGCTCGTCGGCACCGATCGCGCGCTTTATCGCTATGAGCCCGGGCAAGGGCGATGGCGCCCGCTCGGCGTCGCCGGCCCCACCATCGCGGTCAAGGACGCGGTCGGCCGCTGGTGGGTGGCCACGGCTTCCGGACGATTGGTCCGCGAGAACGGCGCCGGAGAATGGCTCGACGTCCCGGAATTGTTCGGCATGGGCGTTACCAGCCTGGCCAAGGACGACGAAGGCAATCTGTGGCTGGGCAGCGGCAGCAAGGGCTTGTTGCGCGTGCGCATACCTGTATTCGGCCAGATCCCGGTGTTCAGGGACGGGGTGGTCATGGCCGGCCGCGCGGTGGTCGCGGACGGGCAGGGCGGCTTGTGGTTCGGATCGGCTTGCGGCGGGTTGAACCATTGGCGGGCCGACGGCGCGATGACGCGGCAGCCGCTGCAGATGTGGCCGCACGTCGATTGCGTCACCAGCCTGGCGCTGGATCGCGACGCGGCGTTGCTGGCAGGAACCGCGGAAGGGCGCCTGGTGCGCATCGCCAATGGCAAGCCCACACCCGTCGGCGTCTGGCCGGGCGTGGGAGCGATCAACGTCTGGCGGCGGGGCGAGGGGCGTTTCCTGGTCAGCGCCGGACGCGCGACGTTCGAGGTCTGGATCGACGGCGAAGGACGCATCAACGGACAGCGCCGCATCGACGCCCTGCGCGACATGAGCGTGAACAACGTCGTTCCCGCCGCGAACGGCGGCGAATGGTTCGTCGGCGACCGTGGCGTGTGGCGCTTGCTCGATAACCGCATCGTCGAGCGATGGACGCCGCAAGAGGGCCTGTCGTCGCGCTTCGCCCGCGCCTTGTACGAAGACAGGCAGACCGCCACGCTGTGGGTGGGAACCTACGGCGGCGGCTTGAATCGGATACGCGGCGGCCAGGTGCATCATTACGACACCCGCAACGGCCTGTTCGACGATACGGTTTCATGCATCCTGGCCGATGGCCACGGACGATTGTGGTTGGGCGGCAATCGCGGCGTCACCTTGTTGCCGAAGCCGCGGCAGGCCGCGGCCGACACCGAATCCCTCGGCTACGCCGTGGACGATGGCTTGATCCCGTCGGAAATCAACGGCGGGCATTCCACCGCCTGCCATCGCGATGGGCAGGGGCGGCTGTGGTTTTCGCTGGTGGAAGGATTCGCCGTGATCGATCCTGCCGATGTTCCGCAGGCAGCCTCGGTGCCGCTGCGGCCGCGCATCGAAGAAGTGGCGATCGCCGGGCGCATGCAGAAGATCGTCGGATCGTCGCTGGCCCTGGAGCCCAATGCGCGCAGCCTGGAGATTCATTACACCGCCATCAACCTGAGCCGGCCGCGCGACACCTACTTCCGCTTTCGCCTGCGGGGTTTCGATCCGGACTGGGTGGAGGCGGGGAAGAACCGCAGCATTCTGTATCCCCTGATTCCGTGGGGAGAGCATGTGTTCGAAGTCCAGGCGCGCACCCAGGGCGGGCGATGGTCGACGGTGCCGGCGCGATTGAAGATTCTCAATCCTCAGCCTTGGTATCTGCGGCCATGGATCTTGATCCTGGCGACGTCGTTAGGGTTGCTGGTCCTGGTGATCGGCACCCAGCTCGGCGCCGGCCAGGAGCGAAGCGGCGACGGAGAAATGCCGCAGGCGAACGATCGCCGGCGTCAACGCGTCCCGGAGCCGGCGTCGCGATAGCCGCCGGCGGTTTTGTGTTCGGTCGCCGGGGCGGCGCCGCGGTAATCGCCGGCCGCCACCGGCGCCGGAGAAATGTCCAGGTCGGCGCCGTCCTCGATCTCGCTCCCGGCCTGGGCCAGCGGCAAGCGGATGCGCATGCGCGTGCCCTGGCCCGGGGCGCTATCGACATCGATCTGGCCTCCGTGTTCGGCCACGAAGCGCTGCACGGTCGTCATGCCGATGCCGGTGCCCTTGTCCTTGGGCTTGGTCGTGAAGAACGGCTCGAACATGCGCGCCAGCACTTCCGGCGTCATGCCGATGCCGGTGTCTTCCAGCTTGAGCGCGGCATGCGCTCCGTCGGCTTCGACGGATAAGAAAAACCGGCCGCCTTGCGGCATGGCGTCGCAGGCGTTGCTGACGATGTTGAGCAAGGCCAGCACCAGCTCGTCGCGATCGGCCCTGACCAGCAGGCCCGACGTGGAAGTGTCGAGCGAGGCCACGATGCCGCGCGGGAACATCGGCAGGATCAAAGGCCGCACTTCGTCGATGGCTTCGGCCAGATCGAACGTGGACACCTGGCGCACATGCGTGCGGCTGAAGCTGAGCAGGCGCCGGGTCAGCGTGGCGCCGCTGCGCGCGGCCTGGCGAATGCCCGGAAGCACGGCGTCGATGGAGCCGCCGCGCTTATCCACCGAGGTCGCGTGCCCCAGGATCACGCTGAGGATGGCGTTGAAGTCGTGGGCGATGCCGGTGGACAGCCGGCCCACGGTTTCCATCTTCTGCGTCTGCAGCAGGCGCTCGTAGGCACGCTCCTTTTCTTCCACCTGGCGGGTGAGTTCCAGGCAGAGCGCGTTGAGTTCTTCGCTGCGATTGATCGCCCGCTGCGACGACAGGATCAGCCGGTCGAGGATCATCACCAGCACGAGAAAATTCATCCCGGCCAGAAGCAGGTTGGACAGCACCTGCGAGGCCTGCATGGAGTCGGTCGCCAGCCGCAGATCGGTATGCGCACCGATCCCCAGCACCACCGCGTTGGCCAGCGCCGTCCACCACACCGCGCCGCGGCCCAGGAACAATCCGGAAAACAGCAGCGGCAGCAGCAGGGTGATCTGCAGTCCGGATTGCGCCTGCAATCCGTAGGCCTGATAGCTCATGCCGATCAGCAGCAGGCCGCCGACGACGGTCAGGCTGGTCGCCAGCCGGAACAAGCCGTGGCGCAGCAGGCAGAAGCACAGGCAGGTGTAGACGCTGATCATCAGGATCAGGCCGCTCTCGCCACCGCTGCCCCTGTCCGCGCCGGCCGCGCACGACGCGATCGCCGTGAACAGAGTCGCGGTCGTGGTGACGGCGAGGATCGCCTGCAAGGTCAGCGCGTTGCGCCGGTCGCGCCTGGAGTGGATGGGTACGCGGTTCATCCAGCCGATGAAGCCGTGCCACAGGGACAGGAGCGGTACGCGGGCGGTCATCGGTGCGGTCGATGCGAGCAAGGGGGTGATGGCCAAGAGGCCGGCCCGCACCGCGGGACGGCGAGCGGTCGAGGAGCGCTCGGCCCCTTCCCGCTGCGACGCTCGCGCGATCGACGGACTCGCCGTGGCAGAACGCGATCTGCCTTGAATGACATCGGTGGTCAGACTAGCACCACGTTTCGGCACGGTAACGGTGTATTAGGTGTGCCGACAAGGAATCGCGATATGCGTCACCTTTTATTGGGTGCGATTCGGCGAATCGGCGGTGCGGGTTAGTTTGCATTTCTCACCAACGGTGAGGAAAGAGAAATTTCGTCGGTGGTGGCGCCCCGGGGCGCGCTGCGCCGACCCGCTTCGAGACGGCCCGGGCGACGGGAAGCCGCTTGTCCGCGGGCGGCCATGGCGCGGACCGACCGACGACGTCGACGGCGGCGTGGGCGCAGTCCGTCCGCCGGGTTGGTGAGGATCTCCGCATGCGGGCTGGCCGCCGCGTTCGCGAGCGGCGCGTTCGACAAGCATCGCGCCTGCGGTCCACACGGCAACCCTTGGACGAGGGCTCGCAATGCGAGCGTGCCTGTCGATGCAACCGGTTATGCGCGAGTTTGATGTGTCGCCGAGCCAACGGCGCGTTCGCGGTTGCGCGATCGCGCTGCCGCCCGCGTCGAGATTTCCGCGGACGAAAAATATTCATCGTCATTGCTCAAAACCAATCGGGCCGATGTCTCGATAAAGCCGTCCGTGCGATGCGGATCGCGGAAATTATTCGTGAGGGCCTGTGCGTGTAATGGCGAAAATCGATCGCTAGTGTTCGACGCGCATGAGCGGTGCGCGATCGGTAAATCACGACGATTGCGCGCTTCGAACAATCCTCACGATGGGCGGCGCATGGAGCGGAAATTCGACGTGCGTGACGGCGGTGCCTCAGCGCGAAGCGAGCCTCCGGCCTGCGCCGGCACCGCGCCCCATCGGAATCGTCCGCACTCGCGCAGTGCAATCGTCCAGGCCGTCCGCGTGAGTCCGGCCGGCGCATCGGCGGCGACGAGCCGGGCCATCGCGCGCGCGGCGCCGCGCCGGAACGCGCGGCCGCTGCGACTTTCATCGAAAGAGCCGGCAGGCCAGGTCCTGCCGCTCTCAATCCCACAGCCCATCGGATCGGCTAGTAACTGGGGAAGCATCCAATGAATAAAATCTACAGCGTTGTCTGGAGCCGCTCGCTCAATCAGCTGGTGGTCACCTCCGAATTGGCCGGCGGTGGCGGCAAGGCCTCGCGCGACCGTCGCAAGGGTCCGCGCACGGCCGCGAGCTTGAGCGCGGGCGTCGTGACCGCGCTGTTGGCGATGGGCGGGACGGGATGGGCGCCATCGGCGCAGGCGCAAGGGGTGAACTGCGCCACCGCGCCGTACAACTACTACAGCGGCAGCACGATGTGCGTGGGTTTTCAGTCCCAGGCCACGGCCGCCGGAGCCACTGCCGTAGGTTATAGCGCCATCAGTTCGGGGCTGAATGCCACCGCTGTCGGCTATCAAGCCTTTGCCTCGGCGACCAATTCCCTTTACCTGGGCGCGCGCAGCGCGGGGGGAACCGGAGCGACCGGGGAGTCGTCGATCGCCATCGGTACGGATGTCGCCTCCAGCGGCTCCGGAGCCGTCGCTGTCGGCGTGCAGTCCAGATCGATCGGAAATAGCGCCGTCGCGGTGGGCGTGCAAGCCAATGCCGCGGCGTCGGGTGTGGTCGCGGTGGGCAGCGGCGCCACCGGTTCGGCGACCAATGCGGTATCCGTTGGCGCCGGAGCCCGCGCCACCGCGGTCAACTCCATTTACCTGGGCGCTCGCACCTCCGCGGGGTCGGGTGCGCTGGCCGACAGCGCCATCGCCCTCGGCACGGATGTGGAGGCCAGTTCTACCAGAACCGTTGCCATCGGCTTTCAAGCCAAGGCAGTGGGCATCCAATCCATCGCATTCGGCCGGGGCGCGGTCGCCGGCGTTGATGGCACTCCGGCTGTGCCCAACGACATTGCGATTGGCGTCAATTCGAGTGCCAACGGCGGTTTTAGCGTCGCGCTCGGCACTACCTCCGCGGCGACCGCGCAGGGCGCCGCGGCCGTCGGCAATACCGCCGCGGCCAGCGGAATCAACGCCAGCGCACTGGGAAGCGGCACTGTCGCGAGCGCCACCAATGCGACCGCGGTCGGCGCGTCCGCCAATGTCACCGGAATCGGCGCCAGCGCCGTGGGGTCCTTCGCCAACGCCAGTGGCGGGAACTCAGCTGCGATAGGTTCTGGCTCAAGCGCCAGCGGTGCCAATACGTTCGCCGGCGGCCGGTTGGCAACGGCGACCAACGACGCCGCCACCGCGCTCGGCAACGCCGCTCGGGCGGAAGGGAACAGTTCGCTGGCGCTCGGAGCGCAAGCGGCCGCTTTCGGGACCAGCACCGTCGCGGTCGGCCAGGGCGCCGGCGCGGGCTCGACCACCGCCAATACCGGCTCGGCGGCGATGGGCGTCGCCGCCGGCACGCTGGTCAGCGGCGCGCGCAACAGCGCCGTGGGCGGAGGCGTCGCGAGTGCGATGCGCGGCGCCGGCTCGGGCGTCACCGGAACGCGCAACGTCGCCTTCGGTACGGGCGACGGCACGGTCGCCTACGACGCCAATCTGGCCGCGGCGGCCGGCAACCTGGTCAGCGGCAACGACAATATCGCCATCGGCACCAACGCGGGCATCGGCGTGGCGAGCAACGCGACGACGTCGATCGGCCTGAACGCGAATGCGAGCGTGGGCAACGCGATCGCCATGGGCACCCAGGCAAGCGCCTCGGCGCTGGACGCCATCGCGCAAGGCAGCAGCGCCAACGCGGGCGGCCGCAACTCCATCGCCATCGGCTTCCAGTCGATCGCGTCGGCGATCAACTCCATCAATCTGGGCGCGCGCACCTTGGTCGGATCGGGCGCTCTGGCGGAAGGCGCTGTCGCCATCGGCACGGACGTGACCGCGTCGCAGGATCGCGCGGTCGCGCTCGGCGTCGTGAGCCGGGCAGCCGGCGTAGACGCGGTGGCGGTCGGCACCCGGACGGCCGCGACGGCCAACTTCGCGACAGCGCTCGGCTCGGGCGGCAACAACGCAGCAACGGCGGTGCGCGCCACCGGCATCGGTTCCACAGCCATCGGCGGCAACGCCGCTCTGGGCGCCCTCGCATCGGGCGCCAATGCCATCGCCATCGGCGGCGAATCCGTCGCCGATGCCGATGAGGCGGTCGCCATCGGCCGCGGCTCCACCGCTACCGGCGGTCGCGCCGTGGCGATCGGCGCCGGCAACTTCGCCAGCGGCGACGGTGCGGTGGCGATCGGCGATCCGAACACCGCCAGCGGCAACGGCGCGGTGGCGCAAGGCTTGGACAACACCGCCAGCGGCAACGGCTCGATCGGTATCGGCAACACCAACATGGTCGGCGGCGGCGGTCAGGCCGTCGGCGTGGCCGGCACCCCGGCGCAGGGCGCGGTCGGCATCGGCTTCCAGAACGCCGTGGTCGGCCAGGGCAGCGTCGCCATCGGCAGCACCAGCCGCGCGCTGGCGGCGGGCGCGGTCGCGTTCGGCGACACCGCGGTGGCGAACAATGCGCGCGACGTCGCGCTGGGCTCGGGTTCGGTGACCGCCGCAGCGGTGGCCACGCCCAGCACCACCATCGGCGGCACGACCTACAACTTCGCCGGCATCGCGCCGACCAGCACCGTCAGCATCGGCAACGCCGGCACCGAGCGGACCATCACCAACGTGGCGGCGGGGCGCATCGCGGGCGATTCGACCGATGCGATCAACGGCAGCCAGCTGTTCGCCACCAACCAGGCGATCGAAGCCATCGCGGCCAGCACGCCGCTGCATTACTACAGCGTCAACGACGGCGGCACACCCGGGGCGAACTACCTCAACGACGGCGCGACCGGGGCCAATTCGATGGCCGCCGGCATCGCCGCCACCGCCTCGGGCGATCAGGCCGTGGCGCAGGGTTATCAGGCCAGCGCATCGGGCGGCGATGCGGTCGCGCTCGGCACCGGCACCACGGCTTCGGCGGTCAGCAGCGTCGCGATCGGCGTCGACGCCCAGGCAACGGGCGCCAGCGGCTCCACCGCGGTGGGCGCCTTCGCCAACGCCAGCGCCACCAACAGCCTGGCGCTGGGCGAATTCGCCAGCGCATCCGGCGAGGGTGCCTCGGCGATCGGCCCCGGCGCGAACGCCGCGGCGGCGCGCGCCACCGCGATCGGCGCGTCCACGCAGGCGCTGGCGGCCTCGACCGTGGCGCTGGGCGACACCAACACGGTGGCGGCGGCGGCCGGCCCGGGTTCGGTCGCTATCGGCCGCAACTCGCAGGTGCTGGGCGGCACCGGCGCGGTAGCGATCGGCGAGAGCCAGAGCGTCAACGGCGATGGCGCCGTGGCGATCGGCGATCCGAACACCGTCAGCGGTACCGGCGCGGTGGGCGTGGGCGCGAACAACACCGCCACCGGCAACGGCGCGGTGGCGCTGGGCAACGCCAACATCGCCAACGGCCTCGGCGCGGTCGCGCTGGGCAACACCGCCAACGCTACCGGCGCCAGCGCGCTCGCCTTCGGCAGCACCGCGGCGGCCAGCGCGGACAACGCCATCGCGCTCGGTGCCAACAGCTCCGCGGCCCAGGCGGGCGCCGTTGCGCTGGGCTCGGGTTCGGTCACGGCGGCAGCGGTGGCGACCCCGAGCACGACGATCAACGACACGGTCTACAACTTCGCCGGCGTCGCGCCGACCAGCACGGTCAGCGTCGGCACGCTCGGTAACGAACGCACCATCACCAACGTCGCGGCGGGCCGGATCTCCGATGCCTCGACCGATGCGATCAATGGTTCGCAGTTGTATGCGAGCAATCAGGCGATCGAACAGGTCGCCGCCACCGCCAACGCGGGCTGGAACGTCAGCGCGCAGGGCGCCAACGTCAGCAACGTGGCGCCGGGCGAAGCGGTCGATCTCAACAACACCGACGGCAACATCGTGGTCAGCAAGACCGCGGCCAGCGACAACGTCAGCTTCGATCTGGCCGACGACATCACCGTCAACAGCGTCACCGCCGGCAACACCGTGTTGAACAACAACGGGCTGACCATCACCGGCGGGCCGAGCGTCACCACTTCCGGCATCAACGCCGGTGGCTTGGTGATCAACAACGTCGCGCCCGGCGTGGCCGGCACCGATGCGGTCAACGTCAGTCAGCTGACCGACGCGACCACCGCGGTGCGCACGCATTACTACAGCGTCAACGACAACGGCGTGGTCGGCGGCAACTACAACAACGACGGCGCGAGCGGCGTCAACGCGTTGGCCGCGGGCGTGGGCGCGAGCGCCACCACCGCCGGCGCGACCGCGGTGGGCTTCGGCGCGACCGCCGCGACCCAGGCGGGCGACGTGGCGTTGGGCTCGGGTTCGGTCACCGGCACCGTCGTGGCGACGACCGGCGACACCATCGCCGGGACCGCCTACAACTACGCCGGCACCGCGCCGATCAGCACGGTCAGTGTGGGCACTGCCGGCGCGGAGCGGACGATCACCAACGTTGCCGCCGGACGGGTGTCGGGTGGCTCGACCGATGCGATCAACGGTTCGCAGCTGTATGCGACCAACCAGGCGATCGAACAGGTCGCCACCACCGCCAACGCGGGCTGGAACGTCAGCGCGCAGGGCGCCAACGCCAGCAACGTGGCACCGGGCGAAGCGGTCGATCTCAACAACACCGACGGCAACATCGTGGTCAGCAAGACCGCGGCCAGCGACAACGTCAGCTTCGATCTGGCCGACGACATCACCGTCAACAGCGTCACCGCCGGCAACACCGTGTTGAACAACAACGGGCTGACCATCACCGGCGGGCCGAGCGTCACCACTTCCGGCATCAACGCCGGCGGCCTGGTGATCAACAACGTCGCGCCCGGCGTGGCCGGCACCGATGCGGTCAACGTCAGTCAGCTGACCGATGCGACCACCGCGGTGCGCACGCATTACTACAGCGTCAACGACAACGGCGTCGTGGGCGGCAACTACAACAACGACGGCGCGACCGGCGTGAACGCGATCGCTTCGGGCGTGAACGCCAGCGCGACGGGTGTGGCGTCGTATGCCGCGGGCTTCGGCGCGACGGCGAGCCAGGACAACGGCGTCGCCATCGGCACCAACGCGCAGGCCGTCACCGGTGGCGTGGTGGCGCTCGGCATCAACAGCTTGTCCTCGGCCCAGAACACGATCGCGATCGGCGTCGGCGCCACGGCCAATGTCCGCCTCGGTATCGCCATCGGCGGGGCGTCCCTGGCCGGCGGCAACGGCGCGGTGGCGATCGGCGATGCTTCGCGCGCGACCGATGCCTACGCGGTCGCGCTGGGCATGGTGTCGACGGCCACCGCGAGTCAGGCGGTAGCGATCGGCCATTTCGCGGATGCGACCGCGACCTCGGCCCTGGCCGCGGGCTACGACGCCAACGCGACCGGTCTGTATTCCACGGCCCTGGGCCGGTCGAGTTCGGCGTCGGCGGAAAGCGCGCTCGCCATCGGCAACACCGCCAATGCCAGCGCCACCGGCGCGATCGCCGTGGGTTTGAATGCAGCGTCCAGCGGAGTCAACGCCATCGCCATCGGTGCCGACGCCAGCGCCACCGGTTCGGTCGCGGTGGGCGCCGCGGCGCGCGCCGGCAACGGCGGCGCGGCGTTCGGCGACGGCGCCAATGCGACCTACAACGGCGGTGTGATCGATCCGGCGCTGGTGGCCGGCGCAGCGCTGGGCCGCAACGCCGTCGCCGATGTCTCCGGCGCCACCGCGTTGGGCACCAACACCTCGGTGACCGCCGTCGATGGCGTGGCCCTGGGCCGCGGCTCGGTGGCCAGCACCGCCGCCGGTGTGGCCGGTTACGACCCGATCAGCGGCTTGCCTTCCACCGATACCTCGCCGACCTGGCGCAGCACCTTGGGCGCGGTGAGCGTGGGCAATGGCACCGACACACGCCAGATCACCGGTGTGGCGGCCGGCGCGCAGGACACCGATGCGGTGAACGTGGCGCAGCTGACCGCGGCGGCGCGGGCGGCGACCACGCATTACTACAGCGTCAACGACAACGGCGTGGTCGGCGGCAATTACAACAACGACGGCGCGAGCGGCGTCAACGCGTTGGCCGCGGGCGTGGGCGCCAGCGCCACGGTGGCCGGCGGCACGGCCGTGGGCAACGGCGCGGTCGCGGGCACGCAAGCCGGCGACGTGGCGCTGGGCTCGGGTTCGGTCACCGGTACGGTGGTGGCGACCAGCAGCGACACCATCGACGGGGTCGCCTACAACTACGCCGGCATCGCGCCGACCAGCACGGTCAGCGTCGGCGCGGTCGGCGCCGAACGCACCATCACCAATGTCGCCGCGGGCCGGGTGTCGGGCGATTCCACTGATGCGATCAACGGTTCGCAGTTGTTCGCCACCAACCAGGCGGTGGGCGCGCTGGGCGTCAATCTGGATCAGCTGGGCAACAGCACCGCGGCCTCGCTCGGCGGCACTTCGGTCTACAACCCGACCACGCACACGGTGACGGCGGGCCTGGCGGTCGGCGGCAACAGCTACACCAACGTGCAGGACGCGCTGACCCAGGTGAACAACAACGCCACCGCCGGCTGGAACATCGCCGCCGGCGGCAACAGCGGCAATATCGCGCCCAACGAAACCCTGACCGTGGCCGCCGGCAGCAATGCCACGGTCGCCTACGACGACGCCTCCGGCACCTTGACGGTCGGCGTGGTGCCGGACCCGAGCTTCAACAGCGTGGTGGTCGGCAATACCACGATCACCACCAACGGCCTGACCATCGCCGGCGGGCCCAGCATCACCAACGTCGGCATCAACGCCGGCGGCACGACCATCACCAACGTGGCCGCCGGCGTCAACGGCACCGACGCGGTGAATCTGGATCAGTTGAACCAGGCGGTCTCCTCCGGCACCGCGCATTACTACAGCGTCAACGACGGCGGCGTGCAGGGCGGCAACTACGCCAACAACGGCGCCACCGCCACCGGCGCGATCGCTTCGGGCGTGAACGCCAGCGCCACTGCCGGCGATGCCGTGGCGATCGGCACCGGCGCCACCGCGGGCACCGCCAACAGCGTGGCGCTGGGCGCGGGCTCCTCCACCGCCGCGGCGGTGGGCACCGCCAGCGCCACCATCGCCGGCACCACGTACAACTTCGCCGGCGCCGCGCCGGTGGGAACGGTGAGCGTGGGCAGCGCGGGCGCCGAACGCACCATCACCAACGTCGCCGCCGGACGCTTGTCGGAGACTTCGACCGACGCGGTGAACGGCTCGCAGCTGCACGCGACCAATCAGGCGGTCAACGCGCTGGACGGGCGGGTCACCAATGTCGAGGGCGACCTCGCCAATCTGAGCGGCACCGTCAACAATTTCGACGGCCGCATCACTCAGGTCGAAGGCAACGTCGCCAACCTGACGAACACCGTCAATACCTTCGACGGCCGCATCACCAGCGTGCAGAACGGTTCCGACGGCATGTTCCAGGTCAGCCAGGAAGGCAACATCGCCAAGCCGCAGCCGACCGGCACCAATTCGTCGGCCGGCGGCAACGGCGCGGTGGCCAGCGGCAACAACGCCCTGGCGGTGGGCAACCAGAGCACGGCCAGCGGCAACGCCAGCACCGCGCTGGGCACCGGCGCGACGGCGAGCCACGCCAACAGCGTGGCGCTGGGCTCCGGCTCGGCCACCACGGTCGGTGCGCAGAGCGGATACAACGCCGCTTACGTCGGCAACAGCACCTCCACCGGCGAGGTCAACGTCGGCGGCCGCACCATCACCGGCGTGGCGCCCGGCATCGCCGGCACCGACGCGGTCAACGTCAGCCAGCTCAACGCCGGGGTGAGCTCGGCCGTCGATCAATCGAAGGCCTACACCGACGCGCGCTTCCAGAAGTTCGACTACGACGTGTGGAACCTGCGCAAGGACTTCCGCGCCGGCACGTCTTCGGCGATGGCGATGGCGGGCCTGCCGCAGGCGTACCTGCCGGGCAAGAGCATGCTCGCGATCGCGGCCGGCGGCTATCAGGGCGAATACGGCATGGCCGTGGGCCTGTCGGGCATCACCGAGAACGGCCGCTGGGTCTACAAGGCCCAGGCCAGCGGAAACACCGCGCGCGACTGGGGCTTCTCGGTCGGCGCGGGTATCCAGTGGTGATGCGATGCGCGCAGCGTCCAAGGGCGCTGCGCGCAATCCGATGAGGTCTTGGTCGCAGAACCCGAACGAATCAGAACTCTGTCCGGCGGCGCGGATTCATGCGCGCCGACCGAAGGTCACCAGTCAAAGCGAGGAACTCCAATGGAAGCCAAACGATTCGCTGGCATAGCGATCGCGTGCACTGTCGCGATGGGACTGTTGTCCGCTTGCGGTACCCGACATGTCAGTCGCGACATCTCCGCCGACGGCGTGCCGGGCGAGGTGGTGTTTCCGGCACCGGAACGCGCGGTGCTGAAAGACGGAACCTTTCCCAACCTCGACAACCTGCGTCTGGTCGCGCCCGGCGTCGGCAAGGAGCAGCTGTATCACCTGCTGGGGCGCCCGCACTTCCGCGAAGGCTACGCCGGCGTTCGCGAATGGGATTACCTCTTTCACTTCCGCCGCGACGGCAGCGTGACCACCTGCCAGTACAAGGTGATTTTCGACCAGAACTATCTGGCGCGCAGTTTCTACTGGCAACCGCAAACCTGCGGCGAGCTGCTGCGCGAGCCCGTCGCGATGGTGCCGGCGGCGCCCGCGGCGGCCACCACGCGTAATTTCTCCGTGTCCGCCGACGCCTTGTTCGCGTTCGGCCGCGCCGGCGCCGGCGATCTGCAGGCGGGCGGCCGGGCGGAGGTCGCGCGCATCGCCGGCGAGCTGCGCAATGCCAAGACACTGCGCGCGGTGCGGGTGATCGGACACACCGACCTGATCGGCAGCGATCAGGCCAATCAGGCGCTGTCGCGCCAGCGCGCCGAAACCGTGCGTCAGCTGTTGATCGACGAAGGCGTGCCGGCGCGAGCGATCTCCGCCGAAGGCCGCGGCGAGTCCGAGCCGGTCGTCGGCAACTGCGAGGCTTCGATGCAGCGCAGCGCCTTGATCGCCTGTCTGCAGCCCAACCGCCGCGTCGAGATCAAGGCCGATGTGGAAGAGTGAGTCGCCGCGTCGTTTTCATCCATTACGCAATAACCGAGGTAAGGCCATGAAATTTTTCGTAACCGCGATGGCAGCGGCGTTGTGCGTCGTGTCCGCATCGGCGATCGCCCAGGGCCAGGCGCCGCGATCGGCTCCGGCGACGCAGCAAGCCGCCGCGCGCGATATCGACCCCAACACCCTGGCGAACTCCGCGTTGCAACTGCTGCAGGCGATCGATCGCGACCAGGCCGGCGTGTTGTGGGACAACTCCTCGAGCGTGACCAAGCGCAGCGCCAAGCGCGAAGACTTCGTCGGCTATGTCGGCAAGAGCCGCAAGCCGCTGGGCGCGGCCAGCTCGCGCAACTGGATCGCGGTGCGGCGCGAAGTGGTGGGCACCGGCGCCAAGCTCCCGCCGGGCCTGTACGCCAGCATCGAATTCTCCAGCCAGTTCCAGAGCAAGCGCGCGGCGACGGAGCTGGTGTCCCTGCGTCAGGACGAGGACGGCATGTGGCGGTTCTCGGGTTACGTCATCCAATAAGCGCGCCGTTGAGACGCTTGCGTACTTTGTGTCTATGCGCCGCGGATGAAGCCGGCGCCTAGGCCCGGCGGCCGACGCTGTCGATATAGGCCAGGAACATGTCGGACATGGCCTGCGCATAGGCCTTGATCTCCGGCGCGGTGCGCGGGGTTTCCGAGAACTGTTTCCCCACGGTACTGAGTGTCGTGCCGATCAGGTCGCCCGCGCGCATGCGCGCGGCCGTGGGTGTGTTCGGCAGGATCTCGCGCATGAAGGCCTGCAGCGTGCGCTCGCCCCTGGCCCGGGCCTTCTTCGTCTCGGGCGCGTCGCGGTAGAGCGGGGCGGCGTCGTTGAGCGCCACCCGCATCTGCGCCTCCTCGCACTCGGAGCGGAGAAAGGCATGGACCAGCGCCCGCAACCGCTCCTGCGGCGGTTTGCCGACGTCTTTCAGGATGAGGCCCAGCAGATCGGTGGTCTGCTGCCATTCGTCGCTCTGCAGCCGGAACAGAATCGCGGCCTTGTTGGGAAAGTACTGATACAGCGATCCGACGCTGACGCCGGCCCGCTCGGCGACACGTGCGGTGGTGAACCGCTGCGCGCCTTCCACGGCCAGGACCTGCGCGGCCGCCTGCAGGATCGCGGCGACAAGCTGATTCGACCTGGCCTGCTTCGGCTGTTTCCGCGAAGAAATCCTGGGGGCTTTGCGATCGGTCATGGCCGGACTGTCGGTGCGGATTCGAGATGGCGAACTGGTCGCATCATAGGCTCAGGCGGGAAAGCTGGCACGCCGACGTTGCGAACGCGAGCGTGTAGCTCGGCCAAAGTGGTGCGATCGACTCGCGGCCCATGCAGCGCCGTATCGGTGAGACAGCCTGTTCGGCAGCTACTGCAATCATGAAGGCCGAGTTCGCGAACCAAAAAAATGCGAACCGCGATGCGGAGACGGCCGAAATCCGTTCGGTCGGGAAAGTCGTTTCTCAGCGAAATATCCGGGGAAAACGAGCGATTCGTCCTGGCTGGAATCGCGTGAAATCTAATGCGAATACAAAATACGACGCTTTATTCGTATTGTGTGACGACACCGGATTTCACCCATTCAAGGCAGATATCGCTATGAACACCCTTGCAGTTTCACCCCTTGCGCCCTTGCTGGACCGGCTTTTCAAACAGGCCGATGCGGCGACCAGCCCGGCGGTCGCCGAGATGTCGCGCGACGAGCGTTTGCGCCTGATGCAGAGCAAAACCGAGTACCTGAATTTCTACGAACGGATGAAGGATCTCTGGCTTCCGGTCTCGCGCGAAACCGGTCATTTGCTTTACATGCTGGCGCGCGCCTCCAATGCCCGCAGCGTCGTCGAATTCGGCACCTCGTTCGGGATCTCGACGCTGCATCTGGCCGCGGCCGTCCGCGACAACGGCGGCGGCCGGATCATCACCACGGAGTTCGAGCCGGCCAAGGTCGCGCGCGCCAAACAGCACTTCGCCGAGGGCGGATTGGCGGAACTGGTGGAGGTACGCGCCGGAGACGCGCTGCAGACCCTGGCCTCGGACCTGCCCGATTCGATCGATCTGCTGCTGCTGGACGGCGCCAAGTCGCTTTACCCCGAAGTGCTGGCGCTCGTGGAAGCCCGTCTGCGGCCGGGCGCGCTGATCGTCGCCGACAACGCCGATTACAGTCCGGACTATCTGGCGCATGTGCGTTCGCCGGCGGCGGGGTATATGTCGATTCCCTTCGCCGACGACGTGGAGCTTTCGATGCGTCTGGCGTAAGTCGCTGCCAGTCCGGCGTGCACCGATCGGACCCCCGAGCCTGTTGGCCGACACCGATCAACCGTCCTGCTTCGCCGGCTGAGTACCGGTGGATGCATCTAGCGAAAACGCGTTCGGCCAGGCATGGCGCGCCATGCCCGGCCGTGTCGCGATGCGCGGAACGTCATTGCGTCACGCACGCGACCTGAGCGTCGCCAGTCCGGATTACGGATTGGCGATCGGCGTCGTCGTATCCGCGCTCAACCGCCACTGGCCGCGTACCTTCGCCCAGTTGGCGACATCGATCGCGTGCAGGGTGATGCCGGCGGACGGAATGGTGAACTCGATGCGGTCGACGACGACGGCGCTGGAACACTGGCTGATCGTCTGCGCCAGCAAGGTGCGCTTGAACACGTATACGTTGGCCATCACCGCGCGATAGAACGCGGTGATCGCCGGTTTGCCGTTTAGCACCTGGCCGAGGCTGTTGACCTGCACCGCGTCTTCCGCGAAGCCGGCCATGAACCGGTTGAGGTCGCGGCGGGCGAAGGCATCGCCGAGGCCTTCGGAAGCACGTTCGAACTCGCGTTCGCAATGACGATGCTGCGCCGCCATCGGGTCTTGCGCCATCGCCGCGAGCGGGATCAGGCCGGACAACGCGAGCGTCATGCCCGCAGCGGCCATCGAGGTACGACTCTTCATGTTCGGTCCTTGCTGAAGTGGTTGGAGACCGAACCTTATCCAAGGCGCTTGCGCGGCGATGTACCCGGATCGCGAAAGCAGCTGACCGGGTTGTTCAATACGCGATGCTTATTTGTCGCCCTCGCATTCCATGTCGGCCGCGCCCATGTGTTCGAAGCCGGTGAGATCGACCGAAGTCACGCCGCGGCTGGGGTTGCTGGCGCGGCGGCCCAGGGAGTCGTCGCTGCTCAGCGGATACCGGACGGAGGCGTCCATCAGGTTTTCCGGAAAGGCGCGCACTTCCGTTTCGGTCAAGGTGACTGTTTCCTTGCGCGGCAAACGAAAGCTTCTGCGCACTTCGGCTTCGTTCCATGTCCCCTTCAGGGTCACGGTCACGCTGCGAAGATCGCCGTGCTCCCAGTCCAGATCGACCTTCGTGGCGAGCGGATGCACCTTGGCGGCCAGGCGATCGGGAAAAGCCGGGCCTTCGTAGTAAGCGTCGGTGGGATTGCAGACATCGCCCTTGTTCTCGTAGCGCTTCAAGGAACAATTGAAACGCTTGTCGCGATGGCCGAAGGTCTTTTCCAGATAGCAGCCGAAATCCTTCGACGACATCCGCGGCCATTTCAGCAGGTCGACGCTGGGCGCAGGCAGTCCCGCGCTCATGGCCGGCGGCATGCCGGCGAGGCAGACCATGAAGATGGTCAGGGCGGCGATGGCTTGGGGCGTCGTTTTCATACGGGGTGCGGGACCTTGTCGAAATGCGTGAATGGATTGGGGCGGAGAATAACGGGGCGGGTAGGGTTTCGATGCCCGGTAGTTGCCCTATCTTGCGATCTCTGCGTTGACAGTGGCCGGCCGCCTCGACCTAGCCCGACAGGATCGAGAGCGGGCCATCGAAGCGGCGGGTGGTTTTCGAACCAGCGCAAACACCGGTTCGCAGGTATGCGAAACTCGGCCTGCGGTGGAACCGCGTGGCTGGCGTCATGGATCGCAGGAGGCAAGTGTGGGTATGGAACAGCGCACAAGGGGCCGCTGGATCGTCGGGGTCTTGATAACGGCATTGGCGGTACTCGCGGTCGGCCTGGGCGGTTGGTGGGGACTGAGTCGCGATCATCGGGTCCGCGACGGGCAACCGCCGGCTTCAGCGGCGGCGACTGCCGGTACGCGCGTAGCGGATTCCGGCCCGGTCGCGGCGCCGTTGCCGACAGGGGCCTTCCGGGACATCCACAAGGAACTTGAAGTCCGCGCACGCGCGGGCGACGCGCGGGCGGCTTATCGCCTGGGCCAGATCATCAGCCGTTGCCGCGAGTACAAGCCGATACCCGGCGGCGAGTTTACGCAGATGCTGGCGAGCGCGATCGCACATGCCAGCGGCGCCATACGCATGGGCAGTCGCAAGCTGGACGATCCGGATCTGCTGGACATGCTCCTCTACGCCAAGAACGAAGCCGATGCGATCTGCGGCGGCGTGGGCGATCTGCCGGCGTCGGTGCGCAAGGGCGACGCGCGACTGTGGTTCGAACTGGCGGCGGACCAGGGCCATACGAAAGCGATGACCGATTACGGACGTTTTGCGTTCGACGATTTCGCCTCCGATGTCGATCTGCTGGACAAGGCGGACGAAGTGGTCGCGCGGCGCGAACGCGCGCGCGGCTACCTTCGCCGCGCATTCGAATCGGGTGAGCCGGAATCGCTGCTGGCATTGGCGGCCGCGCATGGGAACATGCCGTTTCTGGGCCGTGACACGACGGAATCTCTCGCTTACTGGAAGGCTTATCGCCAGACCGCGCCGGGACGCAAATTGCCGGCGGGCGTGGTGAACATGATGGAGGAGCAATTGCTGGCGGCGTCCAATCCGCAGCAGGTGCGCGATTCGCAGCGGCGATCGGTCGAAATCCTGCAGGCCTTCCAACAACACAGGGCGCCGCGATGAAACGTTGGCTGGGGTGGGGCGGATTATTGTTGGCGCTCGCCGCGCTGGCAGTGTGGTTTTATCTGGCGCGGCTGACGCCAGCACGCGGCGTGCCGTCACCGGGTATCGAAATCACGGACGCAGCGGCGACCGGATCGCAGGCCAGCCCGGCGCCGGGCGCGCAGAACCCCGCCGATGTGCTTCGCCGGCGTTTGTCCGAGCTTCCGCAACACTCGCCGAAGTTGCGCGCCGCGATGAAAAGCGCTGAGGCCGAAATGGAGAAAAAGAGCCCGACCGCGCGTTGGTGGCTGCGGCCGATCGACGAGATCCACGCCGAAATCCGCGCGGCGGCGGAACGCGGCGATCCCAAGGCCGCGTATGCCTTGGGAATACGCTATGGACAATGCAGCAGGGCGCTGGAGGACTACGCGCCGCAGAAACTGCTGGCGGAACTGGATCAGGAAAAGGAGCTCGCAGATTCAACGCCCGCACCGCGGCGCGGCATGGAGAACGTGGGCAACAGAATCAGCAGCGAACTTGCAACCTACGACGCCTGCGCGAGCCTGGACCGAGCGTTGCTGGACGAGTCCATGCTATGGCTGGAGCGCGCCGGCCGGGCAGAGGCCAAGGGCGCCAGGCTCGCCTATGTCTCTGCCTGGACCAAGCAGGCGAGCCGTGGTCGCAATGAACTGATCGCCGATATCGAGCGCATGGCCGCGCAGCGGACGCTGGCGCGCGAATGGCTCGAGCAGGGCTTGGCCGCGGGAGATTCGGATGCGTTGGATCAGTACATCGAAGCGTATTCCGGCCAGGGTGGCTTGCTGCCCCGCGACCGGGTGCAGGAGATGGTGTATCGCTATGCGCGCGATCTGGTCCGGAGCCGGCGCGTTTCCGGATTCGATGCGCTATGGGCCAGCGGCCCGACTCGTTACGGCGATGAGTTGACCTCGCAGCAATGGGATGCGGCCGAAGCGCAGGGACGCGGTATTTTCAAGGCTTATTACGAAGCCAGGCCGATCCGGCCGCAGTAAGCGATCCAGGTTCGACCCCGCCGATGCGGCCGCCATCGGCGCCTGGCCCCAACGCAAAAGCCCCGCCGCAGCGGGGCTCTGCTCGATGGTGCCCGGGCTAACCCACAGGGCTAGACGGGGCCGGGGTCAAGATTGCGGAAGGTCGCATTTCATTCTTGCATCGACGTGAAACGGCTTGGGAACATCCGGGTTCGAGCTTTTCTGCTCGCCGTCGAGTTCGAAGGATTTCGCATCGGGCGTGCCGCCGCGATCTTTGCAGGCGGCGGTAAGCTTTTCCTTGACCGCGGCGATCGCGCTGTCCCGGGTCGCGCCGTCGGCGCTGTTGGTCACGTTGACGATTTCCGCGAATGCGTTGTGGCTCATTGCGAAAGCCAAACCCGTCAGGGCGATCAGATACAACTTCCTCATGATCTTTTCTCCATTAAACGACTGACATCGATGGTGGATGACGATACCTCGGCGGGCTGCGGGCATAAGTTATCCATAGTCCGTCGTTAACGCAGCGAGAAGGATTTCGCGTCCGATCTGTTCGTGGAATCGAACTGGCGATCGCTGCTTGCGAATGCCCGAATCGATCGCATCCGGGGTGCGCCTGTTCATTCAAGCGGGTGTTTTGAAAGCGTCGTCTGGCGCGATCACATCGGATGCGTGTTTTGTATGCATCGGCCGTCCGTTTCCGGTCAGGGCCATTGCCACGCGCGCATGTCGTGTCTTGCTGCCGGCGACGCGTTCGAAGCGATGCTTCACCGTCGGGACGGACACGCAGTGACAGCCCGAGGCAAGCCGATGTCCGATGCGTGAAGCGCACCGGATGGAAAACAGGACCGATCGGGCTGCCGCGATGTCCGACAGCGAGTGCCGAGCCGGTTCTTCAGTCCGGCCACGGACCGGCCGTGGCGAAGCGCCACCGCCAAGCTCATCGTCGTCGCTCTCGGTCCAGTCCAGCCTGGACCGTCGTGAAAATATATTGCAAGCAAGCGCAGTGCACATCGCGTCGCACAATATCGCTGTGTTCTGCCGACTGCGTCCTGTTCTCAGCGTCAGTATCGAAAGCAACCGTTGCTGATTTACAGGCCTTCCATCGTCGATCTTACGGCCGTGAAGCGATCGCCTCAGACGCAGCTGTCGGCGCGTTTCGCGCCGTCGCGTCCCGCGCGAAGGCCGCGGAAAGATTTCATGGACGCCTGTTAATCCTCGCAAAGGCCCGTCGTGGCGTGATCGCGGAATTACACGGCTCG
Organism: Lysobacter gummosus; assembly: GCF_001442805.1. Lineage (NCBI taxonomy): Bacteria > Pseudomonadati > Pseudomonadota > Gammaproteobacteria > Lysobacterales > Lysobacteraceae > Lysobacter > Lysobacter gummosus. The sequence goes on along the minus strand of NZ_CP011131.1, from coordinate 5,266,739 downwards.
CGCTCCATTGACGTTGTTCGAAAGGCTGTGACGTAATCGCCGCCACCTCGCCTGCCCCCAACGGGGCGACACGCACGCCGCTTGCGATGCGGCGCCTGCGAGTTCCTTGCCGTCCGCAGCGGCCATCGCGAAATTCGCCTGTTCCGATCCATGGGGGTGCACGCAATACGAGAAGGCAGTCCGAACGCGCAGCGCTTCATCGCCGGCTATTTCCCCGACGCACCGCCCGAACTTCGCATACGGAGAACGACCATGCGACATCTCGCTTTCTGGTTCCTGTTATCCCTGGCGCTCCTGCCTGGCTCCTCGTTCGCGCAGACGAAAACCGTCGTCCCATTGGGAGGCAACGCCTTCATCACCCGGCCCGCCGCGAAGGGGGAGGAGTTGGTCGACAACACCGGCCTGCACAACTGGAACTCGGCCAAGGCCGTCGCCAGCGTGTACTTCTATGTCAAGCAGGCCGGCAAGCTCGAGGTCTCGCTGGTGGGCGCCTTGAACGGCGCCCACCACAGCACCGTCGAGGTATCCATCGATGGCCAGCGCCGGCTCGCATCGTTGTCGGGCACCGACACGGCCTCGTTCCACGCCGGCACCTTCACCATCGACCATCCGGGCTACGTCAAGCTCGACCTGCGGGGCGTCAGCACCGACGGCGACTACTACGGCGATATTTCCGGCCTGGAAGTCGGCGGCAGCGCCACCGCCGCGGGCCTGGTCTTCGCCGACGATCCGGCCAACTTCTATTGGTCGCGCCGCGGGCCTTCGGGGCACCTGGGCTTCGCGGTCCCGGAGAACACGGAGTATTTCTACAGCGAGCTCACCGTGCCGAGTAAGTACGATCCGATCGGCTCGTACTTCATGGCCAACGGCTTCGCCCAGGGCTATTTCGGTATCCAGGTCAATTCCGCGACCGAGCGCCGCGTGCTGTTCTCGGTCTGGGATTCGCCCAACGGCAAGACGACGCTGCTGAAGAAGGGCAAGGACGTGATCGCGCAGGACTTCGGCGGCGAAGGCACCGGCGGCCAGAGCTTCCTGCGATACGACTGGAAACCCGGCCACACCTATCGCTTCATCACCCGCGCGCGTCCGGATGGACAGGGCAACACCGTGTACTCGGCCTGGTTCGGCACGCCGTGCTTGCTCGGCTATGGCGATTGCCAGTGGAAGTTCATTGCCAGCTGGAAGTACGAGGGCCTGTCCACTTACCACAAGGGCGTGTACTCGTTCATCGAATCCTTCAATCCTGATCTGGGTTACCTCGATCGCATGGCGCTGTACGGCAACCAGTGGGCGGTCGGCAGCGACGGCGCATGGACGGAAGTGAAATCGGCGCGCTTGACGGTCGATGCGACCGCGCAAAATCGCCAGCGCCTGGACGTCACCGGCGGCGCCATCGCTCCGACTTTCTACCTGCGCAATGCCGGCTTCTTCGACAAGTCGGCGACGCCGGGCACCACGTTCACCCGTACCGCGTCGTGGTTCAAGCCGCGCGTGGATTTGCAGGCGCTGCCGGAGCCGGCGCGCTGAGCGATGCGATCATGCAGCGCCCCGGGCAAGCCGGGGCGCTGTCGTCCACTCCCTCATGCCTTGGCGGAAATCGCGCTCAGCTCTTCGAGGTCGAGGTCGCGTTCCAGCTCGTGCAGCGTCTCGTCGTCGATATCGCCGGCCCGGTGCAGGCGGATGAGCTCGCGGCGTCCGCAGGCGACGGCTTCCAGAACGACGTCGAAGTGGGCGTGGATCAGCGGCGTGTAGTGTTCGGTGCGCTCGGCGTAGTCGACGATCGCCACCGACTTGCGCTGATATTTTTCCAGCAGTTTGGGATGGATGAGGTTGCCTTCGCTGTCGTAGGCCAGGCTCTGCACGACGGCGAACTGCACCTGGGCCATGGCGGCTTCGGCCTGGCTCATGGTCAGGCGCGGTTTTTCCGTGTCCGGCTCGGTTAGCTCCGCCCAGCGGATCACCCGTCCCAGCGTCGTGCCCTGCACCAGCACGGTCGCGAAGATCACCGCGAAGGAGGTCACCAGGATGAAATCGCGGCCGGGGAAGCCTTCCGGCACGCTCAGCGCCAGGGCGAGGGTGACCACGCCGCGAACGCCGGCCCAGCTCAGGACGGTCGAGCCGCGCGCGCCGATGGGCTTGTAGCGATTGAAGCCCAGCGCATTGCACAGCTTGATGATCCAGTCCGATCCGAACACCCAGACGAAGCGGGCGACGATCAGCGCGGCCAGGATCGCGAGGATGTTCCATCCCATCGTCGAGGCCACCACGCCGAAGCCGCCGCCGCGTTCGACGACACCGCGCAGCGACAGGCCGATCAGGATGAAGACCGAGGCCTCCATCAGGAACACCAGGACTTCCCAGAACGACGAGCCGCGCATGCGCATCGAGGCGGTCAGCACCGTGCTCTGATGCCAGCTCGCGATCAAGCCGGTGACCACGGTGGCGATGACGCCGGAGACATGCAGCATTTCGCCGAGCAGATAAGACGACCACGACAACAGCACGGTGGCGGCGATGATCAGATACTCGTCGCCGAGACGGCGCACGAGCAGAACCCAGGCCGTACCGATCGCCGCACCGACCAGCATGCCGCCAAGCGCCAGCAGCAGAAAATTCCCCGCCGCATCGGCCGCGCTGAAGGCGCCGGTGATTCCCGCGGCGATGGCGAAGCGGAACAGGACCAAGCCGCTGGCATCGTTGAGCAGGCTTTCGCCTTCGAGCAGGATTTGCAGGCGCCGCGGCAGCTTCACCCGTTGCAGCACCGCGCGGGCGGAAACGGCGTCGGGCGGCGAGACGATCGCGCCGAGCACGGCGCAGGCGGCCCAGGGCAGCGTCGGAAACAGAAGATGCGTCACCACGGCGACGACGACGCAGGTGAACAGCACCGCGCCGACAGCCAGCGAACCGATGCCGATCAGATGGCGGCGCAAGCGCGCCAAGGCGATGGACCAGGCGCCGTCGAGCAGCAAGGGCGGCAGGAAGATGACCAGCACCAGTTCGGGATCGACCGCGATGCTGGGCAGGCCCGGTAGGAAGGCCAGCGCCGCGCCGCCGGCGAGCAGTCCGACCGATGGCGGCAGCCCGAGCTTATGCGCCGCGTAATGCAGCGCGATGATCGCCATGAACATCACGATCACCAGCTCGAATAAATGGGTGGCGTCCATACGGCTCCGATTCGGCCAGGCGCGTGCTCGGCTGTGCCTTATTTCAAAGCACGTTCAGGCCAAACGCAATCGTCGGCGAGGCCGCCTGTTCCGGGTCGCCCGATGCCCGTCCGGCGCCCCGCCGAATCCGCCTGGGCCGCCGCTGTGGCGGCCCGAGCATTCATTGGCCGGCTTGCAGCGACGCGCTCATGCGCTGATGGATCAGGTTGATCGCCTTCAGCGGCCGCAGCATGACTTTGAACTCGGTGATCTGCCCGGCCGCGTTCCAGGTGATGATGTCGACGCCGTTGACGATTATTCCGTCGATCTGGGTTTCGAATTCGAGCATCGCGTCGTTGTCGCCGACGATCTCGCGCACGTAGCGGAAGGTGTCGTTGAAGAACACCTGGAACGCCGCATTGAGGTACCACGCCGTCAGCTTGCGACCCTGTTGCGGGGTGTGGACGACCGGCGAATGGAAGGTGGCGTCATCGGCGAGCAGCGCGTGCAGGCCCGAGGGATCGCGGGTCTCGACCATCCGATGCCAGGTCGCGAGTGCCGAATTGCTCACGGTGTGTCTCCGCAGGTGGATTAGACGCTTGCACAGACTACGCGAGATTGCGATGTCGTCCCGGCCGACGCTGGCCGGGACGACAGTTTCCTGCGGCGATGTCCGTTACCAGATCTTGATGCGATCGGCCGGCGCCAGATACAGCTTCTCGCCCGGCTTCGCGCCCCAGGCGTCGTACCACGCGTCGATATTGCGCACGGTCTGCGCGCGCTGCGCGGCCGGCGCGTGGCCATCGGTGAGGATGCGCTGGCGCAAGGCGGCGTCGCGGATCTTGCTGCGCCAGGTCTCGGCGTAGGCGAGGAAGAAGCGCTGGTCGCCGCTCAGGCCATCGATCACCGGCGCCTGCTTGCCGCCCAGCGATTTGCGATAGGCCATGTAGGCGATGGTCAAGCCCGATACGTCGGCGATGTTCTCGCCCGAGGTCTGCTTGCCGTTGACGCGCAGGCCCGGCAACGGCTCGTAGGCGCTGTACTGGTCGGCGAGTTTCTTCGTCGCTTCCTGAAAATGCTGCGTGTCCGCCGGCGTCCACCAGTTGGCCAGGCGGCCTTGGCCGTCGAACTCCGCGCCGGTGTCGTCGAAGCCGTGGCTGATTTCGTGACCGATCACCGCGCCGATCGATCCGTAGTTCGCGGCGGCATCGGCGTTGGGATCGAAGAACGGCTTGTCCAGGATCGCCGCAGGGAAGTTCATCGCGTTCTGCAGCGGCAATTGCACGGCGTTGACCGTTTGCGGCGTCATCCACCATTCGCCGTTATCGACCGGCTGGCCGAGCTTGCTCAGCTGGTAGCGGTACTCGTGCAGTTCCGCGCGCAGACGGTTGCCCAGCGCGTCGTCGGGACGGATATCGAGCGAGGAATAATCGCGCCAGCGTTCGGGATAGCCGACGCTCACGCGCATCGACTTGGCCTTCTCGCGCGCCTTGGCCTTGGTCTGCGGCGTCATCCAGGTCAGCGAATCCACGCGTTCGTCGAACGCGGCGAGGATGTTGCCGACCATCTCCTCGACCTTGGCCTTCGAGGCCGCCGGAAAGTACTTCGCCGCATAGAGCTTGCCCAGCGCGTCGCCGAGCGCGGAACTGGTCGCGTCGAGCGCGCGCTTGCCGCGTTCGCGCGCCTGCGGCGTGCCCGCGAGCGTGGTGCCGTGGAAACCGAAGGCAAGGTCGGTGTAGGCCTTGGGCAATTCGCCGGGGCCGCGCAGAGCCTGGTTCCAGGCGGCGTGGTCCAGGGCGTGGAAAGCCAGGTAATCCTTCCACACCGGCAACGGCTCGCTGCCGACCAGACGGGCGATGCCGGTGATCGCACCGGGTTGCCATGCGACGATCTTCTTCTGCGCCGCCAGTCCGGCCGCGTCGAAGAACGCGGCCCATTCGATGCCCGGAGCGCGCTGCGCGAAGGCGGCGGTGTCCCAGGGGTTGTTGGCCTTGTGCACGTTCTGCGAATCGACCAGCGGTGCGTGCGCCTTGGCGATCTTGGTTTCCAGGGCGATGATCGCTTTCGCCTTGCTCTCGGCATCGGCGATGCCGGCCTGCTTCAGCAGCGCGATCACATAGGTTTCGTACTTCTTGCGCGTCTCCACCATTTCCTTGTCGGACGACAGGTAGTACTCGCGGTCGGGCATGCCCAGGCCGCCCTGCATCAGCGTGGCGACATAAGCCGGCTCTTGCAGCCCCTTGGCGACGAACACGCCGAACAGGTTATCGGTGTGGAAGTTGGTCGAGTTGAGCGGATCGGTGTCGGCGCGCACGCCGGCGCCGAACGCGCGCGAAAGATCGCTGCGCGAGGCGATCGCGCCGATCGCGTCCAGTTGCGGTTGCAGCGCCTGCAGGCCGCGCTTCTCGGTGCCGGCTTCGTCCATGTAGGCGGTGTGGAAATCGGCGATGCGGCGCGCGTCGGTGCCGGCCGCGGGCTTGCCGGCGGCCAGTTCCGCGATCAGCTCGGCGTTGCGTTTCTCCGCGGTCTCAAGCAACTGGGTGAACGCGCCGTAGTTGGAACGGTCGGCGGGGATCTCGAAGTTCTTGCGCCAGCCGCCGTTGGCGAAGGCATCGAAGTCGTCGCCCGGCTTCACCGTCTTGTCCAGGCCGGTCAGATCGATGCCGGAGACCGGCGTCGCGGCGGGGGCGGTCGTTTGCGCGGGCGCGGACGCGGTTTCGTTCGTGGCGGGTTTGCACGCGGCGAGGCTGCCGGCCAGCACCAGGGTCAGGCCGAGAGACAGAGCATTCAGTCGATAGGGCATCGTGGTATTCCGAAGCGGAGCGTAGGGGCGGCCGATCGTTCACCCAGGCCTTGGCCACCGCGTCCGAGCAATGGGTTGCGACAGGTGATCGGCGAACTGTCATCCGCGATGGATGACAGTGTGCGGCCTTCGAATTGCGCCCCATTGTGCGTCAGCCGGTCGGCGGCGTGGAAGTGCACGAATATCGGTAAACCGCGCTGCCGCCCGTATCGGAAAAGCCGTCGGCCCGGCGGCCTGTTCCGGCGTTGCTGAATGCGGTTGGGGGGTGACGACGGCGTGGCGGGATTAAGTGGGCGGCGCGAGGAAAATCGAGACGTGTATTCTTGGGGCGATCGACTCGAATCCACAGGCGGCCGCTTATGAAATATGCACTGGTTTGCGCATTGCTGATTACGGCGGGAAGTTCCGGAGTGTCCGCGGCGCAGAAGCGGGAGAAATTTGCGGACATGATGGTGCATCCGCATGAAGGCTCCGGGCCGGAGTTTAAATTTTCAGCGGCTTACGCTACCTCCGAGTCGCCCGTGGTCATAACCGTGGTCGGACGCAAGATGAAAAGTAGCGACAGGAAGTTTCGCACGAGCCTGCAGAAACATTGGTTGTCACAGAACATTCCCGACACGAAAACGGTGATGATGCGCGAGCAGGCGCTATGTAACTACGGCTCGAGGGAAGGGCGCTGCGACCGTTATGAGTTCGAGCCGGGCGGCGAGGAGCACTCCTACTATTTCTATCTTGACAACTGGAGATAGGCTGTCTGGTATGGATTCACAATCGCTCGCAGTCAACGGGGGAGCTTGTGCGAATGGATGAGTACGACTGGAATCGGCCTTACATCGAACAAGGCAGGATGGATCTGTTTGATGCCATCGATCGAGATACGGCGCGGAGGTACGGCAGCAAGGTCAGGGCTGCCGGCGTGTCCAATGTTGATTACAAGATGCGGTTCGGGAAGCTGGCTTCCAAGCAGTCCATGAAAGATCCGCCGAGCTGCGGGCGAATTTTTCCAGGTTATGTCGTGGTACGAAAGCTTGGCACGCCGGAGCAATACGAGACATGGATGCCGGAGCAGGTTTTCGAAGAGCTGTATCGGCGCAGCGATTGAACACGCCAGTCATTAAGGCTGAAGCCGCGATTAAAAAAGCCTCATTTACCCGGAATTACAGCCACCGATGTTCAAGTCCATCTTCGACCTGTTTCGTAGCAAACCAGCGGCGCCCCCCGTCACTGCGCAGGCGAGCCCGGCCGGCACGGCCGAGCCGCCGGCTGCCGCTGCGCCGCTCCCCATTCGCTGGTTGGGCAAGGACGATCCACGAAATCCCTTCACGGTGGGAGGCTACGATTGCCTGACCTTCGTCAGCACGATGATTTCGACGACCTCGGATGAGCGCATCGCGACTTCTTTTACTGCCTTGCGTGCCAGCCTGGGACAGGAGTATGTCGGTACGCTGCCGCAAGATGCGGTCGAAATCGAAAGTCGGCTGGTGTATCCCCTCAAGGGCGCGATCGCGGACGGCGCTTTGTTCAAGGCGCAGCAGATGGAGGACAAGTGGGATCTGTACCTTTATGGCGACCGCCTGTATTTCGTTCGCAGTTGGACCGGCGCCTTGACGTATGTCGCGGGCTTCGTTATCACCTCGGACCATCTGATCATCGAGCGATTGTGGGCGTCGCGCGAACAGGCTGGTGATCCGCAGTATGTATTGCGGCAGCTCGACTATCTGGTGAAGAGTCACGCGCTCGGTCGTCGCCTTCCGCATCCGTTGCCGGATCATCTGGAGCGCGATACGCAGGCGATAGGCCTGTTTTCGTTCGGCCAATACGGAAGGCGGTGCTGCTTCGGCACGTTCGAAGATACAGTGCGCGACGACATCGCCAAACCGCGGCCCGCGCCGGCGCAAGCCTGAAGTCCGCGGCGCACCTTGAGTCAACCGATACCTTAAAAAAATCCGCGCCGTGTATGCTGGGTTCTTCCCCAATGCCGCGCGCTCGCATGAAATCTTCGTACTCGCTCCTGGCCCTGCTTGCCTTCGCGAGCAGCGCTTATTCCCAGACTGCCATGCATCCGGACGATCTTCCTGTCGTCACCGTGTCGCCGGGCGTTTCCTTGCAGGAGCTCACCGGTCGCAGCGCCGCGCCGGGCGCTAAAACCGATCAGGGCAGCGTCGCGTTGTTCCGGCTGGAGCCGGGCCGCGCCAGCGCATGGAGCCATAACAAGGTCGGCGAAGAGTCGTTCTTCGTGCTCAAGGGCCGCGGCGAGGTATGGCTGGGCAACAAGGCGCACGCGGTGCGTCCGGGCTCGTTCGTCCTGATTCCGCCGAGCGTCGTGCGTTCCATCCGCGCGAGCAAGGGCGAAGCGCTGGAGTACTACGCCATCACCACGCCCGCGTGGACGAAGGACGACGACATCCTGACCACGGCGCCGGAAGGCGCACCGAAGTAAGTCGGCGGATAGTCGCGACAGGCCTGCCGCGGGGCGGGCCCGTCGATCACAGACGCGGTCTGACGGTGAGGCATTGCGACACCGCGCCGACAGGGCCGCCGCTGTCGTGAATGATGCTGTGGGTGAGGCCGAAACCGCCCGCGCCGAAGCTGACCGTGGTGTCGAGCCCGAGCCATTCGCCGCTGGGCGGCGCGAACAGATGCGCGGTCAGATCGAGATTCGGAAATGCGACAGCTTCCGGCGTCGCCCGCGGCGTGATGCCGTTGGAGATGTCGAGCATGCCCAAGGCCCGCGCGGTCGCGCTGACCTGCTCGCCGTCGATCATGGCCACCGCGGTGCGCAGCCAATATGACGCCCGCCCGGGTTCGATCTGCGCGCGGCGCACGTCCACGCTGCGGACGAATCCGCCAGGCCATACCGAGCCCGGCTCCCACGGCTCCATCTGCTCCGGTGGGGCGATGCGCGGTAGCGAGGTGCCGGCGAAGGCGGCGGTGTCGTATTCCTGCATGAGCCAGGCGCGCAGGATCAGGGCGACGCGGCCGGCGTGGCTCAGGCGCGCTTCCACCAACTCGATGGTGCGGCCGGGCCTGAGCACGGCGACCTCGATATCGACGACGTCGATCGGAATGATGCCGAGAATGTCGTAGGACAGGCGCGCGAGGCGCAAGCCGTCGCTGCGGCGCGCGTCGCGATCGGCCTCGACCGCGTGCGCGAGCAGGCCGAAGGAGGGAGCGACGTGCTGTTCGGCGGGATTCCAGCCGCCGCCGACATGCTCGGTGGCGCGAAAGCGCTTCGCATCGACCCGCTCGAAATACGCGGCCGGCGAGCGATGGCCTGAAGGTTGCTGCATTTTCGATCCTCTCTTGTCGGCTTCGCCCGGCGAAGCTCGACAAGTGTTTCGCGAGGCGTCCCGGACATGAGGGGATGCTCGCTCATCGGATCGATTGTTGGCAACGGTTGGCGCGCCGGCCGGGCGCGCTCGCCGAAAATGTTCGTTGGCCCGAACGCCGCGCCCCGGCTTTGATCAAGGGCGCGGCGGCGCGGTCAATGCTTCGAGGCGACAGGGCTCTCGGTATGCATCACGCACAGCCAGCGATCGTCCACCTTGACCCAGGTGGATGTGTCGTACACCTCCATCTCCATGGGTTTGCCGTTCATCTGCATCTTCTGGTTTACATGGTAGCTGGCGACGGCGACATCGTCGGTCGGGAAAATAACGTCCATCCCGGATATTTCGTAGTCGGTCAACTTGAACTTGTCGTCGTTCGCCATCTTCAGGTAAGCGGCATGGTCGAACTTGTTCGTGCCGTGCGCGCTGACCATCACCGCGGGCTCGGTCAGCATTCTGGTGGCCACTTCGGGCGCGCCGTCCAGCATCGACTGCCAGAACGATTTCTCCAGCCGCTCGATCTCGCCTTTCTGATTCGACCTGTTCATGGCATCGCGCCTTTCAGGATGGGAGCGCCCATGGATAAGCGCTGCGGCGTTATCTCCCGGTGAGAGGGGCGCGGAGGTCGCGTAACAATTCACGCCTCATGCGACCAATAGCGCGGTGGCATTCGATTTATCGCGTGAATGGCTCTGGTCCGAACACAGGGTCTGACCATACTGAGCCCTGGTGATCCGAGGCTGCGAACGATGCGCTGCAATAATCCGTTGGTCCGGCTGCTGACGCTCGCCGCGATGGTTTTAAGCTTAGGCGCGATCAGCCCCGCCGCGCAGGCGCATCCCGCTTACCAGACCACCCAGGTCGCACCGGGGCTCTACAGCTTCGGCGCCGGAATGGCTTTCAACGCCTTCATGATCACCGACGACGGCGTGATCGTCATGGACAGCTTCGACAAGGAATTCGCCGAGGCCTCGTTGCAGGCCATACGCCAATTGACCGATAAGCCGATCCGGTATCTGGTGTATTCGCACAATCACTACGATCACATCAGCGGCGGCGAAGTGTTCAAGGCGCAAGGGGCGACGGTGCTGAGCCACGAGGCGGCCGCGAACTGGCTGAAAAGCCATCCCAGCCCCGATGTCGTCATGCCGGATAAAACCTGGTCCGGATCCAGATACGAACTCAAGCTCGGGCACGGCGCGATCAATCTGCTTTACTTCGGCGCGAATCACGGCGAAGGCATGACCGTATTCCAGTTTCCGCACGAACATGCGATCTACACCGTCGATCTGGTCGTGCCCAAGCGCGTGGGCTTCGCCTACATGCCCGATTTCTCGCCGCGCGAGTGGGAGCGAACCCTCGCCGAAATGGGCAAGCTCGATTTCGACCAGGTGATGTATGCGCACAACGCGGCGGTCGGGCCGCGGGCGAGCGTCGCGGAGCAACTGGATTATCTACGCGACCTGCGCGCGGCGATTCTCGCCGAGCTCAACAAGGGCACGCCCTTCATGAAAATCCCGAACACGGTGAAACTTCCGAAGTACGAGAAGTGGGACGGCTACGAGGAATGGCTGCCCATGAACGCCTGGCGGATTCTGCTGGAAATCGCGATGGGCGTGTAACTCAAGGCACGCGCGTCACCTGCCCGTAGGTGGCGCGCCAGCGGCCGTCGCGTTTCGCCCAGACGTAAGACACCCGCAGGGTGCGCGTCTGGTGGCGGCCGTCCTGCGTCCAGCCCAGGTGGAGCAGGCCGCCGATCACCGCGCCGTCGCCCCAGACCTTTTGTATCCGCTCCTGCAGCGCATACGGATCGATCTTGAATCCGGGCAGATGGAAATCGGCCAGGAACTGCTGCTTGTTTTCCACCGACGCGTCGGAATTGACCAATATGTAGTCGTCATCGACCAGCCGCGCGAGCGTCTCGGTGTCGTTGCGAACCTGAGCCCGGTCGTAGTCGTCGATCGCTTTGGCGAGGTCCGGCGGCAATTCAGTCGCGAAGGCCGGCGCGGTAATCAGGGCGAGAATGACGGCGAGTTTCACGGCGGGCTCCGCTGAGAGAGAAAAAAATTGAATACGCCAGGGGGCGAGCCCCATCGCTGAACGCGGCTTCGACGTGCGGCCACGATGCCGGCCGCGCCTGGATGAGACAACGGCCATTTAACGGATCGCCCCGATGCCACTTGGACTGCCGCATCGCGGACGCGATCGCGCCGGCAACGCCATGGCCGCGCCGCGATCTGCGCATCAACGGCTGCATGTCGCGCGCAGTGATCCGCATGCAAGACAACGGCAGCGATGTCCGCCGCATGCGCACGCAAGTGAGACGATGATGCCCTCATGTAAAAATTTCGCAGATTTTTTCTGCGACGTAGCGCTGTCGAAAAAACGTTATAAGCTCATAGCGAAACGATCTTTGACGACGGCCTCGGAACGGCGCGCGGCATCGTGATAACAAGTGCAACGTCGAAAGTCAGGGGGGCATCGACCCACGCAGCGCATCGGCTCGTGGCCAAAACTGAGGACTTCCCCATGTTGCAGCAACACGATCTCGTCCAGGATCCAAGCACGACAGCGGTCCCGTTCGCCGAGGAACTCTCGGACGAAAATCTCGAAGCGTTGTTCGGCGGTAAGCCGGTAGTCTGCGGTTGCGGTTGGCTTTGTTCCTTCACCGGCGAGTGCGGCTGTTCCAACGGCCACTCGGTGTGTGTCGGTCACTGCTGATCGGCTTCCCGGAGCCGCCTGGCCGCAAGCGGGCGGCTCCTTCGAGACCGCGACCTCAGCTCTGATTTACGCCGCGATGCTCGACGCGTCGCGCGGCGCCGGATGCCCGTCGCGAAAGCGCGACGCGTATTCGCGCGGCCCGCGCGGCGGTCGTCGTGCCGGTTCGTCCGGCCATCGCGGCGCAGATCGGACGGGGTCGCTTGCGCGCCCCTCGCGGGCTCCAGCCTGGACGAATAGCACGTGAATCCTTCAACGCGGCGCGGCGCGGCCCGGACCAAGTTCGTCAGTCAGACCTCGGCCGCCGACTGCGGCCACGCCTGTATCTCGATGCTGTTGTCCGGACTCGGATTGCGCATGCCCATGCTCGCGCTGGCGGCGCGCTACCCGGTCAGCCAGCGCGGCATGTCGGCCAAGGAAATGCTCGACGTCCTGCGCATGTGCGGCGTGCGTCCGCGCGCGCTGCGGGCCAGCGACGGCGGCGTGGAAGCTCTGAAGCACGTGGCGTTGCCGGTCATCGTGCATCTGCGTCGCGAGCATTTCGTCGTGGTCAGCGGCATCGACGAGCGCGAAGTCACCGTGCTGGACCCGGCCAGCGGCGAAAGCCGCGTCGCCCATGCCGAGTTCCAGTCGCAGTGGAGCGGCGTATTCATCGGCGCCGAGCGCGATCCGTCCATGCCCGCGGGCGCGAAGACTTCGCCGCTGGGCCAGTTGTTCAATGAATTTCTCGGCGAGAACTGGTCGCTGTGGCTGTTCCTGCTCAGCGTGATCGCGCTGACCGTGGCCACCACGATTTCCTTCCCGTGGCTGCTCAGCCGCGCGGTGACGTTCCTGGCCTACGGCGGCCAGGGCAGCGCGACCGGGTTGGGCGTGGGGCTGCTGGTGCTGTCGCTGGCGTTCGTCGCCGCGCACTGGATGCGGGCGCGGGTGTCGCTGCTGATCCAGCTGCGCCTGGACCGATCCCTGATCACCCGCTTCGTCGATCGCCTGCTGCGGCTGCCGCTGCGGATCTTTTCGCTGCTGCCCGCCGGCGACCTGATCGCTCGCGTCAATTCGGTCTCCGGCGTGCGCGACTTCCTGTCCGCGCGCATCACCGGCCTGATCCTGGATTCGGGCGTGCTGGTGGCGACCTTGGCGGTGCTGGCGTTCCAGAGCGCGCAGGTCGCGTTGCTGTTCCTCGCCCTGACCTTGCTGTCGACCGTGGTTCTGGTGGCGTGCTGGAAACGCCTGCTGCGCCTGACCGGCGGCGAAGTGCTGGCCTATTCGGGTTACTACAGCACCCTGGCCGAGACCCTGACCATGGCGGTGGACGTCAAGGTCAACCGAAAAGAGAAAGTTTTCGCCGATCGCCTGATGGAACGCTTCGGCGAACATCAGAAGTGGCTGGAGGCGCGCGGCAAGCTCAACGCCATCTTCGAGGCCTTGTACGCCTATCAGGACAAGGTGGTGCCGATCGCGGCGCTGTTGCTGCTGTTCGTCGCATTTCCGTCGATCGACCTGTCGGACCAGACCGCGTTCTATTGCTACTTCCTGCTCGGCTGGACCGGCCCGTCGGTGCGCGCGATCCAGATGTTCTTCATGCAGCTGGTGGTGGTGCGGATCAACGCCGACCGCATCGAGTCGATCCAGGGCCTGATGAGCCTGGACGACGCGGCGCCGCCGGCCGACACCCAGGCGCCGGTGTGGGACGAACCCAGCCAGGTGACGGTGCGCGATCTGGGCTTCTCCTACCTCGGCACCGGCACGCCGGTGCTGGAGCATTTGAATGCGCGTTTCGACGACCGCGGCCTGAACGTGATCGTCGGGCCCTCGGGTTGCGGCAAAAGCACCTTGCTGAAACTCATCGGCGGCCTGTTGCTGCCCGACGCCGGCAGCGTGCAGATCCGCATCAAGGGCGAGCGCGAAGGCGCGGCGGGCGCGGCCGCGGTGGCTTATCTCAATCAGCATCCGGCGCTGTTCGCCGGCAGCGTCGCGCAGAACATCGCCATGTTCGATCCGCAGGCCGATGTCGAGCGCATCGAGCGCTGCGCGCGCGCGGCCTGCATTCACGATGAAGTCGTGGCCTGGCCGCTGGGTTATCAGACCCAGGTGGTCGCGGTCGGCCAGAGCCTGTCGGCCGGGCAATGCCAGCGCATCGCCCTGGCGCGCCTGCTGTACAGCCATGCCCCGGTCATGCTGCTGGACGAATTCACCAGCGACATCGACGCCGCCACCGAAGGCGCGATCCTGCGTCATCTGCGCCAGTGGCCGGGGATGAAGATCATCGTGACCCACCGCACCCAATGGATCCAATCGGGCGATCGCGTGCACGAACTGGGCCGGATCGCGCAAGGAGAACCCCGCCATGAACTCCCCGTCTACGCCTGAGCGCCGCCCGCGGCGTCTGGCGATCGCCGCCGGCGCGCTGGCGCTGTGCGTGTTGGCGCTGGGCTTGCTGGTGACGCGCAACACGGTCGCCTCGGTCGCGCCGGTGGCGGTGGTCAATCCGAAACTCGACGCCTTGCCGACGGTGATCTTCGCCGACGGCACGCTGTCGTACCGCAACGAACTGGCGATGACCGCCGAGGTGCTGGGCGCGGTGGAAGAGATCTACGTGCGCCAGGGCGACGAGGTCAAGCGCGGCCAACCGCTGATGAAGCTGCGCTCGCAGCAGTACGAGGCGCAGTTGGCCCAGCGCGAAGCCGGGCGCGACGGCGAGGTCGCCTCGCTCGAAGTCAATCGCGCATCGCGCGAGCTGGCCGCGGCCAAGCTGCGCAGGTTCACCGAGCTGCGCAAGCAGCAGTTGGTCAGCGAGGCCGACCTGGACGAAGCGCGCGCGGCCTATCGTCAGGCCGACGCCGAATACCGCCAGGGCGGTACCCGCATCCAGAACCAGCGCGCATTGGTGGACGAGGTGCGCGACAGCCTGCACAAGTCGCTGCTGCGCTCGCCGATCGACGGCACGGTGCTGTCGATCGACGTGTCGGCGGGCGAAACCGCGGTGCCCAGCGCGCTGAGCTTCAGCGGCTCGACCGTGGCCCGCATCGCCGACACCAGCGTGCTGGTGGCCACCGCCAAGCTCGGCGAATACGACGTGTGGAAGATCCGCCCCGGTGCGATCGCCAACGTGGTGGTGCCGGCGTTCGACGAAACGCCGTTGCAGGGCACGGTGCGGTCGGTGTCGATGGCGCCCACGCGCGCGGCCGCCGGCAGCGGCAACGGCGCCGCCGCCACCGGCGCGGCCAGTTACGAGGTGCTGATCGACATCCGCAATATCGGCCGCGCCAGCCTGCGCACCGGCATGACCTGCCGGGTCGAGTTTCCCAGCCGCAAGAGCGCGCCGGTGTTGACCGTGCCGATCGCGGCCCTGCGCGAGGAAGGCGAGGCGACGACGACGGCGGCGGCGGGCAAGGGCAACACCGGCACCGTGTTGGTCGTGCGCGACGGCATCGCCAGCCTGCGCGAGGTGCAGTTGGGCGACGCCAACGACAGCCGCCAGGAAATCCGCCGCGGCCTCAGCGCCGAGGACTTGATCGTGGTGCCCGCATCGGGCCAACCCTCGCTGCGGCCGGGCACCCGTGTGCGCGTGATTTCGTATGAACGCGGTTGAGCTCAGCGGCATCCGCAAGAGCTATCGCCTCGGCGCGACCGAGGTGACGGTGCTGCGCGGCGTCGATCTGCAGGTGGCGCAGCACGAATACGTCGCGGTGATGGGCGCCTCGGGCTCGGGCAAATCGACCCTGCTCAACATCATCGGTTTTCTCGACACGCCCGATGCCGGCGAAATCCGCATCCACGGCCGGCCGGTGCAGCGCCAGGACGATGCGGCGCTGTCCGGCTTTCGCAATCGCACGATCGGCTTCGTGTTCCAGAGCTTCCATCTGCTGGGCAATTGCTCGGCGCTGGAGAACGTGATGCTGCCCTTGCGCTATCGCGGGCTGGCGCGCGCGGCTGCGCGCGCGCGCGCATCCGCCGCCCTGGCCGAGGTGGGCATGGAGCGCCGCGCCGCGCACCGACCCGACGAATTGTCCGGCGGCGAGCGCCAGCGCGTGGCGATCGCCCGCGCCATCGTCGGCGAGCCGGACATCATCCTGGCCGACGAACCCACCGGCAATCTGGATTCGAAGACCTCCGACGAAGTCCTGGACGTATTCGCGCGCATCCATGCCAACGGCCGCACCTTGATCGTGGTGACCCATGCGCCGCACGTGGCCGAGCGCTGCCAGCGCACGATCCGGGTCTCCGACGGCCGCGTGCTCGACGCCGCCGCGCTCGCGACTGCCTGAGCGCATGGACGGCTTGCGCCGCTGGCTGGCGGGTTTGGCCGACGCCGCGCGCTCGCTGGCGCGCAGTCCGCGTCCGACCGTGCTGTGCGCCAGCGCGATCGTGCTGGCGGTGATGGCGTATTCGACCGTGGCCAGCATCGCCGAGGGCATGGCGCAGGTGCTCGGCCGGCGCTTCGAGACCTTGGGCAACGACACCCTGGTGATCCGCGGCCAGTCCACCGCCAGCGGCGGCTTCGTGCCGTCGCCGAGCGATCTGTCCGACCTGCAGCGGATGCCGCAATGGGTCGCGCGCGCGGCGCTGGTGCAGGAGCTGTCCGGCGCGGCGACCTTGCTGGAAGGGCCGGGCACGCGGCAGGTGGCGCAGGTGCTGGCGGTGAGCGAGGACTACTTCGATATCGATCGCATAAAGGTCGGGCAGGGCCGCGGGCTCGGCCGCGGCGCCGGATCGGGCAAGCGATGCCTGCTCGGTGCGCGCATCGCCGCCGCCCTGTTTCCCGGCGGCTCGCCGGTGGGCAAATTCCTGCGCGTGGGCGGGCAGTGGTACGTGGTCGGCGGCGTGCTGGCGGCGACCGACGAGCCGGGCAAGTTCGTGTCCAACGACGATGCGGTGTTCCTGCCGCTGGCCGGCGCCGGTGCGCTGGTCAAGCCCGGCGACGACGGCGGCCGGCTGGTGGTTAAGGCCGCCGCCGGCGCCGACATGGAGCGCCTGCGCGCGAAGTTGTCCGCGCTGTTGCTGCGCAAGTACGGCGGCCGCTTCGATGCGGACGATTTGCGCATCGAGGCCAAGCAGGCGCTGCTGGACAGCGCGCGCGGCGCGACCCAGAGCCAGGGCCGCACGCTGGCGTGGATCTCGCTGCTGGCCTCGCTGGTCGCCGCGTTGGGCGTGATGAACATGATGTTCCTCAGCGCCGACGAGCGTTCGGGCGAAATCGGCCTGCGCCGCGCGATCGGCGCGACCCGTGCCGACATCGCATGGATGTTCGTGTGCGAGGCGCTGCTGCTGTGTCTGATCTCGATCCCGCTGGGCCTGCTGCTCGGCCGCATCGCCGCCGGCGCGCTCAAGAACGTACTGCGCCTGGACTCGGCGCCGGTGCTGGGCTGGCAGGCCTGCGCGCTGGTGGCGATGGCGACCACCGCGCTGGTGCTGGCGTTCTCGCTGGCGCCGGCCTGGCAGGCCGCGCGCAAGGATCCGAAAAACGTGTTGCGCAGCCAATGACCGCAGGCGCGCGCCCCGGCCACGACGACACCGCGATCGCCGCCGCGCAGGCGCGCGCGCGCGCCGATGCCGCATCGGTCCTGCCCGCGGCCGCGCCGGGCGCGTGGTTCGTGCTCGGCGAAGCCTTCCACGCCGCGCTGCGGCAGTTGCGCAGTTTCCCGGTGCGCACGGCGGTGGCGATGCTGAGCGTGGCCCTGGGCGTGGCCGGCATCGTCTCGGTCGCGTCGCTGTCGGAAGGCTTGTCGCGCACCCTGGTGCGCTCGTTCGAATCGATGGGCCGGCAAGTGGTGATCGTGCGCGCCGATCCGTCGTACGAATCCTTGCTGCTGGGCACCGCCAACCGCTTGTCCGAGCAGGACCTGCGCACGGTCTCGCGCGCCTTTCCGCAGCGGCCGGTGGCGCCGTTTCTGCGCTACGGCGCGTTCAACAACGCGATCGCGCTGGGCTCGCGCAAAAGCACCGCGGCGGTGTACGGCACCACCCTGGACTACTTCGCGCTGGGCGAAATCGAACTGGTCGCCGGTGCCTGGCCCTCGCGCGAGGACTGGCGCGGCGGCGGCGGCCGGCAGTGCCTGGCCGGACGCAGTCTGGCGGCGGAACTCGGCGGCGCGGCGGCGGTGATCGGCCGCGATCTGGTCCTGCCGGGACGAAGCTGCCGCGTCAGCGGCGTGGTCAAGGGCGCCGGCAGCGCGTTGGGATTCGACTTCGAACGGTTGGTGATCGCGCCGATCGGCCTGGTGCGGGCGATGGACAGCGACGGCAGCCGCAGCGATCTGGAGCTGCACGCCGGCTTCGCCGGGCAGGACGACATCGACGCGATCGGCCGCCGCCTCACCGCCGAGTTGCGCAAGCACCGTCATACCGCGCGCGGCGAGGACGACTTCATCGTGGTCACCGCGCAACGCCTGCGCAGCTATCTCGACACCACTCTGGCCAGCGTGCGCGCCGGGTTGTTCCTGCTGATGGCGGTGGTGTTCGCGGTGGCGGCGCTGGGCATCGGCAACGTGATGCTGTCCGGCGTCAATGCGCGCCGCCGCGAGATCGCCATCAAGCGCGCCATCGGCGCCTCGCGCGGCGGCATCTTTCTCGAATTCCTGGCCGAGGCGGTGATCCTCACCGGTTTCGGCGGCGTGCTCGGCGTCGTGCTGGGCGCGGCGGCGGCGTGGGCGATCACCGCCACGTCGAGTTACTTCGGCGAACCGACCGTGTCCGGCTCGGGTTGCCTGATCGGGATCGTCACCGCGCTGCTGGTCGGCCTGCTGACCGGCGTGTGGCCGGCGGCGCGCGCGGCGCGGTTGGACCCCGTGGCCGGTTTGCATCATCACTGAGGTGAAGACATGAAAGGACCGTGGATCTGGATCGGCGCGTCGGCATTGGTGGTGTTGCTGGCGGTATCGCTGGGGTTCGTGTTGATGGCGGCCGGGCGCTCGGAGCCTTTGCAGACGATGCAGATCGACGACTTGCCGGTGCTGGGCCGAGCGGATGCGGCGCACGAAATCGTCTTGGTCACCGACTACGGATGTCCGGCCTGCAAGCGTTTCCATGCCGAGATGCTGCCCAGGCTGATGGCGCGCTTCGTCGATGGCGGCCAAGCGAAGATCCGCGTGCTGGCGTTTCCGATCCGCGAGGGTTCGACCGAACTGGCGCATGCGGTGACCTGCCTGCAGGAACGCCCCGGCGTCGACACCAAGGCCTTGTACGACCGCGTCTACGGCCAGGATCTGGTCGGCCTCGCCGCGCCGGAGCTGGCGCGGCGATTGATTCCCGATGCCACGCCCGCGGACGGTTTCGGCGCGGCGCAACTGAGCGCGTGCATGCAACGGCCCGACATCGCGCAAAGGGTGGAACGCCAGCGTTACCGCGCGATCGTGCACGGCATTTCCTCGGTCCCGACCGTGGTCGTCGATCGCGTGCTGATGCCCGAGCCGTGGACCTTCGGCTGCTACGAGGCGGCCTTGAACGCACCCAAGACGGAAGCGCGATGACATGAGCAGCCTGGATTTCGATCGTTACTACATCGCCGCGATCTGTCGCGAGGAAGCCGAGGCCCTGCGCGGGCGGATCGTCGAGCGCGTCGCCGCCAGCGCGGTGCCGGCCGGCCTGCATCCGGCGTTGATCGACGGCGCCGGCGAATACCTGTTGCAGCGCTTGTGCTGGATGTTCCAGAAAGTGTTCGTGTTCGAGCTCAATCGCTATGCCGGCGCCGCGCCCGGGCCGCAGGCCAGGCCGGCCACCGCGGTCGGCGATCCGGTGTTCGTCGCCTTCGTCCAGGCCATCGCCGAGGGCGAACGCGCGCGCGATCTGCGTCTGCGCTACGCCTTCCTGTATCGGCGCGCACAGCGCTTCTGCGAGGGTTTCGTCGAATTCCTTCGCGATCACCTAGGTCATCTGGCGGCCGACGCGCAGGCGTTGCAAGCCTTCGGCCTGAAGTCCGATCTGACGCCGCTGCGCATCGAGTTCGGCCAGGGCGACCCGCATCGCGGCGCGCGGGCGACGATCCGTTATCGCTTCGACGCGTTCGACCTGTACTACAAGCCGCGCGGATTGGGCCTGGACTTGCTGTACGCGCGCCTGCAGCGCATGGCCGATACCGATATCGCCGTGCTGCAGTCGATCGATCGCGAACACTACGGCTGGCAGCTCGGCGTGCGCGGCGGCGGTGCGCAGGGGGCGGAGGCGGCCACGCGTTTCTATAGCTCGCTCGGCACCTGCACGGCGGTGGCGCACCTGCTGTGCGGCACCGACATCCACTTCGAGAACATCGTCACCGACGCGCACGGCCGGCCGTTCTTCGTCGATGTCGAGGCCTTGTTCACCAACACCGCGCGCATCGACCGGCAGGCGGCCTCGGCGGTGACGATCATGGACGCCGAGCACGAACTGGACCGGCGCCTGGGCGAATCGGTGCTCGGCGTCGGCGTGGTGTCGCTGCGGCGCACGCGCGAGGGCGTGTTCTCCGGCGCGGCGCAGGGCGACCGCGTGGCCGCGCCGGTGTCGCGCGAGGTCGCGGTGGACGCCAAGACCGCGAGCATGCGCTTGTCGCGAGTGCACGATGCGATCCGCATCGACAGCCCGGTGCCGCGCGTGGACGGCGAACCGGCGGCGTTCGCGGCGTACTTCGAGGCCTTCGCAGACGGTTACCGCGACGCGGCGGCGGCGTTGACGGCGCATGCGCGGCAGGTCGCCGCGCTGCTGGACGATGCCGCGTCGTTGCGTTCGCGGCAGATCATGCGTCACACCTATCTGTACGGGCTGTTTCTGGCCGAAACCACCCATCCGGCCCTGGCCGAACCGGCCGCGGCCGATGCGTTGCTGCTCAAGTTGCGCCGCGAGGAAGCCGGCAAGCCGTTCCTGCGCCATCTCTACGACAGCGAGCGCCAGCAACTGCTGCAGTTCGACATTCCCTATTTCGAAGCGCGGCTGGACGGCTGCGATCTGCACAGTCCGTTCGGCACGATCGCCGGTTTCTTCCAGCGCTCGGCCTTGCAACTGGTGCGCGAGCGCCTGGATCGTTTCGCCGATGCTTCGTGGATCGCGCGCCAGCTGAGCTTTGTTGCGGTCGCGCTGGGTTGCCACGGCGGCGCCGGTTGCGCCGGGCATGCGCACGGCGATCTCGCCGCATCGGTGGCCGCGGCGCTGGACGACGGCTCGGTGAGCGGCGAGGGCGACGGCAGCGTGTTGTGGACGTACAGCCCGCCCGCCGGCACGCCCGGCGGCGATTTCGCGATCATGCCGATGGGGCCGGACCTGTACACCGGACTCGGCGGCATCCTCGCCTTTCTGTCGCGCCGCCATGCGCCGGGCGCCGATACCGGCGCGGACGCCTTGACCGAACGCCTGATCGCGACCGGCCGGCGCATCCTGGTCGAGCGCAGCGCGATGCTCGGCAGCGGCGCGTATTCGGGCATGGAAGGATTGATCCTGGCCTTGGCCGAAGCCGCGGTCGAACGCGGCGACGAGGAATTGCGAAAGTTGTCTGTCGAAGCCTTCCTGGCGCGCGAGCCGCAGTGGAGCGCGGATCGTTTCGACATCATCGACGGCGCCGCGGGCATCGCCCTGGTCGCGCTGGCCTTGCATCGTCTCGACGGCGACGCACGCTTGCTCGCTGTTGCGCGCCGTCTCGGCGAACGCTTGATCGCCGCGGCGCGGCCGGGCGACGACGGCCCGGAGTGGTGGCTGCACGGCGTCGATCGCTGCGTGACCGGCTTCGCCCATGGCGGCAGCGGCATCGCCTTCGCGCTGATGCAACTGGCGCAAGCGCTCGGCGATACCGCCATGAACGAACTGGCCTTGCACGCATTGCGCCGCGAAGACCGATTGTTCGACGCCGACATCGGCTTGTGGCCGGACACGCGCGAAGCGCAGCCGCAGTATTCGCTGGGCTGGTGCAACGGCGCCGCCGGTTTCCTGCTCGCGCGCGCGCAGGCCTGGGACAGGCTGGAGCCGTGGCAACGCGACTGCGTGCGCGCCGCGTTCGCGCGCAGCGTGGAATGGTTCGGGCGGCTGAAGGACGATTCGCTGTGTCACGGCAGCGCCGGCGTGCATCTGGCGCTGGCCAAGGTCGCCGCCGCGCTGGGCTTCGATTTCGACATGGATGCGCCCGCGTTCGCCGTCGATGACTATCGCGCGGGCTGGACGCACGACCGCGGCAATCTGGGTTTGATGGTCGGTCTGGCCGGCGCGGGCCTGGCGCATTTGCCGGCGCAGCCGACCGCGGGCGGCGCATCGCGTGGGTTCTGTCCGCTGACGCTGACTTAGCGCCGGCGATCACGCGCGCGGCCGGCGCCGCGGCCGTTGGCGTTTCGTGCCGTGGCGGTCGCGGCGGCCGGGGCCGACACGGCCGGGAGGAGCCCGCACAAATCGATGGCGTTTGGCAAGGGCTCCGAGAACCGCCGCCCGCGGACGCCTTTGAACCCCGATTTCGCCCATCGGGCCGGTCGCAAGCCGGCGGCCGCCACACGCTCGATAGCCCGCGCCCGCAAGGGTTTGCGCGACTGTGAAGCAGCTGAATCAGCCGCGATTCGTGAATGTCCGGACCCCGCCGTGCCCGCCGCGACGCCCTGCCAGCGGCAGGCGGCGGCCGCACGTGTAAAATGGCGATCTTTTAGCCAGTAGTAATGATGCAAGCACCTCGACGGGCCACGGTTCGCGGCCCGACGTTCATCCGCACGCTCGCTCGCCTGACGGCCGCAGACCTGCCCCAGCCCACGCGATCGTTGTCGGATCAGCTGAGTCACTGGATCGATTGGACTCATGCCGTTGCGCTGTCCACCGTGCTGGACAGGCCGGCGGCGGCACTCGACGACGAACGCATCGACAGCGCCGCGGAAGCGGACGAATGCGCGCGCGTGCGCGCTTCGCTGACTGGCGCGATTGTCGGCGATGCGGCGTTCGCCGCGCCGCCGCCCACATCCGGGCAAGCCGACGCAGATGAAGGCCCGGACTACGCGTTCTTCCGTCAGCGCTACCTGTTCCTGCAACAGACGATGGAAGCCGGCGTAGGCCGCTTGCGCGATCGCCTGCGGCTCAAGCTGAGCGCGCAGTCGGCCGATCTGGCCCGTCTCGCCGACGTGGACGCGGTGATGGAACGGGCGCTGAGCCGGCGCGAGCGCAGCCTGCTGTCGGTGGCGCCGGTGCTGCTCGCGGAACACTTCGAACGCTTGCGCCAGAACGCGCGCGCCGGCAGCGACGAGGCGCGCGTGCCGGGCGAGGCGCCGGCAGCGGCCGGCGAAGCCTGGCCGGATGTGTTTCGCAAGGACATGCAAGACGTATTGCTCGCCGAACTGGATGTTCGCCTTCAACCGGCCGAGGGCCTGCTTGCCGCCCTCGCCACCAATCCACATGGATAACATGTTCAGAAATCTGCTTTATCCGGCGATCTTCGTCGTAGGTTTGATCGCCGTGTGCTGGGTCGGCGCGGGCTATGTCGGCACCAACACGCTGGCGTTGTCGGTCGCGCTGTTGATCGGCGCTTGCTATTGCGCGGGCGGGCTCGAACTGCATCGCTATCGGCAGGCCACCGCCACGCTGGACCGCGCGCTCGCCGAGTTGTCGGCGCCGCCGGCGGATCTGAGCGAATGGCTCGGTCGCCTGCATCCCTCGCTGCGCAACGCCGCGCGCCTGCGCATCGAAGGCGAACGCGTGGCGCTGCCGGCGCCGGCGCTGACGCCGTATCTGGTCGGCCTGCTGGTGTTGCTGGGCATGCTGGGCACCCTGCTGGGCATGATGACCACGCTGCGCGGCACCGGACTGGCGCTGGAAAGCGCCGCCGACCTGCAAGCGATCCGCGAATCCATCGCCGCGCCGGTGGCCGGGCTCGGCTTCGCCTTCGGCACTTCGATCGCGGGTGTCGCCGCCTCGGCGATGCTCGGCTTGCTGTCGGCGCTGAGCCGGCGCGAACGCGCGCAGGCGGCGCAGCGGCTGGATGTCGCCATCGCGACCACGCTGCGCGCTTACTCGCAGACGCATCGGCGCGAGGAAGCCTTCAAGCTGCTGCAGCGCCAGGCCGAAATGATGCCGACGCTGGTCGATCGGCTGCAGGAAATGACCGCGGCGATCGAGCGCCAGAACCTGCTCGCGCACGAGCGGCAGATGGCGCGCCAGGACGCCTTCCACGACAAGACCGAAGCGGTCTTCGCCCAGTTGGCCGCGTCGGTGGAGCGATCCTTGCAGGACAGCATCGGCGAAAGCGCGCGCGCGGCCGGCGCGGCGCTGCAGCCGATCATGCAGACCACGATGGCGGCGATCGCGGACGAAACCCGTTCGCTGCAGGCCACCGTCAGCGACGCCGTGCAACAGCAGATGGACGGCCTGTCGGCCGGTTTCGCCACCACCACCACCCGCGTCACCGAGATATGGAGCGAAGCGCTGGTCGATCAGCGCCGCTGCAACGAAGCGCTGGCGCAGGACCTGGGCAAGACCCTGGACGGATTCACCGCGCGCTTCGATCAGGGCGCTGCCGGTTTGCTGGACACGGTGTCGGCGCGTTTCGACGCCACCGCGGACAATGCGGTGGAAGCCTGGAACGGCGCGCTGTCGCGGCAGCTGAGCGCGCACCAGGACATGGCGGCGCGCAATCAGCAGGCGCAGCTGGCGGCGGCGAAGGCGTGGAGCGAGGCGCTGTCGCAACAGCTAGACGCCAACGAAGCCATGGCGGCGCGCAATCAACAGGCGCTGGCCGCCGCGGCGGTGACGTTCGAGTCCCACGCGGCATCGCTGGTGCGCGCGTCGGAGCAGTCGCATGCGCAGTTGCAGACGACGCTGGAATCGCGCGACGAACAGCGGCTGGCCGCGTGGACCGGCGCGTTCGATTCGATGGCGGCGAGCCTGGGCGAGCGCTGGGAGCACAGCGGCGAGCATGCCGCGCAACGCCAGCGCGAGATCTGCGACACGCTCGCGCGCACCGCGCAGGAGATCACCGCGCAGTCGCAGTCGCAGGCCCAGGACACGATCGCGGAGATTTCGCGCCTGGTGGACGCGGCGTCGCAAGCGCCCAAGGCCGCGGCCGAAGTCGTCGCCGAGCTGCGCCAGAAGCTGTCCGACAGCATGGTCCGCGACACCGCCATGCTGGATGAGCGCAACCGTCTGCTGGCGACGCTGGAAACCCTGCTCGATGCGGTCAACCACGCCTCCACCGAACAGCGCGTCGCGGTCGATGCGCTGGTCGTCACCTCGGCCGATCTGCTCGATCGCGTCGGCACCCGCTTCACCGATCACATCGAGGCCGAGACCGGCAAGCTCGGCGCGACCGCCGCGCAGATCAGCGTCGGCGCGGTCGAGGTGGCGAGCCTGAGCGATGCCTTCGCCGCGGCCGTGCAGCAGTTCGGCGAGTCGAACGAATTGCTGACCGCGCGCCTGCAAGGGGTCGAGACCGCGCTGGACAAGTCGCTGGCGCGCAGCGACGAGCAACTGGCGTACTACGTGGCGCAGGCGAAGGAAGTCATCGACCTGAGCATGCTCGCGCAGAAGCAGATCATTCAGGACATCCAGCAACTGGCGCAGCAGCCGGCCGCGGCCGGAGCGCAGGCGGCATGAGCCTGGACATCGACGGCGACGCCGAGTCGGCGACACCGGTGTGGGCCGCCTTCGGCGACCTGATGTCGGTGCTGCTGGGCGTGTTCGTGCTGATCCTGGTCGGCGTGCTCGGCGTGCAGATGCAGTTGTCGAACCGGCTCGACCAGGAGGTCAAGCAGCGCCGCCTCGAAGCGCAACGGCGCAAGTCGCTGGAGCAGGCGCTGGCGGTGCCGCTGGCGAGCGGACGGGTGACCCTGGTCGATGGACGCATCGGCATTCGCGGCAGCGTGTTGTTCGCGTTGAACTCCGATCAGCTGCAGCCCGAAGGCCGCGAGCTGCTCAAGAGCCTGGCCGGGCCGCTGTCGGACTATCTGCAGGCGCGCGATGAAATCCTGATGGTCAGCGGCTTCACCGACGATCGCCAGGTGCGCGACGGCAATTCGCAATTCGCCGACAACTGGGAACTGTCGGCGCGGCGCGCCCTGACCGTGACCCGCGCCTTGGTCGCCGCGGGCGTGCATTCCTCATCGGTGTTCGCGGCCGCATTCGGCTCCGAGCAGCCGGTGAGTTCCAACGCCGACGAAGAAGGCCGCGCGCGCAACCGGCGCGTGGAAATCGCGCCGGTCCCGAAGCCGTCCAAGTCCGGGTGATGCGTCGTGAGCCGTAACCCGACCCTGGCGCGCAAGCGCGTCCAGCCCGATGCGCGGGCGCAAATCGATGCCTGGCGCGAGCAGGGCGCCGATCGCATGGACCGCGTGCGTTTTCATCGTATCGACGCGCTGGAGCGTCGCGCCGCCAGCCGTGACGGCGAAGCGCGGCGGCTTCTGGATGCACGCTTGGCGGAGCTGATGCGGGCGTATGCGGGCGATCTCAAGCGCGCGGCGCGGAAAAACACGGCGGCCGACGATGCCGGCGGCAGCGTAGTGGGCGGACTGATCGATTACCTCGCGCAGCAGACGGCGGCGCGCGACAGCGCCTTCGCCATGGGCGAGGCCGCGGTGTTCCCGCAGCTTGCCGCGCTCGAAGATTTTCGCGCCATTTGGTCGCAGATCCGCTCCGAAAGTCAGTTGCGGCAATCCCTGCGGCAGGCGCCCGGCGATGCCGGCCCGCTCAACTCCGGCCGGCTCGTGCATCGCTCGCTCACCCTGATGCGCGAGCTGTCGCCCGGGTATCTGCAGCAGTTCCTGGCCTACGTCGATGCCTTGACCTGGATCGAACGGATGAGCGGAGACGGCGTCATGGAACTCGACGATGCGCTGCGCACCGGCAGCGTCGCCAAGCGCGGCCGGGACAAGCCGCGCAAACGCCGCGGCGAGTAGGCCTCACGCGCCGAGCAGGCGCCGCCGGAGTTTCGGCGCCGCGAGCAGTACGAGCGACACGAAGAAAGTCAGCACGGACATCGTCATGACCGCGGCGAACAGGTAGTAGATCCCGTCGAAAGACCCGCCGCCGGCCAGCAACTGCAGCGCGAACGTACCGGCGAGCCCCAGCGCGAATCCCACCGCCGGAATCAGCAAGGCCTTGGCGCCGCTTTTCCAGATCACGCCCGCGAACGCCGCGCCCACCACCAGCGCCGGGACGATCGACACGACGGTCAGGCCCAGGCCGGTCGCGCTGGCAAGCCAACACACGATCGCGGCCATCGCCACCGCCGCTACCGCCGCAATCCATTTATGCGCCATGTCCGTTCCTTGATCGAGAGTGTGCGTGCGCGGCCATCTTAGCGAACCGGCGCGGCCGCGGTCTTCACCGGCGGCAGTGCGCGCGCGTAAGCTGCGCGGGCGTTTCATTTCGATCGGATGGAGGACTATGTGAAAGCCGGTATCGTCGTTTCAGTCATCGCCAGCCTGTTGGTCGGCTGCGCGACCACGCCGGGGGCGAAGAGCGGCTCGCTCGCATCGCGCCTGGTGGGCACCTGGCAAGTCATGGAGCTGGTGGATACCGATCTCGCCGGCAAGGCCGTGCGTCCTTACGGCGAGCATCCCGTGGGCTACATCGTCTACGACGCGACCGGGCATATGCACGTGCAAGTCATGCGCACGCCGGCGACGCCGCCGTTCGCCGACGGCGATCAGAAGGGCAGCGATCGCGAAGTGCGCGGCGCTTACGACGGTTACATCGCCTACTTCGGCACCTATCGCGTCGATGAGGCGCAGGGCCAGGTGATCCATCAGGTGCAGGGCAGTCTGATGCCGAGCTACACCGGCACCGACCAGACGCGGCCGATCAAACTGGTCGGCGATGAGCTGATCATCGAAGGCGATACCGCCGGCGGTCATTTCTACCGGCGGCTGCGGCGGGTGAAATAAGCGATTGCCGATGCTGTTCGCGCGCTCAGAGTCGGCTTCGGCCCGCGTTTCCGCCGTTTCGTCGCATCCGCATTGACCGTCCCTGGCGGACGGGGCAGCTTGGCGCGAATCGGAACCTGCGAGCTCGGGATGATCGTGATGACGGGTAAGACACTGGCCGCAGCAGCATTGCTGCTGGCGCTCGCGGGCATGTCGCCGGCGCTCGCGGCCGAAGCCGTCGTCGCGCCGGCCTGCGAAATCGGCAGCTACCGCCTGGTCGACGGCAGCGCGCTCGACATCGGCCCGGGCGCGGCGGGGCAACTGCGCTGGCGGCGTACCGACGGGCTCACGGGTGCTTTGATTCGCGCGGGCAAGGAGCGATGGACCAGCACCTACGGTTGGACCGAGCGCCCCGACGGACATACGCTGACGATCACCGACTGCGGCCGCGGCGGTATCGGCTTCGACGATATCGCCGGCCAGCGCGAAGCCTTGATCCAGCGCGACACACGCTTCGAAAGCAACGGCGTCGAACTGGCCGGGCGCTTGACCTTGCCGCCGGGCCGGGCGCGAGTGCCGATCGTGGTGTTGATCCATGGCGCCGAGCATTCCTCGGCGCTGCAGGACTATTGGCTGCAACGCCAGTTCGCCAGCGCCGGCATCGGCGTGTTCGCCTACGACAAACGCGGCACCGGCGCGTCGGGCGGCCGCTATAGCCAGAACTATCTGCTGCTGGCGACCGACGCGATCCAGGCCGCGCGCGAAGCCCGCCGCCTCGTCGGCGACAGGGCCGGGCGAATGGGCTACCAGGGCGGCAGCCAGGGCGGATGGGTCGCGCCGCTGGCCGCGCGCATCGAGCCGGTGGATTTCGTCATCGTCAGCTTCGGCCTGGCGGTGTCGCCGCGCGAGGAAGATCGCGAGGCCATCGCCGCGGATCTGGCGCGCGCCGGCTTCGGCGGCGTGGAAACGGCGAAAGCGCTGGAAGTCGCCGACGCGACCGCGGCGATCGTCGAAAGCGATTTTCGCGAAGGCTTCGAGCGGCTCGACGAGGTCAAGCGCAAGTACGCCGCGCAGCCGTGGTTCTCCGCCATTCGCGGCAACTACAGCGGCTTCATGCTGAGCGCCTCGGCGCAGGACTTGCGCACGCAGGCGCCGGCGCTGGTGGCGGGCATCGAGGTGCGGTACGACCCGATGCCGGTGTTGAACAATCTGGCGGTGCCGCAGCTGTGGCTGCTGGGCGGCCAGGACCGCGACGCGCCGCCGGGCGAAACCGTGCGTCGCCTGGATGCGCTGAAGCAATCGGGCCGGCCCATCGACTACGTCGTTTTCCCCGATGCCGACCACGGCCTGTACGAATTCGAGACGGGCAAGGAGGGCGAGCGCATCTCGACCCGGCAACCGCAGGACTACTTCCCGCGCATGCGCGACTTCATCCTGGGCAGGCCCGCGGCGAAGTGAGCCCACAGTGGCGCGCGTTACTTCGCCACGCGCCGCGCATCGACGACCTGCGCGCCCTGTCTCTGTCGGCACCGCACCGATACTCCCATGGGTTTAAGCTCGCCGCAGCGACTTGACCGATTGAGGAGACCGCCATGCACCATTCCCGTCTTTGCGCGCTGTTGATCGACTGCCAGACCTCCGATATCGACCAGGCCGCCCAGTTCTGGGCCGACGCGCTCGGCCGGCCGATGGACTTCGATCATCCCGGCACGCGCGGCAACTACCGGATGCTGGAAACGCAGGAGGATGAGCCGATCGTGCAGATCCAGCGCGTCGAGCACGAGAGCCGGGTCCATATCGATATAGAAACCGACGACATCCCCGCCGAAGTCGCGCGCCTGGAAGCGCTGGGCGCGCAAGTGGTCGATCGCCTTGAGCGTTGGGTAGTGATGCAGGCGCCGACCGGGCAGCGGTTCTGCGTGGTGCGGGTTCAGCGTCCCGGTTTTCCCAAGAACGCTACCTGTTGGGATTGAGCGGAACTTGCGACCGCGGTTGCGCCGCGCGAGGATTCCATTCTCGGTTGACCCGACGTCAGACTACGAAGAGGCCGCAGATGTACGCCAAAGCCATCACCCCCATCCTGAACGTCTCCGACATCCAGCGCAGTTTCGACTGGTTCGAAAAACTCGGCTGGAAGAAATGCTGGGACTGGGGCGCGCCGCCGACGTTCGGCAGCGTCGGCTCGGGCGAGTGCGAAATCTTTTTGTGCGTGAACGCGCAGGGCGGTCGCGGCGACGGCGAGAATCGGCCGAGTTTCGGCCCGGATTCGAACGGGGCCGCCGAGACAGGCGTGTGGATGTCGATCTGGGTGGACGATGTCGATGCGGTCCATCAGCGCTGCATCGAGCAGGGCATCGAAATCAGCTGGGGACCGGAGAACATGCCCTGGGGTGTTCGCGAGATGCATGTCCGTCATCCCGACGGACATGTGTTCCGCATCAGCCGCGGTATCGACCACACCTAGGCCGGCCTCGCGCCCGGCGCCCGCCCGTGCCGCCGATCGCACCGCGTCTATCGCGCACATCGGTCGGCGCCGCGAGAGGCGCCGACCGTCTAGCCCGCCGCGAGCGCGGCGATCGCTATCAGAACGCCGGCAGCACCGCACCGCGATACTTCTTGGCGATGAAGTCCTTGACCTGCGGGCTGGTCAGCGCCGCCGCCAGCTTCAGCACGCGCGGGTCCTTGAGATTGTCCGGACGGCCGACCAGGAAGTTCACGTACGGCGAATCGCTGCCTTCGATCGCCAGCGCGTCCTTGGTCGGGTCCAGGCCGGCGTCGAGCGCGTAGTTGGTGTTGATCAGGGCCAGATCGACCTGATCGAGCACGCGCGGCAGCATCGCCGAATCGAGCTCGCGGAACTTGAGCTGCTTCGGGTTCGAAGTGATGTCGCGCAGCGTCGCCAGCGAATCGGTCGGGTCGCGCAACTGGATCACCCCGGCCTTGTGCAGCAGGATCAGCGCGCGGCTGTTGTTGCTCGGATCGTTGGGAATGGCGACGTCGGCGCCCGACGGCAGGTCATTGAGCGACTTGAACTTGCGCGAGTACGCGCCGAACGGCTCGATGTGCACGCCGACGATGGTGGTCAGCTGGGTGCCGCGGCTCTTGTTGTAGGCGTTGAGGTAGGGCTCGGTCTCGAAGTAGCTCACGTCGATGAGCTTCTGCGCGACCTGGTCGTTGGGCTGCACGTAGTCGTTGAACACGCGTACGTCCAGCTCCACCCCTTCCTTGGCCAGCAGCGGCTTGACCACTTCGAGAATCTCCGCATGCGGCACCGCGGTGGCGGCGACGGTGAGTTTCTTCGATGCGGTGTCGGACGCGCCGCAGCCGCTCAGTGCGGCGACGGCCAGCAGCAACGGCAGAAGGATTTTCTTCATCGGGTGATCCTCATTTCGAATATTGAAGGCGCCGGCTCAGCGACGGCTGAAGCGCGCGACCAGGCGGTCGCCCAGCGTCTGCAGTGCCTGCACCAGCAGCAGCAAAAGCAGCACCGTCACGAACGCCACATCGGTATGCGAGCGCAGATAGCCGTCGCGGTAAGCCAGATCGCCGAGCCCGCCCGAGCCGATCGCGCCGCCCATGGCGGTGTAACCGATCAAAGCGAGGGTGGTGACGGTGGCGCCGGCGATCAGGCCCGGCAGCGCTTCGGGCAGCAGCGCGCGCAGCACGATCTGGCGCGTGGTCGCGCCCATCGCCTGGCAGGCTTCGATGATGCCGCGATCGACTTCGCGCAGCGCGGTCTCGACCAGGCGCGCGTAGAACGGCGCCGCGCCGACGACCAGCGGCAGGATCGCGCCGCGCACGCCGAGCGAGGTGCCCATGATCGACAGCGTCAGCGGAATCATCACGATCATCAGGATGATGAAGGGCACCGAGCGCAGGATGTTGATCACCAGCGACAGCGCCGCGTACAGGCGCGGCTGCGCGCGCAGTTGCCGCGGCGCGGTCAGGAACAACGCGATGCCCAGCGGCAGGCCGATCAGCAAGGTCAGCGGCAGCGCGCCGGCCAGCATCAGCAGGGTGTCGAGCGTGGCTTGGCCGATCTCGGTCCATTTGCCCGCGTCCAGGTGGGCGAACCAGCCTGCGTTGGCGGTCATCGCGCGATCTCCTCGACATGAACGCCGGCCGCGCCCAGGGCCGCGATCGCGGCATCGCTGTCGCCTCCGACCAGGGCGATGGTGAGCTGGCCGTAGGGCAGGTCTTTGATCCGGTCGATGCGGCCGGCGAGGATGTTGTAGTCCACGCCGGTCTCGCGCGCGATGCGCCCGAGCAGCGGCTCGTAAGTGTGCTGGCCGAGGAAGGTCAGCCGCAGCAGGCGCCCGGACACCGCGGCGAAATCGCTGTGCAGCGCGCCTTCGTTGACGTGCTCGGCTTCGGAGACGAAGCGGCGCGTGGTCGCGTGGCGCGGGTGCAGGAACACGTCCGCGACCTGGCCGCTTTCGACCAGATGGCCGGCGTCGAGCACGGCCACGCGATCGCAGACGCGGCGGATGACTTCCATCTCGTGAGTGATCAGCACCACGGTCAGGCCCAGCTCGCGGTTGATCTGCGCCAGCAGCGCCAGCACCGAGGCGGTGGTCTGCGGATCGAGCGCACTGGTGGCTTCGTCGCACAACAGGATGCGCGGCCGGCAGGCCAGGGCGCGGGCGATGCCGACGCGCTGCTTCTGGCCGCCGGACAACTGCGCGGGGTATTTGTTCGCGTGTTCGTTCAGGCCCACGCGCGCCAGCAGTTCGGCGACGCGGCTGGCGATCTCGGACTGCGGCGTGCCGGCCAGTTCGAGCGGAAACGCCACGTTGGCCGCGACCGTGCGCGAGGACAGCAGATTGAAGTGCTGGAAGATCATGCCGATGCGCCGGCGCAGCGCGCGCAGACCGGCGGCGTCGAGCGCGCCGGGGTCTTCGCCATCGACCAGCACGCGCCCGCCGCTGGGGCGCTCCAGGCCGTTGATCAGGCGGATCAGGGTGGATTTGCCGGCGCCGGAGTGGCCGATGATGCCGAACACTTCGCCTTCGACGATCCGCAGGTCGAGCGGTTGCAAGGCCGCGACCTCGCGGCCGCCGACGCGGAACGATTTGTGGACTTGCTGGAATTCGATCATGGACCGTCGCGAAGGCAGTGCGGTGCGTGGAAGGACAGCGCCGTGCAGGCGGTGGCGCGAGGTCGATCCGGGGCGGAGTGTGGCGCCGCCAGCCTAGCATTCGACGCAATCGGGGCGGACGGCATTGTAAGGCGGGGCGCCGGGGCGGGTGGTTGCGGGCCGGTTATTTGCTTAGAACCGCTGGCAATGCCGTGTAAGTGACGAAAGCAGTTAGCCCCTCTCCCGCTTGCGGGAGAGGGGTTGGGGTGAGGGGGCGCGGGCGGCGGTGAGGCTTCGAGTAAGAGCATTCGCGCCTATGGCGCTCATCCCCTCACCCCGGCCCTCTCCCGCAAGCGGGAGAGGGAGAGGGAGACGAGCGATTTTGTCAGCGTTAGCCCCTCTCCCGCTTGCGGGAGAGGGGTTGGGGTGAGGGTGTGCGGGTGGCGGTGAGGCTTCGAGTAAGAGCATTCGCGCCTAGGGCGCTCATCCCCTCACCCCGGCCCTCTCCCGCGAGCGGGAGAGGAGCGGTTTTGTCAGCGTTAGCCCCTCTCCCGCCTGCGGGAGAGGGGTTGGGGTGAGGGTGTGCGGGCGGCGGTGAGGCTTCGAGTAAGAGCATTCGCGCCTAGGGCGCTCATCCCCTCACCCCGGCCCTCTCCCGCGAGCGGGAGAGGGAGAGGGAGAGGGAGAGGGAGATGAGCGATTTTGTCAGCTCTTGCCGCCCCGTCGCCCGGCGGCCGCATGAGCCCCGTCACTGTGCGCAATCGGCTCTCACGCAGTAGCCTGTCGCGATGGACTCTCTGATCGCCGCTGCCGGGCGCGCGCTGGCCGTCGGCGATGCGCTCGGCGCGCTCAAGCGCGTGGCGCTGCGCGACGACCCGCCGGCATTGGCCCTGCGCGGCATCGCCATGGCGCAGCTCGGCGACTATCCGCGAGCGCGCGAACTGCTGCGCCGCGCCGCGCGAGGTTTCGGCGCGCGCGAGGAACTGGCGCGAGCGCGCTGCCTGGTCGCCGAGGCCGAGGTGGCGCTGGCCATGCGCGACCTGGGCGGCTCGCCGCGCCCGCTCGCCGACGCCGCCGCGGCGTTGCAGGCGCGCGCCGATCACGCCAATGCCTTGCAGGCGCGCCTGATCGCGCTGCGCCGGCTGTTGCTGCTCGGCCGCCTCGACGAAGCCGCGTCCGCACTTGCCCAAATGGACCTCTCCGGCCAGCCGCCGTCGCTGGTGGCGGTGGCCGAATTGGCCGCCGCCGAAGTGGCCTTGCGCTCGCTGCATACGGCGGCAGCGCGGGCGGCGCTGGATCGCGCCTTGGCCGCGGCCGAACGCGCGCGCGTGCCGGCGCTGCTCGCCGAAGTCGGCGATGCGCGCGCCGCGCTGGATCGCGTGGCCGCGCGCATCGTCCACGCCGGCCATGAACAACCCTTGCGACTGGAGCAGGTCGAAGCCTTGCTGGCCTCCGGCGCGCTGGTGGTCGATGCCTGCCGCCGCGGCCTGCGCGCGGGCGACAGCTGGCAGGCGCTGGCGCGCAGGCCGGTGTTGTTCGCCTTGCTGCGCGCGCTGGCCGAAGGCTGGCCGGGCGATGTCGATCGCGGCGCCTTGATCGCGAACGTGTTCCGCACCCGCCATGCGGACGAAACCCATCGCGCGCGTCTGCGCGTGGAACTCGGCCGCCTGCGCGCCCTGATCGCGCCGCTGGCCGACATCGAGGCCACCGCGCGCGGTTTCCGGCTGGCGCCGCACGAGGAGCGCGCGGTGGTGGTGCTGATGCCGCCCATCGACGGCGATCAGGCCTCGCTGTTGGCATTGCTCGGCGACGGCGCGGCCTGGTCCACCTCGGCCCTGGCGCTGGCGCTGGGCGACAGCCAGCGCACGGTCCAGCGCGCGCTGGTGGAGCTGGAGGCCGCCGCCCAGGTGCGTTCCATCGGCCGCGCCCGCGCCCAGCGCTGGCTGGCGCCGTCGCTGGTCGGATTCACGACGATCTTGTTACTCCCCGCTGCGCTGCCGCCTGGGTAGATTGTTTTTG
The DNA here is from genome assembly GCF_001442805.1 of Lysobacter gummosus. Taxonomy (NCBI): domain Bacteria; kingdom Pseudomonadati; phylum Pseudomonadota; class Gammaproteobacteria; order Lysobacterales; family Lysobacteraceae; genus Lysobacter; species Lysobacter gummosus. Next base: position 5,231,868 of record NZ_CP011131.1, on the reverse strand, counting down.
CCGCGCCGTACCGGGCGCCCCCATCAGGAGCCAAGGCCATGCCCATCACCTCGAACACCACCCCCAGAGCGAAAGAAACCTCTCCCGCTCGCCCGGCGCGGATCGTGCGCGAATACGGCCCGTTCGACGGCATCGAACAGACCCACGGCATCACCTTCGACGGCCAGCGCGTGTGGGCCGCCACCGGTTCGAAACTGATCGCGGTCGATCCGGCCAACGGACAGGTCGAACGCATGCTCGACTGCGCCTCGCACGCCGGCTGCGCCTTCGACGGCACTCACATCTACCAGATCGCCGAAGCGCGCATCGACAAGATCGACCCGGCCACCGGCGCGGTGGTGGCGTCGATCCCGTCGCCGGGCAACGGCGGCGATTCGGGCCTGACCTGGGCCGAGGGCAGTCTGTGGGTCGGGCAGTACCGCGACCGCAAGATCCTGCAGATCGATCCCGACACCGGCGCGGTCTTGCGCACGATCGAATCCAACCGCTTCGTCACCGGCGTGACCTGGGCCGACGGCGAGCTGTGGCACGCCACCTGGGACGGCGACGACAACGAACTGCGCCACATCGACCCGGTCAGCGGCGAAGTGATCGAGCGGCTCGAACTGCCGCACGGCATCGGCGTCAGCGGTCTGGAATACGATGGCAAGGACCTGTTCTATTGCGGTGGCGGTTCCAGCGGAAAGATCCGCGCGGTGAGCCGCTCGAAGTAAGCCGCGCCGTCCGACGCACGCCGTCCCGAGCACGGCGGCGTCCGCCCACCGCTTCGCCCGCGCCGGCGCGCGAACCTGCCCGCGACCCGGACACGAAGCGGCCCACTGCCTATCGAACCTCCATCCGGTCCGATGCCCGGAGGCGGGCAGGTCTTGCCCGCGCGACGCCGCAGTCGCGCGTTCATCCCTCTTTCCACGCGGCCCCGTCGGGCCAGGAGCGCAGCATGAATACCGCGATTACCGCCATCAACGCCGCCGATCATCCCATCGTGTCCAAGGAGCAGTGGCTCGCCGCGCGCAAGACGCTGCTGGCGCGCGAGAAGGAACTCACCCGCCTGCAGGATGAAATCGCGCGCGAACGCCGCACGCTGCCGTGGGTGCGGGTCGAGAAGGACTACGTCTTCGACACCTTGCAGGGCCCGCGCCGTCTCGCCGATCTGTTCGACGGCCGCGGCCAACTGCTGGTGCAGCACTTCATGTTCGCGCCGGGCTGGGAGCAGGGCTGCAAGAGCTGCTCGTACATGGCCGACCACAACGACGGCGCCAACATCCACCTGTCCCATCGCGACGTTACCCTGCTCGCGGTCTCGCGCGCGCCGCTGGCCGACATCGAGCGTTTCCGTCAGCGCATGGGCTGGCGCTTCAACTGGGTGTCCTCGCTCGGCAGCGATTTCAATCGCGACTTCGCCGTGAGCTTCAGCCAGGACGAATTGTCCAGCGGCAAGGTCGATTACAACTATGTGCGCCAGTCCTTCCCGCACGAAGAAGCGCCCGGCCTGAGCGTGTTCTGCCGCGACGAGGCCGGGCAAGTCTTCCATACCTACTCGCGTTACGGCCGCGGCGTGGAAGTGATGATGCACACCTACAACCTGCTGGAACTCACGCCCAAGGGACGCGACGAAGACGGCCTGGATTATCCGATGGCGTGGGTGCGCCACCACGATCGCTACGAACCCGCCGACCCGGTGAAACCGGCGGCGACGGTCGCGGCGTGCTGCGCGCCGCGGGACTGATCGGGCTTCATCCACTCCGACTTCGCACGATCCGGGAGACGTCATGGAAACGCTGTGGCCGTGGTTGACGATCGCCGCACTCGGCGCCATGCACGGACTGAGCCCGGCGAACGGTTGGATGTTCGCCGCCGCCCGCGGTTTGCACGCGGGCGGCGGCGCGCAGGCACGGCGCGCGCTGCTGCCCATCGCGATCGGCCACTCGGTATCGGTGGCGGTCGTGGTGGCCGCGGTGGCGCAGGGCCTGTTGATGAATCGCGCCTGGGTGCAGGGCGCAGCCGGCGCGTTGCTGATCGGCACGGCCCTGTATCGCGCGCTGCGCGGCGGCGGATCGCGCGCGCCAGTTCACGGCGCGCTAGCCGTTCGCATCGGCGCGCATGCCGGCGACGCCGGCATCGCCGCGTGGTCGTGCCTGATGGCCACCGCGCACGGCGCCGGCCTGATGCTGGTGCCGGCATTGGTGCCGATCTGCATGAGCGACACGCCTGCGCGCGAGATCACCGCCTCGGGTTCGGTGATGCTGGCGCTGGCGGCCGTCGCCCTGCATCTGGCGACGATGTTGTTGACGACCGGCACCATCGCCACCGGCGTGTGCCGCGGCCTGAGTTTGCATCCGCGCTTGCGCGGCGGCGCGCTGCCGCGTCATTCGTGGACGGTGGCGCAGGTCGTGACCGGCGTGGCGCTGATCGCGTTTCGTTAGCCGCCGTAGCCTGATCCGCATGCGGTCCTTATCCAACCCCCTCGACGATGCGCACATCGCGTTCAGCCGCGCCGCGCAGATGCATGAGAGTCGCCTGATAGTCAGGGCTGTCGTAAGCGGCGATGGCCGCGAGCAGCGTATCGAATTCGACCACGACGATGCGCGTCGGCCGGCCCGATTCGTAAGTCTTGTCCGGCGCGCCGCCGGCCAGAACGCGGCCGCCGTGGGCGAGGATGGCCGCGGTCGCCGGCGCGATGTAACGCTCCACCGCGGCCGGGTCGCTGATGGAATTCCAGGCGATGACCCAGTAAGCCTTGTTCATTGCGATCTCCGCGCGGCCGTGGCGGCCGCGATAAGTCAGATGTCGTGATTCGTTCGATCCGGCGCGCTCATTCGCCCGCCGGCCCGAACTGTTTGTGGGTGATGAGCCATTGCCCGTCGCAGCGCAGCAGCGACAGCAGGTTGATGAAGTGATTGCCGAGGAAACGCAGTTCCGCGGTGACCATGGCCATCTCGCCCACCACTTCGATCGACCGGGGCGCCATCCGCAACGGTTCGCCGGCTTCGCGCGGACTCACGCGCGAGGCGACGGCCTGCAGGTATTGATCTACATCGCGCGAGCGGAAGCGACCGGTGGTGACATCTTCGATGCGTGCGCTTGGATGGAAGACGCTGCGAAGACTCCGCGTATCTCCTTCATAAATGCCGCGCAGGTAGGTGTTGGTCAGCTCCAGCAGCGCTTGATGGTCGCTCATCGCCGTACTCCCGGAAATCAGATGGCCGGCCTCAGTGCCCGGCGCTCTGGCCGCCGTCCACGTGCAGGATCTCGCCGGTCACGAAGCCGGCCGATTCCAGGTAGACGATGGCCTGGACGATATCGCCGATCTCGCCCATGCGTCCCACCGGATGCAGCGCCGCCAGCCATTCGTGGGTCTGCGGCGCATGCATCGGCGTCTTGACGACGCCCGGCGCGACCGCGTTCACGCGGATGCCGCGCTTGGCGTATTCGATGGCCAGCGACTTGGTCGCCGCATTGATCCCGCCCTTGCTGAGCGAGGCGAGCACGGACGGCACGCCGTCGATGGCGTGCTCGGCCAGGGTGGTGGTGACGCTGACCACGTGGCCGCTGCCCTGCTTCTCCATTTCCGCCACGGCCAGCTGGGTGATGTGGAAGAAGCCGGCGACGTTGACCGCCAGCACGTTGGCGTAGTCGTCCGCGGTGTATTGCGTGAACGGTTTGGCGATGAAGACGCCGGCGTTGTTGATCAGGCTGTCGATGCGGCCGAATTTCGCCAGCCCTTCGCCGATCACGCGCTCGGCGACGGCGCGGTCGGCGATGTCGCCGGCGACCGCGAGGATGTCCGGATCGTTGGACGGCTTGATCGAACGGGAATTGGCGACGATGCGGTAGCCGCGATCGCGCAGCGCCTGGACGATGCCGGCGCCGATGCCTTGCGAGGCGCCGGTGACGATGGCGACTTTGCTTTGAGTGCTCATGAGATTCGCTCGGTAGAAGGGGAATCGGCGGCTGCGTTCAGCTGCAGCGCCGGTGTGCCCAATCTAGGAACGCGGCCGGGATTAGCGAATCCCCGTGGTCCGGCAGACATTCTTCCGCCGCGCGGTGCAATCGCCCGCTACGGCGTCAGCCGCGCGAACGCCGCGCGCAGGCGCGGCACGGCGAAATCGACGAAGGCGCGGACCTTCGGCACGGCCAGCCGGCCCTGCGGCGAGACCAGACTGACCGGGATGGGATCGGGTTCGAAATCGGTCAGGACGATGCGCAGTTCATCGCTCTGGACTTGCCGTGCGACGTGGTACGACAACACGCGGGTGACACCGTAACCGTCCACCGCGGATGCGATCGCCGCGCGCACGTTGTTGACCACCAAACGCGGAGCGAAAGCGACGGCGCGGGCGATGGTCGAGCCCGACGGCGGCGGAAAGCTCCACGAGTCGATGCCCATGTGCGCGGTGGTGACGATCTTGTGCTTGGCCAGATCCTGCGGTTCGTCGATGCGCGGATGCGTGGCCAGATAACGCGGCGAGGCCACCGTCACCCGCCGCACTTCGCCGATGCGATGCGCGATCAGGTTGGAGTCGGCCAGATGGGTGATGCGCAGCGCCAGGTCCATGCCTTCGTCGATCAGGTTGACCGCGCGCTCCAGCAGATGCATGCGCACGTTCACCGTCGGGTGTTCGTCGATGAAGGCATCCACGATCGGCCGCAGCAGCTCCACGCCGGCGAACACGGTGGCGGTGATGGTCAGGGTTCCGCGCGGCACCGAGCGCTCGCCGGCGGCTTGCCGGTCGGCCTCTTCCAGTTCCGCCAGCACGCGCCGGCAGGCGGCGGCGTAACGCTCGCCGGCTTCGCTCAATTTGATCGAGCGCGTGGTCCGGTGCAGCAGCGGCACGCCCACGTGCGCCTCCAGGAACGCGACCGCGCGGCTCACCGCCGCCGGCGAGCGGCCGGTCCTGCGGCTGGCGCCGGCGAGGCTGCCTTCATCGAGCGCGGCGATGAAGACCTTCATGGCGTCGATACGATCCATAGCTTCACCGTGTGCGCTGGCGGCGAGTGCCGCCGAGTCCGGGCGATTTCAACACTCGCGCGGCCGCGGGTCGAGCGCCGACGCATGTCGGACATGCGCACGGGCCGGAACCGCTGTGCGGCCCGGCCCGGCGCGATACAGGGCGATCGATCCGATCGCCGCCGCTTACTTGCTGACGAAGTCGAGCAGATCCTGGTCCAGACGATCCTTGTGCGTATCGGGCAAACCGTGCGGCGCGCCCGGATACACGATCAGCTTGGCGTTCTTGATCAGCTTCGCCGCCGCGCGCGCCGAGGCGTCGATCGGCACGATCTGGTCGGCGTCGCCGTGGATCACCAGCACCGGCACGTCGATGCGCTTGAGGTCCTCGGTGAAATCGGTGGCCGAGAACGCGGCGATGGAGTCGTAGGTGTTCTTGTGTCCGGCCTGCACGCCCTGCGAGCGGAACGATTCGATCAAACCTTGCGAAGGCTTGGCGCCCGGACGGTTGTAGCCGTAGAACGGGCCCGAGGCGATGTCGAGATACAGCTGCGCACGGTTGTCCAGCGAGGCCTTGCGCAGACCGTCGAAGACTTCGATCGGCAGGCCGCCGGGATTGGCCGCGGTCTTGAGCATCAGCGGCGGCACCGCGCTGACCAGCACCGCCTTCTTGACCCGCGCGCTGCCGTAACGGCCCAGATAGCGCGCGACTTCGCCGCCGCCGGTGGAGAAGCCGACCAGCACCGCGTCGTGCACGTCCAGGGTGTCGAGCACCGTCTTCAGATCGGCGGCGTAATGGTCCATGTCGTTGCCGTCCCAGGGTTGGCTGGAGCGACCGTGGCCGCGGCGGTCGTGAGCGATCACGCGGTAGCCGTGGTCGGCCAGGAACAGCATCTGCGATTCCCAGCTGTCCGAGTTCAGCGGCCAGCCGTGGCTGAAGGCGACGACCGGACCGTTCTTCGGGCCCCAGTCCTTGTAGTACAGCTGCACGCCGTCGGCGGTGGTGATGTAGCTGGAAGACTGACGCTGCGCGGCGGCCTGCTGGGTCGGCGCGGCGGCAGCGGCGGGGGCGGCCTGGGCGGCGGTGGCGATGCCGACGGTCAGCAGGGACAGGGCGAGCGAGCGTTGCAGAGCGGTCATGGCGGTCTCTCCGGGTTAGGTGGCGGGCGGCTGGCCCGTGAGACGTACTTTGCGTGAGCGCTCGGGACGGTACGTAACGTATAGTTCGTAAAACTTGACTGATCGTATTTTCATGACCGACCGCCTCGAAGCCCTGCTCGAACGCTTTTCCGCCAGCGCCCGGCTGTTCCACGCCGGCGCCCTGTGCGGCATCAACGACCTGGCCCCGGAGCACGGCGCCGGCCAACTGCATCTGGTGCGCGGCGGCGCGGTCGAGATCGTCCACGACGGCGAGCCCGGCCTGCGCATCGACGCGCCGAGCCTGCTGCTGTATCCGCGGCCGATGGCGCACCGCTTCATCACCGATGGCGAGCGCGGCGCTGATCTGGCCTGCGCCAACCTGCATTTCGAAGGCGGCGCGGCCAATCCGATCGCCGCCGCGCTGCCCGGGTTCGTGTGCATCGCCCTGGATGAAATCGACGGCGCCGCGCACGTGCTGGCGTTGTTGTTCGAGGAAGCCTTCGACCACCGCTGCGGCCGTCAGGCGCTGGTCAACCGTTTGTTCGAAGTCGTGCTGATCCAGGTGCTGCGCCATCTGATGGAAAGCGGCCGCACCCGCGTCGGCATGCTCGCCGGTCTGTCGCATCCGCAGTTGCGGCATGCGCTGGTGGCGATCCACGAAACGCCCGATCGCGACTGGACCCTGGATTCGCTGGCCGCGCGCGCCGGCATGTCGCGCAGCGTCTTCGCCAATGCGTTCCGCGATGCGGTGGGCTGCACGCCGGGCACCTATCTGCAGCAATGGCGCGTGGGTCTGGCCCAGCAAGCGCTGCTGAGCGGACGGCCGTTGAAGTTGATCGCGATGGAGGTCGGCTACGGCAGCGAAGCGGCCTTGTCGCGCGCGTTCAAGGCCTCGACCGGCATGTCGCCGCGGCTGTGGAAGAACGAGACGCTGGGCAACAAGAGTCCGTAGCGGGCGCCGCGCGGCGGCGTTACGGCATCTGTCCGGATTGGCGTTCACCCGCGCCAGCGGCGCCGCCGGTTGCTCCTTTTCCTCTTTGCTGAAACCGGCCCGCATCTGCCGACTCGTCGTATCCATCGATCTGTGCGCAAACCGCACAGATGTTGTTCGCGCAGGCCTCTGAGGCATCCGATCCGCGGCCGGCATCATGGCGCCCTCGACAACGAACGGGCTCCCGCATGCGAATCTCTGCTTTTCTCGGAATGGCCGCGCTTGGAATGGCCGCACTCGGCAACATCGACGCTCAGGCGGCGACGCCCGCGCCGCATCCGACTATTCGCGATATGGCCGGCGCCGAACCGATCGCGCAGTTGCATGCGGACAAGACCGCGCTGTTGGTCATCGACTTCCAGAACGAATACTTCCCCGGCGGGCGCATGCCCATCGCCGATGGCGAAGCCGCGTTGCGGCAAACCCGCCGCCTGCTGGATTTCGCCGACGCCCACCACATCCGCGTGATCCACGTCCAGCACGTGCTGCCGGCCGGGGCGCCGGTGTTCGCCGACGGCGGCAAGACGGTGGCGTTTCACCCCGATATGCAGCCGCGCAGCGGCGAGACGGTGGTGAAGAAGGATGCGGTCAGCGTATTCGCCGGCGCGTCCGCCGCCGCGATCGAGACAGCCTTGCACGAGGCCGGCGCCGATACCCTGATCATCGCCGGCCTGCAGACCCACGCCTGTGTCGCCGGCGCCGCGCGCGATGCGGCAGCCAAGGGCTATCGGGTGATCGTGTCCTCCGATGCCAGCGCCACCCGCGATCTGACCCTGCGCGACGGATCGAAGGTTGGCCATAAGCAACTGCACGCCTCGGCGCTGGCTTCGATCGAGGACACCTTCGGCGATGTCATGACCACCGCACAGATCCTCGCCCTGCCGGTGCGCTGATACCCTTCGCGCCAGAACACGGCATCGGCGCGGCGCCGATGCCGTTCACTGGAGTGCAGCGATGGATCAATTGTCAGCCATGCGCGCTTACCGGAGCATCGTCGAATCCGGAAGCTTCACGAAGGCCGCCGAACGCCTGGATACCAGCCACACCTCGCTGTCGCGCCAGCTCGCGCAGCTGGAGGCGCACCTGGGCGTGCGCCTGCTCAACCGCAACAGCCGCGGCCTCACCACCACCGAGGCCGGCGCGCACTACTACCGCGACTGCATCGATATTCTCGAACGGCTGGACGCGGCGCAGCAACGATTGAGCGGCGATGCGGCGCAGCCGTCGGGCGTGCTGCGCCTGAGCCTGCCGCATGCGATCGGCGCGCTGGAACTGGCGCAGTGGCTGCCCGGTTTCATGCAGCGCCATCCGCGCATCGATCTGGATCTGTCCTGCGACGATCGCATGGTCGATCTGATCAAGGGCGGCTTCGACATGGCGATCCGCGTCAGCGGGCCGCTGGCCGACAGCGGTCTGGTCGCGCGCGAGCTGGCGGTGTCCGAGCGCGTGCTGGTCGCCGCGCCGCAGTACATCGCCCAGCACGGCCTGCCGCGCGCGGTCGCCGATCTGCGCGAACATCAGCTGTTGACGTATGCGGGCGACGGTGCGGCGCTGCAATTGAGTTCGCCGCACGGCGACGACGGCAGCGTCAGCACGGGCGAGCGATTGCGGCTGGATTCGATCGTCGCCCTGCACGCGGCGGTGATGGCCGGGCAGGGCATCGCCGCGCTGACCTATCTGACCGTGCACGGCGATCTCGCCGCCGGGCGTCTGCTGCGAATATTGCCGCAGCACGACGCCGGCCGGCGCCATTATTTCGCCTTGTATCCGCACGCCCGCGCGCTGCCGGCCAAGGTGCGCGTCTTCACCGAATTCATGCGCGCGCATTACGCGACGATGCGACAGGGCGCGGGCTGACGATCGCACGCAACTCGGGCGGCGCCAGACCGCCGGAGTTCAGCGCGCCAGCCCGGCCGGCTCCGCGAGCGCGAGCCGCGCGCTGTACAGGACGCCCGCCGCGCCGCGATCGTCGGCATCGGTGGCCAGCAGCAGGTCGATGAAGGCGCCGTCGTGTTGCGCGGCGATGCCTTCGATCTTGCGCACCGGCCGCACGAAATCCAGATGCTGCAACTGCCCGTCGAGCGCGACGATGCCGACCGCCGCGCCGACGCAGGGGCCGTCGTTATAGGTGTCGTGGACGTTTTCCGCGACCGCGCTGAAGACCAGCCGGCCGTCGGCCAAGGCCGCCGCGTCGGTGAAGCCCAACGCGACGCCTTCGATCCGCGGCAGCTCCACCCTCTGTACGTTCGCCGGCAACTCGGGCAGGCGCGGCTCGCCATCGGCGCCCAGCGCATGCAGCAGCGAGGCCAGGGGAAAGCGGATCAGGGCATTGTGCGGATGGTCGCCGCTGGCGCGCTGCAACAGCACCAGCTCCTGCGCGCACACCACCGCGCCTTCGAGATTCAACGCGGGCAAGCCACGCTGCAACGGTGCGTACAACGCGGACAGATCCACGCGCCGCGGCTCCCCGCGCAAGGCGCCGGCATCGTCCAGACCCAGCAATACACCGGTCCGGCGGTTGGGCTTGGAGCCGGAGGGCAGCGCCAGCAAGGCGCCGTGCGGATAACCGGAGAACGCCGGCAACCGCACCAGCGCTTCCAGATCGGGTTTGCTCGCCTTGCGCGCGGCCGCTTGCTCGGGCAGTTCGCCGTCGAAGATGCGCAGCCATTCGCCGTCGCGTTGTCCGGCCAGGTCGAACACGCCCAGATACAGCTCATCGTCGGCGATCACGTACAGGAACTCGCCCGCGGCGACGATGCCGCTGGCCGCGCTGAGGCGATCGGGCAGGGCGCGCCCGGCCGCGAACCTGAGCTCGCGCAGCGGTTGCAGATCGATCATGCGATGGGGCTCCGCGAGAAATTTCCCGCCCATCGTGCGCCATCGCGGCGCCGCGCGACACTGCGGCGCCGCGTGGGCTGCGCGGGCGGCGATCAGCCCGCGGTATCGACCAGCACCAGCTCGGCGTCTTCGATCGCGGTGACCCGGATCGAGGCCTGATCGCGGATCGCCGCGCCGTCGCGCGCCTGCAAGCGCAGGCCATCGACTTCGACCGTGCCCGTGGACGGCACCAGATAGCCGTAGCGTCCTTCGCCGAATACGTACTCAGCCGATTCGCCGGCGGCCAGCGTCAGGCCGAGCACGCGCGCATCGGCGCGGATGGGCAGGGTGTCGTGATCGCCTTCGATGCCGCTGGCCAATACGACGAAGCGGCCGGAGCGATCGCTCTTGGGGAACGGCTTGCTGCCCCAGGTCGGCGCGCCGCCGCGCTGATCGGGAATGATCCAGATCTGGAAGATGCGCGTGGTCTCGGGCTCCAGGTTGTATTCGGCGTGCTGGATGCCGGTGCCCGCGCTCATCACCTGCACGTCGCCGGCCTCGGTGCGGCCGCGGTTGCCGAGGTTGTCCTGGTGGGTGATCGCGCCTTCGCGGACGTAGGTGATGATTTCCATGTCGGCGTGCGAATGCGGCGGAAAGCCGCTGTTGGCCTGGATGGTGTCGTCGTTCCAGACCCGCAGCGCGCCCCAGCCCATGCGTGCGTCGTCGCGGTAGCTGGAGAACGAGAAGTGGTGCTTGGCGTCGAGCCAGCCGTGGTTGGCGCCGCCGAGGCTTTGGTAAGGGCGATGTTCGATCATGTCCGTGCTCCTGTGTTTGTGCTTGGCGGTCACGATAGGCCGATGCGACTGGCTTTAGAATCGAACCAATCGAAAACGATCGTTTCCAAAATAGACATGAACAAGCTGCCCGACCTGGAAGCCTGGGCGATCTTCGCCAAAGTCGCCGAGACCGGTTCCTTCGCCCGCACCGCGGTCGAGTTCGGGCTGTCGCAGGCGACCGTGTCCAAGGCGGTCACCCGCCTGGAAACGCGCCTGAAGACGGTGCTGTTCCATCGCACCTCGCGGCGCATGTCGCTGACCGAAAGCGGACGCGGTGCGCTCGAGCGCGCCAGCCGCATCCTCGCCGAGGGCGAGGCGGTGGAAGCGGAAATCACCGCGCAGGCCAAGAGCCCGAGCGGGCAGGTGCGCATCGCCGTGCCGATGTCGTTCGGCATCGCCCATCTGTCGCCGCTGCTGCCCGAGTTCATGCGCCGCTATCCGGACATCGCCCTGGAAATCGTGTTCGACGACGGCGTCACCGATCTGGTCGGCGGCGGCTACGACCTGGCGCTGCGGATCTCGGCGCTGGCCGATTCGAGCCTGCTGGCGCGGCGTCTGTGCGGCGTGCGCATCGTGCTGGTGGGCTCGCCGGGGTATTTCGAAGCCCATGGCCGGCCGACGCATCCGCGCCAACTCACCGAGCACCGCGCCTTGTTGTACACCTACTCGCGGTTCGGCAATGCCTGGCGTTTCACTCACAAGCGCCACGGCGATTTCTCGATCAGCCTGCCGGCGCCGCTGCGGGTCAACAACGCCGAAGCTTTGAATCCGGCGTTGCTGGCGGGGCTGGGACTGGCGCTGCAGCCGGAATTCCTGGTCTGGCGCGAACTGCGCAGCGGCAAGCTGGAAGCGGCGATGCCGGAGTGGTCGCCGCCGCCGATCGCGCTGCACATCGTCACCCCGCCCGGGCGCATGCGGCCGCAGCGGGTGCAGGCCTTGATCGACTATCTGGCGCGCAAGTTCGAAAAAGCGCCGTGGGCCGATCCGGCCGGTTGAGTCGCAGCGGCGCCGCGCGCGGTGCTTTGAACGAATGCGGTGGCGGCCCGCGGCTGGGCGGGCGGCGCGTGCGCCATCGCCGGGCGGGGCGTCGTTTGCCGCCTGCGGCCCGCGCGAAGATCCGGGCCCGGACCTGCCGACGAACGGTCGCCCGCGATCGGTTCTGGCGCTTGACGACGTATCTTACGATATATATCTTAAGACCTATCTTCTGATAGGTAAGGTGCCTCCCTCATGTTTCGTCACCTCCTGCATGGCCAACGCTGGCCCTTTGATTTTGAAAGCTTTTCGCGCTTCGACCGGGCGTCCTGCCATCCCTTCTCCGAGACCGCGGGCCGTCATCACCGCGGCGGTGGCCGCGGCGGCCGGGGCGGTTTCGGACCGGGTCCGGGCGGCGGCGGTTTTCCGGGTGGCTTCGATGGCGGCGACGGTTTCCCGCGCGGCCGCAAGTTCACCTCCGACGATCTGCAATCGCTGCTGCTGGCCCTGCTGGAAGACCAGCCCAGCCATGGCTACGAATTGATCAAGGCGCTGCAAACGCGTTCGAACGGTTTCTACAGCCCCAGCCCCGGCATGGTGTATCCGGCGCTGACTTATCTGGAAGAACTGGGTTACGTCACCGTCGAAGTCGAGGGCAACCGCAAGCGATACGCGCTCGCCGAACCGGGCCGCGCGCATCTGGCCGCCAACCGCGAACGCGTCGATATGATGTTCGCCAAGCTGACGCATATCGCCCGCAAGATGGATTCGGTGCGGCGCGCGCTGGCCGGCGAAGACCCGAACGATCCCGGCGAAGACGGCTGGCTGCCGGAGTTGATCAACGCCCGGCGCGCGCTGAAGACCGCGTTGTTCCGCCACGAAAACGTGCCCGTCGCCGAGCAGCGCCGGATCGCCGAAATCCTGCGGCGGGCGACGCGCGAAATCGAAGGCGGCAACGACTGACCTTCGCCGCGTCCGCGCACTCCGGTGGTTTTCTCCACTCCAGCCGGCATACGCCGACACAAGGCCTTTGCATGCAACAACCCGACGATCTGGCAGTCGTGCGCGTCCGCCATCCGCTGAAGCTGCGTCTGTTGCGCGTGGCGCGAGTGCAGGCGGTGACGCCGCATCTGCGCCGCGTCACCCTGAGCGGCGAGGATCTGCACGACTTCGCCTCCGCTTCGTTCGACGATCACGTCAAAGTGTTTTTCCCCGCGCCCGGGCAGGATCGCCCGGTACTGCCGGAGCTGGGCGCCAACGGCCTGAGCTACGCCGCCGATGCGCCGCGGCCGGTGGTGCGCGATTTCACCCCGCGACGTTTCGACCCGGATGCGCTTGAACTCGACATCGAGTTCGCCCTGCACGACGCCGGCCCGGCCACGGCGTGGGCGATGCAGGCGCAGGTCGGGCAGTACCTCGGCATCGGCGGCCCGCGCGGCTCTCGCGTGATTCCGCCCGGATTCGACTGGCATCTGCTGATTGGCGACGACACCGCCTTGCCGGCGATCGCGCGGCGTGTGCAGGAGCTGCCGGCGACGACGCTCGCCATCGCGGTGGTGGAAGTCGCCGATGCGAGCGCGCGCATCGATTTCGCCAGCGCCGCGACCTTGCAGATTCTGTGGTGCTACCGCAACGCTTCATCCGCGAACGGCGAGGAATTGCTGCGCGCGGTGAGCGAACTGCCGCTGCCCACTGGCGAAGGCTATGTCTGGGCCGCCGGCGAATCCAGCGCGATCCGCGCCGTGCGCCAGCATCTGCTCGGCGAACGCGGCATCGACAAATCGCGCCTGCACGCGTCGGGTTACTGGAAGCGCGGCGCGCAGGACGTGCACGACCATTTCGAAGACTGAAATCTCCCCGATCGCGGCCGCCCCGACCGCAAGGACCCCCATGTACTCGTTACCCCTTCCCCAAGAGCGCCGCCTGCTGTGGCTGCTCATGCTGACCCAGTTCACTCTCATCATGGATTTCATGGTGATGATGCCGTTGGGTCCGCAGATCATGCATGCGTTGCATGTGTCGCCGGCGCAGTTCGCCGCCGCGGTGTCGGCCTATTCGATCTGCGCCGGCCTGTCCGGCCTGCTCGCCGCCACCTATATCGACCGTTTCGACCGGCGCAAACTGCTGCTGGCCATGTACGCGCTGTTCGCGGTCTCCAACCTGGCCTGCGCGCTGGCCGACAGCTACGCCTTGCTGCTGGCTTCGCGCGCGTTCGCCGGCATCAGCGGCGGCGTGCTCAGCTCGATCATCATGGCGATCATCGCCGACGTGGTGCCCGCGCAGCGACGCGGCGTCGCCACCGGCACGGTGATGACCTCCTTCGCGATCGCCTCAGTGCTCGGCGTTCCGGCCGGGGTGCTGCTGGGCGCGCACTTCCACTGGTCGGCGCCGTTCTGGCTGCTGGTGGCCTTGTCGGTGCTGGTTTGGATCGGCGGCTCGCGCCTGGTGCCGCCGCTGAATCAGCATCTGTCGCGGCTGCCGGTGCCGTTGAGCCAGGCCTTGCCGAATCTGTTCAAGCTGTTCGCAAGCTCGCGCCACCTCAACGCCTTCGCCTTGACCTTGATGTTGACCACCTCGCAGATGCTGGTGATTCCCTTCATCTCGCCGATGCTGGTCGCCAACCACGGCATCGACCCGGCGCAGCTGTCGTGGATGTACATGGCTGGCGGCGTGGCGGCGTTCTTCACCTCGCGCCTGATCGGGCGCCTGGCCGACCGCTACGGCAAGCAGTTGGTGTACCGGATCGCGGTGGTGGTGTCGTTGCTGCCGGTGTTGTTCATCACCCATCTGCCGGCGGTCGGTTTCGTCGCGATGCTGATGTTCTTCCCGTTCTTCATGGTGTCGATGAACGGCCGCATGGTGCCGTTGCAGGCGTTGCAGACCACGGTCCCGCAAGCGGCGCAACGCGGCGCCTACCTCAGCGCCAACAGCGCGATGATGTCCCTGGGCACCGGCCTGGGCGCGTGGCTCGGCGGCTTGATGCTGAGCACCGACGCCAGCGGCCACATCGTCGGCTACGGCACGGTGGGCTGGATCGCCGCCGCGCTCGCGCTGTGCTCGGCGTGGTGGGTCGGCCGCGTCACTTCGGCCGAGGAGCCGCCGCTGGCGGCGCCGCTGCCGATGGCGGAAGAGCGCGGCGGCGCGGTGTGATTGGCTTACGCCGACGATCGCATCTGCGTCGAACCGCATCGCATACACAAACCGATAAGGCGCGGCCGAACGATTTCGGCCGCGCCTTTCTATTTCGCCTTGGCCGCCTCATCCGGCAACGTCCACGCGATCACGCTGTCGCCCGGCTTGGTTTCCATGCGGTCGTGGCCGCCGACCGCGGCGACGATGTATTGCTTGCCGTCGATGGTGTAGCTCATCGGCGCGGCCTGCGGTCCGGCCGGCACGCGGGTCTCCCATAGCAGCGCGCCGGTGCGGGTGTCGAAGCCGCGCATGAAGTTGTCCAGCGAGGCGCCGACGAAGGTCACGCCGCCCGCGGTGGCCAGCGAGCCGCTGTTGTTCGGCGTGCCGAGTTCGAACTTCATGTACGAGGGAATCCCCATCGGCCCCTGGTCGTAACCGGTGCCGAGCGGCCGGCGCCAGATCACTTCCTGCGTCCGCAGATCGACGCCGGAGATGTAGCCCCACGGCGGCGCCACGCACGGGGTGTTGAGCGGCGACATCCACGGTTCCTTGCGCGCGCCGTAGGCCAGGCCTTCCTGCGCCATGTAGCCGGGCGTCTTGCTCTTGCCGTTGAACACCGACACCACGCCGAGCTTGTTCATTTCCTCGCGCGGGTAGACGTTCTCGGTGTAGGGCAGGCGATTGCTGTTCATCACCATGATGCCGCGGCGCAGATCGACCGCGACGCCGCCCCAGTTGATGCCGCCGTGATTGCCGGTGTACGACAGCGAACCTTGCAGGCTCGGCGGGGTGAACATGCCTTCGTAGCGCAGCTTCTTGAACTGGATGCGGCAGGCCAGCTGATCGAACGGGGTGATGCCCCAGGCGTCGGATTCCTTCAGCGTTTCATAGGTTTTGCTGGGCGCGCCGACGGTGTTGGGCATGCCCGGCGACACCGGCTGGGTCTTGGCGGTCCAGTCGCCGTGATCGGTGCCCTGCGGAACCGGAATCTGCCGGACCGGCATGATCGGCGCGCCGGTGGCGCGATCGAGCACGAATACTTGCCCGGACTTGGTCGCCTGGATCACCGCCGGCCGCACCGAGCCGTCGGCCATCGGCCAATCGACCAGATTGGGTTGCGGGCCCAGGTCGTAATCCCACAGATCGTGATTGATGGTGCGAAAGTGCCAGCGCTCCTTGCCGCTGAGCGCGTCCACGGCGACCAGGGTCGCGGTGTATTCCTCTTCCTGCGGCGTGCGCTCCTTGCCGAAGAAATCGCCCGAGGCGTTGCCGGTCGGCAGATAGACCAGGCCCAGTTCGTCGTCGGCCGCCATCAGCGTCCACACGTTCGGCGTGGAGCGTGTATAGGTCTGGCCCGGCGGCGGTTCGGCGGTGATCGCCGGATTGCCCAGGTCCCAGGCCCAGCGCAATTGGCCGCTGATCGCATCGAAGGCGCGCACCACGCCCGAGGGCGCGTCGCGTTCCTGGCCGTCGCGCACTTGTCCGGTGGGCTGGATGACCACGCCGCGCATCACCACCGGCGGCGAGGTCGGGCCTACGAAGCCGGGCTTGGTGTTGCCGGTGCCGGCGTTGAGATCGACGAAGCCCTGCTGGCCGAAACCTGTGCACAGCTTGCCGGTGCGCGCGTCGAGCGCGCCGAGACGGCCATCGACCATCGGCCAGAAGATGCGTGTGGGGCATTCGGTGGTGCCCGGCGGGGCCTGGTAATACGACACGCCGCGACACGTGGTGGCGGCGACGCCGGCCATCGCCTTCGGATCGGTCTTGGGATCGAAGCGCCAACGCTCCTGGCCGGTGGCGGCGTCCACCGCGATGACTTTCTGCGTCGGCGTGCAGATGTAGAGCAAGTCGCCGACCTTGAGCGGCGTGTTCTGGAAGGCGTAGCCCAGGCTGGAACCGGCCGGTTTCAGATCGCCGGTGTGGAACTCCCAGGCCAGCTTCAGGTTTTTCGCGTTGTCCGGAGTGATCTGATCGCCGGGCGTGTAGTGATTGGACAAGTTGGAACCGGCGTAAGCGGTCCAGTTGCCGGCGTCGTGATTGGCGGCGACGTTGCCGTCCGGGCTGTTCACGGTGGCGCGGCTGAAAGGCGCGGGGTTGGCCTGCGCGGCCGGCGCGGCCAGCTCGATCGTGGACGGATACAGCAGCGGCCCGAAGATCAGCGCCGCGCCCGCCAGCGGCAGCACCGCGCTGACCAGGGCATAGCCGAGTCCGGACGGCGGCGCCTTCCAGCGTTTCGCCGCCACCCACAGCGGGAGCAACACCAGGCCCAGCACCGAAATCCAGGCCAGGCGCGGAATCAGCGCCCACCCGTCCAGGCCGACTTCCCACAAGGCCCAGGCGATGGTCGCCGCCGAGGTCGCGCCGAACAGCCAGAATCCGGCGCGCCGGCGCAGTGCGATCAGCACGCCGGACACCAACACCGCGACGCCAGCGAGTACGTAGTACCAGGAGCCGCCCGCGGCGACCAGTTGCGCGCCTTCGTAAGCCAGCGCCGCGCCGACCAGGGCGATCGCCCAGGCGTAGGCCGACAACAGCCAGAAGCGAAGCCCACGTTCGGAACTTTTACGAGTCATGGCGGCACCTGCGCAGGGGCGAGGGAGACGTGCGGACTACAGGTCGCGCTGTCGGCGGTCAGTGCTGAGAGGTTTCTACAGCACGCACAAGCCGCTTCAAAAAAAGAACAGGGCGAGGGTGATGCCTGGGCAAGACTAACGAATTTCATCCGGTGGCGGCGAGTGCAGCATATCGGCCTGAAACGGGCTCCAACGCATCGCACGTCACCTTTTTTCGTATCCTCGGTTCATCGATGCGCGGGCGGGTGCCGTCGGCATCGGGTGTCCAGCCGGGCCGCGGACAGGCTCGGCGAACTTCGCATTTTCGTCACGTCCGGGCTGAGCGGAATGCGAGTCGGGCGAGCGGTCGTCCGGCGACCGGCTCATGCATTGCGCCAGGCGATAGCCCAGGTAGCGATCGTACAAAGTGGTATGCAGATTGTGCAGCGCCAGCTCGATACGAAACGGCGTGCGCGGATTGCGGTCGAGCAGGCGGGCGATGTGGAAACCAACCGGTTTCACGCCCTTCTTGTGAACATAGATATCAAAGCCGCGGTAGAAGGGATCGGCGAGCAGGCTGTCGATCCGGGCGACCGTGACTCGCGCTTGCGCGGACAGTGCAGCGCGCAGGACCGGATCGCGCTCGGAGAGCAGGCGTTCGAAAAACCGCCGCGATTTGTCCGCCTTCAGCGACCGGGCCAGCGACCAGATCGCGCGGTTGCGATCGTTGTAGAACTCGAAGCCTGCATGAGCGCGCAAAGCGGCGGCCGCTTCGGCGCTGACGTCGTAGACGACGAAATTTTCTGCCTGATTGTTCAGGTCATCCAGATAGCTGCGGTCGAAGACGTGATAGATGAAACCCGGCAAGCCCATGAATGCCTGTCTGCCGCTGGCCGCGGCGGCGGTAGCCAGACCGTCATGGGTAAAGCGGCCGGCCGAGGTGCCCAGCAAGATGCTGCGGCTGGAGCGCAATCGATGGAAGGTGCCGATGACGATTTCATCGACGCCGAACTCGGTATCGAAGCCCTGCATGCCATAGAGTTCGGCCTGGGTCGCATATTGGGCGATCTGCCGGCCAACACCGCATTCGCCGCGCACCTGGCCGGCGTAGAAGGCTTCAATCGCCCGAGAATTTCTGCCGCTTGGCCGATAGCCGCGTCCGAACAGCGCGATCGGCCGCCAGCCATCGCGCGCCGATCCGGTCGGTCCAAAGCCGATCCATCCCAGTTGCAGCGACGAGAAACGGAAGCCGCGGTTGGCCACCAATTGGTCGATCGCCCGCCGCGCCGACGTACCCAGGGCGAAGCTGTAGGCACATGAGGTGGCGGGGTGGCGCAGCAGTTGATCGAGCAGCCGACGGCGTTCGAGCGGTGTAACGTCAGGGGGAATGTCCGCGATCAGGTCGCCGGCGGCTTGCGCCTGGGCCAGATCGGCGCGATCGCAAGGCCGACCCGGATGAATCCTAATCGCTCCGCCGGCGGCGGGAGCGAATCGCCAGCCGAAGTCTTGCAGCAGGCGCTGCTTGCACTCCAGCGTAGCCACCGGGGCCGCCGCGTAGACGTTGTCGGCAAACAACAGCGCGGCCGCGATCACGGCGGCGAGATAAATGCCGATGCGCTGCGGGCGAATATGCTCCATCTGCGTGACGAGGCGAGAGACTGCTACGAAGCGTACGGGCGACCGGTGAAGGCGGCATCAAGCGGTGAAGCCCGCGCATGGCCAGATGCCGCCGATCGATTCGAATATCGCGATGATCGAGGTCGCGACGCCCTTCAGTCCGCGATGAGCGAGATCTCGTTCATCGGCGCCACGGGCCGCTGTCCTTGCCTCTGCTGCCGAGGCGCGGATCGCGCAAATCCACCATGGCGGGCGACATGCGGCCACAGGTCGGTTTTAGGTTCCCTGACGGCAAACGGCGGGTATCGACACAAGCGACGCCATGCGGACTCGACCACGGTCACCGCATCCGACCAATCCAATCTCGTGCCGCCGCGTGTACGCGCGTAACGCACCAGCAGTTCTTCCTGCAATTCCTGGAAATCACGGCCATTGCCGCGAACATAAGCGTCCAGGCCCAGTTTGATCGCCGGCTCGTAATCCGCGAAACGAAGGCCGGTGCCGCAGCCCAGGCGACGATAGTGCGCGCGCCAGAAGGCCAGCTCGGATTCCATATTGACGAATTGGGTCGTGGAACCCTGTTGGAGAGGGGTGATCATCGGGATTTCCTTAGGGTCGATATCGGAAAATCGGATCCGCTGCGACCGCAGGCCTCGGGCCTTGGGCGGAAATCAATCCGTCAGAGCCAATGCAGTCGAAAAACAGAGGCGAGGTGCTTCACGAATGCACGGCGACATTGCGTCGCGTAGCTACAGTGCGCCGCGGACTGTGACACAGCCGTGTACATGGCTCGCAGGCTCGATTGGAAACAGGTTGCGACCGATCCTGGCCGGACGTCTCCGTGCGATGCCGGGTAAGTCTGGATCACTCGCCCTGCATGCAGCTAGATAATCAGATAGGCACCGCCCAACAGGCACCCCGCGCCGAACATCAAGCTTCTGAGCCTGCGGTTCGACAATCGCGTACCGCTCCAAATCGATGCCGCGGCGCCTACGGCGCGCTGATGGGCGTAGGAATAGGCGCCGTGCAGAAGCAGGTATACCCCGGCCATGATCGTGAGCAAACCAAGATAGGTGGCCATGTACGTGCCTCCTTGAAACGAGCGATGCGAAAATCGATAGCGACGGCGCGGCCAGTCGGTGACGATGCTCAACTCGGCATTGTCCGTAGGCGTCGTAACGGTTAGTGGCGAATTCGGCGCGACTTGGCCCGGAAGGTCGCCGGCAGCACGGTCATTTCGTCATCGGAGCAAGGCTTCAGGGCGATTGCATCAGTCCGAAGCGATCGAAGTATTCCTCAGGCACGCTGGCATCTCCGCGGCCCGCGTACAGAAAGGACGTCACCAGATCGTCCGACTCGGATCGATCGATTCTGGCATCGGTAGCGCCCGGCACGCCGTTCATCGCCGTCACGACAAGCTCGGCCAGCGGCGTCGCATGAGCGGGGCTGCGTGGGTTGCGTTTCAGTTTAATGGTCTGGCGTTGCATGTCGCTTCTGCCTGCAGGGCCAGTCATCAGCCTGGACCTGGGTTTGCGAGGTCAGTGTGACGAGTTCGCCGCAAGCGCGTGCCGCGGTAAGTTGATCGTAAAAATGCAGCCCGATCCCGGCACGTCGCGGACGCTGAGGACACCGCCGTTGGCCTCGACGCTGCGCCTTGCGATCGACAACCCCAGTCCCAGTCCGCTGCGGTCCTCGGCGCCCTGAACGAACGGGCGGAACATGTCTTCGACGAATCCTGCCGGCAAACCCCCGCAATGATCCTGCACGTCGATCAGAATGCGATCGGCCAAGGCGTAGGCATTGAGGGTTACCTCGCTGCGCGGATGGGTGAACTTGAATGCGTTCTGCAACAGGTTGCCGGCGGCCGACAGCAACAGATCGCGATCCACGTCCACGGCCAGCAAAGGATCAACCTCCGACACGGTCAGTCTGCATTCGGACACCTGCGCTTCCAGCGACGCCGACAGCTTGAGTTCGGCGATGAAATCGGCCAACGAAAACAAATGGTGCTGCACAGGCAGCCCGGCGGTCATCCGGACCTCCGCCAGCGAGCGGTCGATCAAATTGCCCAATCCCAGCAGCGCGCGATCGAGTACTCCGCCGGTGGCGCCGGACAAACCGACATTGCCTTGCTTGATGATCGAAAGCGCCAAGGTGGCGGTGCAAAGTTGATTGCGCAGCTCATGAGCGAAAAAGCCCAGTCGTTCATTGAGGTGCATGGCCTGCTGGTCGGCGACGACGAAATCGCGCTGATAACCGAATTCGGTCACCGCGCTGGCGATCGCGTTGTCCAGACAACGGTTTAGCGTGCGGAATTCGTCCACCTCGATGGCCTGCCCGCGTTCGACGGCCAAATCTGAAATGGCCTGGCAAAGATCGCCATAGTCGTGCACGACCTGCTCCGCGGTGAATCCGTGATACTGCAACTCCCGGCCGTGTTGGCTCGCCGATTCGCCGATCTCGGAAAGATTCGGCCGGCCGCCGCCGGAGGGGCCGGAAACCTGTCGGCTTTGCATCGGCGAGGCCGTCGTCTCCACGATCAGCGTCTTGATCAGCTGGTCGAGGAAGGTACTGATCCCATGCGCCAATTCGTCTTCGGATGCCGCGGGCGTACCGCGCAGGGCGACCTTCTCACGGCAGCGTGCGATCAACTCGATGCGATTGGCGGTGAGGAATTGATGCATCATCCAACGACGATACGCTAAACCCAGCGACGCCCTGTGCCGTTGGTCGCCTCGCTGCGCGCTTGGTACAGGATCACAATTCGCTCACCGGCGGGCGTTTCGACGCTCGCCTAGTCGCCCAGAGTCAGGCTCAGCATGATCCTGCGCTCGGGCTCGTAAATCTGAATGCCGCTGGTGCCGGCGATCCAGGCGTAGCGGTCGGTCGCGTTGTTGATACGCAACCGCACGGCCGCGGGCGTGCCGGCCCAGTCGAAGCGGTAGCGCGCGCCCAGGTTGAGCACGGCATAGCCCGGCGTGTGGAAGCGATTGAGCGCATCGGCCGGACGCGGGCCGTAGTAGTTGGCGTCGGCGTCGATCGACAGCCCCGGCACGCTGGCGAGATGGTAGTTGAGGTTGAGCAGCGCCTGCCGCGCCGAGCGCCCGACTGGACGCTTGCCCATCGATCCGTCCGCGACCGGTTCGCCGCGCAGACGCAGTTGCATCTGGGTAATGCCGGCGACGATGCTCAGGCGTTCGCCGAGGTCGCCGGCCAGCGACAGTTCGACGCCGCGATGCGAAACATCGGTGAGGTAGCGATAGACCGCGTTGTCGTCGAACCCGGGCGAGGGCTTTTCGATTGCGAACGCCGTCGCCAGCAGCGCCAGATCCGGCCGCGCCTGCCATTTGACGCCCAGTTCGTGCTGGCGGGCGAGAATCGGCGGCAGCACTTCATAGGCATTGATCGCGTTCTCCGGCGCGCTCACGCCTTCTTCGATGCCGCGCGCGGTCGCGGCGAATATCGTCGTGCGCCGGCCGAGGGGAGCTACCAGCGCGGCGTTGTGCAACCACGCGGCCGAGGCGCGCGAGTGCCTGGGGCCCGTCAGCGGATGCGAGCGCTGTTCGATGTTGGCGCGACGCGCGCTGAGGTTGAGGGCGAAGCCGTCCTGATGCTGGTACTGCCATCCCAGGCCGAATTCGTACTGATCGATCGCGGCGGTGGAGTAGGGCGCGCCCTTCGCCGCGTCGGGGCCGTCGATACGCGTCGTGCCTTCCAGGATCGACGCCGGCCCGATCCGCACATGGTCCACGTGCGGATTGCGGTAATCGGATCGGCGCAGTCGCGCCAGCCCGGTGAGTTCGTGACGCTGGCACGCGCCGGTCCAGTCGTAACTGGCGACGGCTTCATGGCCCCAGGCTTCGATCCTGCGTCCGCGCGCGACCACGGTCGCCGCTTCGGCGCGGCCGTCGGTTTGCACGGCGTCGAACAGGTTGAAGTCCGAACGCGGGCGATTGACTCCGGAGTACAGGCTCGACCAGCGATAGTCCCAGGCGTTGTCGCGCGCGGTCGTGGCGGCGATCAAACCGTAGGTGCTGTTGCGGGTGTCGTAACGCGACCACGGCTGGCCGAGGTAACGCAGCCGCTCGGGCCTGGGCAACGGCTGCGTGCCGGCGGGGGTGAATCCCACATCGGCCTGGTACTGATGTTCGTAACGGGTCAGCACGCCGGTGATTTGCCAGCGCTCGCCCAGGCGCGCGCGCGGCACCAGGCCGATGCCGTAGTACTCGGCCTCGTTGCCGAAGATGTAGCGCGCGCTGTGCGAACCGATGAAGCCCGCGGCCAGCGACAGGTTTCCGTCGTTCGATCGGCGCGCGGCGTGAGCGCGCAGATACGGCCGCGGGTTGTTGTCGCTCAGGTGCTGGAAGCCGAGTTCGAGTTTGCTGCGTTCCCGGTCGCCGGCGATCAATCGGTAATCGACCAACCCGGACGGCGCGGGGAAATCCAGATCCAGGGCCTGCGAGCCGACGCGCACGCGCACGGCTTCGACCACCGCGTCGGAGGGATTTGCGGCGCGCACGAAGTAGGCGTCCTCAAGCCGGTAATTGCCCGATTCCTGCAGATTGAATCCGCGCACCAGCGATTCGGAATACAGGCCGATGCTTTCCTGGCCGATGCGATGGCCGAACGCGTCGCCGGCCTTGTGCGTGGGGTCTTCCTGCGCATGCGCGCCGCAGGCCAGGCCCAGCGAAGTCAGCAAGGTCGAACCGACCCGCGTGGGTGTGCTTCGATGCAACGGCGGTGTTGAGCGCATGGCCTGCGGCTTCAATGGGCAGGAGCCTATTGAAGCGACGCCGACGCGGTTGACATAGCGCGACGATCGGTGATGAGCTGTGCGTCATATGCACAGCTCGAAGCCGCTGCCGCCGCTGGAAGGCCTCAACGCCGTCATCGCCGCGGCCGCCACCGGCTCGTTCACCGCCGCCGCCGAGCGCCTGGGGCTGACCCACGGCGCGGTGAGCCGGCGCGTGCACGCGGTCGAGCACTGGCTGGGCACGGCGGTGTTCGAGCGCCACGGCCGCGGCGTCCGCGTGACCCCGGCCGGGCAGCGCTTCATCGCCCAGGTAGAGCAGGCGCTGAGCTCGATCAGCGAGTCCGCCGACCGCTGGCGTCCGCGTCGCGAGGTGCCGGTGATCCGGCTCAGCGTGGTGCCGTCGTTCGCGCGCCTGTGGTTGTTGCCGCGGATGCGCGCGCTGCAGGATTTTCCCGCGCGGCGGCGGGTCGAGTTGATCATCGAACATCGCCTGGCCGATCTGGCCGGCGGCGAAGTGGATCTGGCGGTGCGTTACGGCAAAGGCCAATGGCGTGATGTTTCCTCACAGCTGCTGTTCAAGGAGCAACTGATTCCGGTGGCCTCGCCGGAACTGGCCGGCGAATGGGGCGGCCACGCGACGGCGAGCCGTCTGGCCGATGCGCCGCTGTTGCACGATTCCGATACCAGCCAGTGGAAGGCGTGGTTGAAAAGCCAGGGTGCCGGTTTTCGCAGCAAGGCCGCGGATCGGCGTTTCGAGGATTACGACCTGGTGCTCGCGGCGGCGAAGGCGGGGCTCGGAATCGCGCTGCTGCGCACGCCGCTGGCGCAGGAGGCGATGGAATCCGCGGCGCTGGTGCGCGTATCGAAGGCGGCCATCGCCAATCCGTTCTCGCATTACCTGGTCATGCGCGCCGGCGAGGCGCGCGGCATGGTGCTGGAGGCCGCCGGCCGCCTGCTGGCGTTGTCGGCGCCGATGCGGCGTTGACTGCGCCGTTCGCCGCGGCAAACCTCAGCCCAGCAGATCGTTCGGCAGCCGCTTGAGCACGCGCCGGAACGGCGCCGGATCGCCCAGGCCGCGGGCGACGATCAGCGCGCCCTGGATGCGCACCACCGCGTCTTCGCCGCGTTGCTGCGCTTCGCGCTCGGATACGCCTTTTTCCTTCGCCAGCCGCGCGAATCCTTCGATCAGCTTGCGCAGCGATGCGCTGAGCCGGTCCTTGAACAGTACGCCAGCGTCGCCCACGACCAGATTGCCGTAGAAGCAGGCTTTCGCGCCGCCGTCGTAGAACTCGTCGAGCACGCCGATCACTTGCCGCAGCCGCTGCTCGGGCGGGCCGGAGGCGTGTATCGGCGCGAAGATCGCATCGCGCGCCCAATCATCGACGTGATCGAAGACGGCGCGCGCCATGTCTTCCTTCCCGCCGGGGAAGTAGTGGTAAAGGCTGGAGCGGCCCAGGCCGGTGGCGCTGGACAACTGGCCCAGGGAGGCGGCGTCGTAACCGTAGCGGCGGAAGGCGCCGAGCAGGCGGTCGACGACGGTTTCGCGCGTGAACTGAGGGGCGGGCATAGGAGGGCCTGTCTGTACCGTTCGGTTTAGTGGAGGCGGCCGGCGGGGTCGCCGGCGGAACAATGAAGTGTCGAATTTGGCTGCGATGCCATGGTTGACGGGAATCATACCTGAGTCTATTGTACCGATCGTTCGGTTCATAACTCACTCAAGGAGTCCCGCCATGTCCACCCCGTCCCCTGTGCTGCGTCCCGCCTCGCGCCTGCGCCGTGCCGCCGCGTCCGTACTCGTGATCGCTATCGCTCTGGCGCTGCCCGGCCTCGCCTCGGCGCAGCAAGCCGAAACCCCCGCGCCCGTCGCGCAGCAGGATCAGGCCAGCGTCGTCCACTATCGGAAAGCCGTAGTCGATGGCGTGGAGATCGCCTATCGCGAAGCCGGCCCGCGCGATGCGCCGGTGCTGCTGCTCCTGCACGGATTCCCGAGTTCGAGCCACATGTATCGCGACCTGATGCCGCGTCTGGCCGACCGCTATCGCGTCATCGCGCCGGACTATCCCGGCTTCGGCCAGAGCGCGGCGCCGCCGATGGATAAGTTCGAATACAGCTTCGACCACTACGCCACCTTGATGGACGGCTTCACCCGGCAACTGGGGCTCAAGCGCTATGCGCTGTACCTGATGGACTACGGCGCGCCGGTGGGCTTCCGTCTGGCCAGCGCGCATCCCGAGCGCGTGACCGCGCTGGTCATTCAGAACGGCAACGCCTACGAGGAAGGCATCGGCAAGTTCTGGGACCCGATCAAGGCCTATTGGAAGGACAACAACGTCGCCAATCGCGAGCTGCTGCTGAAGGCCGGCTTGTCGGCGGAGGCCACGCGCTGGCAGTACCTGGACGGCGTGCGCGATGAGAGTCTGGTCAGCCCGGATGCGTATGCGCTGGATCAGGCCTATCTGGAGCGCCCCGGCAACAAGGACATCCAGCTGGCGCTGTTCTTCGATTACCAGCACAACCTGAGCAAGTATCCGCAGTGGCATGCCTACTTTCGCAAGCACCGCCCGCCGACCCTGGTGATCTGGGGCAAGAACGACCAGATCTTCCTGGTCGCTGGCGCGGAGCCGTACCGTCGCGACAATCCCGATGCGCAGGTGCATCTGTTCGACACCGGCCATTTCGCGCTGGAAACGCACGCGCCGCAGATCGCCGGCCTGATCCGCGATTTCCTCAAGGACCGCTGATGCGTTGAAAGCGGCGGCATGCAAGCCGGGCAAGCCGCCGCGGAACGAGCCCGCATGGCCATCGCCATGCGGGCTCGCGTCAGTCCTCGGCCGCCGCGGCTTCGCGCCCCTGCTGGCGGATCAAGGCTTCTTCGCGCGCGTCGTTGATCGCGTGGCGCACGCTGTCGAGATCGACCACCGACTCATCGTGGACGAAGGTCCCGGTGAGTTCGCTGTCCGGATGCAGATCGCCGGCCTCGAACAAGGCCCACATTTCCTCCGCGTACCAGGTGTCGAGCAGTTCCGGCGCCCAGGCGCCCAGGCTGGCGGTGAGGTTGTTGACGTCGCGCAACAGCATCGTGCGCGCGGCGTTATTGCCGGCGGCGCTGACGACCTGCGGGAAGTCGATGATGACCGGGCCGTCGGGCGCGACCAGCACGTTGTATTCGGACAGATCGCCGTGGATCAGTCCGACGCACAGCATCTTCACCACCTGCCGCACCAGGAAGCGGTGAAAGCCGCGCGCCTGATCCGGCGCCAGTTCGACCTCGCCCAGGCGCGGCGCGGAATGGCCGTCGGCGTCGGTCACCAGCTCCATCACCAGCACGCCGTGGAAATAGCCGTAGGGCTCGGGCACGCGCACGCCGGCCTCGCGCAACTGGTACAGCGCATCCACCTCGGTGTTCTTCCAGGCGGTTTCCTGCTGCTTGCGCCCGTACTTGGTGGCCTTGCCGATCGCGCGCGCCTCGCGGCTGCCGCGCACCTTGCGCCCTTCCTGGTACTGCACACGCTGCTGGAAGCTGCGCTGGGCCATGTCCTTGTAGACCTTGGCGCAGCGCACCTCCTCGCCGCAGCGCACCACGTACACCGCCGCCTCTTTGCCGCTCTTGAGCGGGCGCATCACTTCATCGATGACGCCGTCGTCGATCAGCGCCTGCAAGCCTGTGGGAGTCTTCATCTAGTCCTAATGAATGAAATCGGTCCGGCGGCGGGGGATTTACCGCCGGGCACCCGCATATCTTTACACTTAGCGCCTTTCCCGCCGACTTTTTCCATGTCCGAGCCTCTCCGTCTAGATAAACGCGTCGCAGAACTGGCGGGCTGTTCGCGCGCGCAAGCCCAGCAATACATCGAGGGCGGCTGGGTCCGGGTGGACGGCGAGGTGGTGGAAGAGCCGCAGGCGCCAGTCTCCACCGAGCAGGTCGAACTGGACCCGCAGGCGCGGCTGGAGCCGGCCGAACCGGCCACCGTGCTGCTGCACAAGCCGGCCGGCGTGGATTTCATGGACATTCCCGGCCTGGTCGTGCCGGCTACCCGTGCCGAGGGCGATGTCTCCGGAGTGCGCCTGCTCAAGCGCCATTTCCACCGTTTGACCCCATTGATGCCGATCGACGCGGAGGCCTCCGGCCTGGTCGTGCTGAGCCAGGACGGCCGCATCTGGCGCCGCCTGACCGAGGATTACGCGCAGATCGAGCAGGAATTCGTGGTCGAGGTCAGCGGCGAACTGGGGCCGTACGGCCTCAAGCGGTTGGCCCACGGCCTGGAGTACCGCGGCCGCCCGCTGGCGCCGTGCAAGGTCAGCTGGCAGAACGAAACCCGCCTGCGTTTCGCGATCAAGAACCCACAGGGCGGGCAATTGCGGCATATGTGCGCCCAGGTCGGCCTGCAGGTGGTGTCGAGCAAGCGTCTGCGCATCGGCCGGATTTCGCTGAGCAAGATGCCGGTCGGGCAGTGGCGCTACCTGCCGGTCGGCGAACGGTTCTGATTCGCGCCGGCATCGCGGCTTTGCGGGGCCAGCGCCGTCAATCCGCCAGCAGCGACCAGTCCGCTGCGTTCAGGCCGAAGCGCAAGGGCTTTCCGCCCTTGCCCTCGCTGCTGTCCCACTGCCCGTCGCATTCCACCGCGCCGCTGTCGCGGTCGAGCTGACACGAATTCAGCGCAGTCATGCTCAGGCCAGCGGCGAATCGGCGAAATTCCTCCGCCTTTTTGCGGTCGGGGTTCTGCGCGGCCAGTGCGTTCAAATGCTCGCGTATCAGCTCCTGCGCCCGCGCCAATGTCGGCTGCGGCGCCGGGGTGTCGGCGTCCTGCACGATGCGCCAATCCTTGCCGTCGGCGCGGAAGCGATAGGCCTGATAGCCCTCGCGCATCGGCGCGTCGAGTTTGACGATGCAGGCGGTCTGCTCCGCATCGACCCGCTGGCAGCCTTGCACGGCGGCGATCTTCATCGAGTCGAGCATGCTGCGCATCAGCGGCGAGGTCGTGCCGGCCTGCTCGCGCGTTTGCGCATCCAGGGCGCGGCGGTAAGCCGCGTTCGCCTGCTCGGTGTCCGGCGCCGCGTCGGACGCGAGCGCATTGGCGGAGACAAACGACAACAGCAGCCACAAGGTGCGGCGTGTAAGCGCGATGGAAAGCATCCGTACCGACTCGGCGACGCGGGCGTGCGCCGCGGGGCCGCCATTCTACGCAGCCGCGCGGCCCGATCCGTGGCCTGCGCCGGTTGACGGCCGATTACGCACAGGTCGAACATGCGCCGGTGCCGGCTTCGCTTTGCGCGGTCAAACGGGAGATGGCTTCGATGGAGGTATTTATCGCTGGCGGTTCCGGCGCGATCGGACGCTGCCTGGTGCCGATGCTCGTGGCGCAAGGGCACCGCGTCACCGCCATGACGCGTTCGCCGGATAACGCATCGGCGTTGCGGGCGATGGGCGCCGATGCGGTGATCGCGGATGTGTTCGATGCGGCGAAGCTCATCGACGTGGTGACGCAGGTCAAGCCGCGGATCGTGATCCACCAGCTGACGGCCTTCGGCGAGACCCAGGCCGATCCGCTCGCGCAGACCATCCGCGTCCGCGGCGAAGGCACGCGCAATCTTGTCGAAGCCGCGCGCGCGGCCGGGGCGGCGCGTTTGATCACGCAAAGCATCTCTTTCGTCTGCTCGCCGCGCGGCACAGGCCTCAGCGACGAAAGTACGCCCTTGTACCTCGACGCGCCCGAGGCGGTCCTGCCGCTGGTGCAAGCCGTCGAACAGATGGAACGGCTGACGCTGAACACCGACGGCATCGAAGGCGTGGTGCTGCGTTACGGCTGGTTCTATGGGCCCGGCACCAATTACGATCCCGCCAACTCGATCCCGCGCTCGGTGCGAAAAGGCCGTGCGCCCATCGTCGGCGAGGGCGCCGGAACCTATTCGTTCATTCACCTGCGCGACGCCGCGCGGGCGACGATGCAAGCGCTGACCGGCGCTGCGCCCGGCATCTACAACATCGTGGACGACGAGCCGGCGCGCCTGAGCGAATGGCTGCCGGTCATGGCGGAGCTTCTGCAGGCGCCGCCACCGGCGCATCTGCCGGTAAGCGACGCTCGGCGCGCGCTCGGCGACATGCTGGTCTACATCATGAACGAGCAGCGCGGCGCGTCCAACGCGAAGGCCAGGCGCGAGCTGGGTTGGGAACCCGAGATCCGTTCGTGGCGCGAGGGATTTAAAGCGCTGTATTGCTCCGCATCGCCGTAACGAGGCGGCGATGGCAATGCGCGTCGTTCGGGCGCGCTGAATTGCCTGAATCGAAATTCGATTCTTTCCGCGTTCGCGGCATGCCCTGCGCGTTCGGGTTTTACGGTCGGCCGCGTCTGTACTCAAGAGCCATCGCAATCGCCGCGATCGCCGACACCGCGATCGCGCTGCTGCGTAGCTGAACGTTCGAAGACATGTTCATCTGCATGGTGCATTGCGGCTTGATCGAACCACGCGCGCTGGCGACCTTCGCCGCGTTACCGTCCGCGCCGATGCCGGCACGGCGTCCTGTCGATACCCCCAATCCGGGAGCACGAAATGTCCGAGACGAAACACACGAACCGCCGCCGCGCCGCCCTGATGGCTGCATCGCTGGCGATCGCGGGCGCGGCCGGTTCGGCGCAAGCCAGGCTGGCGCCGGGCGACGATCCGTTCTATCAGTACACCGGCGACACGCCGCTGGAGAACATCGCGCCCGGCACGGTGTTGAAGACGCGCACCGTTCCGTACCACGTGGTCGGTTTCGCGCTGCCGATCAAGACCACGCAGCTGTTGTATCGCTCGACCGGACAACTCGGGCAGCCGACCGTCAACGTCACCTCGGTGATCCAGCCGGTGTTCGCGCTCGGCCGGCAGAAACTGATTTCGTACCAATCCTTCTACGACTCGCTCAATCCCGACGACGAGCCGTCGTATGCGATCTCCGGCGGATTGACCCTGGGCGGGTTGATTCTGAATGTCGAGACGGCGCTGATCGCGCCGTTCCTGTCGCAGGGCTACAGCATCGTGATCTCCGACACCCAGGGCCAGCGCGCGAATTTCGCCGCCGGGCGCGAGTACGGCATGAACACGTTGGACTCGGTGCGCGCCACCTTCAATTCGCCCGCGGTAGGCCTGGCCGGCGACACCAAGGTCGCGCTGGTCGGTTACTCCGGCGGCGCGATCGCCACCGAGTGGGCGGCCGAGCTGGCGCCGTCCTACGCGCCCGACATCGACCGGCGCATCGTTGGCTCGTCGATGGGCGGGGTGCTGGTGCATCCGGCGCACAACCTGCATTACGTCGACGGCAGCGCAGTGTGGGCGGGGATCATGCCGATGGCCATCGTCGGCGTGTCGCGTTCGTTCCAGGTCGATCTCACGCCCTACCTCAACGACTACGGCAAACAGCTCAGCGAACGCTTGCAGAAGGCCTCGATCATCAACGTGCTGGCGCAATACCCGGGACTGACCTGGGCCTCGATCGCCAAGCCCGAATACGCCACGCCAGAGCGCATCCCGGTGTTCGTGGAACTGGCGAACGACTTGATCATGGGCACGGGCGGCACGCCGTCGGCGCCGTTGCTGATCCGCCAGGGCGCCGGCGGCGAACTCGAGGGAACCCTCGGCAACAAGCCGGGCATCGGCCGCGGCGACGGCGTCATGATCGCCGGCGACGTGCGCACGCTGGCTCGCGACTACTGTGCGCGCGGCGTCAAGGTGCAGTACGGCCAGAGCGAACTGCTGAGCCATGTCGGCGCCGCCGCGGCATGGATTCCCGAGACGCTGGTGTGGGTCAACGACCGTTTCGCCGGTCGCGCCGCGCCGCAGAACTGCGCGAACATCGCGCCGGGCAATCCGCTGGACCCGATTCCCGCGCCTTGAGGCGACCGGTTGCGATCGCGCTGGGTTCGCGGGAATCCAGCGTGATCGTCCTGCATCGGCGCGCCGCTAGTGGCCGCGTGAATCGCCGCGGCTGCGATCGACCGCGTCCGGCGCTGCGTCGTGCCCGGCGCAACTGTCCGGCCGCGTCGAACCTGCGGATATCTCGGCCCGCTGCGCGTCGTGGTGTTCCCGGACCAAACGGGCGATGCGTCCGCGCGCCGACGGATGCATGCCGTATTGCTCCGCGGCGATGGGGAACTGCTCGGCCAGCGCCTGCCGCACCTGACACGGCGTGATGCCGGCATCGCTGGCGATATCCTCCACGATGCGCCGATCGGACATCGACGACGGCGCGGCCTGCGCCGGCATTGCCAACAGCGTCGCGGCGAGCGCGAGTACGAATCTTCTGTGCATTGGACTGTCCCGGTAGGCGTAGCGAGTCGGGCGCGAATTCGAGGCGAGCGCATCCGCCCCGCATGCCGGCGGCGACAGCCGGCGACGATGCAGGTGGCGCAGCGCCCGTATGAGGTCGCGCTTGAAGAACTGCGTACACAACGGATACCGCCGGGCCGCGTGCGGCCGCAATGCGCACGCGACGAAGCCGGGGTGAGGGCGACGAAAGCGGGGTTCGTTGGTGCGAACGCAGGCGATCGTGTCGAACCAGGCGCTGTACTATCGGCGTCGTGGCGCGACAGGACATCGCAAGCCTCGGTGCTTGTCGGTCTTGCCGCGACGGCTGCGGCGGAAAACGCGAACGAGCGGCGGCGGGGCTTTCAAAGCCCCGTCATTCCCGCGTTCGCGGGAATGACGAGACAAACAAGACGCTCCGCACCCAAGCACAGGCTTCGAACAAGCTCTTATGAAATCGACTGTCCCGCGAAACCCCATGCGCCTGATCCTGCGCTCGCTGCTGGCGATGGTCGCGGCGGCGGCCGTGCTGGTGCTGGTCAATCTGGCCGGCGGCGAGGTGGCGCGTTGGCTGGGACTGGCGCCGGGAGGCAATGCGCGCCTGGGCTGGGATCTGGCCTGGACGATCGCCGGCGGTATCGCCGCGATCGCGACGGCGGCGCGTTGCGCTGCGGCGGCTGCGCGCGGGCATGCGCTGGCGTGCCTGGGGTTGGTAGCGCTCGTCACCGTCTACGCGGTGGTGCAGCTAGGCGGTGATTTCCCGCGCTGGTTCAATGCCGGCCTGGTGCTGGGCCTGCCGCTGCAAGGCTGGCTCGGCATGCGCTGGGGCGTGCGGCGGGCCAGCGCCTGACGATGCGCGCGACCGCGGAGGGCATTCGGCGCCCTCCACGGCGCTCAAACGAAGTTCGAAGCGCGATCTGCGCCGGGCTTACTCGGAATCTTCTTCCTCTTCCTCGTCGCCTTCTTCTTCATCCTCTTCGTCCTCGTCTTCTTCGTCCTCGTACTGCTCGCCCAGCGAGTACAGGATCCACGGCTGGCCGTCGGCGCGCGTACCGGTGGCGACCGCGATGATCACCCAGCTGTCTTCCAGGCGCTTGTTGACTTCCTGCACGTCGTCGGTTTGAAAAACCGCTCCAATCGTTTCCAGATCCACGGTGCTCGCTCCTTTGGGGTGGGGCGGAAGCATAGAGCAGGCCGATGTCGCCGGTAAGTACGTTGACAGGCGCGCCCAGGGCGCATCCATGTCCGCGCCGCGCGCCCGGGCGGCGCGCGCACGAAGGAAAAACCGGCCTGGAACCGTGACCGAAATCGCCAAGGAACACACTCGCCCAGCGAAATTTATCGAAACTGCATGAGCGGCCGCGGTTCCGAAAGTTGCTCGCAACTTGCGCCGCGGCGCGCGTGCACCATGGCCGCCGCGATTGTCGCGATGGGAGAACCGCTGTGAGAAGAATCATCGATGTATCGCTGCGCGAGTCAGGCCCGGGCATGCGCCCGCTGCTGACGCGCGCGGCCTTGTTGATGGGCGTGCTGGCGCTGGCCGGGTGCCCGAAGTGGGAGCTCGACTCCGCCGCGGTTCCGTCTTCGTCCGAGCGGGCCGCGTCCGCCTCGGCGCAGACCGCCGTCGCCACGCCCGCGGCCGCATCGGCGGGCGCTGTCGGCGCCGCGCCGGTCCAGGCCGGCACCGCGCGCGCCGTAGCGGTGGCCACCTGTTCGCAAGTGCAGCAATACGGCGTCACCTTCACCCTGGACCGCGCGTATCCCTGCGGCCAGTTCGCCAACGGCGACTATTGGGTCACCCCGGTCGATGGCAGCGCGGGCAAGGTCAAGGTGACCTCGATCAGCCCGGCCTTCGCCAGCGGCCACAACGGCTTCGAGGTCAATCCGTCCAGGATCGACCGCCACGGCTTCGACAAGGACGCCGGCGGTTACGACGCCGCGCGCGTGCCGGCGCTGCCGTATTCGGCCGCGCCCGATCAATCCATCGTCAAGGCGGTTTCGCTTGCCGGCAACGACAAGACCGCGCTGCAGACCGCGGTGGTGCTGACAGTGCTGGCCGCGGTTCCGCCCGGTGGCGGCCGCGATGTGTTCCGTCCGCCGTACTTCGGCCGCATCAAGCCGCTGTATCCGGTCAGCCGCCTGCGCATGGACCGGTTGCCGGCGTTGACCGGCCTGCCCGACATGCCCAGCCTGCGTTCGCTGTCCGATCGCTTCGCCCGCGTGCAGCTGGATCATCAGCTGGGCTGGCAGGCCGATCAGATCCATCCCACGCTCAACATGCCCGACTACGGGGCGGCGATCGCGATGGACACCTCGGTGGCCTCGCTGCGCCTGATGATCGACGGCGATCCGCTGGAACGCCGGCAGCTGGCGATCAATCTGGTCCAGTACGGCATCGACCTCGAAGCCGCCATGCAGGGCGGGTTGCACTTCAACGCCGACGGCGGTCATCGCCATGGCCGCAAGCTGGTGCTGGCGATGTCGGCGCTGCTGCTCGACGACGCGGCGCTGAGCAAGCGCGTGCGCGATTTCCAGGGCGGGACGTATCAGGAAGACGATCAGCTGTCGGTCGGCGCCGGTTCCGGCGTCGTGCTGTTCGGCAGCCCGTGTTCGGCGGAGGATTACTGGGAAAACCAGATCCACGGCACCAACTCGCGCGATTGCCGCGACCCCTACGGCTATATCGACGGCGGCCAGCAGCCGGGCGACTACTACCAGTTCTGCTGCACGGCCAAGGCCTACAAGGCCACCGCGCTGGCGCTGCGGCTGCTGCCGGCCTTGCGCTGCATCTGGACCGACGACCGCATCCTGCGCTACGCCGATCGCTGGGTGCAGCACGGCGTGTGGACCCAGCCCGATCCGTACCAGCCTGGCGGCAGCGGCGCGGCCGACAATAATCCGGCCGACGGAATCGGACGCTGGCCGGCCGCACACGGCACCGGTCGCGACGGCGGTTACTACGCCAACGACTTCGCCGACGCGATGTGGACCGCGTATCGACCCCAGGCCAGCGACACCTACACCTGTCCCTGATCGTTGCGCCAGCGTCGTCCCGGGCTCGCTGCATGAGTGCAGCGACGCCCGCCGAGCCGGCGCAGCGCCGGCCGTGTGTGCGGGCTTTGGCGGCTGGCCATCGCCCGTCTTGCAGCGCCGCCGCATCCGGCGGCGCTCGCCGGATGCGAGTGAGCGGGCCGGCCATCGTCGCCCCTTCGCTGCTCATCTCGCTCAAAGCCTTCGCCGGCGCGGATTCGCGTGTTTTTACCAGCACAGCGCCTCCGCCCCCGGAGCCGCCATCGCCCGCGCGCAGCGACAGCGAGCGCGCCGTCGCAGACGCGCCGATATGCAACCGGCGTGCAACACTTGTGACATACCGTGCCGCGACGCGGAAACGTCCGCCACGCTGCCATCGGCCCTGCGCGAGCCGAACGCATTGCACCTCAGCGCCAGCCAAGGATTTCCCACGATGTATCTGCATGAAGTACGCCTGCCGCCGCGCAGCCGCGTTGACGACTCCCGCCGGCTGCTGGCGCTTTCGCGCAGGAGCGTGCTGGCCCGGGCCTGCGCCGGCCTGTTGCTGGTCTGTGCCGCGACCGCCGCCTCGGCCCAGCAGGACGCCGCACCGGCTCCGGCCGCCGCCGCGCCGGCGGCGCACGAATCGGCGACTTCGCTCGACGCGGTTACCGTGACCGCCGAGCGCCGCGAGCAGAACCTGCAGGACGTGCCGGTCTCGGTCGGCGTAATGCAGGGCGATGCGATGCGCGCGCTGACCGCCGGCGGCGACGACACGCTGCTGGCCCTGTCCGGCCGCGTTCCCAGCCTGTACGCGGAAACCACCACCGGGCGCATCTTCCCGCGCTTCTACATCCGCGGCCTGGGCAATATCGATTTCTACCTCGGCGCCTCGCAGCCGGTGTCGATCATCCAGGACGATGTCGTGCTCGAACATGTCGTGCTGAAATCCAATCCGGTCTTCGACCTGGATCAGGTCGAAGTGCTGCGCGGCCCGCAGGGCTCGCTGTTCGGCCGCAACACCACCGCCGGCATCATCAAGTTCGACAGCATCAAGCCGAGCCAGGACTACAGCGGCCGCATGCAGGCCAGCTACGGCAGCTACAACACCGTGTCCTTCGACGGCGGCATCGGCGGCCCGATCAACGACATCCTGTCGTTCCGCGTGTCGGCGCTGTACCAGCACCGCGACGACTGGGTCGACAACACCTT
The DNA here is from genome assembly GCF_001442805.1 of Lysobacter gummosus. Classification (NCBI taxonomy): domain Bacteria; kingdom Pseudomonadati; phylum Pseudomonadota; class Gammaproteobacteria; order Lysobacterales; family Lysobacteraceae; genus Lysobacter; species Lysobacter gummosus. The sequence continues at coordinate 5,195,606 of NZ_CP011131.1, read as the reverse complement.
CACCGGCGCCAGCGCCGACGGCACGGTCACGCCGAAGAAGGACGCGATGGGCGGCTTCGACGACCGCAATCTGCGCCTGCAACTGCTGCTGACGCCGAGCGAGAATTTCTCCGTCCTGGCCTCGGCGCACGCGCGCGACTACGCCGGCACCTCGACGCTGTTCCTGCGCAATGCCATCGTCAAGGGCTCGAATGAAGTCGATGTGCCGCGCGACAAGGTCGCTTTTGACGAAGCCGGCAACAACCCGCAGGCGTACAAGACCTACGGCGGCTCGATCAAGGCCACGTACAACTTCGGCGAAGCTTCGCTGACCTCGATCAGCGCCTACGAAACCACCTCCGGCTACAGCCGCGGCGACACCGACGGCGGCGCCGCGGCGAATTATCCGGTGCGCGGCGTGCCCAACGGCTTCGGCCAGTCGATGGGGCAAGTCCGCGATCTGGACCAGTTCACGCAGGAATTCCGCCTGGCCAGCGAAGGCGACGACGCCCTGCAATGGCAGGTCGGCGCGTTCTATTTCGACGGCCGCGACACCACCGATTTCTATCAGCGCGCCTGGTTCCTGCAGGGCGCGGCGCGCAATCCCAACAACTGGGTGCGTCTGCGCAACAGCAATACCTCGTGGGCCGCGTTCGGCCAGCTCAGCTACAAGGTCACCGATGCGCTGACCTTGACCGCCGGCCTGCGCGAGACCAAGGACAGCAAGCGCACGCGCCTGCTCAAGACCGCCGACACCGTGGCCGGCGTGTCTACCTACACCGGCCGCCGCGATGTGCGCATGTCCGACACCCAGCCCAGCTGGGACCTGAGCGCGATGTACGAAATCAACCCGAATCTCAGCGTCTACGCCAAGGTGGCGCGCGGCTTCCGCGGCCCGACCATCCAGGGCCGCTCGGCGGTGTTCAACGCCGATTTCACCACCGCCGATTCGGAAACCATCCTGTCGTGGGAGGCGGGCATCAAGAGCAGCCTGTTCGACAACCGCCTGCGCTTGAACGTCACCGGCTTCACCTACACCGTCGATGACATCCAGCTCAACGGCAACGACTCCAACGGCAACGGCGTGCTGTTCAACGCCGACAAGGCGCGCGCCTACGGCGTCGAGGCCGACCTGGACTGGCGCCCGATCCCGAACCTGTCGCTGACCGCCGGCGTGAGCCTGCTGCGCAGCAAGATCGAGGACGACCGCGTCTACGCCCAGGTATGCGCGCTCAACGGCACGGTGGTGTGCACCGTCAACGATCCGACCATCAAGGTCGGCGCGAACACCTTCGCGCAGATCAACGGCAACCCGCTGCCGAACGCGCCCAAGTACAGCGTCAACCTGGGCGCGCGCTACGACATCCCGGTCAGCGACAGCGGCGCCTTGTTCGTGTCCACCGACTGGAACAAGCAGGGCTACACGAGCTTCGTGCTGTACGACTCGACCGAATTCAACGCCAGCGGCAACTTCGAGGGCGGCCTGAAGGTGGGCTACACCGGCGGTTACGGCGCGTACGAAGTCGCCTTGTTCGCGCGCAACATCACCAACGAGAAGAACCTCAAGGGCGTGATCGAGAACTACATGGCCGCGGTCTACAACGAGCCGCGCGTGGTCGGCGTGTCGCTCAACCTCAACTGGCACTGATCCGGGCCGCGTAGGCCTCGCACGGGCAGCGCCGATGAAATCCTCATCGGCGTTGCCGCTTCAATCGCGCGGTTGCAGGAACCGCAGGATCCGCGCGTTGACCTCATCGGGCTGCGCCATCGCCGCGACGTGATCGGCATCGGCCACGACCGCCGTTTCCAGCGCGGGCATGCGCTTGCGTGCCAATCGCGCCATCGCCGCCGGTTCGTACAGCCGCTCCGCGTCGCCGATCAGCAACAAGGCCGGCGCGCGGATCGCGCGCAGTTCGCGCCGGCTCAGCACCGCCGGGTTGATGACGCCGACCGCGGAGAACGCCGGCATCATCGTCGTCGCCATCAGCGCGGCCCATAGCGTGTCGCGCGGCGGCCGCACGCCCAGGTCGGTCATGCCCGGCGCGCGCTTGCTGCCGCTCAGGCGGCGCCAGAGTTTGACCAGCGGCCGCTTGATCCGCGCCGAGTAAGTGAGCTTCCACAATTGCGAAGCGAAGCTGCCGACCGGGCTGATCATCACCACGCGCTCGACCCGCTGCGGCGTCAGCGAGGCTTGATTCAAGGCGAGGAAACCGCCGAACGAACAGCCGACGATCGATACGCGCGACAGGCCCAGGCCATCGAGCACTTCGCCGAGCCAGTCGGCGTACTCGCGGCGATCGCGCAAACGCCGATGCGACCAGCCCTTGCCCGGCTGCGCGATCACATCGATCGCGTAAGTGCGGTAGTGCGCGCTCAGCCCGGCGACATTGAGGCGCCAGGCGGTGGCGGTGCCGGCGAAACTGGGCAGCAACACCAGCGGCGGCGCGTCGACCGGGCCGCTGACGATGACGTGGGTCGATCCCCAACGGCTTGGGATATCGAGTTCTTCGCAGGCGATCGGCCAGTCGCGCACGGCCGCGTCGTAAGCGGCCAGATAGCGGTCGCGCGCAGCGTCGTTCTTGAACGTGGGCAAGGCGTCCGGCGGACGCGAGGGCGTGCTTTGAGCGGAGGTGTCGAAGTCGTTCATAGGTCGCCCGCGGGAGCTGAGAGAACGACGCAACTATATGAATTTCCTGGAATTATAAAAGTCTTGAAGGGAATTCCGCCGGCCCCATATCTATAACGAGAGAGGACGACTCGATTGCGGCGACGCAGCCGCCAGGGCTTCAGGTCGGCGACGGCACCGCGCCCAGCGGCGCGCGCTTGCTGCCCAGGCGCTGGACGATCCGCTTGCCCATGCGGATGCCGGGCTCCTCGACGTACAGATACGTCGCCAATGCGCTCAGGCACAGCACCAGGCCGCAGCCGATGTTGACGATCCAGAACGGTACCGTGCCGCTGAGCGCATACGCCTTGACGTCGGGGATCGCGAACACCGCCACCATCGCCAATCCCTGCGACAGGTAGATGCTGTAGCTCATATTGCTCAGCCGCCGCGCCGGCGCCAGCGACAGCACGCCGAACAGGCGATTGCCCGAGCACACGATGAAGAAGAACGCGCCGGTCAGCGGGCACAGCGCCAACAACTGCAGCATGCCGATGCTGCGCGTGCTCAGCATCGCCGCGAACACCAGCACGATGCACGCCAGCGCGACCGCGGCCCACTGCGGTTTGTGCAGCTGCAGCCTGGCGCCGAACCCAGCGTGCAGCAGCGAGGCGACGAACATGCCCGAAGCCAGCATCAGGATCAGTTCGGCCAATACCGCCAGCAGCAGGATCGGGCGCGGCTTGACTCCGGGTTCGAAGCCGCCGCCCCAGGTCGCGGCGAGGATGGTCAGCAGACACAGCACGACGACGCTGGCGGTGAACATCAGATGGCGACGGCGGCGCACGAAGAACGCCAGCAGCGGCAGCGAGAAATAGAACAGCCATTCGAAGAACAAGGTCCAGGTCACGCCGGCGAGAATCGTGCCGGTGCCGGTGTAACCGTTGATGGTCGGCGGCGGCGGAACGATGCCCAGCGCCAGCCACGCCAGCGCCGAGGCGATGGCCTGCAGCGGCGGCACCCGCCATTGAAATCCGGTGCGGTACGCGACCACGCCGATCATCACCAGCACCGCGACCACGTACATCGGCCCCAGGCGGAACACGCGGCCGATATACAGATCCTTCCAGCCCGGACGGCCGTCGGCCTTGAGCAGTTTGTTCCAGAACAGGAAGCCGGTGAGCATGAAGAACACGCAGACCGACACCACCCCGGCGGTGTTGTAGAACTGCGCCGAGGACGGCTTCCACACCCCGGTGAGCAGGTAGTCGTAGTGGACGATCACGTGCGTGGCGAACACGCTCATCGCCAGGAAGCCGCGCAGGCCGTCCAGGGTGTCGGTGCGCTTGTCCAGTTGCGGTCCGATCAGGTCCGCGCGCCGGAACAGCGGCAGCCAGGCGAAGGCGAAGGTCGCCAGCATCATGACGAAGTACGGCCAGACCTGATGGATATCGACCATACGGTTCACGAATTGCGAGAGGGGATTGGGCGAGACTAGCCGGGCCGCGCGCGGGCTTCTGGCGGCTGGATCACGCTTCGCCGCGCACCCGGCGGCGCCTGCGATTCGCGTCCGCGCGACTGTGATCGCCGACGCGCTCGGGCCCGCCGCGGCGCCGGCGTGAGGCGGGATTTCGCGCCGGCATGAGCCGTTCGCCGCGCCGATTACGAGCTATGGATCACACCACCCGCGACCGCGCCGGCGGCGGCGCGCGGCGGCGATGATGTCTGGCGGGCGCGCGGGCTGCGTGCGCGACACCTACCCGGTTGCGGTCTGCGCGAGCCGCAAGCGTTGTTACCCACGCGCAAGGATCGCAGCCGGCCCGATCCGCGGCGCGGACGGCGCCGCACCGGCGGTTGCGAACATCGTTTTTACAAGGAGATCCGAATGAACAGGTTGTGCTATCCCATCTTGGCGTCGTTGTTGCTGTTGAGCGGGCAGGCGATGGCGGGGAACGATTTTTGCGATAACGCGCTCGGGACCGACCCGGTTCCGCCCGATCCGAACGGCGGCGGCTGCGAAGTCAAACTGATGGCGCCGAGTCCGAGCGCGGGTGTGGACGGATGGGGAACCGATCCGCACCTGCTGCGGCTGCGCGACATGCCGTTCAATCAAAGTCTGTATGCGGCGCTCAGCAGCAGCGGCGTGGCCATCGCGACGCCGGAGCACCTGCAGATCGATTTCACCGTGCGTTCGGCGAGCCTGGGCAGTTCGTCGGTATCGGATACGGAAGCGGCGTTGGTGGAGTGGTCGTTCGAGTCGCAGGACAAGTCCAATGCCGGCCGCATGCTGGCGCTGTCGCTCAGGCGCGAAGGCCGCGACCTTGTGTTGAACATGGACTGGGTGATCCCGCCCGGTCGCGGCTGGTCGTCGTCGACCCAGCCCGGCATCGAACCGTTGCTGTTGGACAACCAGCGCATCAAGCTGGGGGAGATGCTCCCGGATTCGGCTCAGTTCGCCCGGTTGCCGTGGTTGTACCTCAAGCGCGACGGCCGCTCGGTGCTGGTGGGGCTGCGCGACTCCGACAAGCCCGTGGTGGCGCGGTTCGAATTGCCCGAAGGCCAGTGGCGGCCGATCCGCCTGCGCAACGGCCTCCTGCGCGATGCGCAAATGTTTGAGGGGATGAAAGTGCATCTGTCGTGGCCGCCGGAGTTCCGCGACGTCGATGTCGATGCCCGCTTCGACCCCGGCGAGGCGCCGGTCGATCCGCCCGAATCGCCGCAGCCCATGGCCGTTCAATAAGACGCGCCGCATCGACGCGGCGGATTCAACGCGCGGCGATGGATTTCAAGCGCGCCTGACAGCTTTCCACCCGGCGGCGCTTGGGATGGTCCGCGGCCTGTTCGGCGCGGACCGTCACCAGCGCCTGCGCCAACTCGGTTTTCTGCGCGGCGCTCAGCGGGGGCGCGGACAGGCAGACGGTTTCCGCCCGCGCCAGGGCCAGATTCAAGGTCTGCCCCGGCGTGCTTTCGAATACTTCGCGCGCCGGCGCCAGCGCCGCGCGCGCATCGGCGTCGCGATGCAGATCGTGCAGGGCCATCGCCCAACCCATGCGATAGAACGCCAGATTCAGATGCCGCGACGGCAAGACCGCCGCGCCGATCTCCACCGCCTTGCGCAGATGCGGCTCGGCACCGGCCGGATCGTTGAGATACAGGTGCCGCATCAGGCCGATATTGAATTGCGCCCCGGCCACGCGCGGATGCGCCGGGCCGTTGACCGCGCGCTTGATCTGCATCGATCGCTGTAAATAATCCACCGCCGCGGCGTAGTCGCCGCGGCCTTGTTCGATCGTGCCCAAGGCGTTGAAGGCGTCGGCAGTGTCGCCGTGATTCTCGCCGTGCAGTTTCAGGTCGATGCGCAGCGCTTCGCGCGCCAGCCGTTCGGCCTGTGCATAGTTGCCGGCGTCGCGGTGTTGCAGGGCTTGTCTGTAGATCGCCTTGGCGACGACCGGAGTGTCGGCGTGTTCGGCCGAGACCACGGGCAGCTGCGCCTCCAGTTGCGCGGCGCGCGCCTGTTGGCCGGCGGCGCGCAGCGCGCTGGTCCAGCCATGGCGGGCTTCGATGCTGCGCGGGTCGCTGCCGCCGTAGCGCTGCTGGTGCTCGCGATCCACCGATTCCCACAGTTTCAGCGAAGCCTCCAGACGGGCCTGCGACTGGTACAGCCCGGCGCGCTGGCGCTGGATCTGCAGGCTTTCGTCGATGGCGGCGGCGCCCGACGGCAAGCGTTGCTCGACTTGATCGAGAAACTGCTGCGCCTGCGCATACTCGGCCCGCGCCGCGGCGACGCGCGCGCGCTGCAGATAGGTCTGGCGCAGCGCCTTCGGATCGGTTTGCGGCAGTGCCTGGCGAAGTTTCAGCGCATCGCTCGAATGGCGTTCGGCGCCGTCGAAATCGTTCAGCGACAGATCGATGTCGGCGATGGCGAACGCCAGCGCGGCGCGGGTTTCCGGATCGTCGATGCGTTGCAGTCGCTTTGAGCCGCGCGCGAGCAGTTCGCGCGCGCCGGGATTCTTGCCGAGCGCTTGTTCCGGATCGTTGGCGCGGAACAGATCGACCATGAACTGCGTGACCTGCTCGGCCTGCACGCGCCGGGCTTCGGCGCGATCGCGCGCCAGCGCCAGTTGCCGCGACTGCAGCACGGTGTAGGTGAGAAAGCCGAAGGTGATCGCGCAAATGGCCGCGGCCAAACTCAGCGCGACCGTGTGGCGGCGGGCGAACTTGCCCAGGCGGTACAGGGTTTCGCCATGGCGCGCGGCGATCGGCCGAGATTCCAGCACCGCGCGCAGATCGGCGGCCAGCCGCTCCACGCTGGCGTAGCGCTGCGCCGGTTCCTTGCGCAGGCAGCGCGCCAGGATCGTGTCCAGGTCGCCCTGCAATTGCCGGCTCAGCGCCGCCGCGCTGCCGGCGTGGCGTTGACGGGCGATCCGCAGCGCGCGCTGCGGATCGTGTTTCTCCAGTTGCGCGACCGCGCGGCTGGGCAGGGCCGGCACCGTGTTGGCGATGGCGTGGGCCAGCAGAGCCGGATTGGATTCGGCCGTCGCCAGCGGCAGTTCGCCGGCGAACAATTGGTACATCAGCGTGCCCAGCGCGTAGATGTCGGTGGCGACGCCGGTGGCCGCGCCCAGCACCTGCTCGGGCGCGGCGCTGGCCGGCGAGAAGAACGACTGCGCATCGGCGGTGGCGGCCGCGTCGGTGGCGCCGCCGTCGCCGGCCAGGGTCTTGGCGATGCCGAAGTCGAGCAGCTTGGGCCGGCCCTGGCCATCGACCAGGACATTGCCTGCCTTGAGGTCGCGATGCAGCACCAGCCGCTGGTGCGCGTACTCCACCGCCGCCAGCACCTGCAGCATCAGCGCGATGCGCGCACGCAGCGACAGTTCGCGCGCATCGCAGTAGGCGAGGATCGGCTCGCCGTCGACGTACTCCATCGCGAAGTAAGGACGATCCGGGGCCAGATCGCCGGCGTCGACCAGACGCGCGATGTTGGGATGCTCCAGCGACGCCAGCAGTTGTCGTTCGCGGCGCAGACGTTGCCGCACCTGCGGCGCCAGCCGGTGAAACGCCGCGACTTTGAGCGCCACGCGTTGCTCGCCCTGATCGATCTCGCGCCGCGCCAGATACACCCGGCCCATGCCGCCGGCGCCGAGTTCGCGCTCGATCACGAACGGGCCGGCGCGGCTGCCCGGGCTCAGGCGCTCGGCGTCGTGCTCGATCCAGTCCTCGGCCGCGGCCGCGGCGGCCTCATGCCAGCGCTCGGGAGGAGCCGAATCGTCCGTCGATTCGTCCAGCGATTCGTGCGCGTGCAGCAGCCGTTGCACCGCGTCGTACAGCGCCGCCGGATCGGGCTGGGCGGCGCATTGCTCGCGCAGGAACGCTTCGCGCTGCGCCGCCGGCAGTTCCAGCGCGCGCGCGAACAAGTCCGCGGCTTGCGACCACACCGAAGTGGACGTCTGCATGGCGAAGGTTCCGGCTCAGGCGCCGGGCGGTGCGAGTTGGTCGTGCAGCCAGGCGCGGGCGAACTGCCAGTCGCGCTTGGCGGTGGGCAGCGACACGCCGATGGTCTGCGCGGTTTCCTCGATGGTCAGGCCGCCGAAGTAACGCAACTCCACGCCCCTGGCGGCGCGCGCGTTGATGCGTTCCAGGCGTTGCAGCAAGCGATCGAGATCGAGCGCGTCGGCCAGATCCGGCGTGGCCGCGGCGACGTCCTGCCCGGCCTGCAAGGTGACCTGCAACACGCCGCCGCCGCGCTTGAGCGCCGAGCGTTCGCGCAGATGATCCACCAGCAGGCGGCGGATGACGTGGGCGGCGATGGCGTAGAAATGCACGCGGTTCTGGAACGGCGCGTCGCGCTGTTCGACCAGCTTGAAATAGGCGTCGTTGGCGAGCTCGGTGGCCAGCAACGTGAGCTGGCCGCTGCGGGTCAGGCGCTGTTGCGCCAAGCGCCGCAGCACCGGGTAGATCTGTTCGAGCAACTGCGTCTCGGCGTTGGCATCGCCATTACGCCAACTCTCCAGAAGCCGAGTGATGTCTTGCGGAGCAGCGGCGGTCATCGGGAAGGCGCCGGAAGGGATGGCATCAGCATAACGCGTCAGTTTCGGGTGAGCTATTTGTCGATGTCCGCGTTGGGGAAGCGACAGCCAGACGGCTGCGATCTGATGGTCCGATCCGCCGCCGACGGCCGGGGCGGCGCCCGGCCGTCGACGCGCGGGCGATTACTGCTCCGTCGCCGACAGCATTTCTTTTTCGTAGCGCTGCAACAACCGCAGCAGCCGGTTCGCCGTCTCCACGATCTGTACGGCGGTGTAGGGCGCGGGCAACGCGGCGATCGGCGTCGGGAAGTGGCCGTCGGTGACCAGCAAGTTGGTCATCTCGCAGCCGTCGTGTTCCAGGTCGTACAACTCCCACTGGTCGGATTCGATGCCGCGCGGGTCCCAATAGCGCACCAATTTCCACTCGCCAGAACGCACGCAACGCACGTGGTTGGGCTGGCGCACCGGGCCGGGCGCGAGTTGCGGTACCGGACCGTTGTACGGCAGCCGGCTGCTGCCGTCTCGGACCACATCGACCATGTCCAGGAAGATCTTGAACTCGCGATCGGAATGCACTTGATGCGGATCGATGTCGGCGTGCAGGCGTTCGGTGATTTCATCGTCGGTCGCGAACAGGATGCCTTCGCGCACCTGGCCGTCGGCTTGTTTCGGTTCGGTCTGTTCGCCGCGGATCACCGCGCTCAGGTCCACGCCCGGGAACGGCGGCACCGGGCGGGTCTCGCGCAGCGTCTGCCGAATCTGTTCGCGCTGCGCGGCATCGATTCCGGCCAGACCGAGCAGGGTCGGTACGATGTCGATGTGGCTGGTCAGCGCATCGATCTGGCGCATGTCGGGCCGATCGTTGACCCGCGCCGACTGGATCACCACCGGCACGTGCACCGTTTCCTGATACGCGGTATGCCACTTCTCGATCATGTAGTTGTGCGCGCCGCCGTATTCGCCGTGATCGGCCATGAACACCACGAGGGTGTTTTCGCGCTGGCCCGATTCGTCCAGCGCGTCGAGCACTTGCCGGATGTGCCCATCCACCAGATGCTGCAGCCAGGCGTAGTACTGGATGAAACGCAGCACCGCTTCGTGCGGATCGCGGGTCAGCTGGAACGGAATGCCCGACAGCAAGGCGGCGTTGACCGCATCCAGCCCGGCCTGGGTCTGCGCCGACAGCCCGGTCTTGGCCGCGAGCGCCAGACCCATCTTGTATGCGTAATCGAACTGGCACGCGGGTTTGTTGCTGAGCGGATCGTCCATGCTCGGCGGCACGCGCGCGTTGTCCTGCGGAAATCCCAGCGGGTTGAGCGCCAGGCTCAGGCTGCCGGCGGTTGGCGGATTGCTGAAGCTGCCCTGCGCCGGCACCGGCAGCGGACCCAGCGGCGGCGCATCCGGATCGAGCCCGCGCGGCAGGCCGGGATAAGTCGCGATGTCGTGCGGATTGGCGAACGACGCCACCGCCAGCCACGGCTTGGCTTCGGTGCCGGGCGGTTGCGCCAGCGGCCGGCTTTGATCCTGCTGCGCCAGATGACGGTTGTACGGCAGGCCCAGGCCCTGTCCGCGCAGGAAGCCGCAGACCAGATCGCGGAAGCCGATGTCGCGATAGGCACCGAGGTTGTTGATGCTCGATCCGTGCGGCTCGGGCCACGACAACTCCCAATCGTCGAAGCCGTATTTCTGCAGCGAATGCGCCGGTGGATTGCTGACATGCCACTTGCCGAAGTAGTGCGTCTTGTACCCGGCGCCGCGGAACCAGTGGCCGAGCGTCGGGATGCCGTCTTCGGCCAGCCACGGAAACGCATCGGTGTCGCCGTTCTTGAACAAGCCGTCGGTCTGCGTCACGCCGGTGCGCGCGCCGTATTGCCCGGTCATCAGCGCGGCGCGGCTGGGAATGCAGGCCGAGGAGGCGATGGTGTGCTTGCGCAGCACCACCGAATGCTTGCGCAGCGACCACAGCCCGGGAAAGAAACGGCGATAGTCGTTGTCGGCCTCGGGCTCGCCCTGGAAACCGACGATGTCCTTGAGCTGCGGCGCGAAGCCGCCCTCGGCACCGTAGGCATAACGCGGGAAGCGCAGTTGATCGACGAGGATGACGAGGATGTTCGGCTTGGCGGAGGGACTGATCATGACGTTCCTAGGTTGGGACGCGACTACTGCGGACGCCGGAGCAACCCGGCCGGTCGATCGATAGGGGTGAAAACGAGGGCTGGCCGCGCGGACGGCCATGCTCGCTAGAACGGCGGAGCCGGCGGGCTGTGACGCCGGGCGGCGGTGCGTCGATTCGGAGCGGGGCCCGCGAATTCCGATGCGGGCAGTCACGCGGATTTCGACGCGATGATGGTCACCGTTCTGTCACCGGACTCACGACCGCGCCCCCGCCTTCGAGCGGCGCGGGCCGATCGGTTCGATCCAAGCTGAATCCGGGGTGAGAGACGCGAAAGCCACGGCGTTCGCCGAGACGCGTGTCGCGTCTGTCGCGAGGCGGGATGGATAAACTATCGCCACTTCCCCCGGAGTACTTCCAGCATGTGCGGAATCGTTGCAGCGATCGCGGATCGCGATGTGGTATCGGTCCTGATCGACGGACTAAAACGCTTGGAATATCGTGGCTACGATTCCTCTGGCATTGCCGTGTTCGACGGCGCCCAGCTGCGCCGCGTGCGCCGCACCGGCCGCGTCAGCGAAATGGAGAACGCCGCGCAGGCGGAAGGTTTCCAGGCCCAGATTGGCATCGGCCACACCCGCTGGGCCACCCACGGCGGCGTCACCGAGGCCAATGCCCACCCGCACATCAGCTTCGGCGAACTGGCGGTGGTGCATAACGGCATCATCGAAAACCACGACGAGCAGCGCGAGCGCCTGCGCGCGGCCGGTTACACCTTCGAATCGCAGACCGACACCGAGGTCATCGCGCACCTGGTGCATTTCCATCAGAAGCAGGGATTGGATCTGCTCGCCGCGGTGCAGGCGGCGGTCAGCGAACTGGTCGGTGCGTATGCGATCGCGGTGGTCAGCAAGAACGAACCCGGCCGTTTGATCGCCGCGCGCATGGGCTGCCCGCTGCTGATCGGCCTGGGCGAGGGCGAGAACTTCGTCGCCAGCGACGTGTCGGCGATTCTGCAAGCCACGCGCCGGGTGATCTTCCTGGAAGAAGGCGACACCGCCGAAGTCAGCCGCGCCCAGGTGCGCGTGTTCGACCAGACCGGCGCGGCGATCGAGCGCGAAGTGCATGTGTCCGACGTGTCGCTGGCCTCGCTGGAACTGGGCCCGTACCGCCACTTCATGCAGAAAGAAATCCACGAACAGCCGCGCGCCATCGCCGACACCATCGAAGCAGTGATGGACGACGGCGGGTTCTCGGCGGAACTGTTCGGCGCGCAGGCCGAATCGGTGTTCGCCGGTGTCGAGGGCGTGCAGATCCTGGCCTGCGGCACCAGTTACTACGCCGGCCTGACCGCGCGTTACTGGATCGAAGCCATCGCCGGCCTGCCGTGCCAGGTTGAGATCGCGAGCGAATACCGCTACCGCGCCGCGGTGGCGAATCCGAAGCAACTGATCGTGACGATTTCGCAGTCGGGCGAAACCCTGGATACGATGGAAGCGCTGAAGTACGCCAAGTCGCTGGGCCACGACAAGACGCTGTCGATCTGCAACGTGCCCGAGAGCGCGATCCCGCGCGCGAGCAAGCTGGTGTACTACACCCGCGCCGGCGCCGAGATCGGCGTGGCGTCGACCAAGGCGTTCACCACGCAGCTGGTCGCGTTGTTCACGCTGACCGCGACCCTGGCCAAGCTCGGCGGCAAGCTGAGCGCGGAGCAGGAAGCCGAGTTCGTCGATGCGCTGCGCCATCTGCCCGGCAGCGTGCAGCACGCGCTGAACCTGGAACCGCAGATCATCGGCTGGGCCGACCGCTTCGCACCCAAGCATCACGCCTTGTTCCTGGGTCGGGGCGTGCATTACCCGATCGCGCTGGAAGGCGCGCTCAAGCTCAAGGAAATCTCCTACATCCACGCCGAGGCGTATCCGGCGGGCGAGCTGAAGCACGGCCCGCTGGCGCTGGTGGACGCGGACATGCCGGTGGTGGTGATCGCACCGAAGGACAGCCTGCTGGAGAAGGTGAAATCCAACATCCAGGAAGTGCGCGCGCGCGGCGGCGAGATGTTCGTGTTCGCCGACCTGGACAGCCACTTCGGCGAATCCGAGGCGGTGCACGTGATCCGCACGCCGCGTCACGTCGGCGTGCTGTCGCCGGTGGTGCATGCGATTCCGGTGCAGTTGCTGGCGTATCACGCGGCGCTGGCGCGCGGGACCGATGTCGATAAGCCGCGCAACCTCGCCAAGGCGGTTACGGTCGAGTAAGCGCGGGCGGTCGGTTTCGCGAATCGCCATCGGCGCTCGCGAAACCTTTCGATAAGAAAACGGCGCCCTTCGGGGCGCCGTTTTCGTTACAGTTGTTTCGTCCGTCCGTCCGTCCGTCCGCGCGGCGGCTCAGACCACCATCGCCACCAACAGCCCCGCGTACTCGCGCAGCCCGCGCGCGCTGTAGCGCAAGGCGCGCATCGACGGTTGCCATGGCGTGGCCGCGCTCAGCAGTGGCGGCGCCTCGGCCGGCGCCAGCGGCAGCGCCGGCAGGCGTTGATGATTGAACCAGCGCAGCGCGCGCGGCATGTGCATCGCCGAGGTCACCAGGATCACCCGTTGCCAGCCGCGTTCGCGCGCGATGCGCGCGGCGTGTTCGGCGTTCTGCCGCGTGTCGCTGCTGCTGTCGTCCTGGATCATCGCCGACTCGGGCACGCCGAGTTTGGCCAATGCCTGGGCCATGATCCGCGCTTCGCTGATGCCGCGGCTGGTGCCGTTGGGGCCGCCGCTGAGCAGGATGGTCGGCGCGCGCTGGGCATGCCATGCGCGCGCGGCGGCGGCGACGCGGTTGTCGGCCAACTCCGGCGACTGCGCGTCGCCGCTGTCGAAACGGTCGAGGCGGCCGATATCGCCGCCGAGCACGACGATGGCGTCGGCCGCCGGCATGCCTTCGGCGGACTGGCCCAGATAAGCGCGTTGCAGCGAATCGCGCAGCGCATCGGCGGCGGCCGGCATCGACCACAGCAGCGACCACACCGCGCCGGCCAGGAACAACGAAAGACCGCTGCGGCGCCAGCGCGCCAGCCACGCCACCACCGCGAGTCCCGCCGCCAGCAGCGACAGATGCAGAGGTTCGATCAACCAGCCCAGCGCGGCGGCGACGGCGTCCATCGTTACGAGCCTTTCGAAGTCGGCAACATGCCGCGAGTATCGTCGTCGAGCAGGCGCAGCAGCGCGTCGCTCATCAATCCGGCCTGACGATCGCGCGAATACGCCGGCGCCGCGGCGATACTTGCCGCGCGCAGGCGCTGCAGGCGTTCGGGGTCGCCGGCCAACTGCGCGATCGCATCGGCCATGGCCTGCGCATTCTCCGGAGCGACGCACAAGCCGCAGCCGGTGCTTTCGACGATGCGCGTGGCTTCGCCGCGCGGCAGCGACATCAACGCCGGAATGCCCATGCCCATGCCTTCGAACAGCTTGGACGGAATCACGCCGCCGAACACCGGGTTGTCGCGCAGCGGAATCAGCGAGATGTCGCACAGCCCCCACAGCTTGGGCATCATTTCCTTGGGCTGACGCGGAATCATGCGTACGTTCGCCAGTTGTCGCTCGGCCACCAGTTGCTCGACCCGCGCGCGCTCGGCGCCGCTGCCGGCGAAGAAGAACACGATGCGCGGATCGTGGCGGAGTTTCTCCGCGGCATCGACCACCGTTTCCAGTCCGTGCGCCATGCCGTGGGTGCCCAGGTAGCCGACCACGAAGCGTCCGTCCAGATCGTACTGTTGCGCCATCGCCGTGTCGCGCGCGCACGGCACGTAGCGCTGCAGGTCCACTCCGTTGAGCACGACGTGGATCTTGCCGGCGTCGACGCCGCGATGGATCAGCTCCTCGCGGAACGACTGCGTGACCGGGATGATGGCATCCGCGCTGCGGTACAGGAACATCTCCAGCCGTTCCAGCACGCGGATCGCCAGGCTGCGTTTCATCGCGCCGACCGCGGTGATCGACGCCGGCCACAGGTCGCGCAGTTCGAACACGAACGGCCGGCGCTTGAGCCGCGCCAGCATCCAACCGCCCAGCGCGCAGAAGAATTGCGGCGAGGTCGCCACCACCACGTCGTGGCGGCGCTCGAACAGGCCGGCGACGGTGGAGGCGGCCATGAAGCTCAAGTAATCCAGGGTGCGCTTGATGAAGCCTTCGTTGGCGGTGATGTAGGTCTTGACCCGCACCACGCGGATGCCGTCGATGGTTTCCACGCTGCGCCAATCGTTGCGGTAACCGTCGAACAACTTGCCCTCGGGGAAGTTGGGCGCGCAGGTGATCACGGTCACCTCATGCCCGGCGCGCACCCAGCGCACCGCGTGCTCATAGGTGCGCGTGGCCGGTGCGTTGCCCTCGGGCGGGAAATTGTCCGATAGAAAAAGAATGCGCATGAGAGCTCAACAATCCCAGAGGAACAGGGCGACCGCGTTGCCGACGGCCGGGTCCAGCGTCGCCTCGATGACCCGGCAGGCGCGGCCGAGGCCGAATTCGGGGTGATACATGCTGGCCGCGGTGCGTTCGGTCGCCGGCTCAATGCGCCAGCGCAGGCCGAAGTTCGCATCCAGGTGCAGGGCGTGATCTTCGATGCGGATATCCGGATGCACGCGGTAGCGCGCGACGGCGCGATCGAAGGCGCCGTCGATGCGGTCCTCGATGCGCAGCGCGCCGGGTTGCAGCACCCAGCGGCGATGGTGCACCGGCCGGCCCTTCAGGCGCCGATAACCGTCGTGCGAGGCGGCGAGCCAGGCGCCTTCGCCGAAGTGGCCGTGTTCGACCGCCGATGCGCGAGCGCGGCGGGCGACGCGGAAGCTGCTCCACACTTCGGAGGAATTCTGCCCGTCGATCTCGATGGTGTTGTGCGCGGAGGTTCCGCGCTGCCATAGCCGTTCGGCGCCGATGTCGTAGCGCGAGGTGCCGGCGTTGACCAGCACCCGGCGTCCACGCAGCGACAGTTCGAAGCTCAAGGTATCGGCATGGGCGTGGCCAGGCAGATAGTCCGGGCCGATGTCGCCGACGTCGGCGATCACCACCGCGTCGCCGCATTGCAGACGCGCGTAGCCCGAATCCGGCAGCAGCTGCATGGCTTCGTCGGACGGTTCCGGCGCTTCGATGCCGAGCGCGAGCGCATAGGCGGACAGCTCGGCGAAGTTCGGCGCGATGCCGAGCGCGGCGTCGTTGAAGAAGGCGATGCCGCCGTCGGGATGGGTCATCACGCTGAGCCAGCGCAGCATCGCGCCGGCCTTGTCGCGCCACAGCGCCACGTCGGTGTGCGGCACCGCTTCGGGGAACAGGCGCGCGAGCTGGACCATGTCGAGCAGGTCTTCGAGCAGGATCGCGTGATACATCGGACTGCGTTCGAAGTGGCCGCCGTCGGCGAGGATCTGCTCGTCGATCTCGCGGCGCAGTCCGTTCAAGCCTTCGGTGCGCCAGCGCGCGGCTTCGGCGCCCTGGAAGAACGCGCCGGCGAACAGCAGCGCCTTGTAGTTGGCCCACAGATGATTGCCGAGCAGATGGCGTTCGAGTCGCCGGCGCAGGAAACGCACTTGGATCGCCAGACTGTTCAGCGCCGAACGCTCGCGGGCGGCATCGCCGAAGGCCTGCCCGGCGCAGCGCCATTTGATCCAGTTGACGATGCGCAGCGACAGGCAGTACGGCTCCCAGCCGTTGCCGCCGGCCGGCGGATTGTCGGCGATCCAGCGCGCGATCAACTCGCGATGCCAATGGCTGCGCGACGACGCGCCGTCGGCGTTGAGGTCGTCGAAGTAATGCAGGTTGTACAGCCACAGCTTGGGCAGCTTGGTGCTGTTCCAGTCGTTGCCGGCCAGCTCGCGTTCGTCGTTCAAGAAACGGAAGCGGTTCGCGCCCAGCATCGAGGGATTGCGCGCGCAGGCGGTCCAACGCGTGTCGGTGGCGGCCGGCGCGGGCGCCGGCGCGTGCTCGATGCGCGGCCGGTGCAGCCGGTGCCAGGCGCGGCCGTAGATCTGCACCGGGCGCAGATAACGCACGGTGTGCCACATGCGCGGCAATCGCGAGGCGATGCTCATGCGGCGCACCTGCAAGCGGGCGTGAAGGCGTTCATGCGCGTCAGACCGAGGCGTCCAGTTCGATGGTGACCCGCGCCACTTCGAAGATTTCCTCCGGCGGGATCGGCGGCGGCGACTTGCCTTGCACCGCCTGCATGAAGGCGGCGGCACAGGCGGCCTGGCCCTTGTCCTGGCTCCACAGATTCATTTTGCTGAAACCCGGCCAGCCGTAACCGCGCAGCTTGCGGAAGTTGTCCAGCGCCAGCACGCGGCCGGCGGTGAACACTTCCAGGCGTTCCTTCGGGAAGCTCTTATGGCCGTTGGCGAGGTAATGCACCGTGCCGAAGGAACCGTCGGCGAAGCTCAGGGTGAAGCTGACCCGGTCGCTGCGGATGCCGCTGGCATCGCCGACCGCGGTGAGCTGATGGCCGACGATCGGCGAGCCGGCGAGGAAGCGCAGCAGATCGACGAAGTGGCAGGCCTCGCCGATCAGGCGGCCGCCGCCGAGTTGCGGGTCCTGGGTCCAGTGATCGGCCGGAATCGCGCCGGCGTTGACCGTCATCACGAACGACTTGGGTTCGCGCACGCCGGCCAGCAGCTGGTGCATCTTCTTCACCTGCGGGGCGAAGCGGCGGTTGAAGCCGACCATCAGCACCGGCGGGGCGCCGTAGACCGATTGCTCGCCGTGCGCCTTCTCGATGGTCTGCAGTTCTTCCAGGGTCAGGCACAGCGGCTTTTCGACGAACACGTGCTTGCCGCGGCGCAAGGACTTGAAGGTCAGTTCGGCGTGGCTGCCGTGCTGGGTCGCGATCACCACCGAGCCGACGCTGGCGTCGCGCAGCAGCGCGTCGGTATCGGTGCTGGCGTTGCGGAAGCCGTACTTCTTCCCGAAGTGGACGCTACCGACGCCGTTGTTGGTCACCACGGTATGCAGCTTGGCGCCGGATTTGACGAAGGCCGGAATCAGCACGCGGCCGGCGTAGTTGCCGGCGCCGATGAAGGCCACACCGGCGCCGTCGGCATCGCCGGCGACTTCGCGCACCGCCGGCTTGGCCGGCAGCGGCACCTTGCGCCGGATCAGGTCGTCGGGCATTTCTTCGCCGCGGCGATAGTCGAGCATGATGCCCAGCGAGGGTTCGCCGCCGCCGAGCACGCTGTAAGCCTGTTCGGCGTCGGCGATGCCGTAGCGATGGCTGACCAATGCGCTGGCATCGACCGCGCGGCTGGCCATCATGTCCAGCACCGCTTCGAAGTTGCGTTGCTCGGTCCAGCGCACGAAGGCCACCGGATAATCGTTGCCGCGTTCCTCATAGGAGGCGTCGTAACGGCCCGGGCCGTACGAGCACGAGACCTGGAACGACAGTTCTTTCTCGTAGAAATCCGCGCGCGACAGCTCCAGGCCGGTGACGCCGACCAGGACGATGCGGCCGCGCTTGCGGCACATGTGCGCGGCCTGCGAGACCGGTTCGTTGCTCTTGGTCGAGGCGGTGATCAGCACCGCATCGACGCCGCGACCGCGCGAGAAGGTCTGCGCGGCGGCCAGCGGGTCTTCGCCCTTGGACAGGTCCACGGTCTGCGCGCCGTAGCTGCGCGCCAGCGCGAGTTTGGCCGGATCGAAATCGATGCCGAGCACGCGGCAGCCGTGCGCGCGCAGCAATTGCACGGTGATCAGGCCGATCAGGCCCAGGCCGGTGACCACCACGGTTTCGCCGAGGGTGGGCTGGACCAGGCGGATGCCTTGCAGCGCGATCGCGCTGAGCACGGTGAAGGCGGCCGACTCGTCGTCCACTTCGTCCGGAATCTTCGCGCACAGGTTGACCGGCACCGCGACCACTTCGGCGTGCTTGCCGTTGGAGGCGACGCGGTCGCCGAGTTCGAACCCGGTCACGCCCGGGCCGATGCCGATCACCGTGCCGACGTTGCAATAGCCCAGCGCCAGGGGTTGATCGAGCTTGCTGCGCACCGCGTCGAGCGTCGGCGCCAGGCCGTCGGTGCGGATCTTCTCCAGCACCATGCGCACCTTGTCCGGTTGCTGCCGCGCCTTCTGCAGCATGTTGGCCTTGCCGAATTCGACCAGCATGCGCTCGGTGCCGGCCGAAACCAGGGTGACGTGGCTGCGGATCAGCAGATGCCCGCGGCGCAGCGCGGGAGCGGGGACGTCGGCGACTTCAGTGCTGCCGTCGCGCAGGTTTTGCAGGACTTGTTGCATGGCGGTTCCGATGCGTTGAATGCGGGGGAGGGGAGCTCAGGCACGGAGCGCGGAGCGTGTTGCGATGGAATTGACAAGGTTCATGACGGCAGCTGCGCGCATTCGGCGACCACGCGCGCCATCGCCGTGTCCCAGGCTTCGTAGCGCAGTTGCCGCAGGCCGTCGCGGCGCTGGTCCAGCAGCGAGCGGTCGGCGTCGATGCGCAGCAGGTCTTGCGCCAGCCGCGCGCCGTTGCCGTACTCGACCAGGAAACAGGCCTGGGCCTGTTCGAACGGGGCGGAGGTGGACAGGCCGGGATTGGTGAAGAAGGGGATTTCCAGCGCCGCGCAGTCGAACCATTTGTTCGGCTCGGCCAGTCGGTTGATCTCCAGCGCCGGATCGTAGAAGGCCAGCACCACGTCCGCGCTGAGCAGCATCGCCAGCGCGTCTTCGTTGCTGACGATGCCGCGGTAGTTCGCGCCCATCTGCTGGGCCAGGCTCTGCGCGTCCTCGCCGAGCAGGCGCCCGGCGCCGACGAACTCGATGCGGCCGGCGGTGGCTTCCATCGCTTCGCGCATCATCCGCGCGCCGCGCTCGGGCGAGATCAGGCCGCTGACGAGCACCCGCAGGCGGCCGTCGCGATAAGGCCGCGCCGCCGCCATCTGCCGTGCGCGGGCGATCACGTCGCTGTGCGGGGTGTTGCGCACGATCCGCACGTTGTCGCCGTCGTTGCCGTCGGCGCGCGAGGCGCCCGGGACCACGTGCAGCGAGGCCTTGCGGCCGATGAAGCGCTCGATGGCTTCGATCGCGCGCTTGACCGGCGCCGGCCAGGCGTAGCTCTTGGACAGCTTGTCGCGATCCAGGAACACGAACCGGCAGCGCCGCAGCGAGGCGACGATGGCGCAGGGCAGCGCCGCGTCCAGGCGCGAGCAGAAGTACACGCCGGCGCGCGGCTGGAAGAACACGCGCACGGTCAGCCACGCCATCCACAGCGCGTAGCCCAGCGCGTTGACCGCGCCGCCGCCCCACGAGCCGAAGCTCAGCAGCACCTTGACCTTGGGCAGGTCGGCGTTTTGCTTGTCGCGGCTCCAGATCCAGAATTCGTACGGGATGCGCGCGCTGTCGAGCACCTTCGACAACTTGCTCAGGTACGGATTCTTCAGATAGGGATTGCCTTGTCCCAGGATGATCGCGTTCATGCCATGGCTCCGCGCATGCGGATGGGGCGGTTGCCGACCCAGGTGACGGCGTACAGCAACAGCAGGGTGATGAAATAACGGCTCCAGCCGCCGAGCAGTTCCATGTAGAGAAATCCGGAAGAGAACATGAAGATCGAGAAGCTGTAGATCACCACGCCGACCGGCGTGACCACGCGCCGGCGCGCATAGACCTTGCGAATGCCGGCCAGGCAGGCGCCGTTGACCGCGCCGAACGCGATCAGTCCCAACAGGCCGAAGTTCATGTAGCCCTCGGTCGGCAGGCCGGTGGTGTAGGAGGTGAGTTTTTCGCCTTCCAGGGTGTAGCTGCCCGGATAGATCATGTTGCGCAGCGCCGGGCCGCCGCCGAAGGGCTTGTCCGGCCACAGCGCGCGCGGGATCGGATTGACCGCGGCGGCGAACACGGTCTCGCCGTAGACGAAGTCCCAGCGCGAATCGTTCTGCGCAAGCCAGGTCAGGTTCTCGGCATTGCCGAAGGCGCCGTTGAGGCCGTACACCAGCAACTGCACTGGGCCTTCGCTGGTGAGGCTGGAACTGTCGGCGCTGTCGAGCGTGGTGCGCACCTTGGCCCAGGCCGACAGGCCCAGGGCGACGATCAGCAGCAGCGGCAGCAGCATCAGCGCGCGGCCGATTTCGCCGCGGTAGATCGATAGCGAAGCCAGCAGCAGGATCGCGATCAGGATGAAGACGAAGTTGCGGTTGCCCATCGCCACGAACGCCACCGCCACCACCAGCACCACGCCGCCGATCGGCAGCAATCGCCAGCGCGCCAGCGGCGGGCCGTCGGTGCGGCGCGAGGCGAGGTAGTTGGTGACCAGGATCGCGCAGTAGCAGATCGCCGCGAACGCAAGCACCACCGCCGGGCCCATGCCGCGGCGGATCATGATGCGGTCCTTCATGTAATCGGCCAGGTCGTAACTGGCCACCGTGCGCGCCAGGTAGATCACCGCGCACATCGCCGGAATCCCGACCAGCACCAGCACGCGGCGGCGCTCGCGCCGGGTCAGGCTGCGCACCTGCGGCAGCACCGGCCGGCTCAGGCCGCCGGCGAAGGCGTAGCCGCCGATGCCGGACAGGCAGAACACCAGCGAGAACATCAGCGCCGCCAGCTTGGCGTCGAAGGAGTAGTAGAACGGGTAGGTCTGGACCTGATGCAAGTCCTTCAGCCACGGAATGAAGCCGTAGATGAAGGCGACGGTGAGGATGAAGACCAGGATCGGATTGACGAACAAACGGTCGAGCCGGCCGCCGATGCGCGTGAACGCCAGCATCACCAGGCCGATGAAGAACACGAAGTAGAGGATCGCCATGCGTCGTCCTCCTAGCCCGCGCCGTCGATGTCGCGGCGGAAGATCTCGCGCGCCGGATTGCCGGCGTACACGGCGAAATCCGGCACATCCTCGGCCAGCACCGCGCCGGCGCCGACGATGGCGCCGCGGCCGATGCGCTTGACCCGCGGCAGCACGATCGCGCCGGCGCCGACCCAGGCGAAGTCCTCGATCCGCAGCGGCGAGAACTCGATCGGATTGAGATGCCAGTCGGCATGGCCGCGGCGCACGACGTGGTTGTGCGTGAAGATCTTCGCGCTTTCGGAAATGGCGACGTGATCGCCGACCTGCACTCCGCCGGAGTAATCGATGTAGGCATCGGCGCCCAGCTCCACCCCGCGGCCGAAGGCGATCGCGGCGTGCTCGCTGCGGTGCGCGGCGACCACCATCACCCGGTCCGACACGCTCATGCGTTCAGCGCGGAAATGCCAGCGGTACACGCGCGTGCGCAGCCCGCGCAGGCCGGGCAGGCCGAACGCGGACAAAGTGCGCGCGAACACGTAGCAGGTCTTGGACAGGGCGGACATGCCGGCGCCTCAGCCTTCGCGCAGCCGGTCGGGATACAGCTTGCCGACGTAGTCGCCGACCGAGCCGACCACCTGGCCGGGACTGCCGACGACGATGCTCAGCGGCGGAATCGTGCCGCGCACGACGCTGCCGGCGCCGATGATGCAGCCCGCGCCGATGTCGGCGCCGGGCATGATGATCGAACCGGTGCCGACGAAGCTGTAGCGGCCGATCGACACCGGCTTGACGCGGATTTCCGGCGGATCGAAAAACAGGCCGAGTTCCTTCGCGACGGTGTTGATCGCCGCGTCGTGGGTCAGGATGCGCACGTTGCTGGAAATCGTGCAGCCCTCGCCGAGGGTGATCAGCGAGTAGTCGGTGCCGTCGAACCAGATCTTGGCCGACAGATAGTTGGGCAGGCCGTCGATGCGCGCGCCCTCCGATTTCAGGTACCAGGTGTACAGACGCGTGACCAGACCCGGCTTGATCAGCCAGCCGATGCGGATCGCACCCAGGACCACGGTTTTCTTCAACAGACGGGCGACGCTCATGAATTGCTCCGGGCCAGCGCCTTCCAGCGCAGCTCGTTTCGGTTGAACAGGGCGAAAGTCAGCAGCTGCAGCAGCGAGGCGAGGAAGTACGCGAACGCCAGCCCCGTCGCGCCGCCGTGCATGTGCAGGGCGACCGCGGCGGTGGCGAGCAGGACCACGCAGAACACCGCGTTGCCGTAGAGCAGAATCGACGGGCGGCCGTCGGCGGTGGCCTTGCGCATCAGGATCGTGGTCGGCGCGGTCGCCACCACCGAAGCCAGCAGCCATTGCAGCGGTTCCACCGAGCCGGCGTAGGCCGGGGCCAGCGCGTGGATCAACGGCGGCGCCGCCAGCGCGGCCAGTAAGGCGATGGCGCCGGTGATCGCCAGCAGCAGCGCCATCGAATGACGCAGCACCGTCGACGCGCCGTGGCGATCGCCCTGGGCCAGGGCCGAGGACAGCATCGGCAGCGCCGCGTTGGCGACCACGCCGATGCCGAACAGCAGGATCGAGCGGGCCTGATTGCCGAGGGCGAAATGCCCCAGGTCGGTGGCGCCGTCGGCGGTGTGCGAGAGCATCACCATCACCAGCCACATCGCCGGCACGGTCAGCAGTCCGGCCAGCGACGAAGGCAGGCCCAGCCGCCACAGCACCGACCAGTCCGCGCGCGTGGTCGTGCGCAGCGACAACTTCAGGCCGTGTTCGCGGCGGTAGCGGCGCAGGCTGCGCTCCTGGCCGACGGCGATCACGATCTGCGAGGCGATGTAGCCGTACATCGCCCAATGCAGATCGCGCTGAAACGCCGCCAGCACCATGATCGCGAAGGCGATCGGCGCGCTGAGCAGATTGGCCCAGGCCTGTTCCTTGACCCGGCCCACGGCCAGGGCGACGCCGTTCTGGATCGCGGTGAGAAATCCCGCCAACACCAGCAGGCTGGAGCTGGCGTACACCGGCGTGAGCGCGGCGTCGTGTCCGACGTAGCGCGCCACCAGCGGCGACAGCGCCACGATCGCCACCGCGAACACCAGCGAGATCAACAACGCCGAACCGTACGACACCGACCACGCCACCCCCATGCGCTCGCGCGAGCCCTGCAGGGCTTCGGCGACGATCTTGGTCGCCATCTGCCCCAGGCTGAGCGCGCAGAACGTGGTGAACAACAGCGCCGTGGTCTGGATCAGGGTGAACTGGCCGAACGCCCGCGGCCCCAGCAAACCGGCGACCAGCAGCACGCCGGCGAAGATCGCCCCGCGCGAGGCCATGGCGCTCACGGCCGAAAGACTGGCGGTGGTGATCAGTCGCCGGATCATGATGCAAGCGTTCCGTCCGAGCCGAAGCGGCTCAGACCCAGATGCCCTTGGTATCGACCAGGCGCAGGTGCGTGGGCGCGGCCTGCTCCCGGAACGGCTTGTGATCGACCAGCAGCAGGCCGATGTCGGCCTGCGCGCTGGCGGTGGGGAAGTCCACCAGGATCAGGTTCGGCGACTTGAGCTTCTCCGGCAGCGCATCGATGTGCGGCTCGACCGCGAGCACCTTGCCCGGGTGGCGCGCGGCCAGTTCGATGGCGATATCGAGCGCGGGGCTTTCGCGCAGGTCGTCGATGTCGGGCTTGAACGACAGGCCGAACACGGCGATGGTCAGGTCCTTGTCCTGCTTGCCGTCGGCCTTGGCATCGGCGATGGCGGCATCGACCTTGTCCATCACCCAGCGCGGCTTGCTGTTGTTGACCTCGCGCGCGGTGCGGATCAGCCGCGCCTCTTCCGGCGCGCTGTCGACGATGAACCACGGGTCCACCGCGATGCAGTGGCCGCCGACGCCGGGGCCGGGCTGCAGGATGTTGACGCGCGGATGGCGGTTGGCCAGCTGCACCAGATCCCACACGTTGATGCCGAGCTTGTCGCAGATGATCGACAGCTCGTTGGCGAAGGCGATGTTGACGTCGCGGAACGCGTTCTCGGTCAGCTTGCACATCTCGGCGGTGCGCGCGTTGGTGACGATGCACTCGCCGCGCACGAAGCTCTTGTACAGCTCGCAGGCGCGCGCCGAGCAGCGCGGGGTCATGCCGCCGATGACGCGGTCGTTCTCGATCAGCTCGCGCATCACATGGCCCGGCAGCACGCGCTCGGGGCAGTGGGCGACGTTGACGTCGGCGTCTTCGCCGGCGTCCTGCGGAAAGCTCAGGTCCGAACGCGCTTCGGCCAGCCACTGCGCCAGCTGTTCGGTCGCGCCGACCGGCGAGGTGGATTCCAGCACTACCAGGTCGCCCTTGCGCAGCACCGGCGCCAGCGCCTTGGCCGCCGCTTCGATGTAGCGCAGGTCCGGCTCGTGGTCGTTCTTGAACGGCGTGGGCACCGCGATCAGATAGGCGTCGGCCGATTCGGGCTGGATCGAGGCGCGCAGGTATCCGCCCGAGACCGCCGCGCGTACCGCCACGTCGAGATCGGGCTCGACGATATGGATCTCGCCGCGGTTGATCGTATCGACGATATTCCGGTTCACGTCGATGCCGATGACCTGCTTGCGCACGGCGGCGAAAGCGGCGGCGGTGGGGAGGCCGATGTAACCCAGGCCGATGACCGAGACGGTGTCGAAACTCATAAAGACTCCAGTGATCCTCCGTGCGGGGAGGGTGTTGCGCTCAAGGGTGTGGGGTGAACGCGCTACGCCCGCACCCAAGGGCGCGGGCGTGGCGGCGACGCGAAAACTCAGGCGGCGAGCAGCGAGTCTTCGCGGTTGAAACTGGCCAGGGCTTCGACGATGCGCTGACAGGCCAAGCCGTCGCCGTAAGGGTTGTGGGCGAAACTCATCGCCTCGTACGCCGCGCGGTTGGTGAGCAGCTCGCTGATGCCGTCGGCGATCAACTGGCGATCGGTGCCGACCAGCTTCACCGTGCCGGCGGCGACCGCTTCGGGCCGCTCGGTGGTGTCGCGCATCACCAGCACCGGCTTGCCCAGCGACGGCGCTTCTTCCTGGATGCCGCCCGAATCGGTGAGGATGATGTAGGCCTTGTTCATCAGGTAGACGAAGGGCAGGTAATCCAGCGGCTCGATCAGATGGACGTTGGTGATGCCGGTGAGCAGGCGGTTGACCGGCTCGCGCACCTGCGGGTTGAGGTGCATCGGATAGACGATATCGACATCCGGATGGCGCAGCGCGGCGTCGCGCAAGGCGTGGCAGATGCGCTCGAAGCCGCCGCCGAAGCTTTCGCGGCGATGACCGGTGACCAGCACGATGCGCCGCTGCGGATCGAGGAAGCTGAATTGCGAGGCGACTTCGTTGCGCAGCGCCGGCGTGCGGTCGATGCGCACCAGCACTTCCTTGAGCGCGTCGATCACGGTGTTGCCGGTGACGGCGATGCGTTCGGTCGGAATGCCTTCGTCGAGCAGGTTCTGGCTCGACAGCGTGGTCGGCGCGAAATGCATCGCCGCCAGCGCGCCGGTGAGCTTGCGGTTGGCCTCTTCCGGCCACGGCGAGTATAGGTTGCCGGTGCGCAGGCCGGCTTCGACGTGCGCCACCGGAATCTGCTGGTAGTACGCGGCCAGCGTGGTCGCCATGGTGGTGGAGGTATCGCCGTGCACCAGCACCACGTCGGGCTTGAGCTCGGACAGCACCTGCTTCATGCCGGTCAGGATCGCGGTGGTGACGTCGGTCAGGTCCTGCTTGGGCTTCATGATGTTGAGATCGAAGTCCGGCTGCAGGTCGAACAGGTTCAGCACCTGGTCCAGCATCTGCCGGTGCTGGCCGGTCACGCACACGCGCGCATCGAAGCGCGGGTCTTGCGCCAGCATCTTCGCCAGCGGCGCCATCTTGATCGCCTCCGGACGGGTGCCGAACACGCACAGGGTCTTGATCACGCGCGATGGCTGCGACATGGCGGCGTTGGCCGGCGTGGCCAGCGGATGCGGGGCGAATTCGCCCGCGAGGTTGTTGCGCGCATAGGCGGTAGCCGGCGCCGGCGTGGTCTTCAGCGGCACCGAGCCTTCCGGCGCGAACGCCAGTTCCGGCGTGTCCGATCCGCCCGACATGCCGCGCAGGCGCTTGAGCTTGTCGCCGTGGGCCAGCGCCAGCGAATAGACGGCCATGGCGAAGAAGAACGCGAGCAGGCCGACCGCGACCGGCAGCTCGCGCAGCGAGTAACCCACCGCGGTGAGCGCGCAGGCGATGCCGACGATGGTCATCAGCGCGGCCTTGGGCGAGCGCTGGTGGTCGAGCAGGATGTAGTGCAGATGCTGGCGGTCGGGCTTGAACGGCGACAGGCCCTTGCTGACCCGGCGGTACATGACGGTGAGCGTCTCGAACACCGGCAGGGCGATGCACCACAGCGCCTCGGCCGCATCGATGCGGGTCGCGCCGCGCTGGCTCAGGTAGATCAGGCTCCACGCGGTCAAATAGCCGATCAGCATGCTGCCGGCGTCGCCCATGAAGATCTTGCGCTCGTTCATCCCGCCCAGGTTGACGAACAGGTACGGAACCAGCGCGACGAACAACAGCAGCATCAAGGGCAGCGCGCCCTTGGACAGCACGCCGCCGTTGTCGAACAGGAAGATCGCGCCGATGCCGACCATCGCCATGCTGCCGGCGAGGCCGTCGATGCCGTCGAGCATGTTGAAGGCGTTGATCAGGCCGACCACCGCGATCACCGTGACCGGAACGCCGATCCAGCCCAGGCGGATCGCGCCGGTGCCGAACAGATTGCCCAGGTCGTTGAGGTATACGCCGCTGCCGGAAATCATCAGGCCGACCGCGATGGTCTGGATCAGCAGCCGCGCGCGCACGCTGAGGTCTTTCGCGTCGTCGATCGCGCCGGTGACCACGATCAGGCTGGAGGTGGCGATCAGGCAGACCGCGAAGCGATCGGCCAGGCCCAGGTAGAGGGCGCCGGCGAGCAGGCCGAGAAAGAAGCTGATCCCGCCGATGACGGGAATGTGGCCCTTATGTTGTTTGCGGGCGTTCGGCCGGTCGATCAGACCGAGCTGCCCGGCGACCGGGTACATCGCGTACATCGCGATGCTGGTGACCACGAACGTCAGGGCGCACGCGATGACGAACTGTTCTTTCATCATGACCGTTGTATCCAAGGAAAGTCTTCGGTAGACCCATCCGACGACCGCCCCCTTCGGTCAATCCTGTTTTCTTGCTTCGTGATTCTTGCGCGCCGTTGTTGCGGTGTATCGGCGGCGCGCGATCACGTTGAATCGATAGATCTGCTTCGGTGTCGATGCACGATTCGTTGTTCGCCCGCGCCGGCCTGGACGCGTTTGCGTCCGGGCCAGCAGCGGGCGGAATCGTGCCACTGTTCAGTTGCTAAATACTGTGCGCTAGTAGTTCGTTTGTTTGTGCTCGTTACGGAAGCGTGCTGCTCGTTCACATGCGACACATATAAGAATTTCTTACGTCAAAATGATCATTGCGGTACATCGCATGGCAATGGCGACGGGCAACCCGGTTGCTTATGAATCACCCTTTCTCACTGCGTTTTTCCGGCATTTCGCGGAATTTCGCATCCGCAAAAAATGAGCGAAAACAAAACGGCGGGCAGGACGCGCAATAGTTGCGATTGAAATCGTAATAATTTTTCGCGGCCTCACTTCTCCGGCGTCGCCCGGTATTCATAACCGTATGCGTAGTTGGTGTCGTGACGGCGTTCGACGGCGTTGAATACCGCGCCCTTGAGATCGATGCCGTTCTGTTCGAAACGCTGAATCGCCATCGACAGCTCCTTGGGCGGATTCAGGCCGAAGCGCACCACCATGATGCTGGTGGCGGCATGGCGGCCGATGATCGCCGCATCGGTGACCGCGAGGATCGGCGGCGTATCGATGATGACCAGGTCGTACTGCTGCGAGGCCATCTTCAACAGCACGCCCAGGTTCGGGCGCATCAGCAGTTCGGACGGATTGGGCGGCGCTTCGCCGCGCGGAATGAAGTCCAGGCCGGGGATGGCGGTGGTGCGGGTGGCGGTCTTCACGTCGATGCGGCCGATCAGCAGATCCGACAGGCCGTCGTGCGGGTCCTGGCCCAGCACCTTGTGCAGCGTGCTGCGGCGCAGGTCGCCGTCGATCAGCAGCACGCGCTGTCCGCCCTGCGCGATCACCGCGGCCAGGTTGGTGGACACGAAGGTCTTGCCGGCGCCCGGGCTGGCGCCGCAAACCATCAGGATGTTGTTGTTCGCTTCCATGCGGGCGAAGTGCAGCGCGGTGCGCAGACTGCGCATGGCCTCGATCGCCAGATCGTTGGGCGCGTCGAGCGCGAGCAGATGCGGCTTGTCCAGGCGGGTGCCGTTGCTCTGCAGCTTGCGGCCGAGCTTGTGATGGTCGCGCTGGAAGTCGCTCATCGGAATCGAGGCGTAGATCGGCAGGCCGAGCTGCTCGATCTCCTTCACGTCTTCGACGCCGCGGCTGAGCATCTGGCGCAGGAACACCCAGGCCACCGCCAGGAAACCGGCGACGAAGGTGCCGATCATCACGATCAGCAGGCGCTTGGGCTTGACCGGCTGGCTGATGTCCACCACCGACTTGTCGACGACGCGGGCGTTGCCGACCGTGCCGGCGCGGGCGATATCCAGCTGCTGCGCCTGATTGAGCAGGTTGGTGTAGGTGAGCGTGCTGACCTGCACTTCGCGGGTCAGGCCCAGCAGTTCCTGCTGGGTCTGCGGCAGCACGCTGATGCGGTCGTTGATCTGCTGCTTGCGCGATTCCAGTTCGCCCAGCTGCGACATCAAGGCTTTGTAGGCCGGATGTTGCGGCGTGAAGCGGCGGCTGACCTCGGCCTGCTGCATCTTCAACTGCGAGATGCTGGTATCCAGCGCCACGACCTGGTCGAGCAGCGACTGCGCATCCAGGGTGATATCGACCGTATGCGCCTGCTCCTGGTACTTGGCCAGGGCCTGCTCGGCCTTTTCCAGGTCGCGCCGGGTCTTGGGCAACTGCCCGTTGACGAACTTCAGGCTGTTGGCGGCTTCGGCGGAATTGCGTTCGACGTTCTGCTTGGTGTACTGGCGGGTGATCGCATCGAGCGTCTGCGCGGCCAGGTCCGGATCGCCGAGCTGGTAGCTCAGCTGCAGGATGCCGGAGTCCTTCGCTTTTTCCGTGGCGATCAGGTTGTTCTGCAGCGCGGTGATGATCGCCAGGCGCGAGAGCTGAGTGATCTCGAAGCGCATCCCCGGGTTGGCGGCCATGTCCTTGACTTGCAGGCTCACGCCGCCGCCGGTGGCGGTTTCGCCGACCTTGCCGCTGAGCAGCTGGGTGTCGTCTTCGTCGTACAGGCGGTAGCTGCCGGCCTCGCCGACGACCAGGGTCAGCGGCTTGGCGACCAGTTCGTCGGTGACGGTGAGCTGCGCCACGTGCAGGCTTTCGCCGCCCCAGCCGTAGCTGTTGAGGCCGAGCCACGGCGAAGCCACGTCGCCCGGGCGGGTCGGCTGATAGCGGCGCGCCATCAGTTCGCCGATCAGCACGAAGCGGACCGGCTCGATCTGCACATCCAGCTTGAGATCCTGCACCGCCTTGCCGACCACCGAGCGCGAGGTCAGCAGCGCGATCTCGGTCACCGCCTGCGGCGCCGAATCGGTCAGCGCCTGGGTGACCGCGGTCAGGCCGGGCAGGGTCGGGGCATTGGACTCCACCTGCACCATCGCATTGGCCTGGTACACCGGCGAGGCGATCAGCGCATAAGCGACGGCGAGCACGAAACCGATCGAGGTGACGCTGACGATCAGCCATTTGTGATCGAGCAACGTCCCCAGCAGCGCGGCCAGGTCTATCTCATCGTTGCTTCTGTCCTGGTACGGACCGGGCGTCGTGGGGGCTGCCGACATGGGGGAAAGAACCTGAAAAAAAGGGAACGGGCCGCATCACAGATAGGCCCTCCAGCTGCTCACCCCCGAGCTGATCAGCTGATAGGCCTGTTCGAACGCGCTGCGCGATTGCCGGTATGGATCCGGAATGCTGGTGTTGTCCAGCCATTTGCCTAGTAGATAGGTCTTGCCTCGCGCGTGTGGGGAAATCCGGAGCACGGCATCGATCTGCCATGGCTCCATCGTCAGTATCAGATCGGCCGCATCGATCATCGTGCGGTCGATCTGTCTCGCGACATGGGATTGCCCACTCAATCCATGTCCTTCCAGCACAGCCTGTGCTGTAGCGTCGATCGGATGACCCGCCAAGGCGCCAAGACCGGCGGATTCTACGGTGACATCCCGACCTTGCAACTCATGGCGCAGCAACATTTCCGCGGTCGGACTGCGGCAGATGTTGCCTACGCAAACCATCAAAACTCGTTTGAACACACGCTCGATGCCTCAGGTTTTAAGCGACCGCGCATCATGAGACGCACGAAGCGTGGCTCGAACGCAACGGCCGCGAATGTAAGAGCTGCACCTTACAGGGTCAACATGAATAGAGAACGCATCCCTCAAGCCGTGACGCGCATCACTCGTTGACACATTGCACATTGCGGGCACGGCTGGACATATTCGTTAAAGATATGTTGTTCAACACATGCGGTTACCTAACGTGAGCTGTATCCAGAACGCATTCGATGACAGAAAACGTGATGAGGTTCCATGTGTGTGAACAAGAATGCGTTCGCGCTGGCTATACTTTTTGCACGGGGGCAGCACCAGTAACGACGTAATCTACTGAGGATTCATGCGCCAACCGTATCTTGTTCGTCCGGCGTCAGCGGTCGGCACTCATCCTTATTCAGCGGCGCGCAATGGCGAAGTCGTGCCGTGTCCGCATGCGTCCGGCATCGTCCCGCACAGGCGCCCGGCCTCATCCGCGTTCGCGATTTAGAGACGACACCATGAGCAAGTTTTCGCGCGCGCTGGCCGTCGCCGCCATCGTCGGACTCCCGGGCTGCATGTTGGCGCCGGGCCAATACATTTCGCCGAGTCAGTTCGTGCGCAGCGGCGTCGCCGACGACGGCCATATCAAGATGGTCTCGATCACCCCGGAATTTCTGTCTACCGAACATCGCAGCCAGATCGCGTTGCCGGCCGAACTGATGGCGTATCAGCCCGACTCCTACCGCATCGGCCGTGGCGACACGCTGTACATCACCATCTGGGATCACCCGGAGCTGACCTCGCCGGCCGGCACCCAGCAGCAGGCGGCCGCGAACGGGCGCATGGTGCGGCCGGACGGCACGCTGTTCTATCCGTATGTCGGCGTGGTGCGCGCGGAAGGCCTGACCATCGAAGAGCTGCGCACGCTGCTCACCGACAAGATTTCGCGCTTCGTCGAAAGCCCGCAGGTCGATCTGAGCATCATCGATTACGGCAGCCAGCGCGTGACCTTGCAGGGCGCGTTCGTCAAGACCGACCGCCAGTCGATCACCGCCACGCCCTTGACCCTGGCGCAGGCGATCGGCGCGGCGACGGTGGACCCGATCCGCGCGGACCTGTCCGGATTCGTGCTGACCCGCGGCGACAAGCAGTACCACCTGGATCTGGACGGGCTCAATCGCGGCGAGTCGGTGGCGAAGGATATTTACCTGAAGGCCGGCGATCATCTGTACATGCCGTACAACGATCGCAAGGAAGTCTATGTGGTCGGCGAAGTCATGCGCCCGCAGGCGCTGACCTTCAAGACCACCGACATGACCCTGACCCAGGCGCTGGGCCGCGCCGGCGGGCTCAATCCGCTGACCGCCAAGGGCGAAGCGGTCTACGTGATCCGCGGCGTGGAAGACATGCGCAAGGAACCGGCGATGATCTATCACCTCAACGCCAAGTCGCCGGCGTCCTACGCGCTGGCCAGCCAGTTCCCGGTACGCGCGGGCGATGTGGTGTTCGTGGGACCGGCCGGCGTGACCCGCTGGAATCGCTTCGTCAATCAGCTGCTGCCGTTCTCCAACATCATCAACAACGCGGCCAATACCGACAATCTGCTCGACAAGTGATGTCGCGGCGCGGGCGTCGCGGCGCAGCGGCGCTTGCGCGCTCGCGGCGTCGCTGGCTCACGCGGCCGGCGTCGCCGCGGGCAATGTACGCGGCGGCTTGAGCGCGAAAACGATCAGCGCGCCGCCGCACCAAGCCCCGCTCGCGGGAGAGGGGTTGGGGTGAGGGCCCGCCACCCTCAACGCGCCAGCCACCCTCCATCCACCGGCAACACCGCGCCGTTGACGTAATCCGACGCGCGGCTGGCAAGAAACACCGCCGCCCCGCCCAGGTCCGAAGGCTCGCCCCAGCGCCCGGCCGGAATGCGCGCCAGGATGTCGCGGTTGCGCGTTTCGTCCGCGCGCAGTTGCGCGGTGTTGTCCGTGCTCATGTAGCCCGGCGCGATCGCGTTGACGTTCACGCCCTTGCCGGCCCATTCGTTGGCCAGCAAACGGGTGATGCCGGCCAGGCCGGATTTGCTCGCGGTGTAGGACGGCACCCGGATGCCGCCCTGGAACGACAGCATCGAAGCGATGTTGACGATCTTGCCGCGCCCCTGCGCGAGCATGCGCCGGCCCGCGGCCTGGGCCAGGAAGAACGCGCTCTTGAGGTTGACGTTCATCACCGCGTCCCAATCCTCCTCGCTGAAGTCGATCGCGTCCGCGCGCCGGATCAGGCCGGCGTTGTTGACCAGGATGTCGATCGCGCCCAAGGCCTCGACCGTGCCGCCGACGATGCGCTCGATCGGCTCCAGGCTCGACAGGTCGGCCTGGATCGCATGCGCGCGCCGGCCCAGGCCGCGCACATGCTGCACGGTGTCGTGCGAAGCACCGCTGGCGAGGCAGGCGACGTCCGCGCCCGCTCGCGCCAGCGCCAGCGCGATGCCCTGGCCCAGGCCGCGATTGGCGCCGGTAACCAGCGCGACTTTGCCGCTCAGGCTGAAAGGATCGTCGTGGTTCACGCGCGCCTCCTCACTTGAGCTGGCAGATGTCGATCTGCTGCATGTCGGTGTAGTCGAGGTTCTCGCCGCCCATCGCCCAGATGAAGCAATAGTTCTTCGTGCCCGAGCCCATGTGGATCGACCACGGCGGCGACACCACGGCCTCGTCGTTGCGGATCACCAGGTGGCGCATGTCGGCCGGCTCGCCCATGAAATGCATGACCTGCTGATCGCCCAGGTCGAAGTAGAAATACACCTCCGAACGGCGGTCGTGCAGATGCGGCGGCATGGTGTTCCACACGCTGCCGGGCTTGAGCACGGTCAGGCCCAGCAGCAGCTGGCACGAGCGGCAGGTGGCCGGCACGATGTACTGGTAGATCGTGCGTTCGTTGGAGGTCTCCAGCGCGCCGCGCAGCAGCGGCACGGCCTGATCGATGGAGATGTGCACGGCCTCGTAGCGCGCATGCGCCGGGGTCGAGGCCAGATAGAACTTCGCCGGTTGCGCGGCGTCGTCGGAGGCGAACACGACCTCGGTGCTGCCCATCGGTACATACAAGCCGTCCTTGGGTTGCAGCGAATAGCTCTGGCCATCGACCACCACCGTGCCGGCGCCGGCGCCGACATTGACGATGCCCAACTCGCGCCGCTCCAGGAACGGCTTGCCCGCGGCCGAGGCCGGTTCGGTTTGCGCGGGAAGACTGATCGGTGCGGCGGTCGGCGCGGCGCCGCCGATGACGAAGCGTTCGTTGTGCGAGTAGTTCAGGCGCACTTCGCCGTCGGCGAACAGATCCGCGATCAGGTAGCGATCGCGCAATTGCTGGTTGCTGGCGCCGGCCATCATGTCCGGATGGGTCGCGTGATAGGTCTTTTGGAACATCGAGGAACTCCCGAGGTGGCGCTCGCACATGACGTGGGCGAGGGGTTTCGGGCGATTCTAGTCCCGAAAGGTAACCGGTGTCATTAGGGCGGACAGCGCCATCGCAGGACGGTCAGAAGACGGGGATTCGGCGGCTGAGCAACGCAAGAACGCGGCGGCCGCGCAGAGCCGTCGCGCCCCGGGGATCGAGGCGCGCGCTGGCTCAAATAGCGACTTCAGCGAGGCGTCAGTACGCCGGCGGCTGACAGGAATCGCGCACGACCAGATGCGGGCGCACGCTGGCCGAGGCCACCGAAGCGGCGCCGGGTTCGGACTGCAGCAGCATCGACGCGGCGATCCGGCCCATGTCGCGCACCGGCAGCCGCACTGAACTCAACGCCGGCCACAAGCGCGACGCCAGCGGGCTGTCGTCGAAACCGACCACCGACAACTGCTGCGGAATGCTGATGCCGGCGCGCAGCGCGACCTTGTACACGCCCGCGGCCATTTCGTCGTTGCCGGCGAAGATCGCGCTGGGCCGCTGGTTGCCCGAGAGCAGCCGTTCCGCCGCGGCCACGCCTGATTCGAAGGTGTAGCCGGCTTCGACGATGCGCGCGGCCGGCAGTTCGATCCCGCGCTTGCTCAACGCCTCGACGAAACCGGCGGTGCGTTCATGCGCCGAACGATAGCTGGACGGGCCGGTGATCAGGGCGATATCGCGATGGCCCAGCGATTGCAGGTAATCGGCCGCTTCCGCGGCGCCGTCGCGGTCGTGGGTGATGACCATGCGCGAGGCTTCGTCCAGCGACACCGAGGCGATGCGCGAATAGCGGCAGCCGATGTCGGCGAGCATGTCGGCCAGCGCCTGGTCTTCCGACACGCGCGGCACCAGCATCACCCCGTGCAGCTTCTGCTGCTGGACGAAGCGGTGCACGCCGTCGATATAGCCCGGGTTGCGGCTGTCGCAGGGGTGCACGACCAGCTCGAAACCCGAGTCGCGGATCGCGTCGAGCGCGCCGTACTGCATGTTGACGATGTACTGCGCGGTCGGGTTGTCGTAGACCATGCCGATCAGGAACGAACGCCGGAACGCCAGCCCGCGCGCGAACGGATCGGGCGTGTAGTTGAACTGGCGCATCACCGCTTCGACCCGCTCGCGGGTTTCCTGGTGCACCAGCGGCGAATGGTTGATGACCCGCGATACCGTCTTCTTGGACACTTCGGCCAGGCGCGCGATGTCGTTGATCGTCTTCGCCTTGTCCGGCGCCTGGCGCACCGGCGCCGCAGCCTTGGCCAGAGCCGGCGCCGGATGTTCAGTTTTCTTGCGCGGCATGGGCAGGCAGGCCAGAAGAGCGTTGCGGTGATTCTAGCCCGCCGGCTCGGCCACTTGCGCGGTCGTGGCCGCGCAAGCCGCGCCGGGCGCCGGATCGCGAACGAACCGGCGCCGGCGCCGCCGTCAGTGCTTGAGCAGCGACGGCAGCCACAGCGACAGTTGTGGAACGAACGTCACCACCAGCAGCACGCCCAGGGCCGACAGCCAGAACGGCCAGATCGTGCGCAGCGCCTCGCCGATGCTGATCTTGCCGATCGCGGTGCCGACGAACAGCACCGAGCCCAGCGGCGGCGAGATCAGGCTGATGCCGCCCTTCAGGATCAGGATGATGCCGAAATGCACCGGGTCCACGCCGATGGCCTTGGCCAGCGGCAGGAAGATCGGTGTGCAGATGATGATCATCGGCGCCAGATCCATGAACGTGCCCAGCACCAGCAGGATCAGGATCATCAGCAGCAACAGCAGGTTCTTGTCGGTGGTGATGCTGGTCAGCGCGTCCACCGCCGCGGTCGGCACCTGCAGATAGGCCAGCAGCCAGCCGAACGAGGCGGCCGAGGCGATCACGAACAAGATCATGCCGGTGGTGCGCGCCGCGCCGGTCACGGTTTCGAGGAAATCGCGCCAGCGCAGGTTGCGATAGACCAGCGCAGTGACCAGCAGCGCGTACACCACCGCGATCGCCGCGCTCTCCACCGCGGTGAAGATGCCGGCGCGGATGCCGATAAAGATCAGCGCCACCAGCATCAATCCGGGCAACGCGGCGACGAAGCGGCGCGCGACGATGCCCAGGCCCGGGAACGGCTCGACCACGTAACCGCGGCGGCGGGCGATGATCCAGGTCGTGGTCATCAGCGTGACCGTCATCAGCAGCGCCGGCACGATGCCGGCGGCGAACAGGTCGGAGATCGAAATGCTGCCGCCGGCTGAGGCCGAGTACAGGATCAGATTGTGCGAAGGCGGTACCAGCAGAGCGACCATGGCCGCGGTCATGGTGACGTTGACGGCGAAATCGCGGTCGAAGCCGCGCTTGACCATCTGCGGGATCATCGCCCCGCCGATGGCCGACACATCGGCGATGGCCGAGCCGGACACGCCGCCGAAGAACAGCGACGACAGCACGCTGACCTGGCCCAGGCCGCCGCGCAGATGCCCGACCAGCGATGAGGCCAGACCGATCAAGCGCTCGGAAATGCCGCCGCGCAGCATGATTTCGCCGGCGAAAATAAACAGCGGGATCGCGATCAGCGAAGCCGAGCCGGCGCCGGCGGCGATCTGCTGCACCACCACGATCGGCGGCAGGCCGATCCACAGCAAGGTCGCCAGCGCCGCCGAGCTGAGCGAGTAGGCCACCGGTACGCCGATCATCAGCAAGATCGCGAACACGCCGAACAGAATCGCGACTTCCATCATTCGCTCCGCATCGTCGAGGGGGCGGGCGCGAGCACCGCGGCCAGCCGTTTGAGCGCGAACAAGGCCATCAGCGCGCCGCCCATCGCCATCGGCGCGTACACCGCGCTTTGCGGCAGCGGCGCGCCGGCCATGGGGATGTCGATTCCGTCCAGCAGCAGTTCGCCGCCCCACCACGCCAGCGCCGCGCCGATCAGCGCGATCACGCTGTTGGACAGCGCCAGCATCGCCCGCCGCAGCAACGGCGGCGCGCAGTGCACCAGCACGAAGAAGCCGAAGTGCGCGCCGTGATGCACGCCGGCCGCGGCGCCGAAGCTCATCGCGGTATTGAGCAGGATCAACGCGACCGGCTCGGTCCAGCCCGGCGAATCGTTGAGAACGTAACGCGCGAACACCTGCAGCGCCTGCACCGCGACCATGCCGACCAGGGCCGTCCCGGCGATGGCGACCGCGCCGGTGGCGACGTGGTCCAGCAGGCCGAGGGCCGCCGGCGAGGCGGCGCGCTCATGCGTATCGAGAGTCTCTTCCACGATCGATGCCTCAAGCCAGGGAGCGGACATCGCGGTACAGCGCTTCCAGCGCCGGCACGCGGTGGTAGTCGGACAGCAGCGGCGCGACCGCGGCGCGGAACGCGGGCAGGTCGCATTCGTTCATGCGCACGCCGGCGGCGACCAGGGCCGCGCGTGCGCTGGTTTCCGATTCGTCCCAGCGCTGACGCATCACGGTCACCGACCTGCGCGCCAGGTCGAGCAGCAACTCGCGGTCGCCTGCGCGCAGGGAATCGAAACTGCGCCTGGACATCAGCAGCACGTCCGGCGCATAGGAGTGCGCGCTTTGCGACCAGTAATGCGCGGCCTCGAACTGGCGGCTGGAGTGGAAGCTGCGCAGATTGTTCTCGGCGCCGTCGATCAGATGCGTCTGCAGCGCGGAAAACACTTCGCCGTAGGCCAGCGGTGTGGGATTGCCGCCGAGCAGGCGGATCATGCGCATGAAGATGTCCGAGGACGGCACGCGGAACTTCAATCCGTGCATGTCGGCCGGGGTGCGGATCGGCTTGCGCGTGTTGTAGAAACAGCGCGCGCCGCAGTCGTAGATCGCCAGTCCGACCAGTTCGCGCGAAGCGAAGCCGCGCAGCACCTGCGCGCCGACGCCGCCGTCCAGCGCGCGGCGCAGATGCGCCACCGAGTCGAACACGTACGGCAGCGACAGCACCTGGGTCAGTGGAAATGCGTTGTTGAGCGCGCCGCTGTAGACGCGGGTGATGTCGATGGCGCCGAAGCGCGCCATGTCGATGGCTTCCGACTCGCGCCCCAGTTGCCCGGAGTGATACATGCGCAAGCCCAGGCGGCCGCCGGTGGCCTGCTGCAATTGCTGGCCGATCCATTCGATCGCCGCGACCGTCGGATAGTCCTTGACGTGGACATCGGTGGCGGTGAGCAGGCGGCGTCCGTCCTCGGCCCACAGCGCCGACGGCGCCGCGGCGGCGATGCCGGCGGCGCCCAGGCCGCGGAGAAATTCGCGGCGTGTGCTCATGCGATCGCCCCCGCGATGCCGCGGGCCGGCACCGTTTCGCAATGCAGACTGCCCCAACGGCCGAAGGAAATACGCGAACGCTGTCCAGCAAGGATGTCGTGGATGCCGGTCGCCGCGCCCGTGGTCACGTACATGCCGGCCTTGAGCGGATGGCCGCGCCGCGCGCAGCGCGTCAGCGCGAACGCCAGCGCCGCGAGCAGACCGCCGGGAATCGAGGCCGCGCCGCCGCGGCCGACGCTGCGTTCGTCGATGAAGGTCTCGCAGGTCAGCTCGTGGTCGGCCAGCGACTGCCAGGCGGCGATGCGCGGGCCGACGATCAGGCCGGCGTTGTTGCCGAAGTCCGACACCACCACCGGCGGGCCCAGCGCGTTGATCATCGGCATCGGGCTGCCGGCCAGTTCGATGCCGATCGACAACGCGGACACCAGCGCGGCGGCCTGGGCGTGGCTGAAATCCAGTTGCCCGGGCGGGGCGTCGTGGCCCAGCTCGAACACGAATTCGGCCTCGACCGCGGCGAAGCCGCGCTCGATCACCGCGAACCGGCCGGCCTGTCCGTCGGCGACGTGCTGCACCGCCTCGGCGAAGATCGGCCCGACCAGACGGTCTTCGCCCAGGCGCTGTTCCCAACTTTCCGGAATGCGCCCGACTTTCCAGCCGGCCACCTCGCTGCCCCACTGCGCGATCGCCCGGTCCTGGGCGCGATAGCCCTCGTCCAGGCTGCGCGGCAACGGGCCGGGATAGACCGGCAAGGCTTCGGCCGTCCGCCGCGCCAGGACCAGGCGCGCCGCTACGGCGGCCGGGTCGAAAGAGTCGTCGAACGGGTGTTTATCCATGCCGGGGCGGTCCTTCGGAACGCGATTTCTGATGGAACAAGTTGTATAGGAAACCGGTGTCATTGACAATAAACCGAGCAGGAGGAATTCCGCCGGCCCACGAACTTGTTCGAGGC
Organism: Lysobacter gummosus; assembly: GCF_001442805.1. NCBI lineage: Bacteria > Pseudomonadati > Pseudomonadota > Gammaproteobacteria > Lysobacterales > Lysobacteraceae > Lysobacter > Lysobacter gummosus. Next base: position 5,156,178 of record NZ_CP011131.1, on the reverse strand, counting down.
GATGGCCTTAAGTAATTGATATTTAGGCAGTTTAATCGACCCGGTCGCGACGCCTCCGCGCCAAGCCGCACCGGCCAACTTGACCCCAGCCCGCTCCCAGCCCCAAGCCCCACCTGATACCGTGTCCCCGGGACATGACACCGAGAGTCACGCATCCCCGCCCAGCCCGCGCCGCAACGGCGCGCGACACTAACCCATTCCGAGAAAACCGCATGGCAGAACGAATCCTGTGTTTCGGCGAATTGCTGATCAGGCTGGCCGCGCCCGGCCGCGAGCGTCTGCTGCAATCGCCGCGGCTGGAGGTGTGCATCGGCGGGGCGGAAGCCAACGTCGCGGTGTCGCTGGCCGGTTTCGGCCATGAGGCGGCGATGCTCAGCGTGGTCGCCGATAACGCGCTCGGCCACGCGGCCATCGGCGAATTGCGCCGGCACGGCGTCGATACCCGTCTGGTCGATGTGGCGCCGGGCCGCATGGGCTTGTATTTCCTCGAAACCGGCGCGGTGCAGCGCCCGAGCAGCGTGCTCTACGACCGCGCCGATTCGGCGTTCGCGCGCGCCGGCGCCGACCGCTACGACTGGTCGAAGGCGTTGGCCGGCGCGAGCTGGCTGCATCTGTCCGGCGTGACGCCGGCGCTGGGCGTGGCCGGCGCGCAAGCCGCGCTGGCCGCTGCAACGGCGGCGCGCGCGTCCGGCGTGCGCGTGTGCTTCGACGGAAATTTCCGCGCCAAGCTGTGGCAGCAATGGGGCGGCGATCCGGGTTCGATCCTGCGCGAGTTGATGGCGCAGACGGATCTGATCTTCGCCGATCACCGCGACATCGCCGTGGCGCTGGGCGGCGAGATCTTTGCTGAGCCGTTCCACGCCAGCCTGAGTCAGGCCGCGACGCGCGCGTTTGACGCCTTCCCGCATCTGCAGCGGCTGGTGTGCACCCAGCGCGAACAGCGCGATGTCGATCATCACGTCCTGTCGGCGTGGTCGTTCCATCGCGACGGAACACGAGGCCACGCCGCGCCGCGCGAGTTGGCCGGCATCGTCGATCGCATCGGCGCGGGCGATGCGTTCGCGGCCGGATTCCTGCACGGCCTGTGCAGCGGCATGGACGATGCGCGCAGTCTCGATTTCGCCCTGGCCGCGGCCTGCCTGAAGCATTCGATACCCGGCGATTTCAATCCGGTGTCGGTCGAAGAGGTCGAGGCGTTGCTCGGCGGCGGCGGGTTTCACGTGCGCCGGTAAACATCGACGCCTAGTCCGCCGCCGGCGATTCGCAATGCCGCTTCAACGCGACCAAGGCGATTTCCCAGTAATAATTGATGTGCCCGTACACCGCGTAGCTGGTCAGATTGCTCAGCCTCAGCCGCAGATCCGTGCCCGCATCCGACGGCTGCAGTTCGAGGCGGATAACGACGTGATTGTGCGCAAGATCGGGCAAGACCCGGCGCGATAGCGAGCTCCAGTGGCTGTACTGAAGAACGCGTTCGGGTTCGAAGGCTTCGACTCTGCCGCTGTTCTGGAAGCGCAGCCGTCCATGCAGGATGCCGCGAATCAGGATCGGCGCGCCGACGATCCAGTCGGTGATCAACTCCAGCGGTTCGTCCGACATCCATGCCACCGCTTCGCTCGGGACGGTCAGCGCGCGCCAGACCTTCGACGGCGACGCGTCGATCCGGATGTGCTTGGTCACCTGATCGGGATACTGGCCTTGCGGGTCGAAGTCCATCGCGGGGCAGGCGGCTGAGGCCTTGAATGGCCGGATCGATATCCTGCCTCAACGCGCGGCGCGCGGCGCCGCCAATTCGTGTCGATTTGTAGTTCGTCCCGCAGCCGCGTCGCCGCCTCAGCGGTGGAGTTTCATCAAACGTCCGCTCAGCGCGGTGCGGCCTTCGACCGAGAAACGGCTTTCGGTGGACGTGAATCCCTTCGCCAGCATCGCGCCGGTCCAGGCGCCGCAGTTGCCGCGGCCTGGATCGGCGATAAGGATTTCCGCGTCGGTGCCTGCATAGAGCTGGATGACGTTGGACAGCAAGGTCGCGTGATTGCGCTCGTACAGAACGTCGCTGCCGACGATGAGGTCGAACTTGCCCAGCGTGAGGTCGATGTCGTCGCGCCAATCCAGATGGCAATAGGCGACCTCGCTCACGTGATTGAGGCCGCAGTTGTGATGCAGAAAGCGTTCGGCCAGCGGGTGCTGATCGGTGGCGGTGACGTCGGCGCCGCCGCGCCGCAGCACCAGGCTGCTCAACGCCAGGCCGCAACCGATTTCCAGAATGCGCAGGCCGCGCACGTCGCGCTTGGCGATTTCCTGCGCCAGGTGCACTCCGGCCGGCCACAACTGGCCGAAGATGCTCCACATCGCGGGCGGAACGCCGGCGCGTTCGGCTTCTTCGTCGGGATCGAAAAACTGTTGCCGATCCTTGAGTGCGCGGATGCGATAGTCGAACTCACCGATCCGAAGATCGATGACACGGGTGTGATATCGCAAAGAGCCTCGGGTGACGTGAGCCGTCGTGCAGGCAGCGACGCTGTTGCAGCGTCTTATGAATCGCGAGAAGCCGGGTCGCCTTTCCACCCTACGCCCTTTATACGGATTAAGCGAGACATTTCGTCGGCGCGGCCCCATTCAACTTCCGCAGGCTTATAAGCGCATACTGGCCCGACTGTAGTGTGGGAACCAAAATGGATAATCACGTTGAGTGGTTCCAGTTCACGCTGTCCAACGGACAAACGGTAGGGCCCGCGCCGCTACGACTGATCTGGATGGAAGCTTGCGGAACGACGAACGTCACGGTGCAGCGGATGCACCGATACTTGCTGGGAAAACGTACCGCGGTTTATTCGCTACGCGCTTCGCCGAGGCTTGGAAACATACCGGTCATCGAGGCGCGACTTCGCAGCCTGTTGCTCACCGCCCGACTCGACAGCGTGCTCACTTATGTCTCGCACTGAGGTCGTGATGCAGACCATGTTTGATATCGCGGTGGGTCGATGCGAATCGATCGAAAACAAGACGGTGACGATCAAGCTCGACAGCGCGATCGTCAGCCGCCTGGTGCCCGGCCATCCCTGGCGCACCTCCGGCACCAGCCGGCTGAAACTCGACATCGAGTTGTGCAGCCTGCGCAGTCCGCCGGTGGTGGGCGCGGAGACGTTCCTGCAACGCGAGGCGCTGCTGCGCAATCCGGCCGCCAGTCTGGATTTGCTCGGCGACGGCAACTACACCTCGGTGCGATTGAAATCGCTGGGCGCCAATACCGAGCCGGAAATGCTCAGCTCGTCGTCGAAGACGATCCTGGGCGATCGTCCGCGTTCGCGCTGGAGCAAGAACAGCTAGAGCGCGGGTTTCCGCGTCGCGCTTGCCGGCATTGACAGGAAAGCGCGAGTGCGTGCTATCGGGTTTTCTTGCGCGCCGCGGTTTTGCGCGCCGTCGCGGCCGACGGCTTGAGCGAGTCGCGAAACGCCGGCGCGTGTTCCAGCAGGTAATCCCATAAGCGATTGGCCACCGGCCCCTGCGCGCGATCGCGGCGGCGCGCGACGACCAGTTGCTCGCGGCGTCCGGGCAGATAACGCCCGACGATCGATTGCAGGCGCCCGTCGCGCAACTCGTCCTCGATCATGAATCCCGGCATGTGGCCCCAGCCCATGGCCTGCGCAATGATGTCCTTCTTCATCGCCTGATCGGCCACCGTGCACTGATGCGCGCCTTCGACGGTGAAGTAATCCTGCGGCGGCGAATGCCGCGCGCTGTCGCGCATGATGCATTGGGTGAGCCCGCGCATCTGCTCGGGACGGATCGCGCGGGTGACCGGAAACGGCAGGAATCCGGGCGCGACCACCGGTATCATCGCCACCTCGCACAGGTCGATCCATTCCAGGCGCGCGTCGCTCTTGTCGATGCGGTGCACGATCAGATCGGCCTCATCGTCGAACAAACGCTCCCACGGCCCGCTCACCGCCTCGAAATGCAGATGCAGCCGCGTGCCCGGGCATCGGCCGAAGAAGCGGCCGAGCAGGGCCAGCGCCTGCGTGCGCGGACACAGGTCGCCGATCACCACATGCAGTTCGCTTTCCTCGCCCATCGCCAGCTGCTCGGCGTGCGTGCGCAGTTCCTGCAATTCGCGCAGCAGCGATTGCGCGCGGCGATGCAGCGACAACCCGGCCGCGGTCGGTCGCACCCGGTAGCCGCTGCGATCGAGCAGGCTCAGGCCGAGCTGGCGTTCGAGTTTTGCGACCGCGGCGAACACCGCCGGATGCGAGCGATGCAGGGCGGCGGCCGCGGCCTGGAAGCCGCCGGCGCGGACCACGGCGTCGAAGCATTGCAGGTCGTGCAGGGTGAAAGCGCTCATGCGGCGGGCCTGTCGGGTTTAATTACAAAGACTGTGCGATCTTTGTAATATCAAGCCGGGCGGGCCGCAACTAGCCTTGTTTCCACGGCGCAGGCCGTCGCGGCATTCCGCCGGGCAGCGCGATCGACGCGCCGCCGCGGGGTCGCGAACGATTCCAGGGAAACAAGCCTCATGAACACCTTGTCTTACTTCCACACCGGCGATGGCGTGCGCGTCGCTTACCGCTTCGATGGCGACGCGGGCCGGCCGGTGCTGGTGCTGTCGAATTCCATCGGCACCGACCTGAGCATGTGGGACGCGCAGATCCCGGCGCTGACGCAGCACTTTCGCGTATTGCGCTACGACACCCGCGGCCACGGCGGCAGCGACGTGCCGGCGGGCGCGTACTCGCTCGATCGCCTGGGTCGCGACGTGATCGAGATGCTCGACGCCCTGCGGATCGAACGCGCGCATTTTCTCGGCCTGTCGCTCGGCGGCATGATCGGCCAATGGCTGGGCGTGCATGCGCCCGAGCGCATCGACCGGTTGATCCTGAGCAACACCTCGGCCTATCTCGGTCCGGCCGGGCAGTGGAGCGAGCGCATCGCTTCGGTATTGCAAGCGCCGGACATGGTCGATACCGCGCAGATGTTCCTCGGCAACTGGTTTCCCGCGCACATGCTTGAGCCCGAGGCCCCGGTGGTGAGCGCCTTTCGCGCGATGCTGCTGGCGACGCAGCCGCAAGGCCTGGCCGGCAACTACGCCGCGGTGCGCGACATGGACATGCGCCGCACCAATGCGCTGATTGTCGCGCCGACCCTGGTGATCGCCGGCGAGCACGACACGGTGACCGCCGCCAGCCACAGCGAAGCCATCGCCGCGACCATCGCCGGCGCGAAGCTGCTGACATGGCCGGCGGTGCATCTGACCAATATCGAATTCGGCGAGGCCTTCGACCGCGCCGTGGTCGATTTCCTGCTGGCGCGATAAGCGCGCGCCGCGCCGGGGCATGGCGGCAGTCGTCGCCAAGCGTGGACTGCATCACGAACCCGGCGGCGCGCACGGCCTTGCGCGCGTGCCGCCGGCTTGCATCGGCGCCGCCCTGCGGTATTGTCGGAATCCGTTTTCGCACAGCGCACGGGCGCCGACGCCATGACCGACCGTCAACGCCGTCAACCGGCCGAACTGGTGAGCCCGGTCGGCCTGCGCGCCGGCCTGACCCGGCATCAGCTCGATGCGCTGACGACGCTGGAGCAGTTCGGCTGGACCTTGAAGTTCGTGCGCCGGCCGCTGTTCCAGGACCCCATCGCGGTGCTGTTCCGCGCCAATAGCAAAAAGTTCGTGGTGTTGCGCACCGACGGCTCGATCGACGAGCATCCGGACTTCAAGCTCCGCGACTGAGCGCCGCGCCGCGGCATCGAAAGGCCCGGCGTGGCGGGATTCCGGTCGCGCGCATCGCGGTGGTAGCCTGCGCTTGTTCGGCGCCCGGGGAGCGTCCCGGCCCGCGCACACAAGGGTGACCCGCATCAAAGTTCTCATTCTCGGCAGCGGGGTCATCGGAACCACCGCCGCGTACTACCTCGCCCGGGCCGGCTTCGAGGTGGAAGTGATCGATCGCCAGCCCGCGCCGGCGATGGAGACCAGTTACGCCAACGCCGGCGAAGTTTCGCCGGGCTATTCCGCGCCGTGGGCGGGGCCGGGCGTGCCGTTGAAGGCGATCAAGTGGCTGTTGATGCGGCATCGGCCGCTGGTGATCCGGCCCGCGCTCGATCCGGCGCTGCTGCGCTGGTGCGCGGCGATGCTGCGCAACTGCACGCATGCGCGTTACCGCATCAACAAGGCGCGCATGGTGCGGCTGGCCGAATACAGCCGCGACTGCCTGCGCGAATTGCGCGAGGACACCGGCATCGCCTACGACGCGCGCCAGCAGGGCACCTTGCAGTTGTTCCGCACTCAGCGCCAACTCGACGGCACCGGCAAGGACATCGAGATCCTGCGCGAATCCGGCGTGGCCTTCGAGTTGCTCGATCGCGACGGCTATTTGCGCTACGAGCCGGCGCTGGAACTGGTCAAGGACAAATTCGTCGGCGCGTTGCGCCTGCCCGGGGACGAGACCGGCGATTGCTTCAAATTCACGCAGAATCTGGCCGCGATGGCGCAATCGCTCGGAGCGAGATTCCGTTTCGGCGTGGATATCCAGCGACTGGAAAGCGAAGGCGGCGAACTGCGCGGCGTGCACACCGATGCCGGCCCGTGCCGTGCCGATGCCTACGTGCTCGCGCTCGGCAGTTATTCGCCGCTGCTGCTGGCGCCGGTGGGCATCCGCATTCCGGTGTATCCGGTGAAAGGCTATTCGCTGACCTTGCCGATCAGTGACGAACGCTATGCGCCGCAGTCCACGATCATGGACGAGACCCACAAGGTCGCGGTCACCCGGCTGGGCGATCGCATCCGCGTCGGCGGCACCGCGGAGCTGGCCGGTTACGATCGGCGCCTGCATCAATCGCGCCGGCGCACCTTGAATCACGTGGTCGGCGATCTGTTTCCGCGCGGCGGCGATGCCGCGCAGGCCGAGTTCTGGACCGGGTTGCGGCCGATGACGCCCGACGGCACGCCGGTGATCGGCGCCACGCCGCTGCGCCGGCTGTTCCTCGCCACCGGTCACGGCACGCTGGGCTGGACCATGGCCGCCGGTACCGGCCGGGTGATCGCCGATCTGATCGCCGGCCGCCCCCCCGATATCAGTCTGGATGGCCTGGGCGTGGAGCGTTACCGCGACTGAGCCGAAGCCTCCGCGCGGGCCGGCGCAAGGGGCGCGGCGGCGGATTCATCTCTCGCAACGGAATCGAGTTCCCAATCCTGTGCGGAACTGCGCCCTAACTGTAAGATCACGCGGCTCGCGGCTGGGCTATGCTCGCGCTGGCTTCATCGAGTTGCTGAGGAAATGGATCGGTCCTGGCGTCTTATCTGGCAGACCCTGCTGACCCTGCTGGGTCTGACGGTGACGGCGCTCGCCTGCGCGCAGCCCTTTACCCTGGCGCGGCTGCAGCCGGCGACCGACCCGGCGCCCGCGCGCCTGCTCGCCGGCGACTACGCGCAGCGCTTCGTGCCGATACGCGGCGACCAGATTCACGTGATCGATCGACAGGCGCATTGGTGGCGGCTCACCGCCAATCAGGACGTCGCCGCCAACAACGCGCCGCAACTGGTGATGAGCCAGCCGTACCGCAAGGCGGTCAGTGTCTGGCGTCCGGGCGATGCCGAGCCGGTGCGCCGCTCGGTGCACGGCAAGGCCGCATCGTTCCAGCACTCCTCGCGCTTCCTGGTGTTTCCGCTCGACGGCGGCATGCGCAAGGGTGAAGTGCTGTACCTGCGCGTGGCAGGCACCGGGCTGACTACCTCGACGCTGCAGATCGAACCTCTGGACACCGTGCATCGCCAGGACATGAGCCACGTCGCCCTGCGCAGCGTGGTGCTGACGGCGCTGGGCGTGATCTCGGTGCTGGCGTTCGCGTTCTGGATCGGCCTGCGCGAACGCGGCTACGCCTTCTTGTGCCTGACCTTGCTGATGCAGACCTTCAATCTGGCGGTGGAGGGCGGCGAAGTGCGGATGATTTCCTGGTTCAGCGATCTGATGCCCGATCGCCGCACCAACGTCGTGCTCAACACCGCGGCGGTGTTGGCCAGCGTGCGCTTTTTGATGTTCTTCCTGGATCTCGGCGTAACCCAGCCGCGGATCGCGCGCGTGCTCAACGTATGCAGCTGGCTGCTGGGCATCCTGCTGGCGATCTCGATCTTCCGCACCTGGCGCATCAGCGCGAGCTTCGGCAACGTGGTGCTGCTGGTGGTGATCGGCGCGACCGTCTACGCCAGCGCGGTGGCGATCTCGCGGCGGCAGCGCGAAGCGTATTTCCTGATGCTGGCGTGGACGCCGCTGATGGCGGTGTTGATCGTGCTGGTCGGCAGTTATCAGCGCTGGTGGCCGATCTTTGCCTGGCTGGAATACGCCTATCCCATCGGCCTGGTGCTGGGCGGGCTGGGCCTGCTGATGGGATTGGCGGCGAAGCTGCAGCAACTGCGCCGCGATCACGACAACGCCAAGCACCGCGCCACCTACGACCGCCTGACCAGCGTGATGAACCGCGCCGCGATCGAGGAAGGCCTGCGCCAGGCGATCAGCGACGCGCATCTCAACAAGCGCCCGCTGACCGTGGTGTTTTTCGATATCGACCACTTCAAGCGCATCAACGACGAGCACGGCCACAGCGCCGGCGACGAAGCCTTGCGCACGGTCGCCGAGCGCACCCGCAACCGTCTGCGCGCGACCGATCTGTGCGGCCGCTACGGCGGCGACGAAATCCTGGTCGGCCTGCCCGGCGCGCGGCTGGAGCAAGGATTGGTGGTCGCCGAACATCTGCGCCGCACCATCAGCTCCAATCCGCCGACCGTGCACGGCCGCATGCTGCCCTTGAGCCTGAGCGTCGGCGTCGCCGAGCTGCGTCCGGGCGAGAGCTTCGACCAACTGCTCGAACGCGCCGACGCGGCGCTGTACGCGAGCAAGGCCGGTGGCCGCGATCGGGTGACGGTGCAGCGCGCGGCGGTGGGCGATGTGGTGATCTGAACGTCGAACCTCGATGGAGCCCCTCTCCCGCTCGCGGGAGAGGGAGAGTTCCGTTGCTCGCTCTGAGTGCGCGCATGGCAAGCCGCCGCGCTCAAACAAGCGCAGCGAGAATCGCGCCGCGCACGATCGTCAGCCCCGCATGGCTCTGGGCGCGGGTGGCGCCGGAGAAACCGAACACCAGTCCACGCTCGCCGGCCCCGTATTTGGACAGCGGATGCACGGCGATGCCTTCGCGCGCGCAAGCCTCGGCGACCGCGCGATCGTCCACCCTCGCCGCCAGTGCCGGCTTGAACCGCGCGGCCACGTGCATGCCGGCGATGGCCGGGCCGAAATCCAGCAGATCGGCCAAGGTTTGCGCCTCGTGCAGGAAAGCGAGGCGACGTTCGTCGTAGATCGCGCGGGTGGTGCGCAGATGCCGGCCCAGGTGGCCCTCGTGGATGAAGGCCGCCAGCGCGCCCTGCATCAGCAAGGCGGTATGGCCGTCGGCGGCGTGCTTGGCATCGACGAAGGCGGCGACCAGCGGCTCGGGCACGATCGCGTAGGCGATGCGAAGGCCCGGGAACAGGATCTTGTTGAAGCTGCCGATGTAGATCACCCGGCCGTGATCGTCCATGCCTTGCAGCGACGCGATCGGCCGGCCCTCGTAGCGGTAGTCGCCGTCGTAGTCGTCTTCCAGCACATAGCCGTCGTGTTGCCTCGCCCAGGCCAGCAGCGACTTGCGGCGCTGGATCGACATCTCCACGCCCAGCGGATACTGATGCGCGGGCGTGACATAGGCCACGCGCGCATCGCCGGCGAGGGCGAGCGCGGCGTCCACGTCGAGGCCGTCGGCGTCCACCGGTACCGCGACCACTTCCAGGCCGGCCGCGCGCAGGCAGTGCTGCACCGGTTGATAGCCGGGCGTTTCGCACCAGGCCTTGGCGCCGGGATCGGCCAGCACCTTGCCGGCCAGTTCCACCGCCTGCTGGGTGCTGGTGACCACGATCACCTGCCCGGGCGAGCAACGCACCGCGCGCATCGCCGAGGCGTGCGCGGCGATCGCGCCGCGCAGCGCCGGCAGGCCGTTGCTGGCGCCGTACTCCCAGTAGTCGCTGCCGGCCTTGCTGGCTTCGCGCTGCAGCAGGCGGTTCCAGACTTCGCGTGGGAACAGATCGATCGGCGGCAGCGACGGCGTGAACGGGATCGCCGAGGCGGCGAGATAGTGGCCCGGATAACTGCGCAACGCATCGGCGCGTTGCGACAGGCGCCGCGGCGCGGTTTCCACACGCGGCTTGGCCGCGCGCCTGGGCGCCAGCGGCGGTGCGTCGCGTTCGGGCAGCTGCGCGGCGACGAAACTGCCCGCGCCGCGCCGGCGCACGATGTAGCCGTCGGCGACCAGTTGATCCAGCGCCCAATCCACCGTGTTGCGCGCCACGCCCAGGTCTTTCGCCAAAGTGCGGCCCGACGGCAGGCGCGCGTTCGGCGCCAGCGCGCCGCTGACGATCGCGCTGCGGATGCGCTCGCAGATGCGCGCGTACGCGGGCTGACCGGCCTGCGCGTCCAGCCCGGTCACATCCACGGAGAACACCGATCCGGCATGTTTGGCCATGCCGCCATGCTACTAGGCCTTCACGCGGGTGTGCTCCATCCGCCAGTTGGTTTCCCAGTCCTTGCCGTCGAGCGAAAACGCCTGCTCCCAGCGCGCGTGATCGGCGTCCACCCGGGTCCAGCGGAAGCGGATCTTCACCGGCCGGCCGTCGTCGTGGTCGTCGCCGAAGAACTCGCCGCGATCGCCGTCGAAGCCGCCGGCCACCGGCGGAAACAACTCGCCGGTGGTGTTGTTGATCCAGTACAGATACCAGCGCCGTTCCTTGAGGTTGAACACGCGCACGGTCATGCCTTGCCAGCCCTTGGTCGGGAACACGCCTTCGTCGATGTTGACCATCCCGCCCATGCGGCTTTCGCAGCTCAGCGAGGCCGGGAACTCGTCCCATTCATCGCTGCCGACCCAGCGCCGCTTCAGGCGCCGGTTGCTGAAGGTCCAGCGGCCGACGAAGAAATCGAAATCGTGCACGTCGCCGGTCGGCAGCGCGATGTCGGTGCCGGACAGTTTCTTGACCCGGCCCGGGGCGGACGCGGCGGCGGCCAGCGGCGACAGGCCCAGCGCGGCGGCGCCGGCGACGGCATCGAACAGGAGGCGGCGGCGTGTGGCCGATACGGGACGGGACATGAGAGCGGCTCGATAGGGACCTGCGGCCACGATGCGAGGGGGCCGGTGGGCCTGGAAGAGCCATTAAATCGGCGCCGACAGGGCCAGTGCGGGGCGGTTTTGCCATGCCCATCGCGCATAATGTTCGCCACGGTGCTGCCGCCGGCGTGGGCATCTCGCCGATGCTCGCGCGCATGCCGGCCGGATGCCTCGCAGCGTCGCGGCGGCAAACCGGTCAGACTCACCACTTCCTTATTCAGCCCTGTCGCAATGACCTCGATTTCCCGTCTGGACCGCTTGATCGCGCAACTGCGCGTCCATCTGCAGAAGCAGGGGCGCGCACCCGCGTCGCAGCAGCAGCGCTCCAGCGGCGGCGGCGCCGGCGAGACCGCGCGCAATTCGCCGCTGCAGGCCGTGCAGGCGCTCAAGGCCGCGGGCGTTACCGACGAGAGGGTGCTGATCAATCGCCTGGTCGAAGGTCTGCTGGCGGAGGAATTCGGCGACGAACTGGCCAATTCGGCGGAGTTCCACCAGACCATCGGCGTGGTGGTGTCGGTGATGGCCGACGACGCGGAGACCTGGGCCTTGTGCCGGGCTTGCGTGGAAGAGGCTTGAGGGGATCGCTATCGGTACGCCGTCCACGACGGCGCATGTTGCGTTCCAAGACTCAGCCGCAGCGTCAACGAATCGTCGCCAGAGCGGCGGCTTGAGCGTTCGGGTCCTCCGAGGCTGCCGCGGAGACGGCGCTCGCTGATGAAGATGCGGCTTTTGCTGCCGACATTGTCAAAGCTGCAGATGCAGCCGAAGCAGCGGTCGCTTCCGCTGCTGTCGCCGGTGCGGACGAAGGCACCGACACCGGCGCCGCCGGTGTCGAAACCGGCGCGGCGATCGCCGCCGGTTTATTGCCGGCCGCCATCGCCGGCAGCAGACCCCAGCGCCGCATCACCTCTTGAATCCGGCGCATGTACGCCTCGCCCACTTCCGGTGTTTCGGAGTGATAGGCGGCGACGGCTTTCCAGGTCTGTCCGTAACGGTCTACTTTGCGCCGAAGCAGCCATGCGCCGACGTAGGCGTTCACGCACGGATCGAACAAGCGCTCCTGGTCGATGCCATGCCGCGACAGTTCGTTGTTGTGCACCGTGTTGATGCCCATCAGGCCGATGTCGGTGGTGCGGTTCTTGTTGTAGTTGACGGTCTGCGGCCGCATCCGCGACTCGTGATAGGCGATCGCGCGCAGCACCTGCGGATGCACGCGCTGGTAGTTGGCGGCATCGTCGATGCAATCGGCCGCGGCCGGCGCGATCGTCTGCGTGCCCAGCAACGCCGCCGCCAGCGCGATCAGCGCGGGCGCAGCTCGCCGCCGCGTGTGCGGCGCGGACGGCGATGGGATCGGCAACGACACCGCGCGCATCGCGAGCGGCTCAGTGATCGCGGCGGGCGAGGTAATCGCCCAGCAGCAGATGACTGCTCGGCGAGGGCTCGTCGCCATCGGCCGGGTTCGCTTCTGCGATCGCGATGCCGGCGGCGAGGGCGGAGTCGCCGGCCTGCGCATCGGCCGCGTCGGCGACGATTTCGTGCGACTTCTCGATCAGCGTGGCGATGAACGGCGACAGCTCGGGATGATCGCGATTGCCGTCCAGCCCGCGTTGCAGATACGCGCGCGCCTGCTCGGGCTGACCGGTGACCAGCTGAGTGAGGCCACGGGCGAAATCGCCCAGCGGCTGGCTCTCGTCGAGCTGGGTCAGCGGCTGCCAGACCGCCAGCGCCTGCGCCGCGCCTTTGTGGCACAGCTCCAGATAGCCGAGCATGAAACGCGCCGCGTGCAAGTCCGGCGCCATCACGATGGCCTGGCTCAGATCGGCGAACGCGCCGGGGTATTGGCCCAGGCTGGCGTAGACCGAGCCGCGCAGCAGCGCCAGGCGCGCATCGGCCGGGTGCCGGGCGATGGCCTGATCGAGCATCGCCAATGCTTCATCGTCGGAACGATGCATGGCCGCCTTGATCGCCTCGATGGTGGCGTCGTCGCAGGCAGTGGGGAAGCTGTCGTCTCTCATTTCTTGGTCCGCGAAGGTTGATGGGGTTGGATCTTCTCGCGCAGCAGGCCCAGCCCGGCGCGATGGATCTGCGAGATGCGGCCCTTGCTCAGGCCCAGAATGCCGGCGATCTGTTCGAACGGCAGCGAATGGAAATAGTGATAGCTGATGACCTTGGCCATGTCGGTCGGCAGCATGCCCACCGCCTGGCGCAGCGAGCGGCAGGTCTGATGCCAGGCGACCGCCTCGTAGCCGTCGTGGCGAATGGCTTCCTGACCGTTGGCGAACATGCCGGTGCCTTCGAGCATGTGGCCGATGGCCAGGCCGACGGCGAGTTCGGACAATGTCTGCGTCAGCTTGCGGCTGCGCGGGCTGCTGTTGTCCTTGAGCGAATTCAGGCGGTCGCGCTGCAGACGGCGCTTGAGCGAGATCTGCTCCTGCGTGTCGCTGAGCTGCTTGATGCCGTCGAGCACGCTGCCGGTGATGCGCGCGGTGCAGAAGGTCTTGAACGAATTGCCCAGCGAGTGATCGAACCGCGCCATCGCATCGAGCAGGCCGATGTAGGCCAATTGCTGGAAGTCGCGGAACTCCACGTCCTTGCTGTAGCGCCCGCCGTAGATGTTGGCCGCGATCGCCTGCGCGTACGGCAGGTAGTGCAGGAAGATGGCTTCGCGCGCCTGGCTGGAGTTTTCCTGCTGCATCGCCGCCCACAGCGCCGCGTCCGGAGCGGGCGCGGCCTGGGTTTCGTCCATGGCGATGGCGGCAGAAGAAATCATTTGAAGCTGAGAATCACGCCTTGCAGGATCAGGCTCCATCCGTCCACCAGCACGAACATCAGCACCTTGAGCGGCAAGGAGATCGTCGCCGGCGGAACCATCAGCATGCCCAGCGACAGCAACACGCTGGACACGACCAGGTCGATCAACAGGAACGGCAGCAGGATCACGAAGCCGATCTGGAAGGCCACGCGCAGTTCGTTGAGGATGAAGGCCGAGGTCAGCTGCAGCAGGCTGACCTGCTCGGGCGAATCGGGCAGCGGCTTGCCGGAGATTTCGTACATCACCTTGAGCTCGTCCTCGCGCACCTGCCGCAGCATGAACTCCTTGGCTGGGCCGGCGCCTTTCTCCAGCGCCACGTCCAGGCTCATCTGGCCGCTCATGAACGGTTGATAGGCCTGGGTGTTGATCTTCTCCAGGGTCGGCAACATCGTGAACACGGTCAGCAGCAGCCCCAGGCTGATCAGCACCGGTGTCGGCGGCGTCTCCGGCATGCCGAAGGCGTGGCGGATCATCGACAGCACGATGATGATGCGGATGAAGGCGGTCATCGAAATGACCAGCGCCGGCACGATGCTCAGCAAGGTGAGCACGGTGGCGATGCGCACGCTTTCGCTGGTGCCGCCCTTGAGCGCGGTGAGCACGCCGCCTTGCTGGGTGAACGGGTCTGGCGGCGGCGTGGCGGCCATGGCCGAGGCCGCGGCGAACACCGCCAGCAGCAGCGACAGCAGCAGCCATCGGCGATGGCGCAGCAGGAAGGACTTCATGACGCGCGGGCTCCAGCGTGGGGTTCGGCGGCGTTCGCGGCCGTGGCATCGGTGCCGGTATTGGTGTCGGCGGCATCGTCCTGCGGCGCGGGCTCGCTCGCGGCGTCGGCGTCGGCGCTGCGCAGGGCGGTAACGTGGATGGCGTTGTCGCGCGTGGTCAGCAGCAGACGCTCGCCCTTGTAGCCCAGCACGTGCACGGCGGTGCGCGGGTCGATCTGCAGGCTTTCCAGCAAGGACAGGTCGCGGGCGACGCGCGAGCTCAAGCCGCGAAAGCGCGAGCGCAGCAGGTAGATGGCGCCCACGCCCAGTCCCAGGCACAGGGCCAGCGACAGGACGACGCGGAAATAATCGATATGCATGTTCGGATCCCCGGGCGGTTCGCCGGACGGCGAACCGGCCCGATCAGGCGGCGCCCAGTTCCTTGACCCGCACGCCGAAGTGGTCGCCGACCGCGACGATTTCGCCGCGCGCGACGATGCGGTCGTTGAGCAGCACGTCCACGTCCTGCAGCAAGTGCTGATCCAGGGTCAGCAGCGAGCCGGCCTGCATCGCCATCAGTTCCTTGACCGTGATCCTGGCCGTGCCGAGGCGGATTTCGACCTTGACCGCGATTTCCGAAAGCATGTCCATCGGAATGCGCTGCGGGTTCTTTTCCGGCGCGCTGGCGGCCTGCTCCGGAAGATCGATTTGCATGATGTCGATTTTGCTGACGCCGAGCGAAGGGTTCATGGGAATCACTTTTGGGTAATGGAAGTAAGTACGATCGACAGGCGCTGCTGCGAGCGCCCCGGCCGACCGAGGGCGACGGTGCGCGGCGGCGCGTCGTCGGCGTGCAGGCGCACCTGGATTGCCTCGTGCAGCAATTGCGAGGTGGTGAGCACGTCGCCGACGGCCAGTTCGCTCAGTTGCAGCGCGCTGAGCTCGCAACTGCCGATCACCGCCGACAGCCGCAGTTCGCTGTCGCCGAGCGCGGCGCTGAGCGGGGCGGGCTTGTCGATGCGCGGCACTGCCGGTGCGCCCTTCATCGGCCGCGCCCAGGCCAGTTCGGCCGCGCAATACAGGTCCAGCAAGTGCGGATCGCGCGCGCTGCCGATGCGCAGACGCAGGCCGCCGCGCGGCAGGGCGAAGCCGCTGCCGGGCAGCGCGCGCTGCAGCGTCGGCGCATCAACGCCGCGCAGGAAATCGCCGCCCAGCCGCGCCAGCAGGCTTTCCATCAGCTCATGCTTGAACGGCGCGAGCAGCGCCTCGGGCACCTGCGCGTCGGCCTGCGCCGACAAGGCCATCGCCGCCAGCGCATAACGCTTCCACGCGCCGGCGTCGGTCTGCGCGGCGAGTCGATCGCCGGCCTGCCAGCGCGCGCCGGCGCCGTCGTCGAGCGCGTGCCCGGGCGCGAGCGTCTCCACCGCGGTCACGCCGAGCAGGCGTTGATCCAGCCATTCGTCCTGCCAACGCTGCAGCGCCGCCTCGGCCTCGGCGCGGGCCCAATCGCGATCGGCCTCGCCCAGCGGGCGCCAGCGTTGCGCGGATGCGGCCGCGGCCGCGCTCTGGTTCGCGCTCATCCTTGGCCGCTCTTCATCTGGAACAACTGCATGATCATTTCATTGGCGGTGCTGATGACCTGCGAGGAGGCCTGGAAGCCGCGCTGGATCAGGATCAGCCGGCCGAACTCGGTGGACAGATCGACGTTGGACGCTTCGGTCACGCCCGAGGCGAGTTCGCCCGCGCCCTGCTTGCTGCCGACATAGTTCGGCGGCGGCAGTTGCGAGGCGTCGAACAGGCCGTCGCCGAGCTGGATCAGCCGCTGCGGATCGGAGAAGTTCGCCATCGCCACCGTGCCCAGCTCGGTGGTCTGGCCGTTGGAGTAATTCACCACCAGCGCGCCGGTGTCGTTGACGTTGAGCGAGGCCATCGTGCCCATGCCGTAGCCGTCGGCCTTGGTCACGCGCACGTCGGAACTGTTCGAGTACTGGCTCAGGCTGGAGAAGTCGAGCTTGACCTTGCTGTCGCCGGCGCCGCTCTTGATGGTGATCTCCAACTGGTCCGCACCCGACTCGATGATGCTGGAAATGAAGCGGATTTGGCCCTGTCCGAGCGACTGGCCGTCCTTGGTCTCCAGCTTCACCTGCCACAAGGTCATGTTGCTGGGCAGGGTCGAAGCGGCGTTGCGGTCGCGGGTGAACTTGACCGTCGCCACGATCTTGGTGCCGGCCGCGTCGTACAGCTCGACGTTGGGAATCGAGTACACGTCGGTGTTCGGCGCGCCCGCGGCGGGCGCGGCGGCCATGATCAGGTTGCCGTTGAACTTGATGCTGGAGGTGGCCTTGGGCGGGCTCACGCGCTGCTTGTCGAGGCTGACCGGCACCAGGCTGCCGTCGGCGGCGAGGGTGGTGAGCTGCAGGTCGTTGTTCTTTTCGCGGATCGTACCGTCGTCCTTGATCACGAACTGGCCGGTGCGCGCGTAGCGCACGCCCTGTTCGCCGAGCAGGGCGAGAAAGCCCGGCCCCTCGATGCCCAGGTCGAGCTGGCCGTCGCTCTTGCGGATCTCGCCTTGCTTGAAGTTCAGCGAGGAATAGCTGTACTCCACGCCGCTGCCGGCGCTGGTGATGCGCGCCGAGTCCGGGCCTTCGCCGAAGAAGCGCTGGCCGTAGTACAGGTCGGAGAACCGCGGCGTCGTGGTCTTGAAGCCGGGCGTGTTGAGGTTGGCGACGTTGTTGCTGATGGTCTGCAAACCCTTGGAATGCGCGGTCAGACCGCTCATGCCGATGTAGATGCTGTCCAGCATGGCTCGCTCCTTTAGCGGACTTGCACGATCTGGGAAATGCTGGCGTTGGCGAGGAACTCGCCGCCGGCGGTGGTGATGGTCAACTCGGGCTGGCCGTTCTTGAACGAGACGTTCTTGACCACGCCGCTGATCAGGCCCTGGTCGCCCTGCACGTCGACGTTGCGGCCGAGCAGGCCCAGCGTCTGCGTCGCCGATTGCACGCCGAGCAGCTGATCCATCTTGTCGGTGAGCTGACGGCTTTGCTCCAGCGAGGTGAACTGCGCGAGCTGGGAGACGAACTCGAAGTTGTCCACCGGCTTGAGCGGATCCTGATAGGTCAGCTGGGTCAGGATGATCTGCAGCAGCGACTGCATGTCCAGGCCCAGCGAATCGATCCGCTGCGAAGTGCCGGCGCCCGAGCCGCCGTTGATGGGACTAATCGCCATGTCGTTCTCCCCCGTCGAAAGTGGTTGCGTGCGTTCCGTTGATGTAGAGCTGCGCGTTGCCGGCGCCGTGTTCGTGCAGCACGCGCGCGATCATGCGTTTGAGCAGGTCGGCGTCGAGCGGCCGGTCCTCGCGCACGCGCACCGCCACGCTGAGGCCGCCGGCGCCGTTGATCAGGCTCAGGCGCTCGGCCAGCGCCTCGTAATGCGTTTGCGGCAGTTGCGGTGCGGGCGTGGCGATGCGCGCGGCCGCGGCGGGCTCGCCGGCGGTGCTGGCGGCGCGGGCGCGCGGGGTTTGCATCGGCGCGAACGCGGCCAATGGTTCGCCCGACTTGGCGCGCTCGCTCGCGACCGGCGCGGTCAGCGGCGCCTGCGCGGCGACGATGTCGCGGATGTCGTAGCGTCTGGGTGCGGGCGTCTGGGTATCGACCGGCAGCGAGGGATCGCGCAGGTAGCTGGCCGGCATCAGCTTCGCTGGCGCGGCGACCGGGCCTGCGCCGCGCACCGGTACGCGCGGCGTCACCGGCGCGACCGGCGAAGCGCCGGCTTCGGCGCCCGCCCACATGTCGCTTTCCAGGCGCTGGATCATGTTCTGAAACTGCCCGCGCGCCTGGCCCTTGGCGGCGCCCGTGCCGGAAGGCGCGGGCGTGGCCGGCGGCGGCAGGATCGGTCCGCTTACTTTCATGCTTGCACTTCCATCGCGTTGTGCCGTTCCAGGATGGCGTTGCTGACTTTGTCGTCGTGCTTGCGCGCCACCGCCGTGCGCTCGCGATCGGCCAGTTCGTCGCCGCGTTCGGACAGGTTCTGGTGGCGGATCAGTTCGCGGCCGAATGCCTCGAGCGCTTCGCGCGCGTTGCACAAGGACTGCTGGGCGGCGTTGCAGCGCGATTGCGCGGCGTGCGCCATCGCCCGCCAGGCCGAAAGCGAATTCAGATCCAGGCCGATGCCGTCGCTCAACGAATGCCGCCAGCCGGCTTCGATCTCGTCGCGTTGCGCGCTGGCCGTATCGAGCGCGCGCTGCGCCGCATCGACATCGCGGCGCAGCATCGCCGCGCGCATCTGCGCGTTCTGCAGGCGCAGACGCAGCAACTGCGCGACTTCGTCGAGCTGGTGCAGGCGCTCGCGGCTCATGGCTTGGCTCCGCCGACCAGTTCGTGCAGGCGCGCAATGCTCTGCGCGCCGGTGTGGCCTTGTCCGCTTTCCTGACGCAGGAAGTCGATCAGCGCCGGACGCGTGCGCAGCGCGCGGTCCAGCTGCGCGTTGGAGCCGGCCGAGTACAGGCCCGATTCGACCAGCGTGCGCGAGGTCTCGTACAGCGACAGCTGGGCGATCGCGGTCTTGGCCGCGGCGCGGTGTTCGGCGCCGGTGACCTGACCGAAGACGCGGCTGATGCTGCGCGGCACGTCGATCGCCGGATAGTGGCCTTGTTCGGCCAGCGCGCGGGTCAGCACGATGTGGCCGTCGAGCAGCGCGCGCAGGGTTTCGGTCATCGGGTCGTCGATGTCGTCGGTCTCGGCCAGCACCGTCATCAGCGCGGTGATCGCGCCGCCGTGGCGCAACGCACCGCAGCGTTCGATCACCTTCGGCAGCGCAGAGAATACGCTCGGCGTGTAGGCGCGCAGGGTCGGCGGCTCGCCCGCGGCCAGGCCGATCTCGCGCAGCGCCAGGGCGTAGCGGGTGATCGAATCGAGCAGCAACAGTACGTGTTTGCCCTGGGCGCGGAAGTATTCCGCCAGCGACAGCGCGACCAGCACGCTGCGCGCGCGCAGGATCGCCGGCTGGTCGGAGGTAGCCACCACCATCACCGAGCGCTGCCGCGCCTGTTCGGTCAGTGCGTGCTGCCAGAAGTCGTCGGCCTCGCGGCCGCGTTCGCCGACCAGGCACAGCACGCAGACATCGGCCTGCACGTGACTGGCCAGATCGGCGAGCAAGGTGGTCTTGCCCACGCCGCTGCCGGCGAAGATGCCCACGCGCTGGCCGATGCCGAGGGTCAGCAGGGCGTCGATGGTGCGCAGGCCGGTTTCCAACGGCGCGCGCGGCGACAGGCGATCGAGCGCCGGCGTTTGCGCGCCGGCCAGCGGCCACGATTCCAGCGGGCCGTCGACGGCTGCGCCGCCGTCGAGCGGCACGCCCATCGGATCGACGATGCGGCCGAGATAATTCGGGCCGACCGGAAAGCTGGCGCCCACCCGCAATGCTTCGACCGTGTCGCCGATATGCGCGGCCGACACCGGCCCGTAAGGGGCCAGGGTGATGCGGCCGGTTTCGACCTTGGCCACTTCGGCCAGTAGGGTCGAAGGGCGATCGCCACCGTGCGCGTTGAGCCGGATGCGGCACAGCGAACCCAGCGGCACGCCGGGACCGTCGGCCTCGATGAAGGTCGGCATGATGCGCGTGACCGTGCCCAGGCGGGCGACGGTATCGACTTGGCGGATGGCGTCGATCAGCGCGTGCGCGGTCATGTCAGTCGCGTCCCTGCGCGGAATCGAAGGCGGCGTCCAGGCGCTGGCGCTGCGACGGCAGACTCAGGTCCAGACGGCCGAGCTTGAGCTTGATCACGCAGCTGCCGGCGGCGCGGCCGGTCTGCGCGCTGACCTGATAGGACGGCATCGCGCCTTGTTCGGCGAAGGCCGCGCGCAGCGCGGCGTCGTCCGGGAAATCGACGCTGGCCACTTCGATCGCCAGCACGCTGTCGTGAGCGAGCGAGCGCAGATGATGGGCGACCGTGCGCGCGATCAGCTCGGCGTAAAGCGCGGTGTCGCCGATAACCCGGCCGAGCGCGGCCTGGGCCAGATCGACCGACCACTGCTGCGCGGTTTCAATGAGCTCGCGCTGAAAACTTTCCTGCGCGTCGGCGATGCCGTGCGCCAGCGCTTCGAGCTGTTCGTCGTGGCGCTGCTGCGCCTGCGTCCTGCCGCTCTCCATGCCTTCCGCGTGGCCGCGTTCCTGCGCTTGCTTTTCGCGCGCGTCGGCCGACTTGGCCAGCGCGGCCAGGCGCGCGTTGGCGTCGGTCAGGGCTTTTTCCAACTCGGCGATGCGCAGCGCCTGGGTATCGACGAACGCCGCCGGCGCTTCGCCCGCGGTCGCGGCCTGCAGCGTCGAACGCCGCTCGCCGCTGACCAGGACGGTGCCGGCCTTGATCACGCTCATGCGCGCGGGCTCCGGCGCAGCAAGCCGGCCAGACCGCGACGCGGCACGACGGCCGGCGCGGGAGTTTCGACCACGCTGAGTTCGACCTCACGCGATGCGGCGACCGCCGCCGCGTGCAGGGCGCGCCGCGCCGCCGGCATCAGCGAAATATTGCACGCCGATGCGCGCAGCGGTTCGCGCGCGGCCTTGTCCGGCAGCGCCGCCAGCAGCGATTCGCGCGCGGCCGGCTCGAAGCTGGACAGCACGCTCGCGGCGACTGCTTCGGGCAGGCGGCCGAGGTAGACCGCCATGCCCGCCGGTACGCGCTCAAGCGGATCGTTCTGCGCCGCCGCCGGCGCCGCCGGCTGCAGGCCCGGCAGTTGCGTGCCCGGCAGCAGTTCGCTGGCTTGCGCCAGCATCGGCCGCAGTTGTTCCTGCTCGCGCGGATCGAGTTGCGACCAGATCGCCTCGATGTCTTCGATCGAGTACTGGCTCAGCTGGCTGATCGCGCGGCGCAACTCGCGCTCAGGCTTCGGACTTGGCATGCGCATTCCCCTGTGCTTCCAGCAGCAGCCTCAAGCGCGCGGCGAATTGCTGGCGCTCTTGCTGGGTGAGTGAACGCCGTTCGCGGCGGGCGTTGCCGCGCAGCGCGCGCAGGGCCAGCCAACCGATCAGCAGCAGCGCGGCGGCCACGGCGATCAGCACCGCGCTGCCCAGGTTGAAACCGGTCCAGCCCGCGTTGCTGGCGGCGGTCCGCGGACGCGACGGCGGCGCGGCGCGATCGGCGACGGCGGGCGAATCGCCGGCGAGCGAGCCGGCCGGCGGCAACGCCGCCGCGATCGGCAGCGCCGGATCGCGCACCACCGTGGAGATCACGTCGCCGCGCTTGCTGTCCAGGCCGATCGTGGCCGCGACCAGCGACTCGATCTTGGCCATCACCGCCGGCGGCTGCTCGCGGTCGAGCACGATGCCGACGCTGAGGCGGCGGACCGTGCCCGGTGCGGAGACGATCTGTTCGAGCACGCGGTTGGTCTTGACCGGTGCCGCCGCCGGCGCGCCGATGGCGATGCCCGGCAGTGGCGGCAAGGGATCGGACGCGGCCGGCGCGGCGTTGCCGCCGGCCACCGCGGGCAACGGCGGCAGCGCGCGCGATCCGGCTTCGGCGGCCGGCGCCGGCGCGGTGCCGGTTTCGCGCGTGGTCTGGATCTGGTCGAAGTTGATGTCGGCGTTGACGCTGACGTTGGCGCTGCCTTCGCGCAGCACGCGCGCGAGCTGTTCGGATATCTTCTTCTCGTAGCTGCGCTCGATCGACTGCTTGAGCGCGAACTTCGGGTCGGACACCTCGCCGGTTTCGTCCGCGGTGGCGGCGGCGCCGCGCTGGTCGAGCACGATCACGTCGGCCGGGGTCATGCCCGGCACCGAGGCGGCGACCAGCTTCTGGATGCCGCGGATGCTGTCTTCGCCGAGCGCGTCCTTGCCCTTGGGGAAGATCGTCACCGACGCCTTGGGCTTGACCTGCTCGCGGCGGAAGATCGACGACTCCGGCAAGGTCAGGTGCACCCGCGCCATGTCCACTTCTTCCAGCGACATCAGCGTGCGCGCGACTTCGCCCTGCAAGGCGCGCTGGTAGTTCACCTTCTGCGCGAATTCGGTCAGGCCCAGGTCGGAGTCCTTGAACAGCTCCAGCCCGACCACGTCCTGCAGGCGCAGATCGCCGCTGCCCAGCTTGATGCGCGCGGCCTTGGATTCGCCTTCCGGCACCAGGATGGCGTTGCTGGCTTCGTCGTAGCGGTAGGGAATCTTTTCCTTTTCCAGTTCCTTGACCACCGCCGCGGCATCCTGCGGCTTGAGGTCGCGGAACAGCACGATGTAATGCGGCCGCAGCAGCAGATAACCGCCGAGCAGCAGGGCGAAGAACAGCAGCGACAGCCCGATCGCGATGGCGATCTGGCGGCCGCGCGAATCGGCGCTGAGACGGGAGATCCAGCCCGAGGGTGCGGTTTCGGCGTTCATGTCAGAGCTGCATGCGCATCAGTTCTTGGTAACCCTCGACCAGCCGGTTGCGGACCTGGAGGGCGTAATGCAGGGACATGCGCGCTTCTTCCAGCGCGATCATGACCTGATGCGGCGGCGTGCGGCCATCGAGCGCGAAGCTTTCGACCGCTTTCTCGGCGGCCTGCACCGAGTTGTCGGCGTGCATCACGTTGGCCAGCAGCATCGAGCCGAAGCTCTGCGCGGGCGGGGCGGCGGTCGCGGGCGCCAGCGACGGCGCGACGGCGCCGGCCGATTGCGCCGACATCAATGCGGCGAGTGCGTCGATGCTCATGGGTTGTTGCCTCCGATATCCATCGCGCGCATGTACATCGAGCGCGCGGAGTTGTACATGACGACGTTGGCCTCGTAGACGCGCTGGGTCTGCACCATCAGCGCCATCTCGCCGGCATGATCGACGCCGGGGTAGGCGACGTTGCCGTCCTTGTCGGCCATGGGATTGGCCGGGTCGTGGACGATCCGGGGCGGCGCGGCGGTGGCCTGCACGCCGTAGCTGCGGGTGCCGCTCAGATCGCCCGGCGCGTGCAGCGAATAAGTCTGCGCCGACTGGCCCAGTACCTGCTGGAACGACGGCGCCGAACCCGGGCCGGAGATCAACCGCATCGGCTGGTAGTTCTCGCCGTTGGGACCGCGCACGGCGCCGGCGTTGGCCAGGTTCTGCGCGACCACTTCCATGCGCAGGCGTTCCACGTCCATGCCCGAGCGGGCGATGGCGAACAATGAGTCGCTCATGCTCAGCTCCCCCGGATCGCCAGCTGCTGCATCTGCAGGCTGCGGTTGAGCATGCCGATCAGCATGGCGTAGCGCGCGGAAGTTTCCGAGGC
Source organism: Lysobacter gummosus (assembly GCF_001442805.1). Taxonomy (NCBI): domain Bacteria; kingdom Pseudomonadati; phylum Pseudomonadota; class Gammaproteobacteria; order Lysobacterales; family Lysobacteraceae; genus Lysobacter; species Lysobacter gummosus. Next base: position 5,132,266 of record NZ_CP011131.1, on the reverse strand, counting down.
GATGGCGATTTCCTGATCGATCTTGACGCTGCGCTCGGACGGATCGGTCGCCGCGGCGATGCCGGGCTGCAGCGAGGACAACTCGGCCGCGCGCAGTTCCGGCGCCAGATCGGCGGTGGCCGCGGCCAGGCGTTGCAGTTCGCCCTCGAAGCTCACCCGCACCGGCACGAAGCCGGGCGAGGAGGCGTTGGCGACGTTGTGGGCGGTGGCGATTTCGCGCAGATGCAGGCCGTCCAGGGCCTTGCTTACGATCGCTTCGATGACCGGCGATGTCATGGTGCTTTCCCCTGAGTGCGGTGCGGCGGTTATTGGACGACCAGGTCGGCGTGCAACGCGCCGGCGGCCTTGATCGCTTGAAGAATGGAAATCACATCGCGGGTGTTGACCCGCGCCTTGGCCAGACTGGCGACCAGTTCGGCCACGGTGGTCTGCTTGTAGGACATGGCCACGTGCTGGTCGCCTTCCTCGACGCCCAGGCGGCTGTTGCCGACGATCAGGCTGCGCACCGAGTCGTCGGCGATGCCGATGAAGTTCGGCTGCGAAGCGGTGTACTCGGTGTCGATGGACACGCGCAGATCGCCGTGAGAGATGGTGATCGGCGAGATGCGGGTATCGCCGCCGGCGGCGATGGTGCCGGTGCGCTCGTTGATGATCACCCGCGAAGCCACGTCCGGAATCACCGACAGCCCTTCGATGAAGGCGACGAAGGCGTTGAGCCGGCCCGGGTTCTGCGGCGCGCGGATGCGCACGGTTTCCGGGTCCAGCGAGGTCGCCGCGCCCGAGCCCATCGATTCGTTGATACGCGCGGCGATGCGCTCGGAGGTGACCGCGTCGGCGTTCTTGAGGATGTAGTCCAGATGGCCGTTGTCGGCGACCAACTCGGCGCGCACCGGAACTTCCACGGTGCCGCCTTCGGATACAACGCCGACGGTGGGATGGTTCTTCTGGCGCAGATTGCCGTTGCCGTCGAAGCGGAAGCCGCCGACGGTGACCGGACCCTGGGCCAGTGCGTACACGCGCTTGTCCGGGCCGCGCAGCGGGCTCATGATCAAGGTGCCGCCGGCGATGCTGCGCGCATCGCCCGTGGAGGTCACGTTGACGTCGATCTTGTCGCCGACGTTGGCGGTGGCCGGCAGGGTCGCGGTGATCATCACCATCGCCACGTTGCGGCTCTGGATCTGTTCCACCGGCACCACCAGGTCGAACTGCGAGAGCAGGTTCTGCATGGCCTGGCGCGTGGCCTGGTTGCGCGGCGCGTCGCCGGAACCGGACAGGCCGGTGACGATGCCGTAACCGACCAGCATGTTGTCGCGGCGGCCGAGAAAACGGCCGAGGTCTTTGAGCCGCACCGAACCGGACGCGGTTTCGGCGGCGCGAGCGCTGTCGATCGCGCCGAAACACACGGCGGCGCCGACGCACAGGGCGAGTAAGCAACGCATGGACATCACCACAGCCCCAACCAGGCGAGAATTTTCGGAATCAGGCCGGGGCGCGTGCGATCGGTGATGTAGCCGTCCCCGGTGTAGTCGATCCTGGCGTCGGCGATGCGGCTCGACAGGATGGTGTTGTTCTGGGCGATATCGACCGGACGGATCTTGCCGCTGAGGCGGATCTGGGTCTTCTCGCCGTTGACGTTGATGCGCTGCTCGCCGGAGATCGCCAGATCGCCGTTCGGATAGGTGCCGGTGACGGTGGCGCTGATCTGCGCGAGCAGATTGCCGCTGCGCTGTATCTGGCCGCGGCCGCCGTAGTTGTCGCCCAGGCCGACGGTGAAGTCGGAACTGGTGTCGCCGAGCGTCTTGATGTTGCCGCCGATGCCGACGTTGGTCTTGGTGGTGGTGTCGGCGGTGTTGCGCGCGCTGGAGTTTTCGTAGACCAGGATGGTGATCAGATCGCCGACCCGCTGAGCCCGCCGATCGGAGGTCAAGGCCTGGAACGATTCTTCGCGATACAGATCGGCCGCGGCGGCGGGCGCGAGCGCGCTCAGCGCGGTCAGCCCGGCGAGCAGCAGGCCGGCCAGCGGCATGCGCGCGCGCGGCGGGCGGGTGGGGCGGATCATGGCGTTTCCCCTGCGAGGGATGAAGACGGAGTGGACGAAGACGGAGGCGGCGGCGAGACCGGCGCGGTAACGATGGCGCCGTCGCCCATCGCCACGCGCACCGGCGCGCCGGCCTTGGCGTCGCGCGCGGCGACGCCGTTGCGCGATATTGCGATGGGGCCGTCGCGGTAGATGAGCGCGAGTTTGTCGCCCTGGCGCACGTCGGCGAACAGGCTCTCCGCGACCGGCGCGATGGCATCGCCAGCGGCGAGATCGACCGGCGCGCGCACCAGGCCGGAATCGCGGTCGTAGTGCGCGCGTTGCACGAGCGTGTCGGCACCGCAGCGATCAAAGCGCACGTCGGCGGCGCGCAGTGCTTGCCCGCGCGCGACCGGACGCAGCACGCGCAGGCAGGCGCGCTCGGCGACGGCGGCGTGATCGTGGATTTCTTCAGGCGTGCTGTCGGCCGAGGCCGGGCCGGCGACCGCGCTGCTGACTTTCACCGCGGCCGAAGCGGCCAGCGGCGAAGCCAGCGCCATCAGCGCCGCGCACGCGAGCGCACGCAAGCGCATGCGAGCCGAAACCGGAGCGGGCGTCGAAGCGATCATGTTCAGCGCTTGAGTCCGTTGGCGATGCCCATCAGCTCATCGCCGATCTGCACCAGCCGGGCGTTGGAGGCGTAGGCGCGCTGATAGATCATCAGGCTGACCATTTCATCGGCGAGCTTGATGTTGGACGCTTCGCTGAAGCCCTGTACCAGTTGCCCGGCCTTGTCCTCGCCGGGCGTGGCGCGGGTCACCGACAGCTGATCGTCGGGCAACTGGTACAAGCCGTCGCCGAGCGATTCCATGCGCTGCAGATCGGCCGGGATCACCAGGTCGAGCTGGCCGATTTCCACCGGCGTGCGTTCGTTGCGAATGGTCGCCATGACCTGGCCGGTCTTGGAAATCTGCACGCCCTCGGCATCGGCCGGCACCGAGATCATCGCCGCCAGCGGCGTGCCGTTGGCGGCGGCCAGATAACCGTCGCTGCCGATGCGCAAAGTGCCGCCGCGCCACAGCGTGGTCTGGCCGTCGGCGGCGGCCAGTTCCAGGAAGCCTTCGCCCTGGATGGCGATGTCGAGCGTGTTGCCGGTCGGGCGCAGTTCGCCCTGGGTGAACACGTGCAGGGTCGGATTGGCCATCACGCCGGCGGCCACGCGCTGCGCCGCATCGCCAGGCACCGCACCGGCGCTCGACGGATCGTTGCTGAGCAATTCCGAGAACGACACCGTGCCGCGCTTGTAGGCGGCGGTGTTGATGTTGGCGACGTTGTTGGCGACGGTTTCCACCGCCTTGCCCTGCGCGTCCAGACCGGTCGCGCCGATATAGAAGATTCCGTTCATTGCTTACATGCCCCCCAGGCGTTGCAGTGCGGTGCCGACCATGTCGTCGTAGACATGGACGAGTTTTTGTCCGGACTCGATGCGCCGCATCGCTTCCATGATCTGGATCATGTCGTTGCCGACCGAAACGTTGGCCGCCTCGACATAGCCTTGCTGCACGCTGCTGGCCAGCGTGCCGGCGGCGCCGGGCAGGTTCTCGCTGCTGCGAGCATCGCTGGCGGCGGCGAAGTAATTGCTGCCGGCGCGGATGAGCTTGCTCAGGTCTTCGAACTCGACCAGGCGCACCGCGCTGACCGGATTGCCGGCATCGACCACGGTGCCGTCGCGCTCCAGCTTCCAGTTCTCGCCCGAGACGACCACGTCGCCGCCGCCGGCCGCTTGCAGGCGCCAGCCTTGCGCGGTGAGCAGACGGCCGTCGGCATCGCGGTGCAGCGAGGCGGTGCGCGCGTACACCGAGCCCTGATCGGTCGCCAGCTGCAGAAAGCCCGGCCCGGTGACGGTGAGGTCGTAGGGATTGCCGGTGTGCTGCAGCTTGCCGGCGGAGAAGTCCGTCGCCCGGCTCATCGCCTGGGCAGCGGCGGGCGTTTGCGTCGCCTGTTCCAGCAACTGCTGCGCCGCTTCCGCGCCGAGCACGCTCTGGAACGCGACCTGGCGCTTGTAGCCGGGCGTGGCGACGTTGGAGATGTTGTTGGCGGAGACCTCCACGCGCTGGGATTCGCGCGAGATCAACTGGGTCGCCACGAGCATCAGGTTATCCATGCATTGCGTCCTTTCAGGAAGTGGCGGCGAGGGGTTTGAAAATGTTGGCCGTGGCCGCGGTTTCGACCGCCGGCAGATCGGCGCTGACGGTGCCGAACGAAGTCAGGCTGATCGAGTGCGGGATTTCGTTCATCGACAGCACCGCCAGGCGCGGCGCGACGCGGCGCGTGAACAGGCGCAGCGCGCGGCGAATCTCCGGCCGGCACAGCAGCGCCGGCGACAGGTTCTTGCGCATCATCGATTCGTTGAGCTTGATCAGGCGGCCGAGGAAACTCTCGGCCATGCGCGGATCGAGCACGAAGCTGTTGCTGGCGTCCTGCGCTTCGAGCAGGTTCTGCAGCATGCGGTTCTCGACCGCCGGGTCCAGGGTCAGCACCGACAGCGCCTCCTTGTCGCCCTGGATGGCGCGGCAGATGCTGTGGCCGAGGCGGCGGCGGATCACTTCCACCAGCTTGGCCGGGTCTTTCTCGTGGCGGCCGCTGTCGGCCAGCACTTCCACGATCAGGTCGATGTTGCGGATCGACACGTTTTCTTCCAGCAAGCCCTGCAGCACGTGCTGCACGTCGCTGATCGCCAGCACGTTGGGAACCAGTTCCTCGACCAGTCCCGGCTGGCGCGTGCGCACGCCTTCGAGCAAGGTCATCACTTCCGAACGCAACAGCAGCATGGCGATGTTGGCCTTGACCACTTCGATCGCATGGGTGACCAGCACCGTCACCGAATCGACCGGCGTATAGCCCAGCTGCCGCGCCTGCGCGCTCAGTTCGTTGTCGATCCACACCGCCGGCAGGCCGAAGGCCGGGTCCTTGGTGGCGATGCCGGCGAGCTTGCCGGCCTTGTCCGAGGCGTGGATCGCCAGGGTCATGTCGGCGTGAATGGTGGCCTCGGCGAAGCGATCGCCGAACAGATAAATGCGGTAGTCGTTGGCGCCGGACATGGGCTCGTCGCGGAACACCACCGCCGGCACCATCACGCCCATGTCCTTGGAGTAATGCTTGCGGAACGAGGCGATGCGGTCGGTCAGCACGCTCTGCATCGGCAGCCACGCCGCCGCCAGCGCCGGGCCGAAGGCGATCTCGATCGGCGGCACCGCGCTCGCCGCGGCGGCGTCGGTCTTGTCTTGCGCTTCTTCGGCGGGTTCCTGCAATTCGCGTTTCTGCCGGCGGATGATCAGGAAGATCACCACCGCCAGCGCCGCCAGGATCAGCAGCGGCCACTTCGGCATGCCCGGCAGGGTCAGCAGGCCCATCAGCGCCAGCACCACCATCAGCTGGATCTTGGGAAAGCGCACCATCTGCCGCACGACTTCGGCGCTGAGCTCGTTGTCGGAGGCCGAGCGCGTCACGATGATGCCGGTGGCGACCGAGATGACCAGCGCCGGCACCTGGGTGACGATGCCGTCGCCGATGGTCAGCAGGGTGAAGGTGCGCAGCGCGTCGTGCCAGGCCATGTCCATCTGCGCCACGCCGACCGCCCAGCCGCCGAGGATGTCGATCAGCAGGATCACGATGCCGGCGATCGCGTCGCCCTTGACGAACTTGCTCGCGCCGTCCATCGAGCCGTAGAAGCCGGCTTCCTTTTCCAGTTCCTTGCGCCGGCGCTTGGCTTCTTCCTGATCGATCAGACCCATGTTGAGGTCGGCGTCGATGCTCATCTGCTGCCCGGGCATGGCGTCGAGCACGAAGCGCGCGGCCACTTCCGACACGCGCTGGGCGCCGGCGGTGACCACCACGTACTGCACGACGATCAGGATGAAGAACACGATCAGGCCGATGACGAAATTGCCCTGCACCACGAACTCGCCGATCGAGCGGATCACGTTGCCGGCCTCGGCGCCGGACATGATCAGGCGGGTCGCGGCGATGTTGAGCGCGAGCCGGAACAAGGTCGCGATCAGCAGCAATGAGGGGAAGGTCGAGAAGTCCACCGGCCGGGCGACGTAGAACGTCATCAGCAGGATCGACAGGGCGAAGGCGAAGTTGACCAGGATCAGCAGGTCCAGCAGCGCCGGCGGAATCGGGATGAACAGGATCAGCAGGATGCCGAGCACCGCGCCGACCAGGGCCAGGTCGGCGTGCTTGCCCAGGCGCGAGAACCAGCTCTTGGACACGATCGCGTTCATGCCGCCGCCTCCGCGCCGCGGCTGCGCAGGCGCAGGTAGATCGCGGCGATGTCGCGATACAGCGTCTCGGGCACTTCGCGTTCGATCGGCACTTTATGGAACAGCTGCCGCGCCAGCAGGCGCGATTCGATCACCGGCACGCCGTAGACGAAGGCCAGCTTGCGTAGGCGCAGGGCGAATTCGCCGGAACCTTTCGCCACGATGGTCGGAGCAAGCATCTTCTTGGGCTCGTATTTCAACGCGATCGCGTAATGCGTGGGATTGGTGACCAGGACGTCGGCGCCGCGAACGTTGCGCATGCTCTGCGCGCGCTGCAGCAGTTCGCGCTGCAGTTGCTTGCGCCGCTGCTTGATCCGCGGATCGCCTTCGCGCTGCTTGATTTCCTGTTTCTGCTCGTGCTTGCTCATGCGCATGCGCCGGGCGAACATGCGCCGCACCAGGATCTGGTCGATCGCGGCGAAGACCGCCGCGGCCAGCAGGAAGAACATCAGCAGCTTCATGCCCAGCGACGACAGCGACAGGGCGATGCCGGACGCGCCGCGGCCGGCGTGGGTGAGGCTGCGCGCGACCTGGTAGATCAGCAGCAGGCAGATGCCGCTGTAGACCGCCATCTTGAAACAGGCCTTGGCCGCCTCGATCAGGGTCTGCAGCGAGAACACCCGCTTGAGGCCCTGCATCGGATTGATCTTGGAAAAGTCCGGCTTCATCGCCGCCGGCGCGAACAGCACGCCGGTCTGGGCCAGCGTCGCCAGCAGCGCGCCGAGCAGGACCACGCCGATCAGCGGCGCGATCACGTCGACGGTTTCCACCACCAGCCGCTGCATCCACTGCATCAGCGCCTGGCCGCCGCCGTCGATCGCCGCCGATTCGCTCAACGCGCGTTCGCTCAAGGCGCCCAGGCGCGCGAACAGGACGTCGCCGCGCGCATAGATATAGCCGCCGGCGCAGGCCAGGCTGACCACCATGCCCAGTTCCTGGCTCTTGGCGATGATGCCTTTCTTGCGCGCCTGTTCGAGCTTGTACGGTGTCGCCTGCTCGGACTTGTTGAGATCGGTATCGCCGCTCATGGCGCGCTCCCGGAACTCACGCTCACCGAGGTCATGAAATCCAGCGAGTAACGGATCAGCCGCAGCGCCACCGGCGCCAGCAGCCCGGCCGACAGCGTCAGCATCACCAGGGTGGCGATGGTCTTGACCTGCAGGCCCAGCATCAGCGCGTTCATCTGCGGCAACGCGCGCGACAGCAGGGCGATGGTCAGATCGATCAGGAACAAGGTCACCGTCACCGCCGCGATCGCGCCGAAGCCGGTGCTGATCACCAGGCTCAGATAGCCGACCAGCGCCTGCGGGCTGCCGGCCAGCATCGGCAGGCCGATCGGCATGGCGTGGGCGCTGGCGGCGAGCACGCGCACCAGTTCCAGATGGCCGTTGTTGGCGAAGAAGATCACCGCCGCGGCCATGACGAAGATGGTGCCGAACAGCGGCGACTGCGCGCGCGTGCCCGGATCGATCACCATCGCCAGGCCGTAGCCGGCCTGCACGTCGAGCACGCGTCCGGCGAACGACAGCGCCGCGAACGCAAGTTGCAGCGCCAGCGCGAAGGTCAGCCCGATCAGCACTTCCGACAGGGCCGAAACCACGAATGCGCCTTCGGTGGCCGGCAATTTCATCGGCAGCACCGGCGCGAGCAGCGCCGACAGTGCCAGCACCAGGCACACGCGCACGCGCTGCGGCACCCGGATCAGCGAAAACGGCGGCGACAGCACGAAGACCGGTCCCAGGCGCAGGGACAGCAGCGCGATCGCGGCGACATAGGCGTTCATGCCATCACCCCAGGTTCGCGATGCTCTTGAACAATTCGGTCGCGAACCCGGTCAGCCGGCCGAGCATCCACGAGCCCAGCACGACGATGATCAACACCGCCATGCCGAGCTTGGGCACGTAGCTCAGGCTCATTTCCTGCAACTGGGTGACCACTTGCAGGATGCTGATCAACACGCCGATCACCAGCGTGGCGATCAGGATCGGCGAAGCGATCAGGAAGCTGTTCCAGAACAGCTGCTCCATGAGCTGCAGCGCTTGGTCGGCCGACATGGGTAGGGTCTCGGTGGCGCGGCGCGCGGGCTCAGCTGCGCACGCCGTGCGAGGCACGGCGGGCGATCAGCTGGGCGATGCTCGGGCCGTTTTCGCCGAGCGGGCGCTGCACCATGTCCTGGTACAAAGCAGCGCCTTGTTCGTTCTGGCCGGCCTTGGCCAACAGCAGGCTGCGGGCGTAGGTCGCCGACAGGCAGTTCGGGTCCAGGCGCAGCGCCGCTTCGGCGCGATGCCGGGCGTCGCCGTCGCGGCCTTCGTAAACGTCCACCACCGCCAGCGCGCCGGTGGCTTCCGCGAAGCCGCGGTCGGTCTGCAGGCTGCGTTCGAAACGCTCGCGCGCCTCGGGCAGCTTGCCGCCCATCAGATACGCCCAACCGGCCGAGAGCCAGGAGCCTGCGTGGCTGCGCAGCAGGGTGGCGGCGCGATCCAGGCGCGGCGCGGCGTTGGCGAAATCGTGCTGCGACAGATAGGCCAGACCCTGGCCCAACTGCGCGCGGCCGCTGGCCGGGTCGGTTTCCAGCGCTTGTTCGAAGCGTTGCTGGGCGCGACCGATGTCGTCGTCCTGCAGCGCGAGCAAGCCCTGCACGGTGAGGCCGCCGACCGAGTCGGGCGCGCGCGCGGCGTACTGCTGCGCGCGCTGGAATTGATCGGCGTCGAACAAGGCCGTCGCCAGCAGGCCGCAGATCTGTTCGCCGGCGAGCGGATGATCGGCGTGCTGCTCGCCCAGGGCGATGACCGCATCGAGGTCGCCCTGGTGATACAGGCACAGCATCTTCAGGCGGATCGACTCGGCGACTTCGGCCAGCACTTGTTCGCTCAGCAGCGGCAAGGCTTCGGCGTAGCGCTCCTGCATCGCGATGGCGTAGGCGAGGTTGAAGCGCAGGTGGACGTCGTCGTGTTCGGCCAGCAGGCCGGCGAACACGTGCTCGGCGGCGTCGAAGCGGCTTTGCGACATCGCCGACAGGCCGGCCAGATTGCGCAGCGCGGGCGTGAGTTCGGCCTGCTGCGCGTAGCGCGCCAGCAAGGCTTCGCAGTCGTCGAAGTGGTGGGCGTCGAACGCCGCCGATGCCGTGTCGGCGATCAGGCTGAGGTTGTCCGGGTCGGCCTGAAGAAACTGCTGCAGACGCTGATGCCGCGCCGCGAGGCTCGTGAAGTGACTGGCTGCGTTCATTGCTTAGTGCGTCCCTGTACTAAATTTCACAATCATGAACAAAAGGTTAAGGCGCAACGCCTTGACGCTATCGTAACTTTTTGGATCGAGAGAGTGTGATTAGCCTCAGACTTCCATTGGTCGTAGTTCTCAGTTGTTCCCGTTCTACATCAAGACCTTGCAGCGAAAATCCCCCATGGGCACAACTCGGTCGTTTATTCACCGTTCACTTAAGGCCTAAACCCGCTGCCTCGATTCGGGGAGAAGCTGGGAAAGAGCTATGTGCCGAATTTGCACAGAATCTATGCGGGCGATGGCGGCTGGCCGGCGATCTGGTACTTCGGAAAGCGAGGCCGACCGGTTCAATGCTCGTACTTGATCGCTCGATCCGATCGCACTGCGCTGGCCGCGCCGGATATCGCTCCTGGCGCAGGTCAGCCCTTGTGCCTGAGCCGCATGACAGCCGCCGCCGCGGTCACGCGCCGCCGCGCCGATGCCGGTCGCGCTGCATCTGCCGGTGATGCGATTCGGCGCAGGCCGGGCCGCAGTACAGGCGGGTGGGTTCGCCGTCGAACGGTTCCAGGCAGTGCTGATTGAGGCAGTAGCCGGCCGCCGCTGGCCGCGCGGTCGCTTCGGCCATCAGCTTGCGGGCCTGCAGGGATTGGGCGAGGTTGATTTCCTCGAAGTACTGGGCTTGGTCGATCAGATCGCTCATGGCGCGGGCCGCATCCTGGATGGTCGCATCGGTGAAGGTGGCGCCACGCCACCGCGTCGCGCCTGCCGTGAAGCAGGGGCACAGCGTTCCATCGCCTTGTCGCACAGGACGAAACTGATCGGCAGCACAACGCAAATCGCACCGGTGCTGAACCGCCCGCGCGATGTCGGCGTGCGTCGCAGGATCTGATCTGCGACTTGGTTACGCTGCACGTGTCGATCCTTGCCGGAGCGAGCGGAGGCCACGATGAGCTCGGACAGCACTTCCATCCAGAACGCGCAGCTGCGCCGCGCAATGCAGGCCTTGCACGCCGCGACCTGGTTCGCTCTGTGCGAAGGCGATCGCTACACCGCGCAGGGCCGCAAGGCCGTCGCCAATTCGTTCTACAACCTGCTGCCGATGCTGGCCGACGTGCGCAAGGCGATCGTCGCCGAGCCCGAAGCCGGGTCCGCGGACGAAACGGCGCAACCGCCGGCGGCGAATCCGCGCGCGGCGGGGATGCTGCATCTGGTGACGGCGCCGGCGGGCGAGACGCCGGCGCCGGAATAAGACGGCGTCAACGCCGGTAACGCAGCGCGTATGCGCGTCGGTGGGTCGCGCGGCATGTGTTCGCGTGTCGCGCATGCATGTGCGGCGTGTTCGTGCGTGCGTGAGTGCTGCGTCCGGTGCGTTGCCGATTTACTCCGCTGAACGCGCCTCGAATTGAATACGCATCGCCGGAGCGGATCAGGTGCGGTTTGCCGTCGTACCCAACATCGCCAGCGACAACGCGGCGGCAAGCGCGCGGGCGACGGCGCGACGAAATCCGGTTATGGCTGATCCCAGGCTGCGTTGAAGGCGCGCGCGGTCTGCGCGACTTGTTCCGGCGTGTGGCCAGGCTTGTACAAGGTGCCGCCGATGCCGAAGCCGTTCGCGCCGGCCTTGCGCCACGGCGCGAGATTGTCGCTGTGGATGCCGCCGACCGGCAGCACCGCGACATCCGCGGGCAATACCGCGCGCAAGGCGCCGAGCATGACCGGGCCGAGGGCGTCGGCCGGGAACAGCTTCAAGGCATCCGCGCCAGCCGCGAGCGCTTCCAGGCATTCGCTCGGCGTCGCCACGCCGGGCAGGGCGAGCAGCCCGGCGCGTTTGGCCTCGGCGATCAACGCCGGATCGGTGTGCGGGCAGACCATGAGCCGTGCGCCGAGGCGGGCGAGTTCGGCGACTTCCTCCGCGCGCCGCACGGTGCCGGCACCGAGCAGGATCGAATCGCCGAAGCGTTGTTGCAGGCGGGCGATGCTGTCGAACGCGTCGGGCGAATTCAGCGGTACCTCGATGATGCGCCAACCCGCGCTCCACAGCGCTTCGCCGACCGGCACCGCTTCATCGGGGGTGATGCCGCGCAGAATGGCGACGAACGGGGAACGGGCGAGCCATGCCTGCAGCACGGCGGGAGTAAGAGGAATCGTCATACGTATCCGGCTGCTTGAGCGATGCGCCACAGACCGCGGCAGAACGCGGTGTCGCCTTCGATGATGTAGTGGTCGATGCCGTAGCGACGCAGCGCCAGGGCATAGGTCGCGGCGAGCTGGGCGCCGCCGATGATCGCCACTTCGCCGCCGCCGTCGTCGGCCGCGGCGTTGGCGCCGATCACCTCATAGCCGACCAGCAGGCCGGAAAGAAACGCCGGCAGCTCCTCCACCGGAGCGGCGTCGCGCACATTGCGCGCCCGCACCCCGAACAACTGATGCAGCCAGTCCGGCCGCTCGCGCGCGGTGTCCAGTCCTTGCAGAAAACCGCGCTCGGACCAGGCGCCCGCCGGCAAGCCGCGGCCGATCAGACTGCGTTCCAGCAACAAGGAATAGAGCTCTCCGGTCGGATAGGTGGAAAACCCGACCACGGCGCCGCCGTCCAGGCGCAACCACTTGCTGTGCGTGCCCGGCGCGACCGCGCGCCGCGTGCCCGGCGGAACGCCCAGCACCTGCGTCTCTTCGCCGCGCATCACATCGTTGAAGCCGTCGCTGGGACCGCTGACGCCGGGCACGATCGCCGCGCGCCGGTCCTTGAAGCGCAGCGGCTGCAGCGCCGCGGCGAGCGTCGCCGCGTCCGCCGGCAGCGGCGCGTACGGCGCTTCCTGCCAGCCGCTGCGCGCGCCGACCATGCCGGCGAGCAGGATGGGCGCGTCGCCGTCGTCGAGATCGACGCTGAGCAGTTCGTCCAGCGCCGCCGCGAACTCCTCCGGCGCCGCCAGCGTGGCCATGCCGCGCGCGCTCTGGCGCGTGGCGATGATCCCGCCGAGCGTGTCGAAGGCATGCACGCGCAGATGCGTGGAGCCCCAGTCCACGCCGATCAGCGCGATCTTGCCGGCGCTGTGCGGCGCGTTGGTGTCAGTGGCCATGACGTTCTTCTTCGCGGCGCAGCGCGCGGCCGCGGCGTTCGCCGGTGGCCTGCGCATCGCGCAGCGCGCAGGCACCGGCGACCCAGACCGCGCGAATGCCGGCCGCGGCCTGCTTGGGTTCGGCGAAACTGGCGCGATCGGCGATGGTGGCCGGATCGAACAGCACCAGATCGGCGGCCAGCCCCACCGCGATGCGCCCGCGCCGCTTCAGCCCGAAGGTATCGGCCGACAGCGAGGTCATGCGCCGGATCGCTTCGGCCAGATGGAACAGGCCTTCGTCGCGGCAATAGTGGCCGAGCACGCGCGGGAACGCGCCCCACAGGCGCGGATGCGGATGCGCGTCGTGCGGCAGGCCGTCGGAGCCGATCATGGTGCGGTCGTGACTGAGCACGCGGCGTACATCGTCCTCGCGCATCTGGAAATACACCGCGCCGGCCGGATACAGGCGGCGCGCGGCTTCTTTCTGATCGACGTTCCAGTCGGCGGCGATGTCGCTCAGATCGCGCCCGGCGTGTTCCGGATGCGGGTGCGACCAACTCACCATGATCCGGATCACGCCATCGACGTAATCCGGATCGAGCACGGTGGAGCCGGCGGTGTAGGGATACGCGTCGAGCCCGACCCAATGCCGGCGCCGGCGCTGATCGATGCGCGCCAGCGTTTCGACCGTGCGGCCCCAGTTGGCCGGCCCGGCGCATTTGTGATGCGACAGGATCACCGGCGTGCGCGCGGCGACGCCGGCATCGATGGCTTCGTCCAGCGCGTCGAGCACGCCGTCGTATTCGTTGCGGATGTGCGAGGCATAGACGCCGCCATGGGCGCCGCTTTCGGCCGCCAGCGCGATCACTTCGCTGTTGGGCGCGGCCTGGCTGGGCTTGTAGAACAGGCCGCTGGAAAAACCGATCGCGCCGGCGCGCATGGCTTCGCGCAGGTGCGCGCGCATGCGCTCGATCTCGGCATCGTCGGCGCCGCGCTCCAGGTCGGCGACCTCCGCGATGCGCAGGGTCGAGTGGCCGACCATCGCCGCGACATTGACCGCCGGCCGCGCCGCATCGACCGCATCGAGGTAATCGGCGAAGCGTTCGAAGCGGAAATCCTGCCGGCGGCCGATCAGCGACAAGGGCGCCGGCGGATCGCGATCGGCGCGCCACGGCGCCAGGCTGATGCCGCAGTTGCCGGCGATCACCGTGGTCACGCCCTGACTGAGTTTGTTGAACACGCCCGGATCGTCGAGCACGGCGCGGTCGTCGTGGGTGTGCACGTCGATGAAGCCCGGCGCCAGCGCCAGGCCCTGCGCGTCTTCGAGCGCGCGGCCGCGCAGCGTGTGCGGCGCGCCGATCGCGGCGATGCGCTCGCCGTCGATAGCGACATCGGCGCGGTAGGCCGGGCCGCCGCTGCCGTCGAAGACCAGCGCGTCGGCGATGACCAGATCGTGTTGCGTGGTGTCGTCGGCGCTCATGCGCGCCTCGGCGATTGCATGCGTTCCAGCTCGGCTTTCGCGCGCCGGGCCTTTTCCAGCACTTCCGGTTCCTGCCGCAGCGCCACCGCGATCGCCAGCATGTCGATCACCGTCAGCTGCATCAGCCGCGACACGCCCGGCGAATACGGCGTGGCCGCGCTCGAGGGCGGCAACAGCAGCGGCACGTCCGCGTCCCAGCCCAAAGGGGTGCCCATGTGGGTCAGCGCGATCACCCGCGCGCCGCGTTCCTTGGCGATGCGCACGCTGTCGTTGATCTCCGGGCTGCGTCCGGACAGCGAGATCGCCAGCAGCACGTCGCGGGTGTCGAGCATGCCCGCGGCCAGCCGCTGCAGGTGGCCGTCGCTGTGCGCGCTGGCGGCGATGTCCAGGCGCAGGAAGCGCAGGAACGCGTCCTGCGCGACCACGCCGGAGCCCGAGCCCACGCCGATGCAGCAGACCCTTCGCGCGCCGGCGATCAAGGCCGCGGCGGCGTCGAGCGCGGCCGGGTCGATGCGTTCGCGCACGTCCTGCAGGGCCACGCTGATGCTGTCGCAGACCTTGTGCACCAAGGTCGCCGCGTCGTCGTCCTTGTCGATGGTGACGGCCTGGTACGGCACGCCCGCGGCCAGGCTGTGCGCCAGCTGCACCTTGAACTGGCGCAGGCTTTCGCAGCCGACCGCGCGGCAGAAGCGGGTCACGCTGGGCTCGGACACGCCGGCGCGCGCGGCCAGTTCGCTGATGCTGGCGTGGATGGAGAAATCCAGGTCGGCCAGCACCACTTCGCCGACCTTGCGCTCGGCCGGGCGCAGCTGATCGAGCGCGCCGCGGATCACCGGAATCAGGTTGTCGGACACGTCGTACCTCAGAAGAAAGTGTTGATCGCGCCGGTGACGCGGTAGTGGTCGTCGGTCAACAGCATCAGTGGCCACTTGTCGAAGGTGGTGCACGGATGCGAGATGCCGGTGGCGACCAGATCGCCGACCCGCAGCGGATGCTCGGGCGGCAGTTCCAGGTAGGCGTGTTGATCGTTCATCTTGACGATGCGGGTGTCGCGCATCGGCCGCGGCGCGGTTTCGCCCGGACGGTGCCAGCTCAGCGGCCGCGGCAGGTCGATGTCGTAGGAGGCATCGCGCTTGCCCAGGGTCAGCAGCGCCAGCCCCGGTTCCGGGCGCGACTGCACCATCGCCCACACTTCCAGCGCCGGCTGCAGGCCGTGGCGGAACGAGGCGTCGTGGCGCGTGCGCATCTCCTGTTGCAGGCCGTGATAGAAGCCGTGGTCGGAGGTCAGATAGCAGCCCGAGCGCAGCACCCGGCGCAGCGGCCGCGAGGTGTCGCCCAGGCCGGCGAAGGCGCGGGCGACGAAGTCGAAATAGGCCGAGCCGCCGGCGCTGAGCAGGATTTCCTCGCCGTCGAACAGGCCTTGCGCGTCGCAGCGCCGGGTCAGTTCGACCATCTGGGCCAGCAAGTCCTCCACGCGGCGCAGATCGTCGGCGCGATCGGCGCCGACCCACAGGCCTTCGTAGCCTTCGATGCCGGCCAGCGACAGATGCGAGGCGGCATGGATCTCGCGCGCCAGTTCCAGCGCGGCATCGGCGCCGCGCACGCCGCTGCGGCCGCCTTGCGCGCCCAGTTCGACCAACACCGGCAGGCGCCGTTGCGGCGCCATCTGCTGCATGACCTGATTCAATCGCGCCGCGCCGGCGCTGGAATCGACCAGCACCCAGGCGTGGAAATCCGCTTCCTCGCGCAACAGCGCGGCCAGGCTTTCGATATCGGCCATCGCCACCGGCTGATTGGCCAGTAGCACCCGCTTCACGCCGAAGCGGTGCGCGACGCGCAATTGCGGGACCGTCGCCAGGGTGATCGCCCAGGCGCCGGCATCGAGCTGAGCCTGGAACAGTTGCGGGCTCATCGTGGTCTTGCCGTGCGGCGCCAGCAGCGCATCGGCGCGTTCGACGAACTCGCGCATCCAGGCGATGTTGTGATCCAGGGTGGATTGGCGCAGCACCGCGACCGGATACGACAAGCGTCCGTCGAGCACGTTGAGGCCGAGCGCGGCGATTTCGTTCTGGCGCAGCGGCTGCTGCAGCGCCAGGCCCTTGGTGCCGGGGTGAATCAGCTGTCGCTCGAGGCCGCGCAGCGCGTCGTTCATCAAAACTGCTCCAAGGTCAATTCCGCCGCCATCACCCGGTTGCCGGCCATCAGGCCGCCGTCCACCGGCAGCACCGCGCCGCTGATCATGCGCGCCTGATCCGATGCGAGGAACCACGCCGCGTCGGCGATGTCCTGCGGGGTGGCGAAATCGCCGAGCGGATACCACTTCTTCAAGTCTTCGAACACTTGCGGGTTCTTGTCCGCGCGCGCCTGCCAGGCCTGGGTCTTCACCGTGCCCGGGCAGATCACGTTGGCGCGCAGGCCCAGCCGGCCGTATTCGATCGCGATGGCCTTGGCGTAGCTGATCAACGCCGCCTTGGCCGCGCTGTAAGCCGGATGGCCAAGCGCGGCCAGGCCGTTGACCGAACCGATGAAGACGACGTTGCCGCGAGTGGCCTTGAGGCCGTCGAGCGCGGCCTCGACCGTGCAGTAGCCGGCGTGCAGGTTGACGTCGATGTCGCGTTGCCACGCGCCCGGCGCGGTGCCGGCCAGGCTCAGGCTCTCGGCGCTGCCGGCGTTGGCGACGACCGCGCCGATCGGCCCGTGCGCGGCGATGGCCGGCGCCAGCGCCGCGCGCAAGGCCTCCAGGTCCGACAGCTCGCTGGCCGCGGTCAGCACTTGCCCGGGTTCGAACTGCGCGGCCAGCGCCTGCAGCGCCTGCGCGTCGCGATCGTGGGCGAGCACGCGATCGCCGCCGGCGATGAAGCGCGCCAGCAGCCCGCGGCCGATTCCGCCCGCGGCGCCGGTAATCAGGGTCAATCGGCTTTGGCTCATGATCAGGTCATTCCTTCATCGGTTCGGCTGCAGGATGCGTGCGAGCGCTTGCAGGCGGTCGTTACGCAGCAGTCCGTAGTTGTAGAACGAAATATCGCCGATGCCGGCGGCTTTGACAGCGGCCAGCGCGGCGCCGAGTTCGGCGCCGTCGCCCAGATCGGGCGGGCCCGGACGCAGGATCGCACGCAGCCGTGTCGCATCGCCGACGCGTTGCGCGGTATCGAACACATCCGCCGCCACGCGCGCGGCGCTGGGCTCGTAGAACGGCACTTCGATGCCGTCGCAGGCGCGCGCCAGCGCGGCCAGATGGCTGCCTTCGAGCCAGGTGTTGGCGGTCGGTCGCTGCACGGTCGGGATCACCCAGACCTCGCGATCGCGCGGCACGGTGTCGCGGATCGCCGCGACCAGCTCGGCGACGCGTTTCTGCCGCAGCTTCAGGTACGCGGCCAATTGCGCCATTTCCAGCAGATCGGCCAGCAACCACGCCGCGGCCTGATCCGGCGCCGCATCGACCGGCGCGGCCAGATAGGCATCGACGCGCGCGCGCACTTGCGCCGCCAGCGCATCGGCGTCGAGATCGGCCTGCGCGGCCAGATGCCGGCAATGCGAGCAGAAGCACAGGCCCAGCAGGGTTTCCAGCCACAGATTGCCGCGCACCTGGGCGAACTCGTGGTGATAGCCGTGCGCGTACGGCAGCCAGTTCGGCGTTTCCAGCACCAGCCCGCGCACCGGTTGGCGGGCGACATCGGCGCACAGCGCCTGCGCATAGGCGAACACCGCCGGCGACGACGGGCACAGGCTGTAGAGATAGGCATCGCCCCAGGCGTTGCGCGCGACGTGCAGCGGATGGCGCTCGCCCAGGCGGCTGTTGTGCAGCAGCACGGTCCAGGCGCGTACCTGCAGGCGGCCGTCTTCGGCCAGGTCGGCGGCGACGTGGCGCAGGGCCGGATCGGAATGCGCGCTCGGCGCGATCTCGCCATAGCCGCGCAGGTCGGGTTCGAAATAGACCACGCCGTCTTCCGGAAACACCACGCGTTGGCCGCGATGGTGCGGGCTGATGAATTTGCCCGCGTGGTAGGCCAGGGCCAGGGTCACCGAGTTCAGGCCCAGCTCGACCGCCTGGGCGGCGAACTCGCGCGCGCTGCGCGAGGCCACGTCCCAGGGGTAGGCGTAGATCGAGCGCACGGGGGCGGAACGGCCTGCGGTCATCCGAAATCCTTGTAATTTTCAAACACGTCGAGGCGGGGCTCGGCGGTAAAGCTAACAAACGGCCTTATAGACCGCCATTGTGCACTGCAAAATGCATCGGCCAGCCATGTAAGATAATTTCACGGCGCTGGCGGCCTGTCACCTCCGGCGCTCCGGGGGCGGAGTCGGGCCGATTCGGGCCCGCCCGCGACCCGGCCGATCCGGCCCGGCGGCAAGCGCCGCCGGGATCGGGCGTAATGGCGACCGGCCCTTCACTTACGAGAACCTCAATGAGCGATCACGACACCATCATTCGATACGGCCTGGAACCCAGCGGCGCCGGCGGGCAGCAACTGCCGTTCTCGCCGGCGGTGCGCGCCGGCGACTTCGTGTACATCTCCGGCCAGGTGGCGATGAACGAGCGCGGCGAGATCGAACAAGGCGGCATCGAAGCGCAGACCCGGCGCACGATGGAGAACGTCAAGAAAGTGCTGGGCCTGGCCGGCTGCGGCCTGAGCGACGTGGTCAAGATCACCGTCTGGCTCGACGACACGCGCGACTTCTGGACCTTCAACCGCGTCTACCGCGAGTACTTCGGCGAACAGCCGCCGGCGCGCTCGTGCGTGCGCTCGCAGATGATGGTCGATTGCAAGATCGAGATCGAAGCCATCGCATACAAACCCTTGCCGCGCTGAGCGCCGCCGCGCCCGCCGCGCCCGCCGCGCCGCGCGCGGGCTCGCCCCCAATTCACGCATCCGATCGAGGCACCTGCATGAACCGACGCGATTTTCTCGCCACCTCCGCCACCGCGAGCACGCTGCTGGCCAGCAGCGCGTTCACTCCGGCGTTCGCGCGCAAACGCGGTTCCAAGCTGCGCCTGGGCCTGATCGGCGTGGGCATGCGCGGGCAGGTGCACCTGACCGAACTGCTGCGCCGCGACGATGTGGAAGTGACCGCGCTGTGCGATGTCGAGCCGATCATGCTCGAGCGCTCGCTGGCGCTGATCGCCAAGGCCGGAAAATCCAAGCCCGCGGTCTACGGCGCCGACCGCGACAACGAGGCCTATCGCAAGATGCTGGCCAAGGGCGGCCTGGACGCGGTGATCATCGCCACTCCGTGGGAATTCCACGCCGAACAGGCGATCGCGGCGATGCAGGCGCGCATCGCGGTCGGCTGCGAAGTGGTCGCCGGCCTGAGCCTGGAGGATCATTGGCAGGTGCTGCGCGTCCAGCAAAGCACCGGCACGCCGTACATGCTGCTGGAGAACGTGTGCTATCGCCGCGACGTGCTGGCCGCGCTCAACATGGTGCGCCAGGGCCTGTTCGGCGAGATCGTGCACCTGCAAGGCGGCTATCAGCACGATCTGCGCGCAGTGAAGTTCAACAGCGGCAATCCCGACCAGCCCTACGGCGGCGGCGTGGAATTCGGCCCGAAGGCGTGGTCGGAAGCGCGCTGGCGCACCGAGCATTCGATCAAGCGCGACGCCGACCTGTATCCCAGCCACGGCGTCGGCCCGTGCGCGATGGCGATCGACATCCACCGCGGCAACCGCTTCACTCACCTGAGCGCGTTCGCCAGCAAGCCGCGCGGCCTGCACGACTACATCGTCAAGAAGGCCGGGCCGGATCATCCCAACGCGAAGGTGAAGTTCAAGCTCGGCGATCTGGTCACCACCCAGATCCTGTGCGAGAACGGCGAAACCATCGTCCTGCAGCACGACACCTCGCTGCCGCGCCCGTACTCGCTGGGCTTCCGCGTGCAGGGCACCGACGGGTTGTGGATGGACCTCAACGACTCGATCCACATCGAAGGCAAGAGCCAGCCGCACAAGTGGGACAAGGCCGACGACTGGTTTTCCAAGTACGACCATCCGCTGTGGCAGCGCTTCGCCGCCGCCGCCGCCGATGCCGGTCACGGCGGCATGGATTTCTTCGTCATCAATGCTTTCGTCGAAGCGCTCAAGGCCGACGCGCCGATGCCGATCGACATCTTCGACGCGATCGCCTGGAGCGCGATCACGCCGCTGTCGGAGCAGTCCATCGCCGAGCACAAGACCCTGGAGTTCCCGGATTTCACCGGCGGCAAGTGGAAGGACCGCAAGCCGATCTTCGCCTTGAACGACCGCTACTGACCCAGCGCCGCCTTTGGGGGAGGGCGGCGGTTGTGGAAGGCGCGGTTTCTATGGGAGCAGCGTTTTTTTGTGGGAGGGGGCGGCTTTTGTGGGAGGGGCTTCAGCCCCGACGCTTTCCGCTCCGCCGCCGCGAACCGACCAAAGAGCGCCGGGCCTGAAAGCCCTCCCACAACTCAAGCAAGCCGCAGTTTGTTTCGAAATGCCCGCCCAGCGGGCCCGGGGGTAAGGTGGAATTGAGCATGCATCGTCCGCGACTGTCGATCGCGATCCTGGCTGCCCTGTTGGCGTCGGCGTTGCCGGCGTCGGCCGAGCCGGTCGGCAACCTGCGCGCGGTCCGCGCCGATGCCGGCGCGACTTCCAGCTGGGAGCTGAGCACCGACACCGGCAGCGTGCTGCGTATCGATGTGCTCGCCGACGACATCGTGCGCGTGCAGGCCGGACGCCGCGGCAAGCTCGCGCCCGCCGGCGACAAGGCCGCGCCGATCGTGCTGCCGCAGCCGGCGAGCAAGGTCGCCGCCACCCTGGAAGAAGACGACGCCGAAGTGCGCGTGCGCACCGCCGCGCTCGTACTGCATGTGCAACGGCAACCGCTGAAACTGCGCTTGGAGCGGATCGACGGCGAGCGCCGCACGCCTTTGTGGCAGGAACTGCAACCGCTGGACCTGGACGCCGCGCAAAGCGTGCAGGTGCTGTCCTCGCAGGCGGATGAGGCGTTCTACGGCGGCGGCCAGCAGAACGGCCGCTATCAGTTCAAGGGTCGCGAGCTGGAGGTGTCCTACTCCGGCGGCTGGGAAGAGGGCGACCGTCCCAGCCCGGCGCCGATGCTGCTGAGCTCGCGCGGCTGGGGCATGTTGCGCAACACCTGGAGCGACGGCAATTATGATTTGCGCCAGCCCGATCAATCCACATTGCTGCATCGCGAAGACCGCTTCGACGCGTATTACTTCGTCGGCGAACTGCCGCGCCTGCTCGAGCGCTACACGCAACTGACCGGCCGCCCCGGCCTGTTGCCGCGCTGGGCGCTGTCCTACGGCGACGCGGATTGCTACAACGACGGCGACAACGGCAAGAAGCCCGGCACCGTGCCCGAAGGCTGGCACGACGGCCCCACCGGCACCACGCCGGACGTGGTCGACAGCGTGGCGCGGCAGTATCGCGAACACGACATGCCCGGCGGCTGGATCCTGCCCAACGACGGCTACGGCTGCGGTTACAAGCAATTGCCCGAGACGGTGAAGGGCCTGGCGAAATACGGCTTCCGCACCGGTCTGTGGACCGAGAACGGCGTCGACAAGATCGCATGGGAAGTCGGCACCGCCGGCAGCCGGGTGCAGAAGCTCGACGTGGCCTGGACCGGCAAGGGCTATCAGTTCGCGATGGACGCGAATCAATCCGCGTTCAACGGCATCCTGCACAACTCCGATTCGCGCCCGTTCCTGTGGACGGTGATGGGCTGGGCCGGCATCCAGCGCTATGCGGTGGCCTGGACCGGCGACCAGAGCGCGAGTTGGGATTACATCCGCTGGCACGTGCCGACGTTGATCGGCTCGGGCCTGTCGGGCATGGCCTATGCCACCGGCGATGTCGATGCGATCTTTGGCGGCAGCGCCGAAACCTACACCCGCGATCTGCAGTGGAAAGCCTTCACCCCGGTGCTGATGGGCATGTCGGGCTGGTCGTCGAATGCGCGCAAGCATCCATGGTGGTTCGACGAGCCCTACCGCAGCATCAATCGCGACTATCTGAAATTGAAGATGCGGCTGACGCCGTACATGTACGGCCTGGCGTTCGATGCCGCGCAGACCGGCGCGCCGCCGGTGCGCGGGCTGATGTGGGATTACCCGCAAGACCCGCACGCGCGGGACGAGGCCTACAAGTACCAGTTCCTGCTCGGCCGCGACCTGCTGGTGGCGCCGGTGTACCGCAGCCAGGCCGCGAGCCGCGGCTGGCGGCGCGGCATCCATCTGCCGGCCGGGCGCTGGATCGATTACTGGGACGGCCGCAGCGTGCAGGCCGGCGCCGCCGGCCGCGAACTCGACCGCCAGGTCGATCTGGCCTCGCTGCCGCTGTTCGTGCGCGCCGGCGCGATCGTGCCGATGCATCCGTCGATGCTGTTCGACGGCGAAAAGCCGCTCGACGAAATCACCTTCGATCTCTATCCGCAGGGCGATTCGCAGTACACGCTGTACGAAGACGACGGCAACACGCGCCGTTACGAGCAGGGCGAGTCGAGCACGCAGCAGGTGCGGATGAGCGCGCCGGGGCAGGGCAGCGGCCCGATGTCGGTGCAGATCGATGCGGTGAAGGGCCAATACCAGGACCAGTTGCCGCAGCGCCGCTACGCCTTGCGCGTGCTCAGCCGGCAGGCGCCGCGCGCGGTTTCGCTCGACGGCCGCGCGCTGCCGAAGCGGGCCGATGCCGCCGCGCTGCAGGCGGCGAGCGAAGGCTGGTATTTCGATCCGGCCGATCGCAAGGGCAGCGTGCACGTGCGCACCGCCGCCATCGACATCCGCAAGCCGCTGCAGTTGACGCTCGACATCGCGGTCGCCAAGGCCGACGCCGACGACGCCTATCCGGCCGCGCCGGCGCTGGGCCGCGCGCTGCCGGCCGACAGTCTGCTGGTGGTCAACCGTCCGGCCGAAGAGCCCGGCCATGCCTTGGAAAAAGCGTTCGACGACGACGCGAACACATGGTTCCGCAGCGTGCGCAATCAAGCCGTGCGCACCGGTGCGCACGAATGGACGGTCGGCTTCGGCGAGCGCAAGTTGATCGACGGCATCGAGCTGGCGCCGCGCAACGACAAGAACTGGAAGCACGGCCAGGTCCGCGACTACGAGGTCTACCTGGGCGACAGCAACGGCGAATGGGGCGAGCCGATCGCGCGCGGCCAGTTGCAGCTCAAGCAGGAGATGCAGCGCATCGACTTCCCCGCCCGCGCCGGCCGTTTGCTGCGTTTCCGCGTGCTCAGCGTGCAGAACCCCGAAAGCGATGGCGCGTCCGCCACCGATCCGATGGTCACCGCCGTGCAAGCCGGCGCGGCGCGCGCGGTCGATGCGCTGCAACCGCGCGACGTCGGCCCGATCGCGCTGTCGAGTTTCCACATCCTCGAACATCAAGAACCGGAGCGGCCGGCACAGCAACGCTATCTCTCCGAGCTGCCGTTGCCGGCCGCGCTGGCCGCTCAAGTGCGCGCCGATCATGCCTTCCGCGGCGAACAAGCGCTGCGCATGAACGGCCTGGTGTTCCGCCGCGGCCTGGGTGTCGGCGCGAGCAGCCGCATCGATCTGCGCCTGCAAGGCCAGTGGCGATTGCTGCGCGCCGACCTCGGCATCGACGACGCCTGCCGCGCCGCCGGCGGTCTGCAGTTCCAGGTCTGGAGCGCAAGCCGCCTGCTTTACGACAGCGGTCTGGTGAAGGCGCCCGGCGTGGTCAAGCCGGAGCTGGACATCCGCGGTCTGTCGTCCCTGAGCCTGCGCACGCTGGGCGCGCAGGGCAGTCAACCCGCCCAGGTCTGCGCGAACTGGGCCAACGCCGTACTGATCGGCCAGGAGGGCGATACCGCCAGCATCCTCGCGCCATGACCCCACTCAACCTGTAACACCGCTCCTCCCCCCGCCCACACCGACTGCGGCCTTCCGGCCGCGGCCCGGGATCGCTGTTGCCTTTCGTCCGCCATCCGCGCTGCAGTCCTGCCAGGAGAGTTCCGATGTTGCCCGCAAGCCGCCGTCCGCGCCGTCACCGCGCAAACCGCATTCCCGTCACCCCGCTGTCGTTGGCCCTGGCGGCCGCGCTGCTGGGCCATGTTTCCGTCGCGGCCGCACAGGATGGCGCCGAAAGCACCGACAGCAAGGAAAAAACCACCGAGCTGTCCCGCATCGAAGTCACCGGTTCCAACATCCGCCGCACCGATGTGGAAACCGCTTCGCCGGTGCAGGTCATCAGCAAGCAGGACATCGAGAACATGGGCGCGCGCACCTTGCTGCAGGTGCTCGACAACCTGCCGGCCGCGCGTCCGGCGCAGCAGGATTCGCGCTCGCTGTTCACCGGGTCCGACGGCGCCTCGCAGGCCAATCTGCGCGGCCTCGGCGCGCAGGGCACGCTGGTGTTGTTGAACGGCCGTCGCCTGTCGTACTACGGCGCGCCGGCCGGGTTCCAGACCCAGTTCGTCAACATCGACGCCATTCCCGCCGCGGCGATCGAGCGCATGGAAGTGCTGACCGACGGCGCTTCGGCCGTGTACGGCACCGACGCGGTGGCCGGCGTGATCAACGTCATCACCAAGCGCAACTACCAGGGCGCGGAAGTCAGCATCACCACCGACAAGTCCTCGCGCATCGATTCCTACGGCGAGCACCAGGCCAGCATCACCGCCGGCTTCGGCGATCTGGACGAGGACCGTTACAACGTCTACGCCTCGGTCAACCTGTACCGGCGCGATGCGATCCCGTTGAGCGATTTCTACGACAAGCGTCCGAACCAGTACTACGTCAACAACCCGAACTACCTCAAAAACCTGCGCCTGGGCACCGGCAGCAAGCCGGGCGTGTTCAATCCCGGCAGCTACTTCGCCTTCGACCCGGCCACCGGCGCGCGCCGGCAGGAAGCCGCTCCGGGCTGCAACAACGTGCTCACCGGCGAAGCCGCCGGCCCGCGTTGCATCTGGCAGACCTGGATGAACAACGAGATCGACGCCGGCGCGCAGACCGAGCGCATGACCGGCTACGTCAACGCGCATTTCCTGATCGGCGAAAACACGGAAGCCTTCGCCGAGCTGACCTACACCGACATCGACCTGCGCGCCAACGGCGGCACGCCGCGCGCGTTCGGCAGCACCACCGGCAACCCGACCAGCTGGTTCTCGCGCAACACCGGCGCCACGGTCAACCAGTTCCGGTATCCGTTCCTGGGTCCGAACAACGAATACAACCACGCCAGTCCCGAGCTCAAGGCGATGATGGGCGGCGTGGTCGGCCTGAACTACCTGTTGCAGGACGCCGGCGACGACTACTTCGGCCAGCGCAACACCGACCAGAGCTATCGCGCGCTGGGCGGCCTGCGCGGCAGCATCGGCGACTGGAACTGGGAGACCGCGTTCGCCACCGCCGGCACGCACTCGGTCACCTACCAGACCATCAACGTCAATCTGGAAGGCTTCCGCAAGGCCTTCGGCCCGTTCACCGTCGATCCGGGCACCGGCCGGGTGATCATCTCCGATCATCCGGCGTACAAGTTCGGCGAGATCAGCGAAGCCAACGGCGCCTTGTTGCGCGCGGCCTATCCGACCTTCGACATTCAGTCGTGGACCCGCCTGCATACCCTGGACGGCAAGATCGAAGGCCCGCTGTTCAACCTGCCGGCCGGCGAAGTGCGCGCCGCGTTCGGCTTCAACATCAGCCGCGAAACCTTCTACACCCCCGGCAACGAAGACGCCGCCAACGGCCTGATCACCCAGCAGGGCGGTTCGTGGTTCGACGGCAAGCGCAACACCTACGCGCTGTTCTCCGAAGCGGTCGCGCCGCTGACCGACAAGCTGGAACTCGACGCCGCGCTGCGCGTGGACAAGTACCCGAACTTCAGCGCCAATGTCGCGCCGAAAATCGGCCTGAAGTATCAAGTGCTGCCGCAGCTGCTGTTGCGCGGTACGTACTCGGAAGGCTTCCGCGCCCCCAGCCTGGCCGAGGCCGGCACCGGCGGCGTGTTCGCCCAGCTCGGCGGCTATCGCGACGAAGTCCGCTGCGCCGAGACCAACGCCGTCGCCAACCTGCTGCGTCAATCGCGCCGCAGCGGCGACGTGGACCTGGGCAATTCGCTGCTCAACGCCGACTGCAGCCGCACCGTGGCGCGCATGACCCAGCCCAACCAGGACCTCAAGCCGGAGAAGGCGAAGATCGCCACCCTGGGCTTCGTGTTCGAACCGCTGGACTGGCTGTCGGTGTCGGCCGATTACTGGTTCATCTATCGCCGCAACGAAATCGCCGCGCCGGATTTCAGCAAGCAAGAAGACATCCAGTCCTCGACCCGCTCGCCGATCACCGATTCCGACCGCGCCGCGCTGGCCGCGCTGGCGGCGATGTGCGCCGATCCCGCCAGCGGCGTGGCCTGCCCGGGCACGTTGCCGGGCTACAGCGTCGGCAACGTGGCCAGCGTCGTCGGCCAGTACAAGAACAAGGGCCGCACCCTGGTCGATGGCTTCGACATCGATGCGCGCAGCCACTTCTCGCTGGGCGAGTGGGGCAACTTGAACATCGGACTGGCCGCCACCATCGCGCGTCGCAACCAGGCCTATCTGGACGACGAAAACGGCTGGTACTACGGCAACACCGTGGGTTACTACGGCAACCCGCGCCTGCGCGCCACGATCAACGCCGACTGGAACTACCGCCAGGTGACCTCCAGCTTCTTCGTCAACTACGTCGGCAACACCAAGTGGGCGTACGAGCGCATCGACGAAGAGGACAACAACCCGCAAACCTGCACGGCCGGTTACCTGGCGCTGCCCAAGGCCCAGTGCGACGGCGTGCCGTCGTGGTGGACGGCCAACCTGAGCGTGACCTGGCGTCCGACCGACAAGCTCAACGTCGGTATCACCGTCAAGAACCTGTTCGACCGCATGCCGTTCTACGATCCGAACAGCTTCCTCGGCGACTCCAGCGACTACGCCAGCATCTTCGGGCGCAGCTACAGCTTCACGGTCGGGTACAAGTTCTGAGGGTTCGATCGCGCCGGCACGGTTGCCGGCGCGATCTCGCTGGTTTCCCTTGCGCGATGGGCAGGGCTGCTCGTTCCTGCCGCATCGCGGGCCGATGCGTAGCCGATCCAATCGATGCGCCGGCTCTTCTCCAGGTCGGCGACGCCCTTGCGCATGGCATGGCCGCGCGCATCGAGCCCGATCGGATTCCTCCCGCAACGCTGCGCCGAGCGCTACCGGCGCGCCGCGGGCCGGTTACGCCGGAATCGCGAACAGGGCGGCGAGGCCCGTTCGTCGGTAACCGGCAAAACGAGATTGACAGGTTTGGCCGCCGCGAATAACCTTTAATTACATTTTAAAGGGTTATGACCATGCGGCCCTGGTCCCTGCGGATGTTGCTGATCGCCTGGCTGCTGCCGGCCCTGGGCGCATGCGCGCAAGCATCGGGCCCGAATTTTGGAATCGCGATGTCCCGCTCTGCCACGTCGTCGTCCCCGGACCGCGCCGCCATCGCGGTCATCGATGCGCCCAGCAACCTGGGTCTGCGTCCACCGCGGCCGGGCGTGGAGCCGGGCGTGCGCCGCATGCCCGATGCGCTGCGCGCGGCCGGCCTGGTGCAGCGCCTGCGCGCGCGCGACGCGGGCCGCGTCGAAGCGCCGGCGTACTCGCCCGAACCCGATCACATCATCGGCTTCCGTAACGGCGCGGCCTTGCGCGATTACAGCCAGTCGCTGGCCGATCGGCTGTCGCCGCTGCTCGACGGCGAGGAGTTCGTGCTGGTGATCGGCGGCGATTGCAGCGTGTTGCTCGGCAGCGGGCTGGCGCTCAGGCAGCGCGGCCGTTATGGGCTGGCCTTCGTCGATGCGCATGACGATTTTTCCTATGCCCGCGATCGCAAACGCTACCAGGGCTACTTCACCGCCGCCGGGCTCGATCTGGGCCTGGCGACCGGGCACGGCCCGCCGGCGTTGACGGATCTGCGCGGCCAATCGCCGTATTTCCAGGCGCGCGATGTGGTTCATCTGGGGCTGGTGCTGGAGGAGGGCGATAAGAGCGATTACGAGTTCGAATCGTTCGAGCGCTCGGGCATCCACAGCATCGACGCCCACGCGATCCGCCGCGATGGCGCCGCCGTCGCCGGCCGCGCCGCGCGTTCGCGCCTGGAGGCGATGCCGACGCAGGGATTCTGGATTCACGTCGATGCCGACGTGCTGGCCGAGCGGGTGATGCCGGCGGTGGATTCGCCGAATCCCGGCGGCCTGGATTTCGAACAGTTGCGCGCCTTGCTCGCGCAATTGCTGGCCAGCCCGCAGGCGGTCGGCATGGAGTTGACGATCTTCGATCCGGACCTCGACCCGGATGGACGCCTGGCGAAGCAACTGGCCGAGACGGTGGCGGGCGCGTTCGAAGACAGCGGGCGCTGGCCGTCGTCCGCCGTGGCATCGGCGCGCTGAGGCCAGTATGCAGCGACGCGATTTTCTCGCAGGCGGAACCGCGGCGATGCTGTCGGTGGCGGGGCGTGCGACGGGTGCCGCCGAACTTGCGCCGGCCGGGACCGAGGCGGCGATTGCGCATCCGATCAACGCCGGCTCGCGTTTGTTGTTCATCAGCGGACAGGTGCCGGCCGATGCCGAAGGCAACACGCCAGCACGCTTTTCCGGGCAATGCCGGCTGGCGTGGCGGAATCTCGAAGCGCAACTGGCCGCTGCCGATATGCAACTGCGGCATTTGGTGAAGGTCACGGTGTTTCTTGCTCGATCCGGTGATCGACGGCGTGAACGCGAATTGCGGCACGAACGTCTGGCCGGCGTGGCGCGGCCATCGGTCAGCGTGGTGGTGACCGGGATTTACGATGAGGCTTGGCGGATTGAAATTGAGGCCATTGCGCTGGCTGGGTAAAGCAAATCCCCCGTTCCCCCCCCCTTTTCAAAGGGGGGAACGGCAACAGCAACAGCGATGGCCGCCGCCAGCAAACGAAGGCGCTGAAACTTCGCCCCCTTTGAAAAAGGGGGCTGGCGCCTGCGTAACCCAGTTCAGACGAATCCGGCTGCGCCGGGGGATTTGCTCTGCCCAATCATCAGCGCATCTTCAATCGTCAGCGCCAAAATCCCGATGCGAAGCCCGATAGTCGCGCGGCGCCATCCCCACGGTCGCCTTGAACTGCCGCGCGAACGCGCTCTGATCCGAAAACCCGCAAGCCAATCCGACCTGCGCGATGCTGGCCTCGCCGCGCAGCTCGCGCATCGCCGCTTCGATCCGCATCTTGGTGATCGCCTGCTGCGGCGTAAGCTGAAACACCTTCTGGAAATGCCGCTCCAGTTGCGCGACGGACAATTTCGCCACCTGCGCCAGCGCGGTCACCCGCAGCGGTCCGGCGTAGTGCTGCTGCATGTGCTCGGTGACGCGGCGCAGCCGTTCGTAGGTGGGATCGCGGCCGTCGGGCGAGCCCAGGTCGCGCGACAGCCCGACCAATCCACCGACACCGCCGGCCAGCGGCAGCGGCCGCTTGCCGGTCAGGCACCAGCCCGGTTGCCGGTTCGGGTACAGATGCACTTCGAGCTGGTTCTCGATGATCTCGCCGGCCAGCACGCGCCGGTCCTGGATCGCGTAACGCCCGCCCAGCCGCGCCGGAAACACTTCGGTCACCGCACGTCCGATCACGTCCTCGCGGCGCTTGAGCCCCAGCCGCCGCACCAGGGTGAGGTTGGCGTGGGTGTAGCGGCCGGCGCCGTCCTTGACGAAGAACACCACGTCGGGCAACGCGTCGCACAGCGTCTGCATGAGCTCGGCGTCGATCGCCACCGCGGCGGTGGGCGGGCTGGAAAGGGCAGTGGGCATGCGCGGCTCGCGGCCGGTTCGGAACCGGCGGGATAGGGTCGCCCCGATTATGCCGAATTCCGCATCCGATGCCGGCAAGGACCGCTAGACCCGGACGGCCCGGGCCGCGAGCATGTCGGCATGCACAGCCTAGACATCATCGACTCGCACACCGGCGGCGAACCAACCCGCGTGGTGGTCTCCGGATTCCCCGATCTGGGCGCCGGCACCCTGGCCGAACAGCGCGACCGCTTCCGTGCCGAATTCGACCATTGGCGCAGCGCCATCGCCTGCGAGCCGCGCGGCTCGGACACGGTGGTCGGCGCGCTGCTGCTGCCGCCGCGATCGGCCGACGCCTGCGCCGGGGTGATCTTCTTCAACAACGTCGGCTACCTGGGCATGTGCGGCCACGGCACGATCGGGCTGGTGCGGACCTTGCAGCATCTGGGCCGGATCGGTCCCGGCCTGCATCGCATCGATACCCCGGTCGGCACCGTCGGCGCGCATCTGCACGAAGACGGCCGCGTGTCGATCGACAACGTCGAGAGCTGGCGCCATGCCGCGCAGGTGCGCATCCAGGTGCCGGGCTTTGGCGAGGTCCGCGGCGATGTCGCCTGGGGCGGCAACTGGTTCTTCATCGCCAAGACCGATCGCGAGATATCCCTGGCCCGTCAGCGCGAACTGACCGCGCATGCCGAAGCCATCCGCCATGCGCTGGAAGCGGCCGGCATCACCGGCGCCGACGGAGCGCAGATCGATCACATCGAACTGGAAACCAGCGCTGCAGCGGCCGACAACCACGGCCGCAACTTCGTGCTGTGTCCGGGGCTGGCCTACGACCGTTCGCCCTGCGGCACCGGCACCAGCGCGAAACTCGCCTGCCTGGCCGCCGACGGCAAGCTCGCGCCGGGCGCGCCGTGGCGGCAGGAAAGCGTGCTGGGCAGCGTGTTCGAAGGCTCCTACGTCCACGGCGAGCGCGGCGTGCTGCCCACCATCACCGGCAGCGCGCACATCACCGCTCAGGCGCGGCTGTTGATCGACGAACGCGATCCCTTCGCCTGGGGCATCGCGGCGCGCTGAGCGCGCGCGGCGTCTGCATGACCAGTTACGACCTCATCGTCATCGGCGCCGGCATCGTCGGCGCGGCCTGCGCCGAGTGCGCGGTGCGCGAAGGCCTGCGCGTGGCGGTGATCGAACCCGGCCCGGTCGGCGGCGGCGCGACCGCCGCGGCGATGGGCCATCTGGTGGCGATGGACGACGATCCGGCCGAACTGGCGTTGTCGAATTACTCGCTGCGCCTGTGGCAGCGCTTCGCCGATCTGCCGCAGGCCGAATTCAGCCGTTGCGGCACCTTGTGGGTGGCGCGCGAGCCGCGCGAACTCGACGGCGTCGCGGCCAAGGTCGCGCGCCTGGCCGCGGTCGGCGTGCGTGCGCAGCGCATCGAGGCCGACGAGCTGTATCGCCTGGAACCCGAACTCGTGCCCGGCCTGTGCGGCGGCATGCGGGTGCCGGACGAAGCGGTGGTGTATCCGCCGCGGGTCGCCACGCATCTGCTCGAACTGGCGCGCGGCGGCGGCGCCCATTGCTATCTCGGCCGCCGCGTCGTCGCCTTGACCGCGAACGGCGCGCGCCTGGACGACGGCAGCGAACTCAGCGGCCCGGTGCTGCTCGCCACCGGCTGCGCTCTGCCGCAGTTGCTGCCGCAGTTGCCGATGCGCGCGCGCAAAGGCCATCTGGTCATCACCGAACGCTATCCCGGGCGCGTGCGTCATCAACTGCTGGAGCTGGGTTACGCCGACAGCGCTCATGGCGATGCCGACAGCAGCGTTGCCTTCAACGTGCAGCCGCGGCCGACCGGGCAGATCCTGATCGGCTCATCGCGCGAGTTCGGTGTGGAAGACCGCGCGGTGTCGATGCCGATGCTGCAGCGCATGCTCGAACGCGCCTTCGCCTTTCTGCCGATGCTGCGCGAGCTGCAAGCCTTGCGGGTGTGGACCGGCTTTCGTCCGACCACCGCCGACGGACGGCCCTACATCGGCGCGGCGGCCGTGCGCGCCGACACCTGGGTCGCCGCCGGTCACGAAGGCCTGGGCGTGACCACCGCGCTGGCGACGGCGCAGGTGCTGATCGACCAGATCCTGCGGCGCGCTCCGGCGATCGATCCGGCGCCGTTCCTGCCCGAACGGGTATTGCGATGAAATCCGTGCCGGTGCGCTTGCTCATCGACGGCGTCGCGGTGGAAGTCCCCGCCGGCGCCAACGTCGCCGCGGCGGTGGCGCTGGCGTCGCTGCGCTTCCGGCGTTCGCGCGAAGGCGAGCCGCGCGCGCCGCTGTGCGGGATGGGCGTGTGTTTCGAATGCCGGGTCAGCATCGACGGCGTCGCCCACCAGCGCGCGTGCATGACGCCCGCCCGCGAAGGCATGCAGGTGCACTGCGATGACTGAGGTCTGCGATGTGCTGGTGATCGGCGCCGGCCCGGCCGGACTGGCGGCGGCGCGCGCGGCCGCTACGCACGGCGTGGACGTGGTGCTGGTGGATATGCAGGCGCGGGCCGGCGGCCAGGTCTGGCGCCAGGACGTGCGCAGGCCCGAAGCCTCGCCGGCGCGGAAGAAATTCCAGGCGCTGCAGGCGCGCGCCAACCTGCGCTGGCTCGGCCAGGCGCAAGTGGTCGCCGCATCCCCTGGACAGGTACTGATCGAAGAAGCCGGACTGGCGCGCGAGTTGAGTTATCGCGCCCTGGTGCTGGCGACCGGTGCGCGCGAACTGCTGTTGCCGTTTCCCGGCTGGACCTTGCCCGGCGTGACCGGCGCGGGCGGATTGCAGGCGCTGGTCAAGCAAGGCTGGCCGATCGCCGGCCAGCGCGTGTTGATCGCCGGCAGCGGGCCGTTGCTGCTGGCCGCGGCGGCGACCGCGCGCGCTCACGGCGCGAAAGTGGTCGGCATCCACGAGCAGGCGCCGGCCGCCGAACTGACGCGGTTCGCGGCGCGGCTGTGGCGCTGGCCGGACAAACTCGCGCAGGCCGCGGCGCTGCGCGCGCGGCTGGCCGGCGTGCCGTATCGCGGCGCCAGCTGGGTCTGCGCCGCGCACGGCGACGGTCGCGTGCGCGAAGTCGAACTGGAAACGCCGCGCGGCCGCCGTCGCATCGCCGTCGATCATCTGGCGGTCGGCTACGGGCTGGTGCCCAACACCGAACTGGCCGCGCAGCTGGGCTGCGCGCTCGATACCGGCAGTGCGCATGCGCGCGTGCGCGTCGATGACGATCTGGCCACCAGCGTCGCCGGCATCTACGCCGCCGGCGAAGCCTGCGGCATCGGCGGCGTGGATGCGGCGCGGATCGAAGGCGAAATGGCCGGCCACGCGGCGGCCGGCGCGCTCGACGCCGCACGCGCCTTGCGCGCGCGCCGCGAACATGCGCGCGCCTTCGCCGATCTGCTGCCGCGTCATTTCGCGCTGCGCGCGCAAGTGCGCCAGGCGGCGACGGCGCAGACCGTGATCTGCCGCTGCGAAGACGTGCGCCTGGGCCAGCTCGACGAACACGCCGACTGGCGCGCGGCCAAGCTCGCCACCCGCTGCGGCATGGGCAGTTGCCAGGGCCGCATCTGCGGCGCGGCGCTGACCGAGTTGCGCGGCTTCGCACCCAGTGCGGCAACGATTGCATCGACCCCGGCAGCGCCCGCGCACGGCGCGCGACCGCCGGTTTTCCCAACCCGGCTGGCCAGTCTGGCCGGGCTTTCTTATCCGGCGCAGGACGCGACGGCGCCACCGCGCTGAGCGCGGCCTTCCAATCCGAATCACACAGCTCCAATCCTCATCGCAACGCCCCAACACCGAACCCAAGGATCTGTCCCATGAGCAATGCTTCATTCTGGCGCGGCGTCGTTCCCGCCATCACCACGCCGTTCCACGCCGACGGATCGATCGATCACGAGTTCCTGGCCCGCCACGCCAACACCCTGATCGACGCCGGCTGCATCGGCATCGTCCCGCTCGGCTCGCTCGGCGAAGCGGCGACGCTGAGCTTCGAGGACAAGCTGGCGATCCTGCGCACGCTGGTCGCCGCGCTGAAAGGCCGCGCGCCGGTGATTCCGGGCATCGCCGCGCTGTCCACCGCCGAAGCGGTGCGTCTGGCCCAGGAAGCGGAAAAGATCGGCTGCGCCGGCCTGATGGTGCTGCCGCCGTACGTGTATTCCACCGACTGGCGCGAGATGAAGGCGCACGTGAGCGCGGTGATCGCCGCGACGTCGCTGCCGTGCATGCTCTACAACAACCCGGTGGCGTACAAGACCGACTTCGTGCCGGAACAGATCGCCGAACTCGCCGGCGAGCACGCCAATCTGCAGGCGGTCAAGGAATCCTCCGCCGACGTGCGCCGCTTCGCCGCGATCCGCGCCTTGCTCGGCGAGCGCCTGGACCTGCTGGTCGGCATGGACGACGCCATCGTCGAAGGCGTCGCGATGGGCGCCACCGGCTGGATCGCCGGACTGGTCAACGCCTATCCGGCCGAGTCGGTGCGTTTGTTCGAACTCGCCCGCGACGGCGGCGCGCCGGCCGCGGCCGAGCTGTACGCGTGGTTCCTGCCGCTGCTGCGCCTGGACACCGTGCCCAAGTTCGTGCAGCTGATCAAGCTGGTGCAGGCGCAGGTAGACCTGGGCAGCGAGCACGTGCGCGCGCCGCGCCTGACCTTGCAGGGCGGCGAGCGCGAAGCGGCGCTGGCGGTGATCGAACGCGCCAACGCGCAGCGTCCGGGCCGCTGACATGGGCGCGCGCGAACCGGTATTGATCGAAGGCCGCTGGCAGGCCTCGCGCGACTCGGGCGGCGAATTCCGCGCCTTCGATCCGACCCGCGCGGTCGCGTTCGGCCCGGCGTTTCCGATCAGCGGCGCGCGCGATGTCGAGGCCGCGCTGGCATCGGCCAGCGCGGCCGCCGATCAGTTGGCGGCGTGCGAACCCGAGCGCATCGCGGATTTCTTCGATGCCTATGCATTGGGCATCGAGCACGACGCGCCGGACCTGGTCGCGTTGGCGCATCTGGAAACCGCGCTCGCTATCGAGCCGCGATTGGCCAAGGTGGAGCTGCCGCGCACCACCGGCCAGTTGCGTCAGGCCGCGCGCGCGGTGCGCGAGCGCTCGTGGACGCAGCCGGTCATCGACACCGCCGCCGGCCTGCGTTCGCATCTGGCGCCGTTGCACAAACCGGTGCTGATCTTCGGACCGAACAATTTCCCGTTCGCCTTCAATGCGGTGGCCGGCAGCGACTTCGCCTCGGCGATCGCTGCGCGCAATCCGGTGATCGCCAAGGTCCATCCCTCGCATCCGGCGACCAGTCAGCGTCTGGCCGAACTGGCGCATCGCGCGCTAGTCGAAGCCGGTCTGCCGGCGACGGCGCTGCAGGTGCTGTATCACCTCGATCCCGCGCTCGGCCTGAGTCTGGCCGGCGATGCGCGGCTGGGCGCGCTGGCGTTCACCGGCAGCCGCAACGCCGGTCTGGCGCTGAAAGCGGCCGCCGATGCGGCGGGGGTGCCGGCGTATCTGGAACTGTCGAGCATCAACCCGGTGTTCATGCTCGACGGCGCCTTGCGCGAGCGCGGCGCGGCGCTCGCGCAGGAGTTCTTCGCCTCGTGCACGATGGGCGCCGGCCAGTTCTGCACCAACCCCGGCGTGGTAGTGGTGCCGCGCAGCGCGCACGGCGATGCCTTCGTCGAAGCGGCGGCGGCCTTGTTCGCGCAGGCGGGAGAGGGCGTGTTGTTCTCGCAAGGCGGACGCGATCACTATCAGGCCGCATCGGCGCGCTGGCGCGAAGCCGGCGCGACACTGATCGGCGGTGGCGAGGCGGCCAGCGGCGAAGGCTATCGGGTGCGGCCGACGCTGTGGTCGGTCGATGCGGAGCAGTTCATCGCCGACGCGCGCTTGCGCGGCGAAGTGTTCGGGCCGGCCAGCCTGATCGTGCGCACGCGCGACGACTACCACGACACGATCGCGATCGCGCGCGCGCTGGAAGGCAATCTGACCGCGACGATCTACGCCGCGGCCGACGACGCCTATGTGCAAGGCGCGCTGGCCGCGCAACTGCGACCGCGGGTCGGCCGCCTGATCGGCAACCGCATGCCGACCGGCGTGGCGGTGAGCGCGGCGATGAACCACGGCGGGCCGTACCCGAGCACCGGCCATCCGGGTTTCACTTCGGTCGGCCTGCCGGCGGCGATTCGCCGTTTCGCCGCGTTGCATTGTTACGATCAGATCGAAGAAAGTTTGCTGCCGGCGGAACTGCGCGACCGCAATCCCGGCGGAATCGCGCGTTGCATCGACGGGCGTTGGACGACAGACGATATCGGAGCGAAACCATGAACTATTCCACCCGCCAGATCGGCGGCTTGAGCCTGGAACAGGCGCGCGCGCAACTGGCGCCGTGGCACGAGCGTGCCGCCGCGATCGACGCGGCCGAGTACCAGCGCCGGATCGAACGCGCGCGCGAATGCATGCGCGCGGCCGGACGCGACGCGCTGCTGATCACCGCCGGCACGTCGCTGCGCTATTTCACCGGCGTGCCGTGGCGCGCGAGCGAGCGCCTGGTGGCGATGCTGCTGACCCTGGACGGCGACCCGGCGCTGATCTGCCCGGCGTTCGAGGCCGGTTCGCTGTCGCATGTAGTGAACATTCCCAGCCAAACGCGGCTGTGGGAGGAACACGAAGATCCCTGCGCATTGGTGATCGACACCCTGCGCGCGCGCGGCGCCAGCCGGCTGGCGCTGGACCCGGACGCGGCGTTCGCGATCTTCACCGGCCTGCGCGCGGCCGCGCCGGCGCTGGACCTGAGCGACGCCAGTGCGATCGTCGATGGCTGCCGCGCGCGCAAATCGGCGGCGGAGCTGGCGTTGATGAAGCAGGCCATGGCGATGACCTTGCACGTGCATCGTCTGGCCGCCGGGCTGGCCGAGGAGGGCGTCACCACCGGTGTGTTGCGCCGCTTCATCGATGAAGCCCATCGCGCGCTCGGCGCCGACAACGGCTCGACCTTTTGCATCGTCCAGTTCGGCGAGGCCACCGCGTATCCGCACGGCATTCCCGGCGAGCAGACGCTGCGCGAAGGCGAACTGGTGTTGGTCGACACCGGTTGCTCGGTGCAGGGCTATCAGTCCGACATCACCCGCACCTACATCTGCGGCCGCGCCAGCGACGCGCAGACGCGCATCTGGGACCTGGAACTGGCGGCGCAGAAAGCCGCGTTCGACGCGGTGCGTCCGGGCGTCAGCGGCGAAGCGGTCGATAGTGCCGCGCGCGAGGTGCTCGAACGCGGCGGGCTGGGGCCGGACTATCTGCTGCCCGGCTTGCCGCATCGCACCGGTCATGGCTGCGGCATGAGCGTGCACGAAGCGCCGTATCTGGTGCGCGGAAACCAGCTCGGATTGGACAGCGGCAATTGCTGCTCGAACGAGCCGATGATCGTGGTGCCGCAGCAGTTCGGCGTGCGCCTGGAGGATCATTTCTACGTCACCGACGGCGGCGCGGCGTGGTTCACGCCGCCGTCGGTGGCGATCGACCGGCCGTTCGCGGATTGAGTGCGTTGCGGTTGCGGTACTGACGCAACCTCGTAGGTAGAGAAAGCAGTGAAATCTGTTGTGGGAGGGGCTTCAGCCCCGATGCTTTTGTCTCAGATCGCGATGTCGGATCGAAAAACATCGGGGCTGAAGCTCCCTCCCACAACAAACCTGGCAACATCGGCTGTGATCCGGCGTCGCCTCGAAGCATCAGTTTGTGCATATGCGCGACCGATCAAGGTTTGCGTCGCGCATTCGTGTCGTTCGGCACGTGCCGGCGCCGTTGCCGCCTTGCCAGCATGACCACTCCGCCGCGCGGCCGGATGCCGCGCGCTCTCAGGAGGTTGGCATGATCGGATTCAGATCGTTACCCCGCCGTTGCGCAGATTTCAACGCAATACCGCTTGCCGCTACGGTCCGCGCAAGAGCGCGGCGGTTCGGGTTCGCCGTCCTGTGCCTGCTGTTGTCGGCCATGTTCGCCGGCATCGCATCGGCCGCGCCGCCGAAGTCCTTCGCGTTGCCGCCGACCACCGGGCCGTATCGCGTCGGGACGGTCGAGCTGCATCTGGTCGATCGCTCGCGCACCGATCCCTTCGTCGGCGGCAAGCGCGAATGGATGGTCACGGTGAGCTATCCGATCGCGCCGAACGCGCATGGCCCGCGTGCGCCGTGGATGGAACCGGCGTTGGCGGCGACCATGGACAGCTTCGCCGTGGAGCTGCTCGGGTTCGCGCCGGGCGTGGTGGACTGGGCCGGCGCGCAGCGACCGGCGACGCGGGGCGCCGCGCTCAAGCCGACGCCGGGCGGCTGGCCGGTGGTGCTGTTTTCGCCGGGCCTGCAGTATTTCCGCGAGATCTACAGCAGCAGCGTCGATGATCTGGCCAGCCACGGCTATGTGGTCGCGTCGATGACGCACACACACGAAGCCTTCTTCGCCGCCTTTCCCGGCGGCCGCATCGCCCCGGGCGTGAATCTGGTCGAGACCGTGGAATCGACGCAGATGTGGCTCGACACCCGCATCGCCGATGCGCGCTTCACCCTCGATGCGTTGAGCCAGATGAATTACGGCCGCAATCCCGATGCCGAGCAGCGGCCGTTGCCGCCGGGCTGGCGCGGCGGCCTGGATCTGTCGCGCGTGGGTTTCTATGGCCATTCCTACGGCGGCACCACCGCCGCCGAGACGATGTTCTTCGATCGCCGCTTCGACGCCGGCATGGATTTCGACGGACGCCTGTCGACCACCTACGGCCCGCCGCAGGATCTGCCCTACGGTCCGATCAAGGCCGCGCGCTATGGCCTGGACAAGCCGTTCGTGTTGATGGGCGCCGGCGGCCATTCGCATGTGCCGGTAGAAGGCCAGGACCGCTCGTGGATCGAGTTCTGGAGCAACCAGCGCGGCTGGAAGCGCGAGCTGCAGCTGCGGCTCGGCGCGCATTTCAGCTTCAGCGACTACCCGCCGATCCTGTCGCAACTGGGCGATGCGTTGCCGCCCGGTCTGTTGGAGGCGGCCAACGGCACGGTGCCGCCGGCCGAGTCGGTGGCGGGTACGCGCGCGTATGTGCGGGCGTTTTTCGATCTGCACCTCAAGCATCGGCCCACGCGCGCGTTCGACCGGCCGCATCCGGCCTATCCGAACTTCCAGCCGGTTCCCTGATCCGGCTTGGGCGCCTTTGCCGCGCCGCCGCGCGGCAAAGGCGGTTTGCGGCAAAGAACCGACCCGCGCGAAGCAGGCGGCAGACACTTCAGGCACATGGCCCGGCCCGGGGTTTGCCGCATGATGGCCGGCACCGTCCGCGACCCATCCGAGCCTTGCGATGATTTCGAACCGTTCCCTGTCCGTGCGCGCGCCCCTGGCCGCGCTGACCGCCGCGCTGTCGATCGGCCTGAGCCTGGCGCCGGCGTTCGCCGCCGAACCGGCCGCTGCCGCCATCAGTGCCAGCGCCGCGACCAACGCGACCGGCGAGCGCTTCAAGGCGCTGTACACCCGCGAATGGAAATGGCGCCAGGCGCAGTTCGCCGGCGGCGACGACGAAGACGTGCAGGGCCAGCCGGCCGCGCATCTGCCGCGGGTCGATCCGGCCAGCCAGGCCGCGCGCGAACGTTACTGGGCGCAGGTGATGACCGAGCTTGAGGCGATCGACAAGTCGCAGCTCAGCGGCGAAGACCCGGTCAACTACGAAGTCTTCCGCCAGCAGATCCAGAGCCTGCTGGCCAATCAGCGCGTGCGCCAGTGGGAAATGCCGTTCAACAGCGACAGCGCGTTCTGGACCAACCTGGGTTTCACCGCGCGCCGGCCGATCCGCGATGTCGTCGGCTATCAGCGCTATCTCGGCCAGCTGCGCGATATTCCGCGTTACTTCGACGAGCAGATCGGCAACATGCGCGCCGGCCTCAAGCGCGGTTTCAGCGTGCCGCGGGTGACGCTGACCGGGCGCGATGTGTCGATCAAGGAAGTGGCCGAGGCCAAGCTCGAAGACAATCTGCTGTACACGCCGTTCAAGCAGATGCCGGCGAACATTCCCGCCGCCGAGCAGGCGCGTCTGCGCGCCGAGGCGGCCAAGGCCATCGACGAATCGGTGCTGCCGGCGTATCGCAAGCTGCTGGCGTTCATGCAGAACGAATACATGAAGCAGGCGCGCACCACGCTGGCGGCCGAATCCATGCCCGGCGGCCAAGCGCTGTACCAGGCGAAGATCCGCGAGTTCACCACGCTGGACCTGACCCCTGCGCAGATCCATCAGATCGGCGTGGAGGAAGTGGCCAAGATCCGCGCGCAGATGGACGAGACCATCGTCAAGACCGGATTCAAGGGCAGCTTCCCCGAATTCCTGCATTACCTGCGCACCGATCCGAAGTTCTATCCCAAGACCGCGGACGAATTGATGATGCGCGCGTCGTGGCTGGCCAAGCGCGTGGACGGCGAGATCGGCAACTACATCGGCCTGCTGCCGCGCCAGCGTTTCGCGATCCGTCCGGTGCCGCCGGATCTGGCGCCGTTCTACACCGCCGGCCGCGGCGGGCGCGATGTGTATCTGCTCAACACCTATGATCTGCCTTCGCGTCCGTTGTTCAATCTGCCGGCGCTGACCTTGCACGAATCTTCGCCCGGCCATTCGCTGCAGGGTTCGCTCGCGGCCGAGCAGGAAGGGCTGCCGGATTTCCGTCGCTACACCTATATCTCGGCGTACGGCGAGGGTTGGGCCTTGTACTCGGAGAAGCTCGGCATCGAGATGGGGATGTACGACACGCCCTACGACTACTTCGGTTATCTGACTTATCAGATGTGGCGCGCGAGCCGGTTGGTGGTGGATACCGGTATCCACCACCTGGGCTGGACGCGCGAGCAGGCGCAGGCGTTCTTGCACGACAACACGGCGTTGAGCGATCACGAGATCGAAACCGAAGTCGATCGCTACATCGGCTGGCCGGGGCAGGCGTTGTCGTATTACCTGGGCGAGATGAGCATCGTGCGTTCGCGCGCGAAGGCCGAGCAGGCGCTGGGAGAGGATTTCGACATCCGCGCATTCCACGACGCGATCCTGGCGCTGGGCTCGGTGCCGCTGCCGGTGCTGGAGCAGCGGGTGGATCGGTTTATCGAGGAGAGTCGGGGTAAGGCGGCGGAGAAGAAGGCTAAGGCTAAGTCTTAGTGGGTTGCTTGGGCGGGTGAAGCAAAAGCGAATCCCCCCTGCCCCCCCCTTTTTCAAAGGGGGGAACCCATTCGGGTGGTTCGTGGAGGGTGGACGGTTGGGTCGCTTCGGATCGGTCAGCTTGCCGTCCCCGCTCATGCCTTTGCCGTTCCCCCCTTTGAAAAGGGGGGCAGGGGGGGATTTGCTTTTAGCGAGCACTCTCAGGCGCAGGCAACCCCCACTCGCGCCAAACCCGCGCGTACTGCGCCCGCGGCAACAGCACGAACACCGGCCGCGCCTGCGGCCGCAGCCACGCCAGCAGCTCGGCCATCGCAGCATCGTCCATCGCCGTGCAGCCCGCGGTGGTTTCCCCGGGCGCCTTCCACAGATGGGCGAAGATGCAACTGCCGGCGCCAGCGAGGCGGCCCGGATTGTGTTCGATCACGAAGCCCTGGCGATAACGCTGGTCGCCGCCGGCATGCAGATCGCGGCGCATCGGTTCGGTCGTGCCTTTCACCGCTTCGGGATCGGCCTTACGGGCATCGACGATCTGGTTGTACAGCGGCGAATCGCTGACGTCGATGCAGTAGTCCGAGGACGTCATCGCCGCATAGGGCAGGGCGGTGCTGGCGCGCTCGGCGTAACCGAAGGCGGTGCCGATGCCGAACATGCCCGCCGGCGCGCGGCCGTCGCCTTCGCGCTTGACCGGGCCGCCGTCGTCCGGCGCCGCGCGCAGGCCGCGGCCCCAGGCCGAGCCGTTGCGGCCGATGGTGACCTGGGCCGGATCGCCGACCGCCAGCCAGCGATGGCCGTCGAACAAATAACGCCGCAGTTGGCCCTGGGGCGCGTTCCAGTCGGCGGTGGTGACCAGCACCAGTTGCAACTGGGTGGCGCCGTCGCCAGCGCGATCGGCGCGGGTGCTGGCGCAGCCGGCCAGGGCGGTGGCGATCATGGCGAAGGCGGCCAAGCGCAGCGGCGCGGCGATCCGAGCGAACAGCGTCGCGGCTGAAGCCCCTCCCACAATAGATTTAGCTCGGCGCGGCAAACGCGCCGCTCTGCCGGCACAGGCGGCAGCACCGATGTCTTTTGTGGGAGGGGCTTCAGCCCCGACGCCTTCCGCCCAGACCGCATCGATTCCGCATCCCGCCACGTACTGCCCACCCATGTGCATCCCTCGCTGTCCATCCGATCCGCCGGGGCTCAAGTATCGAGCATGTCCTGGATGCGTTCGGCGTTGCTGTCGAGCTGGCTGAGCCGGCCCTGGCCGCGTTCGCACAGCAGAATGAAGATCAGGTCCAGCAGATGCTGCAGCGCCGACTGGTACAGCAGCGGCTCGACGTGCGCGCGTTCGTCGTGCGCCGACACCAGCAGCGAGAAATCGGCGTGCGCGCGCAGCGGATTGGGCGTGTGGCGGGTCACCGACACCACCTTGCCGCCGGTTTCGCGGAAGGTCCGCGCCAGATGGCACAGCGCGGTCTGCTTGCCTTGTTCGGAAAACACCAGCAGCACATCGTCCTGGGTCGCGGTGGCGGTGCTCGCGGCCATCAGCACCGGGTCGAAGTGGTGGACGCCGAGGATGCCGATCATCGCCAGCTTCATCGCCAGCGCGCGCGCCGGAATGCCGTCCTCGCCCAGGCCGATGATGAACACCCGGCGCGCGCCCTGGATGCATTCGGCGATCGCGTCGATGCGGTCGCGCGGATTGATCAGCCGGGTTTCTTCCTCGGCGCGGGCCTTGCCGTGCCACAGGCGGTCGGCCAGGGCGGCGTGCGGATCGGTGGGCGCGGCGACCGCGGCGGCGCCGTCGTCGTGGCCGTCGCCGCGCGCGACCGCCTCGCCGATCGAATACTTGAGGTCCGGATAGCCCTTGAAGCCGAGCTTCTGGCTGAACTTGACCACGCTGGACTGGCTGATCCCCAGCGCGTTGGCCAACTGCTGCGAGGAGTAGTCGCGCAGCAGGTGCGCGTTCTCCAGCAGATAGTCGGCGATGCGGCGTTCGATCGCCGACATCTGGTCGCGTTCCGAGCGGATCTTTAGCAGTGGCGACATCGGCAGGGGTCCAATCCCGGGCGCGGCGGATGGCTACAGCGTAGCCGGCTTCGCGGCCGGCCGCGCGTTCAGGCGTGCAACGGTTCCAGGCCGCGGATTTCGCGGATGCCCAGACCTGGGGCGTCGGTCACGGTGATTTCGGACTCGTTGAAGATCACCCCGCCGTCGACCGGATTGAACGCGCACAG
Organism: Lysobacter gummosus; assembly: GCF_001442805.1. Taxonomy (NCBI): domain Bacteria; kingdom Pseudomonadati; phylum Pseudomonadota; class Gammaproteobacteria; order Lysobacterales; family Lysobacteraceae; genus Lysobacter; species Lysobacter gummosus. The sequence goes on along the minus strand of NZ_CP011131.1, from coordinate 5,089,020 downwards.
CGACGGCCCGTCCAGATCGACCTTGGTGATGACGTTGGACTTGGCCACCGCCAGGTGCACCGCGGCGGCGACCGAGATGGAAGTCTCGATCATGCAGCCGATCATGCATTCGACCCCGTACATGGCGCAGATGTCGGCGATCTGGATGGCCTTGGACAGCCCGCCGGTCTTCATCAGCTTGATGTTGATGATGTCGGCCGCGCGCATGCGGATCAGGTCGATGACCTCGGCCGGGCCGAACACGCTTTCGTCGGCCATGATCGGGGTGTGGACGCGGTCGGTGACGTACTTCATGCCGTCCAGGTCCTGCGCCTTCACCGGCTGCTCGACCAGTTCCAGGCGCACGCCGGCGTCCTCCAGGGTCTGCAATGCGTACACCGCCTGTTTGGCGGTCCAGCCCTGGTTGGCGTCCAGGCGCAGCAGCGCGCGGCCTTCCACCGCGGCGTAGATGGCCTTGACGCGTTCGATATCGACGCCGATGTCCTTGCCGACCTTGATCTTCAGCGATTCGAAGCCGCGATCGACCGCGGCAATCGAGTCGGCGACCATCTTCTCGATGTAGTCCACGCTGATGGTGAGGTCGGTGGTGATGACCGGATCGCCGCCGCCGAGCATCTTGTACAGCGGCGCGCCGTAAAGCTGGCCCCACAAGTCGTAGACCGCGATCTCGACCGCGGCCTTGGCGCTGGAGTTCTTCTCGATCGCGCCCTGGATCAGGCCGGTGATGCGGTTGAGGTTGGCGATCTCCTGGCCGATCAGGCGCGGCGAGATGAACTTGCGGATCGCCTCGACGATCGAGCCGTGGGTGTCGCCGGTGATCACCGCGGTCGCAGGCGCCTCGCCGTAGCCGATGTGACCGGTGTCGGTGTGGACGGTGACGACAATGTCCTCGACCGTATCGACGGTGCGCAGCGCGGTCTTGAACGGGGTCTTGAGCGGTACCCGCAGCATGCCGAATCGGATGTCGGTGATCTTCATGTGGTCGTTGGCTTGGCTTGTTTCGTCGTGGTTCGAGGATGGGAGTGCGCGGGCCTGGGGAAGTTCATTCAGCTGGGAGCCGCGAAGTCTTTTGTGGGAGGGGCTGAAGGCCCTCCCACAAAAGACTTCGCGGCTCTTCCTGAGCGCACAGACCTTAGCCTCATGGACGTATACGTTGAATGCTGGTGATCCGGTCCACCGTCGGCTGTTCGCGGTTGAACAGCAGCGGCACCAGCGGCGTCACCGAGACCCCGTTGAGGTGCACGCGGGTCAGATCGCCGGTGCGGTCGCGGAAGGTGATGCCGGTGGTGTCGTGGATCACGTACGGCCAGCCGTCCTCATGCCCGACCACCATCATCACGTGGCCGGGGATGTAGATCAGGTCGCCCACTTCCAGGCTCTTGACGATCTTCAGCCGTTCTTCGTGGCTCAGGCCCTCGGCCAGATCGATGCGGTTGTAGGCCGGGCTGACCGCCTGGTCGCGGGTGTTGCGCGGCAACTGCACGCCGAAGCTGCGGTAGATTTCCGAGACGAAGCCGCTGCAATCGCGGGTGTTGTACGAGTGCCCCCAGCCGTAGCGCTCGCCGAAGAACTTGAAGCCCTGGCGCACCAGGTTGGCCTGCGTCAGCGGCAAGTAATCCGCGTTGGTGTCCGAGTTGCGCGGCAGCAACGCCGGAGAAAACTGCAAGCGCCCCTTGTCGTCGCGATACGGCAACTCGATCACATGCGAAGCATAGTGATGCTGCCCGTTGACCGGCTTGTCGCTGGGCCAGTCCGCCAGCAGCGGCACGCGCACGCCCATCTCCAACTGCACGTCCGACACCCCGGCCTGCTCGGGCGTGTGCACGGTGCGCGCGCTGGCGCCGGTCACGACCAGATACGGCGTCTTGCGGGTGTAGGCGAAGATCGGCGCCTTGGCGCCTTCGGCGATGCGGTCTTTCTCGACCCAGGCCGCGTATAGCGGGCTGACCACGAACCAGTACTTGCCGTCGCGGCTTTCGTGCACGATCGCCACCGGCGTGCCCGGGAACAGCGCGCTTTCCTGATAACGGTCGATGTCGGTGTCGCCGCGCGAGTTGAACACGCGCAGGCGGGTCGGAAAGGTGCGCAGATCGGCGCGGCGCACGACCATGCCGTAGCGGGTGTCCTGGCGTGCCGGGATTTTGTCCAGCGCCAGATCTTCGCTCAATGCAGTGAGCGTCGCCGCGGCGATCTCCTCGCCGCGTTCGTCGTACAAGGTTTCCTCGCGCGGCTGCGACATGGCCTCGATCCAGCCGCGCACCTGCGCCTGACTCAACTGCGCCGGCAGATGTTCGATGTCGTGCACCGAAGCGTCGAGTTCGTGCAGGCGCCGGTTCTGCGCGGCGATCGCCTTCGCATCCAGAATCGTCGCGTCGGGCCTGGCCTGCTGGCGGATCCAGTAGTCGGCGTTCAATTGCCTCTCCTCGATGCCAATCACTCCGGTTGACGGAACACCCGAGCGCGCGGCGTCGGCGGTGCGCGCCGCCACGGGCGTCGAACAGACCAAGGCGACGGCGAATAACGATGCTGCGATGCAGCGCGCCAACGCGGCGGCGGGCGCGCCACGAACTCGGGCGCGAGGGGCTGCTGCGCGGTGGCGGCGGTTAGCGGTTCGCATCGCATCTTGCTCCGGCACGCACGCGGGTTGGCCGCGCGAGGTCACAGGCCCGATGCCGGTCGTCCGGCACCGACCCGGCCACGCCGCGGCGCCGTCGGGTCGAACCGCAGAATACATACTTCCTTGAGAAAATAGATAGAGAATAATTTATTGACCGGGTACTCCACTCATGTTACACAGCCATGAACCGATGGCCCCGCGTGGGTGACACCAGGTATGGATCCCGTGACTGACCTGCTGTTTATCGCTCCCCGCGCGAGGGCCATCGTCTCCTCCGCGGCGCGCTGGCGAGTGCGCGCGCTGGCGTTGGGGATGATGTTCTCGATGCCGGCGCTGATGCTGGGCAACCTGCCGATGGGCCCGGCCTATGCGCAGGCCAAGCAGCGCACGCGCGAAGCCGGCGAACACTTGGCCGCGGTCGTGGCGATGATCGACAGCGGCCATTTCAAGCAGGCGCAGGCGCGCATCGCGCAAGCCCTGGCGCAGCCGGAGTTGAGCGAGAGCCAACGCCGCGACCTGCAATTCCAAAACGAACGCATGCGCCGTATCCGTTTGGACTTCACCCTCGACCGCGCCCAGGCCCAGGCCAAGCTGCGCGCGCAGATTCCGGACCTGCGCGAGGAAGAGTTCGACGACTGGGACCGGCGCGGCCTGCTCGAATCGATGACCATCGACGGCGACAAACGCTATTTCCAGCGCGCGCCGTCGAACCTGTTCCGGCTCGACGCCGACGCGCTCAAGCGCCGCCGCGCCGACGCCAAGCCGCTGAGCCAAGGGCCGATGGAGCGCTTCAACGCCCATCACGCGCAAGTGCGCGACGCAGCCCTCGCGAGCGGCTACGGCGCGCCGCGGCGCGTGCGCATCACCCAGTCGCTGACCGTCGCCGCCGACGCGGTGCCGGCCGGCAAGACCTTGCGCGCGTGGCTGCCGTATCCGCGCGAACTGCCGCATCAGCAGGAAGCCATTCGTTTCATCGCCAGCACGCCGGCCAATCACCGCATCGCGCCGGCATCGGCGATGCAGCGCACGGTCTACTTCGAGCAGAACGCGAAAGCCGGACAGGCGACCAAATTCGAAGTTAGCTATGAGCTGACCGTGTTCGGCCAGTACCGCAGGATCGATCCGGACAAGGTGGTGGCCGCGCCGGCCAACAGCGAAACCCGGCCGTACCTGGGCGAACGCCCGCCGCACATCGTCTACACCGACGACTTGCGCAAGTTCTCGCGCGAGGTAGTGGGCGATGAAACCAATCCCTACCGCATCGCGAAGAAGCTCTACGCCGCGGTCGACCGCATTCCCTGGGCCGGGGCGCGCGAGTATTCGACGATCACGAACATCTCCGACTACGCCCTGCACGCCGGCCACGCCGACTGCGGCCAGCAGACCTTGTTGTTGATGACGCTGCTGCGCCTCAACGGCATTCCGGCGCGCTGGCAGTCGGGCTGGGTATACGGCGACGACGGCTACACCAACATGCACGACTGGGCCTGGATGTATCTGGCCCCCTACGGCTGGATGCCGGTCGATGTCACCAGCGGGCGGCTGGATTCGCCCGATCCGCAACTGGCCGATTTCTATTTCAGCGGCCTGGACGCTTATCGCGTCGCGTACAACGACGACTACGGCCGCGACTTCGTTCCGGCCAAGCGTTTCGATCGCTCCGAGACCGTGGATTCGCAACGGGGCGAGGTCGAGTGGGAAGGGGGAAATCTCTACTTCGACCAATGGGACTACCACTACAGCGCGCAGGTGCAGGCGGCGAAGCAGTAAGCGCGCGCGACACCGCTCAACACTACTTTGGGGAGGATGTGCGGCATGAAAGGCAAGACCTTGCGTAAGTCCGGACTGTGCATGGCGATGGGGATCTGCCTTGCTTCGATGGTGATGCCGGCGTTGGCGGCCAATACCGACGGCTCGCTCGCCGGGCGGGTGGCCGCCGGCGCCGAAGTGACGGTGCGCAGCGCCGATACCGGCTTCACCCGCACCGTGAAAGCCGACGCCAACGGCAACTACCGTTTCCCGTTCCTGCCGATCGGCACCTATCAATTGCAGGCCAGCAAGGACGGCGCGGCGATCGGATCGCCGATCAATGTCGTGGTCAGCCTGGGCAACGAAGCCAACGTCAATCTCGGCGCCGGCGGCGCGACCGATCTGGCCGCGGTGCAGGTGATCGGCTCGCGCGTGATCACCCCGGTGGACGTGCGCTCGACCGAGTCGGCGACCAACGTCACCAAGGCCGAGCTGGAACGCGTGCCGGTCGGGCGCGACGCGCAATCGGTGGCCTTGCTGGCGCCGGGCGTGATCCAGGGCCAGTACGGCGGCGCCTCGTTCGGCGGTTCGTCGGTGTCGGAGAACGCGGTCTACATCAACGGCCTGAATGTCACCGACTTCTACAAGCGCGTGGGTTTCTCCTCGGTGCCGTTCGGGTTCTTCAAGGAATTCCAGGTCAAGACCGGCGGCTACTCGGTGGAATTCGGCCGCACCACGGGCGGTGTGATCAACGCGGTGACCCAGTCGGGCACGAACGAATTCAAGTACGGCGCCGAACTGGTGTGGGAGCCGTCGTCGCTGCAGTCCGACGGCAAGAACCACTACGACCGCAACGGCGATCCGTTCCGTATCTCCAGCAAGGACAAGTACGACCGCACCAACCTCAACGTCTACGCGTCCGGCCCGATCGTCAAGGACAAGCTGTTCTTCTACGCGATGTACGAGTTCCGCGACTACCGTCCGGAAAGCACCAACGACAGCGGCAGCACCTTCTTCAAGGGCAAGTCGGACAAGGGCTTCTGGGGTACCAAGCTGGACTGGCAGATCAACGACCAGCACCTGCTGGAGTTCCTGGCCTTCTCGGACAAGAACGACACCACCACCGACAATTACAAGTACGACCTCGATGCCGGCCGCCGCGGCGATCGCACCAACACGCAGTTCAGCGAGGCCGGCGGCACCAACTGGGCGCTGACCTACACCGGCTACCTCACCGAGAACTTCTCGATGAAGGCCCTGTACGGCCAGAACAAGCGCGACCGCATCAACAGCAGCCTCAACGACATCGCCTGCGACGCGGTCCAGGACCGGCGTGTCGCCGGCCTGCCGCAGATCGGTTGCGTGTCCTCGGCGCAGATCGAAAAAGGCCTGGACAAGCGCGAAGCCGCGCGCCTGGACTTCGAATGGCAGCTGGGCAACCACTTGCTGCGCTTCGGCCTGGACCGCGAGGTCAACACTTCCGACAACGAGAGCTTCTATCCGGGCCCGTCGCGCAAGTTCTACCAGATCTATCCGACCGTCCCCGGCTCGCAACTGGAGAACGGCGGCATCGTGCCGGCCGGCGTCAACGCCTACGTGCGCGCGCGCCAGCAGGAAGTCAGCGGCAGCTTCGAGTCGATCAACTCGGCCTACTACATCGAAGACAACTGGCAGATCACCCCGGACTTCATGCTCAACGCCGGTGTGCGCGTGGAAGGCTTCAACAACAAGAACGGCGAGGGCAACACGTATATCAAGATCGACGACATGGTCGCGCCTCGCCTGGGCTTCTCGTGGGATTTCCGCGGCGACGGGCGTTCGAAGATCTTCGGCAACATCGGCCGCTATTTCCTGCCGATCGTGAACCAGATCAACGTCAAGCAGGCCGGCGCCTTCCTCGATGAGCGCACCTACTACGTGTTCAACGGCCTGGAGCCGTTCGTCTACAACGGCCAGACCTATATGCGTCCGATCCTGGGGCCGCAGATCGGCCCGGTGGACAACAGCCAGGGCGACGGCAGCGTCGGCGATCTGCGCAGCGAAGTCGATGCCGACATCGATCCGGTGTACCAGGACGAGGCCATCCTGGGCTTCCAGAGCATGATCGACGAGACCTGGTCGTGGGGCGTGCGCGGCATCTACCGCCGCCTGCACAACGCCATCGACGACATGAACATCACCTCCAACGGCATCCTGTGCGGCGGAACGCCGGGCGAGATCGGCTATGTGATGGCCAACCCGGGCAAGAACGTCAAGCTGTACACCGACACCAACTGCGACGGCGTCAACGACGCCTACGTCAACATCGACACCTCGCGCGCCGGCTGGGCGATGTACGACGACGACGGCAACTACGTCGGCGAGCGCGGCTGGGTGAAGCCCAAGCGTACTTATCGCGCCCTGGAATTCATGCTCGACCGCGCCTGGGACGACAAGTGGGCGTTCAACGCTTCGTACACCTGGTCCAAGAGCGAGGGCAACGCCGAGGGCCCGTCGAATTCCGACTTCGGCTTCGACAACACCGGCCGCACCGAGTCCTTCGACGATCCGTTCGTCAACTTCAACGGCTACGGCCCGCTGCCGAACGACCGCCGCCATCAGATCAAGCTGCGTGGCGCGTATGCCTTCAACGACAGTTGGTCGGTCGGCGCGACCTTGAACGCGCAGTCGGGCCGCCCGGTCAACGCCTTCGGCAAGGGCAACCCGTTCGACAGCACCAACTACCACAGCTTCTACACCTGCGTGGCCAACTGCACCGGCGAGCCGTCGCAGCGCGTGTACGAACTGCGCCGTCGCGGTTCGGGCGGGCGCCTGCCGTGGATCTTCGACATCGGCGCCAGCGTGACCTATCAGCACAAGTTCACCGGCGCCGACCTGCGGGTCAAGCTCGCGGTCTACAACCTGCTCAATCAGCAGCGCAAGATGGAAGTGGACGACGAATACGAAACCGGCATCGGCGTGGTCAACGAGTTCTACGGCTACGGCACCGGCTACCAGACCCCGCGCTACGCCCAGCTGACCGTGTCCGTGGATTTCTGACCGCGACGTTTCCCTCGACCCCTTGGCGGCCCGACGACACGGGCCGCCCTTTCTCTACCTCGACAGGGCTTTCCACCGATGCGACACGACTCTCCGCGGTGGCCGGCCCTGCTTTTTTTCGCCGCCTTCGCGGCGATCGGCAATGCAGGCGCGCAGCAATCGCGCACGGCGGCGCTGGACCGGATCGTCGATGAAGTGCAGGCGCGTTATCGCTTGCCGGGTTTCGCGGTCGGCGTGGTCGAGAACGGCGAGGTGGTGTATCGACGTACCGAAGGCGAGCTGATCGCAGGCTCAGGCCGCAAGATCGGCGCCGACAGCCTGTTCAAGATCGCCTCCAACAGCAAATCCATGACCACCGCCGCGTTGGCGCGACTGGTCGATGCCGGCAAGCTGCGCTGGGACGACCCGGTGACGAAGTACCTGCCGGACTTTCGCATGCACGACGACTGGGTCACGCGGCAGATGCAGGTGCGCGATCTGCTGATCCACAACAGCGGCCTGCGCGCCGGCGCCGGCGACCTGATGCTGTGGCCGGAACCGAACACGTTCACCCGCGCCGACATCCTGCACGGGCTGCGTTATCTCAAGCCCGTGCACAGCTTCCGTTCGCGTTACGACTACGACAACCTGCTGTACATCGTCGCCGGCGAAGTGGCGGCCAAAGTCGGCGGCGCGCCTTACGAGGACGTGCTCAAGCGCGAAGTGTTCGCGCCGCTGGGCTTGTCGCGCTGCCAGATCGGCGCCTGGGACCGCGACGGGGTCGGCGACGTCGCCCAGCCGCACGCGCGCCGCGACGGCCGTTACCTGCCGGTGCGGCAGGACGAAGCGCGGATCGCCGCCAGCACCATGGACCCGGCCGGCGGCGTGCGTTGCAGCCTCAACGACATGACCACCTGGTTGCGCGCCTGGCTGACGCCCGACCGCCGCGGCGCCGACGGCAAGCCGTGGCTGTCGCGCGAGCAGCGCGAGGCGTTGTGGCGCGCGCAGATGCCGATGAACGTCTCGCCGCGGCAACGCGATTGGGCCAACACCCATTTCGCCGCCTATGGCTACGGCTGGCGGCTGACCGACGCCGACGGCGCGTTCAAGGTCTCGCACACCGGCACGCTGATGGGCATGTACTCGCTGGTCACGTTGTTGCCCGACCGCCGCAGCGGCTTCGTGGTGTTGATCAACGGCGATGCCGGCGACGCGCGCAGCGTGTTCGATCAGATGCTGACCCGGCAATTCACCGCGGCGCAACCCGAGCGCGACCGCGAGCGCGGGGTGGCGTGGTATGCCGATGCGCTCGCCGCCGAGGCGCAGGCGCCGGGCGCGGGGCGCGCGCCCGACACCCCGCGGAGCAAGGACGCAACGCCGGCCGAACTGCGCCCGCGACTGGGCGTGTATCGCGACCCGTGGTTCGGCGAGGTCAGCGTGTGCGCGCGCGGCCAATCGGTGCGGTTCGCTTCGCGCAAGTCGCCGTTGCTGACGGGTACCATCGTCCGGGTCGGCCCGCGCCTGCGGGTCGATTGGGACGCCGAGGAAGTCGATACGCCGGCCTGGATCGACTTCGCCGCCTCGGATCAGGCCGCTACCTTCGTCATGAGCAAGGTCGATCCCGATGCCGATTTCAGCTACGACTTCGAAGACCTGGCGTTCGCGCGCGTCGGCGATTGCGGTTGAGGCCTGCGCGCTGCTGGTATTGATCGGTTGCGTCGCCGCGGTGCGCTCGCCCGATGCGCAGGCGCCGGCCGCGGCCGCCGCGGACAAACCGGTGGCGCCGCAGGTGTCGAACGCCGCCGATGCGGCCTCGGCCGGAATGGTCGAGATCCGCTCGCTGGTGGCGGACATGTCGATGGACATCCGCTACGCCGGCAGCGACAACTTCGTCGGCCGCCCGGTGGACGGCTACCGCGCCGCCGGCTGCTATCTGCATCGCGACGTCGCCCAGGCCTTGGCGCGGGTGGAGCGCGAACTGCGGCCGCAGGGGCTGCGGCTGCATATCTACGATTGCTACCGCCCGGTGCGCGCGGTCCGCGATTTCGTGCGTTGGGCCGGCGATCTGAGCGATCAGAAGACCAAGTCGCGCTATTACCCGAAGCTGGACAAGCGCGTGCTGCTGGGCGATTACATCTCGCCGAGCTCGGGTCACAGCCGCGGCGCGACCTTGGACCTGGGACTGATGGAGTCGCAGGCCGGCGGCGACCGCATCGCCGACATGGGCACTGGCTTCGACTATTTCGACGAACGCGCGCATACCGATTCGCCCGGCATCACCGCGGCGCAGCGGGCCAATCGCCAGCGCCTGCGCGCGGCCATGCAGCGCGAAGGTTTCGAGAATTATCCGCTGGAGTGGTGGCACTACACCTACAAGCCCGAACCCACCCCGGCCACGGCGTTCGATTTCCCGGTCGAGTGAACCGCGACGCACGCGACCGGCCGCAGCATTCGACCCAGGAGCAGGCGATGACGACGATGGCCGGTAAGCGATCACCACGGCGGCGGACGATGGGCGTGTTCGTGCTGGCGGTGTCGATGGGGCTGAGCGGTTGCGCGAGCGCGCCGCCTTCCGCGCAGGCGCCGGCCGCCGGCGGCGAAGCGCGCGTGGACGCGCTGATGGCCGACTACCGGGGCAAAGTGCCCGGCGCCAGCGTGCTGGTGCTGCGCGACGGCCAGCCGTTGTTGCGCAAGGGCTACGGCCTGGCGGTGCTGGAAACCGGCGAGGCGGCGACGCCGCGGACCAATTACCGTCTGGCGTCGGTGACCAAACAGTTCACCGCCGCGGCGGTGCTGCTGCTGGCGCAGGACGGCAGGCTGAGCCTGGACGATCCGATCAAGCGCTGGCTGCCTTCGCTGCCCAAGTCGGCCGATGCGATCACGATCCGGCAGATTCTCAGCCACATGTCTGGGCTGATCGACTACGAAGACGTGATGGCGTCCAGCTTCGACGCCGACCAGCGGCAGATGCACGACCTGGATGTGCTGCGCGCGCTGGAAGGCCAGGATCGCGGCTATTTTGCCCCGGGACAGCGCTATCGCTACAGCAACAGCGGCTACGCGTTGCTGGCGCTGACGGTGCAGCGCGCCTCGGGGCGCCCGTTCGCCAGCTTCCTGCGCGAGCGCATCTTCCAGCCGTTGGGCATGCACGACACGGTCGCCTACGAGCGCGGCGTGTCGCAGGTGGCGCATCGCGCCTTCGGCTACAGCTACGAGAACGGGCGCTGGCTGCGCACCGATCAGAGTTCGACCAGCGCTGTGCTCGGCGATGGCGGTATCTATTCTTCGATCGAGGATCTGGCGAAGTGGGACGCGGCTTTGTACGACGATCGCTTGCTCAACGACGCCTCGCGCGAAGCGGCGTTCACCGCGCACACCGCCACCGATCTGGCCGATGTCGGCTATGGCTACGGTTGGCGCATCACCGGCGAGACCTTGTGGCATTCGGGCGAGACGATGGGCTTTCGCAACGTCATCGTGCGCTGGCCGCGACGGCATCTGACGGTGGTGATGCTGACCAATCGCAATGATCCTGAGCCCTATCGTAAGGCGTTGGAGATTGCCGAGGTGTATTTGCCGTCGAGTCCGGTGCGGGAGCGGTGAGGTAGTTGATCGCTTCAGCGCGGCGCCATCAGAACGTCATTCCCGCGTAGGCGGGGATCCAGAGACTTCAGCACCATCTTTCAAGAACGTCATTCCCGCGAACGCGGGAATCCAGAGCCTTCAGCGCCATCTCCCCAGTACGTCATTCCCGCGAAGGCGGGAATCCAGAGGCTTCAGGTGTTCTCGCCCGAAAGGCCCTGGATTCCCGCGTCGGCGGGAATGACGAGCAAAGGCCAAGGCCAAGGCCAAGGCCAAAGCGAAGGCGGGAATCCAGAGCCTTCAGCGCCATCTCCCCAGCACGTCATTCCCGCGAAGGCGTGAATCCAGAGCCTTCAGCGCCATCTCCCCAGGACGCCATTCCCGCGAAGGCGGGCTCCGCTTTACTTCGGCGTAGCCGAACATCCAGAGACTTCAGCACGAGCTTGGAGAGGGAAGGTGGGCGGGCGTGCGAAGCACGTGAGCAACCACGAGGCCTCCTCCAAGCCAAACGTTTCGCACCATAACTGGAACACTCCACCCCACCCCGGACCCACAAGCACCGCTTGCTATTAAATAGTACGCTATGTAAATTGAGCCCCATGAAGAAGCCAGCCGCCACCGCCAAGCCGCCGCAGCCGACCTTGCTGCTCGACGACCAATTGTGCTTCGCCCTGTATTCCACCGGGCTGGCCTTGAACAAGGTCTATCGCAAGCTGCTGACCCGCCTCGGCCTGACCTATCCGCAGTACCTGGTGATGATGGTGCTGTGGGAGCGCGACGGGGTGACCGTGTCGGAAATCGGCGAACGCCTGTTCCTGGATTCGGCCACGTTGACGCCGCTGCTCAAGCGTCTGGAAGCCGCCGGCCTGCTCACCCGTACCCGCGCCGCCAGCGATGAGCGCCAGGTCATCATCGAGTTGAGCAAGGCCGGGCGCGCGCTGAAAACCAAGGCGCAAGGCGTTCCGGTCGGGATGTCGTGCGCGGTGGAAGGCTGCACGATCGAGCAGCTGACCGTGCTCAAGGCGCAACTGGAATCGCTGCGAGAGAGCCTGATCCGCAACGCCGCCGGTTGAGTCCGCGTCACCCCCGTATTCGACCGCGAGCCGCTGTCCTCGCCCGGTCAAAGTTGTGCGCTATTGAATCGCTGACAATCCAAATACCGATCACGAACCCGCGGGCCACCGCGACCCATCCTGGCAATACCTCTCTCAATCGGAGCACCGACATGTCCATCGAAAAAGTCCTCTACACCGCCCACGCTCACGTCACCGGCGGCCGCGACGGCCGCGCCGTTTCGTCCGACAAGGCGCTCGACGCCAAGCTGACCACCCCGCGCGAACTCGGCGGCGCCGGCGGCGACGGCACCAATCCGGAGCAGTTGTTCGCCGCCGGCTACTCGGCGTGCTTCATCGGCGCGCTGAAGTTCGTCGCCGGCCGCGAGAAGATCGCTTTCCCGGCCGACGCCTCGGTGGACGGCAGCGTCGGCATCGGCCAGATCCCGACCGGTTTCGGCATCGAAGTCGAGCTGAAGATCTCGCTGCCGGGCCTGCCGCGCGAACAGGCGCAGGAACTGGTCGACAAGGCGCACGTGGTTTGCCCGTACTCCAATGCGACCCGCGGCAACATCGACGTGACGCTGACCCTGGTCTGATCCGATCGCGTCGCGGCGGCGTCGCCGCACGACGAATCGACTCCCGCGGCCCGGATGCGCAAGCATCCGGGCCGCGTCGTTCTGCGACATCGAACTGAACCCATTCACTTCCATCGCATTACTAAAATCCGGCCGCGCTCATGAGGCATCGTGAGTTTGCGTGAGTCTCATGCATCAATCTGGATCGGCTCAGGATCGAGTGAGCAAATGTGAGTTTTACATTCGTTTGGCGCGAATAAACTGCTAGGCGATTACTCAGACTTGAATGGGTGTTTCGTTCTCTTCTAATCACGAGCCGGCTCGCTTTCTAATACTGTCGAAATGATTTCGTCGCTGTCGGATTGACCGGGCCTCCCAATCGCCCGGTCACGTCGCTGGCACGGGCGCGAGGCGGCCAGACGCCGCCAAAGCCGAAGGTTCTCGTCCTTCGACCGTCCCGTTCGGGCCTGCATTGGCTTACGGAGGAGGGGTCATGCCCGCACGCAAGCAACCCCGTCGTTTTCGCTTTCATCCCCTGAGCATCGGCGTCGCGCAGGCGATTCCGCTGTTGATCGCGTTGCAGTTCTACAGCGGCGAGGCGGCCGCGGCCTGCACGCCGGCCGCGCCGACCGACGGCTCGACGGTGAGTTGCGCGGGTGTTCCGATTTTGCTTCCGCCCAATCCGAACTCCTTCCTCAGCAACGCGAACAATCTCGACGTGACCGTGCCGGCCGGCGCGATCATGAGCACGCTGCCCGGCGGCACCGCGATGAGCTTCGGCGGCAACGGCCCGACGCTCGATCGCCAAGGCCAGGGCGCGCGTTCGATGTCCAAGACCAGGCGTGTCGCCTCGCGCGGCACGGGTTCCAAGGCGACCAAGCGCCGTCCCGCGACGCGACTCGCCGCCGCCACACCGCGATCCGCCCCTCCGTCGGGCGCGGTGACCCAACCGCAGACCTAGTGCGACGAGGCTTCGGCCCGGACGCAATAACCGGGTCGGAGGAGCATCAGTGCGGCGGTCGGGTGGCGCTACTGGCTCCGGTACGCTGGACCGGAGCCAGTAGTCGCTTTTAATCGCAGACCGGGGAGTTCGCCCAAGCCGTCGCGGAATCGTTCCAGCCGCTTCATCCGCAGGGGACCCAGACATCGCCGCGTTTGCGGCGATGTTTTTTTTAGCGCGCTTTTGTGGAGGCCGCTTCCACAAAAGAATTGGTGGCTTGGCTCAGCGCACGATGGCCGCGAGTCGCGGCAGACGCGAGAGCAATATCCGATCGAGCACGAACACCAGCAGCAGCGATGCGCCCAGCAGCGGGAACAAGACGCCGCAGCCCAGGGTGATCAGCGCGATCGTGCGCAGGCGCATCTTTGATGGCAGGCTCGGTGCGCCGAGGCGGCCGCGCGGGCGGCGGCGCCACCACATCCATGCGCCGCTGCAGCACAGGGCGACGACGCCGAGGCAGGTCAGCAGCATCACGATCTGGTTGGCGCGACCGAAGTAGTTGCCCATGTGCAATTGCACGCCGAGTTCGACCGCCTTGGCGGCCCAGCCGTAGTCGGCGAAGCCGGTGTCGCCGGCGACGCGTGCGCTGTAGCGATCCACGTGCACGGTGCGCTGGCCCTGCGGCCGGTTCGGGTAGACCACGGCGGTGTAGACGCCGTCTTCGCCGCGCGGCAGCGACAGCCGGTAGTCGCCGCGCAGGCCGTGTGCGGCCAGCACGCGCGCGACCGCGTCGATGCCGATGTCGCGCGCGGGCGCCTCGTTCGCGGCGGCGTGCGGGTGGTGTGCGTGCTCGGAGGCAGGCATGGGCGCGTCGCGCATCGTCCACGGTGTTTCGCCGATCGCCTGCGCGAGGGTGACCGCATTCGGCGCGGCCGCGGCGGCGTGGTGGCGATGTTCGGACGGATAGCCGATGTCGAGTTGTTGCGTGCCCGCGCGCAGCAGATCGCCCCACACACCGGCCCAGGGCAGGCCGGTAAGGATGAGGAACACGATCAGCATCGCGGTCCAGGCGCCGATGCTGGAATGCAGGCTGCGCCAGAACGGGCGGCCGCGTTCGCGCCATCGCGGCCACAGCGCATGGCGCCAGCCGTGTTCGCGCGGCCACCACAGGTACGCGCCGGTGGCGATCAGCAGCAGCGCCCAGCAGGCGGCGAGTTCGACGATCGCGTCGCCGAAGCTCCCCAGCATCAGCGAGCCGTGCATGGTGTCGGCGAAGCCGACCAGGGTGCGGGTGTAGACGAAGGCGCCGTGCACGCGCGCGCTGCCGGGATCGACGAATACACGCAGCGGCTCGCCCTGGCGCGGGGTGATGAAGACTTGCGCGGTGCGCTGCGGGTCCGACGGCAGATCGATGCGGGTGACTTCGCCCGGATACGCCGTCTGCGCGGCGGCGAGCAGACGCGACAGCGGGAGGTCGGCTTGCCGCTGCGGGGCGAAATGCAGCGGCGCGTGCAGCGCGTCTTCGATCTCGTCGTTGAACAGATAGATCGAGCCGGTGATCGCCAGGATCAGCAGCAGCGGCGCGACGAACAGGCCGGCGTAGAAATGCCAGCGCCACACCGCGCGGTAGAGATGACGGTCGTGGCGGGACTGGCTCATCAGAACGACCGCGAGTAGCTCAGCTCGACGCTGCGCGGCGCGCCCAGATAGACCTGGCTCGGGCTGTAGCCCGACCAGTCGGCGTAGAAGGCGTCGGTGAGGTTGCGCACGCGCACAGTGTAGCGGCCGCCGGCGCCGTTCCAGTCCACCGCCGCGTCGGCGACGGTGTGCGCCCGCACCCGGGTGGAGTTGGCGTTGTCGGTGTAGAAATCGCCGACGTGGCGCAGGCCCAGGTTGAAGCTCAGCGGCAGGCCGTCGAGGCGGTACCACGCGTCCAGGCTGGCGGTGCGTTCGGGCACGTTGGACGGGCGATTGCCGCTGCGATCGGCGCCGCCGGCTTCGCGCAAGGTGTCGAAGCGCGCCGACAGCAGCGCCGCGCTGGCGTCGATGCGCAGCCGCGCGGTGGCCTGTGCGCTCAGCGACAGCTCCACGCCGCGCGAAGACTGGCGGCCGTTCTGCACGCTGATCTGCGGCTGCAGCGGATCGCGGGTGACGATGTCGTCCTGGCGCAGGCGATACACCGCCGCGTTCAAGCGCAGGCGCTGATCGAACAAAGCGCTGCGCAGGCCCAGTTCGACCGCGTCGCCGTGGCTTAGGTCGAAGGCATTGTTGCGCTGGTTGATGGTCAGAAACGAGCTCACCGGCAGCACCGCGCTGCTGTATTGCGCGTACAGCTGGCTGCCCGGACGCAGTTCGAACACGCTGCCCAGCCGCCATGAGGTCGGCGAGAACTCGCGGTTGAAGCGGCTGCGCGCGCCGCTGTCCAGATCCAGATTGCGTCGCTGCAGATCGATGCGCTCGTGGCGCAGCCCGCCGACCAGCAGCCAGCGCGGGGTGAGGTTCAAGGCATCTTCGACGAACAGCGCCGCGACCTTGACCCGGGTGCCGAAATCGCTGCGGCCGTTGTCGAAATTGGCCGCGGTATCGGTCGGGAACTCGCCGCGATCGAGCGCCAGCAGGTCCACCGGCGCGGCATGGCCGAAGCGGCGCAGGTTGAAGAAGTCCGTGTCGCTGTACTCCATGCCGGCGGCGAAGCTGTGGCGGCGCCCGGCCAGCCGACCGTCGTGCTTGAGCGTCAGGCGCTCGTTCCAGACGCGTTGATCGTGATGGATGCGCGCGCTGTCGCGATCGAACAGGCCGGTTGCGGTGTCGTAGCGGAAGTCTTCCGTGTTGTCCCAGCGGCGGCGCGCGTCGTAGACGCTGGCTTCCTGGCTCAGGTTCCAGTCCTCGCTGAGCCGGTAATCCAGGCGCGTGCGCAGCCACCACGAGCGCGAATCCATGCGCCCGTCGCGGACGTTGTAGTTGCGCGAACGCGCGGCCTTGTCGATGACCCAGCCGGCCGCGTTGTCGACCAGACCGCTGGGATCGGCCGCCGATTCGCGCGGCAGCAGCGGCGCGCCGAAATACGCGGTGTCGAAATCGTCGCGCTGATAGTCCAGGGCGACGCGGGCGCTCAGATCGTCGTCCGGCTGCCACAGCAGCGAGCCGCCGAAGGACTGCGCGTCGGAGGCGGTGTCGTCGATGTAGCCGTCGGAGCGATTGGCGCTGAGCACGCCGCGCACGGCCACGGTCGGGCTCAGCGGCACATTGGCGTCGAGCCCGAGCCGGGCGCTGTCGTGGCTGCCGTAGGCCAGCAGCAACTCGCCGTCGCGGCCGTCCAGGCTGGCGCTTTTGGGCACGAAGTTGATCGCGCCGGCCAGCACGCCTTCGCCGTACAGCACCGAGGCCGGACCCTTCAGCACTTCCACCCGTTCGAACTGGAAGCTGTCCCAGTTGCGCGAGGAAAACCCCGAGCTGGTCAGGCGCACGCCGTCGAACAGATACGACACCGCGCCGCTGGCGAAGCCGCGCATCGAGGCGACGCCGGGCTGGCCGGGCAGGTTGCCGGCCATCACCCCGGGCATGGCGCGCAGGACCTCGACGCTGTCGCGCAGGCCGCGCGCCTGGATGTCGTCGCGATCGAGCACGTCCAGGGTCGCGGGAATCTCCGCCGGGTCCAGGCCGAGGCGGCTGGCGGTGGCGACCGAAGCGGCGCGCGCATCGACGCGCTGGCCGTGCACGCGCACCGCGTCGAGATCGACGGCTTCCCCGGCGTGCGCGGCCGGCGCTGCGCAGGCCAACAGCGAACATGCCAATGCGGCCGGGCGAAAGGTGCGGAGATTGCGCTTGTGCATGCAGGAGATAACGGGCAAGGCGGCGCGCGGCGGCTGCCGCGCATCGCGGATGGGAAGAGTGCGGCCGCCGGGACGCGCGGCCGCCGCGCCGCCGGGCGGCGGACAAGCGCACGATGCTAGGCCGCGGGGGGGCGTTGGGGTGTGCGGCAAGTTGCCGCAGTGGCGTCGGCGTGGCGGTCGCGCGCCTGTGGGCGGATGCGCAACGAAGGTCTAATCTGCCCGAGCTTGAGCCTTTACGATCGTATCCGTCCCTCGCCAGGAGAGCCGCCATGCCGCACATAGAAGGTCCGTTCAACGTCACGCTGAGCCCGCAGCCGGTGCACGAGGCCGCCGAAGGCCAGTTCGGCCGCATGGCCCTGGACAAGCAATTCCATGGCGACCTGCAGGCCAGCAGCCGCGGCGAGATGCTGGCGGCGATGACCCAGACCAAGGGCTCGGCCGGTTACGTCGCGCTGGAGAAAGTCGAAGGCACGCTGGCCGGGCGCAGCGGCAGTTTCCTGATGGTGCATCGCGGTTTGATGGATCGCGGTCGCGCCGATCTGAGCGTGACCGTGGTGCCGGACTCGGGCACCGGCGAGTTGGTCGGGCTGAGCGGGCGTATGAGCATCGATGTGCGCGAGGGTGGGGCGCATTTCTATTTGTTCGATTACGAGTTGCCTGAGGGCTGAGGCAGGCTTCGCTTTAGTGGAGGACGGCGCCGCTCTTGTGGAGGGGCTTCAGCCCCGATGCTCTTCGCTCAGATAGCTTCGCCCTTACAAGCGCCAGGCATCGAGCATCACCGCGATCTGATCCGAAAGCATCGGGGCTGAAGCCTCTCCCACAACAACCGGCCCTTCCACAAAGGTGCTTCCCGCAAAAGCCGCCTGCCACAAAACCACGCAGGCCAGCCGGCTCATCCGGCAAAGACGCTGCCGGCCGTCTCAAGCACCATCGGCGGGACAATCCGTCGCGAGGCTGCGAACGCCGTCGCCGACGATCCGTGCGAACTTGTGCGCCGATCCGCAGCCACGCCGCCATTGCGACCCCGCGTCGCCCGACGGCCGCCACGGTGCCCGGCGCGGTTTGTCCCGCGTCGCTTCCCAATCGCCCGGCGCGCACCCGCGCAGCCGCGGCCCTGTATTGCCGAATCCTTCCATGCGCCCTAACGCACTGTTCTTCTCCGTCCTGCTCGCCGCGGCCGCCGTGCACGCGAACGACGCCGCCGCGCAAGGTCGGCAGGCCTGCACCAACGGTCACACCCGCCTGCCGCCCACGGTCAATCTGCGCCTGGACAACGATTTGTTCGGCGGCCAGGACCAGGGCTACAGCAACGGCATCCAGCTGACCCTGGTGTCGCCGAATCTGGCCGACTACACCGACGATCCCTGCATTCCGCGCCTGGCGCGCTGGGTCAATCGCCATCTCGATGCGCTACAGCCGGCGCAGGGTTTCGAGCAGCGCAACATGATCGCGACCTTCGCCCAGGGCATCTTCACCCCGACCGACTTCAGTCGCCGCGACCTGATCGAGGACGACCGGCCCTACGCCGCCGGCCTGCTGATGGGCCTGGGTTACAACGCGCGCACCGGCGACTACCTGCAGACCACGCAGTTGCAGTTCGGCATCGTCGGCCCGTCCGCGCTCGGCAAGCAGGTGCAGAACGCGGTGCACAAGGCGCTGGGCGATGAGACCTTCAAGGGTTGGGACAACCAGCTGCACGACGAGCCGGTGTTCCGCATCGTTCACGAGCGCATGCATCGCTATTCGGCCGGCGATGCCCACAACGGCACCTGGGGCTGGGATGCGATAAGTCATTACGGCGGCAGTTTCGGCAATCTGGCCACCTACGCCAACACCGGCGCCGAAGTGCGCTTCGGCCTGCGCCTGCCGGACGATTTCGGCAGCACGCCGCTGCGTCCGGCCGGCGAGAACACCGCGCCGACCCGGCACTACAACACCGGCGACCGTCCGTTCGGCGCGCATCTGTTCCTGACCTCGGACGTGCGCTGGGTGCTGCGCGACATCACCCTGGACGGCAATACCTTTCGCCACAGCCACAGCGTGGACAAGCGGCCGTTCGTGGGTGAAGTGGGTTATGGCATCGCGGTGATGCGCGGACGGTGGAAGTTCGCGCTGGCGCGTTATCACCGCACGCGCGAGTTCGATGGGCAAAAGCAGACGCCGGTGTTCGGCAGCTTCACGGTGAGCCGGGCGCTGTGAGTCGATCGCGGCGTAGCCATGTGGAAAGTTGTTTTTGTGGGAGGGGCTTCAGCCCCGATGCTTTTCGCTCCGGTCGCGGCGCATCCCAATCATCGAATCCCAATTCGATCTGATCGAAAAGCATCGGGGCTGAAGCCCCTCCCACAAGAGCCACCTGCCCCAGAAGCCCGTGATTACTCCAAGGTAATCCCCGAAGCCGCCGGACTGCGATCGCGCAACGTCTCGCTCGCCTGCGCCCACCACTCCCGATGCTCTTCGCTCGCGCAGTAGTCGGCATAGGACACCTGCGCGATCGTCGCCAGCGAATAATCCGGCCGGCCCTCGGCCAGCATCGCGCTCATCGCCCGCAGCAGCGGCAGCGACGGCAGCAGGTCTTCCACGAACAGGAACTGGCCGGCCTGATTGACCTCGAGAAAGTGCGCGTCGCCGTTCGCATCGATGGCCAGATCGATGCAGCCGAACACCAACCCCAGCTCGCGCATCAATGCCGCAAGCTTGGCCTGATCGGAGGCCGACAGCTCGCCGGGCTCGGCGCGCAAGCCCTGCACCGACTGCCGCACCCGCCAATCGACGAAGCCGTCGTCGTGCTGGGTGTGCAGGCGCGCGGCGAAATAGCGGTCGCCGATGGCGGTCACGCGCAGGTCGCAGCGTTTATCGACATAGACCTGATAGATGCCGGGGCAGTGCAGCAGGCTGGCGTCGTCCTCCAGCATCTCCGGCTCGACGATGCGCGCGTAGGTGCTGAACATGCGCCCGGTTTCGGCGTCCTTCCAGGTGTGGGTCATGAACGGCTTGTAGACCACGCGGCCATGGCGCTGGACGAACCGGCGGATTTCCTGCGGGTCGTGCGAGACCAGCGTCGGCGGAAAGCGCAGGCCGCAGCGGTGCGCGGCGCGCAGCTGCACGAGTTTGTTCTCGGCCATCGCGGCCGCGTTGGGGCGGTTGACCCACAGACGGTCCGCACCGTGATCGGTCAGGGCGTACACGTTCTTGAGAAAGCGGCCCCATTCGCCGCGCAGGAAGGCCTGATCGCCGTCGTGCGCGCGCGGAAAGGATTCGGGATTGCGCGCGCGCCGGTACCAGACCGCGCCGATGCTGTCGCCGTCGAGCGCGCCGCTCATGCGCAGGCCGGTGTCGGCATCGCAATGCAGCGACATCGGGCCGAGTTCGGATTGCGCCAGCGAGCCGGCCCAGACCGCGTCGATGCCGCTGGCGCGCAGCGCCCAGCGCACCGAGGAGGCGTGGATGTCGTGGGCCAGCGCGGAAAGAATCAGGGGGCGTCGGTAAGCGGTCATCGCGGTTCTGCGGGTGCGCGCAACACAGGTTGCGAAGATCGGCACGCCCTGCGAACAGGGCGTGCCGAGTGGTCAATGCCGATCGCCAGGTTTCCGCGCGCCTCGCTCGCGCGCGAGTCCGCCGTTACGATCCGCGTTAGACGCGATTACACCAGGTCCGGATCGCCCGGATCGTCGCCGCCGGGGCCGGTGGCGTGGGTGGTGTCGCCCTTGCCGCCGGAAATCGCCGCGATCTCTTCCAGCGACAGCTCGCGCGCGGCGACGCGGGCGAGCGGACGGACGGCTTCGTTCTGCGCTTGTACTTCTTGCTTGCTCATGAAGTTTTCTCCAGAGAAACGTAGTGCCGGAAAGAGTTGAAAGGCCGTTCCGGCGTCGGCACGTGCACCGATGCTAGCAACTACAAAACACGCGATTTGCCCAAGGCGATCGCAGTTTCGTCGTGTGCTCGCGAATGAATCGGGATTGCGTATTGATTGGTTGTGAACTGTTCACTGACGCCGTCGCGCAAGGACACGACGCGATCGGCGCTGCGTATCGTGTCGGGCCGATGGGCGATGACGATGCGGGTGATGCGCAACGCGGCGATCTCGCGATTGATCTCGTGCTCGCGCGCCACGTCCAGATGGCTGGTGGCTTCGTCCAGCAGCAGGATCGAAGGCCGCTGGTACAACGCTCGTGCCAGCACCACGCGTTGCTTCTGTCCGCCCGACAGCGATTGGCCCAGATCGCCGACCAAGGTCTCGTAACCCATCGCCATGGCGAGAATGTCGTCGTGAATGCGCGCGGCGCGCGCGGCCGCTTCGATCTGCTCCTGGCTCGCGGCCGGATCGAAGAAGGCGATGTTCTCCGCGATGGAACCGGCGAACAGCACGTCTTCCTGCATCACCGCGCCGAACAGCTCGCGATACGCCGCCAGCCCGTAGCGATGGATATCGACGCCGCCGATGCGAATCGTGCCGGCGCTCGGCCGCAGCAGGCCGAGCATCAATTTGGCGAGGGTGGTCTTGCCGCAACCCGAGGGACCGACGATGGCGACCGATTCGCCGGCTTCGATCGAAAAACTGCAGTCGCGCAGAATCCACGGCTCATCGTCGGCATAGCGGAAACTCACGCCTTCCAGTTCGATGCGCGGCGCCGGCGCGGGCCCGGCGTAGTCGCTGTGCACGTGCGCTTCCGGCGGTTCCAGGGCGATGTCGGCGATGCGCTGGGCGTGCAGGCCGAGCAGGCGCAGATCCACCAGTTTGTCGATCAGGCTGCCGGTGCGGGTCGCGAACAGATCGGCGTAGGCGACGAATACCACCATCATGCCGGCGGTGAAACGGCCCTGCAGGGTCATCCAGGCGCAGATCCAGATCAGCAGCACGCGCTGCGCGCCGAATACCAGCTTGGACAGCGCGGAGAACACCGCGGTGGTGCGGCTGATCGCGGCTTCGCGATTGGCGACCTCGACGCTGGCGTTGGCGATGCGCGCGCGGCGCTCGTCCTGTTTGTTGCCCAGCTTGATCGTCTGCACGCCCTGGATCGCTTCGATCAGCAGGCTCTGCTGTTGCGCGACCTGGATCAGTTGTTCTTCCTTGAGCCGGCGCAGACGCCGGAACGCGGCCCAGCGCAGTCCCGCGTACAGCGCGAACGCGGCCAGCACCAGCGCGGTCAGCGGCGGGCTGTAGAGCAGCAGCAACGCGAGCACCAGCACCACGGTGAAGCCGTCGAGCAGGCTTTCCACGAAGCTGCCGGTCAGGGTCTGCTGGATCGCCTGCACCGAGACGAAACGCGACATCACCCCGCCGACGTGGCGCTTCTCGAAGAAATCCAGCGGCAACCGCAGCAGATGGCCGAACAGATTGGCTAACCACTGCGAATTCAGCGCCGCGCCCAGGTCGGCGACCAGCCAGCCGCGCATCGCGGTGATCGCCGACTGGAACAGCACCACCGCGAGGAAGCCGATGCCGAGCAGGTGCAACAGTTCGACATCGGCCGATACCAGCACGCGGTCGATCACCCATTGCATCGCCATCGGCAGCAGCAGGGTGAACGCTTCCAGGCTTACCGCCAGGGCCAGGATCTGCAGTGCTGCGCGGCGCAATCCGACGATCTGCCCGGCCAGCGCGCGCAGGCTCAGCCGTTGCCGCTCGCGCATCGGCGCGAAATCCGGGCGCGGCGTCAGTTCCAGGGCGATGCCGGTGTAGTGGCGGCCGAATTCGGCCAGCGGCATCGTCACCGCGCCGCGCGCCGGGTCGTGGATCTCGGCGCGGCCACGGGCGATGCGCTTGAGCACGACGAAATGGTTGAGGTCCCAGTGCAGCACGCACGGCAGTTGCAGATCGGGCAGGTGCTCGATCTCCGCGCGCAGCGGCCGGGTGTCGAAGCCGAGCGCGCCGGCGGTCTTGATCAGGCGCGCCAGGGTGGCGCCGCGCGGCGATACCGGAAAGCGCCGGCGCAGGCTGGCCAGATCGATGTCGTGGCCGTGATGGATCGCGATCATCGCCAGGCAGGCCAGACCGCATTCGGCCAGTTCGTTCTGCTGGATCGCGGGCAGCGGCTTGCGGCTCATGGCGCGGCCCGCATCGTCTCGCGCGTTGCGGCCTGGGCCGACAGCGGCGCCAGCAGGTATTCGTACAGACGGCGGCGTTCGAGCAGCAGATCGGCATCCACGCGCATCTGCGCCGGCAGTGCGTGTGCGCCGATCGATTGCCGGTCCAGGGCGACGCCGACGCGCCACGCCGGCGCTGCGACCGACAAACCGGTGCGTACGCGGATTTCTTCCGGCGACAGCGCGCCGCGGGCGATGTCGAGCACGCGCCCGCGTTGCAGGCCGTAACGCTGATACGGAAAGCCGGCGTAGCGCAGCGCGACCGGCGTGCCCGGCGCGATCAGGCCGACGGCGCGGTCGGACACCCACAACTCGGCCTGCATCGGCGCGTGTTCGGGCAGCAGCGACAGCAATCGCTGGCCGGCGGCGACCGCCTGGCCTTCGACCCCGGCGAGCGCAGCGATGCGGCCGTCGCGGGGCGCTATCACGGCGATGCGGCGGCGGCCTTCGTTGCGCGCGTCGTCCTGGGCGATGCCGGCCAGCTCGCGTTCGATGCGGTTACGTTGCTCGCTCAATCGCTGCGGCAGTTGCTGCAGCGCCGATTGCGCGTCGGCCAGTTCGCGCGCGGCGCTCAAGCCGTCGCGCTGGGCGTCCTGGACCCGGGTCTGGGCTTCGATGCGGGTGGTTTCGTACTGCTGCCACTGCACGTCGCTGAGCAGTTTGTCGCCGCGCAGCGGCTGCACCTGCCGCGCCAATCGCTGCGCCTGCGCGGCCTGTTCGCGGCGCAGGCGCAATTGCGCCTCGGCCAGGGCGACGCGGTCGCGCGCGGCGGCGATGCGTTGGCGCAGTTGCGCTGAATTGTCCTGGCGCTCGCGTTCGAGCGCGTCGCGATCGGCCAGCAGGCGCGCGCGCTGCACCGCCAGTTCCGCGCCGACCGCTTGGCCGACGCCGGCGCGCAGGGCCGGGCTGTCGATCTCGGAGGAAATCTCCAGCAGGATCTGTCCGCGCGAAACGCGCTGGCCTTCGCGCACATGGCTGCGCAGCAGGCTGCCGGAGGCGGGCGCGCTGAGCGCGAGCAGACCGCCTTGCGGCACCAGCAGGCCGCTGGCGCGTTCGCTGCGGGTGTAACGGCCCAATCCCAGCAAGGCGATCAGCGCGATCAACGCGGCCAGGGCCAACGCCGCCATCGGCCAACCCATGCGCGAAACCGGCAGGCGAATGCTGCCGAGCCAGCGCTGTTTCCTGGCGTCGAGCATTTCGCGTCGGAACAGGTCGTCGCGCACGAGGACCGTCAGACGCGCGCGGCCGGCGCGAGGCGAGTATGTGGGCGGATGGCGATGATCACGGCGGCGCGCGCAGTCTCCTGGCGACGACGGTGGGCCATTGAGTCTCGTACATGTCCGCGTGACTGACTACGCCGCGATTGTCGAAGCCGGTCACGGTTCCGAGCACAGGTGACAGTGGTCATTCGGTGCGCAGTACGGCGGCGCCGCGTTCATCGTCGGCGCCGGACGGCGCGGACGATGCCTTCGAATCGATCGCCGTCGGGTTCAGCGCGACGGGTAAGCCGCCGCCTGCGCGCGCGGCCACGCGCCGATGGTGATCGCGCGCAGCAGCCATTCCACCGGGCCGTAGGCGTGGCGCCGCAGCCAGGCATCGCTCAGCCACAGTTGCGCGCCGAACAGCACCGCCACCACCGCGACACAGCCCAGCGGCGAAATCCGTCCCATCAGGCCCAGGCCGTAACCGGTGAACAGCAGCGACAGCACGAACGATTGCAGCAGATAGTTCGACAGCGCCATGCGTCCGGCCGGCGCCAGCGCCCGCGCGATGCGCGCGCCGCCGCGGCCGGCGAATACGCGCATGGCCACGGCCACGTAGGCCAGGCACAGCAGCGGCGCGGTCACGATCGACAGCGCCAGCGCGAACAATTCCAGTGCGCCGCCCGGCGCCCAGGTCTGCACGGCGGCGAACAACGCCGCCGCCGGCAGGCCGATGGCCAGGCCCCATCGCCGCACCGTGCGCAGCAGCGGCTGGTAGTGATCGACGCGGGCGAGGATCTGGCGCCGGCCGGCGATCATCCCGTACAGGAACATCGCCAGCGCGCACGGCGCTTGCAGGCCGGCGATCACCCACGCGCTCGACCACAGCGCATCGACGCGCGCGGACAGCACTTCGCCCGGATCGCCGCTGAAGCCGATCAGCGCGGCGCGGGCCTGCGGCGCCACCGCGGCGGCGTCGCCGGCCGGCGCGCCGTCGATCCACACCAGCACCGCGAATCCGGCCCAGGCCGCAGCGGTCAGCAGCAGCAAGCGGTTGGCGCGGCGCACGGCCAGCGCTTCGGGCGCCTGATGCATCGCCAGCAGCAGCGCGCCCATCAGCGCGTAGGTCGTGAGGATGTCGCCATGGAACAGCAGCAAGGCATGCGCCAGGCCGATCGCCCATAAGCCCAGCAGGCGCCGGCCCATGCGCGGCGCGAAAGCTTCGCCGGCGCGGCGGGCGGCGCTGAGCTGCAGGCTGAAGCTGTAGCCGAACAGGAACGAGAACAGCAGGTAGAACTTCATCTCGAACACCATCGCCACCAGCGCGTTGACCGCGCGGTCCAGCGGCGCGGCGAAGCCGGGATCGCTCGTGCCCAGGCCCCACCAGGGCGAAGCGAACACGCCGACGTTGACCATCGCGATGCCGAACAGCGCCAGCCCGCGTAGCGCGTCGAGGTGTTCGATCCGCGCCGGGGCGGTGGAGGCAGGGAGCATGATCGCGAAGCCGGAATCGGACAGTGGCGGCGATTGTGGGCGGCGGCGAGAGATCAGGCATCGGGCTGGCGGCCGGCACCGACCGGGACGTTTGGCGGATTCGCTGCGCGTGGAACCTGGAATACTTACGCCATGAGCGAAACCGCCGCACGTCCGACGTCTGCTGCACGCGCGCCGGTGCGGCGCTGGTGGAGCGGGCTGTTCTGGAAATGCCTGTTGTCGATGCTGATCGCCAGCTGGATCAGCACTGGCCTGCTGGCGATGCTGGGGCTGTACCTGACCCGCATCGAAGTGCGCGACAACATGGCGCCGCCGATGCTGGAAAGCCGGATGCGCCGCGAATTGCGGCAGATCGGCCCGATGCCCGGGCTGGCGAGGTTGCCGCGCAGCCAGTGCGAAGCGGTGCTGCAGGCGCTGGTGGTGCGCATCGTCGGCATGGACACGCCGAACTGGATGTCCAAGTACAGCTTCGCCGGCGGCACCCACAATCGCCGCATCGCGATCCGTTACCGCGATCGCGACGGCGGCGGCTGCCAGTATCCTGCGCAGCCCAGCCCGCCGCTGGCGCAGGCGCTGGAGGAAGCCGAGCACGAGGCCGGCGCCACCCACGCCGTGGCGCCGCGCCGCAACGAGCGCGACGGCGACTGGGTCAGCGTGGTGGCCTTGCCCCTGAGCGACACGCCCGGCGCGACCTTGAGCATGGGCCAGCACTCCGGCGGCTCGATGGCGACCTTCATGCGCGCCGATTCCGGCGACCTGGAAGGGCTGGTGATCTATCTGATGGTGATCAGCGCGATGTCGGCGGTGGCGGTGGCGACCTTGCTGACGCGCCGCATCCGTCACGCCGAGAACGCCGCCGACGCCTGGGCCGCGGGCGATCTGGTCGCGCGCATCCACGATCCCGGCCGCGACGAATTCGGCCGCTTGTCGCAGCGTTTCGATCGCATGGCCGACGCCTTGAGCGAAGTGATCCAGGTGCGCCAGGCGTTGGCGGTGTCGGAAGAACGCAACCGGCTGGCGCGCGATCTGCACGACACCGCCAAGCAGCGAAGCTTCGCCCTGGGGCTGCAGTTGAGCGTGCTGGATCATCTGCACGAGCGCGACGGCGGCGACGGCCGCGATCCGCGCCAGGGCGCGCTGATCAAGGCCGCGCTGGGCCTGACCGGGCAGTTGCAGCGCGATCTGGCCGACGTGATCCAGCGTTTCTCGGCGCCGACGGTGGCCGAGCAGGGCCTGCGCAAGGCGCTGGAAGATACGTTCTCGCATCTGCTCGGCGGCAGCGAAATCGAATGGCGCTTGCTGCTGGACGGCGTGGCCGAGCGCGGCCTGAGCGAATTTCCGCAACACGCGGGACAATTGCTGCTGATCGCCACCGAGGCCGCCGCCAACAGCCTGCGCCACAGCGGCGCGCGCAGGATCGAGGTGGTGCTCAACAATTCCGGCAACCGTTACGGCTGGACCATCCAGGACGACGGCTGCGGCTTCATGATCAGCGACCACGAGACCACCGGCATGGGCTTGGCCAACATGCGCCTGCGCGCGCGTACCCTGCCGGGCGGGCGTTTCCGCATCGCCAGCTCGTCCAGCGGCACGGTGGTCACGGTGTCGTTCACGCTGGAACCCACGCAAGGAGTATCGGCATGACCACCTCGGTGCTGTTGGTCGATGACCATGAAGTGGTGCGCAAGGGCATCCGCAGTCTGCTCAGCCTGACGGACGATTTCGAAGTGGTCGGCGAGGCCGCCGGCGGCGCCGAGGCGATCGAGCTGGCGCGCGATCTGGCTCCGGACCTGATCGTGATCGACCTGATGATGCCCGACGTGGACGGCGTGGAAGCGATCCGCGCGATCAAGAGCCTGAGCCCGCGCAGCGCGATCGCGGTGCTGACTTCCACCGACCAGGACGATCTGGCCTTCGCCGCGATCGAGGCCGGCGCGCAGTCGCTGCTGTTCAAGAGCATGCTCGGCGACGAACTGCTGGCGACCCTGCGCCGGATCGCCGCCGGCGAGGCGGTGATCCATCCCTTCGTCGCCCAGCGCATCCTCAAGGCGGTGCGGCGCAAGCGCGAGCCGCGCGAAGACCCCTTCGCCTGCCTGACCGAGCGCGAGCTCGACGTGCTGCGCAAGCTCGCCGAAGGCGGCAGCAACGCGCGCATCGCCGCCGCGCTCAACATCGGCGAGAAGACGGTGAAGTCGCACCTGGGCAATGTCCTGGCCAAGCTGCATCTGGCCGATCGCACCGAGGCGGTGGCGTTCGCGTGGCGGCGCGGGCTGATGTCGGGCGAGCAGAACGAGGGCTGATCCGGCGCGAGGCCGTATCGGCGGCGCGGATGGATCGACTGCCGCGCGCAGCATCCGTACTCACTTGAATCGATCGGCGCATCGTCGCGGCGATGCGTGCGTCCGCGCGTGCCCGGCGCGGTCGAAACGGCGCGCGAAGGGACGGTTTGGCTCATTCGGCAAAGTCGTTTTACGGCATCCGCAGCACGCGCACGTGTCGTTAGTCATGCCGATACAGCACAAAAAGTAGGTAGGGGGGCGCGGCCACGCGTGCGTTTGTTAATGCACGGGTCGCTCCGGCGATCACTTACTCGCGATGCGGTCCACGCATCCAGACGTTGCTGCTGCGCTCCCTCGGGCGCTTTCCACATGACAGGGGTTCATCCACAGATGCAAGGCATTACCAAGGCTTCGCGCCCGCAGTTTTCGCAACGCACGCATACCCGCTCCCTGCTTTCCATCGCGATCCTCGGCGGTCTGCTCGCCGTATCCAGCCTCGCCGCCGCGCAGAGCGGCAACGGTGAGATCGGCAATCCCGACAGCTGGCGCAACGACGAATTCAACGCCGACTGGGGCCTGGCCACGATCAACGCGCAGTACGCCTACGCGCGCGGCCTCACCGGCAAGGGCGTGCGCCTGGGCGTGTACGACAGCGGCACGGTGCTCGCGCACCCGGAGTTCGCCGGCAAGGACAATCGCGCCATCCAGATGGCCGATCTGCTCGACGACGGCACGTTCTGCACCAACACCAGCATCGTCAGCGGCCCGGGCGCGTGCTTCAGCTCGCGCGGCGATCAGGCGCAGGTGACCTATGTCGGCTTCAACGCCAACGTGCCGGACAACATCCGCCGCATCATCACCTCCGGCCCGTATGTGCAGCCGGGTTGGGAATACGGCAGCCACGGCACCCATGTCGGCGGCACCATCGCCGCCAATCGCGACGGCAACGGCATGCACGGCGTGTCGTTCGGTTCCGACCTCAGCGTGGCCAAGTGGGCGTTCAACAGCGCGCGCGAATGGCAGCGCGTCCCCACCGGCGGTTACAGCGTGGTCAGCCTGACCCGGGTCAGCGCCAACGACGACACCATCGCGCGCATGTACCAGGACATGAACGATCAGGGCGTGCGCGCGCTCAATCACAGCTGGGGTTTGGCGAACGAGCCGGGCACGCTGGCCGGTCTGGACGACATCCTCAACGATCCGGACAACGCCTCGTACTTCGACGTGTTCGCCAAGGGTTCGCTCGACAAGGGCTTGTTGCAGGTGTGGGCGGCGGGCAATCACAACGTCGCCGGCGTGACGCCGGAGACTTCGCCGCAAGCCGGTCTCTATGCCAGCCTGCCGCGCGCGCGTCCGGACCTGGAGCCGTACTGGCTGACGGTGGTCAACATCACCCCGGAGCTGACTCTCAGCAACCGTTCGATGCGCTGCGCGCAGACGGCGAACTGGTGCGTGGCCGCGCCGGGTTCGGTGATTCGTTCCACCGTGGTCGGCGGCAGCGACGCGCTCACCGGCGGACTGGTGAAGAATGCCGACGGCTCGATTTCCTTCAACGTCAACGCCGGCGCGCAGACCTACGAGTACGACGACATGAGCGGCACCTCGATGGCCGCGCCGCACGTCACCGGTTCGCTGGGCCTGTTGTTCGAACGCTTCCCGTACCTGGCCAGCACGCAAGTGCGCGACATCCTGCTGACCACCGCGACCGATCTGGGCGCGGCCGGCGTGGATGAGGTGTATGGCTGGGGTTTGATCAATCTGCAAAAAGCCATCGACGGCCCCGGCCAGATCCGCGTCGATACCGACGTGGTCATGGACCGCCCGGGCGGCGGCGCCAAGGTGTGGACCGGCAAGGCCTGGGACGATTGGCGCAACGACATCGGCGGCCCCGGCGTGCTGACCAAGTCGGGCATCGGCTGGTTGCGCCTGAGCGGCAACAACCGCTTCGGCGGTCTCAACGTCAAGGACGGCGTGCTGGAACTCACCGGCAACAACAGCTACGCGGCGCAGGTCGAAGGCGGCACGCTGGTGGTCAACGGCACCTTGACCAGCGCGCAGTTGCCGGTCCTCAAGGGCGGCGCGCTCGGCGGCAGCGGCCGCATCGTCGGCAACGTGCGCGTGGACGGCGCGGTGTCGCCGGGCAACTCGATCGGTACGCTGACGGTGCAGGGCGACTACACCCAGGCGGCCGGTTCGACCTATGTCGCCGAACTGTCGGCCGGCGGCCAGTCCGACCGCATCGACGTCACCGGCAAGGCCGCGCTGGAAGGCGGCAAGCTGGTGGTGCTGCATGCGCCGGGCCAGTACCTGCTGGGGCAGAACTTCAATCTGATCAGCGCCGCCGGCGGCGTCAGCGGCCAGTTCGCTGCGATCGACCAGACCTCGTTCTCGCCGTTCCTGAAGTTCGGCCTGGCGTATTCGGCCAATCAGGTCGGCGTGGAAGTCACCCGCGGCGCCGCGATCGCTTCGGCCGCGAAGACCGACAATCAGCGCGCCGCCGCGGGCGCGGCCGATCAGCTCGCCATCGCCCAGGGCCTGGCCCAGCCGCTGACGCAGCTGTTCCCGCAGCAGGCCTTGGCGGCGCTGGATTCGCTCAGCGGCGAAGGCCATGCCAGCCTGCGTTCGATCATGATCGACGACAGCCGCCACATCCGCGATGCGGCGCTGGTGCGCGCGCGCGCCGGCCGCGGCGAGTTCGCCGCCGACGGCGACGGCGCTTCGCAGGGCGCGTGGATTCAAGTGCTGAAGTCCGGCGGCACCCTCGACGGCGACGGCAATGCCGCGCGCAACGAGTACAACGGCTCGGCCACGCTGCTGGGCTACGACTACCGCTTCGACAGCGGCTGGCGCATCGGCGTGCTCGGCGGCAACGGCCGCACCGACAGCAATAACGATCGCCTCGACAAGGGCCGGATCAAGAGCACGCACCTGGGCGTGTACGGCGGCCAGAACTGGGGCAAGTTCAACCTCAGCGCCGGTTTCAGCTTCGCCCGCCAGGACGTCGATCTGGATCGCCGCATCGGCTTCAACGGTTTCGTCGATCGCACCCGCGCTTCCTACGATGCCGACAGCAAGCAGGGCTTCGTCGAGGGCGGCTATCGCTTCAACGCCGGCGCGTGGGAGTTCGAGCCCTACGCCCAGTTCGCCCAGGTGCGGGTGAGCACGGACGCGTTCCAGGAAAGCGGCGGCGCGGCCGCGCTGAGCGGCCGCAGCGCCGACAGCCGGGTCAATCTGTCCACCTTGGGGCTGCGCTTCAACGTCAACCTCAAGGGTTCGCAGCAGGACGACAGCTGGCTGAGCCTGCGCGGCGGCCTGGGCCGTCGCCACGCCAGCGGCGACCTGACCGCGGAGACGGCCGTGGCCTGGCGCGGCGGCAACGCCTTCACCGTCAGCGGCGCGCCGCTGGGCGAGGACGCGAATCTGGTCGAAGCCGGCATCGCCGCGCGCCTGAGCGCCAATGGTCTGCTGGAGCTCAGCTATAGCGGCCAGTTCGCCGATGAGGCGCACGACCACGGTATCAACGCACGCTACTCGCTGCGTTTCTAAGATCCCCTTCCCGAGAGGGGCAGCCCCGGAGCCGCGACGGTCTTGATCGTCGCGGCTCTTTTTTTTGGTGGGGTGGGGTGGAGCAAGAGCAAATCCCCCCCTGGCCCCCCTTTTTCAAAGGGGGGAACTGATTGTTGGGGGTGGGGGATGGCGTGGGCTGATCGTTGCGCGCACTTGCCGAAGCTGCGGCACACCGACGCTATCGCCTCCCATCGAAACCCGCGACTCAATTTCCCCCTTTGAAAAAGGGGGGTTAGGGGGGATTTGCTTTTGCTTTCGCCCCCACAGCGTTGCACCCACCACCCTCACCGCAGCCCCCGCCATGAGCGATGATGACGCTCCGGCGCCGAAGGCCGCGCCTATCTGGAGAGATGCGGATGTTCGAGCTGTCGTCGTTGCTGGCGTTCGCCGGCCTGGCTTTGGTGATGGTGCTGACTCCGGGACCGAACATGGTTTACTTGGTCTCCCGCTCGATCTGCCAAGGCCGCCGCGCCGGACTCGTCTCGCTGGCCGGCGTAGGCATCGGCTTCTTCTTCTATCTGTTCGCGGCCGCATTCGGCATCACCGCGCTGCTGTTCGCGGTGCCCTTCGCCTACGACGCCCTGCGCATCGGCGGCGCGGTGTACCTGCTGTGGATGGCCTGGCAGGCGCTCAGGCCCGGCGGGCGCTCGCCGTTCCAGGTGCGCGAACTGGCGCCCGACAGCCCGCGCCGCTTGTTCGTGATGGGCCTGCTGACCAGCCTGCTCAATCCCAAGGTCGCGATGTTCTACCTGGCCCTGCTGCCGCAGTTCATCGATCCGCACAAGAGCGTGATGATCCAGTCGCTGGCGCTGGGCAGCCTGCAGATATGCATCAGCGTCGGGGTCAATGCGCTGATCGTCGCCGGGGCCGGCGGCATCGCCAATTTCCTGTCCGGGCGGCCGCGCTGGGCGGCCGCGCAGCGTTGGGTCATGGGCGGCGTGCTGTCGGCGCTGGCCGTGCGCATGGCGGTGGACGCGCGCCGCTGAGCGCGCACCGCGCCCGCGCTCAGGGCGCGCGACCGCTGGCCTGATCGCGCGCGCGCTGGATGATGGCGCGCACTTGCGCGCGGTCGCGGTGGCGCGAGATCGCCACCGCGCCCAATTCGATCGCGCGCTCGCGCATCTGCGCGGTGACGTCGTAATGACAGCCGCTGAGCTTGTCCTGGAACGCCGCCCGCGGCTTGCCCAGTCGCTGGGCGAAGGCATGCAGCTCGTCGAGGGTGTCGGCCATCAGATGGGCCCAGCGCTCGCCGCGCCAGGGCCACACGGCGTCATCGACGTAGACGGTCATGCGTTACTCCACAAGGCAGGCGGCGCGGCGTGGGCACCGGGTCGGGTTTCAGCGTCACCGCGCGCGGGCAGTGGCATCGGCGCGGGACGCATCATTGGAGAATATCGGACAATCGATGCATCGCGAGCGAACCCCCGCCGCTCGCCGGAGCGGTTATGCGGCTGTCGTCCATCCATCACGTCGCGATCATCTGTTCCGACTACGCGCGCTCCAGGCATTTCTACACCCAGGTGCTGGGCCTGCGCGTGCTGGCCGAGGTCTATCGCCAGGCGCGGCGCTCGCACAAACTCGACCTGGCCCTGCCCGACGGCAGCCAGCTGGAACTGTTTTCCTTCCCCGATCCGCCGCCGCGACCGTCCTATCCGGAAGCCTGCGGCCTGCGTCACCTGGCCTTCGCCGTGGACGACATCGACGCCTGCGTGAGCGAGCTGCAAGCCCACGGCATCGCGGTCGAAGCGGTGCGCGTGGACGAATACACCGGCCGCCGCTACACCTTCTTCGCCGATCCCGACGATCTGCCGATCGAGTTCTACGAGCGCGGCTGAGCGCTTACGACTGGGCCACCGCATCGATCGGATCGACGCCGGCGAGCATCGCCGCGGCCTTCTCGCCCGTAGCCACCGAATAGCCCTGCGCGCGCCAGGCTTCGAAGCCGCCGGCCAGCGGACGCACGCGCTTGAAGCCGCGCCGCTTGAGTTCGCGGGCGAGGGTGGCGGCTGAGGCCTCGTTCGGGCAATCGCAATAGACGATGACTTCCTCGCGCCGCTCCGGCGGAATGCCGGTCAGGCTGTCGTCGCCCAGGGTCGCGACGAAGATCGCCCCGGGAATCCAGCCCGAGCTGTCGCGCTGCTGGTGCGAGCGCACGTCCAGGATGGTCGGGCCGTCGCCTTGTTCCAGCAGCTGGCCCAGCTCGGCCACCGAAATGCGCGCCATGCGCAGTTCGCGCAGGAACCACTGGCGCTTGAGCAGCTTGTAGCCAACCAGGCCCGCGATCAGCACCAGAATCAAGACCAGTCCGTACCGCCCCAGCGTCTCCAACCCATCCAGCAAATCGTTCACCGCGCGATGAAACACCGCGCCCAGCGCCACCGCCACGCCCGCCCACAGCAGCGCGCCCAGCCCGTCGTAGAACGCGAACCGCCGCGGGCTGGTGCCGGTTTCGCCGGCCAGGGTGGTCGCCACCGCGGCGAAGCCCGGCACGAATTTGGCCACCACCAGCGACGGCGCGCCCCAGCGCGCGTAGATGCCGCGGGTCATCAGCACGCACGAATCCGGCGACAGCGACAGCTTGCACATCAGCCGCAGCAAGGCCGCGCCGATCCGCCGTCCGCCCAGGTACCACAGGCTGTCGGCGAGCACGGCGGCGAGGGTGGCGGCCAGCAGGATCGGCACCAGCGCCAGCGCGAGGCTGGGCTGCTGATCCACCGCCACCGCCGCGGTCACGATGATCGGCGGATACGCCGGCACCGGCAGCCCGCCCTGATCGAGGAACACGCTGACGAAGACCACGAGCAGGCCGTAGGTCTGGATCAGATGCAGCAACGCGTCCATCGATGAGGTCCCGGACAATCGCGCCGGCGGCGCGCAAAGGCGATGGCCGGCAGTCTCTGCCCGCGCGCGGCGGCGCGCAATCGCAGCAGGGCGACGGATCGTTGCGGTGGTGAGGATCGAGGTCCGCGGCGGCAGGGCGAGGCCTGCGCGCCATGCGCAATGGGCGCGCAGGCCTGCGCGGGAGCCGCGCAACGCCGATCGGCCGGCGCGCGAACGGTGGGTGTGGCGCCGCCGGCCGCGGGTCTACGCTCCGGCGTCACATCGCCGGCCGCACAATGCGCGCACGCTGGCGCGGCGCTGGACCGCGTCATCCGTCGTCGCCACCGGAGTGTCCGATGCGCCTGGAAGGCAGTCAGGAAACCCTGCTGATCACGCTCTACGCCAAGGCCGTGGACAACCGCTCCACGCCGTCGATCCTGCACGATGCCCTGGCCGACGACCTGGTCCGCCGCATCGACTACAACTTCGAACGGTTCGGCCTGAGTCCCTACGACATCCGCGGTCTGGCGCTGCGCTCGCGCATCATCGACGGCTGGACCCGCGCCGCGCTGCAAGCGCGCACCGATACGCTGGTGCTGCATCTGGCCTGTGGCCTGGATTCGCGCATCTACCGGGTCGATCCGTCGCTGGAAGTGGATTGGATCGACATCGATTTCCCGCAGGTGATCCAGTTGCGCCGCGATCTGTTGCCGCAGCGCCTGGGCCGCTACCGCACCCTGGCCAGCAACGTGATGGAACCGGACTGGATCGCCAAGCTCGACAACGACCGGCCGGTGCTGGTGATCGCCGAAGGCCTGTTTCCGTACCTGGACGAAGATCGCGCGCGCGAGCTGATGCGGCGGCTGATCGAACACTTCCCGCAGGGCGGGCAGTTGCTGTGCGATGTCTACAGCCGCCTCGCGCTGCGCCTGCTGCGCAACGCGCAGATGATCCGCGTGACCCGGGCGCGCATCGGCGAATGGGGTCCGAACGGCGCCAACCAACTGGAAACCTGGCATCCGCGCCTGCAGTTCGTGGACGAGCCGCATTACGCGCAACTGCCGGAAATGGACGCGCTGCCGTTGCCGCAGCGCTGGCTGTTCAAACTTTACGACCGCTCGCGCTGGCTGCGCAGCCTGGGCCGCGTGGTGCGCTATCGGTTCTGATACGCGTGTTGTCGAACGCGCATTACTCGAATGAGATCGCTTCGAATACAACCAAGTCACCGCCGTTGCCCCCCTTTAGAAAAGGGGGCGGCGTCCGCGCAGCGGACGCGGGGGATTTGCGCTTTTGCCTTTCGAGCGGCGCCCACCCCCAACCCGCGAATCACCCCGCCAACGCCGGATCCGGCTTGCGGAACGCGATCCCCAGCCGATTCCAGGCATTCATCGAAATCGCCGCGAACGTCAGCGACACCAGATCCTGATCGCTGAAGTGCTCGCGCGTGCGCGCATAGACCTCATCGGACACCGGCCCCAGATTCACCGCGGTGATCGCCTCGGCCCACCCCAGCGCCGCGCGTTCGCGCTCGCTGAACGGACCTTCGGCCCAGACCCGCAGCAGATGCAGGCGGCGATGGGTTTCGCCGCGCTCCACCGCTTCCTCGGTGTGCAGGCGCAGGCAGTAGGCGCAGCCGTTGATCTGCGAGATGCGCACATTGATCAGATCGATCAACGCGCGTTCCAGACCGCTGTTTTCCACGTATGCGCTGAGCCCGGCCAGCGCGCGGCTGCCTTTCGGATCGACCTGGTTGTAATCCAGACGTGCGGACATCGGAGTCTTCCTCAATGGAGCGTCGTGCGACGCGATGGAGTCAGGCTAGGATGTTCATCGCTGAAATACATTCCGCCACAAATGCAAACTGGGTTTGCAGAAATGAACAACGAAAAATCCGCGCGGACCCTGGCCTGGGACGACTACCGCTTCATCCTCGCCGTCGGCCGCGCCGGCTCGCTCAACGGCGCGGCCAAGCGCCTGGCGGTCAGCCATCCCACCGTGTTCCGCCGCATCAACGCGATCGAACGCACCCTCGGCGCGCGCCTGTTCGAACGCGCGCGCGACGGCTACGCGCCCACGCCGACCGGCGAGGACGTGATCGCGGTCGCCGCCGAGATCGAAGCGCGGATCACCGCGACCGAACGCCGTCTGGCTGGGCTGGACGCGCGTCCGACCGGCAAGATCCGCCTGACCACGGTCGAGCCGCTGCTGTACTCGCTGCTGCCGCCGATACTGGCGCGGTTCCGCCGCGCCCATCCGGGCATCGTCCTGGAGGTGGTCGCCGACAACGCCTTGCACGACCTGGGCCGGCGCGAGGCCGATCTGGCCCTGCGCCCGGGCGGCCAGCCGCCGGACGGGCTGATCGGACGCAAGATCGCCCGGATCAAGGCCTCGGTGTACCGGCCGCGCTCGCTGCGGCTGCCGCGCGGGGCCGGCCCGGAGGACCTGCACGACCAGGACTGGCTGGTGCCGGACGGCAACCTGGCCAACATCCTTATCGCGCAATGGCTGCGCCGGCAGAACTACGACCGGCGCGCCGTGCTCAGCGCCAACAGCCTGCTGGCTCTGCGCGACGCCGCCGTGGCCGGCATGGGTCTGGTGCTGTTGCCGTGCTACCTCGGCGATCCCGAGCGGCGGCTGGTGCGGGTCGGTGAACCGCTGGAGGCGCTGAACACCGACCTGTGGCTGCTGAACCATCCGGACCTGCGCCGGACCGAGCGCATCCGCGTGTTCGCCGACGCCCTGCGCGAGGGCTTCGCGGCCTTGCAGCCCCGGTTGGACGGAGCATCCGGCGCGGCCCCGGCCCCGTAAATACCCAGGTCGGAACAGCGGGAAACCGGTTCGAATGACCTAGCGAGCACGGAATATTTCAACCGTGAAGCAGGTCCATATGAATAAACGGCATCACAAGTCCACCGTTACTTTTGAAACCTGTGACGGTTGGCACATCAGATTAGGAAAATTCCTACACGCTTACGAGCACTCTGGCGACGGTTTCCTGTTCACGCAACAAGCATCTTTTGATCGCTCCGACGGCACTACCGAGTCACAGGTTCGCTTAGGCGGACATCCCCCGGACCGGGCCGGCTGAACTTTCCACAAGGATGACCCATGTTTCGCGTCGAACTGAAGCAGCGTGATGGCAGCGACGACAGTGCGCTGGCTGTGGCGATTGCCGAGATCACGCAGGAGTACCGCAGCGCCGAAGCGGCGTTGAAGTCTGTGCTGCCGCAGGCCAGGAAATACGCCGCACATGCTCCCAAGGGGCTGTGGTTGCGTATTTACGATGCCGATTCGCAGCCCGTGTTTGGCACGCTGGTTCCCTAGGGCCGGCGTGCGGTTTGCGCCGCCCGGCTGACAGGGAGTCTGGCCGGGCGGCGCGGGCCAACCGCAGAGATGTACGAAAGCGTAGATCCCGAAGCCGAGAAAACCGGGCCGCTTTTCTCTCCACCGCCCGACGACTGCGAACGCCCGCCCATCGAAGGCCAGGACCCCGACAGTAGGGTCTGCGCATCCGCGCTCTTGCTCGTCATTCCCGCGAACGCGGGAATCCAGTGTCTTGCGGTGATCTGCACGAAAGTCGCTGGATGTTCGGCTCCGCCGAAGTAAAGCAGAGCCCGCATTCGCGGGAATGACGGTAGGAGGGAGTGGGCAGGTCTGGTTGTTTCGATAAGGGAATGCAGTGCCATCTTTCAGGCAGCGACTTCAGGCGTTCTCGCTCGAAAGGCCCTGGATTCCCGCGTTCGCGGGAATGACGATAGGAGAGAATGCACAGGCCTGAATTATTTCGACCAGGGGATTCAGGGCCTACGGCGAAACAGAATCAAGCCACCCCCGAGCAATAGCCACCTCAACGTCCCCGGGCGTATCCAGATCCTGCTCCAACTCCGGCGCCTGCAACCGCCAAACCGACCCGGCCGCCTGCCGCGCCAGCGCCGCACCGAAGCCTCGATCGCCTTGCAGATCAGTCGCCTCGCGCCACAACGCCGGCGCGATCAGCGCCGGCACGCCCAGCGCCTGCCGATGCAACGTAGCCGCGCACCCTGACGAAGCCCCCGCCGCGCCCGCGACCAAGGCCCGCAGATGCGCTGCCTCCAAGGCCGGCTGATCGCACCCCAGCACCAGCACCGACCCGTCGAACTCCGCCAAGGACCGCGCCGCCGCCTGCAGGCTGCTGACCATCCCCTGTTCCCAGTCGGCGTTGATCGACACCTTCACATCCAGGCCGACCAAGGCGGCCCGCATCGTTTCGTGCCGCGCCCCCAACACCACCAGCACCCGCGCGACGCCGCTGTCCAGCGCCAACCGCGCGGTGCGATGCAGCAAAGTCTCGCCCTCGCGGGTCAGCAGTTGCTTGGGCCGCCCCAGGCGGCGGCTGGCGCCGGCGGCGAGCACCACCGCGACGGGCGCCATCGCTCAGTGCCCGCCGTGCAGATGCTGCTGCAACTGCGAGGCGATGCTCAGCGCGATCGCCTCCGGGCCGTCGCCGCCCAGCGGCAGGCCGATCGGCGAATGCAGGCGCGGCAGCAGCGAGTCGCGCGCAGTCGCCGGCAACACTCGGAACAAGTCCTCGCGCCGCCGCGTCGGCCCCAGCAGGCCGACGAAACCGATGCCCTGGCCGCCGCTGGTTTCGGCCAGATGCTCCAGCGCCTCGCGATCGAGTTCGAAATGGTGGTGCATGACCAGCGCCGCCTCGTGCGCGCGCGCTGTCGCCAGCGCTTGCGCCGGGCTGCGCGCGAGCGCGTGATCGGCCAGCGCGCCCAGGCCGGACCAGCGCGGACGGCGTTCGACCAGGGTCGTCATCCAGCCCAGCGTGCGCAGCAGCGGCAACAGCGTCGGCGTTTCCGGGCCGCCGCCGAACACCACCACCGACGGCGGCGCGGCGACTTCCAGTTTCCATTCGCCCGGCGCGTCGGCCGGCCACGGCGGCGTGTTCACCGGCAGGGTCCAGCGCAGGCGTTCCTCGCCGACCGCGGCCGAGACCGCGCCGGAGCCGCGAATGTCCAGGCGCAGATCGCCGTGGCCGCGTTGCCATTCGTCGATCAGCGCCGGCCACCCGCGCAGCGCCGTCAGCGGCAGCAACGCCAGCCGCAGGCGGCCGCGGCAGCCGACCGCGGAACCGGCGAACAGGTCCTCGTCGCTGCGCGTGTCGATGTCCATCCACTCGATGCCCTGCGACTGCGCGGCCTCGGTAGCGCGCAGTTCGATGTCCGGCTCGATGCAGCCGCCGCTGAGCCAGCCGATCTGGCCCTCGCGCGCGCCGAACAGCGCCAGTGCGCCGGGACGCACATAGGTCGAGCCTTCGGTTTCCAGCACTACCGCCAGCGTGGCCGGGTCGCCGCGCGTGGCGGCGGCGGCGCTGGTTTCGATCACCGCGCGCATCCCGCCGGAGGCGAGGCGCGGTGCAGAGGAGGGTTCCGGCGAGTCGGCCATGTGCGGCGCCCATGCGCGGTGGATGGGCCGAGTCTAGAACGATCGCGGC
The DNA here is from genome assembly GCF_001442805.1 of Lysobacter gummosus. Classification (NCBI taxonomy): domain Bacteria; kingdom Pseudomonadati; phylum Pseudomonadota; class Gammaproteobacteria; order Lysobacterales; family Lysobacteraceae; genus Lysobacter; species Lysobacter gummosus. The sequence continues at coordinate 5,048,726 of NZ_CP011131.1, read as the reverse complement.
CACCGCCGCACGCCTAGTTCGCATGCCGGGCCGGCGCGCTGCAGTTTTGGGCAAGCCTTCGCGACGGTCGCTGACGCGGCAAATGCCTGCAGGCAAGCGCGATCGACAAACCCCGCGGTCGCCGGTGCGCCGAGACGGTACCGATCCGGCCGCGCGCGCCAGGAGTTTTCGGCAAGCATCGCGCGCGGTGTACCGGGCGATCGCCGTCAAGCGCGCGGAAATCGCGACCTTCGCGTTATGGCGACGCGGCGTCGGCAAGAGTAGGCTCGAACCACCCCAGCCGTCGCCAGGGAATCCGCATGAAGCTCAACGTCAATGGCATCGAGCACGATATCGATGCGCCGCCCGACATGCCGCTGCTGTGGGCGCTGCGGGATCTGATCCATCTCACCGGAACCAAGTTCGGCTGCGGCATCGCCCAATGCGGCGCGTGCACCGTGCATGTCGATGGTTCGCCGCGACGCGCCTGCGTCACTCCGGTGTCCACGCTGGAAGGCAAGAAAATCCTCACCATCGAAGGCCTGTCCAAAGACGGCAGCCATCCGGTGCAGCGCGCCTGGGCCGAGATCGACGTGGTCCAGTGCGGCTACTGCCAGTCAGGACAGATCATGTCCGCGGCGGCGTTGCTGGCGAAGATTCCGGCGCCCAGCGATACCGATATCGATCAGGCCCTGTCCGGCAACATCTGCCGCTGCGGCACCTATCCGCGCATCCGCGCGGCGGTGAAGCGCGCGGCCGAACTCGGCGCCGGCCATGCGGTCGCCGCCGCGCCGTCGGATCTGCCCTCGATGCTGTTGCCGTCGGTGACCGTGCCGGCGCGGACGGCCTGATCGCGATACCCCATACGCCGGGCGGCGCGTCGATGCGCCGCGCCCGTCACGCGTTTGCAAGGAGATGTCCGTGAACACCCTTGACCTGGATGCGCCCTCGCGGCGTCGATTCATCAAAAACACCGCCTTGATCGGCGGCGGCCTGGTGATCGGTTTCGTCGTGCCCGGCGCGAAACGTTTCGCCGAAGCCGCGCCCGCGCAGGCCGCGGCGGTGTCGGCCGGCTTCGTGCCCAACGCGTTCTTGCGCGTGGGCGCCGACGACACCGTCACCGTGCTGTTGTCGCATTCGGAAATGGGCCAGGGCATCTGGACCGGTCTTGCGATGTTGATCGCGGAAGAACTGGACGCGGACTGGTCGAAGATCAAGGTCGAACACGCGCCGGCCGACGACGCGTATGCGCACACCATGTTCCATATGCAGATGACCGGCGGCTCGACCAGCACCTGGACCGAGTTCGACCGCTACCGACAGGCCGGCGCCACCGCGCGCGCGCTGCTGGTCGCGGCCGCGGCGCAGCGCTTCGGCGTGCCGGCCGATCAGGTGCGCACCGAGAAGGGCGTGGCCATCGCCGGCGATCAGCGCGCCAGTTACGGCGAGCTCGCCGCCGCCGCGGCCAAGCTGCCGGCGCCGGCCGCCGCGCCCGCGCTCAAGCAGGCCAAGGACTGGACGATCATCGGCAAGTCCACGCGCCGCCTGGACGGCCCGGAGAAGATCACCGGCCGCGCCAAGTTCGGCATGGACGTGCAGTTCGACGGCTTGATGACCGCGGTGGTGGCGCGCGCGCCGGTGTTCGGCGGCAGGGTCAAATCCTTCGATGCCGGCAAGGCCAAGGCCGTACCGGGCGTGCGCGATGTCGTGCAGGTGCCCAGCGGCGTGGCGGTGATCGCGGATCATTATTGGGCGGCCAAGCAGGGTCGCGATCTGTTGGTCATCGACTGGGATCTCGGCCCCAACGCGGGTCTGGACAGCGGCAAGCTGCGCGAAGAATTCCGTCGCCTCGCCGCCACCGAAGGCGCCGTCGCCAGTCAGGCCGGCGACGTCAAGGGCGCGCTCGGCAAGGCGGCGAAGACGCTGGAAGCCGAATACAACGTGCCGTACCTGGCGCACGCGCCGATGGAGCCGCTCAACTGCACGGTCAAGGTCGAAGGCGGCCGCTGCGAGATCTGGACCGGCACTCAGTTCCAGACCATGGATCAGAAGATCGCCGCGGAAATTCTCGGGATCAAGCCCGACAAGGTGAAGATCCACACCATGTTCCTCGGCGGCGGTTTCGGCCGGCGCGCGACGCCGACCTCCGACTTCGTGCGCGAGGCCGTGCACGTGGCCAAGGCCGCGGGCAAGCCGGTCAAGACCGTGTGGTCGCGCGAGGACGATGTGCGCGGCGGCTACTACCGGCCGATGTACCTGCAGCAAGCGCGCATCGGTGTCGACGCCCAAGGCATTCCGGTGGCGTGGCAGCACGTGCTGGTCGGCCAGTCGATCATCGGCGGCACGCCGTTCGAATCGGCGATGGTCAAGAACGGTATCGATGCGACCTCGGTCGAAGGCGTGGCCGATTCGCCGTACATCAAGGGCCTGAAGGATCATCGCGTCGATCTGCATTCGCCCAGGACCGGCATTCCGGTGCTGTGGTGGCGTTCGGTCGGCCATAGCTACAACGCGTTCGTGATGGAGAGCCTGATCGATGAACTCGCGCACGCGGCCGGCCAAGACCCGGTGGCGTATCGGCGCACCCTGCTGAAAGACCATCCGCGCCATCTGGCGGCGTTGAACCTGGTGGCGGAGAAATCCGGCTGGGGCACCAAACTGCCCAAAGGCCGCGCGCGCGGCGTGGCGGTGCACGAGTCGTTCAAGAGCTACATCGCCCAGGTCGCCGAAGTGTCGCTGATCGATCTGCCCGGCGGCGGCCACGGCATCCGCGTGGACCGTTTCGTCTGCGCGATCGACTGCGGCCTTGCGGTGAATCCCGACGGCGTGCGCGCGCAGATGGAATCGGGCATCAACTTCGGCCTGGGCGCGGCGTTGTACAGCGCGGTGACCTTCAAGGACGGGCGCGTGCAGGAATCCAATTACCACGACTACCGCGTGCTGCGTCTGGACGAGGCGCCGAAGATCGAGGTGCACATCGTGACCAGCGCCGGGGAAATGGGCGGTGCCGGCGAACCGGGCACCGCGCCGGTCGCCGCCGCGGTCGCCAATGCGGTGTTTGCGCTGACCCAGCAGCGGCTGCGCGAACTGCCGCTGCGGCTGGCCTGAGGAGACGACGATGCGAGCATTAGCTTTTGCCCTGCCGGCGCTGGCCCTGATTCCGATCCTGGCGGTGTTCAACGCCGGCTCCAAGCCGGCCCCGCCGACCGATGCGCGCGCGGTCGCCGCGTTCGCCACGGTGCAGAAAGTGTTTCAGCACCCGCGCTGCCAGAACTGCCACATCCCCGGCGACAGCCCGTTGCAGTTCGACGCCGGACTGCCGCATGCGATGGGCGTGGTGCGCGGGCCCGAAGGCAAGGGCGCGGCCGGCCTGCCGTGTTCGACCTGCCACGGCGAAGCCAATCTTCCGGCCAGCTACGGCGCCAACGCGCCGCCGGGCGCGCCGCATTGGCAACTGCCGCCGCCGCAGCACAAGATGGCCTGGATCGGTCTGCCGGCGCCGAAGCTGTGCGCGATGATCAAGGACAAGAGCAGCAACGGCGGCCGCGATTTCGCCGCGCTGATCAAGCACGTCAGCGAAGACAAGCTGGTGCTGTGGGGCTGGGCGCCGGGCGGGGCGCGCGAACCGGTGCCGGTGCCGCATCCGCAGTTCGTGGAGGCGTTCAAGACTTGGGCGGATGCGGGTGGGCCTTGTCCCAGGCAGTGAGGCTGCGGTGGCTGAGGACATCCCGCGATAAAGCCACTCTCCCGCTGGCGGGAGAGGGGTTAGGGTGAGGGTGGCGTGCAAGGAGCAAAAGCATTCGCGCCTTTGGCGCTCATTGCCCTCACCCTAGCCCTCTCCCGCCAGTGGGAGAGGGAATCAAGCGTGGCCAGTTCCCACTTTCGCGGACGAAAGCCCCTCTCCCGCTTGCGGGAGAGGGGTTGGGGTGAGGGTGACGCGCAAGGAGCAAAAGCATTCGCGCCTTCGGCGCTCATTGCCCTCACCCTAGCCCTCTCCCGCAAGCGGGAGAGGGAATCTATCGGAGCTCAGTCCCCGCTTTCGCAGGCGGGAAGCGCGAATCACGGATGCGGACTGTCGCAAGCCTCATCCCCGCAAGCCGCCGCCTCGATCTGCAGCGTGCAATGCCCGATCCCATAGCGCTCATCTAGCAACTTCGCCAACTCCCGCCGCAACGCCTCGCCATCCACGCCTGGTTCGACCACCAGATGCGCCGTCATCGCCGGCGTGCTCGATCCCAGCGACCACACATGCAGATCGTGCACGTCGCTGACGCCCTCGGCCGAGGACAACAGCGCACGCACTGCATCCAGGTCGATGCCGCGCGGCACGCCTTCCATCAGCACGTTGCCGGCTTCGCGCAGCAGCGTCCATGTGCGCGGCAGCACCCACAGGCCGATCAGCACGGCCAGGATCGGATCGACCACGGTCCAGCCGGTGAAACGGATCACGATCGCGCCGGCGATCACCGCCACCGAGCCGAGCATGTCGCTCCACACTTCCAGATACGCGCCTTTCATATTCAGGCTCTCGCCGCTGCCGGCACTGAGCAGGCGCATCGCGATCAGATTGATCGCAAGGCCCAGGGATGCGATCACCAGCATGCCGGTGGTGGCGATCTGCGGCGGCTGGCTGAAGCGTCCGACCGCTTCCCACAAGATGTACGCGGCCACCGCGAACAGCATCAGGCCGTTGGCCATCGCGCCCATCGCTTCCATGCGCACGTAGCCGAAACTGCGCTTGGCGTCGGCGGGTTTGCGGCTCAGTCGCACCGCGGTCAAGGCGATCATCAGGGCCAGGGTGTCGGTGCCCATGTGCGCGGCGTCCGACAACAGCGCCAGGCTGTTGGTGAGGAAGGCGCCGATGACTTCGGCGATCAGGAAGCCGCCGGTCAGGCCCAGCGCCCACCACAGTGGGCGTTCGTGACGGATCGCGGTGGTGCCGTGGTCGTGTCCACTGCCCATGTCGATTCTCCCGGTTGCGGGCCGCCACGACAGCGGCGGCCCATTGGAACGCAGCGCGCGTGAGCGGCGCGCTTTCGCGATGAAGGACCGCCGTTGCCGGCGGTCCGTGAAGCGCCGTCAGTGCGCGGGCGCGGCCTGGGGCGGCGATTGCGGCGCCGATTCGCGCTCGCGTTCTTGCGCGTCGTTGCGATGCAGCCAGCGGTACAGCACCGGCAGCACCAGCAAGGTCAGCAAGGTCGAAGACACGATGCCGCCGATCACCACCGTCGCCAGCGGCCGCTGCACTTCCGAGCCGGCGCCGACGTTGAAGGCCATCGGGATGAAGCCCAGGGACGCCACCAGCGCGGTCATCAGCACCGGCCGCAGACGGCCGAGCGCGCCATCGACGATGGCGTTGTCGAGCGGGTCGCCTTGTTCGCGCAATTTGCGGATGAAAGCGATCATCACCAAGCCATTGAGCACGGCCACCCCCGACAGGGCGATAAAGCCGACGCCGGCGGAGATCGACAACGGAATCCCGCGCAAGGCCAGCGCGATCACCCCGCCGGTCAAGGCCAGCGGTACGCCGCTGAACACGATCGCCGCGTCCTTGGCCGAACCGAAGGCCATGAACAACAAGGCGAAGATCAGCACCAGGGTCACCGGCACCACGATCGCCAGACGCTGGCTGGCCGAGATCAATTGCTCGAAGGTGCCGCCGTAGCCGATCCAGTAGCCTTCCGGCAGTTTCACTTCGGCATCGATGCGCTGGCGCAACTCGCCGACAAAGCCGCCCAGATCGCGATCGCGCACGTTCGCCGTCACCACGATGCGGCGCTTGCCGTTTTCGCGATTGATCTGGTTCGGGCCGAGCACGGACTTGATCTTGGCGACCTCGCGCAGCGGCACCGTGCGCGGCGCGCCGGCGAGCCAGGTGGCGTCGCGGCTGGATTCGTCGCGATCGCCGCTGGCGGCCGGCAACGGAATCGGCAGATCGGCGAGCGCGGCCGGGTCCTGGCGCAGGCCTTCGGGCAGGCGCACCACCAAGTCGAAACGGCGGTCGCCTTCGAACAACTGCCCGGCGACCTCGCCGCCGACCGCGGTCGCCACCGCGTCCTGCACCGCGACCGGGTTGAGGCCGTACACCGCCAGCGCGCGCGGATCGGGCTCGATGCTCAGCATCGGCAGACCGGTGACCTGCTCGGTCTTGATGTCGGCCGCGCCGGGCACGCGCTTGGCCACCGCCTCGATGCGCTGCGCGAGTTTGAGCAACTGCTGCAGATCGTCGCCGTAGACCTTGACCGCGACATCGGCGCGCACGCCGGAGATCAACTCGTTGGTGCGCATCTGGATCGGCTGGGTGAACTCGAAGTTGCTGCCGGGCAGGGTGCCGGCGATGGCCTGGATTTCTTCCATCAGCGCCGCCTTGGGCTTGCCCGGATTGGGCCAGCGCTCGCGCGGCTTGAGCATCAGGAAGGTATCGGCCACCGACGGCGGCATCGGGTCGCTGGCGACTTCGGAGGTGCCGATCTTGCTGAAGACGCGTTCGACTTCCGGCATGGCCATGAAGGCCTGCTCCATCGTCTTCTGCATCGTCACCGACTGGGTCAGGCTGGTGCCGGGGATGCGCATGGCCTGCACCGCGACATCGCCTTCGTCCAGGCTCGGGACGAACTCGGTGCCCATGCGCGTGGCCAGAAAACCGCTGACGATCACCAGCGCGGCGGTGCCGGCGACCACGATCGCGCGGCTGCGCAGCGCCCAGGCCAGCGCCGGCTCATAGCGGCGCTTGATCCAGGCCATGGCGCGGTTCTCCTTCTCGGCCACCTTGCCGCCGAGGAAGATCGCCACCGCCGCCGGCACGAAGGTCAGCGACAACAGCATCGCCCCGGTCAAGGCCAGCACCACGGTGATCGCCATCGGATGGAACATTTTTCCTTCGATGCCGCTGAGCGCGAAGATCGGCAGATACACCGCGGTGATGATGCCCAGGCCGAACAGGCTGGGGCGGATCACTTCGGCGGTGGCCGAGGCGGTGAGGTCGTGGCGTTCTTCATCGCTCATCTGCCGGCCGAGCAGATGCTGTTGCTCGCCGAAGCGGCGCAGGCAGTTCTCGATGATGATCACCGCGCCATCGACGATCAGGCCGAAGTCCAGCGCGCCCAGGCTCATCAGATTGCCCGACACGCCGCCGCGGACCATGCCGGTGATGGTGAACAGCATCGCCAGCGGAATCACCAGCGCGGTGATCAGCGCGGCGCGGAAGTTGCCCAGCAGCAGGAACAGCACCGCCACCACCAGCAAGGCGCCTTCGACCAGGTTCTTCGACACCGTGGCGATGGTGCGATCGACCAGCGAGGTGCGGTCGTAGACGGCGTTGGCGCTCACGCCCTTGGGCAGGCTGGCGTTGGCCGCTTCCAGTTTGCTTGCGGCCGCCTGCGAGACGTCGCGGCTGTTGGAACCGACCAGCATGAAGACGGTGCCCAGCACGACTTCGTGGCCGTTCTGGGTTGCCGCGCCGCTGCGCAGTTCCGGGCCTTCGCCGACCTGGGCCACGTCGCGCACGCGGATCGGCACGCCGTCGCGACGGTCGAGCACGATCTCGCCGATGGCTTCGGTCTTGGCGATCTGTCCCGGCACGCGCACCAGGAACTGCTCGCCGTTGCGTTCGATGTAACCGGCGCCGACGTTCTGGTTGTTGGCCGCGAGCGCGGCGACCACGTCGCGCTGGGTCAGGTTCAACGCGCGCAATCGCGCCGGGTCGGGCGTGATGTGGATCTGCCGCGCGTAGCCGCCGATGGTGTTGACCTCGGTGACGCCGGGCGTGTTGCGCAACTGCGGGCGGATCACCCAGTCCTGCAGCGTGCGCAGATCGGTCGCGGTGTAGGCCGAGCCGTCGGGCTTGCGCGCCTTGGGGTCGGCATCGACCGTGTACATGAAGATCTCGCCCAGTCCGGTCGCGGTCGGGCCGAGTTCGGGTTCAAGGCCGGCCGGAATCTGCGACTTCACCTGCTGCAGGCGCTCGGCGACCTGTTGCCGGGCGAAGTACAGGTCGGTGCCGTCCTTGAACACCACGGTGACCTGCGAAAGACCGTAGCGCGAGAGCGAGCGCGTGTAATCGAGTTTGGGCAGGCCCGCCAGCGCGGTCTCGATCGGAAAGGTCACCCGCTGTTCGGACTCCAGCGGCGAATAGCCGGGCGCCTGGGTGTTGATCTGCACCTGCACGTTGGTGATGTCGGGGGTGGCGTCGATCGGCAGCTTGCCGAAGCTCCACACGCCCACGGCGATCAGCGCCAGGGTCAGCGCGAGCATCAGCCAGCGATGACGTATGGCGAAGCGCAGGATGCGTTCGAGCACGCCGGGGCTGGCATCGGCGGCGGATGGGTTGGCGCGGGGCTCAGTGTTCATGCGAAGCCCCGGCTTTTTCGATGTCGGCCTTGATCAGGAAGCTTTGTTCGACCACGACCTGTTCGCCGGCTTTCAAGCCCGAGAGCACTTCCACGCGTTTGGCATCGCGACGGCCCAGCTTCACCGGCCGCGCGCTGTAGCGCTCGCCTTCGCGCACGAACACGACCTCAAAGTCGTCCATGCGCTGCAACGCCGTCAGCGGAACCGCCAGCGCCACCGGCTGTTGTTCCACGGTGACCCGCGCGCGCACCGCCGAGCCCGGACGCCACAGGCCGTCGGCGTTCTTGATCGAGGCGCGCGCGACCGTGCTCTGGCTGGCGGTGGCGGTGCCGGGCAGGATGCGATCGAGCGTGGTGTCCACGCCGTTGTCCTCGCCCATGCGCATCACCGTGACCGGCAGGCCCGGGCGCAGGTGTGAGGCGTCGGCGCCGAACACGTGCAGATCGACCCACAGCGTGGACAGGTCGGCGATTTCGAACAGCGCCGTGCCTTCCACCGCGACCTCGCCGACCGAGGCGTTGCGCGCCAGCACCACGCCGGAGATCGGCGCGGCGATGCTGTAGGTGGTCAGGCTCAGATTGCTGTCGATGGTGGCCAGCGTCTGCCCGGCGCTGACGCGGTCGCCGACGTTGGCGCGCAGCGAGCGCACCGGCCCTGGATAGCGCGCGGTGATGCGCGCGACATGGCCTTCCAGCGGCGTGATCAGGCCTTGCACTTCGTGCTCGTCGGCGACTGTGCCGGGGCCGGCGGGCGCCACGCTGATGCCGGAGCGACGCGCGATCTCATTGCGGATCACCGTGCTTTCGGCTTTCTCTTCCTCGCCTTCGCCGTGTTCGCCGCCTTGTTCGGCGTGGTCGCCTTCGATCTTCTTCGCGGCCGCTTCGGTTTGTTGCGGTGTCTTGTCCGCGCCGCCGCAGGCGCTAAGACTCAGGGCCAGCAGGCCCGCGGCGATCAACAATTCGGGCTTCATGGGCGGGCTCCTGCGGGAATGGGCGATGCGGCGAGAAACGACTCGCCGGTGAGACGCTGGATTTCGATCAGCGCCAGTTGCGCGTCGAGCGCGGTGTCCAGACGCTGTTTGCGCACGGCCACGCTTTCGGCCTGCAGCAAGGCCAGTTCCAGATAGCTGATGGCGCCGGCGCGGTAGGCGTATTCGGCGGCTTTCTCCGCGCGTTCCAGGCGCGGCAGCACGTCGTCCTTGAGCCGCGCGACTTCCAGCGCGCCGACCCGGTAGCGGCCGTGCGCTTCGACCAGGGTCGAGTACAGCGACATGCCCTTGGCTTCGCGTTCGGTCTCCAGCACCGCCAGTTCCGCCTGCGCGCCGCGGATGCCGGGCTCGGCGCGGTCGCGCGCGCCCAGCGGCATGGCGACGCTGCCGATCAGGGCCATGTCGCTGCCGTCCTGCAGGCGGCGCACGCCGAGTTGCCAGCTCAGATCGGGCGTGGCCTGGCTCTGGGCCAGACGCACGCGCGCCTCGCCGATTCGGCGCGCGTCGTTGAAGCGCGCCAACTCCGGCGTGCGTTCGAGCAGGCTCGCCAGCGCGGCGGTGTCCTGGATCGGCGCCAGCGCATACGGATCGCCGGCCACCGTGGCGAAGCCCGGATCGCGTTCGCCCCACAGCGCCGCCAGATGCTGGCGCGCGGCCAGCAGCGATTGCTCGGCGCGGCTGCGTTCGAGCTCGGCGCGCGCCTGCGCGGCCTGCGCGGTCAGCAACCCGGATTCCGGCGAGGCGCCGGCTTCCAGGCGCTGGCGCGCGGCGGCGACGCTGCGCTTGCGCTGGGCGATGTCGAACTGGGCCAGCTCGATACGGCGCTGCGCGGCGACGATGGCCAGATAGCGGCGCGCGGTTTCGGCCAGCAAGTCCAGGCGCCGGCCTTCGCGATCGACCGCGAGCGCATCGATGCGGCTTTGCGCGAACGCGCGGCGCGCGTCGAGCTTGCCGCCGCGTTCGAACACCGAGGCCAGGCTCAAGGTGATTTCCGCGCCGCCGATGCCGCTGACCGCGCCGGTGCCGAGCACGTTGTCCACCGCAAGGCCGGCGACGAGGGCCGGCTTCTGCGCGGCGATGTCGCGCTCGGCCTGCAGCACCGAGCGTTGATCGCCGAACAGACGCAGGTCCGGATGGCTGTCGCCGATGCGCGCATAGGCATCGTCGAGGGTGAACACCGAGCCGGCGCGCGGCGCGGCGGGCGCGTTCGCCGCAGCGAGCGTGCCGGGTGGAGAAGCTGAAGCAAGGGGCGGCCGCGCCTGTGCCGAAAAGCACAGCGCAGCCGTCAGGGCGGCCAAAGCCGCCGGACGCAAACGCATGGGGTATCTCCTGGATCGCTGAAGACGCCGGCGCGGTCGCAAAGCGACGGCACGCGCACGGCGAGGACGGGCGTCAGCCCGGGCCGGCCCGGGGGCCGGCAGCGGATCAGGCGGAGATGGGTGGGCGGAACGGCACCACGGTCGGGGTCGGCACGAACGCGGTGGAATGCGCCGGCAGCGCCTGCGCGGTGGCGGGGGCGAGCAGGCCCAGGTCGATGCGCGGCAACAACGCGGCCTGCATCGCGCAGCAATGGCTCAGGTGCCAGCGCGAGTCGCCGCAGCCGTCGGGATCGTGCTGCGGTTGGCCGTCGGCGTGGCGATCGCTGTCGTGCTGCAGCGCCGTGGCCGCGCTCGGCGTCAGTTCGCCGGCCTCGCTGGCGAACGCCAGCACCGGCTTGACCAGCATCACCGCGATCAACACGGCGAAGACCAGATAGCGCGAGGCAGTGGCGAGGGCGGACGGACCGGGCATGCGGCGATGATAGGAGCCGCGACCGCCGCAATACAATTTCAGCCCTGCCGGCATCGTTCAGGTGCCCCCCACGCATCGATCGGCCGGATTGCGCATCGCGCCGACGCGCCGCTGCCGCCATAATCCGCGCCGCGCGGCAGGACGCTCAGCAGATGGACGCGGTTTCGTCCACCAGGATAGGCAAGGGCGATGCAGTACCCGCGTCACATCCTGTGCCTAATCTGCGCGCGGATTACGCAGTTTCGCGGTACAGGGGGTTTAGCAGTGAAGGTTGTGACCAAGCCGGCGCGCATCGTCGCCGCTGGCCTGTGGGCGTGCGGCGGCATGACGATCCGCGCATCCGCTCGCGTCGTGTTCGGCGCGAGTGTGGGTTTGAGCGTGTTGCTGGCCGGATGCGGTTCCGGCGAATCGTCCAAGGCGCAGCCGGCCGCGTCGGCGCAGGCCGAAGCGGCGGAAGCGGCCGCGCCGTTGCCGCCGGCCTTGACCGAATTCGACGCCGACGGCCTGCGCGCCCGCGCCGCGCAGGCCTTGCGCGAACAGCGCATCCACACCCCGGCCGGCGACAGCGCGGTCGATTACTACCTGGCGCTGCGCGACAAAGAGGCGGGCCAGATCGACGTCATCAGCGCGCTCAGCGAATTGCAGCCGTATGTGGTGATCGCCGGCGAGCAGGCCCTGCTCGACGACGATCTGGCCGAATCCAGGCGCCTGCAGGATCTGCTCGCGCGCATGGACCCGCAGGCGCCGGCCTTGCCGCGCCTGCGCGAAGGCCTGCGCGCAGCCGGCGCCGCGCGCGAACGCAAGGCTCGCGAGGAAACCGAGCGTCTGATGGCCGAACGCAGCGACGCCAGCGCCGCGCGCGCCGTGTCGGCGCAACGCGAGCGCACCGCCGCGGCCAGTACCGCGATGAAGGCCGCCGCCGCGGCCAGCGCCCAGGCCGCCGACGAGGCCGCGGCCCAGGCCAGCACCCCGGCCAGCACCCCGGCCGCGCCGGTGCCGGCCCCGGCGGTCGCCGCCCCGCCCCCGGTGGCGGCCAGCGCCAGCGCGCGTTCGGCGCCCGCGGCCAAGCCGATGCCGCGCCTGATCGCCGACGCCAGCCCGCGCTATCCCTTGTCCGCGCTCAACCGGCGCATCGAGGGCAGTGTCGAGATCAGCTTCACCATCCAGCCCGACGGCCGCACCAGCGCGCCCAGGCTGGTGTCCTCGCAGCCGGCCGGCGTATTCGACGAAGCCGCGCTGGCGGCGGTGTCGCGGCTGCGGTTCGAGGCCAGCGGGCAGGCGCATGCGGCGCGGCGGACCTTGAACTTCAAGCTGCCGTCGCGTTGATGCGGCGGGTGGGGCAGGGCGGTTGTCGCCCGCAAGCCCCTGCGCAGGTTTCCGCCGCGGCCGCTTGGCGCGGCGCGCATCCAGCCGCCACAATGCGGCGATGGATACCGTCGCCCCCGCTTTGCTGGAAACCGTAGAACTCGAAACCCGTCCCCTGCCGAGCTGGAGCGTGCTGTGGCTGCACGGCCTGGGCGCGGACGGCAACGACTTCGCCCCGATCGTGCCCGAACTGGTCCGCAAGGACTGGCCGGCCCTGCGCTTCGTGTTCCCGCACGCGCCGGTGCGGGCGGTCACGATCAACAACGGCCTGCGCATGCGCGCCTGGTACGACATCCGCGACTTCCAGGACCTGGCCAACCGCGCCGACGAGACCGGCGTGGACGAATCGGTGCAGCAGGTCGAGGCGTTGATCGCGCGCGAAGCCGAGCGCGGCATTCCGGCCGAACGCGTGCTGCTGGCGGGCTTTTCCCAGGGCGGCGCGATCACCCTGGCGACCGCGCTGCGGCGCAAGCAGGCCCTGGGCGGCCTGATCGCGCTGTCCACCTACCTGCCCATGGCCGACCGGCTGATGCGCGAAGCGGCCGCGGTCGCCCACACCCAACCCTTGTTCATGGCCCACGGCCAGCACGACCCGGTCGTGCCCTACCGCGGCGGCGAGATGGCGGCTGCGCGCCTGCGCACCCTGGGCTTCAAGATCGACTGGCACGCCTATCCGATGGCGCATCAGGTCTGCGCGGAGGAAATCGCCGCGCTCGGCGATTGGATGTCGCAACGGTTCGCAGCGAAGACCTGAGTCCCGCGCCCATGGCCGCGCCGCCGTCGCAGACCGGCAAGCATTCGAACAAAGGGCCGGCCAAGCCGCCTGCCAAGCCGCCGAGCGGGCGCCTGAGCGGGCATTCGGACGAAGTCGAGCCCTGGCTGCCGGACCTGTGCCGGCTGCCGCGGCTGGTGGTGATGCTGAGCATGGCCGAGCTGATCGTGATCGTGCTGGCCCTGGCGCCGGACGGCAGCGACTGGGACCTGGGCCGGTTCGTGTCCTCCAGTGCCTTCGCCCTGTGGCTGGCGCTGGCGATCTCGGTGCTGCTGTGCGTGTCGCGCAAGCAGCTCTCGCGCCTGCCGCCGGGCGTGGGCGGCTTCATCGCCACCGCCACCGCGGCCGCGATCGCCGCCGCGGTGGCCGGAGTCACCCACAGCATCGACACGGTGACCGGGGTCGGCCTGGTCCCGGCCGGCACCTCGTTCTGGCGTTTCGTCACCGGCACCGCCGCCATCGCGATCCTGGCCGTGGGCGTGGTGCTGCGCTATCTGTACGTCAACGACAGCTGGAAAGCCCAGGTCCGGGCCAACGCCCGCGCCGAGGTCGATGCGCTGCAGGCGCGGATCAAGCCGCATTTCCTCTTCAACAGCATGAATACCATCGCAGGGTTAGTGCGCAGCGACCCGGAGGTGGCCGAGCGCGCGGTGCTGGATCTGTCCGACCTGTTCCGCGCCGCGCTGGGCGCGTCCAAGAGCGATTCCAGCCTGGCCGAGGAGGTCGAGCTGGCCGAGCGCTACCTGGCGATCGAGCAACTGCGCCTGCGCGAGCGGCTGCGGGTGGTGTGGCGCAAACGCGAGCCGCTGCCGTGGAAAATGCCGCTGCCGCGCCTGGTACTGCAGCCTTTGGTGGAGAACGCGGTGCTGCACGGGATATCCCGGCTGCAGGGCGGCGGCGAGATCGAGATCGAGCTGACCCAGCTCAGCGACCACCTTTTGTTGCGTATCCGCAACCCCGCCCCGGCCCCGGCCGACGGCCGCGCCGGCTCCCGCCATGCCCAGCACAGCATCGGCCAACGCCTGCGATATGCCTATGGACCTACGGCGCGGATGACCGCAGGCTGGAACGGGGGCTACTATCTGTGCGAACTGCACGTGCCGACCGGGGTGGAGGCGCAGAGCCGATGAAGGGTGCGAGGTTGGCCATGAGAGTGGTGATCGCTGACGACGAGCCGTTAGCCCGCGAGCGTTTGCGCGGATTGCTGGCACTGCGCCCGGACGTCGAGGTCGTCGCCGAGGCGGTCGATGGCCAACACGCGTTGCATGCCTGCGCCGAGCACCGGCCCGATCTGGTCCTGCTCGACATCGCCATGCCCGGCATCGACGGCCTGGAGGCGGCGCGCCATCTGGCCGCGTTCGACCCGCGCCCGGCGGTGGTGTTCTGCACCGCTTACGACGCGCATGCATTGTCGGCCTTCGACGCGGAGGCCATCGACTATCTGGTCAAGCCGGTACGCGCCGAGCGCCTGGACGCCGCGCTCGAACGCGTGCGCACCTTCGCCGCCGGCCGCGAGCGCCACGAAGGCGGCGAAACCGCGCCCGGCCAGGTTCGCAGCCACCTGTGCGCGCGTCTGCGCGGCAGCTTGCGCCTGATTCCGATCGAGGACGTGCATTACCTGCACGCCGAAGAGAAGTACGTGATCGTGCATCACGCGCGCGGCGAGGACCTGATCGAAGAATCCTTGAAGTCGCTGGAAGACGAATTCGGCGAACGCTTCGTGCGCATCCACCGCAACTGCCTGGTGGCGCGGCACGAGATCGTCGAACTCAAGCGCAACGCCGAAGGCCACGTGCAGGCGGTGCTGCGGCACGGCAAGCAGCCGCTGGAAGTGAGCCGGCGCTGCGTTGCGGCGTTGCGGGAGACGCTTAAGCATCTTTGAATCTTTCGGGATTCGGGATTCGGGATAGCGGCGACGCAACCCACCTACCGTCATTCCCGCGAATGCGGGAATCCAAAGACTTCAGCGCCATCCCACCAGTCCGTCATTCCCGCGAAAGCGGGAATCCAGTGACTTCAAGCGGTTCTCGCACGAAAGGCCCTGGATTCCCGCCTTCGCGGGAATGACGAGCAAGAGCGAGGCGGATGCATCACACCTGAGCCCGGTCCAAACGACTCATCTCCGCCTCGCTTTCCTCCCGCCTTTGTCCCGCGGCATCCCCACCGGCGATAATGCCGCCATGAAGACCCTGCGCATCGCCACCCGTAAGAGCCCGCTCGCCCTGTGGCAGAGCGAGCATGTCGCCGACCGCCTGCGTGCCGCGCACCCCGGGCTGGCGGTGGAACTGGTGCCGATGAGCACCCGCGGCGACGAGGTCCTGGACCGCTCGCTGGCGGCGATCGGCGGCAAGGGCCTGTTCCTCAAGGAATTGGAGCTGGCGATGCAGCGCGGCGAAGCCGACTGCGCCGTGCATTCGCTCAAGGACGTGCCGATGCAACTGGAGCCCGGCTTCGCCTTGCCGGCGATCCTGGAACGCG
The DNA here is from genome assembly GCF_001442805.1 of Lysobacter gummosus. Classification (NCBI taxonomy): domain Bacteria; kingdom Pseudomonadati; phylum Pseudomonadota; class Gammaproteobacteria; order Lysobacterales; family Lysobacteraceae; genus Lysobacter; species Lysobacter gummosus. The sequence goes on along the minus strand of NZ_CP011131.1, from coordinate 5,033,004 downwards.
CCGACTACGCCGACGGCTTCGTCAGCAACCGCTTTGACAGCATCGACGCGCTGCCGACCGGCGCGCGCGTGGGCACGTCCTCGCTGCGCCGGCAGGCGCAGTTGCGCGCGCTGCGCCCGGACCTCGAACTGCTGGACCTGCGCGGCAACGTCAACACCCGCCTCGGCCGCCTGGATGCGGGCGAGTACGACGCGATCATCCTGGCCTGCGCCGGCCTGCAGCGGCTGGGCCTGGACGCGCGCATCCGCAAACGCCTGGAATCGCCGTACTGGCTGCCGGCGCCGGCGCAGGGCGCGATCGCGATCGAATCGCGCGAGGACGACATCGCCACGCGCGAGCTGTGCGCCGCGCTCGACCACGCCTCAACCCGCACCTGCGTGGAAGCCGAGCGGGCGATGAATCGCGCCCTGCACGGCAGCTGCCACGTGCCGGTGGCCGCGCACGCCTGGCTGGACGGCGAACATCTGCGCCTGGACGGGCAGGTCGGCTCGGCCCGCGACGGCCGCGCCGTGCGCGCTCACGGCGAAGGCCGCGGCGACGCGCCCGAATGCCTGGGCATCGAGGTCGCGCAGAAACTGCTGGAGCAAGGCGCGGGCGAGTTCATCGCCGATTCGCTGCAAGCGCCGCACGACGACGCCGACTGATTAGCCGAGCGCGCTTAGGAAGGAGGGGGTTGAGCTCCGGCGCGCTTGTCCAATCGGTCGAGGCTGTTTTTTTGTCGGAGGGGCTTCAGCCCCGATGCTTTTGTTTCCGACCGCGGTGATCTTGAACAAAAGCATCGGGGCTGAAGCCCCTCCCACAATTGCTTGCGCCGCGGGTGCGTTGCTCTGCGCGAATCAAAACCGCCGGATCAGCTCGATCGAACTTTCCGCGCTCTCGCTGCCGCCGCCGCCGCGATTGTCGTGGCGGATGGCGAAGTCGGTTTCCAGTTTCCAGTTCTGCCACACGTCCACGTCCAGCCGCACCGACTGCTTGACGAAAGTGTCGCCGCGGCCGCTTTCGATCTGCACGCGCTGAGTCCAGCGGGCGCGATCGCTGATGCGCTGGCCCAGGTTGAGTTCGCCGCGGAACACCGCGCCGGGGCGGTTGATGCCGTCGTCGGCCAGCGGCGCCAGGCGATAGCCGGCGCCGAAACTCAGGCCGATCTGGGTCGGACCGTCGCGCAGCGCCTGCACGCCGTAACGGGTGCCGACGCGGTAGTCGTTGGAGTACAGGGCGCGGCTCTCGCGCGAAGTCGCCGGCGCGCTGACGCCGCCGATCACGCGCTGCTGGCCGGGCAGGGCCACCTTGCGCAGCGGCGGCAGGTCGGCCGGGTCGATCACCGGGTCGCGCCGGGTCGGCGCCATCGCCGCTTTCCATTCCTCGTCGCCGCAGCGGGTGGAGAAACAGTGCAGGCGCAGTTGCACCGGATCGCTGGCGATGGCGATCAGGATCGGGTCGCCGCCGAAGGCGGGCGTCGGCAATGTGATCAGTGGCGCGCCGAGCAGGGCGAGCCCGATGGCACCGAGCATCGTCTGGATTGGGCTGTAAGGACGATTGAGGATAATGCCATGAAACCGATTACAGACCTGCGACGCGGCGCACGCCGGATAGGTTGGATTAATCCGCTCGGGGCATCAGATTTGTGCAATGGCTGCGTGTAAGTGTCTGGTTCTATTGCGCTTTAACGCATCCGAAGGCCAAACGCACAGCCGTCTAAAGTCGTCTAATGCCGCAACCATCGGCCGCTCAGTAGTACAGCGTCACCACATGCTTGGCCTGGGCGAAGAACAGCCAGCGCTCGACCACCGCGCCGGTCAGCACGCACAGCGCCGCCAGCGCCATCGCCGGCCAGGACAGCGCCGGCACAGCCAGAGCCAGCAGGGCCAGAGCCAGCGGCGCGGCGGCGAACATCGTCAGGGCGAGCAGGCGCAGCTTGCGCGCGTGCTTGCGCGCGAGCACGTAGCCCATCTCGCGGGTGAGGTAGTTGTCTTCCGTGTGCGGGCGTTCGAACACCGACAACTCGCGATCGGGCAGGCCGACCGCGTCGCCGCGGCTCACCGGCAGCGGTGTGCGATCGATGGCGCGCCAGTAGGCGAGCTTCAGAGCGGCGGTCAGCGGCGCGAGCACGATCACCGCGACGATGCCGACCGACCCGCCAAAGCGGACGCTGGCCAACACCGGCAACAAGGCCGCGCCGCTGAGCAGGGCGAAGCTCAGATACGCCGGCACCACCAACCGATGACGCCAGGCGGGGATCGGCTTGAGCGAGGCGTAGATCATCGCGGTGCATACCACGGTGATCAGCGCACACACCGACACCCCCGCCGACAGCAGCATCGGCATCGCCGCGCCGCTTTCGCGCACTGCACCCAGCAGCAGGCCGAGTGCGGGCACGTAGGTAACGATGGCCATCACGCCCTCGCGCGACAGCCACGAGCTGCGCCATTGCGAGAACGCGCGCCACGCGCGCAGCGGCTTGCCCAGGTGCAAAGTCGAAGCGAACAGGCCGACGCTGACCAGAGCCAGCGCGGCCAACATCGCGAACGCGAACACACGCATGGGCTCGATCGGTGAACCCTCGGCGTACCGGCAAAACGCGATCGCCCCGATCCAGGCCATCAGGCCGTAACCCGCGCCCGACAGCGTGGTGAAGAAAATGACCGAAAATGCCGGATGCATGTCAGCCCGCCTGTGTCGGCGCAGTAGCCGTGATGCCCTGCCGCGCGCGAACGCGCGAGCGCAGCGAACAAACCGCACACCTCATCGCGACAACACCTTGTCGAGCCAGCGCAGCACCGGCGGCAAGGCCTTGCTGTCCAGCGTTTCCGCGGCCGGAGCGTTGTCGCCATCGCCGTTGCCGCCGCCATCGCGGCGCGGCCGCGGCGGCAGGTACTTGTTGGTCGGCTGATAGCCCAGCGACGCCATCAGGTCCACGCCGCCGCGTTCGGCGACCAGCTTGGACACCGCCGATTCGGGATCGCCCAGATCGCCGAAGTGGCGCGCGCGGGTCGGACACGCCTGCACGCAGGCCGGCTGGCGTTCGGACTCTTCCAGATTCTCGTTGTAGATACGGTCGATGCACAGCGTGCATTTCTTCATCACCCCTTCGACCGGGCTGTACTCGCGCGCGCCGTAGGGGCATGCCCAGGAACACAGCTTGCAGCCGATGCACTTGTCCTCATCGACCAGGACGATGCCGTCCTCTGCGCGCTTGTAGCTGGCGCCGGTCGGACACACGGTCACGCAGGCCGGCTGTTCGCAGTGCAGGCACGAGCGCGGGAAGTGCAAGGTCATCGCCGGTTGCGGCGCGGCGTTGGCGCTGCCGCATGCGGGCGCGGCGGCGGACGCGGTGCCGCAGCTGCGTACCGGATCGGCCATCGGCAGGCTTTCCACCGGCGCGGCTTGCGCGGCGACCTCGTAACTGTGCACGCGGTTGAACCACACGCCCGACGGCTCCTTGCCGTAGGGCTGCTCATCGGTCAGCGGCGCGGCGAAACCGCCCGCGTTCCACTCCTTGCAGCTCACCGCGCAGGCGTGACAGCCCACGCAGGTGTCCAGGTCGATCACCAACCCGAGTTTCTTCTTCGACGGCGGCGGCAGGCCGGTCACGTTTTCTTGAGTCCGGTGTAGACCATCCACACGCCGGCCGCGAGCACGGTCAGGCCGACCGCCACGCCGGGCATCAGCGAGATCGCGGCCGGTGCGCCGGTGCCGTTGCCCAGGCCCACCATCGCCAGCAGCGCCGACAGCGACAGGCCCAGCACGATGCACACGACGCCTGCGATCACGCGTACCGTCTTCATGCAGCCCCTCGCGCGCATGCGCCGGACGCAGCGATGGATGCGGACATTGTTGTGCGGGTAGTCATCGGTTCTTCCTGAACTGTGCGCCGTAGCGAAGCGGGCGATTATCGGCCGGCTCGAACGCGAGCGGCGCGAATTGCGGTTGCGACTGCGTCTGCGCGCGCTCCGACGCCGTACTTTCGTCCGGCTCGGCCTTGCGCAGCGTCACCCGCAGGTCGAACCACGCCGCCTGCCCGGTGACCGGATCGGCATTGGCGTAGTCGCCCTTGGGCGTGATGTCGGAAATCAGATGGTTGAGCAGGAACCCCTTGCTCGCTTCCGGCGCGTCCTTGGACAGGCGCCATGCGCCGCGGCGCTTGCCGATCGCGTTCCAGGTCCAGACCGTGTCGGGCTGGACGTTGGCGGCGAACCTGGCCTGGACGACGATGCGGCCGTGATGCGACTCCACCGCGATCCAGTCGGCATCAATCAGTCCGAAGCGCGCGCCGGTGTCCGGATGCAGATACAGATAATTGCGCGTGGTGATCTGCCGCAGCCAGGCGTTCTGCGAACCCCAGGCGTGGTACATGAACATCGGCCGCTGGGTGACCGCGCTGAGCGGGAAACGCGTCGCCGAATCTTCGACCTGCGCGCCTTCGAACGGCTCGTACCAGATCGGCAGCGGATCGAAATACGTCGCCACGCGCTGGCGGTGCTCGTCCGGTGGCTGGCGCGGGCCGTGGCCTTGCGCGGCGAGGCGGAATTTCTGCAAGGTCTCCGAATACAGCTGCAGCGTGATCGCTTCGGCGTGGCCGAGAAATCCCATCTTCTGCGCCCAGTCCAGATAGGCGCGATTGGCCATCTTGTAATAGCGCGCCGCCTCCGGCACATGGCTGCGCCAGAAACCGCCGTGCTCGATGTAGCGCTGCAGTTGCTCGGGATTGGGCGGGCCCTTGGCTTCCAGTTCGCCGTGCTCGCCGCGCCAGCCGGCGAGCAGGCCGACGCCGGGCGCGCGTTCGTGGCGGACGATGTAGTCGGCGTAGTCGCGGTAGCGCGGGCTGCCGTCTTCCAGGACCATGCCGGGAAGGCCCAGGCGGGCGCCTATGTCCAGCAGGACGGATTGGAAGCCGCGGACGTCTCTTGGTTTCTGGTCGTTGCCCAGGCGCTGACTCGCTGCATCTACGATTGGATGCCGGATCGCATCGCAGGCCGAATCGGCGTCGGAGATCGGCCGGTCGAGCAGGCTGATGGCGTCGAAGCGTTCCAGATAAGTGGTATCGGGCAACACCAGGTCGGCATAGGCGGTCATCTCCGATGCGTAGGCGTCGGCGTAGATGATGCGCGGAATGCGGTATTCGCCGTCGCTGCCGCGATCGGTGAGCCAGCCGATGGTCTGGGCGGTGTTCATCGCCGAATTCCAGCTCATGTTGGCCATGAACATCATCAGCGTGTCGATCTTGTACGGATCGCCGGCCCAGGCGTTGCGGATCACGGTGTGCATCATGCCGTGCGCGGACAGCGGATAGGCCCACGAGAACGCGTGGTCGATGCGGCGCGGCCGGCCGTGTTCGTCCACGACCAGATCCTCCGGTCCGTGCACGAAACCGAGCGGTGCCGCGTCCAGCGCGCCGTTGGCCTGGCGTTGTTTGCCGGGACGGTTCGGCGGCGGCAGCGGCTTCGGGAATGGCGGTTGATAGCGGAACGAACCCGGCGTATCCACCGCGCCCAGCAGCAGTTGCAGCAGGTGTAGCGCGCGGCATGTGTGGAAGCCGTTGCTGTGCGCGCTGATGCCGCGCATGGCATGCATGCTGACGGGGCGACCGATCATCTCGCTGTGTTCGCGGCCGTGCGCGTCCACCCAGGCGATCGGCAGCTTTACCGGGTTGTCGAATGCGGCTTGCGCGAGTTCGCGCGCGATGCGGCGAATGGTGTCGGCGGGGATGCCGCAGCGTTCGCTCACCGCGTCGGGCGAGAACTGCGGATCGAGATAGCGTTCGGCCAGCAGATGGAACACCGGAACCACGCGGCGGCCGTCGGGCAGGGTGTATTCGCCTACGACGGCGGGGGAGATGTCGATGGCGTCGGCGAGGTGAGGGCCGGGGTGAGGGCCGCGCACCCAGCACAAGGCGCGTCCTTCCTCATCGCGCGCGAACAAGCCATCGTCCGCGCCACCCGGATTGCGAATCACCAGCCAATGCGCATTCGCATAGCGCACCAGAAATTCCAGGTCGATCCGGTCGGCCTTCAACAACTCGTGGATCAACGCGAACGCGAACAAGCCATCGGTGCCGGGCCGGATCCCGATCCACTCATCGGCGATCGCGCCATAGCCGCTGCGCACCGGGTTGACCGCGACGATCTTCGCCCCGCGCGCCTTCAACTTGCCCAGGCCGAGCTTGATCGGATTGGAGTCGTGATCCTCCGCCACGCCCCACAGCATCAGATAGCGCGAATGCTCCCAGTCGGGCTCGCCGAATTCCCAGAACGAACCGCCCAGGGTGTACAAACCGCCAGCGGCCATGTTGACCGAGCAGAACCCGCCGTGGGCGGCGTAGTTGACCGTGCCGAACTGCTGCGCCCACCAGCCGGTCAGCGCCTGCGACTGATCGCGGCCGGTGAAGAACGCCAGCTCGTCGGGATTGCGTTCGCGGATCGGCGCCAGCCAGCCGGCGGCGATCTCCAGCGCCTGCTCCCATTCGATCTCGCGGAACTCGCCCGCGCCGCGTTCGCCCACGCGCAGCAGCGGCTTGCTCAGCCGCGCCGGCGAGTAGTGCTGCATGATCCCGGCCGAACCCTTCGCGCACAGCACGCCCTGGTTGACCGGGTGATCGGGATTGCCCTGGATGTAACGGATGTTGCCGTCGGCGAGCCAGACCTTGATGCCGCAACGACACGCGCACATGTAACAGGTCGTGGTCTTGACCTCGTCCCCGGGCGAAGGCGACAGGTCGATGGCTGGCTCGGTGGGAGCGTGCTCTCGCATCGGGGCATTGTGCCTATCGCGCCGCGATCAGGCGAGCGCGGCGGCGGCGCTTGTCATCGCCGCGCAAGGCCGGGGATACTGCGACGTTGCGCCCAGGGAGCGGTAACGCATGATGCTTTTGCTGGCGTTCGCCTATTACGGCGGACCGATCTGGGTGGCGGGGCTGCTGGCCTGGGTCGGCTATGCACAACGCGCGCGCCGTCCGGGATTCAATCGCTGGTACGCGGCCGCCGTCGCATGTGCGGTATTGGGTGCCGCGGCCTTGTGCTTCTGGCACCTGTGGGCCGGAGCGATGCGCGGGGTGGGCGGCTGAATGCGCGGGACGCCCGCGCGGTCGCAGCCACTGCGACCGCGCAGGTGTCTAATGTCACTTCACCGCCGGCGCTTCGATCTTGATACTGGGATCGTTGAAGCGCGAGTACTTCAACGTCGAGGTGTACGTCTTGCCGGACACTTCGGCGACGTTCACCGCCTGCACCGGATAACCGTTGGCCGCGACCCAGAAGGTCGAGGAGGACTTGGGTTGGCTGTTCTCGACTTTGTACTTCTTGGTGGCCACCCCGCCGATGGTCTCGGCGCCCAGCGCCGTCACCTTCAGGGTCTGCTGATTGCCGAGGATCTTGTCGCGGCTGCGCGTGGCCGCCACGCCGCCGCCGGGCGAGGGTTGCTTGCGGGTCTTGCCCTGTATCGTCAGATACGCGGTGTCGCCGATCATGATCTGTTCGCCCATCGCGCCCATCTTGATGCGGATGCGGTCGGGAGCGACGAAGTCGGTTTCGGTGCCCGGGCCGGGGCCCATGCTCATGCTGGCGTGGTAGGTCTTCGCGGCGAGGAATTTATCGACCGCGGCGACGACCTCTTCTTTCGGGCCGGCCCAGGCCAGGCCGGACGCGCACAGGCCGAGCAGCAGCACCGCGGGGGTCAGTGTTGCGGATAATGAGGTCTTGATCACGTAGGATCCTTAAGTTCGATGGTGGCGGCCGGACAGCGGCCGGTGCCATGCTAGTTGTGTCCCCACCGCCTCGACCAGACCCCGCCGACATGGAACGTATCGAACGCATCCACGCGTTGCACCGGATTCTCACTGCGGCCAGGTATCCGGTCACAGTTCAGCGCCTCCAGGAAGACCTGGAATGCTCGCGCGCGACCGTCTATCGGGATCTGGCCTACCTGCGCGACTACCTGATGGCACCGGTGGTCGGCAACGGCGAGGCCGGGTTTCGCTACGACACCAGCGAAGGCGACCGTTTCGAGCTGCCCGGCCTGTGGCTGAGCTCGGAAGAGCTGCACTCGTTGCTGGCCGCGCAGCAGTTGCTGATGCGCAGCGGCGGCGGCGTGCTGTCCAATGCGCTGGCGCCGTTGCAGCAGCGCATCGAAAAACTTCTCGACGAGCACGCCGGCGGCCGCCGCCTGCCGGTGGAGCGGGTGCGGGTGATTCCGCATCGCACCCGGCGCCTGGACGAAACCGCGTTCCGCTGCGTCGCCACCGCGGTGCTCGATCGCAAGCAACTCACGTTCGAATACCGCGCCCGTTCCACCGACGAGCGCACGCGCCGCAGCGTATCGCCGCAGCGGCTGACCCATTACCGCGAAAACTGGTACCTCGACGCCTGGGACAACGAGCGCGATGCGCTGCGCAGTTTCTCGGTCGATCGAATCAGCGCGGCCAAGGTCGGCGAGGCCATCGCCCGCGATGTCGCCGACGAAGAACTCGATCAGCACCTGGCCTCCAGCTACGGCATTTTCTCCGGCGCGCCCAAGGGCTGGGCGACCATCGTCTTCAGCGCCAAGGCCGCGCGCTGGGTCGCCGACGAGCACTGGCATTCGCAGCAGCAAGGGCGCTTCCTGCCCGACGGCCGCTATGAGCTCAAGGTGCCCTACAGCGCCGGGCGCGAGTTGTTGATGGACGTGATGCATTACGGCAGCGACGCCGAGATCGTCGAGCCGGTGGTGCTGCGCGAGCAGGCCAAGTCGATGCTGGAACTGGCGCTGAGCAACTACGGTCACTGATGGCCGGAGCCGACGCCCCGCACATCCAAAGCGGCGAACCGGTCGCGCTGGTTCTGGGCGCGGGCGGCGCGCGCGGGCTGGCGCAGATCGGCGTGATCGAAGCGCTGCAGGAGCGCGGGCTGCGCATCGTCGCGGTTGCCGGTTCTTCCAGCGGCGCGCTGGTCGGCGGCTTGTTCGCCGCCGGCAAGATGGACATCTATCGCGACTGGCTCTACAGCATGAGCCGCACCGACATGCTGCGGCTGCTCGACCCGGTGTTCGGCCAGCCGGCGCTGTTCCGCGGCGAGCGCTTGATGCACGCGCTGCGCGAACTCGCCGGCGAGCCGCGCATCGAAGACCTGGCGGTGGATTTCACCGCGGTCGCGGTCGATCTGGTGCGCCAGCGCGAGGTATGGCTGCGCGAAGGCGACCTGTGGGATGCGGTGCGCGCTTCGATCGCGATCCCCGGCGTGTTCACCCCTTACGAGTTGCACGGCCGCGAACTGGTCGATGGCGGCCTGCTGGCGCCGTTGCCGATCACCGCCACACGCCTGTCCGATGCGCAGCGCCTGATCGCGGTGGACATGCACGGCTGGCCCGACCAGCCGCCCGGCGGGCTGGCGCATCACAACGGCGCCGACAAGGCGCAGGCCTTGCAGGTGGCGTCGATCAAGCCGCCGTCGCTGTTGGCGCGCTGGTTCCGCCGCAGCTATCAGCCCGAGGCCAGCGCCCCGGGCGAGGAAGCGCCGCACGAGTTGAGTTTCAGCGAGTTGATGGCGCGTTCCTTGGACATGATGCAGGCGCAGATCGCGCGCGTGCAGTTGGCGTTGGACCCGCCGGAGCTGGTGATCCGGATTCCGCGCGATGCGTGTCAGTTCTATGAGTTCTGGCGGGCGAAGGAATTGATCGCGTTGGGGCGGGAAGAGGCGGATAAGGCCTTGGACAAGGCGGGGTACTGAGGGCGCGTTCGGGGCCTTTGGGATCTGGTGTTCGGCGTGTGGGTATTCGCGCTTGGGGATGCAGCTTTTGCGGCTGTTAGCCCTTGAAAGATGGTTCCATCTTTCGGTTGCCATTTCGGATAAACGACACTTGAAGTTGCAAGCTTGCGCTGCGGCTGTTGCTGCCACGGCTGCGGTTGCCTACGGCTGTTGCCAGCGCTGTTGCTGTTGTTGTTGCAGTTGTAGTGGTGGTTGCCGTTGCCGAGATTTTGTTTTGGCTTGGTTCCACTTTTGCAGTGTTTCGGCTTCGCCTTTGTTTTTGCCGTTGCCGTTGCCGTTGCTGGGCGCCGCCTGTAACTCGCGAGACCGAAGGACACCCGAAGGGCGGCGCACATGGACGTGCGCCGGGTGCCACCTTGGGCAGGATGCCCAATGTGGCACCTGCCTGCGCAAGCACCGCACTCGTGGCTTTTGACTCGAAACAGCCCAAAGCGTTTTCTTTGGTTACTTTCTTTGTCGCTTTGGACAAAGAAAGTGACCCGCCGCTCCATGGCGGAAGCTTTAGGCGTTTGATCTTGTTTTCGCTCTCGCTCTCGCTCTGGCTCTGGCTCTTGCTTGAGACTTCTTTTGCTCGTCATTCCCGCGAAGGCGGGAATCCAGTGCCTTTCGTGCGAGAACGCTTGAAGTCGCTGGATTCCCGCGTTCGCGGGAATGACGGTAGGAGGGAGTGCGCAGGTCTGGTTGTTTCGATCAGGGGCTGTCAGGTTCCTTAGAAGCTCTAAACAAGATCAAACGCAACAAGCAGGATCAAACGCTAAACGCTTCCGCCATAAAGCGGCGGGTCACTTTCTTTGTCCAAAGCCACAAAGAAAGTAACCAAAGAAAGGGCTTTGGCTGTTTCGAATCAAGAGCCACGAGTGCGATGCCTGCGCGGGCAGGTCCCACATTGGGCATCCTGCCCAAGGTGGGACCCGGCGCACGTCCATGTGCGCCGCCCTCCGGGTGTCCCAGGTCTCGCGAGTAACAAGCTGCGCCCAGCAACAGCAACAGCAACAGCAACAGCAACAAAAGCAAAGCCGAAGCTGAAGCCGAAGCAGGGCACGGCAAAGCGGAGCCGAGGCAAAGCAAAATCTTGGCAACGGCAACGGCAACGGCAACGGCAACGGCAACGGCAACGGCAACGGCAACGGCAACGGCAACGGCGCGAGCCGCCGCGCCGCAGCGGCTACGAGTGCAACGGCCAGCCAAGCAGCCAAGCCCCATCCCGATCAACGGTCCTGAACATCGCAGCCTCTGAGACGCAGCCCCCGGAAGGTGGAATCCCGACAGCCCACCCCTCAAGCACCGTTCCGGAGTCAGGTCATGACCGCTACCGCGCCCACCGCCCGTTCCGCCGCCGATGAGGCCGGCTCCCTCCACGCTGACCTGGACACCGCGCTCGGGTATGCGGTCGCCATCGGCTGCCTGCTGGTGCTGATGCTGCCCGGCGCGCGCGGCAGTCATGCCGTCATCGGCTGGCTGCCGCTGTGGCTGGTGGCGATGCCGGCGCTGGCGTGGTGGGCGCTGCATCGGTTCCGGTTGCCGTCGTGGCGGCAGAACCCGGCCAGTCCGGCCGAACCGGCGCTGCGCCGCCGCCGCCGCGGATTGGTGCAGGCGCGGCGCCGCCTGCGGCCGGCGGTCACGGCGCGTCCGCTGCCGCGGGTGGCTTGATCGATACGGCCGCCGGCGCGCCGACTGTGCGGAATGTGGCGGCGCGCCGGCCGCGAATGCGGCGCCGAACCCACTCCTGGCGGCACCCCGGCAGCGCGCGGGCAACGCGCCAAACCGGGCAACTCCCTACATGACCTTGGACAGGGCGGAGCCCCTCCCGCCCTGTGCTAGCGTGGCGGCCTTCCTTTTGCACCGGATGAGCCATGCCCACGATGTCGCAGACCTGTCAGTCCTTGTTGTTCGCGGCCGGTCTGGCCGCGGCTTCGGCCTCCGGCGCCGTATACGCCCAGGAGGCGCCCGTGACCGACGATCCCTATGCCTGGCTCGAAGACGTCGAGGGCAAGCGCGCGCTGGACTGGGTCCACGCCCGCAACGCCAAGACCGAAGCCGAGCTGGCGGCGACGCCGCAGTTCAAGCAGCTCGAAAGCAGCATCCTCGCCATCCTGGATTCCAACGCCAAGATCCCCGGCGTGGAGAAGATCGGCGCCTACTACTACAACTTCTGGAAGGACGCGCAGCATCAGCGCGGCCTGTGGCGCCGCACCACGCTGGAGGAGTACCGCAAGGACCAGCCGAAGTGGGAGACGGTGATCGACCTGGACGCGCTCAACGCGCAGGAAAACGAGCAGTGGGTCTGGCACGGCGCCGAATGCCTGCGGCCTGAATATCAGCGCTGCCTGATCGCGCTGTCGCGCGGCGGCTCCGATGCCGACGTCACCCGCGAGTTCGACCTCACCAGCAAGACCTGGATCAAGGACGGCTTCTTCCGCCCCGAAGCCAAAGGCAACCTGAGCTGGATCGATCGCGACCACGTCTATGTCGCCACCGATTTCGGCAAGGGCACGATGACGACCTCGGGCTACGCGCGCACCGTGCGCCTGTGGAAGCGCGGCACGCCGATGGCCGAGGCCACGCCGGTGTACGAGGGCAAGGACAGCGACATGTCGGTGGCGGCCTGGCACGACCCGACCGAGGGCTTCGAACGCGATTTCGTCCAGCGCGCGCTGGCGTTCTACAACGACGAGCTGTACCTGCGCGGCCAGGACGGCAAGCTGACCAAGATCGATCTGCCCAACTCGGCCAACAAATACGTGCACCGCGAATGGCTGATCGCCGAGTTGCGCGACCCGTATGAAGCCGGCGGCAAGAAGTACGCCTCCGGCAGCCTGATCGCGATCAAGTTCGACGACTTCCTCAAGGGCAAGCGCGGCTTCACCACCTTGTTCGCTCCGACCGACACCACTTCGCTGGCGAGCGCGGTGTGGACGCGCCATCACCTTGTGGTCAACGTGCTCGACGACGTCAAGTACAAGCTCAGTGTGCTGACGCCGCCGGCCGATGCCGGCGCGGGCGAATGGACGCGCAGCGCCTTCGTCGGCGCGCCGGCGTTCGGCACCGTGTCGGTGGGCGCGGTGGACAGCGACGACAGCGACGCGGTGTGGCTGAGCGCGTCGGACTACGTCACCCCGACCACGCTGGCGCTGGCCGACATCGGCAAGCCGCCGCAGACGCTCAAGACCAATCCGACCTTCTTCGATTCCTCCAAGGACACGATCGAACAACACTTCGCCAAGAGCGAGGACGGCACCCGCGTGCCGTATTTCGTGGTGCGGCCGAAGGATCTGAAGTTCGACGGCAAGGCGCCGACGCTGCTGTACGGCTACGGCGGTTTCGAAATCTCGCTGACCCCGGCCTATTCCGGCGGCATCGGCAAGGGCTGGCTGGAGAAGGGCGGCGTGTACGCGGTCGCCAACATCCGCGGCGGCGGCGAGTACGGCCCGCGCTGGCACCAGGCCGCGCTCAAGGCCAATCGCCACAAGGCCTATGAGGATTTCGCCGCGGTCGGCCGCGACCTGATCGCGCGCAAGATCACCAGCACCCCGCACCTGGGCGTGCAGGGCGGCAGCAACGGCGGCCTGCTCACCGGCAACATGCTGACCCAGTACCCGGAGCTGTTCGGCGCGGTGGTGGTGCAGGTGCCGCTGCTGGACATGAAGCGCTACAACCACTTGCTGGCCGGCGCTTCGTGGATGGCCGAGTACGGCAATCCGGACACCGCCGACTGGTCGTTCATCAAGACCTTCTCGCCGTACCACCTGTTCGACGCCAAGCGCGAATACCCGCCGGTGATCTTCATGACCTCGACCAAGGACGACCGCGTCCATCCGGGCCATGCGCGCAAGATGGCGGCGAAGATGCTCGACGCCGGCAAGAACGTCACCTACTACGAAAACGTCGAAGGCGGCCACGGCGGCGCGGCCAACAACGCCCAGCAGGCGCACATGAACGCCCTGGCCTACACCTTCCTGTGGGAACAACTGGCGAAGTGACCGGCGCGGCCGGCTCGCGCGGATCGGCCATCCAACGGGCGCCTTCGGGCGCCCGTTCGCGCGTTGCGGCCCCGCTGTCGCGGGCCGCGCCATTGCGTATCACGTAATCGGACCCTATATGAAACCGACTCTATTCACGTTAGCGGCCACGTTCCTGATGACCACGACCCTCTCCGTCTCCGCCGCCGGCCTGCCCACGCCGCCCGACGCCGCCAAGAAGCCGCATGAAGTCAAGGCGCCGCACGGCGCCCAGCGCAGCGACGAGTACTACTGGCTGCGCGACGACAAGCGCAAGAACCCGCAGATGCTGGCGTACCTCAACGCCGAGAACGCCTACGCCGACGCGTTCATGAAGCCGCTCAAGCCGCTGGAAGACAAGCTGTACGACGAGATCGTCGGCCGCATCAAGCAGGACGACAGCTCGGTGCCGTACCGCGAACGCGGCTACTGGTACTACACCCGCTTCGAAACCGGCCAGGACTACCCGATCCACGCGCGCCGCAAGGGCAGCATGGACGAGGCCGAGCAGATCCTGCTCGACGTCAACGCCATGGCCAAGGGCAAGGATTACTTCAACGTCGGCGGCATGGAAATCACCCAGGACAACACCATCCTGGCCTGGGTCGACGACGCCGTCGGCCGCCGCCAGTACAAGATCCGTTTCAAGAATCTGGCGACCGGCGAGATCTATCCGGAGGTCATCGATAACGCCTCCACCGACCTGGTCTGGGCCGACGACAACAAGACCCTGTTCTACGTCGAGAACGATCCGGAAACGCTGCTGACCGTGCGGGTCAAGAAGCACGTGCTCGGCACCCCGGCGGCCAGCGACACGCTGGTCTACGAGGAAAAGGACGACAGCTTCTACATGGGCATCGGCCGCACCCGCGACGACGCCTACCTGTGCATCAGCGTGCACAGCACGGTGTCGAGCGAGACCCGCTGCGCGCCGGCCGCCGATCCGAAGCAGTTCGTGGTGCTGGCGCCGCGCGAGCGCGATGTCGAATACGACGCCGACCGCCTCGACGGTCGCTGGGTGATCCGCACCAACGCCCCCGGCGCCGACGGCAAGCCGGCGCCGAACTTCAAGCTGGTCACCGCGCCCGACGGCGCGCAATCGCGCAAGGAGTGGAAGGACTGGATCGCCCACCGCGACGACGTGTTCATCGAAGGCTTCGAGCTGTTCGACGGCTTCACCGCGGTGGCCGAGCGCTCGAACGCGCTCGAACGCCTGCGCCTGATCGGCAAGGACGGCAAGGAAGAGTTCGTCAAGGCCGATGAGCCGGCGTTCTCGATGGGCCTGTCGACCAATTCCGAACACGACACGCCGTGGCTGCGCTACACCTACACCTCGCTGACCACGCCGGCGACCACCTACGAGCTCAATACGCAGACCGGCGAGCGCAAGCTGCTCAAGCGCCAGCCGGTGATCGGCTTCGACGCGGACAAGTACGTGACCGAGCGCTTCTGGGCGACCGCGCGCGACGGCGTCAAGGTGCCGGTGTCGCTGGTGTACAAGAAGGGCTTCGAGAAGAACGGCAAGGCGGCGATGCTGCAGTACGCCTACGGCAGCTATGGCTTGTCGATGGACCCGGCCTTCAACAGCACCATCGTGAGCCTGCTCGATCGCGGCATGGTCTACGCCATCGCCCACATCCGCGGCGGCCAGGAAATGGGCCGCAAGTGGTACGACGACGGCAAGCTGTTCCACAAGAAGAACACTTTCAACGACTTCATCGACGTCACCGAAGACCTGGTCAAGGCCGGTTACGCCGCACCCGACCGCGTCGCCGCGTATGGCGGCAGCGCCGGCGGCCTGTTGATGGGCGCGATCAGCAACATGGCGCCGGACAAATACCGCGTGGTGCTGTCGCAGGTGCCGTTCGTGGACGTGGTCACCACCATGCTCGATGCCAGCATTCCGCTGACCACGAACGAGTACGACGAATGGGGTAATCCGGAGAAGAAGGATTACTACGACTACATGCTCACCTATTCGCCCTACGACAACCTGAAGAAGCAGGCCTATCCGGCGATGTTCGTCGGCACCGGCCTGTGGGATTCGCAGGTGCAGTACTGGGAGCCGGCCAAGTACGTGGCGCGTCTGCGCGACCTGGACACCGGCGCGCAGCCGGTACTGTTCCGCACCAACATGGACGCCGGCCACGGCGGCAAGTCCGGCCGCTTCCGCAAGTACCGCGAACAGTCGGAGATGTATGCCTTCATGATCGATCAGATGCAGGTCAGCGCGGATATTTCGATCAAGTAAGCGCCGTGCCGCGGCCTTCGGGCCGGTGATGATCCGACGAACCCGGCGTATGCCGGGTTCGTTGTTTCTGGTGCTGAGGTTGGGGGCGTGTGTGGTGGAAGCTGCGTCGTTGCTGAGCGAAAGGCATCGGGGCTGAAGCTCCTCCCACAAGAGCGGTCGCGGCTTCGGTGACTTTTGTGGGAGGGGCTTCAGCCCCGATGCTTTCCGCTCAAATCGCCGGACAGCCCCACCTTCAATGCCCCGCGCTTGAAACCCCCGCGATCCCCGCCATCTCTCCCGCATCCCGACAACAACAGCGCCCAGCCGCATACTTCCGGCATGCCCGTTCCGCCCACTTCCGCCGACCCCCAGCCCGGGCAGGACGCCGAGCGCATCGACGCCGCGCCGGCCCCCGAACCCGCGCCCCCGCAAGCCCGCAGCCGCTTCCGCTGGGCCTGGTGGCTGCTGGCCTACACCAGCCTGGGCCTGGGCATCGTCGGCATCGTCGTGCCGGGCCTGCCGACGGTGCCGTTCGTGCTGCTGTCGGCGTTCGCCGCCGCGCGCGGCTCCGAGCGCCTGCACGCGCGCCTGCACGCGCACCGCCAGTTCGGGCCGATGATCCGCGACTGGCAGGCGCACGGCGCGGTCAGCCGCCGGGCCAAGCGCCTGGCGGTGTCGATGATGGCGGTGTGCGCGGTGATCATGATCCTGACCTCGCCCAAGTGGTGGATGTGGGCGAGCGGCATCGCGATCATGACCGCGGTCGCGATCTGGCTGTGGCGCCGGCCGGAACCGCCGCGCGGCTGAGCGCTCAGCCTGAACCGGCGCAACCCCGCCGCGCGCCCCGGCGCGCCGGCCGGGTTCGTTTCGGCCGGCCTCGCGGGCTACACTTCGGCCCATGAATGCACGCCATGCCACGTCCCCGATTTCGACCGCGCTGATCGCGAGCGCACTGACCCTGGTCCTGAGCGCTTGCGGCAACAAGGGCCCGCTGGTCCTGCCGACCCAGCCCGCGCCGCAGCAGGCGCCGCGTGCCAAGCCCGGCGAAGTGCCGGTGACTATCTCCAACGCCAACGACCCGCCGGTCGCCACCGATCCGAACGTGGGCAAGAAGTCCACCCTGCCGGCGCCGCCGCTGCAGTCGGTGCTGCCGCCTCCGGCCGGTACCAAGGACGCCGAGGGCAAGGACAAGACCCAGGACGGCGAAACGCCGCCCGATCCGCCGGTCGAGCCCACTCCCGCCTCCTCCGGCGGCCAGGGCGATGGCTGAGTCCGCGATCGCCGCGGCCGCGCCGCAACGTTTCAGCAAGATGCACGGCGCCGGCAACGACTTCGTCGTGCTGGATCTGCGCGGCGGCCAGCCGCAACCCGACGCCGCGCTGTGCCGCCACTTCGCCGACCGCCACCTCGGCGTGGGCTGCGATCAGATCCTCACCATCGAAGACCCGCTCAGCGAGGGCGCGGTCGCCTCCTACCGGATCTGGAATTCCGACGGCTCGGCCTCGCAGCAATGCGGCAACGGCGCGCGCTGCATCGCCGCCTGGCTGGTCCGCGACGGCGCCGCCGGCGAGAGCAGCTTCGCGGTGGACAGCCCGGCCGGACGCCACGCGGTGTGGCCGCTCGGCGAGGGCTACTACCGCATCGACATGGGCCGGCCCGAGTTCGATCCCGCGCGCATCCCGCTGCGCGGCTATTCGACCCGCCAGGACCAGTACGTTCTCGACGTCCACGACACCGTGATCGGTTTCGGCGCGGTGTCGATGGGCAATCCGCACGCGGTGATCGAAGTGGACGACGTCGATGCCGCGCCGGTGGAGACCATCGGGCCGATGCTGCAATCCAGCGCGGAGTTTCCCGAATCGGCCAACGTCGGTTTCGCGCAAGTCATCGCGCCCGACCGCATCCGCCTGCGCGTGTACGAGCGCGGCGTCGGCGAAACCCTGGCCTGCGGCAGCGGCGCCTGCGCCGCCGCGGCGGTGCTGATGCAGCGCGGCCGCATCCAGCGCGAGGTCGCCGTGCAATTGCCCGGCGGCGAGTTGCGCATCGTCTGGCCCGACGACGACAGCACCTTGTCGATGTCCGGGCCGACCGCATTCGTATTCGAAGGAGAATGGAACCGATGAGCGACAGATCCGGCGACAAGCCGGCCGAGCCCGGCGCGCACGAAATCGCCGCATGGCTGCGCCGTCATCCGCGTTTCCTGCAGCAGTTCCCCGACCTGTCGATGAGCCTGGTGGTGCCGCGCGAGGAAGGCTCGGCCGCCTCGCTGGCGAGCTACCAGCTGGAAGTGCTGCGCGACAAGAACCGCGAACTGTCGCGGCGCCTGCACGAATTGTTCGGCAACGCGCAGGAAAACGAGCGCCTGGCCGTGCGCACCCATCAGCTGACCCTGGCGCTGATGCGCCAGACCAACGCCGCCGACACGCTGCGCGCGATGGCCGCCAGCCTGGCGGAAGATTTCAACGGCGATCTGGTCCGCCTGATCGTGTTCCGCCGATACGACACGCTGGCCGACAGCGAATGGCTTCAGGTCATCGAAGAAACCGACCCGCGCCTGCAGCCGTTCCGCGATGTGCTCAACGACGGCGAACCGCTGTGCGGCCGCCTGCAGCCGGAAAAACACGCCGTGCTGTATGGCGAGCGCGCCGGCGACGTGCAATCCACCGCCTTGCTGGCGCTGCCCGGCACCGGCCTGATCGCGGTCGGCAGCCGCGACGCCAACCGTTTCTTTCCCGGCATGGGCACTTTGTTCCTGCGCATGATGGGCGAATCGCTGGCGGTGGCGTTGCGGCGTTACGACTGACCCATCGCCGCCGCGCAACGCTTGCGCGCGCCGCGGGTTGGCGCGGATGCATGCCGCCCGCGGTCGAAGCGCGTAGGATCGCCTGAATGAGCGCCGTCGCCGACTTCCTCGACCATCTGCGCGTGGAAAAGCGCATGTCCGCGCATACGCTGGACGCCTACCAGCGCGATCTGGGCGCGTTGACGCAATGGTGCGAACACGACGGCCGCGGCGACGTGCTCGCCTTGCAGGTCGAGGACGTGCGCGCCTTCATCGCCGCCGAACACCGGCGCGGGCTCACCGCCAAGAGCCTGCAACGGCGCTTGTCTGCCTGCCGCAGCTTCTACGCCTGGCAGGTCAAGCAGGGTACGTTGCCGGCCAGCCCGGCCGCGCCGATCCGCGCGCCCAAGGCGCCGCGCAAGCTGCCGCAAGTGCTCGATCCCGACGAAGCCAAGGCGCTGGTCGAAGTGCCGACCGACGCGCCGCTGGGCCTGCGCGATCGCGCCTTGCTGGAGTTGTTCTATTCCTCCGGCATCCGCCTGAGCGAGTTGTGCGCGCTGCGCTGGCGCGACCTGGATCTCGACGACGCGCTGGTGACGGTGCTGGGCAAGGGCAGCAAGCAACGCATCGTGCCGCTGGGCTCGCACGCGCGCCAGGCGCTGGCGCAATGGCGCGCGTCCACCGGCGCCGGCAGCGACGCGCAAGTGTTTCCCGGCCGCGGCGGCGGGCCGATCACGCCGCGCGCGGTGCAACTGCGCATTCGCCAGCTGGCCCAGCGCCAGGGCTTGTTCAAGCGCGTGCATCCGCATCTGCTGCGGCATTCCTTCGCCAGCCACATCCTGGAATCCTCCGGCGATCTGCGCGGCGTGCAGGAACTGCTCGGGCATGCCGACATCGCCACCACCCAGATCTACACGCACCTGGATTTCCAGCATCTGGCGAAGGTGTACGACGCGGCGCATCCGCGCGCCAAACGGAAGAAGCAGGAGTGAGTCGAGAGGAGTGAGGAAAGAGTGGGGCGGCGCCGGCTCTTACTCGTTTCTCACTCCTCTCGACTCGTTCCTGGCCCCAACGGGCCCTTGACAAGCGTTCCGGCGACCCCATCCAGGGTTACAGCATCCTGGAGGTCGCAATGGACCCGAGTCAGAATCCCAATGTGTTTCACGCAACGACCATCGTCTCGGTACGCCGCGACGGGCGCGTCGCCGTGGCCGGCGACGGCCAGGTGACGCTGGGTCACACCGTCATGAAATCCAACGCGCGCAAAGTGCGGCGCCTGGGCCGCGACGGCCAGGTCCTGGCCGGTTTCGCCGGCGCCGCCGCCGATGCGTTCACCTTGTTCGAATTGTTCGAAGCCAAGCTGGAAAAGCACGGCCAGTTGACCCGTGCCGCGGTCGAGCTGGCCAAAGACTGGCGCACCGAACGGCGCCTGGGGAAACTCGAAGCGCTGCTCGCGGTGGCCGATAAGGAAACGTCCTTGATCATCAGCGGCACCGGCGACGTCATCGAACCGGAAGACGGCATCATCGCCATCGGCTCCGGCGGCATGTACGCCTTGTCCGCGGCGCGCGCGCTGATCGCCCACACCCAGCTGGACGCGCGCACCATCGCCACCGAATCGATCGGCATCGCCGGCGATGTGTGCATCTATACGAATCGCAATGTCGTGGTGGAGGAGCTGTAGCAGTGAGCGCAGAGAAGTGAGGAATGAGCGAAAGCTTCGTCCCCACTGCCCACCGCGCCGTTGCTCTACTCATTCCTCACTCTTCTCAACTAATTTCTGTCTTCCGGCCTATGAAACCCGACAACAGCCACGCCACCATGACCCCGCGCGAAATCGTGCAGGAGCTGGACCGACACATCGTCGGCCAGCACGCCGCCAAGCGCGCGGTCGCCATCGCGCTGCGTAACCGCTGGCGCCGCATGCAGCTCGACGACGATCTGCGCAACGAAGTCATGCCCAAGAACATCCTCATGATCGGCCCGACCGGCGTGGGCAAGACCGAGATCGCGCGGCGCCTGGCGACCTTGGCCAACGCGCCGTTCGTCAAGGTCGAAGCCACCCGCTTCACCGAGGTCGGCTACGTCGGCAAGGACGTGGAGCAGATCGTGCGCGATCTGGCCGACACCGCGGTCAAGCTGTATCGCGAGCAGGCCAAGATCCGCGTGCGCACCCAGGCCGAAGACCGTGCCGAGGACCGCATCCTCGACGCGCTGCTGCCCAAGCGCGTACCCGGCGGCTTCGGCTTCGGCTCGGAAACGCCTGCCGCCGACTTGAGCGCGCCCGACAACGACACTCGCGCCAAGCTGCGCAAGCAACTGCGCAGCGGCGAGCTGGACGAGCGCGAGATCGAGATCGAAACCGCGGTCAACGTCGGTGTCGACATCATGGCGCCGCCGGGCATGGAAGAAATGGGCCAGCAGCTGCGGCAGATGTTCTCGCAGGTATCGGGCGGCAAGACCAACAAGAAGCATTTGTCGATCAAGGCCGCGCGGCCGCAGTTGATCGAGGAAGAAGCGGCCAAGCTGGTCAACGAAGACGATATCCGCCAGGCCGCGATCGAGGCTTGCGAACAGCACGGCATCGTCTTCATCGACGAGATCGACAAGGTCGCCAAGCGCGGCGAATCGGGCATGAGCGGCGGCGATGTCAGCCGCGAAGGCGTGCAGCGCGATCTGCTGCCGCTGGTGGAAGGCTCGACCGTCAGCACCAAGTACGGCGCGGTGAAGACCGACCACATCCTGTTCATCGCTTCGGGCGCGTTCCATCTGGCCAAGCCCAGCGATCTGATTCCGGAGCTGCAGGGCCGTTTTCCGATCCGCGTGGAACTCACCGCGCTGAGCAAGGACGATTTCGTCCGCATCCTGACCGAACCGAAGGCGGCGTTGACGACGCAGTATGTCGAGCTGCTCAAGACCGAGGGGGTGAATCTCACGTTCAGCGCCGACGCGGTGGACCGGTTGGCCGAGATCGCAGCGCAAGTCAACGAGCGCCAGGAAAACATCGGCGCGCGGCGTCTGCATACGGTGCTGGAGCGTCTGCTCGATACCTTGAGCTATGAAGCGCCCGATCGCGATGGCCAGGCGGTGACGATCGATCGCGCGTATGTCGATCAGCATCTGGGCGAGTTGGTGCAGGATCCGGATTTGAGTCGGTACATTCTGTAATCGCAGGAGCTTTCGCCGCGATATACAACAAGCGCAAAAAAGCCCCTCTCCCGCTTGCGGGAGAGGGGTTGGGGTGAGGGGAGCGAGCGCCGCAGGCGTGAGCTGCTTTGCCTTTCTCCGTAACGTCAGAAAAGCAAAAGCTCCCCTAACCCTCCCCGGCCCGAACGCATAGCGTTCGGGCGTTCACTGACGCGCGAGCCAATGGCTCGCAAGCCGCGTCCGCTCACCCCGCGCCCCGAAGGAAGTCACCTTGGGTGGCAAGCGGGAGAGCGAACTCTTCAGCCGGGCGGGAGAGGGCGTAGTTGCCGCGCCATCTCCCATCCCCTCTGCTACCGTGTCGCCCCATGGACGACACTGCTCTCGCGCCGCGGAACGACGCGCGCACCGACAGCCCCGCAGCACGCACCGCGCTGGTCATCGGCGCCAACGGCTTCCTCGCCGGTTACCTCATCGCCGCCCTGCAACGCCACGGCTGGCGCATCCTGCGTGGCGTGCGCGACAGCGGCCGCGAGTTGCGCGCGGACCAGCGCGTGGCCGATCTGGCCCGCATGACCGCGCCGCGGGACTGGCACGACACCCTGCGCGGCGTGAACGCGGTGATCAACGTCGCCGGCATCCTGCGCGAGAGCGGCGAACAAACCTTCCAGACCATCCACATCGACGGGCCGCTGGCGCTGGCGCAGGCCTGCCTCGACACCGGCGTGCAACGGTTCGTGCAGATATCGGCCCTGGGCGAACCCGCCGACGGCGGCTTCATCGCCAGCAAGCACCGCTTCGACGACGCGCTGCTGGCTCTGCCGTTGCGGGCGGTCGTGCTGCGCCCCTCGGTGGTCTACGCCGCGTCGGGCTCGTACGGCGGCACCTCGCTGCTGCGCGCGCTGGCGGCGTTTCCCGGCCGCCATCTGCTGCCCGGCGACGGCCGCTGGCCGTTGCAGCCGGTCGCGGCGGAGGACCTGGGCGAGATCGCCGCGCGCGCGGCCGGCGGCGATCAGAGCGGCATCTATCAGATCGGCAGTCCGCGGCCGATGTCGCTGCGCGAATATCAGCTGGCGTGGCGGCGTTGGTTGCGCATCGACGGCAGCGGCGCGGTGGCGTTTCCCGAATCGCTGGTGAGCCTGCAGGTCGCGATCAGCGAGCGCCTGGGCCGCGGCCCGGTCGGCGAAACCATGTGGCGCATGCTCCGCCGCGGCAACGTGACCGCGCCGGACGCGCACGCGCGCCTGCAGTCCGACTTCGGCTACGCGACGCGCGATCTGGCTGCAGCGCTCGCGGCGACGCCGAGCCAGGTGCAGGACCGCTGGCAGGCGCAGTTGTATTTTCTTGCGCCGACGCTGCGTTTGGCGATCGTCGCGCTGTGGCTGATCTCGGCCGTCGCCGGCTGGCTCACGCCGGCGACGACGATCGAAGCGATGGCCGCGCATTCGCCGATGGCGTCGCTGCAGCCGGTGCTGCTCGCGCGCGCCACCGCGGGCCTGGACGCGGCGCTCGCGCTGGGGCTGCTGTTCGGTTGGCGCGTGCGCTGGATGCTCGGTTTGATGGGGATCAGTGTGCTGGCCTACACGCTCGCGTTCGGTGTGTTGCTGCCGGCGCAATGGCTGGACCCGCTGGGCGGGCTGGCGAAGAATCTGGTGGTGCCGCCCGCGCTCGCGGTGGCCTGGGTGTTGGCGGATCGGAGATAAGGCGGCGATGGATTATCTGTGGGTGAAATGGATTCACATCCTGTCCTCGACCCTGCTGTTCGGCACGGGCCTGGGCATCGCGTTCTTCTTCTGGATCGCGCACAAGCGCGGCGATCCGAAAGTCATCGCCGAAACCGCGCGCACGGTGGTGATCGCCGATGCCTGTTTCACCGCGCCGGCGGTAATCGTGCAGTTCGCCACCGGCGTGTGGCTGATGCTGCACCTGGGCGTTCCGGCCTCGGTGTTCTGGCTTAAGACCGCGCTGCTGCTGTTCTTCGTGGTCGGCGCGTGCTGGCTGCCGGTGCTGTGGCTGCAGGCGCGCGCGCGGCGATTGGCGGCGCAGGCCGCGGTCGCAGGCGAGCCGTTGCCGGCCGCCTATCACCGCACCATGCGCTGGTGGTTCTGGCTGGGATGGCCGGCGTTTTCCAGCGTGATGGTGATTTTCTGGCTGATGGTGGTGAAGCCAACCGGAGCGACGTAGCCCCGCCGTCTGTACCCAAGCCCCGAATCCCCAAGCCCCCAAGCCCCCAAGCCCAAAATCCTCACCCTCCATTCGCCGTTTCGTCGCGAATGCCATCACCCCACCCCAACCGCAGCGCTCAGCGCCGCCGCTCCAGAATCACCCCCATCGTCGGAAACTCATCGCTGTCCGCCAGCCGCCCGGGCCGGCGTTCGATTTCGACGAAGCCTTCCGAGCGATACAGACTCAGCGCCGGCTCGTTGCCGTCCAGCGCCTGGGTGCGGAACAGCGGGCCGGAAAACGCGATCGCATGACGCAGCAGGCTGCGGCCGATGCCGCGCCGATAGCCGTCGGGGTGCACGTACAGCCAGTTCAAGGAACTGCGCCGATAAGCGACGAAGCCTTGCACGATGCCGTCGATCTCGGCGACGTCCAGCCGGTCCAGAAACAGGCCCTCGCTGTGCGCGGTGCGCGCCAGACTGCGGAACGCGGCGACGTCGGCGCTGAGCCGCAATTCGTCCAGGCGCGCGCGATCGTGGATTTCGCACAAGCGCGGCCAGTCGCTGAGCAGGTAGGGACGAATCAACGGGGGCGGGAGCGACGGCGCGCGCATCGGCAAGAATTCTGCACCCGCGCGCGGGCGCTTGCACAGCGCTGCGCGGCGGCCGTCACAACTTCGCCGACACGCGCTGGCTGGGCGGGTTGGCGGCGAATGCGGATGCCGGCCGGCACCGGTCAATCCTCGCCGATGTCCTCGTTCCAGACATCCGGATTGGCCGCGATGTAGCCGCCGAGCAGCTCGATGCATTCCTGATCGGCCAGATCGATCACGTTGACGCCGCTCTCGCGCAGCCAGTCCACGCCGCCGCTGAAGTTGACCGATTCGCCGACCACCACGGTGCCGATGTTGAACTGACGCACCAGGCCGCTGCAGTACCAGCACGGCGCCAGCGTGGTGACCATGATCGTGTCGCGGTAGCGGCGCTGGCGGCCGGCCTTGCGGAAGGCATCGGTTTCGCCGTGCACGGACGGGTCGCCTTCCTGGATGCGGCGGTTATGGCCGCAGCCGAGCAGGCGGCCGTCGTTGTGGTACAGCGCCGCGCCGATCGGGATGCCGCCTTCGGCCAGGCCCTGGCGGGCTTCGGCGACGGCGGTGGCGAGCAGGGCGCGGTAGTCGGGGGTGGCGATCATGCGGGACTCCTTAGCGATGGCGTCCAGTCTGGCGCGGCGGCGCGGTTGGGTCGAGTAGGTTGTCGCCGGAATTGATCGCGCGCATCGCGCCGAGCCTGCGCAACCGCGCAACCGCGGTCGCACGGTGGAAGACGAGGCGGCGTTTCGCTCAGCCCGTGCCGCGTCCGCGCCGCAACAGATCGATATGCGGGATGCCGTCCTCGACATAGGGCTCGGACGACGGCTGGAAGCCGTAGCGGCCGTAGTAGGCCTGCAGATGCGCCTGAGCGCCGATCTGGATGTCGGCGCCGGGCCAGCGCCGCTCGATCTCGATCAAGGCCGCTTCCAGCATCGGCCCGCCCAGGCCCAGGCCGCGATGCGAGGCGGCGGTGAGCACCCGGCCGAAGCTGACTTGCGGATAGCTCAGCCCGGCCGGCAGGATGCGCAGGTAGGCGACGAGGCGGCCGTCGGCGTCGCGGCCGCACAGGTGCACGGCCTCGGGGTGGCGGTCTTTGTCGTCCGGGTCCAGGTAAACGCAGTTCTGCTCGATCACGAACACCTGCGAGCGCAGGCGCAGCAGCTCGTAGAGTTCGTCCAGGCTCAGATCGGCGTAGGCCTTGGCCTGCCAGGTCACGTTCGCGGTCATGCGGCCATCATGCCACCGCTGGACAGGGGTATGGCTTTTGCGGGCGGTGTATCTGGCTTCTGTGGGAGGGAGCTTCAGCCCCGATGCTTTTCGCTCCGGCGCGGCGAACCTGACCGAAAGGCACCGGGGCTGAAGCCGCCTCCCACAAAAGCCGCCGAGTCGGCCGCAGCGGCTCTGCGCGGCAACCCGCCTCACCCGCCGCGCCGGGTGGGCCGTGCGATAATCCGCGCATGAGCGAATCCACCCCCAAATCCGACGACACCACCCATTTCGGCTTCCGCGACGTGCCGCGCGAACAAAAGCGCAAGCTGGTCGGCGAGGTGTTCTCCTCGGTCGCAGGCAACTACGACCTGATGAACGACCTGATGAGCATGGGCATCCATCGGGTCTGGAAGCGTTATTTCACCGCCACCGCGCAGGTCCGGCGCGGCGACCGCGTGCTCGATCTGGCCGGAGGCACCGGCGATATCGCCGCGCTGCTGCGCGACCGGGTCGGCGAGCGCGGGGTGATCGTGCTGGGCGACATCAATCACGACATGCTGCGCGTCGGCCGCGACCGCATGACCGACCGCGGCCAGGTGTCGGGCTTCGAGTACGTGCAGTGCAATGCCGAGTCGCTGCCGTTCCCGGACGCCAGCTTCGACCTGGTCACCATCGCCTTCGGCCTGCGCAACGTTACCGACAAGGACGCGGCGCTGCGCGAGATGCTGCGCGTGCTCAAGGTCGGCGGCCAGGCGCGGGTGCTGGAGTTTTCCGAAGTGAAGGCCGAGTGGTTCAAGCCGATCTACGACTTCCACTCCTTCAACGTGCTGCCGCGCCTGGGCAAGTTGTTCGCCGGCGACAGCGAGAGCTACCGTTATCTGGCCGAGAGCATCCGCAAGCATCCGCCGCAGGACGAACTCAAACGGATGATGAGCGAGGCCGGTTTCGCGCGGGTGGATTACAAGAACCTCAGCGCGGGGATCTGCGCGATCCATACCGGGTACAAGGTCTGATGCCGCCAGCGTAGGCGGGCATCGTTGTGCGGGAATGAAACGCCGGGGTCAGCCCCGGCGTTTTTATTTCGCGGCTTCCGACCTTTGCCGCGCATTACCCGTGAAGCCGGGAGTTGCCGCGACACGGCTGCTACGCAGACATCGCCAGCGACCAAGCACGCGGGTCTCGCGCTGTCCCGAATCTTTCAGGCCGTCATCCCCGCGAACGCGGGGATCCAGCGACTTTCGCGACGTCGCGGTTGAAGCTGCCGGTATCCAATCGCCGCGGCCGCTATGGCTCAGGCCGAAAACCCACCATCCACCGAAAGCTGCGTACCGGTAACGAACGCAGCGCCCGGCCCGGCCAGGTACGCCACCGCCGCGGCGATGTCCTCGGCCTTGCCGAACTCGCCCAGCGGCAGACCCGCGCGCTGATGATCGGCGGCTTCGCCGTCGGCCGGATTCATGTCGGTGTCGATCGGGCCGGGCTGGACCGTGTTGACGGTGATGCCGCGCTTGCCCAGGTCCTGCGCCAGGCCCTTGCTCAGGCCGACCACCGCCGCCTTGCTCAGCGAGTACAAGGCCATGCCCGGCGCGCCGACGCGCTCGCCCAGGCAGCTGCCGATGGTGATGATGCGTCCGCCGCGCGGCAGATGCCTGGACGCCGCCTGCGCCGCCACGAACGGCGCGCGCACGTGGATCGCCATCACCCGCTCGTAGTTCTCCGCGGTTTCCTCCTCGAACGGGCCGTAGGCGAACACGCCGGCGTTGTTGACCACGATATCGATGCGGCCGAACTCGGCGACCGTGCGTTCCACCGCCGCGATCACCGCCTGCGGATCGGCGCTGTCGGCCGCCAGCGCCAGCGCGCGGCGCCCGCCGGCCTGGATCTGCGCGGCCACGGCCTGGGCCTGGTCGGCGGCGCGGGCGTAGGTGAGCACCACGTCGGCGCCGTCGGCGCCCAGGCGGCGTGCGATCGCCGCGCCGATGCCGCGGCTGCCGCCGGTGACCAAAGCTACTTTTCCTGCGAGGGGAAGCGACATGTCTAAAGTTCCGAATTATGGAAGTAGGCGGGCAAGGTATCGCGATCGCGCGGCGTTGCGTAGCCCGGCCGGATAGGACGATGCGTATCGCCGAGGCGGATTCGGTAAGGCTACGAGGATTTTTGTTGGAGGTCTTTTGTGGGAGGGGCTTCAGCCCCGATGCCTTTCGTTCAAATCACCGCGGCGGATCGAAAAGCATCGGGGCTGAAGCCCTCCCACAAAAGACATCGAGGCCGCACCCCGTAACCCGCGTCCCCCCGACAACCTGCCAACATGCACAAGCCCCGCCGCGGAGCGAGGCGCTACACTCGGGACTTCACCGCTGCCGTGGTTCGTCCCATGCGTTCTTCGATTCTCACCGTCTGTCTTGTCGCGGCCCTGACCGCCGCCGCCGGTTGCTCGCGCGATGCCGCGACGCCCGCCGCCGACACCGCCAAACCCGCCGCGACGCCGGAGGCCAAAGTGAGCGACACCGCCGTAGCCGCGGCCAACCGCGACGAACATTCCTACGCCCAGCCCGACCTGGTGCGCATCGACGATCTGGCCCTGCAGCTGGCGGTGGATTTCGCCTCCAAGACCCTGACCGGCAGCGCCACCTACACCCTGGAGTGGACCGATCCCAAGGCCACCGAACTGGCGCTGGACACGCGCGATCTGAAGATCGAGAAAGTCCTCGGCGAGCGCAGCGACGGCAAGTGGAGCGATCTCACCTTCGCCCTGGCCACGCCCGACAAGACCCTGGGCAGCAAGCTCACGATCCAGTCGCCGGAACGCAACAAGCGCATCCGCGTCAGCTACGTCACCTCGCCCGGCGCGTCCGGCCTGCAGTGGCTGGAGCCGTCGATGACGCAGGGCAAGAAGACGCCCTTCATGTTCAGCCAGTCGCAGCAGATCCACGCGCGTTCGTGGGTGCCGCTGCAGGACACGCCGGCGGTGCGCTTCACCTACACCGCGCACATCACCGGGCCGAAGGACGCGATGGTGCTGATGAGCGCCGACAACGATCCCAAGGCCGCGCGCGACGGCGACTACAGCTTCAAGATGCCGCAGAAGATTCCCTCCTACCTGCTCGCCATCGCGGCCGGCGATCTGGTGTTCCAGCCGATCTCCAACCGCAGCGGCGTGTGGGCGGAGCCGGCGATGGCGAAGAAAGCCGCGAGCGAATTCGCCGATACCGAAAAGATGATGGAAACCACCGAGCAGTTGTACGGCCCCTACCGCTGGGAGCGCTACGACATCCTGGTGCTGCCGCCGTCGTTCCCGTACGGCGGCATGGAGAATCCGCGCCTGACCTTCGCCACGCCGACGGTGATCGTCGGCGACAAGTCGTTGGTGTCGCTGGTCGCGCATGAACTCGCGCACAGTTGGTCGGGCAACCTGGTGACCTTCAGCAGCAGCAAGGACGCCTGGCTCAACGAAGGCTTCACCAGCTACGTCGAGAACCGCATCGTCGAAGCGCTGTACGGCAAGGAGCGCTCCGACATGGAGAGCGTGATCGGCCGCAACGAACTCGCCGCCGAGTTCAAGACCATCGATCCCAAGCTGCAGGCGCTGGCGCTGAAGCCGGGCACGCTCAAGGACCCCGACGAGGCCAGCAGCGCGACCGTCTACACCAAGGGCGCGTGGTTCCTGCAGTTCCTGGAACAGCGCTACGGCCGCGACGTGTTCGACCCGTTCCTGCGCGGCTACTTCGACCACTTCGCGTTCCAGAGCATCTCCACCGCGCAGTTCGTCGATTACGCCAAGGCCAATCTGCTGGCGAAGCATCCCGGCAAGGTCAGCGAGGCCGAACTGGACGAATGGATCTACGGGCCCGGCGTTCCGAAGTCGGCGCCGGCCACGATGTCGCCGCGCTTCGACGCGGTCGATGCCGCGCGCAAGGCCTGGATCGACGCCGGCACGCTGCCGGACAAGGCGCTGACCGCGAAGTGGAGCACGCAGGAATGGGTGCACTTCATCGAAGGCATGCCTTCGACGCTCAGCGTCGATCAGCTCAAGGCGCTGGACGGCGCGTACAAGTTCACCGGCACGCCCAACGGCGAGATCGCCCAGCGCTGGTATCCGCTGGCGGTGCGCAGCGGCTATCACCAGGCCGACGAGGCCATCGCCGCGTTCCTGTCCACCATCGGCCGGCGCAAGCTGATCATGCCGACCTACGGTGAACTGGTGAAAACGCCGGAAGGTTTGAAGCTGGCCGAGGATACCTTCGCCAAGGCCAGGCCGGGCTATCACCCGATCACCACCGGTTCGGTCGAGGCGGTCATCGCCAAGGCCAAGAACCCCGCCGCGACCGGCGCGCAGTAAGCCGGTCGCCCGGAGCGCACGCGCATGAGCCTGCGTCGGATCATCAAAACGGTCGCCCTGGTGGCGGCCGTTTTGCTGTCTGGCTTGTTGGTCTGGCTGTGGCCGGATCCCTATCGGATCGTGCGTGCCGATTTTGATCGGCAGCGATGGATGGCGGGACTCAAAGAGCGTCGAGCTTTGATTGATGGTGATCGTTGGGTCTACGCATACAACGAAGACGCGCCGGACGATGCTCCTTCTGTAGTCATGATCCACGGCTTCACCGGCAGCAAAGAAAACTGGTATCCGCTTGCGCGGCGCCTTCGCGGTCGTTACCGGCTCTACATTCCGGATTTGCCCGGATGGGGCGAAAGCAGCCGCAAAGAGGGGGCCGATTACGGGTTCGTCGCTCAAAGTCATCGTGTCGCGGCTTTCGCTGAGCACATAGCACATCGACGCGGTAGAGAAGTCGTATTGCTGGGCCATTCCATGGGGGGAGGCATAGTAGCCTTGACTGCCGCGCGATACCCTTTCGACATTCATCGCGTTGGACTGTTCGACGCAGCGGGTGTGCGGTTCAAAGACAATGCATTCGGCGAAGCGGTATTGGCGGGTAAGAATCCTTTTGCTGTCAACGATCGGGCGTCACTTCGGCGTTATATCGATACCGTGTTCTACGACCCTTCGACGAAACCTATGATCCCCTGGCCAATCGATGGAATTTATATCGATCGGCGCAGGCGCGATGCCGCATTCGAACAAGCCGTGCTGAGCAGGATAGGTCGCAGCGAGGAACGCTTCATGCCTGGTGAAGAGGCAGCGAATATAGATCAGCCCACCTTGCTGCTATGGTGCAGACAAGACGCGGTGATCGACGACAGCGCGCTGGATCTGTACGCAGCGAAACTGCCGCAAGCGCAGCGCGTACTGCTCGACGGTTGCGGGCATATGTCCGTCGTCGAACGGCCGGATCAATCTGCGGACGCGGTGGACCAACTGATAGCCAAAGGGCAAGCACGATGAACACTCGCCAAGCCACCTTGCTGCTCGCCGCCGCGATGATCCTCGCCGGTTGCGAGAAGCCCGACCCGAAGATCGCCGAAGCCGCCAAGGCCGCGCAGCAGGAACAGGCCGCGGCCGCCGCGGCGAAAGACTTCGACGCCGCCTACGCCCAGAAGAACTGGGAAATGGCCTCGGCCCACGGCGAAATCGTGACCTCGAAATATCCCGGCACGCCGACCGCCGACCGCGTGCGGCCGCTGTACGAGGAGTCGCACACCAAGGCCAAGGCCGCGCGCGAACAGCGCCGGGTGGAATCGCTGTGGTCGTACATGAGCACGCCGGTCAAGCTGGCCAAGGGCAAGAGCGGCACCCAACTGTCGGCGTCGATCTACGCCCGCGCCAACGTGGAAACCGACGGCAGCATTCCGCGCCCGGTGCAGCTGATCTTCCGCGATCATCCCGACTGGGGCCGCAGCAGTTACCTGGTGCTGCAAACCGGCGACTTCGATTGCTACGGCGGTTGCAAGCTCAAGGTGACGGTGGACGGCAAGAGCAAGACCATGCCCGGCAGCCGGCCGAAAACCGACGAAGCCATCGCGATGTTCATCGAGGACGAACGCGGCCTGTGGCGCATGATCGGCGAGGCGAAGGAGTTGTCGATCGAGTTCCCGGTCAAGGCCGGCGGCAAGCGCACGGCGAGCTTCGAAGTCGGCGGTTTGAATCAGGGCAAGCTGCCGGGCTGGCGATGAGGCATGGGCGCGGCGTTGCGTTGAACGCGGAAGGCGCGTGGACTGCGCCGGCATATGCCGGCGTTCGCGCGCTGGTTGAATTTCGCGAAGACTGACCGGAACGCGCATCGCATGAAACGTCCGCTGCGCATCGCCGCCTGGACCTTGGCCGTGGCGCTGCTGGCGCTGGCCTCGGCGACCGCCGCGCGTTTCTGGTTCCTGCACTGGCAGCCCGATCGCGAGCGATATCCGCTGCGCGGCATCGACGTTTCGCACCATCAGGGCGCCATCGATTGGCGCGCCGTCGCCGCCGACGATGTCGCCTTCGTCTATCTGAAAGTCAGCGAAGGCGGCGATCACCGCGATCGCCGCTTCGCCGACAACTGGCGCCAAGCGCGCGCGGCCGGGCTGGCGGTCGGCGCCTATCACTTCTTCACTTTCTGCCGCCCCGGCGCCGAGCAGGCGCGCAATTTCATCGACGCGGTGCCGGTCGAGGCCGATGCATTGCCGCCGGCGGTCGATCTGGAATTCGGCGGCAATTGCGGGCTGCGCCCGGACGCGGCAAGGATGCGCGCGCAACTCGACGCGTTTCTGGCGGCCACCGAAGCGACATACGGAAAGCCCGCCTTGTTGTACGTGACCCCGGAGTTCTTCGACGCCTACCGCGAGGCCTTGCCGGCGCGCGCGCTGTGGCGGCGATCGATCCTGCATGCGCCGGACGCGCGCGCGCCGTGGGCGGTGTGGCAATACCACAACCGCGCCCGGGTCGCGGGCATCGTCGGGCCGGTGGATCTGAACGTCTACGCCGGCGATGCGGCCGCGCTGGAGCGCTGGCGCGGCGGCGCGCGGGCCGTAGGCGCGCGATGAGCGAACTGCGATGGGCGAGGGCGCGAACGATTCCGTCGCGCGCATTCGTGGATAAGATCGAAGCCATCGCACCGAGCGCAGGGTGCTGCATGTCTCGTTCCTCCGATTCGGTCGCCTGCTCACTCCGCTGCGTCGCCGACAATGCGGGCAGGGCGGCATGAGCGCCGCGCTGCCGCCGGTACGGATCGGCTTGCTGGCCGATCACACCGACGCCTTGCCGGTCTTGCAACGAATGTTCGAAGCCGAATGGCCGGACTGCTACGGCGCGCACGGCCCCGGCGACGCTGCCGGCGATCTGGCCGCGTACTGCGGCCCCTCCCACAAAAACCTCGCGGCTCTTCAATTGCTGTCAGGCGCGAAGTCTGTTGCGGGAGGGCTTCAGCCCCGATGTTTTCCGCTCACCTGCGACAACCGAGCCCGGCCAAAAAAATCCCGGCCGAAGCCGGGATTTTTCACATCTAGCCTGTCGATCCGAATCCAAGAATCCGCTTCAGCGAATCCCGAATCCCCACTATCGAATCCCGGCCTTAAAGCGCATACCCGAACTGCTGACGGAACTGCTCGGCGAATTCTTCGTAATCGAAACGCTGGTTCTGCGTGCCCGGATGCTCGACCTTCAGCGCGCCCATCAGATTGCTCATGCGGCCGATGGTCAGCCAGTCGAAGCCCTTCTCGATGCCGAAGATCAAGCCGGCGCGGAACGCGTCGCCGCAACCGGTCGGATCGGTCACGCGGCGCTCGTGCGCCGGCGGGATGTCGTAGGTCTTTTCCGGCGTGTGGATCTGCGAGCCGTGCGGGCCGCGCGTGGTGATGTAGGCCTTGACCCGCTTGACGATGTCGTTCTCGCTCCAGCCGGTGCGCTCTTGCAGCAGGTTGGACTCGTAATCGTTGACGGTGACGTAGTCGGCCTGGTCGATGAAATGACGCAGCTCTTCGCCGTTGAACAACGGCATCGCCTGGCCCGGATCGAAGATGAAGGGAATCCCCGCCTCGGCGAATTCGGTCGCGTTCTGGATCATGCCTTCGCGGCCGTCGGGACTGACGATGCCGAAGGTCACGCCCTTCACGTCGCGCACGTGGTTCTCGTAGGAACGCATCATCGCGCCGGGATGGAACGCGGTGATCTGGTTGTTGTCGTGATCGGTGGTGATGAACGCCTGCGGCGTGAACAGTTCCGGGATTTCCTTGACGCACTCAAGGCGGATCTTCTGCTCTTCGAACCATTCGCGGTACGGGCCGAAATCCTGCCCGACGGTGGCCATCGGAATCGGATCGCCGCCGAGCAGCTTGAGGTTGTAGGCGATGTTGCCGGCGCAACCGCCGAACTCGCGACGCATGCGCGGGACCAGGAACGACACATTCAAGATGTGCACCTTGTCCGGCAGGATGTGGTTCTTGAACTGGTCCGGAAACACCATGATGGTGTCGTAGGCCAGCGAGCCGCAGATCAGCGCAGACATTGGTTCACCCCGAAAGATTTTTATTGGAATCGTCGTGTCGCGCGCGCACCGGCGGCGAACACAAAAGCGGGCGGTGTGTGACCGCCCGGCGGCGTAGGGTAGCCGCTGGGCGCGCGGGCGGCCAGTTTTTTGCGTCACCGGCGCGAGGATGCCGGGCGATGGGGGAACTTGCGAGGCCCCCGCGACCCCTTCCGGCCCCGGCCTGGGGCGCCGCCGACGGCCGGATCGGGCCGATCCGGGTCCGGGCGCGGACCCGCCGGGGCGGTCGCCGCCCCGGACCCGGCGAGCGGCCGCCCGGCCCGGACTTATCCCCAGGCCCCCGGGGCGCCGCGCCGCTTGCTTGCTGAATGGAGGAATCGCTTCGAAACCGTTGATTTTCCTTGCTCGCAGGGGGGGCGGTTGCTAGGCTAATGCCCCCGCCTCGCCCTACTTTTAACGGCCCAATCCCCCGATGTTCAAGAAGTTTCGCGGCATGTTCTCCAATGACCTGTCCATCGATCTGGGCACGGCCAACACACTCATTTATGTGCGTGGGCAAGGGATTGTCCTGAACGAGCCGTCCGTGGTCGCAGTGCGCCAGGACCGGCTGATCGGCGGCAATCGGACCGTGGCGGCGGTCGGCGGCGAGGCCAAGCAGATGCTCGGCCGCACCCCCGGCCACATCACCACGATCCGGCCGATGAAGGACGGCGTCATCGCCGACTTCACCTACACCGAGGAAATGCTCAAGCATTTCATCCGCAAGGTGCACAAATCGCGTTTCCTGCGCCCGAGCCCGCGCGTGCTGGTGTGCGTGCCCTGCGGCTCGACCCAGGTCGAGCGCCGCGCCATCAAGGAATCGGCGGAAGAAGCCGGCGCGCGCGAGGTCTATCTGATCGAAGAACCGATGGCCGCGGCGATCGGTGCCGGCATGCCGGTGACCGAGGCGCGCGGCTCGATGGTCGTGGACGTCGGCGGCGGCACCACCGAGGTCGCGGTGATCGCGCTCAACGGCATCGTCTACTCGGCCTCGGTGCGCATCGGCGGCGACCGCTTCGACGAAGCCATCATCAACTACGTGCGCCGCACCTACGGCACCCTGATCGGCGAAGCCACGGCCGAGCGCATCAAGCTCGAAATCGGCTGCGCCTACCCGCAGGAACGCGCCGCCACCATCGAGATCTCCGGCCGTAACCTCGCTGAGGGCGTGCCGAAGATGGTGCAGATCAACTCCAACGAAGTGCTCGAAGCGCTGCGCGAGCCGCTGGCCGGCATCGTCGCGGCGATCAAGCTGGCGCTGGAGCAGACCCCGCCGGAACTGTGCGCCGACGTCGCCGAGCGCGGCATCGTCCTCACCGGCGGCGGCGCGCTGCTGCGCGACCTGGACCGTCTGATCAGCGAGGAAACCGGCTTGCACGTGCAGGTCGCCGACGATCCGCTGACCTGCGTGGCACGCGGCGGCGGCCGCGCGCTGGAGCTGGTGGACATGCACGGCAACGAGTTTTTCGCACCCGAGTAACCGGGAATGGGGAATCGGGAGTCGGGAATCGTGAAAGCCTTCCCGTCGCATCTGGTTCCCCACGCTTTCAGACGTTAATGTCAGCAGTTACTTGGTAGGCGAGCGCAGCGACCGATCGCTGCGTTCGCGCTTTTACGACTCCCGATTCCCACCCCGATCCCCGGCCCTTAATGCCTCCCTACGCCGGTCCCTCCACCGCAGCCCGTAGCGGCGAAGTCGCCGATACGTTGCGCCTGATGGCGTATCTGGCACTCGCGCTGGTACTGATCGTGCTCGATCATCGCGGCGGTTGGCTCAATCAAGCGCGCAAGCAGACGGCGACCATCGTCGCGCCGCTGTGGGCGATCGCCGGCTGGCCCGGACGTCTGGTCGAGCGCGTCAGCGACGATGCCGGCACCTTGAGCCAGCTCACGGAAGAAAACCGCCGCCTGCGCAACGAGGCTTTGATCAATCAGGCGCGGATGGCGCGACTGCAATCGGTGGCCGCTGACAACCTGCGCCTGCGCGGGCTGCTGGAAGCGGCCGAGCGCGGCAATCTGGACGTGGTGCTGGCGCCGATCCTGGATATCGACCTCGACCCGACGCGGCAGCGGTTGGTGCTCGACGCCGGCAGCCGCGACAAGGTGCGGGTCGGCCAGAGCGTGATCGACGCCGGCGGCCTGCTCGGTCAGATCACCGGGATCACCCCGCTGCACGCCAGCGTGCTGCTGATCACCGATCCCTCGCACGCGGTGCCGGTCGCGGTCGCGCGCAACGGCGTGCGGCTGGTGGTCTACGGCGAAGGCCGCAGCGACAGCCTGATGCTGCGCAGCGTGCCGCTGTCCAGCGATGTGCGCGTCGGCGACGTGCTGGTCACCTCGGGCCTGGGCGGGCGTTTTCCGCCGGGCTTCCCGGTCGGCACCATCACCGCGCTGCGGCCCGACGACAGCCGCGCCTTCCTGGTCGGCGAAGTGAAGCCGGCCGCGCAACTCGACCGCGGCCGCGAAGTGCTGGTGCTGCTGTCGATCCCGCCGCCGCCGGCCGACACGAATCAATTCGACACCCAGCCGGCGATGCCGGAAGGTCCGTCGGCGTCCTCGCCGGCCGCGCAGGCCGCGGCCGAGAACGCCGCCAGCGCCGCCGCCGCGGCGAAGAAGCCCAAGCCGCATTCCAATACCCGGCCCGACGACGCACCGGCGCCGGCCTCGCGCGCCTTCGTCAGCACCGCCGGCAACGACGGCGACACCGGCGACACCGGCGACAGCGCCGCTTCGCGCGCCGCCGCAGCCAGGCCCGCGCGCACTGCGCCCGCGGCGCCGCAGCAAAAACCGGCCGCCACCACCGACGGGAGCCGCCGATGACCCGCGCCCGCCACCATTGGGTGCTGCCGGCCAGTCTGCTCGCCGCGCTGGCCCTGAGCCTGTTGCCGGTGCCGCAACTGCTGCTGGCGCTGCGGCCGTACTGGCTCGGGCTGGTGCTGGCGTATTGGGTGATCGAAGACCCGGACCGGGTCGGCCTGGGCTTCGCCTTCATCGTCGGCCTGGCCGGCGATCTGGTCTCCGACGGTTTGCTGGGCGAACAAGCGCTGCGGCTGGTGGTGATGGCCTTCATCCTGCAGCGCTTCCGCGCGCGGCTGCGATTCTTCCCGCTGTCGCAGCAGGCGTTGGCGGTGGGTGGCCTGATGCTCAACGACCGCATCGTCACCGCCGCCATCCACATGGTGCTGCGCGAACCGCCGCTGCCGTCGCTGTTCTGGCTGTCGCCGCTGACCGGCATGGCCTTGTGGCCGGTGATCTTCCTGTTGCTCGATGCGCTGCGTCTGGGCAGCTGGCGCAGGCGCTGACATGGGCCCGCGCCGCAAACTGCTGCAAAGCAAACGGGTGTTGAAGAACACCGCGGGCGAAGCCGAGCAATTCCGCATACGCGCGGCCATCGCCTTCGCCTGCGTGCTGGCCGGCGTGCTGGGCCTGGGCTTCTGGTACTTCCGCCTGCAGGTGTGGCAACACGACGACTACGCGATGCGCTCGGAAGCCAACCGGGTCAAGCTGCGCCCGGTCGTGCCCGGACGCGGCCTGATCTACGACCGCCAGGGCCGCATCCTGGCCGACAACGTGCCGGCCTTCCGCATCGAGGTCACGCCCAGCGAAGCAGGCGACAGCGAGAAGTGGCTGCCGCAGCTGGCCAAGGTCGTCGCGCTGACGCCGGAAGACATCGCCCGTTTCGAAGGTGAGCGCAAAGCCACTCGCGGCTTCAAGCCGATCGTGCTGAAGCTGCGCGTCAGCGACGCCGAAGTCGCCGCCTTCGCGGTCGATCGCTGGCGCTTCCCCGGCGTCGAGCTGGTCTCCTACCTCAACCGCCGCTATCCCTACGGCGAGTTGTTCGCGCACGTGCTGGGCTACGTCGGCCGCATCGATACCAAGGACCAGGAGACGATGGGCCGCAACGGCGTGCTCACCCACACCGGCAAGACCGGTCTGGAGCGCTCCTACGAAGAACAGCTGCGCGGCCAGATCGGTTACGAGCAGATCGAAACCAACGTGGACGGCCGCCCGATCCGCCAGGTCGGCCACGTCCCGGCCAAGCCCGGGGCCGACCTGCGCCTGAGCATCGACCTCGATCTGCAGCGCGCCATGGTCACCGCCTTCGGCGACATGGACGGCTCGGCGGTGGCGGTGGACCCGCGCACCGGCGAAGTGCTGGGCATGGTCAGCCTGCCCAGCTACGACAGCAATCTGTTCGTCAACGGCATTTCCAACGTCGACTACAAGACGCTCAACGACGATCCCTCGCGCCCGCAGTTCAACCGCAACGTGCTCGGCGGCGGCCCGCCGGGTTCGACGATGAAGCCGTTCATGGCCCTGGCCGGGCTCGACAGCGGATTCCGCCGGCCCGAAGACCGCATCCTGTCCACGGGCGAATTCCACATCCCCGGACAGAAGCGCGGCTATCGCGACTCGCACGGCGGCGGCCACGGCTGGGTGGACCTGCGCGAATCCATCGCCCAGTCGGTCAACACCTACTACTACAAGCTCGCGCTGGACATGGGCATCGACCGCGTCGATCAGTACATGACCCGCTACGGCTTCGGGCAGAAGACCGGCATCGACCTGCTCGGCGAAAACATCGGCATCCTGCCGTCGCCGGCGTGGAAGGCCAAGCGCAACAAGAAAGAAGGCTGGTACCCGGGCGAGACCGTGATCGCCGGCATCGGCCAGGGTTATTGGGTAGTGACCGCATTGCAGCTGGCGCGCGGCACCGCCGCCATCGCCAACGGCGGCACCTTGCATCAATTGCATCTGGTGCGCGAAATCCGCACCGGCTACGAATCGCCGTGGGTGCCCAAGGTGCTGCAGCCGGCGAGCCGGATCACCGACAACCCCGCGCATCTGCAGGCCGTGCACGAAGGCATGGAAGGCACCATCCACGGCTCGCGCGGCACCGCGCAGATGATGGCGCGCGGCGCGCCCTATCGCATGGCCGGCAAGACCGGCACCGCGCAGAAGGTCAGCCGCAAGGGCAACGTCAGCATGAATCCGCATTCGCTGCCGTTCCACCTGCGCCATCAGGCCTTGTTCGTCGGCTACGCGCCGGCCGACAACCCGACCATCGCGGTGGCGGTGGTGGTCGAGCACGGCGGCTACGGCGGCAGCACCGCCGCACCGATCGCGCGCAAGATCTTCGACGCCTGGCTGCTCGGCAAGATGCCCGAGCCCGATCCGGCCAAGGACAAAGGCGCGCCGCCGGTGGCGCCGCTCGCCGGCGCCGCGCATCCCGCGGGCACGCCGGCCGCGGGCGCGACCGCCGCCGCCGGCAGCACCGTGGCCGGCGAAGAACCCAAGCTAGTGCCGGTGCCGGTCAACGGCGCCTGGGCCGCGGCGGTGGCCGTGGCCAACGCGCGCGTCGCCGCGCAGCCGGGGCACACACCGCAGATTCTGCAGCGCCCGGAAATGCTGCGTCCCCACCTGCCGCCGGGTTCGGCATTGCCGGAAGAACCGGCGAGCGAAGCGCCGGTGCGCAGCGACGACGCGCTGATCGAACCCGACGTGGACCCCGAAGACGACGCCGTGGCGCCGCCGAGCACCGGGCCGCAGCGATGAGAGTGATCCTGCGCTACCTGTGGGACATGAGCCTGCGCTTCACCCGCACGCTCGACCTGCTGATGCTCGGCGCTTTGCTGGCGCTGATGGTGATCGGACTGGCGGTGCTGTACAGCGCCGGCGAACATTCCACCCGCATGGTGTTCGCGCAGGGCTCACGCTTCGCTATCGGCCTGGCTGCTATGTGGGGCTTGTCGCGCATGTCGATGCCGCAACTGCGCAACTGGACCCCGGTGATCTACGCCGTATCGATGGTGCCGCTGCTGCTGGTGCTGGTGGTCGGCACCGGCAAGCACGGCCGCCACTGGATCGACCTGAAAGTCTTCTACTTCCAGCCCGCCGAGCTGCTGAAACTGAGTCTACCGATGATGGTGGCCTGGTACCTCAACCGCCAACCGTTGCCGCCGAAATTCTTCAACGTCATCGTCGCCGCCGTGTTGATCGGCGTGCCGACCATCCTGATCCTGCTGCAGCCCGACTTCGGCACCGCGATGCTGGTCGGCATCAGCGGCGCGTTCGCTTTGTACCTGGCCGGCCTGTCGTGGTGGTGGTTCGTGGCCGCCTTCAGCGGCGTCGCCGCGATCGCCCCGGTCGCCTGGTTCTGGCTGCTGCGCCCGTACCAGAAAGACCGAATCCTGACCTTCCTCAACCCCGAGACCGACCCGCTGGGCACCGGCTGGAACATCATCCAGTCCAAGATCGCCATCGGCGCCGGCGGCATGACCGGCAAAGGCTGGCTGCAAGGCTCGCAGTCGCATCTGAACTACCTGCCCGAACACACCACCGACTTCATCTTCGCCGTGCTGAGCGAAGAGTTCGGATGGGTCGGGGTGATCACCGTGCTGGCGCTGTACCTGTTCGTGGTCGGGCGGTGCTTGTGGATCGCCGCCGATGCGCGCGACGGCTACTCGCGGTTGATTGCCGGCGCGTTGGGGCTGGCGTTCTTCGTGTACGTGATCGTCAACGGCGGGATGATTTCCGGGTTGTTGCCGGTGGTGGGCGTGCCGATGCCGCTACTGAGCTACGGCGGCACCTCCGCCGTCTCGCTGCTGGCCGGCCTGGGTGTTGTCATGGCCGTGCGGGCGCACAAACCTGTGCATGGTGGGCGTTGAGCGGGCAACTCGCGCCGTAACTTCCGAAGCAGCCGGCAGGAAGCAGCACAAGCCGCGACCGCGAATCCTTGCCGTTTACCTGGCCGAATGCACCCGCACACGCGCGCGTGCCTTCGTACCATTGCCTGATGCGTCGCTCATCGGGTCAGCGCCTTCCAATTGCGCCTCTCCCACCAACTGCCGCGCTAACTCCGGTCGCTCCAAGCAGAACCGCGCATTGGCCGCCAATTCGCCCCAGCGCTGGGCCGCCGCCAACTCTTCGTCCGCTCGCTCAAGCAAACGGCGTTGGTGTGTTGGAGAGATGTGGAATTCCAACGACTCCAATGCGATATCGAGCAAGTCACGCGCTTCGCCGACGGCGCGGTGATGGAGGTCGGAGGCTTTGGTGCGGAGGTAGTCGAGCGCTGCCGGATCGAGGCGCGAGAGGTGCGCGGTTGGCTCCGGTTTTTCGGGGGGAGATTGCAGCAGATGCAGTAGTAAACCGATGGAAGATGTTGCCGGATTTGGATGAGGCATGACGGCGTTCCTTGCTGGCCGCGCTTTGGCGGGGGAACACCACAGTAATACTTGATCTTGGATATCTAAAAAGCCGATATTCGTATCCGCCAGGCGCCGATGGCCGTAGCGGCGGCAGTAGCGACGGCGCTGCTTGAGGCTTCATTTTGGTCGTGCAGAGTTCAAGAAATTCCCTCCGTTTCAGATCGGCAAAGGAATGTTATGGGGACTCGATTGATCCTGTCGTGCGCGCTGCTGGCGTTGACCGCCTGCGCATCGTTCCCGAACGCTCCAGTCGCAAAACAGGATGTCGTCGGCTCGTACTATTCGGGTAACGGCCTTGGCAAAGCTGTAAGCCTGGATCTGAAGGCCGATGGCAGTTATGCAGGTTCTTGGGACAGTTGCATGGGCGTTTTCGGCAGTGCGCACGGCCGCTGGCGGCTGGTCGGCGATGTCGTCGAATTCACATCGTTGGGCGAAGACGGCGAATTCACCAACTATCTAAGCCAGGCGCGTACTCTGCGCCACGACGGCAAAGTGGGATTCGCACGCCGTGAGGACCTGCAAGGCGAGCGGGTCGCCTGGGATAATGTTTTTCTAAAGTCCAAGCCTTGAACGCTGTTTTGGTGTCGTGGCCTTGCTATCCGATCTGACGCTTCCGACCGCCGTTTTGACCGTAATGTCGGCGCGTTCCGTGCGTGCGAGTCTGGCTTGCCGTAGTTTATAAGCAACAAATACGTCATCCGCGTGCACAAAACATTAGCGACGCTTCCAGGCCTAGTCGGTTGATCTGGAGTCGTCATGGCACGCAATACGTTGGCACTAGTCGCGATGCTGGGTCTGTGCGGCGCAGTCGGTTCGGCCGGCGCGGCCACCTGTACGACGACGCATGACGAGCAGTACCAGGGCGGCAAGAAGCCGGTGCTCAGCAATACCGAGTTGACCCAGGGGGCCATTTCGGTCTGCTACAAGGAATACAACCTGTACGCCTCGAAGATCACCGGCGGCAGCCTGTGGTCCGCCGAGCATCTGACCAAGGCGAAGGTCGCGGGCGCTGATTCGATCACCCGCATCGATTCCAACTTCTTCAGCGAGCCGGGTCTGGCCACCACCCACGCCAGCTACACCAACAGCGGCTACGACCGCGGCCACATGATGCCGGCCGGGGACGCTTCGACCACGACGGCGCAGAAGGAAACCTTCTCGGTCGGCAACATCGTGCCGCAGACCGGCAAGTTGAATCGCGGGATCTGGGCGCGGATCGAGAACACGGTGCGCATCGTCGCCAGCAGTTACGACGATGCCTATGTGGTGACCGGCCCGGATTTCGAGAACATGAGCACCACCATCGCCAGCGGCAAGGTGGTGGTGCCCACGCAAACCTGGAAGGCGGTGTACGTGCCGCAGGCCGGCGTCGCCGGCGCGTACTGGTGCGAGAACGATCTGGCGCCGGTGTGCAAGGTGATTTCGATCGACGAACTCAAGCGCACCGCGTTCGTCGATGCGTTCCCCGGCCTGCCGGCAGCGCTGCGCAGCCAGACCCCGGCCGATTGGAGCGAAGTATTGGTGCTGCCGTAAGCGGACGCGGTCCGCTACGAATCGATGATGCCGGCAGCGCCGGCAGACGTGTCGTCGGGACGGCAGGTTGGCGAGGTCGCGTTCGCGCCAACCGCACCGTGTAACCTCCGACGAACAAGCGCTCTTCGCCTTCCCGCACGAAGAGCGCCGGCTCGAACCAGAGCCTTGCCGTCTTAGCGCTCAGCCACCCAGACGAAGCTGTCGCCCTTAGCCTCGACACGTCCCAGCCCCGGGAACGGGAAGTGCACCGCGTACACGCGCATTTTCCCGTCGGCCGCGCGCTGCAGCAGAGCGCGGCGCTGCTTCTGCGCCTCCGGCGCGTTTTCGTCGTACTGCACCGTCCATTCCGGACGCTCCACCGAAATCACGTGGTGATGCGCGGTGTCGCCGATGTAGAGCAGGCGATCGTCGCCGGTGCCGATTTCATACGCGCTGTGGCCCGGGGTGTGGCCGGCGTCGGCGACGGCGGTGACCACGCCGGGGACGATCTGCGCGCCGGGTTCGAAGGGCTGCACTTTCGGGCCGATCGCCGCGGCGAGTTTGGTTTCGTCCTTGTTGGCCTTGATGCCGTTCCATTCCGGCGCGGACAGATGCACGGCGGCGTTGGGGAAGGCGAGGGTGCCGTCGCGGGTCAGCAGGCCGCCGACGTGATCGGCGTGATGGTGGGTGATGAAGACGTCGGTGACCTGGGCGGGCTCGACGCCGGCCGCGCGCAGCGAGGCGGGCAGGCGACCGGCGCGCGCGAACGAGGCGTCGGCGGCGCCGGTGTCGAACAGCAGCACGCGTTCGCCGGCGCGCACCAGCAGCGGCTGGATGCTCAGGTGCAGCATGTCGGTGGGCTGGCCGGCTGCGGTCAGCAGGGCGTCCACGTCGGCCTTGGGCTGGCCGATGGCGAAGGTCGTGCCGTCGTTGGGGGCGTCGATGTCGCCGTCCTTCAACGCGGCCGCATCGAGGGCGCCGATCTTGAAGCGGAACACGTCGGCGTTTTCGGCCGGCTTGGGCGCGGCCTCGGCGGCCGGCGCGGTGGCCGCCGGTGCGGTGGCGGCGGGCGGCGCCGGTTGCTGCGAACACCCGGCAAGCAAGGCGCCGGTCAGCGCGGCGGCCATCGTCAGGAAAAGCGGGGTGCGGGTCATGAGTATCTCGGCTGGGGGTGGAAGGCGAGGATAGAGCGCGGCGGCGGGGCTTCGGAAGCGGAGGAAATGGAACGCTGCGGGTGGGCGGCGGTAC
This sequence comes from Lysobacter gummosus, assembly GCF_001442805.1. NCBI lineage: Bacteria > Pseudomonadati > Pseudomonadota > Gammaproteobacteria > Lysobacterales > Lysobacteraceae > Lysobacter > Lysobacter gummosus. The sequence continues at coordinate 4,988,794 of NZ_CP011131.1, read as the reverse complement.
CCGGCGAAAATCGCGTGGTTCCCGAGGCGGGACGATCCGCGCTGCGAAGCGGCAATGTCCTGGTTCACAGGCAGATTTCGCCGCGATCGCTTTTGCCGGCGGCGCGCTGCCGAGCGAACGGGCAACACACGATCGGCGCCGATCGCTTCCGTATCGCTGCCTGAATCGGCGCAAATGAATCGCACGCAGGCACATCGCGCCGCCGCGCAGGTCACCCGCCGAACGGTGGGCATCGCCCCAAAGATGCATTACCCGACCGAAGGGTGCATTGTGGACCCCGGTCTGCAAGGCCCCGCGTATCGCGCGGTGGGCCGTCGCAGCGCATCAGGCTTCGGGCATGGCGGCATTGAGTTCGAGCCTGTCGATCCGGCCGGCTTGAAACTCATGGAGATGCCTATGGATACGGACCTGTCTACCGCGCAAAAAGCGCTGCACGCATTGCAAAGCGCTTATCGCGCCCACGACATGGATTTGGCGGCCACGTACCGCGATTTCGGACTTGAAGCGCAATTGGTGCTGCAACATCTCGACAAGCGCCCCGGCGCGGTTACCGCCGAGGCGATCGCTCAACTCGCCACGACGCTGGAAGCGAAGTGGCGCCAGGCCGGGCCGCCGGATCTGGCCGGCGTCACCACCCGCGTCACCGCCACTGAGCATTACGCCGATTGCTTCTACGTAGTCACCGAAGAAGTGCGCACCGCCGACGGCCGCGTGTTCTCGCATCGCCTGTTCCTGTCGCAAAGCGGCGGACCGTGGGCGGTGCTGTGCCCGTATGCGGCGCCGCGGCAGGAGCAAAAGCCCTGGTGGGTGTTCTGGGGTTGAACCGCCCGGGCCGAGGCAGAGCGCGCCGTCAACAGCGCAGCTCTGCCTCCGCCGTTCGATCGTGCGTGCTTACAACCCCGCGTTGAGCTGCGCGATCGCCGCGCGCAGATTCGGCAACGGCCCGATCTTGCCGCCGGTGCCGGTCTGCGGCGTCCCCGTATTGACCAGCAGATCGCGCATCTGCCGCGGCGTCAGCGTGATGCCGCGTTGCCTGGCGATGCCCGACAAGGCCACCACCGCCGAGGCGACGATGGGCGAAGCGCTGGACGTGCCGGAGAAGGTCTTGGTGTAGAACGCGTTGGCGCCGCCGTTGTAGAGGTTGCCGTAGCCGCTGGTAGTGACGCAGCGGCCCCAGGCCTGCACGTTCACGCGGTTGCCGTAGGTGGAGAACGGTTGCTTGGCGCGTTCGGCGACACTGTCGCTGCACCAGGTGGTCGAACGCGGGCCGCCGGCGCCGACGATGATCGCGCCGGAATCCGCGCGTCCGCGCGGGAACGGCGCGCCGAAGCAGGCGGTGTTGTCGAGGTTCTGATTGCCGTTGCCGCCGGCCTGGACGACGTGGATGCCTTTGTTGACCGCCACGACAATGGCGTCGTAGATCGACGGCACCCATTCCACCGGCACGTAGCCGTTGCAATTGCTCGGGCCGCCGGTCTGCTGTTCGATCAGGATCACATCGCCGGCGCGCAACGCGTTGGCGGCGGTCAGCACGGCGTTGGCCGGGTCGTAGCCGCGCTGGGTGTTCATGGCATTGGTGAAGTGCGCGGTGGCGCCGGTGACCAATCCGGTGACGCCGATGCCGTTGTCGTCGGCGATCAATTGCCCCATCACCGCGGTGCCGTGATTGTTGTCGGAGAACGGATCGCTCGGCGTGCCGTTGTTGATCGCCGCGCCGGCCGCGCGCAGCTTCGACAGGTCTTCGTGATTGGTGTTCCAGCTGTACTCGATGTCGAGCACGCGCACCCCGACGCCGTTGCCGCCGGCGACGGTGCGGGCGTATTCGATGTCGATGCCGCTGTTGGCCGCGGGCAGCTTGTAGTACTGATAGTCGTGATACGCCGGCGACGCGGGCGCGCGCACCGGCAGCGGCGCCGGATAGGCGACCTCGACGATGCCCATGGCGTTGAGTTCGTCGATCGCGCGGGCGATGTCCTGGCCCGGGCGCACGCGCATGCGGTACCACTGGCTCAGATCGGGCTGCGCCTGCGCGGTGTCCTTCTGCGCGTTGCGCGACAGCGCCGACAAGGTGGCCGCATCGGCGCGGAACAAGGGCTCCACCGCAGCGATCGGCCCGGTGCCGGCGGTCAGGCTGTCCAGTGCCAGCAGCGGGCCGAACTTGGCCGAAGCCAGGCGTCCGCTTTTTTGTAAGTGCACCTGGCTTTCCTGGGCGAATTTGACCTCGATGAATTCACGCGAGTCGTAGCGGCCGAGCACGGTCTTGCCCGGCTTGTGCGCGATCGACTGCGGTGCGGCGGACGTGGCCGGCGGTGTCGCGGCCATCGCGGTCATGGCGGGCATCGCCGCCAACGCGATGCAGGGCAGCAGGCAACGGAACAGACGCGAAGTGGCGGGTGCGGAGTGGGAGTCAGAGCGCATGCGGAAGTCCTGAAGTGGAGGGCATGAGGCGGTGCGCGACTCCGCGTGGGTTGCGCGGGCGGCGCGGGGTCGGATCGGAGCGGATGGTTCGCATCCCGATCCGGCCGCGAGATTAGTCAGGCCCCCCTAGGCGCCGGATTGAGTCGCGTCACGCTTTGTGCAGGGCGATTTTCGCCGGGTATTTTTCTGCGAAAACCCGGATCGGGCGCACGGCTTCGGCGCCGGGCGAGGGTGTCCGAAGCCGTTGCGATGCGGGCCGGCATGGCAAGGTGAGAGGTTGTTTGCGCGTGCGATAGGCCTATTCCCGCATTAAGCCCGCGGCTCTGAGATGATGGCGGCAGGGCGCGGTGCCACATGGCATTTCGCTCACTTCATCCACATGCTCGAATCGCACACATGGACTCTCCGGAAAAAATCAGTTTCCCGTCGTCGTTCTCGTACTGGGAGCGCGTGCGCGCCAGCGCGCTGCTGATGCTCGAACGCAAGGCGAGCTATGTCTTCATCGCATTCTGGCCGTTGGCCGCCTTCGGCCTGGCGGCGTTGAGCCTGTCCAAGGGCCGGCCGTTCGATGCGCAATTGTGCGCGGTTGTCGCCGGATGCCTTTTGTTCGTGCCGGCGATGCTGCTGCTGGGCGCGGCGTCGACGCACTACCTGTACAAGCAATCGCGCGAACCGTTCACGTATGTCTTCGACGACGACGGAATCCGCGCCGTAGGCGTCAGCTACGAGTACGCGCACAAATGGCCGGTCATCTTCAAGGTGAAGCGCCGCGCCGGATTTCTGATGTTCTTCTTCGCGCCGGGGGCCGCGCATTGCATTCCGTTGCATTCGATCGCCGATGCGGACCTGCAGGCATCGTTGATCGCGATGGCGGCGGCGAAAGGCGCCGATGTGAGCGGGGCAGTGACACCGGCTTGATAATCGCCGTCGCGCGCTTGACGCTGCCACGAACGGCTCTGTATATCTGCGGAGCCCGTGGTTCGAAGGGTAAGTTATAGCTGGGGTAAGTTTTCTATTGCAGACAATCGCGAAGTTCAGACGAATATTCAATGGAGGAATACGTTATGGCTCGTTTGATCGCAAAGAGCGTTGCGCTTGCGCTAATGGTCGCAGCCGTCGGCTCGGCCTCGCCGGTATCGGCCGAACCGCCCGGGCCGTGCGCGCCCGAGGGCGGGTTCTTCTGGGAGCAGGTGGACCCGAGCAATCCGAACATCGTCAACGCCTATCAATGCCGCGCCGGCATCTGGCGCTTTCTGGCGCAGTGCCATGTATCGAGTTGCCCGTCGCCGGATCCGGATGGGCCGATCGTCGAGGCTTGATGGCGCGATGAAACGTCAGGTTTCCGGTTGCGACTAAGTGCTCGATGCAGTGGCGAGTTCCCGGCCGGCGACAGTGGGAGCAAGGCGTGTTTTTTTCAGGGGCTCGATTGCCTTGTGAAAACGTCGCTTTGCTCCCTTTATGTTTTTGACGAAGGGGATGCAAACTTCGCGGCCTCGGCTCGTTATGTGGCCGTGCCGACCCGTTGTGAAAGCCGGCGGGGTTGGGCAAGTTTCTGCAGTAAATCTCCTGGCCTCACGTCCGATACCTTTGCGGTGATATTTGGCTAAACTCGCCTCGACTTACTGAGAATCCGTCCGACTATGCGCGATCGAATCTGCCTCCTGCTGTTGCCGCTGGTATTGCTGGCCGCCTGCAAACCGGCGACGTCCGCTGTCGAGCCGGCTGCGGCCCCGGCGCCTGCCGCGGCTACGGCGGCCGCGACCGCGCCGACGATCGCGCAAGCGGCCGCACCCGCTGCGCCCACCGTGCCGGCGAAGGCGTCCGCCGAGCCGGATATCGCCAAGGGTTTCAGCAAGGACATGGCCTACGCCGATCTGCGCAAGCGCCTGATTGGCGCCGGTTGGCTGCCGCTGCGCGATCCCAAGTGCTGGGACAACGTCGGCGGCGAAGCCGAGGTCTGCAACTATCTGCCGGAAACGGAAAGCTGCAGCGCGGATGGGTTCTGCAAGATGTGGTTCGCCAATCGCGAACTCGGCGTGCGAATCCAGGTCGGCACCTACGGTCCTTACGACCGGAAGAACACCGTGGGTGGCGGCGTGGCGACGAAGGTGCGGTTCTGGGGCTTCCGCGATCTGGACAAGCCCGCCGCGGCCGCCTGCCCGTCGCGCGATTTCGATCAGTTCCTGAGCAAGTTCGCGGCCGACAAGAACCTCGCCCGCGAGTTCACCGCGCCGGTGGTCAAGGTGGCGGAATTGCTGTCGGACGGGGAAAGCGACCGCGCCCAGCCGGTGTATATGCTCGCGTCGAGCTACAACGGCTTCAATGTCCAATACAAGGACGGCGCCTTTCATTACGTGGACGGCCAGGGCGCGGTGGATGCCGCGCGCCTGCGGCTGGACGTGTCGAAGGAGGGCGCGGACAAGCGTCTGGTCCGTTACGCCATGAACATGTCGGAAGGCAACTCGTACCTTTTCGAAGACAGCAACGGTTGCTGGCGCCTCACCGAAGACCCGGAAGCTCCCGCGCCCTGAGTTGGCTGGGAGCCTTATTTCCCCAAGGATTAGGAGAAACGGCTATGGGCAGATTCACCATCACCGAGAGCGTGGACCGCAACCACGGCGTTGAGCACGTCCACAGCTTCGAAGACCTGGAAAAGCATCATCCCAGCGCCGGTCGCGAACCCGGTCGTCAGTACGCGACGGTCAACGGCGAGTTCGAAGAGGTGCGCAATCTGGCGGACGGGCGCACCTTCGTAAAGAAGGATTTCATCCTCTCGCAGGACACCGCCGGGCCGGTCAACGTTCCGGCGCCGGTTTCCGGATACGCGCATCGTCTCAACGATGCTTACAACACCGTGCAGATCTTCGACCGCCCGTTCAACGAGCCCGGCGCCGTGCGTCTGGGCCAGGTGCTGCACATGGCCCGCGGAACCACGCTGGCCGAGGGCACGCGCGTCGAATACGGCGAGCCGCTCGGACGCATGGGCGACACCGGCACGCCGGGGTCGGTGCATGCGCACGTCGAAGTCGAGGTCGGGCAGTTCCAGAGCTACATCCGCGATATCGACAACGGCACGATCCAGCCCGGCGTGATCTCGCCGATGCGCGACGGCGTTCTGCGCCGCGGCGAGCAGGGCGCGGAAGTGCAGCGGCTGCAGGAGGCGCTGAACCGCAACGGCGCGCAACTGCCGACCAACGGCGTCTATGGGCCGCAGACCGAGGCGGCGGTGGCCGATTATCAGCGCCGGCACAATCTCGGGTCGGTGGACGGCATCGCCGGTCCGCGCACATTGGGCGCGCTGGGAATCGCTGTGGCGGCGCCGGCCGCGACAGCGCCGAATGCACAGGCGCCCGCACCGGCTCCGGTGGCACCGACGCCGGCCGCTCCTCCTTCCGCGCCTTCGCCGGTGCCTGCGCCCGCGGCACCCGCACAAGCACAAGCACAAGCGCCTGCGCCTGCGCAGGCTCCAGCTCCCGCACCCACACAACCTTTCCGCGACAGTCCCCTTAGCGCGCTGATCTCCAGCGGCGAAGGCGGGTACGGCTCGTTCAACCGCGGTCGCGCCGGCGATGCCAACGGTGCGGAGATCGACTTTTCGGCCATGACGGTAGGCGAAGTCATGCGCCGTCAGCGTCTGCACGAAACCAATCCGGGCCATGCCGATGAGTTGTTCGCCGTCGGCAAATACCAGATGGTTCCCGCGACGATGCGCGAAGCGGTCGCCAAGCTCGGCATCGACGAGAACGCGCCGTTCACGCCGCAGTTGCAAGAGCGCATGTTCAACGATTATCTGGTCGATGAAAAACGTCCCGAGGTGCGGGCGTACATCACCGGGGCCGGTGGAGACCCGCAACTGCGCAGCGCGCAGTTGGCGCTGTCGCAGGAGTTCGCCAGCGTCGCCGATCCCAACACCAACCGCAGTTATTACGACGGCGACGTGGGCGGCAACAGCGCCTCGATCACCGCCGCGCAATCGGCGGCGGCGCTGCAGCAGATGCGCGAGCGTTATCAGCAGAACGTCCAGGGCGGCATGTCGCCCAACGAGGCCTATCGCGAAGTCACCACCGGCGACCGCAACAGCACGTTTCCGTCCGTGCTCGGCGGCTCGCTGCGTGAAGGCCGCGGCGCGCCGGACGACGTGCGTGAGTTGCAGACCGCGCTCAATCGCACCGGCGCCAACCTGCCGGTGACCGGCACTTTCGATCGCCCGACCACCGATGCGCTGAAGGCTTTCCAGCGCGCCAATCATCTCGATGACGACGGCATCGCCGGCACCAATACCCTCAAGGCATTAGGGATCGGTCAGCCGGGCCAGACTCGGGCGGCTCCGGAGCAAGCACCGGTTCCGCCGCAGCCTGCTGCCGCTCCGGCCGTGCCCGCACCAGCGGCTCCGGCTCCGGCCGTTGCGGTGCCCGCCGCCGAGGCTCCGGCCCGCGCGCCGGCCGCGCACGCGTCGCCGCTGATCTCCGATCCGGCCCATCCCGACAACGCGATGTACCGTCAGGCGCTCAGCGGCGTGGAGAAACTGGGCCCGCAATCGGGGCTGAACACACCCGAGAAGCAGGAACGCGCCGCGGCCACGATGGTGTACGAAGCGCGTGTCAGCGGCCTGAACCGGATCGACCACGTCGTGCAGAGTCCCGATGGCAGCCGCTTGTTCGCGGTCCAGGGCGGACTGCAGGACCCCGCGCATCGCCGCGTGGTCACCGACACCGCGCAAGCCGCGTCGCAACCGGTCGAGCAAAGCACGCGCGCGCTCGGTCAGGACGTTCCCGCCGCGGCCGCGCTTCAACACGAAGCGCAACAGGCGCAAGCGCGGGCGATGTCGCACTGATTCGAATGCCGGTGATGACTGTCATGCGCAATCCCCGCTTCGCTATCCGATCCGGATGACGAGGCGGGGATTGAAAACCGTGGTGCGATGGCGAGGCCGCATCCGAGCCGCAGCGCATGAAGCGCAAACGCTGCCCATCCTGATTTCCACAGTTGTCGCTCCGGAGCCAGGCCAATCATGCGAATCGCGCGAGTGTGGTGACGATGCGCAAGGTTGCCGGGGGTTCATTCAAAGGCACCTGGGTCGATGGCGAACTGGTCGGCTGGCGTACAAGTATTGTGGGGAGAGGTGCCTTACCGTAGCCGCCTCAATGCCCTGATGATATAGCCGCGAGAGTCGGGAATGACGATGGTCCAAAACCTACCCCTGCGTTGCCCCTGTTGCGGTGGCGAAACCCTGGATGAGCGCGGGCAATATGAAATCTGCTCGGTCTGTCGCTGGGAGGACGACGGTCAGGATGACGACGATGCTGACGAAATACGGGGCGGTCCTAACCGCGATTTGAGTCTTACCCAGGCGCGCGCCAATTATCTTCAGTTCGGAACCTCGGGTAGTCGCGCACAATAGTTGCATTGCGCGGGATGTGGACAGAGCCTTCGGGCGGGTGTCGTCAGTTAGTCCTGGCGAGACCGATGGAATGCAGCGATCTCAGATGCAACCAGTCCGAATGGATAAGTTCAGTGTAGTGACCGGTGTTTTTATTGTTGGCGGCGTTGAGTGGTTGCGGTGAGCCTCCGCAGGAATCCAAGCCGGAGTGGAAGGTTTGCGCTCAATTCCATTTCAAGGTGAACGACCAAGTTGATGGCGGTGCAGGTCCGCCGCAGCTTTTAGCACGATACAAATTCGAAACATCCGCATGGCGCGTGCTCGATTCGTCTGCGCAGACGCTGCGCCGCACTGGCACGCCCATCGTTGTGCCGCGCTTGCGAACTCGCGCCACGCCGCCATCCGTACGCGGCAGCACACGCTGCGTGCCGGCATTCGCCGAGCAAAGAAAACCTCGGCACTGTGACCGATCTCACCGGAACTTCGCTATGTGAGCAGGTTTTTGGTGCTCGATTAGTGCGCTCTTGTCGTACAGTCGAACACCCCCAAGCACAGCATCCGGACCGTGACGCCGAGAGCGATCTCGCCGTTCGCGCTGTCGTCTGCGACCAGGGAGGCCCATGACCATGGCAACGAGCGATGTCTGGCACAGCGATGCGCGATATGTGCGCGTCGGCAGCTTGTGTCTGGACTTGCACCAGCGCCGGATCGTCGGCATCGGACCCGATGTGGACCTGCCGCGGCGGGTGTTCGATCTGTTGCTGATCCTGTTGTCGGAACCCAACCGCCTGCATCCGCGCGAGGAGTTGTTCGACCGGTTGTGGCCGGGTTGCGTGGTCGAAGACAAGAACCTGTCGCGCAGCGTGTGGCTGTTGCGCAAGGCGTTGGGCGATGAGCGCAAGCATTGGATCCGCACGGTCACCAAGGCCGGTTATCTGTTCGAGCCCGATCATCCGATCGAAGCGGTCGATACGTTGCCGGCGATCGAAGCGACACCGGAAGAGCCGTCCGATGCGGCGCCGTCCCTGCCGGTCGCGATGGATACGGCACAACCTGCCGACACCATCGAAGCCGAACCCGCCGACGACGGCGAAGGATTCAGGCCGATCGCCGCTGTCGATCACCAGCGCCATGCGGCGATATTCGGCATGGCCTCGTTGCTGGTGTTGATGGCGGCGATGATCGGCATCACCGGATGGCTGGTTACGCGCCAGCACACGGCGCCTGTGCCCGGGCCGAGCGCCGCCATCGCGCTGATCGAAGTGCGCGATCCAGGCAACGCTGATCGATGGCCGTCGCGGCTGAGCTACGAATGGCTGGCGTGGAAGCTCGGCGGTATTCCCGATGTGGCGCTGCTGACGCCGTCGGAACTGGCGGCGCGCTCGGATGCGATCACCCCGCGCATCGCGGTGGTGTTCATTTCCTCCGCGACGCCGCCCAATGCGCCGAATCAGATCGTGCTGCGCGCGCGTTTCGAGGACGCCGGACGGGATCGCAACATCGAACTGCGCGGCTCGCCCGAGCAGGTGCCGGCGATGGCCGATGCCTTGTCGCGTCAGCTCATGCAGCGGTTGCTGCCGCGGCGCGAAGGCGTGTGGCCGAAGCTGGAACTCAACGAGACCGCGGCGCGCCGCTACGAAGCGATGTCCACCGCGATCGAGCGGCGCGACTGGATCGCCACGGTCGCGCTCGGCAACGAAGTGGTGCGCATGGCGCCGCGCTTCGGTCTGGCGCGCATCCAGTTGGCGCAGGCGCAATCGCGGCTGGCGCAATCGATGGCCGCGATCGAACAGATGGACGCGGCGCAGGCGATGCTGCGGCCGGTGCCGGAGGAAGTCGCGCGGCGGCTGCGCGCGCAGCGCCTGAGCATGGACCCGCGGCGCCTGAGCGATGCGGCCGCGGCTTACGCCGATTTGAGCCGGCGTCATCCCGGCGCGCTGCAATACGCGATCGAGCACGCGCGCTTGCTCAATGCCATCGGCCAGCCGCAGCCGGCGCTGGACGCGTTGGCCGGGCTCGACGCCGATCAGGCGCCGATGAATCTGCGCATCGCCCGCGCGCTGATTCAGGGCGATGCCTATGCCCTGGGCGGCGATCCCGATCGCATGCGCGCGCAGGCGCGCATCGCCCGGCGCATGGCGGGCAACGCCGGGCAGGGCTGGGAGATCGAAAGCGCCGATGCCGCGCTGATGCTGGCGCGCGCCGACACCATGCAATATCCGGAACGGCCGCCCTCGCTGTTGTACGAGGAAGCCGCGGGCCTGTACGAAACGGCGGGCAACGCCACCGGTGCGATGACCGCGCGCTTCTATGCGCTGGCGGCGAGTCCGCCGTCGCCGCAGGCCGACGCGCAACTCGACAAGTTGCTGGCCACCGCCAACGCCGGCGGCTTCCGGCAGTTGGAGGTGGACATTCTGTTGCGCATCGCCGCGCAGGCGCAGCGGGCCGGCGCCACCGACGAATACCGCGCGCGGCTGGAGCAGGCCGCCGCGGTGGCCGACGCGGCCGGCGATGCCGGCGCGCGCGCCAAGGTCGGGGTGATGTTGGCGGGCCTGGACATGATGAGTCTGCGCTTGAGCGAAGCGCAGGTGCGCATGCGACGCCTGGATCGCAACGATGTGTCGGGCCCGTTCCGGCGCTGGTACGACCAGGTGCAATCGCTGCAATACGAAATGCGCGGCGACGCCGCCGGCGCGCTGGACGTGGCCTTGCGGGTCGAGCGCGAACTGCCCGCGGCGGCGGCCGGCGATGCGCCTTCGGAACTGCGTTTGCGCATGGCCTGCCTGATCGGCGAGCAACGCCTGGCGCTGGGCGATCTGGCTGCGGCGCGCGCCAATCTGGAACGTTGTGCGGCCAGTCGCGAGAAGAGCAGCCAACTGCTGGCGAAACTGCTCGACGCCCAGACCGAGTGGATGAGCGGCGATCGCGACACGGCCAGGCTGCGTCTGGGGCAGGCCGCGGCGATCCTGCCGATGATGGGCACCGGTGCCGATCACTGGAACACCACCTTGCATCTGGGCATGTTGCTGACGCGCTTGGGCGATTACCCGGCCTCGCAGCGTTGGTATGCGCAGATCCAGGCGCCGGTGCGCGCGTCGGGCTATCGCTTGCCGATGGCGCTGCTGGCGATCGGTCAGGCCGAGAACGAAGCCGCGCAAGGCAACTGGAGCGCGGCGCGCGCGCATATGGACGAAGCGCGGCGGATCACCCCGGCTTCGGCGTGGCCGCTGGCGCGGCGGATCGAAGCGCTCGACGCGGTCGCCGCGTTCGCTGCCGGCGATTATCTGCATGGGCGCGATCGGGTGGTGCGGCTGCATCAACGCGCGCATGAACTCGGCGACGTGTACGCGCAGGTCGAACTGCACAGCCTGCTGCCGGCGGCGGAATGGGACCGCTGCTGCACCGAGCCCGATCGCATCGCCCTGGCCGAGCGCACCGGCCTGCGTGGGGCGACGCTGGATTGGCTGAGCCGGCCGCGCGGGCAGGTGACCGCCTCGTTGCCGGTTGCGCGGCACTGAGTCGAAGGGCGTCGAAGGCGGGAGCAAATTGCGGCGCGTCGTGCACGGGTGAGGCGGTGGTGTCTTGTCTGAGCGGGCCTCGCCTGGGACGTGAGTGCGGACGTTATCGGTACCACTGCCCGTTTCTCTATCGCTATTGATATCGCGAGCGCATGTAGCGACTGCATGCGTTTCGTTCGATCGCCTGCGCTGCCTTCAAGCCGTCATTCCCGCGAACGCGGGAATGACGGTAGGTGAGTTAGCTATTCGCTTTACACCCCCCCTTAAACGCGACCGCACCAGCTTGAAACCGCGGTCAGCGCTGCTGCGTCGCAGCACAACCCCATGCAACACGCATTACACCGCACCACATCTCCACCGCGATTTCAGTGCCCCCGACACAACACGCCCGCGCAGGCGATCACATATCGGCGCGAAGCGAACAAAAAAGGATATCCGCGGGGAAGTTCGCGACCGGTCCAACACCCCTTATGGCCCGGCGAACGGAATCGCGACGGCCGCATCGGCCGCCAGGTGGCCTTGGCCTTATCGGCTGTGGAATCGTCGCGACCCACTCGCAATACCGGTGTCGCCGATCGAGCCATACGCAATCGCATTGCCTGGCCACCCAGCAAGGCGCCAGCGAGCCGGATCGGCCATCGAAGGCAAGGGGCAGCACAAGCACCCGCACTACCCGTACTACCGGCAGTGACCGCGTACACCGCTCGGCTTTGGGGAGTCGCAGCGACGACCGCGCCCAGGCAGCAACCGGGCCGGCCGCACCGAACCGGCGTCTTTCACTTCTTACCGTCTTTCACTTCTTATTTGGGGTAATCCGGAATGAACCGTCAATTACGTATGCAGGTTTTGTTCGTCGCCACCACCTTGGCCCTGGCCGGCACCGCCGCCTCGGCCGCCGAACGCATCGACCTGCACCGCCTGAACACCGCCGCGCTGCAGCAGCGCAGCGCCGCATCCATCGCCGCCATCGGCCCGTCGGCCGCGCCCGCCGCGCGTCACGCCGGCCTGCTGGGCCTGGGCGCCGAGTCCAAGCTGACGCTGATCAAGCGCAACGCCGGCGCCGGCGTGGTCAATCATCGTTATCAGCAGAGCTTCCGCGGCGTGCCGGTGTTCGGCGAGCACGTGGTCGTCAGCGAAGACGCGAACGGCAACGTGCGCACGCTGTTCGGCCGCATGGTCGATGGCCTGGCCGCCGAGCTGCCCAACACCGCGCCGAAGCTGAGCAGCGCGCAGGCGCTGGACCTGGGCAAGCGCGCCGGCCTGGGCAACCGCCTGGCCGCGCTGCAGGTCACCAATCCGCAGTCCAAGCAGATGATCTTCGTCGATGACAACGATCGCGCGCACATGGCCTATGTCGTGTCGTTCAACGCCGACGCCGTCGGCGGTGGTTCGCCGACGCGTCCGTTCGTGATCGTCGATGCCAATACCGGCGCGGTGCTCAAGCAGTGGGACGGCCTCAACCATGCGCTGGTCGGCACCGGCCCGGGCGGCAACCAGAAGACCGGCCAGTACGAGTACGGCACCGACTTCGGCTTCAACGATGTCGCCCAGAGCGGCAGCACGTGCACGATGAACAACACCAACGTCAAGACCGTGAACCTCAACCACGGCACCAGCGGCACGACGGCGTTCTCCTATACCTGCCCGCGCAACACGGTGAAAACGATCAACGGCGCGTTCTCGCCGCTCAACGACGCGCATTACTTCGGCAAGGTCGTGTTCGACATGTACAACAGCTACGTCGGCGTCGCGCCGCTGACGTTCCAGCTGTCGATGCGCGTGCACTACAGCAACAGCTACGAAAACGCGTTCTGGGACGGCTCGGCCATGACCTTCGGCGACGGCGCGACCACGTTCTACCCGCTGGTGAGCCTGGACGTGTCGGCGCACGAAGTCTCGCACGGCTTCACCGAGCAGCAGTCGGGCCTGGTGTATTCCGGCCAGTCCGGCGGCATCAACGAAGCCTATTCGGACATCGCCGGCGAAGCGGCCGAGTTCTACATGAACGGCACCAACGACTTCCTGGTCGGCGCGCAGATCTTCAAGGGCACCGGCGCGCTGCGCTACATGGCCAACCCGCCGCAGGACGGACGCTCGATCGGCCACGCCCGCGATTACCGCAGCGGCATGGACGTGCATTACTCCTCGGGCGTCTATAACAAGGCGTTCTACCTGCTGTCGCAGAAGGCGGGCTGGGGCACGGTCAAGGCGTTCAAGGTCTTCGCCAAGGCGAACAAGGACTACTGGACCCCGAGCACCGACTTCAACCAGGGCGCGTGCGGCGTGGAAACCGCGGCCACCGACCTGGGCTTCACCCTGGCCGACGTGTCCGATGCGTTCCTGCAGGTCGGCGTCGATTGCCCCGGCGGCCCGAGCAACACCCCGCCGGTCGCCAACTTCACCTCCAGCGTCAGCGGCCTGAGCGTCAGCTTCACCGACACCTCGACCGACAGCGACGGCAGCATCGCCTCGCGCAGCTGGAACTTCGGCGACGGCACCACCTCCACCGCCGCCAACCCGAGCAAGACCTACAGCACCGCCGGCACCTACACCGTCACCCTGACGGTCACCGACAACGGCGGCTCGACCAACACCAAGACCGGCTCGGTCACCGTGGGCGGCACCGGCGGCAGCCAGACCTACACCAACGGCACCGACGTGATCATCAGCGACAACGCCACGGTGGAAAGCCCGATCACCGTGTCCGGCCGCACCGGTAACGGCTCGGCCACCACGCCGATCGCGGTGAACATCGTGCATACCTACAAGGGCGATCTGAAGGTCGATCTGGTCGCGCCGGACGGCACGATCTACAACCTGCACAACCGCAGCGACGGCAGCGCCGACAACATCAACCAGACCTACACCAGGGACCTGTCGAGCGAAGCGCTCAACGGCGTGTGGAAGCTGCGCGTGAACGACAACGCGGCCTTCGACACCGGCAAGATCGATACCTGGAGCATCACGTTCTGATCCGCTCGGCGATGTGAGTCGCCGATGGTGTTGAAATAACTACAGCCCCGGGGATTTCCCCGGGGCTGTTTTCGTATGGGGATAGGGGTTTGGGCGAAGACCCGGCCGGGACCGCACACTCGCCAGCCGTCATTCCCGCGAACGCGGGAATCCAGTGCCTTGGTCGCTGCTGCACGAAAGTCGCTGGATGTTCGGCTCCGCCGAAGTAGAGCAGAGCCCGCGTTCGCGGGAATGACGGCTTGGGCGGACGCAGGTAAGCAAGGGAAACGCCGGTGGGCGAAACCTCAATGCCTCGCCAAGCAACAATGCTTCGCCACGCAACGACGCGCGATCTCCCGCGCGGCGGCCGAGCCAACGACGCACCGAAAACGCCAGACATAAAAAAAGCCGGACCCGCGTCGCGCGAATCCGGCTCGTTTGGATCGCGAAGCTCTATCGAGCCCTGCGCCGTTACAACTCGATGCAGTCGAAGCTCACTTCCGGATCGACATCCTTCGTGTAATCCACGTCCCCGCGTTCGAACCCGAACAGCTTGAGGAACTCGTGCTTGTAGCCGGCGTAATCGGTGAGCTGGAACAGGTTCTCCGTAGTGACCTGCGGCCACAGCGCCTTGCACTGCGCCTGCACGTCCTCGCGCATTTCCCAATCGTCCAGGCGCAGGCGCTGCTCTTCGTCGGTCGGCGCCGGCTGGCCGTCCTCGCGGTACATGCGATCGCGGAACATGCGGTTGAGCTGTTCGATCGGGCCTTCGTGCAGGCCCTTTTCCTTCATGATCTTGAACACCAGCGCGATGTAAAGCGGCAGCACCGGGATCGCCGAGCTGGCCTGCGTCACCACCGACTTGAGCACCGCCACGTTGGCGCCGCCGCCGATCTTGGACAGGCGGGTGTTGAGGCGCTGCGCGGTCTGGTCCAGATCGACCTTGGCCTTGCCGAGCGCGCCGTGCCAGTAGATCGGCCAGGTGATTTCCGTGCCGATGTAACTGAAGGCGACCGTGCACGCGCCCGGCGCCAGCGCGTCGGCGCGTTCGAGCGCGTCGATCCACAACTCCCAATCCTGGCCGCCCATCACCGTGACCGTGTCTTCGATCTCCTGCTCGGTGGCCGGCTCGACCGTGGCCTGGATGACGGTGTCCTTGTTGGTGTCGATCGCGGTGGAGGTGTAGGGCTCGCCGATGGTCTTCAGCGCCGAGCGCTTGACCTCGCCCGTGCCGGGCAGCTTGCGCACCGGCGAGGCCAGCGAATAGACGATCAGATCGACCTGGCCGCCCATTTCGTTCTTGATCAGGTCGATGACCTGCGCGCGCGCTTCGTCGGAGAACGCATCGCCGTTGATCGACTTGCTGTACAGGCCCTGCGCCTTGGCGAACTTGTCGAACGCCGCCGAGTTGTACCAGCCGGCCGTGCCGGGCTTCTTGTCGGTGCCGGGCTTTTCGAAGAACACGCCGAGGGTGTCGGCGCCGTAACCGAAGGCGGTGGCGATGCGCGCGGCCAGTCCGTAACCGCTGGAGGCGCCGATCACCAGCACCTTCTTGGGGCCGTCGCTGCGCGCGCCGAGCGCGCGGGTGGCTTGAATCTGGTCGCGCACGTTGAGTTCGCAACCCAGCGGATGCGTGGTGGTGCAGATGAAGCCGCGGACCTTGGGCAGGATGACCAACGTGAATACCTCTGAAGTGGGGCGTGCGCTGCATCTTAGTGGCTGGCGCGGGTTTGAGAAATGCCGGGGTTGCGTGTTCGCGCGTGCCGGCGCGGCGGTTTTCCGGACGTTTGCGTACGGAATCGGGCGAGGCCGGGCCGGGTGGGGCGCCATTAGCCCGGAACGGACGGCTCCGCGCCGCTTGGCCACACAGCCCCGGCTCGCATGGCGATTGCGCGCCCCTGCGTCCATGATGGTGCGCTTCGGCGCTCATCGCATCAGGAAGCTCCCGTGTACGACCGCTTCATCGCTTCCACCGGCACTTTGCGCTACAGCCCGCAACTGGGCAGCGGCGGTCACGGCCGCCGCGACGGCGGCAGCACGCTGTGGTGGCTGATCATCGATTGCGATCCGGAGCTGGGCCGCTACCTGCGCCATCAGTACCTGCTGGGGCACCGGCGCACGCGCTCGCTGCAAGCTCCGCTGTGGGGCCCGCACATCTCGGTGATCCGCGGCGAAACGCCGCCGCGCATGGAGGCGTGGAAGCGCGGCGACGGCGGCGCGGTGGAATTCGTTTACGACCCGCGTCCGCAGCAGACCGACGGCTACGTCTGGTACCCGGTGCGTTGCGAGGCGATGCTGGATCTGCGCGTCGCGCTGGGCCTGCCGCGCGAACCCGAACCGGCCTTGCACCTGACCATCGGCAACGACAAGCACGGCGAGACCGATCCGGCGGGAACGCCTCGGCGCGCATAGCTGCGCGCTCGCCTCATCGCGCGCTTAGTGGCGCGAGCTTGCGATTTGCGACGGACTCAGTCCCAGCACCCGGCGCATGCAGCGGGCCATGTGGCTGGCGTGCGAGAACCCCGCGTCCAGCGCGATTTCGCCCATGTTCTTTTTGCCTTCCAGCAGCAGCGTGCGCGCGCGTTCGACCCGCCGTTCCAGCACGAAGCGATGCACCGGCATGCCCGTGGCCTGTTTGAACAGCGGCTTGAAGTGCGACAGGCTGAAGCCGGCCACGGCCGCGAGTTCGGCCAGCGACAGATCTTCGTCCAGATGCGCTTCGATGTAATCGAGCACGTGACGCAAGCGCCACACCGGCAGCGCGTGCGTGTGGCGCTCGCTCGCGGCCGGCTTGCGCGACTGCAGCGCGAGCAGGCGCGCGGCCAGCGCACTGGCGAGGCTGTCGGTGAACACGCGGCCGCCGGGATAAGCGTCGTGGTCTTCGGCCTGCATCATCCAGCCGATGCATTCGACCTGCGCGTCGCGCACATGGATCGACGGCGCCAGTTGCCCGGCGTGCGCGCTCAGGCCCATGGTCTCGGAGATTTCGCGCAGCAGCGACGGCGTCAATCGCAGCAGCAGTGAGCGCGCGGGTTTCGACACGATCCAACGTGTGCTCGATCCGGCCGGCACCACGCAGAACCGGCCGTGCAGACGTACGCCCTGCCGTTCGTGGCCGTCCATGCGGTACGACACCGGCACCGGTTCGCCGACGTGCAGACACAGCACGTGGCGGCCGTCCACCGGTGAGTCGAACAGCCCCAGCGGTACCGGCGAGGTCAGCACGTCGAGCAGCGGGGCGCGATCCGGGCCCGCGCCGGCCTGCAGTGCGGCCGGGGGAGCGGGGTAGCAGGCGGGGCGGTCGGTCATGCGGCGATGCTCATCCGCGGAGCCCGGCGGCGAACAGTGTCGAAGATCATTCCTGTGTGCTGCGCGCGACCGTTTCGGTTGCGCCGCGGTGGCGGGTTGTCTCGCCGATCTGCGCGGGCGTTGGTGAGAGCTATGGGCATCGCCTCGCTCCGGCACCCGTCACGGGATTGCGACCTGCATCGACAGCGGGGCGGCACAAAGGCCGAGGCGTTGGCGGCGGAGTTCGGCCGACCCAGCCGAATCGGGCAAGCGCTATTCAGCTTCCGACACCGCCGACCCCCGCCTCGCAAGCGCCCCCGACGCCCGTTTCACTTCGACAACCCTACATGAATAAAATCGGTTAAGTCCCGCAAACCCAAGGTTTTTTGTCCCGCGGTCGCGTGCTACCCTCGCGACGATGACCCGACGCCACACCGCCCGTTGCGCCCTGTTCGGCGCACTCACGATCGTGTTGGCCGCCTGCGCTACGCAGGCGCCTACCGCGCCTATCGCCTCCGCTCCGGCCGCGCCCAAGCCGGCCGTGCCCGCACCGGCCACGCCCGCCACCCCGGTGGTCGGCACGCCCGCGCTGCCTGAACCGGTGGTGCAGATGCCGATCGAGCAGGCCCGCGCCTTGTTCGTGCGCGACACCGCCGCGCAGTACGGCATCGACCCGGCCTATATCGAATCGGTGCTGGCGCGCGCGCAGATCCGCGACAGCATCGTCGCGGCGATGTCGCGTCCGGCCGAAGCCAAGCCGTGGCGCGATTACCGTCCGATCTTCATCACCCAGGCCCGCATCGACGGCGGCAAGGCGTTCCTGGCCGAGCACCGCGCGCAGTTGTCGCGGGTGGAAGCGGCCACCGGCGTGCCGGCCGAGATCATCGTCGCGATCGTCGGGGTGGAAACCAGCTTCGGCAAGAACACCGGCAAATACAGCGTGGTCGATGCGCTGTACACGCTGGCCTTCGCCTATCCGCGCAGCGGCGATCCGGCCAAGCTCGATCGCGAGAACCGCCGCGAAGCGTTCTTCCGCGGCGAGCTGGGCCAGTTGTTCGCGCTGGGCAAGGAAGAAGGCATCGACATCACCACCCTGACCGGCAGCTACGCCGGCGCCATGGGCTGGGGCCAGTTCATGCCGTCGAGCTATCGCGAGTTCGCGGTGGACGGCGACAACGACGGCAAGCGCAATCTGTTCACCGATCTGGACGACGTGTTCTTCTCGGTCGCGAATTACTTCGTCAAGAAGGGCGGTTGGGTACGCGGCGGCCCGGTGGTCGCGCGCGCCAGCCGCGATGCGACCGCGCAGGATTTCGTTCCGGAAAACATGGACCCGGTGTATTCGCTCGCCGACCTGGCCGCGCGCGGCTATCGGCCGGTGAGCAAGGTGGCGCCGACGCAGACCGCGACGCTGCTCAATCTGGACGGGGTCGATGGCCCCGAGTACTGGTTCGGTTTCCGCAACTTCTACGCGATCACCCGCTACAACATCTCCAAGCATTACGGCATGGCGGTGTACCAGCTGGCCGAGGCGATCGCCGGACGGGAGAATCCCTTGATCATTCCAGCTCAAGCGCCGATCCAATCGACCACTCCCACGCCCGTTCCGGCCGCTCCGGCGCCGAAACCGCAGGCGCCGCGGGCATGAACGGCGGCCCGAAGCGGCCGCCGACGGCGCGTGCGGCCGGCGTGACGATCCGGCGGCTGATCGTCGCCGCGCTGCCGCTGGCCCTGGTGGCCTGCGCCAGCGCTCCGAAGAAACCCAATTCGCAGGCGCTCGCGCTGCCCGACCGCGACCGCGTCCACAGCAGCGGCCTGCCGGCCCATGGCGGACGCAAGAAGTCGCCGTACGCGGCGGCGCAGGAAGACCTCAGCAAGCGCGGCAACTACCGCGCCGGCGGCCTGTACGCGCCGGGGGTCAAGGACACCACGCCGGACTACATTCCCGACGTGGACGCGATTCCGGAACCGGAAGTCGTCGCCGAGCCGCGTTCGCAGTTCGGCAACCGCTCGCCGTATGCGGTGCTGGGCAAGACCTACAAGGTGCTGGACTCGCACGACGACTATGTCGAGACCGGCACGGCCTCGTACTACGGGCAGAAGTTCCATGGCCGGCGTACTTCCAACCTGGAGGTGTACGACATGTACGCCTTCACCGCCGCGCATAAATCGTTGCCGTTGCCGAGCTTCGCCCGGGTCACCAACCTGGACAACGGCAAGTCGGTGACGGTGCGGGTCAACGACCGCGGCCCGTTCCACGACAATCGCGTGATCGACCTGAGCTACGCCGCCGCGGTCAAGCTGGGCATCACCCAACGCGGCACCGGCCGGGTCGAGGTGCGCGCGCTGCATCCGGGCGAAGCGGCGCCGCCGGTGTACGCCAGCGCCGCCAACAATCCGCCGCAGTCGCCCGCCGCCGCGCCCAAGCCGGCCGCGCCCAGCGCCATCGACCGCCTGGTCGCGGCGATGCCGATCGCCAGCGCCAACGCCGGCGAACTGCCGCCGGGCGTGCGCATCGCCACCGGCAAGCCGGCGCCGGTCGCCAGCCAGGCCGAGACCGGCACCTACGGTTCGGCGAAGACCACGATCGCCACCGGCAAGCCCGCGCCGGTCAAGACCACGGTGGCGACCGGACAGCCCGCGCCGGTGGCGTCCTCGGTGCCGGCCACCGTCGCCACCGGCAAGCCCACCACGGTTGCCAGTGCCGCCAAGCCGCTCAGCGGCGGCGCGCAGGACTACCGCTTCGACATGATGCAGAACGGCAAGTCGATGACCGCGGACGAGTTCGACGCCTGGATGAAGTCGCGCCAGGTCCGCGTCGCCACCGGCAAGGGCATCGACGCGCCGCCGCCCAAGCCGCTGACCAAGGCGGAAAAGCGCGCCCTGGCCAAGCAGCAGAAGGAACAGCAGCGCGCCCTGGCCGCGGCGGAGAAAGCCGCGAAGAAGGCCGGCAAGACTCCGCTGGCCACCGCCGTGGCCGCCGCGTCCGCCGCCGCGCTGCCGGCGCCGCCCGCCGCGCCGCCGCCGCCGAGCCCGTCCAAGGCCGCCGCCGTGGTCGCCGCCAACACGCCCAGCGCCGGGGACGTGACCCTGCAGGTCGCCAGTTTCTCCGCGCGCAGCAACGCCGACCGCGCCCTGACCATGCTGCGCGGCGCCGGCATCGCCGCCGCGCGCCTGCTCGACGGCAACGCCGCCAACGGGCAGAAAGTCTGGCGTTTACGGGTCGGGCCGCTGCAGGCCGACGCCGCTCCGGAACTCGCCGCCCGTATCGTGGGTCTGGGATTCGGTCAGCCTCAACGCGTTCGCGACTGAACCTCCGCCGCCGTCCGGCGCAGCCGGCGGCTGCAAGCGCCGCGTATCTGAGGCACGATGCACGGCTCGCGAACCGCAGCAGGAAGGCACGGTTCGGCCACATTCGACGGTTTGCCGCAGGACGCGGGCGCCGCGCCCCAACACCAACCCCCTCGGCCGGCACGGTTCCGGCCTCCGGAGTAGTTCACAGATGATCGTTCGCTTCACCCCCCGCGCGGCCGCCTTCGCCGCGCTGACCTCGGCCTTTCTGGTCACAGCCTTCGCCGGATTCGCCAGCGCGCAGGCGCCGGCCAAGCCCGCCGCCACCGCCGCGGTCACCCCGGCCGCGGCGCTGCCTCCGGCCAGCGATTCGTTGCCGGTTCCGCCGCCGCCGCAGATCCAGGGCACCGCGTGGGTGCTGATCGACGCGGCCAGCGGCAACATCCTGGCCAGCTTCAATCCGGATCTGCGGGTCGAGCCGGCCAGCATCACCAAGGTCATGACCAGCTACGTCATCGCCGCCGAGCTCAAGGGCGGCAAGGTCAAGGACACCGACCAGGTGATGATGACCGAGAACGCCTGGCGCAAAGGCGGCGCGGCCACCGACGGCAGCTACTCCGGTTTCGCGGTCAACCAGACCGCGCCGCTGACCGAGATGGAGAAGGGCATGGTGGTGCAGTCCGGCAACGACGCCGCGATCGCCCTGGCCGAACACGTCGCCGGCAGCGAAGACGCCTTCGCCGCGCTGATGAACCAGTACGCCGCGCGCATCGGCCTGAAGAATTCGCACTTCATGAACCCGCACGGCCTGTCGCAGGAGAATCACTACTCCACCGCGCACGATCTGGCCCTGCTGGGACGCGCGTTGATCCACGATTTCCCGGTCGCGTACTCGTACAACAAGATCAAGGAACTCAAGGTCGGGCCGATCACCCAGCCCAACCGCAACCTGCTGCTGTGGCGCGACAACACCGTCGACGGCATCAAGACCGGCCACCACTCCAAGGCCGGCTACTGCCTGATGGCCTCGGCCCTGCGCGGCGACCAGCGCCTGATCTCGGTGGTCATGGGTTCGACCTCCGAAGCCCAGCGCGCCACCGACAGCCAGGCGCTGCTCAACTGGGGCTTCCGCTTCTTCGAAACGCACAAGCTCTACGACGCCGGCAAGGCCGTGGCCAAGCAGAAGGTGTGGAAGGGCCAGTCGCCGGAAGTCCAGCTCGGCGTCGCCGAGCCGATGCTGGTGACCGTGCCGCGCGGCAAGTACGCGCAGCTCAAGCCCAGCATCGACGTGCCCAAGAGTCTGGTCGCGCCGATCAAGAAGGGCCAGGCCATCGGCACGGTCAAGGTCATGCTCGACGGCAAGGTCATCGCCCAGCGTCCGCTGGTGGCGATCGCCGCGGTCGAGGAAGGCGGCTTCTTCAAGCGGCTGTGGGATGAGTTCTGGATGTGGTGGGAGTCGGAGTGATCGTTCAGATCGCACGACACCGCAGTTGATGCGCAACGAGCCGGCATTGCCGGCTCGTTGCGTTTTGGGGCGGCCAATCGCTTACTCGATTCCGTTCATGAACATCGCCACGTCGGTGGCGCGCGAGTATTCCTCGTAGTCCACGTACAGGTAGTTGATTACCAAGTCCTGCGGGTTGGGCACGCCCTGCGTGGCCATGACTTCACCGAGATTGCGGTTGGCCTCCTGCGACACCAGCCAGACCCCGGTCGGCGGCGTCAGCGTCCACGACAACAGGAACTGATCGCAGGGCACCTCCTCGTTCGGTGCGGCGCAGAATCCTTTGTAGTTCTCGAACTGCTCCAACTGACCAGTCTTCATCGTCTCGTAGCTCAGCGTGTTGGAATACTTGTCGTAGACACGCAGATCGCCGAGTTGCGGACGTTCCGCGTTGTAATCCCGATAAACCCAGATGCCGGCCGCCGGGAACCGGATCGGGTAATCGTCATCGCAAACGGCCAGGACCACGCCGGATTCAGCGAGGAATTCCCGCATCGTGATATCCGACAGTCGCCTGTCCTGCAACGGCCCCCGATACAGCCAGTCGCGCAGTTTTTCCTGCAGCGTCACGACCAGCGCTTCGTAAGCCTCGGCGGTGAATTTCTCGTAATGCGAGAACTTCAGCACCACCAGTTCGCGATGCCCCTCGAGCATGAAACGCTCGACATCGTTGATGATCTCCGACACGGGCGGACCGCTGACACCGCCGTGATGAACATAGAGAGTGCTGCCGCTCCATTTCGGCCGCAAGTCGAAATAGCGGATGCCATTGCGCAACTGCTGGTAAAGATTGAGGTTCTGGGTCTTGCCGAACGTGGCCAGGGGGCCATGCAGGTACATACCCGCGTCGTGCGACGCGCCGGTGGTAAGTTGCGGCAGGGTCTTGTCCTCCAGGACGTTCATGTTGTGCTGCATCCATCGCGCGCGGTTGGTGATGCGCGAGCTGGATGCCCACAACGTCTTGGCGTGCTCGGATTTGTGCGCCTGGATCGCCATGTGGCCGGCGCAGGCCACACAGGGAAACTGTCCATCGTCGAAATAGACCGCATCCTCGGCCCAGGCGATGGCGTTGTCGCGAATCTTGCCGAAGCGCTGCAACAAGGTTTTGGATCGACTGGACTGGAAGACGACGATGACTTCGCCGTCGTGGGTCAGCGCCACCGCGGGCTCGCCGCCGCTGCCGAACAGAATCGCTTGCCCCCAGGCGACTTCGGCGAGGCCCACTCTGCCGACGCGGTAGTACAGATTAGCGTCGGAGTACGAGCGATAAACGATCACCGCGAGGTTGTCGTCGTTGACTGCGATATTGGGTTGGATTCCCGGGCACAACGCCATGTTGCCGCGCCACAGCACGGATGCGTCATCGCCGATATCGCACACGTTGTACCAGACTGCCGGGCCGGTCGGAGATTCGTGGACCGCGAAGGCGATGCGGTCATTCATCGCGATGCGCGGCATCTTTCCGCTGGCGTATTTGAGCGGCGCGCTGAACTCGAATTCCGCAGGCCCTGCGCCGGAGTCGCTCCATCTGGCGGTGCGCCAGGCGAGGTCGTCGCTGTCGGGTATTTCTTTGTGCACTTCCATCAGCAGGCTGCCGTTGAAGGCGATGGACGGAGTCAGGCCCCGGCCGTAGACGACGTCTTGTTTCGCCCAGAGCAGTCCCATCTTCCGGCGTACTCCGAGGCGATAGGCCAAGTCGCCATCGCGTGCCGATTGGTGGACTTCCATGATGCGGCCGTCTCTGCTCGTGGCGATGCTCGGAGCGGATCCGTCTGCGTACTTAAGACCCAAGCCGAAGAACACGTTTTTCATGGAGGAAGCTTCCTGCGAACGGGACCGGGGCGTCGCCGTCGCCGGCAGCGCCGGGGCGACACCCGTGTTAAGCGGTGCGCGAGGAGGTTTGTGAAATCGTGGCAGCGCGCGAGGCGCGGGAGCGATGCGGGCGGCGCATGTGGCGTCAGCACGCGGACGATCGAGGTCCGCGCGCATTCGTTCTTGTGTTCGAAGGGCGCGCTCGAAGAGGCAGGCGCGGACCGCGGTCGGGCTAGCGCGACGCGATGGTTTCGGCCATCGTGTCGCGGGGCGCGTATCGCCGCGCGATGCGGGTGTCGAGCCTCAGCGCTTGGCCGCCGGCAATTTACCGATGATCGCACCGCGGAACTTGGTCGCCAGGGCGTGGAAGCCGGCTTCGGTGGGGTGCATCTCGTCGAACCACTGGCTTTCGCCGGTCAGGGTGCCGCGCAGATCGACGTAGTCGAAGCGGCCGCCGAAGCGCGGATCGTTCTTGAGTTCGCGCAGGACGTTCTTCTCGAAGCCGTCGATCAGCATGCGCACGAAGCGGCGCCGCTCGTCCGGGGTCTTGCCCGGATCGGCGTTGACCACCGCGCTGATATGCGGCCCGATCCACGGCCCGACCTTTTTCTTCAGCAGCGCGGCGACGCCGATGTTGCCCGGCGTCAGCGCGCCGGGGCGGCCGATCAGCTGCGGATGGTCGTAGGTGTGGGCCAGGATCGGCGTGTCGGGCTTGACCGCCAGCGCCGCCTGCAGGAACAACGCATAGGCCTTGCGCACGGTTTCGTACTTGCCCGAATCCAGCACCAGTTGGAACGCCGCCTCGGCCGACAACGAGGTCTGACCGCGCAGGGTGCGCTTGAGGAAGTCATCTACGAAATCGTTGCCGCCGGCGCTGAGCAGGATCATGTCGAAATCGAACTGGTCGTACCAGCCGATGATGTCGTCGATGTTGTCGCGCACGAACATCGAGCGCTTGGGATCGTCGGGATTGCGCGAAGCGTGGTCGCCGCTGTGTTCGGCGCGGAAGAACAGGCCGCCGTTGCCGAGCAGCGGAACGCCGCGCTCCTCGTCCTCCGGGGCCGGCGACACGATCCAGTCGAGCAGGTTCATCGCCAGCGGCGTGGAGAACCACGAATCTCCTTCGCAGAAGATCACCGGAGTGCGCTCCAGCAGGCGGGCGCGCTTGAGCTGGGTGTAGAGGCTGCGGAACTGCCCGCGCAAGGGCAGGGCGACGGATTGGCTGGCGGGCATGGGGGATCTCCTGAATGCGCATCCGGTGCGCGATGGGGCCAAGTTCTAATCGCTGCGTGCTACAGCGTGTTGATAGCAGATGAACCGCTCAGTGGTTGAGAACGTTTGGCCGGTACGATGCAGGCCAGGGGCGCGGCGCCCGCATGGACCTTGCTGGACAGCGAGGTCTGTTGTCGGAGGGGCTTTAGCCCCGATGCTTTTCGGTCGGCCCGGGTCGAAATTCATCGCAATCCGAAACAAGAGCATCGGGGCTGAAGCCCCTCCCACAAAAACCTTGCTGGCTGTGGATTCAATCGCGCGGCTGCGAGCGCGCCACCTCCGGCTCGCCTTCGCGACCGGCCGAGGCCATACGCTCGCGCCAGCGCCGTTTTTCGATCTTGCGCATGTCCGGCTGCGAAGCCAACCGGTCCAGATACCCCATCAAATGCAGCAGCTCGTCGTCGTGCGTCTCTTTGCCCAGGTACTCGCGCACGCACACCAGATTGCCGTAGTTGTAGATGTGCTTGGACGGCGTATCGTCGATCGCCAACAGGCGTTCCAGGCGGTAACCGTGACGTTTGAGTTTCTGCAGGCGTTTGCGATGGGTGTATTCCCCGGTGGTCCAGTCGCGGCTGATCGAGCAGCGTTCGCTGGACCAGAGGAAACGCAGCGACTGCGGCGGAAACAGCGCGGCGACCACCGCATCGGCGTAGAGCCGGCCCGAGGACGTCCACACGCCGACGTCGAAATTCGCCAGCGCGTGGTCGAGGAAGGTCTGCAGATGCGGCCGACGGTAGACGTGATAGCCGACGGCGCGAAAATCCGCGGGCCGGTCTAGTTCGATCTCGCTGGCGTAGATCAGCGTCTCGTCGAGGTCGAGCATGAGCACCAGCCGGTCGCCGCTAGGCGGGAAAGGGCGGTCGCGGCTCAATGTGCAGGCCCCGATGACGGGGTGAGTTCGACCACGCGCTTCCACAACTGCGCCAACGGCTCCTGCGCATTGCGATCGCAGGCGCGGTCGCGGGCGTAGTAGCGGCCGTGCACGCAGGCTTCGAAAAACGCCTCGCGCAAGCCGTTGTGGCCGGCGCACCACACGCCGCTGCGCTGGTTGGCGCTCCATAGCTCGGGCACTTGCCAGGCCTCGCGCAACGGCGCCAGGGCGCTCAGCGACAGGCGCTGTTCGCTGCGGATGTCGGCGGCCGATCCCGGTGTCGTGCCGGCATGGCGCCAGTCGCCGTTGCTGATGAGGACCCGCGCGCGGTCGCCGTCGATATCGATCTGCACGCGCCGGGTATGCGACGGACCGGTCGGCGCGCCGGCGATCACCATGATGTAGCGCTCATCGGGCAGCGGTGGAGGGGACGGCGCGCCAGGCGAAACCCAGTCCGTGACCGGCGCCGCCGCAGGCTGGCCGGCCGGCACGATTTCGGCTTCCGCGTCCTCTTCGCCGCAGCGCTGCGCCAGGCTTGCATCGGCCGGAGCTTCGCCGACGTGCTGGCGCGGCGTCAGCATTTCGGACTTGGTCAGCAACTGGCGGATATCCGGATCGCTCGCGTCCATCGGTTGCGGCGGCAGCGCGATCCAACCGTCGCGCTCGGGTTTGCGCAGCACGGTTACGGCCAGCGACAGCAACACGGTGGCGAGCGCCAGCGCCAACAGCCCACGCACGCGGGGTTTGACCGAGTTCAAGGTCGCTTTCGAGGCCATCGCGGCGTCCGTGCGAAACAGTCGATGAGGTTAACGGTTCGCGTGCCGGCGCGGCAGGGCGCGATCGCGCCGACGCGGCGCGGCCGGCCCGGTCGGGGGCGGTGCCGAATCTGGCGGTCCACGGCGCGATCAAGCGCCCGTGGCCGCGCCGCGGGGCCGTTCCATCTGAGCGACACCGCCGTCCCACCGCTGCGCTTGGGTTGCCCCCCACGCGGACCCATAATGGCCGCCATGGACATCAATTCCGACAATCCCGATCACGGCTTCCAGTTTCCCGGCACCTTCGAGCTCAGCGCGATGGGCGCGGCCGAGGCGGGCCTGGAGCGCGAACTGCCGCGATTGCTGCTTCAAGCCGGGCTCGAGGTGGAAACCGAGACCATCCAGTGGAAGCATTCCTCGACCGGCAAGTACGTGTCGGTACGGATCACCTTCCGCGCCAATAATCGCGAGCAGTACGACCTGGCCCATCAGGTGCTGCGCGAGCATCCGGAAGTGAAGTGGACACTGTGATCGACACCGTCGCCGCCGTGCTCGGCGGAGTGGTCGCGCCCCCGGCCGCGCAGCTGCGCGACCTGGGCCGGCAACCGTACGAGCCGGTCTGGCGGGCGATGCAGGCCTTCACCGACGCGCGCGACGCCGACACCCCCGATGAGCTGTGGCTGGTCGAGCACGACCCGGTGTTCACCCTGGGCCAGGCCGGCAAGGAAGAGCACGTGCTGATGCCGGGCGATATCCCGGTGATCCACGTCGATCGCGGCGGCCAGGTGACCTACCACGGACCCGGCCAGATCGTGCTGTACCCGCTGCTGGACCTGCGCCGGCTCAAGGTCGGGGTGCGCGAGTACGTGGACCGGATCGAGCAGGCGGTGATCGACACCCTGGCCGAGTGGAACATCGAAGGCGCCCGCAAGGACGGCGCGCCGGGCGTGTACGTGGCCGGGGCCAAGGTCATGGCCCTGGGCATCCGGGTGCGCCGCGGCTGCACCTTCCACGGGCTGGCCTTCAATATCGCCATGGACCTGTCGCCCTACCAGCGCATCAATCCCTGCGGTTATCAGGGGCTGCAGGTGACCTCGGTGCTAGACTTGGGCGGCCCCTCGGGCATGGAACAGGTCAAGCCGGTGCTGGTCGCGCAGCTTGCGCGGCAGTTCGGGCTGACGGTCGAGAACGCCCTTTAAAGATCCTCATCGCGCTAGCGCGATGAACACAGATTCCCTTCTCCCGCTTGCGGGAGAAGGTGCCCGGAGGGCGGATGAGGGCACGCAAGTCCACGGGCCCTCACCCCAACCCTCTCCCGCAAGCGGGAGAGGGCGCTAAACGACAAGAGCTAAGCGACCCCATGACCACCCCCGCCTCCAAGTCCATCCCGCTCACCGTCGTCAGCGCCAGCGCGTCCGAGGGTTTCGTGCCGGCGGTGCTGGAATCGACCACGATGACGCCCGGCGCCAAGCAGATCGGCGGCGACAAGATCAGCCGCTCGCCGGTGCAGTTCGCCGACGTGCCGGTGCTGCGCAAGCCGTCGTGGATCCGGGTGCGCATCCCGTCGGGCAATTCGGTCGCCGTGCTCAAGGCCAAGCTGCGCGAGAACCGCCTGGTCACGGTCTGCGAAGAGGCCAGCTGCCCGAACATCCACGAGTGCTTCAGCCACGGCACCGCGACCTTCATGATCCTCGGCGAGGTCTGCACCCGCCGCTGCTCGTTCTGCGACGTCGCCCACGGCCGGCCCAAGCCGCCGGACGCGAGTGAACCGGCCAATCTGGCCCGCACGGTCGCCGACATGGGCCTGAAGTACGTGGTCATCACCAGTGTCGATCGTGACGACTTGCGCGACGGCGGCGCGCAGCATTTCGTCGATTGCATCAAGGCCGTCCGCGAACAGAGCCCGCGCACCAAGATCGAAGTGCTGACCCCGGATTTCCGCGGCAAGGGCCGCATGGAACGCGCGCTGGAGATCCTCGCGACCAGCCCGCCGGACGTGTTCAACCACAACGTCGAGACCGTGCCGGATCTGTACACCAACGTGCGTCCGGGCGCCGACTACCAGTGGTCGCTGACCCTGCTGCAGAAGTTCAAGGCCCAGCATCCGCAGGTCGCGACCAAGTCCGGGATCATGCTCGGCCTGGGCGAGACGATGGAGCAGGTGCAGGCGACCTTGCGCGATCTGCGCGCGCACGACGTGGACATGATCACCATCGGCCAGTACCTGCAGCCGACCCCGCACCATCACCCGGTGCTGCGCTACTGGACGCCGGAAGAGTTCAAGGAGCTGGAGGTCTACGGCATGTCGCTGGGCTTCACCCACGTCGCTTCCGGCCCGCTGGTGCGTTCGTCCTATCACGCCGACCGGCAGGCCATCGACGCCGGTTTCGCGGTCGCCTGAGCCGCGTCCGCCGCGCATCGCGCGGCACCCCGGGGCCGTCGTCTGCGCGGCCCGCGCGCCGGCGCCGGCTACACGCGGATCGGCCGCCGCGGTCTTCTGTCCGGATCGGCCCGCGAACCTTGCGAAAACGGCCCGGCGCCCCCGATCCGGCCGCGCAATAACGGCCCGATAACGCCCGTGCCGTCCAAACTGAACCGCATTCACGCCCGCAACGGGCAATTTCGGCAGCGAAGGTGACAGCGCAGGCAACTTTCGGCACTGTGGCCTTGTCGAAAGCCGCACCATCCTCCTGTTGCATCCTCTCTAAAGTCCGGCTCTCCCCGGCCGGGAAGACTTCGCGATGACCCTCAAGAACACGCGTGCCCTGACCCTCGTCGCAGGCTTCCTGCTGACCGCTCCGCTGGCGCTGCTCGCGCGGCCCGACTCCGCCGCCGCTCCGGCGGCCGCGGGCGCTGCCATCAGCTTGCCCAGCGCGCCCACCGCCGACCAGACCACCGCCGCCAAGCTGGTGTACGGCCTGCTCTCAGACAGCCGCTACGCCTATCGGCCGCGCGCGCTCGACGACGCGCTGTCGGCCGACATGTACAAGCGCTATCTCGAATCGCTCGACGGCGGCAAGCAGTTCTTCACCGCCGTGGATATCGCCCGCTTCGACGCCTACAAGAACAAGCTCGACGACGCGATCAAGAGCGGCGACCTGTCGCCGGCGTACTCGATCTTCTCCACCTACAAGCAGCGCGTGGACGAACGCGTCGCCTACGCGCGCGGCCTGCTCAAGCAGCCGGCCAACTTCGAGTTCAACGGCGCCGACCGTTACGACTACGACCGCAAGGACGCGCCCTGGGTCGCCGACACGGCGGCGCTGGACGCGCTGTGGAAGCAGTCGGTGCGCAACGACTGGCTGCGCCTGAAACTGGCCGGCAAGAAGAGCGACGACATCGCCAAGACCCTGGACAAGCGCTACACCAACATGGCGAAGGGCATTTCCGAGCTCAAGGGCGAGGACGTGTTCCAGACCTTCGTCAACAGCTACGCCAACGCGATCGATCCGCACACCGACTACCTCACGCCCAAGTCGGCCGACAACTTCAACATGACCATGTCGCTGTCGCTCGACGGCATCGGCGCGCAACTGCAGAAGCAGGACGACGTGGTCGCGATCCGCGAAATCATCCCCGGCGGTCCGGCCGCGCGCAGCAACCTGCTCAAGCCCGGCGACCGCATCGTCGGCGTGGGCCAGGGCGACAGCGGCGCGATGGACGACGTGATCGGCTGGCGCATCGACGATGTCGTCGCCAAGATCCGCGGCGCCAAGGGCACCAAGGTGCGCCTGGACGTGATCCCGGCCGAATCCGGCCTGGACAGCAAGCCCAACCGGATCGTGCTGGTGCGCGACAAGGTGCGTCTGGAAGAACAGGCGGCCAAGTCGGAAGTCATCGACATTCCGGCCACCGACGGCGTGCCGGCCAAGCGCGTGGGCGTGATCAAGCTGCCGGGCTTCTATCAGGACTTCGAAGGCCGCCGCAAGAACGCCAACGATTACGCCTCGGCCACCCGCGACGTCGCCAAGCTGCTGGTCAAGCTGCGCGCGGACAAGGTCGATGGCGTGGTGCTGGACCTGCGCAACAACGGCGGCGGCTCGCTCAACGAAGCCATCGAGCTCACCGGTCTGTTCATCGATCGCGGCCCGGTGGTGCAGGTGCGCGAATCCGGCGGCCGCGTCAGCGTCGAAGGCGACAGCGATACCGGTATCGCCTGGGAAGGCCCGCTGGCGGTGCTCATCAACCGCGGTTCTGCGTCGGCCTCTGAAATTTTCGCTGGCGCCATCCAGGATTACGGGCGTGGGTTGGTCATCGGCGAAACCACCTTCGGCAAGGGCACGGTGCAGAACCTGGTCGATCTGGACCGCTGGCCGGCCAACGAGAGCGCGCGCTTCGGCCAGGTCAAGCTGACCATCGCGCAGTTCTTCCGCGTCAGCGGCGGCTCCACCCAGAACAAGGGCGTGGTGCCGGACATCGCGTTCCCGGTGTCGGTGGACGCGACCGAGTACGGCGAGAGCACCTACGACAACGCCTTGCCGTGGACCAAGATCGCCGCGGTGCCGCACACCAGCTACGGCAATTTCGCGCCGCTGCTGCCGAAGCTGGAAACGCTGCACACCACCCGCATCGGCAGCGACAAGGAATTTCAGTGGTGGTCGCAGGACGTGGCCCAGTTCCGCGAGGAACGCGCCAAGAAGTGGATCTCGCTCAACGAAGCCGACCGCCGCGCCGAACGCGATCGCGAAGACGCCAAGCGCAAGCAGCGTCAGAGCGAGCGCAAGCAGCTGGGCCTGACCCTGGACCCGCTCGGCGACGATTCCAACGACGACGGCCTGGCTTCGTCGGAGCGCGACATCGTCAAGGACGCCGCGCGCGAGAAGCTCGCCGACAAGCGTCCGGACCCGTTGCTGCGCGAATCGGCGGCGATCCTGGCCGACGCGGTGCGCCTGCTCAACAACGACCGTCAGCTGTCGGCGCAAGTGCTGCCGACCGCGACCCGGCCGGGACATTGGGCCGACTGAGCCGCAAGGCTTCCGAGTCGATGGAAAACGCGCCTTCGGGCGCGTTTTCTTTTTCCGGGTCCGGCTTCGCCAGGGCCGCTTTTGTGGCAGGGCCGCTTTTGTGGAATGCGGCTTCAGCCCCGAAGCTTTTCGCTCAGCACTCCACGCATCCACCACAAGAAAAATCCGACCTGAATCCAGGCAGAAAACCCGACCCCATCCCTCGCAAGATGCGGATAGCGGCCTCCGGGGATGAGGCCTAGTCTTGCGCCATGAACGCCAAAACCACTCCGCGCAAGCCCGAATCCGGCCACACCGCTGACGTGCCGGCCGCCCGCAACGCCACCCTCGGCCAGCCCGCTTCCATCAAGGCGGACAAGCTCGAACAGGCCCGCATCCTGCTGGATGCCGGCGAGCCCTCGCTGACCGAACTGGCCGACGCCGTCGGCCTGAGCCCCTCGCACCTGCAGCGCCGCTTCAGCGCGCGCTTCGGCCTGAGCCCGGCCGAGTACCTGGCCCAGCGCAAACTGGGCAGCCTGCGTTCGGCATTGCGCGAAGGCAGCGACGTCAGCGCCGCGTTGTACGACGCCGGTTACGGCTCGCCCTCGCGCGTGTACGAGAGCGGCGCCGCGCGCCTGGGCATGACGCCCGCGCGCTACCGCGCCGGCGGCGCCGGCGAGCAGATCCGCTGGAGCCTGGCCAAGACCGCGATCGGCACCGCGCTGATCGCCACCACCACGCGCGGCATCTGCATGGTCGAACTCGGCGACGATCCGGCGGCGCTGGAAGCCAAGCTGCGCAGCGAGTTCCCGCAGGCGGCGCTGGAGCGCGTGGACGCCGGCCGCGACGAATTCCTCGCCCCGCGCGTGCAGGCGGTGGCGGAAACGCTGGGCGGGCAGAAGCAATCGGTGCCGGTCGATCTGATCGGCACCGCGTTCCAGAAAAAAGTCTGGGATGCGCTGATGAAGATTCCGGCCGGGCAGACCCGCAGCTACGAACAGATCGCGCGGCAGATCGGTTCCCCGCGCGGCGCGCGCGCGGTCGCGCGGGCTTGCGCGAACAATCGGGTCGCGGTGGTCGTGCCTTGTCACCGGGTGGTGCGCGGCGATGGCTCGCTGGGCGGGTATCGCTGGGGGCTGCCGCTTAAGGAGAAGTTGCTGCAGCGGGAGCGGGCGGCTTGAGGGGAAGCAAAAGCAAATCCCCCTGGCCCCCCTTTTTCAAAGGGGGAACCCGTCTTGTAGGGGGAACGGTGGCGTGCAGTTGCGGATCTTCGTTGCGAAGACTGAAAAGCGAAAAGCGAAAAGCGAAAAGCGAAAAGCGGAAAGCGGAAAGCGAACAACCATCGCCGCCCCGCCTGCCGAAGATCGACCAGACACGTTCCCCCCTTTGAAAAAGGGGGGGCAGGGGGGATTGGCTCTTGCTCTAAAAAGCCGCCCAACCAAAAGGCAGCCCCCCACCTCACCCCCGCCGCTTACGCGCAGCACGCGGCGCATCGCGAGTCGGCAACTCCAACCCGTGCTTGACCACATCGAACACCAGATGGGTGTCGTAGCGCTTGACGTTGCCCTCATCCAGGAACAGACGATCCACCACCTGCCGGCAATGCAGGACGCCGGTGGTGGCCAGGATCACCAGGTAGTCCCATTCGCCGGCCAGGGTGTAGCACTGCTGCACCTCCGGCGCGGCGCGGACCCGGGCGTGGAAGGCGGCGTGGCGTTCGACCGATTCGCGCTCCATCGTCACCCATACCGCCGCCAGGGTGCTGCCCAGCGCCAGCGGGTCGAGCACCGCGACCTGCCGCATCAGGCCGTCCTGGCGGTAACGGGTCATGCGTCGCTGCACCGCGCTCGGCGACAGTCCGACCGCGTCGCCGAGCTCGCTCAGGGTCGAGGAGGCGTCTTGTTGCAACAGTTCGAGCAACTTGTGGTCGAACTCGTCCAAAATCAGGGGGGCAGCACTCATGCAAGATTTTTGCGTCCACGCGGACAAATATTCAACCGCAATTTGACTGACATCGATACGCTATTCGTACGCTTGGTACATAAAGAATTTTTATGTGGCGGCGCAATCCCCCCAAACCCTACATACGGACGCCCCCGGGATGTCCCGGTACGTGACGCAAGCCGCAGTACCCGAGCAGATCGGCGAGATTCTGACGCTGATCCGCGAACACGGTCCCAATCCCTGGAATTACCTGCCCGAGGTCGAGCTCGCCGCGCATCTGTCGGCGATCCGGAGCGGCCGCACGCAGGCGGTAGTCGCTTTGCTTGAAGGTCAAATTGTGGCGGTCGTCACATTTGAGCCCAGCGACGCGTTCCACCGCTACCAGCCCGGCGGACGCGAGATCGAGTGGCAGGGCCATATCGGCGAGGCGGTCGTGCATCGCCAGCATCGTGGGCAGGGGCTGGGCACGCAGCTGTTGAAGGCGGCGGTGGCGCGGCTGCAGCAGATGGGATTGGTCGAAATCTACGTCGAGCGCCACGAGGACAACGAGGGCTCGGCGGGGATGATGCGCAACGCCGGTTTCGTGGTCATCGACGTGTTCGACGATCCGCGCCGCCGCGATGCAGGCAGCCGCCGCACCACGGTGTCGCGCTACCGGCCGCATCCTTGATCCTTGCGTGGCGCCGCGCCGATGCGCGCGCCGCGGGCGGCACCTTCGTCGGCACCGGCTTGTGCGTGTAGCTTCGTCCGATTCGCTTGCTTTTTGATGTCGCGGCGGCGTGTGGCCGCGACCGACCCTCAACTCGATCTCCGGCCGGCTCGCGTCGTCCGGCCCCTGCGCTGTTTCCGTGCATCGGTGTTCGCTCCGCCATCGGCGCCGACGCCAGCCCGCAGACCCCGCGAATTTCTACAGGCTGTAGCAAGTTTTTCTCGCTCCCGCTGGCGGCGCATTGGCTTCAAGCTATCCCATTCACTTCCCCCGAGTATCCGCTTCATGAGCGCCGCACCATCGACCGTCGAACGCCACGCTCCCAGCGCCCTCGCGGTCGCTTTCGCCCTGGGATCGGTGTACGTGCTGTGGGGATCGACCTACCTCGGCATCCGTTTCGCCCTGCAAAGCTATCCGCCGTTCCTGCTGGGCGCGGCGCGGATGTTCCTGGCCGGCGTGCTGATGTACGCAGTGCTGCGCTGGCGCGGCACGCCTGCGCCGACGCGCAAGCAGTGGCGCACGCTGTGGCTGCTGTCGATCTGGATGGTGCTGTTGTCCAACGGTCTGGTGAACCTGGCCGAGACCCAGGTCGATTCCGGCCTGGCCGCGATCGCGGTGGCGTCGATGCCGCTGTTCGCCGGGGTGTTCGCGATGCTGCGCGGACGGCATCCGTCGAAGATCGAATGGGTCGGTCTGGCGATCGGTTTTCTCGGCGTCATCTGGCTCAATGCCGGCGGCAAGCTGTCGGCGTCCACGCTGGGGCTGGTATGCCTGATCGTCGCGCCGATCGCCTGGGCCTGGGGTTCGATCTGGAGCCGCGACCAGGACCTGCCGTCGCCGTTCATGGCCGCCAGCGCGCAGATGCTGACCGGCAGCGTGTGGATGCTCGGCGCGGCGGTGGTGACCGGCGAGAGGATCACCGCGATGCCGACCTTCAGCGCCACCGCGGCGCTGCTGTATCTGGTCGTGGCCGGCTCGATCTTCGGCTTCACCGCCTACATCTGGCTGCTGCATCACGTGCGCCCGGCGCTGGCGACCAGCTACGCCTACGTCAATCCGCCCATCGCGGTGTTGTTCGGCGCGCTGCTGGCGGGCGAGCGTTTCACCTCGCACGACCTGGGCGCGATGGCGGTGATCCTGGTCGGCGTGGTCATCATCACCCTGGCCAAGGCCCGCGCCGCCAAGGCCGCTCCGGCGGTCGCGCCGGTTGCGCCGCCGCAAGCCGGTGAACTGGAGAAACAGGCATGACCGCCGCCACCGACCGCCGCGGGCTCTGGATCGCGGTCGCCTCGTTCGTGCTGTGGGGACTGATGCCGCTGTACTGGCACCTGCTGCATTCGGTGCCGTCGTTGCAGATCGTCGCTCACCGCATCGTCTGGAGCACGCTGCTGGTCACCGGCTGGCTGTGCTGGAAATTCGGCCGCCACTGGCTGCGCGACATCCTGCGCGAACCGCGCAAGGCGGCGATGCTGGCGCTGAGCGGCGTGCTGATCGCGTTCAACTGGGGCCTGTACATCTGGGCGGTCAACGCCGGACACGTGATCGAGACCAGCCTGGGCTACTTCATCGGCCCGCTGGTCAGCGTGATGCTGGGCGTGCTGTTCCTCGGCGAGCGCCTGCGCCCGGTGCAATGGATTTCGATCGCGCTGGCCTTCGCCGGCGTGCTGTGGCTGACCCTGCAGTACGGGCGCCCGCCCTTGATCGCGCTGGGGCTGGCGGTGTCGTTCGCGGTGTACGGACTGGTGCGCAAGCTGGTCGCGGTCGAAGCGGTGACCGGGCTGGGCGTGGAGAACGTCTATCTGTTCGTGCCGGCGCTGGGGCTGCTGCTGTGGGGCGAAAGCCACGGCCAGGGCGGTTTCCTCGGCGGCTGGGGCCTGGGCATCGACGTGTTGCTGATCGTCGCCGGCGCGCTGACCGCGCTGCCGCTGATCGGCTTCGCCTACGCGGTGCGGCGCGTGTCGCTGACCGCGATCGGGCTGCTGCAATACGTCGCCCCGACTCTGCAGTTCCTGATCGGCGTGCTGATCCTGCGCGAGCCGTTCGACAGCGAACGCGCGATCGGCTTCGTGATCATCTGGCTGGGTTTGATGCTGTTCGCCAGCGAGGGCGTGCTGCGGTCGCGGCGGATGGCGACGGTGGCTGGGACGGCCTGAGGCGTCGCGTTAGCCGGATGCTTCGCGATGCGGGTTCGCAGCCAGCGCGGCGTGGGCGGGCTGCGCCGCGGCGAGGAATTCGCGCAAGCGCTGCTCGATGACGGCCGCGCTCATCAAAGCGTCCCAGTCTTCGATCCAGGGCTCGGCGCAGTCCCCGCGCAGACTGCGAGCTACCTCACAGGCTGTTTCCGCATCCACCCGATAGGCCTGCGTCGGGATATCGATCCGGCCGTGGCGGGCGTCGCGGGCCAGGTGCAGACGGTATCCCCAGGCCAGCAGCGTCGAGCCGTCGTTGTCTAGGTAGCGCCAAGGGTCGCGCAAATAGATCCGCAACGCGGGTGCCGGCGCATCGTCGATTGCGGAGGTTTCTGCCGACAGCCCGAGGACCTGCGGCCAAGCGATCAGCCCTAGGCGGGTTTCGAAAATGCCCTCCTGATCGATCCTCAGGCATCGCTCGTGCGTCGCGGTGAGGCCGCCGATGCGGCGGCGCTGCAGGGCCAAGCGCCGGCTCGCGGAATCTTTGGCGTGCCCACGCCGGGCCCCGGGAAACAGGATCGACCCGCCGACATAAATCATCAGCAGGAGAAAGCACAGGCACGCCAGCGCGTCGGTGAAGGGCGAGCCGTTGGCGGGGGCCTGGTAATGCATGAACCACCCGGCGCCCGCGGCGGCCGAGACGGCGATCGCCAAGGCGAGCGATCCTTGCTTGGGTTGCTTGCGCATCCTTGCCTTCCTGACGGTTTGGTCGGTTGCGAGCGAGCATAGCGCGGACCGGCGCGAGGTTCGGACCGGTGCGAAAAAAAAGCCCCCTTTTATCGCAAGGGGGCTTTTCGTATCGCAACCGCACGTGGAGCCTGGAACCTAGGAGTCGCGCAACGCCGAAGTCACCGGCAAAGTCGCCGCGCGCAGCGCCGGGAACAGGCCACCGATGAAGCCGATCGCCAGCGCCCACTTCAAGCCGCTCCATAGCAGCTCGCCGGTGACGCGGAAGTCGAAGGTCAACTGCCCGACACCGCCGGCGATGGTCGATGCGGTGTAGCCGTTGAATATCGCCCAGGCCAGCGCACCGCCGATCAGGCCGCCGAGCATCGCCAGCAGCATGGTTTCCAGCATCACCGCGACCACCACCGGAAAACCGCGGAAGCCGATCGCGCGCAGGGTCGCGATCTCGCGCGCACGCGTGGCCACCGTGGCGAACATGGTGTTGAGCGCGCCGAACACCGCACCGATGGCCATGATCGAACCGACGATGATGCCGATGGTGCGGATGACCGTGGTCATGGTTTCGGATTGCTTGGCGAAATACTCCGAGGTCGTGGTGGTATCGACCTGCAGACGCGGATCGCCGGCGAGCGCGGCCTTGAATTGCTTGAACTGCTTGGCGTCGGTGAGCTGGGCGACGACCGAGTTGCGCGAGGCGCCGCGACGATATGTGGAGGCGACCATCTCGGCATCGGCCCACAGTTCCGAATCCATCGCATCGCCGGATTTGAAGATGCCGACGACCGTCCACATCTCGCTGCCCAGACGGATCTGCTTGCCGACCTGCATGCCGCGGAACTGACGTCGCGCGCCGCTGCCGACCACGACTTCGCGCTTTCCGGTTTCGAATTTGCGGCCTTCGACGATCTTGACCTGCTTGCGTACCTGCCAGGCGCGATCGCCGACGCCGCGCAATTGCACGCTGCCGTCTTCGTCCGGCGCACCGCCCATGATCGGCAGGTTCGCCGCGACCACGGTTTCCGGCGACGCCAGCGGGCGGCCGTCGGCGCTGCGGGCGATGCCCGGCGCCTGCTCGATCACGTTGATGCTGGCCAGGTCGAGCGTGGACATCACCTCGGCCGCGGACGCGCCGCGCAGGACGATGACGCTGTCTTCGCTGCCGGTGCGGCGCAGCGTCTGCTGATAGCCCTCGGCCATCGACAGCATCGCCACCAGCACCGCGACCACGCCGGCGATGCCGATCACCACCACCGAGGAGGAACCCAGGCGCTGGCTCAAGGTACTGATGCCGACGCCGGCCACCGACGCGGCCTGTTTGCCGCTGCGGGTCAGCAGCATCCACAGCGCGATCAGCGCGGCGAGGGCGAGCAGGACCGGCCAGGGCGCGGCCGCCCACAGCGCCAGAGCGGCGATCAGGCCCAGGAAAATGGCCAGGCCGCGCAGAAACGATAAGAACTTTTTCATGTGCGCTCTCCGTTAACGTCCGGCCAGTGCATCGACGATGTTCAAGCGCATCGCCCGGATCGCCGGCAACGCGCCGACCACCAGACCGATGCCGACCATCAGCGCCAAGGCCAGCGACCAGCTGTTCAGCCCGATCGGCGGAACGGTGATGGCGCCGCGGCTCATCACGCCGACGACCGGGCCGAGCCCGCTGGCTATGAGAACGCCGAGAACCCCGCCGATCAGCATCAACAGCATCGACTCGGCCAGCACCAGCATCAACACGCTGCGGTCGGGGAAGCCGATCGTCTTGAGCACGGCGAGTTCGGACGTTCGCTCGCGCACCGCCTGGGCCATGGTGTTGCCGGTCAGCAGCACCAGGGTGAAGAACACCGCGCCCATGATCGAACCGACGATCAGGCCGATGTCGGCCATCTGCTTCATCCAGCTCGCGGTCGCCGCCGCTTCGGTCTGGGTCTTGGTTTCGTGATCGGAATTGGCCGAGATCGCGTCGATGGCCTTGGCCACGCGGTCGCTCTGGTTCACGTCGTGGACCTCGGTGACGTACCAGCCCACCTGACCGCGGTTGTAGGGCGTGGAATCGTCGAAGTACTTCCAATGCAGCAGGATCATCTGGTCGAACCAACCGCCGGATTTTTTGTCGGTGGCCGCGAGCGTGCCGACGATGTCGAAGCTCCAGTTCTTGGTGCCATCGCTGCTGGTGAAGATGGTCGACTGCAGCGGCAGTTTCTGTCCGACCTTCCAACCGAAGCGTGTCATCAGGCCTTCGCCGACCAGCACGCCGGTGCGGGTGGCGGCGAACGCCTTGCGGTGTGCGGCGGACACGGCCATCTCCGGATACAGATCGAGATAGTTATCGGCCACGCCGAAGCTGAAAATCTGGTTGTGCGGGTCCTGGTAGGCGCCGCCGAACCAGTTCGCATAGGTGACCTGCTTGACGCCCGGCACCTGCGCGATGCGGTCGTTGAGCGACATCGGCAGCGGTTGGATGAAGGACAGGCGCGAGCCGGTCTGCAATCGCTTGGCGCCGTTGGCGCTGTTGCCGGCTTGCTGGAAGCTCTCGCGCACGCCGTCGAGCAGGCCGAACAACAAGAACGCGGCGACGATCGACAGCAGGGTCAGCGCCGTGCGCGTCTTGCGACGCATCAGCTCGGCCCAGATCAGATGGAAATATTTCATGGTGGCCGCTCCCGGCTCAGGCCGCGTGCGACTGCTGCTCGACCAGGGTGCCCTTGTCGAGGTGCAGTGTGTGGGTGGCGTACTCGGCGGCCTTCGGGTCATGGGTCACCATGACGATGGTCTTGCCGTGTTCGCGATTGAGCAGTTGCAGCAGATTGAGGATTTCCTCCGCCGCGTGCCGGTCCAGGTCGCCGGTGGGTTCGTCGCAGATCAGCAGAGTCGGGTCGGACACGATCGCGCGTGCGATCGCCACGCGCTGCTGCTGGCCGCCGGACAGTTCGTTGGGGCGATGCTTGCCGCGGTCGGCCAGGCCCACCAGGGTCAGCGCGATCTCGGCATTGCGTTTGCGCTGCGCGCCGCCCAGCGGCGACAGCAGCAGCGGCAGTTCGACGTTCTTCTGCGCGCTCAGGGCCGGCATCAGGTTGTAGAACTGGAACACGAAGCCGACGTGGCGGCTGCGCCACTGCGACAACTGGCCCGCGCTCATGCGGTCGATGCGTTCGCCTTCGATCGAGATTTCGCCGCCGCTGGGGTTGTCCAGGCCGCCGATCAGATTGAGCAAGGTGGTCTTGCCCGAACCCGACGGCCCCATCAGCGCGACGAAGTCGCCCTTGGCGATGTCCAGGTTGATGCCGTGCAGCACTTCGACCTTTTCCGGGCCGCGCTGATAGGTCTTGGTGAGGTTATGGATCGAAACCAGGGTTTCCATCTTCGACGTCCTCGAGCGTGTTGACTGCGGTGAATGGGCGACAGGCGCGCTGCGCGCCGGTCGCAGATCGGTAGGGCGGCCGCGCGGGTGCGCGGCGGTTCGAACTCGTTGTCGCGGCCGGCCGCGGGTTTGGCGGCCGCGCCGGCTGGCGCCTAAAGCGGTGAGGGCATCAAGGCTTACTTGTCCGACGAATCGGCATCGGCGTTTTCGACACGCACGCGCGATCCGTCTTTCAGCGATTCGGGCGGGTCGAGCACGACGCTCTCGCCGCCGCTCAGGCCGGCGGTGACTTCGCGGTCGTCGCCGAGCTTGCGGCCCAGGGTCACCGCGGTCTGGGCGACCTTGTCCTGCGCGATCACGAACACCACGTCCTTGCCGTCGCGCTGGGTCAGCGCGGCGTTGGGCGCCATCGCGCTGGGCTTGCTCTGCACGGCGTTGGCCGGTTTGGCCGCTTCCAGGAAGCTGACACGCACGCCCATCTCCGGGACGATGCGCGGATCGCGGCTCTTGATCGAGATGCGCACCTTCACCGTGGCCTTGCCGCGATCGGCGGTGGGGATGATGGCGATCACCTCGGCCGGAATCTTCCAGTCCGGGTAAGCGTTGAGGACGGCCTCGACCGGCATCTTCGGCTGCACGCGGCCGATGAAGGCTTCGCCGACATCGACTTCGATCTCCAGCGAATCCATATCGACGATGGTGCCTATGCCGGTGCGGGTGAAGCCGCCGCCGGCCGACAAGGGCGAAACGATTTCGCCCGGCTGCGCGGCCTTGGCGGTGACCACGCCGGAGAAGGGCGCGCGCACGATGGTGTTGTCCACGCCCAGGTCGGAGATGTGCAGGCTGTCGCGCGACACCTTGACGTTGCGTTGTGCGGTGTCCAGCTGCGCGCGCAGCGAATCGCGCGAGGCCACGGCCTGGTCGTATTGCGACTTGGACACCAGCTGCTGCTTGACCAGCGCCGCCAGGCGGTTGGCGTTGGCTTCGGCTTCCTTGAGCTGGGCCTGCACGCGCGCGGTGTCGCTTTGCGCGGCGGCGAGCTGGGCGGCGCTGAGCGAGCGCTGGGCGTCGGCGTCGATCGGGTCGAGCGTGGCCATGACCTGGCCTGCCTCCACGCGCTGGCCTTCTTCGATCATCACCTCGCGCACCTTGCCGGTGATCTTGGCCGAGACCGTGGCGATGCGGCGGGCGACGATGTAGCCGGTGGCGTCGAGCACGGAACTGCCGGCGCCGTTGCCGCCGCCGATCGCGGTGACGCTGGCGGTCTTGACCTGCGGCGCGGCGTTGCGGCCGAACACGAACCAGCCGGCGACGGCCAGCACGATCAGCACCAGCACGACGATGCCGACGATCGTGCCGCGGCCGGGACCGGAGGACTGGGCCGGCCGGTTGCGGTCGATGCGAAGTTCCTTCAGCAGATCGGCAGATGCACTCATGTGTTCCAACCAGGACGCCAGATGTCACCGTAAGTGTGACGGTGCCGAGAAGGCGCGCCAACCTGCGGAAAGTCAGTTTTTGTCAGCTGGGTCGTCGCCGGTTTTGCCTGACAAGTGTCATTTCGGGCATGTGTTGTCGCCCGCGAACCGTATCAGCAACCGGTTATGCGGCGCTTGCGGTTCGGCCGCCCGGCGGGCCGCAGGCCCTCTGCCGTCAACGGAAGCGGGCGCAACCAGTCTGCGACCTGCGATCAGTAATCGGCCGGATTCGAACTGAAGACTGCCGGCACGGTGATGTTGAGACAACCGCCGGCCGGCAGGGTGGCGGCGGTCAGCGAGATCAGGTTGCTGCCGACGGTGCCGCCGCTGGCGGCCGAGCAGGTGGCGCCGCCGGTGCCGGTGCAGCCCCACTGCGCCGACAGGGTCGCGCCCGGCGGCAAGGTGTCGGCGATGGCCGCGCCGTTGGCCGGGTCGGCGCCGGCCGCGTTGCAGGCCTGGATCGTGTACGTGGTCGAGCCGCCCGGGGTGTAGGTCGTCCGCACGGGACTCTCGGTCTTGGTGATCGACAGCGCCGAGGACGCCAGGCGGTTGGTGAAGGTGCAGGTGACCGTCTGCGCGCGGCCATTGGCGGTCGCGCCGGGCACCGAGACCGGCAAGGTGATGTTGACGCTGGTGCCGGTACCGGTGGCGACCGTGGCGCCGGCGCCGTTCACGCAGGCGTAGGTGCTGACGTACAGCGCGGTGGTCGCCGGCGTCGGCACTTCGCTGACCGTGGTGGTGATCGCGGTGGTGGTGATGTTCTGCGCGACGGTGAGGTCGGGCGCTCCCGAGGCGCTGTTGTGATACAGCGTGCGGAAGTTGGTGGTGCCGTTATGGCCCGCGGCCAGGGCGAAGGCGGTGCCGCCGATGCCCAGGTCGAAGCGGCCGGTGGCTCCGGTCGGATTGAGCAGCTTGATCACCTGCACCGCCGGTTTGATCTCGATCATGTAGTCCTCGACCTCGCCGCTGTCCACGCGGCCGGTCGGGGTGGCGGTGGTCAGCTGGCTGCCCTGGGTCGCGCGCAGGCGCACGTAGCTGCGTCCGGCGGTGGTGGCGATCGGCACGGTCCAGCTCAGCGTGGTGGTGGTGGCGCCGCTGGCCACCGCGTTGCACACGCCTTCGGCGGTTTCGAACACGTTGTTGCGGTTGAAGTCGATCCAGCCGCAGACCGTGCCGGCGGCGGTGCTGCCGCTCAGGCTCGGCGAAAGCGTGTAGGCCTGTCCGATCAATCCGGTGTGCAAGGTCGCCAGCGGTGTGGTCAGGCCGTCCTCGTCGGCGCCGTCGCCGGCCGCGCCGTTGTTGTCGGCGCCGACCGCGACCGCGTTCGGGCTCGGCGTGACCGCGGGCGTGGTGTTGAGCACGTTGGTGTTGTCGGCATCGACGCTGGCGCCCAGGCGGATGCCATCGAGGATGTGGCTGGCCGCCGCGACCGTGTCGTAGGTGGCCGGCGCGTCGCCGAAATCTTCATCGACGGTGGTGGTGATCATGTAGCCGTCGTCGCCGAGCGCATTGCCGATGGTCGCGTTGAAGTTGGTGCGCCGGCCCGCCAGGCCGACGTTGAAGGTCACCGAGGTGATCGTGCCGTTGATGCGCACGCTGCCGCAGCCGGCGAACTGGGTCGCAGGCGCGGTGATGGTCGAACAACTGGTGCCGTTGTAGGTGGTGTTGATCAGATCCAGCGAGCTGCCGGCGCCGAGCGTCTGCAGATTGACCGCGCCGCCGAGCACGGTCATGGTCGCGCCGGCCGGGACCGAGCTGCCCAGGACGTGGACGGGACGGGCGGCGGTGATCGTGACCGTATCGCCGACCACGGACTGCACGCTGCCCAGGCCGACGAAATGCAGGATCGGGTTGGTGACCGGCCGACTGAAACTGACGGTCAGGGTGCCGATATTCGCGCACGCGGTGGTGGTCGCCGCAGTGGTGGCGAACGGGCAGGATGCGCCGACCGTCTGCATCTGGATGCCGGTGGTCGTGGTCGGTACGTTCGGCGTGAACATCGCCGCCGTCGCGCCGCCCAAGGTGGTCAGCGGGCCGTTGTTGGCGACGATCTGCAGATTGCTGCCGGTGACCGTGTAGGTCGTGGTCAGCGTCGAGGGAAACGGCTTGGTCGAGTTGCTGTTGAAGCCGGTGCCGCCGGTGGCGGTGGCATTGTGCGGCTGGGCCGCGTTTGCCGAGGGGCTCCAGGCCGCCGAAGCGACTAGCAGGGCCAGGCCGGCGGCGCCGTGAGCGAGCCGAGACAACTGTGTAGCGAGTGCCATCGCTTTTCCCCGAATGACGCATTGCAAGCCTCGCCTCCGGCGAGGGACCCCTGATGCGATGCAGTACAGGCGCACTCTACGACTGGCATATCCGATACGGATTCAAGCCTTAAGGTTCAACACGTAATCTGTGGCTTGGTGCGGCCATGGTGCGTGACCAAGGGCCGTAATGGCACCGATTTTGCGCGCGGCGACGGGCGATCCCGGTCCTGGCGGGCCGGGTTTGCGGGTGTTTTGCGCGAACCCGGGCATACACGCGGGTTTCGGCGGATGGCGGGTGTCCGCCCCGGCAGAGGGTGCCTGGGCGCGGAATCGGGCGAGGGCGGCGGTCGCCGCCGGGGCCGGGGTGATCGATCAGGCAGGACCCG
Source organism: Lysobacter gummosus (assembly GCF_001442805.1). Taxonomy (NCBI): domain Bacteria; kingdom Pseudomonadati; phylum Pseudomonadota; class Gammaproteobacteria; order Lysobacterales; family Lysobacteraceae; genus Lysobacter; species Lysobacter gummosus. The sequence goes on along the minus strand of NZ_CP011131.1, from coordinate 4,943,805 downwards.
GCCGGGGCCGGATCGCGGAAGCGGGGCAGGCCGCCCGCGCCCGGCGCCGCGAAGGCGCCGGACGCGTCATGGCTCAGTAGTCGGCCGGGTTCGCGCTGAACCGCACCGGCACCTGCACATTGATGCAGGTGCCGACCGGCAGGACCACTCCGGCGATCTGCACACTGGCGTCGCCGGCCGCGCCGCCGCTGGTGGGGCAGGTGGCGGAGCCGGTCGGGGTGCAGGACCACGGGCCGGTAAGGCGCACGCCGTTGGGCAGCGGATCGTTGACCGTGGCGCCGCTGGCCACGGCCGGGCCGGTCGGATTGCAGGCGCTCAGGGTGTAGGTGGTGGTGCTGCCCGGGGTGTAGGTGGTGGCGCCGCCGACCTCGTTCTTGGTCAGGCTCAGGGCGATGTTGACCGCGACCGGCACCGTCACCTGCGCGCACTGCGGATTGCCCGCGGCGGGGCAGGTCGGCAGCGGATCGGGATCGCCGCCGCCGGCGACCGCGACGTGGTTGGTCGGCGAACCGCTGGTCGCCGCGGCGATCGCCACGTTCAAGCGCACGCTGGCGCTGCCGCCGACCGCGATCGGCGTGGACGGGGTGAAGGTGCAGGTCACCGTGCCGGTCGCCGGCAAGGTGCCGCAGTTGACCGCGCCCTGCGCGCTCGATGCCGCCGTCAGGGTGAAGCCGGCCGGCAAGGTATCGACCACGGTGATCGCGCCCACGGTCGGGCCGCTGCCGTTGTTCTGCAGACCGATCGAGAAATAGCCATCGCTGGCCGCACCGGTCTGGCCGGCGGCGAGGGTGCCGTTGACGGTCTTGCTCGCGGTCAACTGCGCCTGCACCACGGTCAGCACTTCGTCGGCGACCAGATTCACCAGGTTGTTGGTGTTGACGATGCTGGAATTGGTGTTGTGGTAGACGCCGACCGTGTTCGAAGTGACGTCCACGGCGATCTGGCAGAGGACCTGATTGCCGACCGCGCTGGCGCCGTTGACGCTGGCGCCGGTCACCGTGATCGAGTTGCTGCCGGCGGCCGCGGCGACGGTCATGCCCGCGGGCAGGCCGGTGCCCATGCTGGCGCCCGAGGGGCAGCTGGTGCGGATGTTCGGCGTCGGCGCGACCACCACGTTGGCCGGCAGATTGTCGCGGAAGTTGATGCTGGCGGTGGAGTTGACGCTCTTGTTGGCCAGATCGAAGGTCAGCGTGGAAATACCGCCGGTGTTGATCGTGGTCGGCGCGAAGCTCTTGGTGAGATCGACCGCGCTCAAGGCGAAGGTGACGCGGTATTCGGCGGTGAAGCTGGCCGCGCCGGCCGGCACGTTCCACTGCGCGGCCATGCCGTTGTCGGTGGAGGCGTTGGTATCGATATTGTTATTGAGGTTGCCGGTGCCCGTGGTGCAGGGCGTGGTCGTGGTGGTGGTGCCGTTGCAGATCAACGACTGCGCCTGGCTGTAGGTCGCGCTGAAATAGCGGTCCCAGATCGGCGTGCCCGAGGACGGCTCCCACCACAGCGCTTCGAACTGATTGTTCTTGAGCACGCCGACCAGGTCCGGCCGGCCGCTGGTGTTGCCCGGCGTGGTGCGGGTGAAGCCCGGGCCGTTGTCGCCGCCCAGCAGATAGGTGTCGACGTTCTGATACAGCTTGATCGTCGCGCCGGTGGCCGGCATGCCGCTTACCGTGACCCGGCGGGTGAACCAGGCCTGCGGGGTGATGTAGCTGTCGACGATGGTGACGGTGATCGCGTTGTCCGGAGCTCCGGGCTGCAGCACCGTGGTGGTCGTATACGGCGAGGCCGCCGTGCCGGTGCCGGCGAGCGCCGTTTGCGAGACCTGGGTGAAGGTCGAGAACGGTGCGCCCGCGGCGTTGTCGGCGTTGGTGTAGATGCGGGTGGTGGCGTTGGTGCCGCGGTCCACGCGCAGATAGACGCTGTTGAACATCGAGCCCGAGTTCGGCAGCGCGGTGTTCGAATACACCTGATTGGCGTTGGCCAGCCGCACCTGGAACTGGCTGTTGCTGCCCCAGGTCACCAGCAGACCGTCGGAGCCGTTGGCGAGCACGCCGCCGGTGCTGTTGGCCGCGCGCTGGGTGGTGGCACCGTTGCCGTGGGCCGCGCCGGCCAAGGTCATCAGACACACGCACGCCGTCCAAGCGGTCCTGCGACCGAAGCGGGTCAAACGATTCATGTAATCCCCTATTACGAGCCTTACTGCGAAGGTTCGGGCGCGCTGACGCTGCCTGGCTGCCCCGGCCCCCTGGCCGATGCCCGGGTTGCCGTTTGATGATGTGCGGCGTTAAAAATGTGCCGCTAATCACATTTTGTCTGAAAGCGGGGGCGAATGCCAAGCCCGCGGAGGCTTGGAGCGTAAAAAGCCTGAACTGGGGGCAGGCCAAGGCGGGAGCGGCGGCGAACCGGCCGGGACAGGCCGGCGCTCAATCGCGGACGGATTCGAACCGGCTCGGCCGCAAGGGCGCTCGAAGAGAAGGGGAGCCGCGGATGGCCGTGGCCGGGTTAGTCCGCCGCGTTGTTTGGCCGCTCGCGGCGCAGCTGCGCCAGACGCGCGCGCACCGCCTCGATCAGGGCCGGCAGCGACTCATAGCGCGGCACTGCATAACGGTCGGCGGTGATGTCGACATTGCCCTTGCGCCAGAACCCTTCCGGGCAGGCCAGCAACAACTTCCCGGAACCGGCATGCAGGCCGAGTTCCAGCAGACTCACCGGGCTCTGCGAGCCGGGCTGCAGATACATCGCGATCACGTCCGCGCGCTGCAGCGCCGTCAGTTCCCATTCGACCTGACGACGGAACTCGGGCTCCTGCGCCACCGGCTTCCACGCCGGATTCCAGTCCTCGCGGCGCGGATTGAGCAGGATCACCCCTTCGTCGGCGAGTTCGCGCGCGACCTGCGCCTGCCAGTCGCTGGAACCGCCCATGTCGATGCTGCCGGCCAGGAACACCGTCAGCCGGCCGTCGCGCGGCAGCGGCTGCGGCGAGCGCACGGTGACCGAGACGGCGGCGGCCGGGGCGGAGGTTTCGCTTGCCTGGGACGGGAGCAGCGTCATCGTCGCCATCGCGAAAGTGATCGACATCAGCACAGCTTTCATCGCAGCGAACCCGGGCGCGGATGGACGGGCGGGCCGCGGACGACGGGCGTCGTCCGCGGTCTCGGCAGCGAAGCGGTCAAGCCGCCGCGCGCGCCTTGAGCATGGCGTACACCGCACGCAATCCCTGCGCCTCGCCGCCGGCCGGACGGCCCGGGCGGTCGGCGTCGTTCCAGCTGTAGACGTCCAGGTGCGCCCAGGCCAGGTCGGCCGGGACGAAGCGCTCCAGATACAGCGCCGCGGTCACCGAGCCGGCCATCTTCGACGGCCCGCCGTTGGCGATGTCGGCGATGTGGCTGGTCAGATAGCGCAGATACGGACGCCACAGCGGCATGCGCCAGACCTGATCGCGCTGATGCGCGCCGGCGTCCAGCCACTGGTTGGCGATCTCGTCCTGATTGGAATACAGCGCCGGCAGATCCGGGCCCAGCGCGATCCGCGCCGCGCCGGTGAGGGTGGCGAAATCCAGCAGCAGCTCGGGCGATTGCTCGCCGGCATAGGTCAGCGCATCGCACAGGATCACGCGGCCCTCGGCGTCGGTGTTGTCGATCTCCACGCTGATGCCCTGGCGCGTGGCGATCACCTCGCCCGGCCGGAACGCATCCGGGCCGACCGCGTTCTCGACCGCCGGCACCAGCATCGTGATCCGCAGCGGCAGCTTGCGCGCCATGATCAGCTCGGCCAGCGCGATCGCGTGCGCCGCGCCGCCCATGTCCTTCTTCATCCAGCGCATGCCGTCGGCGGGCTTGAGATCCAGGCCGCCGGTGTCGAAGCACACGCCCTTGCCGACGATGGCGATATGCGGATGCGATTCATCGCCCCAGCGCAGCGCGATCAAGCGCGGGGCGCGGTGCGAGGCGCGGCCGACCGCGTGGATCGCGGGGAAGTTCTGCGCGATCAGCGCATCGCCGGCGATCACCTCGATATCGGCGCCGAAGCGCTGCGCGATCTCGCGCGAGACCGCTTCCAGCTCGTCCGGGCCCATGTGCTCGGTCGGGGTGTTGACCAGATCGCGCACGCGCACGCTGGCCGCGAGCAGGGCGAAGACTTCGTCGTCGGCCGCGGCGTCGGTGTGCAACAGCGCCGGCGCGCGCGAAGGCGTCTTGTAGCGGCTGAAGCGATAGCTGCCCAGGCCCCAGCCCAGGCGCAACGCATCGCGGATCGCCGCGTCGTGCTCGCCCTGCAGCCGCCAGCTGCGGGCCGGCAGCGCGAACGGCGCGTGGCCGTAGGAGTAGGGATCGAGCGCGTCGCCGATGCCGAGCGCGGCGCCGGCGAGTTCGCCGTGTTCGCCGGGCAGGACCAGCACGGAGCCGGCGGAGCCGTCGAAACCCTGCGCCTGGGCCCACGCCGCGGCCGCGGGCGTGAGCGCGTCGCGCCAGGCGTTGAAGCCGACGCGGCCGACCAGGGCCAGCGGCAGAGCGTCGGCGTCGGAAGAGGTGAAGCCCAAAGGCAGAGTCATGCGGCTGCGGTGTCCGTGCGATGCGCCGTGTCCAGCCAGTCGGCCAGTTCGGCAAGGGTGGTGAATTCCAGATCGGGCCGCACGTGCGTGTGCGGCCAGCGGCGTTCTTCGCGATTGATCCAGCACGTGCGCAGGCCGGCCTGGACGCCGCCGACGATGTCGAGCTCGATGTCGTCGCCGACATGCAGCACCTGCGCCGGTTCCAGCTCCAGACGCGAGCAGGCGGCGTGGAAGATGCTCGCGTCGGGCTTGGCGCGGCCGTGTTCGCGCGCGCCCAGCTGGAAGCGGAACAGCGGCATCAGCCCGATCTTGACCAGATCGGCGTTGCCGTTGGTGAGCGCGGCCAGCGGCAGGCGCGCGGCCAGTCGCTGCAGCGCCGCTTCGCTGTCGGCGTAGTGCTCGACCTCGCAGCGCGCGGCGAAGAACACGTCGAAGGCAGGCTTGGCCAGGGCGATGTCGTCGCCGGACTCGCGCAGCATGTGTTCCAGGGTCAGGCGGCGCTGGGTGGTGAAGTCGTGGGCCAGATCGGGCCGTTGCGCGGCGATCTCATCGCGCAGCGCGCGCATGGCCTCGACCGGAAACCGCTGCGCGGTATTGGGCGCGTGCCGGCGCAGCCAGTCGTCGAGTATGCCTTCGGCGCGCAGCATGACCGGCGCGATCGGCCAGACAGTGTCGTCGAGGTCCAGGGTGATGGCACGGACGGGAAAGCTCATCCGCACATTTTAGCGCGCGCCGGGCCGCTGAATGGGTGATGCAGGCGACAGGCCGGTTGCGGCACACGCCGCTGTGTGGCCCGCGGAGTCGATCGTGGCAGGGCCTTCAGGCCCGGCGCTGCCCGATCCGGTCGCCGCAATTGCCACAGGGCTCGCCGCGAAAAGCCACGGCCGAGATACCCGGCCCTCACTCCATCAACTTCGACCACCCCTCCATGCCTTCGATGCGCGCCAGCAACAGCTTCACGCACACCAGCAACGGCACCGCCAGCAGCAGGCCGACGATGCCCCACAGCCAGCCGAAGAACATCAACGCCAGCATCAGCACCAGCGGCGACAGGCGCATGCGCCGGCCGAGCACGATCGGCGTCACCACTTGCGATTCGATGGTATGCAGCAACAGATACAAGCCCGCCGGCAGCAGCGACGCGCCTGGATCGTCGAAAGCGACGAAGCCCATCAGCAGCATCACCGCCATGCCGATCAGCGGCCCCACGAACGGCGCGAAATTCAAAATCGCCGCCATCGTGCCCCACAGCAGCGACTCCTGCAGCGGCACGCCCAGCGCATACAGCGCGCAGGCCAGCGCCAGGCCCAGGCCGCTGTTGATCAGGCTGATGGTCAGCACGTAGCGCGAGATTTCGCGCTCGATCGAATGCAGGATGTCGATGGTGAGTTTTTTCTTCTGCTGATTGGGCAGCAACGCGATCGCATTGCGTTGCAGCGATTCGCCGAACACCATGAAGAAGAAGGTCAGCAGCACCACCGCCAGCACCTGGGCGACGTAGCGCGGCGTCGCGGTCAGCGAGCGATAGGGATCGTTGAGTTCGGTCTTGACCACCTGCACCGGCTTGGCGGTGCTTTCGCCGCCGGCGGCGCGGGCGAAATTCTGCGCGGCGCGGTTGGCGTCCTGCAGCGGCTTGGTCATCTGCCGCAGCTTCGGCCCGACCTGCTTGAGTTCGCGCGGCACCTGCCGCACCCACTCGCTGGCCGGCTCGGCCAGTTGCAGGGTCAGCGTGCCGGCGATGGCCAGTCCGCCGACCAGCACGATCAGCGCCGCCAGTACCCGCGGCAGGCGCAGCTTGCCGAGCAGGCGCAGGATCGGATTGCCGACCAGGGCGAAGAACGCCGCGAGCAGGATCGGCAGGATCAGTTCCTGCGCGGCCCACAGGGTGTAGCCGACGGCGAGCGCGGCCAGGACCACGAGCGAGACCGGGCCGGGCGGGCGCGGCGGAGTGATGGGAGCGGTGGTTTGCGCGGAGTCGTCGCCGGGAGCGGCGGCGTCCGTTTCCGGCGAGCCCGGCCGCGGCGTGATCCGCTCGGGCGGCGAGGCGGGAGCGGCGGCGTCGGGCGGTGGCGGCGTGGACGGATTCAAGGCGGCGGGATCGTGCATTCGGCAGACGTGCACTGTGCGCCGTCGTGCGTGAGGGCGCCAGCATGCGTGTGGGGTGGGCGCTTTGTGGGAGGGAGCTTCAGCCCCGATGTTCTCGTCTCCGCTCGCAGCGCTCTCTCACCCTGGCTGATCGAACAGCGTCGGGGCTAAAGCTCCCTCCCACAAAAGCTTTCGCTCGCGGCTTGGAGGTCTGTTGTGGGAGGGCCTTCAGGCCCGATGCTGTTCGATCAGCCGTGGTGAGAGTCATGCGCGAGCCGAGACAAAAGCATCGGGGCTGAAGCTCCCTCCCACAAAAGCTCTCCCCACAAAAGTTCGCTCTTACAAAAAACTCGCTCTTACAAAAAGCTGCCTTCCACCGCAGCTTCCTTCCCCAAAGGTTTCATTGCTGAATCAAGCCGCGTCGCGCCGTGCAGCCGACGCCTGCGCGCCCGTCGCCGCCTGCGCGCTATCGGCCGCATGCCCCGCCTCGCGCGCGGCATGGCCGGCCTGACTGGCGGCCTTGTCCGCATGCTCGGCGGCTTCCTGCGCGCCGCTGCCGGCGAACAGCCCGGACAGCATCGTCACCATCTGCATCAAGGTGCCGCTCTTGACCGCGATCTTCACCGGTTCGGCGCGGCCCATGACGAAACCGCTCACCAACCCCGCGATGATGATCCGCCCCGGCGTCCAGGCCTCCCGCCAGGTTTTCTTCAAGGCATCCTTGCGCTCCACCGCCTGCTGAAAGCGCCCCTCCAGCAGTTGCTCGCGCTTGTCTACCCGCCGTTGCAGACGATCGAACCGGCTCATCGCGCCTCCGTCTTGTGCGATCCGATCTCGCGATCGTCGTCGTCCTCGTCGCCCAGGCCCAGCCGGCGCAGTTGCCGCCGCGTCGCCGACAAGCGGGTGTATTCGAAATAACGCAGCGCCTGCCACACGCCGACGGCGGTCACCACCAGGCTCAGCCCGGCCGCGGCCGACATCGACGCCAGCCACGACCAGCCCAGGATGCCCTGCAGCAGCGCGATCAGCGCCGCCATCAGCAACAGCCAGGACGATGCGCCGAAGATGATCGCCACGCTCACCCACATCAGGGCCCGGCCCAAAGCGCTGCGGGCCAGGGCGAAGTCCGCGATCAGCAGGCCGCGCAACGCGCGGCCGGTGTCGAGCGCGGCGGAAAGGCCTTCGCGCCCGGCGTCGCTGATCTCGCGGAAGGCATCGTCGATCGACGGCGGCGGCCCCTGGCGGGGCTCGCGGCCGGCGTGCGCGGCGGCGTCCGCCTCGCGATCGGTGGGCGGCGTGTCGCTCACGCTTACTTGTCGCCGCTGCGGGCGAGCTTGGCGATGATGAAGCCGGCGGCGAAGGCCACGCCGAAGGAGGCCAGCGGACGCTCGCGCACCAGTTCGGCGGCGCTTTCGATCAGATCGCGGCCCTTGTCCATCAGCGCATCGACTTGCTCGCGCGCCGCGCCGCCAGCGTTCTCGGCCGCGGCGATGCCGGCCAGCGCGCTGTCGGCCAGTCCGGACTTCACGTTGGCCTTGCCGATCTTCAATTCTTCGCCGGCCACGCCGGCGGCGTTGCGGATCGCTTCGCCGGCATCGCTGGCGGCTTGCTTGAGATGGCTGCCGGCTTCGCCGAGGTTGCTCTTGATGGCGTCAGTCGAGGTAGGGGTCATCGGGTGTTCCTCCGTGCTGCATGGACATGGAACCGCTGAACGAGTCCAGGGTTCTAGCGGGCCGTCGCGGGGCCGGGCGGTGCCTGCCCTCGACGGTGGTAAGCGAAGCGCCGCGCGCGGCGCTCGGGTGCAACGGATTGCTTGTCAGTGGAACTTCCGGGCCGGCCGGCGTACGGCCGATGGAGTCCGGATCGTCGAACCTCATCGCCGCGACCGCTTTGACGGATCCGACATCGATCGACGCAGTGCGATCGATCAGGCATCGCGCCGCGTGAACCGATCTTAACGGCCGCGCGTGTCGATGCGGCTATTGCATCTGCAGGTTGCCGCCGCCGTTGCCGCGCTGGATGCGCAGGATCAACTGTGCCGGAGTGCGCGTGAAGCTCGCGCGGAAACCGGGCAGATCGTCGAATTCGCCGCTGCTGGCCGCAAGAACGATGTCGTCCTTGCGCAAATTGTTCGCCTCGGCTCGACTGCCGCGGGCCACGCTTTCCACCACCACGCCGGAAAAACCCGATTGGCGCAGGCGTTCGGGCAATTCGCCGAAGGTCGCGCCGCTCAGGCGCGGATCCAGCTCGGTGCCGGCGATGGACTTGGGCTGTTCACGCAAGGTGGCGTTGAGCTGCAGCGGCTGGCCGTCGCGGCGCACCTCCAGCGCGATCTTGCTGCCGATGGATTGCAGGCCTTCGAAATTGCGCAGCGCGTCGCGCCCGTCCAGACGCTGGCCGTTGGCGCCGAGGATCACATCGCCCGGCTTGAGCCCCGCCGCCGCCGCGGCGCTGCCGGCGAACACGCGCGAGACCAGCGCGCCGCGCGCTTCGCCCAGCTTGAGGGCGGCGGCGAGTTGCGGCGTCACATCCTGCGCTTCCAGGCCCAGCGTGCCGCGGCGCACGACGCCGTTGTTGGCGATCAGCTGGTCCTTGATGTTGCGCGCCAGATTGACCGGAATGGCGAAGCCCAGGCCGATGTTGCCGGCCATGCTGCCTTGCGGGTTGAAGCTGGCGGTGTTGATACCGATCAGTTCGCCGTTGAGATTGACCAGCGCGCCGCCGGAATTGCCCGGATTGATCGAGGCGTCGGTCTGGATGAAGTTCTGGTAGCCCAGCCCGCGCAGGCCGCTGCGGCCCACCGCCGAGACGATGCCCGAGGTCACGGTCTGGCCGATGCCGAAGGGATTGCCGACCGCGACCACGAAATCGCCAACCTTGAGCCCGTCCGAATCGGCCAGGGCGATCGCGCTGAGGTTCTGCGCCGGAATGCGCATCAGCGCCACGTCGGTGTCCGGGTCCGAACCGATGAAGTCGGCCTTGACCGTGCGCCCGTCGGCCAGGGTCACCGAGACCTCGTCCGCGCCTTCGATCACATGGTGATTGGTCAGCACGTAGCCGTTCTTGGCGTCGATGATCACGCCCGAGCCCAGCGACTCGTTGATCCGTTCCTGCGGGATGTTGGGAAACATGCGGCGGAAGATCGGATCGTTGGCGAAGGGATTGCGGATGCGCACGGTCTGCTTGGTGTGCACGCTGACCACGGCCGGGGTGACCTTCTGCAGCATCGGCGCCAGCGAGGGCAGGGCCTGTCCGCTCACCGAGGCCGGCAACGCGGCGGTGGTGGGGACGGGCAGCAGGGCGGAGGCGGCCGGCGAGGCCTGGGCCGGGGCCTGCAATCCGTCGCGGATCGCGGTGGCGGCGAAGCCGCCGAAGGCAGCGGCCAGGGCAAGAGTCATCAGGGTCGGCAAGGGGCGCATCGCGTTGCGGTTCCGGGTGAGCGTGAAAGGGAGCGGAGCGGTCTGACTAACGATGTGGGCGCGGCGGGGCAGAGCCAACCGCGGTGGTGCGATCCACCGCCGGCGGGCGACGAACTTGGACCGCGGCCGCCGCGACCAGTTCAGTGCCGGCCGCGTTCAGTGTCGAAGACGGGCAATAAATAACCGATGAAGTGCGTCGGCGCAGCGTCGCGATTGAACATGGCGGCGGCCACCGCTGGCGGGGGCGTATCCAGGCACGGCTATGGCGCGTCGGGACTGAATCGGGCGCGCATCGGGATACGCAATTTGTGACGGGGCCATGTCGCGAAAAGCGTGATAGTCATCAACAAGCCGTTGACTTCCAGGAAAGCCGGGCGTAGCTTGAGTTCCCTGCGGGGCCACAACATCTAGTGGTTGGTTCCGTGGAGGGAGCCCAAGCGTAGGGGTTCAGCTTGGGATGGTCTCAGCGTCTCCTTAGAAGTGAGCGGGCTCATGACGAGAGCGGACGCGAACCTCAAAAACATCCAAATCAGCCGCTCGCGGCGCGTAACAACGCGCTCGCGCGCTTTGTCGTCGGCGGGGGGCTGACGACGGCCGGAATCCCCGCGCCGGACCTGGTCCGGCGCAGGCTGCAACACCCGCGACGGTCCGTACACATGTGAATCGATACACAACATGTAGGTAAGGAAATCCGAAGCGGGACACATACGATCGTCCCGATTACCGTTCGACCCGATCCAACCGCTTCACTGCAGCACCGCGACACTACCGGCTACACCCCGATTACCTCGTACAAAAAAGAAACCACCGGCGGCGGGCGCAACCCAACGGCCCGCCGCCAATAGAAGGAGATGAAACAGGCATGAGCACCGTGCGCCTCGAGGCGGTCAAGAATCCGGCGGCAGAGCAAGAGATCGCCCTGCAGCCCGCGTCCCAGGACATCTGGGACAAGAAGTACCGCCTCAAGACCAAGAGCGGCGAAGCGGTAGACGCCGATATCGACGGCACCTATCTGCGAGTCGCCCGCGCTCTGGCCGACGCCGAGCCCAACGCCGAGAAGCAGCAGTACTGGTACGAGCGCTTCGCCTGGGCCCTGCGCCGCGGCGCGATCCCGGCCGGGCGCATCACCTCCAACGCAGGCGCCCTGGAACACAAGCCGGCGACCTCGACGATCAACTGCACCGTCTCGGGCACCATCGAAGACTCGATGGACGGCATCCTGGAGAAGGTCCACGAAGCCGGCCTCACCCTCAAGGCAGGTTGCGGCATCGGTTACGAATTCAGCACCCTGCGGCCGCGCGGCGCCTTCGTCGCCGGCGCCGGGGCGTACACGTCCGGCCCGATGTCCTTCATGGATATCTACGACAAGATGTGCTTCACCGTGTCCTCCGCCGGCGGCCGCCGCGGCGCCCAGATGGGCACCTTCGACGTCAGCCACCCCGACGTGAAGGACTTCATCCGCGCCAAGCGCGAAGACGGCCGCCTGCGCCAGTTCAACCTGTCGCTGCTGATCACCGACGGCTTCATGGACGCGGTGAAAGTGGACGCCGACTGGCCGCTGGTGTTCCCGGTCAACATCAAGGAACGCGGCGACGTCGATCTGGACAACGCCGAGCAAGTGGTCTGGCGCGACTGGCCGACCACGCGCAATTACATTTCGCGCGAAGACGGCCTGGTCGCCTGCAAGATCTACGGCCACATCCGTGCCCGGCACCTGTGGGACATGATCATGGTCTCGACGTACGACTACGCCGAGCCCGGATTCATCCTGATCGATCGCGTCAACGAGATGAACAACAACTGGTGGTGCGAGACCATCCGCGCCACCAACCCCTGCGGCGAACAACCGCTGCCGCCCTACGGCGCCTGCCTGCTGGGTTCGGTCAACCTGACCAAGTTCGTGCGCAACGCCTTCACCGACCGGGCCGAGTTCGACTGGGAGGAATACAAGGAAGTCGTGCGCGTGTTCACCCGCATGCTCGACAACGTGGTCGAAGTGAACGGCCTGCCGCTGCAGCAGCAGCGCGACGAGATCATGCGCAAGCGTCGCCACGGCATGGGCTTCCTCGGCCTGGGCAGCACCGTGACCATGCTCAAGATGAAGTACGGTTCGACCGAGTCGTGCGAGTTCACCGAGCGCATCGCCCGCGAAATGGCCGTGGCCGGCTGGGAAATGGGCCTGGCGCTGGCCAAGGAGAAGGGCGCCGCCCCGATCATGGAAGAGCGCTTCGAGGTTACCGCCGAGATGCTGCGCAAGCGTCCGGAGATGAAGGCCGATGGCTGGAAGATCGGCCAGGAGATTCCGGGCAAGGTCCTGCACGCCAAGTACTCGCGCTACATGCAGCGAGTGGCCGAAGTGGCGCCGGAACTGGTCGAGGAACTGGCCGACATCGGCAGCCGCTTCACCCACCACAGCTCGATCGCGCCGACCGGCACCATCTCGCTGTCGCTGGCCAACAACGCCTCCAACGGCATCGAGCCGTCCTTCGCCCATCACTACAGCCGCAACGTGATCCGCGAAGGCAAGAAGTCCAAGGAAAAGGTCGACGTCTATTCCTTCGAGCTGCTGGCCTACCGCGAGCTGATCAACGCCCGCGCCATGCCGTTCAGCGAAGAGGCCGACTCCAGGCTGCCCGACTACTTCATTTCCGCCGACGATATCAGCCCGAAAGAGCACGTCGATGTCCAGGCCGCCGCGCAGAAATGGGTAGACAGCTCGATTTCCAAGACCGCGAACGTCCCCACGGACTATCCGTACGAGGACTTCAAGGACATCTACCGCTACGCCCACGAGCAAGGCCTGAAGGGTTGCACCACCTTCCGTTTCAACCCGGCCGCCTTCCAGGGCGTGCTGGTCAAGGAAGCGGACCTGGAGAACACCACCTACCGTTTCGAGCTCGAAGACGGCAGCGTGCTCGAGGTCAAGGGCAACGAACAGATCGAATACGACGGCGAGATGCACACCGCCGCGAACCTGTTCGACGCCCTGAAAGAAGGCTATTACGGCAAGTTCTGACGGCGCGCCCGCCGCGCGCGGCCCAGGTAATCGGATCGATTCCCGGGGCGCGCAAGGCGGGCGGTCGCATTCAGCCGCGGCGCCCGCCGAGCGTCTTCGCGCAGGCCCGCGACCGGTCCGGTCCGGCGTCCCGGGCCGGCGCCAACGACCGCCCCGGCAGCGCTGGTAACCGCGACGAATCTCCCGGATGCGATCGGGTATCAGCCGCCACTGTTTTTCTCTCGCGCCACGGGTATAGCATCACTCCGGCAACACCCCGATTGCTGCACGTAGCCACGCGTACCGCTATTAGAAATCGCCCACCAGGAGGGCATCATGAGCAACGGTAATGGAGTGACGGCAACCCTGACCCAGGCCGCCGAGAACGTGAAAGAAACCGCGTCCAACATCGGTAGCGCCATCGCAACCCGCGCGGAAGAAGCCGTGGCCTCGGTCAAGAAGACCGCGACCAAGGCCCGCAAGGCCGCCAAGAAAGCCGTCGGCTCGGCGAAGAAGAAACTCGCCTCCGCCAGCGCCAAGGCCAAGAAGGAAGCCTCCGCGCTGAAGGACAAGGCCACCGGCAAGAAACCTGCCAAGAAGGCGGCGAAGAAGGCCGCAAAGAAAGCCGCGCCGAAGAAAGCCGCGAAGAAAGTAGCCAAGGCCGCGAAGAAGGCGGTCAAGGCCGTGAAGAAGACCGCGAAGAAGGCGGCCAAGAAGGTAGCGGCCAAGAAGGCGCCGGCCAAAAAGGCCGCGAAGAAAGTCGTGAAGAAGGCCGCCGCCAAGAAGGCGCCGGCGAAGAAGGCTGCGAAAAAAGCCGCCAAGAAAGCCGCCAAACGTTAAGCCTCAACGCTCCATTCCCTCTCCCGCTTGGCGGGAGAGGGCTAGGGTGAGGGCCGCCCCAGCCGCGCCGCACCCGTTCCAGCGTCACCCCACACCAGAACACGCAACGCAGTAGGAGTCGGGCCCATGGCCGTCAAGATCGAAAAGAAAATCAAGGGCTACAGCGTCGTCACCCCGGAAGACAAGGCGAAGGAAGCGGCGAAGGCAGCCGCGGCCAGCGCCGCGGCCGTGAAGGCCGAGGAACCGGTCGACAACGTCATCCAGATGCACGAACGCATCGAACGTCCCGAGATCCTGATCGGCTCGACCTACAAGATCAAATCGCCGCTGTTCGAGCACGCGCTGTACGTGACCATCAACGACATCGTGCTCAACGCCGGCACCGAGCACGAATCGCGCCGTCCGTTCGAGATCTTCATCAACTCCAAGAACATGGACCACTTCCAGTGGATCGTGGCGCTCACGCGCATCATGTCGGCGGTGTTCCGCAAGGGCGGCGACGTGACCTTCCTGGTCGATGAAATGAAGGCGGTGTTCGACCCGCGCGGCGGCTACTTCAAGGCCGGCGGCGTCTACATGCCGTCCCTGGTGGCCGAAATGGGCGCCATCGTCGAAGACCACCTCAAGTCGATCGGCATGATCCACGACCCGGAGATGAGCGACGCCCAGCGCGAACTCATCGCCGAGAAGCGCGCCGCCTACGAGCAGCGCGGCGCAAAAAAAAACTCTGAAGTAACCCGCTCGGCCAGCATCACCGTGGTCGAGCCGCGCAACGAAGACGTCACCGTCACCGGCGACGGCGCCTCGTTCCCGCCTTCGGCCACGGTCTGCCACAAGTGCAGCACCAAGGCGCTGGTGCTGATGGACGGCTGCGCGACGTGCTTGAACTGCGGTTATTCGAAGTGCGGTTGAGGGCGCTTCGGCCGGCGGCTTGATCGTTTTGTTCGCGTCCACAATTCATTCAAGCCGAAGCCGCTTTGCGGCTTCGGCTTAATTCACACACTAGCCCCATCCATGAAGCTACTGGAGCCATTTCGCCATCCGGCCGTGGTGGTGATGCATCTTCCGGGTGGTTTCACTCGTGTTCGGCTCTTCGCGCTCGGACATGGGGAGGGTTGGTGGGAAATTCCAACAGAGTCAATTCCACATCACCTGCGAAATCTGGGTGGCAAGTTGCTAGTCACCGTCTCGCGCTTCTCGGTGGAGGAGGATGACCTCATCGTCGATATCCGCAACCAGGTTCACAGCGTCTTGGTCGAGGCGTTACCAGTCTCCGAAGGGCAAAGTGATTAGTCCAATGCCAGCGGTCTTTCCCGTCTATGTCGCCGGGCACTCGGCTCATATTCGTACTGAGCAATCCCACACGTCTGTGCGGGTAGCTTAAAGCCGCCAGTTAGGCATCCAGAAGTTGCCAGTACCTGAAAGGGGCTCTCCGGAGCCCCTTTTCCTTTTTCGACAAACCACTTCTGCTCAAAGCCGACCGTGGTGGCTACGAAAGGTGGGTTCAGTGCGCCCAAGCGCTGGGTATTCCATGTCTCCGGAGCGTCTCAACGACGGAGATTCGCCTAGGGCACACTAGGCGAAAGGGGGCGCTGAATGTTCGCGCAGAATATGGAACTGCTCACCATCGCACACAGAAGCATGTCCTGGACCGAGAGACAGGGCAGTGGATGACCCTGGTCAAGCACATGGGGAAGTGCGACTACGGGACGGTCATCTAGCAGAAACGTGTTGGTCTGAAGCTTGCCGGAGGGGAGCCACGTTACCTGTGCCCGAACTGCCGGCTCGGCCAGGCGTGGCGAGCTTGTAGCCCGCGGCTTGGACAACTTCATGCCGCTTGCCAACAGCCTGTACGACCGCCGTAAGAACGCGTTCTTTTGAGAGCCGAGATCTTATCCGGCACGACAAGTTACGGCCGACACTTTGGCGGACCGTACCTCGTAAGTTCGAGGTACGAGTGCCCGATGAGCATCTCCCAATATCGAAGGCTTCGCCAACAGCGTCGTACGTCGTCAAGCAGTCCATCGAAGAGGCTGACAGGTTGATCGCCACGAACGGCCCGTCAGTGCGATAGATCAACTCACGCCGCGCTGCACGGCTACTTGCGCGATACCTGTACTCATGCACGGATTCCTTCGGAAAACCGCGCCCCCCCACACAGCCGCCTTCTAAACCTCGTGCGCTCAGCACTCCGCCGCTACACAGCAAGCGACAGTGAATTGAATGGAACACCAAATGGACTCAACCACATCCAACAAGGAGAACACGCAGTGATCAGCAACGCGATGAAGGTTTCGTTTGGCATGGCCATCGGCGCTATCGGCGCACTTGCAACGCCCGCACAGGCCGCATCGCTGGACCCGACGTTCGGTTCAGCAGGCATCACCTCCACCGCATTCGGCAATTACGGCGCCGCCGCCCGGATTGTGATCCAGCCCGACGGACGGATCGTCACCGCTGGCCAGACCGCCCTCGGCGAGTTCGCGCTGGCGCGTTATACGACCAGTGGCGTGCTGGATACGAGTTTCAATGGCACCGGCAAGGTCACCACCACGCCATCGGGCAGCTGCTCGGGACAGGCGCGCGCACTCGCCCTGCAGGCGGATGGCAAGATCGTCGTTGCGGGTACCTCGTGTCCGAACTTCACTTCCACTCGCAACTTCACCATCTATCGCTACAACACGGATGGTTCGCTGGACACCAGCTTCGGCAGCTCGGGCAAGGCGACCGTCAATTTCTACGCGGGGGCTTCGGAAGCCTACGCCATTGCCGTACAGGGCAGCTCGATCTGGGTTGCGGGCTATGCCGGTTCCGGCTTTGCACTGGCGCGCCTCACCAGCGGCGGGACCCTGGATTACAGCTTCGGCAGCGGTACCGGTACCGTCACCTCGGCGGTTGGCACCGGCTCGGCCTTCGTCAACAGTCTGGCCATCCAGGCCGATGGCAAACCCGTGCTGGCCGGCTACGCGTCGAGCGGCGGCACTGTATTCGCGTTGACGCGTTACACCACCAGTGGCGCGCTGGACACCACGTTCGGTTCCGGCGGTAAAGTTCTGACCAATGTGGGCGGCACGTCCACGGGCAACTCTTCCATCGCCACTTCGCTGGCGATTCAAAGCGACGGCAACATCGTCGCCGCGGGCTACGCTAAAAGCACGAGCGCCAGCTACTACCGATTTGCCGCCGTTCGTTACACCAGCGCCGGCGCGCTGGACAGCTACTTTGGATCCGGCACCGGCAAGGTCCTTACCGCCATCGGTAGCGGCGATGCGGTCGGTAGCGATGTCGCCATCGACGCCAACGGAGGAATCATTGTCGGCGGCTACTCCAATGCGGGCAGCTACCGCCAGTTGACCTTGAATCGCTACGACCCGTTCGGCAACCAGGACGCCAGCTTCGGGCCTGTTGCCACCACTGTCGGCAGTGCGAATGCCGCGGTTCAAGGGCTCGCAATCCAGGGTGACGGCAAAATCGTCGTGGCGGGCTACGGCAACTCGCCAGCGGCCTTCGTTGTTGCGCGTTACCAATAAGCTGCCGCTTTAGGTGTCGGCTGGTAAGGAATAGCGCCTTCCGGGAAAATCCACAGGCGGCTTGAAACACGAAGGGCTCCCACGCGGGAGCCCTTCTTTTTTGTCCACGAGTGCCGCCGCCCGCCTCAGAACCTGTACGTCACCGCCACCCGCACATTGCGCGGCTCGCCCCAGGTGTAGGTGCTGTAGGCGTTGAAGATCGTGTAATAGCGCTTGTCGAACAAGTTGCCGATGTTGAGCGTCGCCGACAGTTGCTCGTTGACCTGATAGCGCGCCATCGCGTCGAACACCCAATAAGGCTCGGTGCGGTGTTCGATCGTGCCGAGCGTCGGATGCGGGATATCGCCCCAGGTCGGGCTCTGCCAGCGCGCGCCGCCGCCGACGGTCCAGCCTTGCAGGCCGCCGCGCAGGCGATAGCTGGTGTGCACGCTGAACTGGTCTTCCGGTTCCAGCGTCGAAATCTTGCCGCCGTCCTTGCGCGCGATCTTGTGCGCGTAGCCGCCCTGGATCTGCCAGCCCGGGCGCAATTGGCCGGACAGTTCCAGCTCGTAACCTTCGGTGCGCACGCCGGGCAGGGCGCGATAGGCGATGCCGCCGCTGGGCGTGCGGCCGCCGGTCGGGTCGGGGTAGTTGTCCTGATCGAGCCGGAACACCGCGGCGCTGGCGTTGAGGCGGCCGTCGTAAAACTCGCCCTTCAGGCCGAGCTCGTAGTTGCGACCTTCCAGCGGATCGAGCCGGCGCCCTTGCTCGTCCTGATTGCTCTGCGGCTTGAAGATGCTGCTGTAGCTGACGAAGGCGGACAGGTTGTCGTTGAGGTCGTAGACCGCGCCGGCGTAGGGCACCAGGATGCCGCTCTTGTCGATATCCACCGCCTTGTAGTTGGCGATGCGGCTGCCGACGATGAGCTTCAACGGATCGGCCACATCGAAACGGCCGACGATGTAGGCGCCGCTCTCGCGGGTGACTTCGTCGTTGGCGAACGCCGACACCCACACCGGTTCCGGGATGTCGCCGTTCCAGCTGCGGTAGTCGGGCACTTGCAGCGGATAGTCGGCCGGCGCGAAGTAACCGTCGTTGGTCCAGCGTTTGCGCGACATGCTGCCGCCGATCACCAGTTCGTGCTCGCGGCCCAGCCAGGCGAACTTGCCGCTGAGGTACACATCGGCCGCGTTGCTGACGGTCTTGCCGATGTACTGGCCCAGCCACAGGCCGACGCCGGTGCCGGTGACCGGATCGGGATTGCCGGAGGCGCCGGCGCCGAGCGCGGCGTCGTAGCCGTTGACCTGATGGTTGAGCTGCAGCTTGGCGATCCAATCGTTGCCGAAATGGTGTTCCAGCGTGGCGAAGCCGGTGCGGGTGTACTGGCGCCAGCGGCTCCAGCGCGCGCCGTTGTTGAACGAGCGCGGCTTGCGATTGAAATCGCCGCGGCTGTCCAGCAGCGGGATGCCGCCCCAACTGGAGCCGCGCGGATCGCTGTCCTGATAATCGGCGCCGACGGTCAGCAGCGTGGCCTCGCCGATGTCGGCTTCCAGCACGCCGTACAACACTTCGGTCCGGCGCTGATAGTGATCGGTGTGCGCATGCGCGTCCTGGTAAGTGGCGACGGCGCGGCCGCGGATGCGGCCGTCGGCGCTGAGCGGGCCGCCGATGTCGAACTCGCCGCGGTAGTCGTCCCAGGAACCGGCGCCGAGCGTGACGCTGCCGCGCACCTCATTGCGCGAGGGCTTCTTGCGGATCAGGTTGATGGTGGCGCCGGGATCGCCGATGCCGGTCAGCAGGCCGGTCGCGCCCTTGAGCACTTCGACGCGGTCGTAGATCGCCATGTCGCTGAGCGTGTTGCCGGCCGAGTAGGCCGAATCGCGCTGCATCGGAATGCCGTCGTACTGGAAGTTGTTCACCGCAAAGCCGCGCGCGTAGTACTCGGTGCGCTCGCTGTCGTAGGTCACGATGCTCAGCCCCGGCGTGACGCGCATGACGTCGTCGATGCCGGTCAGGCCGAAGTCGTCCATTTCCTGGCGGGTGATGACGCTGATCGTCTGCGGCGTCTGCCGCGGCGTCAGCACCAGGCGCGTGGCGGTGGCGATGGTGCCCGGCGTGTAGGCGCCGCTGCCTTCGGTGACGGTGCCGAGCTGGTTGGCGGTGACCCGCACCGTTTCCAGCGTCTGCGCTTCGTCCGGCGGCGGCGCGGGTTCATCGGCGGCCTGCGCCGATTGCGCCCAGGCGGCGCCGACGCCGCTCAGGCCGAGCGCGCCAGCCGTTAGCGCGATGCGCAGGCTGGTGCTCAGCGACCGCGCGCAGGCGGCGCGAAACAAAGGATGAGGAGGGAGCCCACGCAGGGCGTAGCGAACGGACATGGCAAGCGCTTCCAGAGAGAGTGGTTCCTCTGGCGGCGGCTCGAGGGGGACGTCGCGCGCGGGCGGACGCCGCGGCGGTGGCGATTATATGGCCAATCCGGGCCGCGGTGATCGCGAGCCGCCTTCAGTGTCCCGGTCATGCTCGACGGCGACGCGTTGGCGGTCGTCCGGCGCGCGCCGCGGGAGCCGGACGATGCCCCCGCGCGAGCGCGGGCTCCGTCGCTGATCCGCGAACGGGTTCAGCGCGCCTGCGCGCGGGCGAAGCCCATGTAGGAAATCGACAAGTCGTCGCTGCGCTTGAGTTTCAGCTTCGAGCCGAGCTCGGCGAAGCTCATGCGTCCGAGCTTGTTGCGCACCAGCGCGTTGAGCGCGGTCAGCGGATTGATGGCTGGCGACAGGCCGGCGAATTCGTGTTCGCGCAGGCCATGGCGATTCATCGACGCGGCCAGTTCGTGCGGACGGATGAACTTGTCCCAGACGTGGACATCGCGCGGGATCAGCCGGGTGAGGCGCCAGTCCTGGGCGAGCTTGATGGCGACCAGTTTGCTCATGAAAGTGCGGTTGATCGTGTCGAACAGAAACACGCCGCCGGGCTTGAGCACGCGCGCGATCTGCGCCACGACGGCATCGGGGTCGTCCACGTGTTCCAGCACGTCGCAGCAGCACACCACGTCGAACTGGGCCGCATCGAAGGGCAGCGCCTCGGCGCTGGCTTGGCGGTAGTCGATGTTCAGGCCGGATCTTCCTGCGTGTTCGCGCGCCGCGGCCAGGCTCGGCAGCGAGCGATCCACGCCGGTCACCGCGCAGCCCAGGGCGGCGAATTCCTCCGACAGCAGTCCGCCGCCGCAGCCCACATCCAGTACCCGCAATCCGCGCGGGTCCAGACCCAGGCGTTCGCTCAGCACAGCGCGGAAATAGGCGAAACGCGGCGGATTGACCGAGGTGCGCAGCAGCGCCATGAATCCGTCCTGGTCCCACCAGGTGGCGTGGACGTGGTCGTAGATCGTGTTGTCTATGCTCGGCATGTCGGGTCTCGGACGGTGGCGGCCTTGACGGCCGGCGCTGGAATTAATCAATTAGCTATTTTGTTAATTGTTGTGTAAGGTAACCCCAACGCAGCGGCATTTCCAGTGCGGGCCTGAAAGGAGCCAGCCATGAGTCGGGAAACGGAAGCAGCATCGGGAAGCGGGGACGTCTGGCTGGTCTACGACGGCGAATGTCCGCTGTGCAACGCCTACTGCAAGCACGCGCGCGTCAGCGAAGCCGTCGGCCGGCTGCATCTGGTCGATGCGCGTGAACCCGGCGCGCTGATGGACGAAATCACCGCGGCCGGGCTGGATATCGACCAGGGCATGGTCCTCAAGTTCGAGAACGTCATGTACTACGGCCCGGAGGCGATCCGGATGCTGACTCTGCTGAGCACGCCGTCGGGTTATTTCAACCGCATCAGCTATTGGTTCTTCGGCGGGACTAAGCGCGCGCGGATCTTCTATCCGCTGAGCAAGGCGGTCCGCAACCTGGTGCTAAAACTGCTGGGCATCCGCTACATCGACAATCTGAAGACCGCGGCCGGATCGCCGCCGGCGAACGCGCGCTGACCGGCGCGAGCGATGGCCGGCCGCGCCGCATCAGATCCAGGACTGATCGACCAGTTCGCGCTTGATATAGGCGTAATAGATCGGACCGGCGATGAGCCCGGGCATGCCGAACGCCGCCTCCATCATCAGCATCGCCAGCAACAACTCCCAGGCGCGCGCCTTGATCTCGCCGCCGACGATGCGCGCGTTGAGGAAGTATTCCAGCTTGTGGATCAGCACCAGATAGACCAGCGCGGTGACCGCGACATAGATCGACACCGACAGCGCGGCGATGGTGATCAGGGTGTTCGAGATCAGATTGCCCACCACCGGCAACAGGCCGGCGATGAAGGTCACCACGATCAGCGTCTTCGACATCGGCACGTGGATGCCGAACAACGGCAGCACGATCAGCAGGAACACCGCGGTGAACGCGGTATTGAGCGCGGAGATCTTGATCTGCGCGAACACCACCCGGCGGAACGCGTCCGACAGGCGGCTGACCCGCGCCAGCAATTCCTGCCCCAGCGGCCCCAGGTGCAGCGCCGGCAGCTCTTCCTGCAGCGCGATCATCGCGCCCAGCACCATGCCCACCAGCAGGCGCGCGCTCAACTGCGCGGCTTCGGCGCCGACCAGGCTCAATTCGCCGCGATGCTCGTCCAGCCAGGCATTGAGCCCGCGCTTGAGGTCGGACATGTCGTCGGGCAGGTAGGGCTGCGCCCATAGCGGAACTTGATTGCGCGAAGCGTCGATGACGTCCATCAACCGCGCCAGCAGCGCCTGTTCGCCGCCGGTGTCGGCGCGGAAGAACGCGATCAGGCCCAGGGTGGCCAGGGTCAGAAAGCCGATGATCAGGATCGCCAGCAACGCCACCGCGATCAGCCGGGCGCGGCGTCCGCGCACCTTGCGATCGACCAGCGGCGCCAGCACGTGGATCAACTGGAACACCAGCAGGCCGGCCAGCACCGCGCCCAACAGTCCAAGCCGCAGAATCAGGAACAACCCGATCAGGCCCAGTATCCAGGCCGCGATGCGGGCGGGCGGCGCGGTCAAACGCGTTTCGGGCACTGTCGACATGGCGGTTCTTCAAGGCAGGGTGGAGAGGGTTGCGCGCCGGAAACTCCGGCGGACTTGCGCGATCGAGCAGTGCGAAACCGCCTGCGCCATAGACTACGGCACGGCCGTCGCCAACAGTATGAAGGGCAGCCATCGCCGGCGAGTCAGGCGCGGCGACGCTTGCGTGCCGGCGGACGGCTGAGCGCCCTCGCGCAGCGGCTGCCGAATCGATGCGGCGGCGACAGTGCGGGTGCCCTCGTTGCCGACCGCCTGCGCAAGTTCGCCGCCGCGCGCGTTCGCTAAGCTGCCGAAGCGGGATCGGCGAGGTGCGAACTCGGCGTCCCCGCATCGAGCCCAATCTCAACGACAGGAGGTTACAGAGATGAAAGCGCAATCCCCGTACCGCGCCGCCGGCCGATCGAAGTCCGCGCGGCTGGCGACCGCCGCCGCGCTCATGCTCGCGCTCGCCGGTTTCGCGCACAGCGCCTCGGCCGCGCAATGGGTGGCATCCGGGCGTTATCAATACTTCTCCGAAGGGGTGCTGGGCAGCAACGGGTCCAGCGGCTGCCAGGCCAATCAGACGCCGACCGCGTCGGGCGATTGCCCCGCCGATGCCGCCACCGGTTGGTTGCCGAACTACAACGCGGCGGTCGCCGCCGCCGATGCGGTCGAAGCCACCGGCGTATGCCGATTGGCGTATCAGTACCCGTCCTCGTGCCGGTTCGCGGGTTACGCCATCCAGGGCGTCGGCGTTTCGGCCAGCGAGACCTTCCAGCCCGGCGCCGATCTGCCGCTGCCTTGCACCAGCGGCGCCCATGCCGTGACCTACGTGATCTTCCGCCGGGTCACCGATTCGCCCGACGGCACGCCGGACGATCGCGGTATCGAAAGCGACTACATGGCGGACGAGTTCACCTGCGAATAAACCCGGCGGCGAATCGGCGTTGAAATCTTCGGGTAAGGCTCGCCACTCCGGTTGAGATCGGGGTGGCGAGCGCGTGCGTCTGGCTCGCATCGCATTGCCACGTTGGCATCAGGTTGCGACTTCCAGTGGCGATGCCGAGCGATTGCGTTGCATTCGTGCAACACGAAAATCCGTGGGCTACGCATCCGATCGATGTCTTGCAATGCCTCGCGGCCAGCATCGCAGCGGCCGCTGGTTGAACGAGATTCGGCGAGGTATCGCCGCGCGCGCGAAAAAAACAGCCTCGCAAATGATGCAACAACGAGAACCACGCACAGTTTGTTTGTTCGTAATTCCGTCGTTTGAGCGGGAAAAACTCGGTGATGCCAATCACGTTATCGATCACGATGCCGACCGCTAATTCGATTTAAGTTCAACTCTGAATTGTGATTTTTTTGGCCGCTACGCATGCAGATCGCAAACTGCATCACAACGAATCTGGCGACTCAACACGCAAGTTCCATCAGGCGACGCGACACAAATTGACAACCCAATAATGATCCCGTAGACAAATTCGCCACGCAGAAGCGTTTGTAGGGCACTGCGTGAGTGCCGGGGGATCGGCATCGGAGCACGTTCGCAAGGCAGCATCGCCGGGGGGCGAAATGGACAGCGGGAACTGCAGGAGCGCGTCGGCGCCGGATCTGGGCGCGTGGGCGAATGTCAAAGGAAAACAATGGTTTCGCCATGCGATTGCGCTGCGACCGGTGCGCGTCGCAGCGAGCGACTGCGTGTGCGGCCACTTTTCACGGCGTTTCCTGAACATCGTTCATGTTCACAACGCGTGTCACATTTCGTGTCCGGAACATGGCGATTTCTCCGTACTCGTTGCCAAGGGTCGCAGGATCACGGCCGAGCCTCGCACCGTCGAGGTCGTTGCCGAATCCGATGCCTGCGGCCCAAGGCAGCCCGGTGCTGCCACCGGGAAGTTGCGCATCTCGCCGCGATGCGCACCGCCGACGGCCGTCGCAGAGGTAGCGACGGCTAGGCGCAATTCTTGTGGAAAGGAAGCGTCGCGAATGCGCGATGCAAGCGGCTAGCCACCTCGTCGCCTGAAGGTAGCGGGGTTCGAGCGAACCAATACAACTCGAACGGAATGAGTCACAGGCTAAGGGATCTAGCAGTGAATACACGCGATCGAAACACGTCCTCCGTGCAGACGGAAGATTCGGAATTGTCTGCAGCTTCCATCGCGCAATCGCTGTCCGCGCAGGTCGCGACACTGAAGTTCTGCGCCGACGGTCATTTCGACTGCGCGCTGTCGCTGCAGTGGGATGCGGCATTGCTGCGCGAGTTGGAGTCGCTGGAGCGCGCTCATCGATTGAGCCGCTGCAGTGTCGTCGCGGCCGCTTGCGCGGCGGTGCTGGCGAAGCTGAGCGAACACGACAGCCTGTTGATCGGCGCGTCGCTGGCGCGCGGCGAACGCGCGCAGCGCGACGGCGTCGCCGGTCGCTTCGTCGATGCGCGCAGCTTGCCGATCGATGCCACGCAGTCCGTCGGCCAATGGCTGGCCGAAGTGGGGCGGTTGGTTGCGGCCGATGAGGGCGAGGTCGCGGGCGGCGGCGAAATCTCGCTGTTTTTCGCGCGTGGCGAAACCTTCGAACTGCATTTGCAGCTGAGCGCTGCCGATGACGGCATCGTCGGCCGGTTGAGCCATGCCTCGGCGCTGTTCGATCCGGCGATGGCCCAGCGTTGCGCCGGCTACCTGCAGCGCGCGATCGGCGCGATGGCGGCCGACGACGCTCAGCCGGTGGATCGCATCGATCTGCTCGACGCCGATGAACGCCGGCTGGTGCTGAGCGATCTCAATCAGACCCAGGCCGAGTATCCGCAGACCGCTTGCATTCATGAGCTGTTCGAGGCGCAGGTCGCGCGGACGCCGGATGCGACAGCGGTGGTGCATGGCGGCGAGTCGCTGAGCTATGCCGAGCTGAATCGTCAGGCCAACCGGCTTGCGAATCATCTGATCGGCCTGGGCGTGAAGCCCGATGACCGCGTCGGCATCAGCATCGAACGCGGTCTGTCGATGGTGATCGGTGTGTTTGGTGTGCTCAAGGCCGGCGGAGCGTATGTTCCGCTGGACCCGGTGTATCCGCGCGACCGTCTGGCGCACATGCTCGCCGACAGCGCGCCGGTGGCGGTGCTGACTTCAGCGGCGGCGCGCGAGTCGTTGCCGGACGTGGTGGCTGCGCCGTTGATCGATCTGGTTGATCCGGATGCGGCGTGGCGGAACGAACCCGCTGAAGCGCCCGTTGTGAGCGGCCTGACCTCCAGCCATCTCGCTTATCTGATCTACACCTCCGGTTCGACCGGCATGCCCAAGGGCGTGATGATCGAACACCGCAATGCGGTGAACTTCCTGGCCTGGGCCAAGGAGTCGTTCGAAGCATCGGTGCTGGCGAAGACGCTGTTCTCGACCTCGCTGAACTTCGACCTGTCGATCTACGAATGCTTCGCGCCGCTGATCGTCGGCGGCTGCACGGAAGTGGTCGATGACGCGCTGGCGCTGCAGGAAGGCGAGCACGACATCCGCCTGATCAACACCGTTCCGTCTGCATTGCAAGCCTTGCTGGACGCACAGGCGATCGACCCCAAGGTCGAAGTCGTCAACGTCGCCGGCGAAGCGCTGAAGCGCGAACTCGCCGAACGCCTGTTCGCGCAGACCCCGGTGCTGCGTCTGTGCAACCTGTACGGCCCGACCGAAACCACGACCTATTCGACCTGGGTCGCGATGGGCCGCGACAGCGGCTTCGCCCCGCACATCGGCCGTCCGCTGGCGAATACCCAGGTTTACCTGCTCGACCGTCACTTGCAGCCGGTGCCGATGGGCGCCAGCGGCGAGTTGTATATCGGCGGCGCCGGCGTGGCGCGCGGTTACTTCAATCGCGACGAACTGACGGCGGAACGTTTCCTGCCGAATCCGTTCATCGACGGCGAGCGCATGTACAAGACCGGCGACCTGGGTCGCTGGCGCGCCGACGGCAATATCGAATATCTGGGCCGCAACGACTTCCAGGTCAAGATCCGCGGCTTCCGCATCGAGCTGGGCGAGATCGAATCGCGCCTGATCGAGCACGAATCCGTGCGTGACGCCGTGGTGCTGGCGCGCGAAGACCAGCCCGGCGACAAGCGCCTGGTGGCCTACATCGTCACCCAAGACGATACGGCCATGGACGCCGATGCATTGCGCGCCCACCTGAGCGCGACGCTGCCGGACTACATGCTGCCGTCGGCCTATCTGCAACTGCAGAGCCTGCCGCGCACCTCCAACGGAAAACTCGACCGCAAGGCGTTGCCGGCACCGGACGCCGATGCCTATCGACGCCGCGATTACGAAGCCCCGCAAGGCGAGACCGAGACCCTGCTGGCGCAGCTGTGGGCCGACGTGCTCAAGCTCGACCGCGTCGGCCGCCACGATCATTTCTTCGAACTCGGCGGCCACTCCCTGCTCGCGGTGACCTCGCTCTCGCGCCTGCGCCGCGCGCTGTCGGTCGATGTGTCGCTGCGCGATCTGTTCGCGCGTCCGGTGCTGTCGGAACTGGCCGCGCATCTGCAAGGCCAGGCGCGCAGCGAGCAGCAGCCGATCCTGCCGGTATCGCGCGACCAGGAGCTGCCGCTGTCGTACGCGCAGCAGCGCTTGTGGTTCCTGGCTCAGGTCGATGGCGCCAGCGGCTCGTACCACGTCCCGCTGGCCCTGCGCCTGAGCGGCCGGCTCGATCGCGACGCACTGCAACGCACGCTCGACCGCATCGTATGGCGGCACGAGGCGCTGCGGACCACCTTCGTGCGCGAGCATGAGCAGACCGTGCAGCGCATCGCCGCGCCGGAACTGGGCTTCGCGCTGCAACACCGCGACCTGCGCGGCGATGTCGAATCGCTGCAAGGACATCTGCACGCGGAAGCCGAGGCGCCCTTCGATCTGGAGCGCGGCCCGCTGATCCGCGGGCAACTGCTGCAGACCGCGGACGACGAACACGTGCTGGTCGTGACCATGCACCACACCGTCTCCGACGGCTGGTCGAAGGGCTTGCTGATTCGCGAACTGGATGCGCTGTACAGCGCTTACGCGCGCGGCCAGGACGATCCGCTGCCGCCGCTGCCGATCCAGTACGCCGATTACGCCGTGTGGCAGCGCCAGTGGATGCGCGGCGACCAGTTGTCCAGGCAGAGCGCGTACTGGCGCAACGCATTGGACGGCGCGCCGGTGTTGCTGGAACTGCCGACCGACCGTCCGCGCCCGGCGCAGCCGGTCTTCGTCGGCGCCAGCGTCGCGGTCGAACTGGACGCCGCGCTGACCCAAAGCCTGAAACGGCTGAGTCAGCGCCACGGCATCACCCTCTACATGACCGTGCTGACCGCGTGGATGGCGGTGCTGTCGCGCCTGTCCGGTCAGGACGATGTCGTCGTCGGCAGCGTGGTGGCCAATCGCACCCGCACCGAGATCGAGGACCTGATCGGTTTCTTCGTCAACACCCAGGCGCTGCGCGCCAACATCGCCGGCACCGTGGGCGAGCTGTTGCAGCAGGTCAAGGGCCGCGTGCTGGATGCGCAGGAACACCAGGATTTGCCGTTCGAGCAAGTGGTGGAGATCGTCAATCCGCCGCGCAGCCTGTCGCACGCGCCGATTTTCCAGGTGCTGCTGGCCTGGCAGAACACCGACGCGGGCGAGTTGGCACTGCCGGATCTGAGCGCGACCCCGATCGAGATGCCCTACGATCTGGCCAAGCTGGATCTCGGCCTGGAGCTGTCGGAAGTCGAAGACCGCATCGCCGGCCGCCTGGAATACGCGACCGCGCTGTTCGACCGCGCCACCGCCGAGCGTTATGTGGGCTATCTGCGCCGGATGCTGCAGGCGCTGGCGAGCGACGATGCTCAACCGGTGGATCGCATCGATCTGCTCGATGCCGATGAGCGCCGGCGGGTGCTGAGCGATCTCAATCAGACCCAGGCCGAGTATCCGCAGACCGCTTGCATCCATGAGCTGTTCGAAGCGCAGGTCGCGCGGACGCCGGATGCGACGGCGGTGGTGCATGGCGGCGAATCGCTGAGCTATGCCGAGCTGAATCGTCAGGCCAACCGGCTTGCGAATCATCTGATCGGCCTGGGCGTGAAGCCCGATGACCGCGTCGGCATCAGCATCGAGCGTGGGCTGTCGATGGTTATCGGCGTGTTCGGCGTGCTCAAGTCCGGCGGCGCCTATGTGCCGCTGGACCCGGTGTACCCGCGCGACCGTCTGGCGCACATGCTCGCCGACAGCGCGCCGGTGGCGGTGCTGACTTCGGCGACGGCGCGCGAGTCGTTGCCGGACGTGGTGGCTGCGCCGTTGATCGATCTGGTTGATCCGGATGCGGCGTGGCGGAACGAACCCGCTGAAGCGCCCGTTGTGAGCGGCCTGACCTCCAGCCATCTCGCTTATCTGATCTACACCTCCGGTTCGACCGGCATGCCCAAGGGCGTGATGATCGAACACGGAAACGCGGTGAACTTCCTGGTCTGGGCGAAGGAATCGTTCGAAGCGTCGGTGCTGGCGAAGACGCTGTTCTCGACCTCGTTGAACTTCGATCTGTCGATCTACGAATGCTTCGCCCCGCTGATCGTCGGCGGCTGCACAGAAGTGGTCAATGACGCGCTGGCGTTGCAGGAAGGCGAGCACGACATCCGCCTGATCAACACCGTGCCGTCTGCATTGCAAGCCTTGCTGGACGCACAGGCCATCGACCCCAAGGTCGAAGTCGTCAACGTCGCTGGCGAAGCGCTCAAGCGCGAACTCGCCGAGCGTCTGTTTGCGCAGACGCCGGTGCAGCGTCTGTGCAACCTGTACGGCCCGACCGAAACGACGACGTACTCGACCTGGGTCGCGATGGACCGCGACAGCGGCTTCGCTCCGCACATCGGCCGTCCGCTGGCGAATACGCAGGTTTACCTGCTCGACCGTCACTTGCAGCCGGTGCCGATGGGCGCCAGCGGCGAGTTGTACATCGGCGGCGCCGGCGTGGCGCGCGGTTACTTCAACCGTGATGAGCTGACCGCGGAACGGTTCCTGCCCAATCCGTTCATCGACGGCGAGCGGATGTACAAGACCGGCGACCTGGGTCGCTGGCGCGCCGACGGCAATATCGAATATCTGGGCCGCAACGACTTCCAGGTCAAGATCCGCGGCTTCCGCATCGAGCTGGGCGAGATCGAATCGCGCCTGATCGAGCACGAAGCGGTGCGCGATGCCGTGGTGCTAGCGCGCGAAGACCAGCCCGGCGACAAGCGCCTGGTGGCCTACATCGTCACCCACGACGATACGGCCATGGACGCCGACGCATTGCGCGGCCACCTGAGCGCGACGCTGCCCGACTACATGCTGCCGTCGGCCTATCTGCACCTGCAGAGCCTGCCGCGCACCTCCAACGGCAAGCTCGACCGCAAGGCGCTGCCGGCGCCCGACGCCGATGCCTACCGCCGCTGCGACTACGAAGCGCCGCTGACCGAAACCGAAACCGCGCTGGCGCAGATCTGGGCCGGCGTGCTCAAGCTCGACCAGGTCGGCCGCCACGATCATTTCTTCGAACTCGGCGGCCACTCGCTGCTGGCGGTAACGCTGCTGTCGCGCATACGCAGCGCGATGTCGGTGGAAGTCTCGCTGAAGGATCTGTTCGCCCGGCCGGTGCTGTCGGATCTGGCGGCGCATCTGCAAGCGCAGGCTCGCAGCGAGCAACAGCCGATCCTGCCGGCGCCGCGCGATCAGGAACTGCCGCTGTCGTACGCGCAGCAGCGCCTGTGGTTCCTGGCCCAGGTCGACGGCGGCAGCGAGGCGTACCACATTCCGCTGGTCCTGCGTCTGCGCGGCGCGCTCGACCGCGCCGCCCTGCAGCGCGCGCTCGACCGCATCGTGTGGCGACATGAAGTGCTGCGCACCACGTTCCTGCGCGATCAGGAACAGACCGTGCAGCGCATCGCCCCGGCCGATATCGGCTTCTCGCTGCAGCGCGCGGATCTGCGCGGCGCGGACGCCGCGGCGGTGCGCCGGCGCCTGGACGAAGAGGCCGAGCGGCCCTTCGACATGGAACGCGGCCCGCTGGCCCGCGGCCTGTTGCTGCAAGTGAACGACGACGAACACCTGTTGGCGATCACGATGCACCACATCGTGTCCGACGGCTGGTCGCTGGCCGTGTTCAGCGATGAACTCAGCGCGTTGTATGCGGCCTATCTGGCCGGCGAAGACGACCCGCTGCTGCCGCTGCCGATCCAGTACAGCGACTACGCGGTCTGGCAACGGCAATGGCTGGTCGGCGATGTGCTGAGCAAGCAGAGCGATTACTGGCACAAGACCCTGGCCGGCGCGCCGGCGGTATTGGAACTGCCGACCGATCGCCCGCGTCCGCCGCAGCAATCCTTCGACGGCGCCATCGTACCGGTGCATTTCGACGCCGAGTTGAGCCAGGCCGTGCGCCGGCTCAGTCAGCGCCACGGCGCGACCTTGTACATGACCGTGCTGGCCGCGTGGATGGCGGTGCTGTCGCGTCTGTCGGGCCAGGACGACATCGTCGTCGGCACCGCCGTGGCCAATCGCACGCGCTCGGAAATCGAAGGCCTGATCGGCTTCTTCGTCAACACCCAGGCCTTGCGCGTCCCGGTCGATGGCAGCGCCTCGCAGCTGTTGCAGCGGGTCAAGACGCGGGTGCTGGAAGCGCAGGATCACCAGGACCTGCCGTTCGAACAGATCGTGGAACGGGTCAATCCGGTGCGCAGCATGGCGCACGCGCCGATCTTCCAGGTGATGCTGGCCTGGCAGAACACGGCCGAAGGCGTGCTCGAATTTCCCGGGATCGAGGCTTCGCTGGAAGACTCGACCTACGACGTGGCCAAGTTCGACCTCAGCCTGGATCTGGGCGAGAGCGACGGCTGCATTGTCGGCCGCATGGAATACGCGACCTCGTTGTTCGACCGCGCCACGGTCGAACGCGGCGTCGGCTACCTGCGCGGCATGCTCGCGGCGATGGCCGCCGACGATGCGCAGGCGGTCGATCGGATCGAGCTGCTCGGCGCCGACGAGCGCCATCAGATCCTGGAAGCCTGGAACGACACCGCCGCCGAGCTGCCGCCGCCGCAGTGCGTGCAGGCCCTGTTCGAAGCGCAGGTCGCGCAGCGTCCCGACGCCGTTGCCCTGGTGTACCAGGGCCGTGAGGTCAGCTACGCCGAACTCAACCGTCGCGCCAACCGCCTCGCGCACAGCCTGATCGCCGGCGGCCTGAAGCCCGACGACCGCGTCGCCATCTACATGGAACGCAGCGCCGAGATGGTCGTGGGCATCCTCGCCACGCTCAAGGCCGGCGGCGCCTACGTGCCGCTGGATCCGGCCTATCCGCCGGATCGCCTGGAATACATGCTCGGCGATGTCGGCCCGAAGGTGGTGCTGACTCAACCGGCGTTGCGCGCCTCGTTGCCGGCGACGAACGCGCAGGTGCGCGTGCTCGACGGCGACGATGCGCAATCCGCGCACGACGACAGCAACCCGGACCCGGCCACGCTGGGTCTGCGGCCGGATCAGCTGGCCTATGTGATCTACACCTCCGGCTCGACCGGTCTGCCCAAGGGCGTGATGATCGAGCACCGCAGCCTGACCACGCTGGTGCATGCGCTGGAAGTCGGCTACGCGCTCGAACCCGACGACCGCCTGCTGCAGTTCGCCGCGCTGAGCTTCGACATGTCGGTGGAGGAATACTTCGGCGCGCTGTGCACCGGCTGCACCCTGGTGCTGCGCAGCGACGAATGGATCGCCGATGCCACCACGTTCTGGCGCCACTGCGAAGAGCAGAAGATCAGCGTGCTGAATCTGCCCACCGCGTTCTGGCACCAGCTGGCCGACGAACGCGGCGGCGAGATTCCGCGCGGCGTTCGCCAGATCATGATCGGCGGCGAGAAAGTCAACTCGGAAATGGTCGCGCGCTGGTTCCAGCGCGACGGCCACCTGCCGCGCCTGATCAACGCCTACGGCCCGACCGAGGCGACGGTGGACGCGACCATGTGCGTGCTCGACGGCGATCCGGCCTCGCAGCTGCTGATCGGCAAGCCGATCGTGCACACCCGCATCTACATCCTCGATCAGCACCTGCAGCCGGCGCCGATCGGCGTGGCGGGCGAGCTCTATATCGGGGGCGCCCAGGTCGCGCGCGGCTATCTCAATCGCGCCCAGCTGACCGAAGAGCGTTTCATCGCCAGCCCGTTCGTGGCCGGCGAGCGTCTGTACAAGACCGGCGACCTGTGCCGTTGGCGCGGCGACGGCCAGATCGAATACCTCGGACGCAACGACTTCCAGGTCAAGATTCGCGGCTTCCGCATCGAGCTGGGCGAGATCGAAGCGCGTTTGGCGCAGTTCCCCGGCGTGCGCGAAAGCGCGGTGCTGGCGCGCGAAGACCAGCCCGGCGACAAGCGTCTGGTCGGTTACGTGTCGGCCGCCGATCCGAGCCAAATCGATATCGAAGCCTTGCGTGCGCATCTGGCCGAGAGCCTGCCGGCCTACATGGTGCCGGGCGCGTTCGTGGTGCTGGACCGCATGCCGATGACCGGCAACGGCAAGCTCGACCGCCAGGCGCTGCCGGCGCCGGACGCCTCCGCGTACCGGGTGCGCGAATACGAAGCGCCGGTCGGCGAGGTCGAATCCGCCCTGGCGCAGCTGTGGGCCGACGTGCTAAAGCTCGAGCGGGTCGGCCGCCACGACAACTTCTTCGAACTCGGCGGGCATTCGCTGCTTGCGGTGACGCTGTTGTCGCGCCTGCGCCGCGCGCTGGAAGTCGAGGTTTCGCTCAAGGATCTGTTCGCGCGTCCGGTGCTGGCCGAGCTGGCCGAGCATTTGCACGGACGCACCCGCAGCGAACAGCAGCCGATCCTGCCGGTGCCGCGCGATCAGGCCTTGCCGCTGTCGTACGCGCAACAACGCCTGTGGTTCTTCAGCCAGCTCGACGGCGGCAGCGAGGCGTATCACATCCCGATGGCGCTGCGCCTGCGCGGCGCGCTGGATCGCAGCGCGCTGCAGCGCGCGCTCGACCGCATCGTGGCGCGGCACGAAGTGCTGCGCACCACCTTCCGCCGTGTCGATGGCCAGACCGTGCAGCACATCGGCCCGGCCGATGCCGGCTTCGACCTGCGCATGCGCGATCTGCGCGGCGCCGACGCCGCGGCGCTGGACCGGCATCTGGCCGACGCCACCATCCGCGCCTTCGATCTGGAACACGGCCCGCTGTTGCGCGGCGAGCTGTTGCAGACCGCGGACGACGAACACGTCCTGTCGATCACCATGCATCACATCGCCTCCGACGGCTGGTCGGCGGGCGTGTTCACCGAAGAGCTGAGCGCCTTGTACGCCGCCTATCTGGCCGGCGAAGACGATCCGCTGCCGCCGTTGCCGATCCAGTACGCCGATTACGCGGTATGGCAACGGCACTGGCTGCAGGGCGAAGTGCTGGCGAAGCAGAGCGACTACTGGCAGCAAGCGCTGGCCGGCGCGCCGGCGCTGCTGGAACTGCCGACCGATCGCCCGCGCCCGCCGCAGCAATCCTTCGTCGGCGACGCGGTGCCGGTGGAGTTCGACGCCGAACTCACCCAGGCCCTGCGCAAGCTCGGCCAGCGCCACGGCGCGACCTTGTACATGACCGTGCTGGCGGCGTGGATGGCGGTGTTGTCGCGCCTGTCCGGCCAGGACGATGTCGTCGTCGGCACCGCCGTGGCCAATCGCACGCGCCCGGAAATCGAGCCGCTGATCGGCTTCTTCGTCAACACCCAGGCGCAGCGCGCGCAGATAGACGGCAGCGCCGCGCAACTGCTGCAGCAGGTCAAGAGCCGGGTGCTGGAAGCGCAGGATCATCAGGATCTGCCGTTCGAGCAGGTGGTGGAGCTGGTCAACCCGCTGCGCAGCCTGGCGCATGCGCCGATCTTCCAGGTGATGCTGGCCTGGCAGAATCTGGACGAAGAATCCCTGCGCCTGCCCGGCTTGAGCGTGTCGGAAGTCAATCCGGCCTACGGCATCGCCAAGTTCGATCTCGGCCTGGATCTGAGCGAAGTCGGCGAGCGCATCGTCGGCCAGCTGGAATACGCCAGCGCTTTGTTCGACCGATCCAGCATCGAGCGCCATCTGGGCTATCTGCGGCGGATGCTGCAGGCGATGGTTGTCGACGAGCATCAGGCGATCGCCGACATCGAACTGCCCGATGCGATCGAACGCGCCGAGCTGCTCGCGCTCGGCGACGGCGGCGCGCATGCCGACGGGCATCTCGATGCCGATGCGCAATCGCTGTACGCCTGGATTCTGGCCCAGGCCGAACGCACACCCGATGCGGCCGCCGTGGTCGAACCCGGCCGCGAATTGAACTACGGCGAACTGGTCGCGCGCGCCAACGGCGTGGCCCGGCATCTGCGCGAACTCGGCGCCGATGCCGACAGCCGCATCGCGATCCTGGCCGATCGCTCGATCGACTCGCTGATCGGCGTGCTCGGCATCCTGGCCGCAGGCGCGGCTTACGTGCCGGTCGATCCGGGTTATCCCGACGAACGCATCGCTTACGTGCTCAACGATGCGCAGGTCCTGGCCCTGTTGCTGCCGAACGAGGCCTTCGCCGAATACGCCGGCAAGGCCGTGCAATGGCGCGCAAGCCTGTCCGGCCACATCGCCACTGTCGCCGGATTGGCGGCGCATACCCGCGCGCCGGCGCTGAACGCCGATGCAGACGCCACCGCGTACGTGATTTACACCTCCGGCTCGACCGGCACGCCGAAGGGCGTGGTGGTCAGCCATCGCGGCGCGATGAATCTGGTGCGCGGTTTCGTCGCCGGACACGATTTCGCCGGCCAGCGTCTGCTGATGATTCCACCGCTGGTGTTCGATGCCTCGGTCGGCGACGTATTCCCAGCCCTGTCGGTCGGCGCGGCGCTGGTGCTGCATCCTTCGCCCGCCGACCTGACCGCGAGCGCGCTGGAAGACTATTGCCGCGAACATCGCATCAGCGCGATCGACGCGCCGGCGGCGTTGTGGCGGCGCTGGACCGACGGCCTGATCGATCTGCGCGCTGGCCGCGATGCGCCGGTGCTGCCGGACCTGCGCCTGTTGATGTTCGGCGGCGAAAGCGTTCCGCTGGAACTGGTGCGCCGCTTCGCGGAACTCACGCAAGGCCGGGTCGCGCTGAGCAACCACTACGGCCCGACCGAGGCGTCGGTCTGCGCCACCATGCTCGCCACCCGCGACGGCTCGGAGCTGTCCGGCGCCGAGCTGCCGATCGGCCGGCCGCTGCCGGGCGTGCGCACCTACGTGCTGGACGCGCAGTTGCGGCTGTTGCCGCGCGGCGCCGAAGGCGAGCTGTGCATCGGCGGCGTGGGTGTCGCGCACGGCTATCTGGGCGCGCCGGACCTCACCGCCGCGCGTTTCCTCGACGATCCGTTCGCGGCGCAGGCGGGGGCGAAGTTGTACCGCACCGGCGACCGCACGCGCTGGAATGCCGACGGCAGCCTGCAGTTCCTGGGCCGCGGCGATTTCCAGGTCAAGATCCGCGGCTTCCGTATCGAGTTGGGCGAGATCGAAGCTTGCCTGGCCGGTTGCCCCGGCGTCGGCGAAGTCGCGGTGCTGGCGCGCGAGGATCGCCCCGGCGACAAGCGTCTGGTCGCTTATGTGCGAAGCAACGACGAAGCCGGCGTCGAGATCGAAACCCTGCGCGCACACCTGAGCGCGGCGCTGCCCGAGTACATGGTGCCGGCGGCGTACGTGGTGCTGGAACGCATGCCACTGACCACCAACGGCAAGCTGGACCGCAAGGCATTGCCGGCGCCGCAGGCCGATGCGTATCTGTCGCGAGCCTACGAGGCGCCGGTCGGTGCCGTCGAAACCGCGATCGCGCAGTTGTGGAGCGAAGTGCTCAAGCTCGATCAGGTCGGCCGGCACGATAACTTCTTCGAACTCGGCGGCCATTCGCTGCTGGCGGTGAGCCTGATCGAGCGCATGCGCAACGCCGGCCTGGCCATCGACGTGCGCGCCTTGTTCGCCGCGCCGACCTTGCAGGCGCTGGCCGCGGCGGTCGGCGGCGACTACGCCAGCGTGGCGGTGCCGGCCAACGCGATCGCGCCCGACAGCGACACCATCGTGCCCGCGATGTTGCCGCTGGTGCGGCTGCAGCAGGCCGACATCGACCGCATCATCGCGGCGGTGCCCGGCGGCGCGGCCAATGTCCAGGACATCTATCCGCTGGCGCCGCTGCAGGAAAGCTTCCTGTTCCACCACGCGCTCGGCCGCCACGGCGACGTGTTCCTGTCGCCGACGCTGTACGCCGTGCAGCATCGCGAGGATTTCGATCGCTACGCCGAAGCCTTGCAGACGGTGATCGACCGTCACGACATCCTGCGCACCGCGCTGGCCTGGGAAGGCCTGCCCGAACCGGTGCAGGTGGTGTGGCGGCGCGCGCCGCTGGTGATCGAGCAGATCGAACTCGATCCGGCCGACGGCGATATCGCCGTACAGCTGCGCGAGCGTTTCGATCCGCGCCATTACCGTCTGGATCTGCGCCAGGCGCCGGCGTGGCGCTGGTTCATCGCCCGCGACGAGCGCAACCAGCGCTGGGTCGCGCTGGAACTGATGCATCACCTGACCAGCGATCACACCGCGCTGCAGCTGATTCACGAGGAAGTCGAGGCGATCCTGCGCGGCCGCGTCAGCGAACTGCCGGCGCCGGTGCCGTTCCGCAATTTCGTCGCTCAGGCTCGCCTGGGTGTGAGCCGCGAAGAGCACGAAAGCTATTTCCGCAATCTGTTGGGCGATATCGATGAGCCGACCGCGGCGTTCGGCCTGCTCGATACCCAGGGCGACGGCAGCCGCATCGCCGAAGCCGATTTCGAAGTCTCCGCCGATCTCAGCCGCCGCCTGCGCGCGGCCGCGCGCGCCGCCGGCGTGGGCCCGGCGACGCTGTGCCACCTCGCCTGGGCGATGGTGCTGGCACGGGTCAGCGGCCGCGACGATGTCGTGTTCGGCACGGTGATGTTCGGCCGCATGCACGGCGGCGAAGGCGCCGATCGCGGCATGGGCGTGTTCATCAACACCTTGCCGCTGCGTCTGGCGCTGGGCGAAGGCAGCGTGCGCGACAAGGTGCGACTGGCGCACGAGCGCCTGACCGAACTGCTGCGTCACGAGCACGCGCCGTTCAATCTGGCCCAGCGTTGCAGCGCGGTGCCGTCGCCGCTGCCGTTGTTCAACTCGCTGCTCAATTACCGCTATCAGGCGGCGGGCGAGGGCGGCGATGCGCAGGACGGTTTCTCCACCGGCCTGGAACTGCTGCAGTGGTCGGAGCGGACCAACTATCCCTTGACCGTGTCGGTCAACGATGAGGCCGATGGCGGCTTGAGCTTCAACGTCCAGGTCGATGAGTCGATCGATCCGGCTCTGATCTGCGCGATGTTCGATACCGCGCTGGCTTCGTTGGCGCAGGCGCTGGAACAGGCGCCGGGTTCGGCGCTGACGCAGTTGGAGGTGTTGCCGGCGGCTGAGCGGCAGCGCGTACTGGCCGATCTCAACGATACCGGCAAGGCGTATCCCGAGCAGGCTTGCATCCACCAGTTGTTCGAGGCGCAGGTCGCGCGGACGCCGGATGCGACGGCGGTGGTGCATCGTGGCGAATCGCTGAGCTATGCCGAATTGGATCGTCAGGCCAACCGGCTTGCGAATCATTTGATCGGCCTGGGCGTGAAGCCCGACGACCGTGTCGGCATCAGTATCGAACGCGGTCTTTCGATGGTGATCGGCGTGTTCGGCGTACTCAAGGCCGGCGGCGCCTACGTGCCGCTGGACCCGGTGTACCCGCGCGATCGTCTGGCGCACATGCTGGCCGACAGCGCGCCGGTGGCGGTGCTGACTTCGGCGACGGCGCGCGAGTCGTTGCCGGACGTGGTGGCGGCGCCGTTGATCGATCTGGTTGATCCGGATGCGGCGTGGCGGAGCGAATCTTCCGAAGCGCCAGCCGTGAACGGTCTGACGTCTAACCATCTTGCCTACCTGATCTACACCTCCGGTTCGACCGGCATGCCGAAGGGCGTGATGATCGAACACCGCAACGCGGTGAACTTCCTGGTCTGGGCGAAGGAATCGTTCGAAGCGTCGGTGCTGGCGAAGACGCTGTTCTCGACCTCGCTGAACTTCGATCTGTCGATCTACGAATGCTTCGCCCCGCTGATCGTCGGCGGCTGCACGGAAGTGGTCGATGACGCGCTGGCGCTGCAGGAAGGCGAGCACGACATCCGCCTGATCAACACCGTTCCGTCTGCATTGCAAGCCTTGCTGGACGCTCAGGCGATCGACCCCAAGGTCGAAGTCGTCAACGTCGCCGGCGAAGCGCTGAAGCGCGAACTGGCCGAACGCCTGTTCGCGCAGACCCCGGTGCAGCGCCTGTGCAACCTGTACGGCCCGACTGAAACTACGACCTACTCGACCTGGGTCGCGATGGACCGCGACAGCGGCTTCGCCCCGCACATCGGCCGTCCGCTGGCGAATACCCAGATTTACCTGCTCGACCGCCACTTGCAGCCGGTGCCGATGGGCGCCAGCGGCGAGTTGTACATCGGCGGCGCCGGCGTGGCGCGCGGCTACTTCAACCGTGATGAGCTGACCGCGGAACGCTTCCTGCGTAATCCGTTCATCGACGGCGAGCGCATGTACAAGACCGGCGACCTGGGTCGCTGGCGAGCCGACGGTAATATCGAATACCTGGGCCGCAACGACTTCCAAGTCAAGATCCGCGGCTTCCGCATCGAGCTGGGCGAGATCGAATCGCGCCTGATCGAGCACGAATCGGTGCGCGACGCCGTGGTGCTGGCGCGTGAAGATCAGCCGGGCCACAAGCGCCTGGTGGCCTACATCGTCACCCACGACGATACGGCGATGGACGCCGACGCATTGCGTGCCCATCTGAGCGCGACGCTGCCGGACTACATGCTGCCGTCGGCCTATCTGCAACTGCAAAGCCTGCCGCGCACCTCCAACGGCAAGCTCGACCACAAGGCGTTGCCGGCGCCCGACGCCGATGCCTACCGCCGCCGCGACTACGAAGCGCCGCAAGGCGAGACCGAAACCCTGCTGGCGCAGCTGTGGGCCGACGCACTCAAGCTCGACCGCGTCGGCCGCAACGACCGCTTCTTCGACCTCGGCGGTCATTCGCTGCTGGCCCTGCAAGTGCAAGGCCGTCTGCACGCGGCCGGTTTCGATCTGGCCCTGGCCGATCTGTTCGAACAGCCCACGCTCGCCGCGCTGGCCTCGCGCGTGGGCGATCGCCGCGCCCGCGCGCAAGCGACGCGGACGGGTGCCCCGGCGAAGACGCCGACGGTCGATTTTCAGTCCGATGACGCACCAGCGGAGCTGCCGCTATGAGCACCACCACGAAGCGATGGCGCGGCCGCATGCCGATGCAGTCATGCAAGGGAGCAATACGGGTATGAGCCGGTTCGTGCTGTCGCGGAATTTCCTGCTGGTGTGGATCGGGCAGATGCTCTCGGGCATCGGCTCGAAGCTGTCGAGCTTCGCCCTGGGACTGTGGGTGCTGCGCACCACCGGCTCGACCACCCAGTTCGCGATCACCTTCATCGTCACCGCGCTGCCGGCGATCTTCGCCGCGCCGTGGGCCGGCGCGCTGGTCGATCGCTGGGACCGGCGCACGATCCTGATGGTCTGCGACGTAGCGGCGATGACCTTGATGGCGTCGTTGGCCTTGCTGCTGTCCACTGGCCAACTCGCGGTCTGGCATGTGTACGCGGTCGCCGCGACCGCCTCGCTGCTGGAAACCTTCCGCAAGCCGGCTTTCCTCGCCAGCGTGCCGCTGCTGGTGCCGGCGCAACATCTGCCGCGCGCGAACGGGCTGGTTCATTCCGGCGAAGCCGCGGCCTCGATCTGCGGGCCGCTGCTGGCCGGTTTCCTGGTCAGCGCCATCGATTTCAAGGGCG
The DNA here is from genome assembly GCF_001442805.1 of Lysobacter gummosus. Lineage (NCBI taxonomy): Bacteria > Pseudomonadati > Pseudomonadota > Gammaproteobacteria > Lysobacterales > Lysobacteraceae > Lysobacter > Lysobacter gummosus. The sequence continues at coordinate 4,903,492 of NZ_CP011131.1, read as the reverse complement.
TGCTGCTGATCGATGCTTCGACCTTCGCCGTCGGCATCGTGACCTTGTTGCTGGTGACGATCCCGCGCGCGCCGGCGAGCACCGGCGCAGCGCCCGAAAGCGTCTTGCGCGAAGCGGTGATCGGCTGGCGTTACGTGCACGGGCGGCCGGGATTGCTCGGCCTGCTGAAGGTGTATGGCTATAACCATTTCGTGTTCGCCATCGCCAGCGTGCTCATCGCACCCTTGCTGCTGTCGTTCTCCACGCCGGAGCGGGTCGGCATGCAATACGCCATCAGCGGCTGCGGCCTGCTGCTCGGCGGCCTGGCGATGACGATGTCGGGCGGGCCGAAGAAGCGCATCAACGGGGTGCTGGTGTTCTCGATGCTCGGCGGCGTGTTCCTGGCCGCGCATGGGCTGCATCCCACGTTCCTTCTGGTCGCGGTGGCGGGGTTCGTGTTGTTCACGATGCTGCCGGCGATCGACGCCTCCAACAACTCGCTGTGGCAAAGCAAGGTTCCGCCGCAGTTGCTGGGCCGCTGCTTCGCGATCCAGGACCTGGTGCTCAACGTGGCGATGGCGATCGGTTACTGCCTGGCCGGGCCGTTGTCGGATTACGTGTTCGGTCCGGCGCTGCTTGAAAACGGTTGGCTGGCCGACAGCGTCGGCAGCGTGATCGGCGTCGGCCCCGGCCGCGGCATCGGCCTGATGTTCGTGCTGCTGGGCGTGTCGATGAGCCTGGTCGCGCTGTGGGCCTACGGCGTGCCGGCGATCCGCCGCATCGACGAACTCGAAGACGTGGCGGCAGCCGAAGAAAAGAATCAAATCATCGCCGAGCCCTCGTACTGAGGCGTGGCGCGGATCACCAGGCGGCCTCTAGGGGACGGCCGGTTCACAACGACAGGAAGTGCAGCGATGAACAGGAAGTATCGAGCAGGTCAGCAAGGCTGGCGCGACAACGTGAAGGCAAGGAGTGCGAAATGAAGACTGAGCTAGGGCAATCCCCGGCGCCGTGCAAGCACGCCGCCGCGGCGGCCGGACACAACGACCAGACGCCGGCGGCGATGCAGTCGTCCGCGGTGCCGCGGCTGATGCGGGTCTCGGAAGTGGAGCGCGAATGCGAGCCGACTTCGACCTTGGCCGGCATGCTCAAGTGGGTGCGCGAATTCATCGGCGCGCCGCATCCCAACCTCGGCCGTTCCGGTTCGATCTGCCCGTTCGTTCCGGGCGCCCTGAACATGGACACGATCTGGATTTCCGAGGTCGCCGACGCCGAGCCGACCGTGGACAGCATCTCGGAGATCATCAAGGAATACCGCAACGTATTCCTGGCGACCGAGCCGACCAAGTCGCCGGACTCGATCAACAAGGCGTTCCTGGTCGCGTTCCCGACCCTGACCGCGCGCGGCGCGGAAGGCGCGGCGCTGGTCGATAAGGTGCAGTACCGGCTCAAGCCGTACTTCGTCGACCAGGGCATGATGCTCGGCGAGTTCCATTCGATGAACGAAAGCCCGGGCCTGCGCAATCCCGACTTCCGTCCGCTGCGCAGCCCGGTGCCGATGCTCGCCATCCGTCTGATGGTCGAATCGGATCTGCCGTTCATGACCCGCGATCTGTATGCGCCGGCCGAGCGCGCCGCGTTCCTGCGCTCGTATCTGTATCGTCTGGGCGGATCGCTGAAGCCGTCCAAGTTCAACGAAGCGCTGGAAAAGCTGATCGTTGCCGAGGTCGCCATGCGCACCGTGCCGGCCGAGGCCAGCGAAGCGGCGGTGGAGCCGGCATGAACCTGCATACGCGAGAACATGCCGACGGCAGCGCCAGCCTGGGCAAGGCCGAGACGATCGCCAGCGACACGCCGGCCAGCGAGCGCATCGCCATCGTCGGCGGCGGCCTGGCCGGTTCGATGCTGACCCTGGCGCTGGCGCAGAAGGGCTACGCGGTCGATCTGTACGAGCGCCAGCCCGATCCGCGCACGCAGGGCGGCCGCGCCGGCCGCTCGATCAACCTGGGCTTGTCCAAGCGCGGCATGCAGGCGCTGGAGATGGTCGGCCTGCTGCAGACCGTGCTCGATACCGCGGTGGTGATGAGCGGCCGGGTGATCCACGCGCCCGACGGCAGCACGCGCTATCAGCCCTACGGCAAGGACGCCAGCGAAGTCCTGCATTCGATCGACCGCAACCAGCTGGGTCATCTGCTACTGGATCACGCCGAGCGCCATCCGCAGGTGCGCCTGCACTTCGGTCACCGCCTGGCGCAGGTCGACAAGGCCGCGCGCACGGTCGAGTTCGAGACCGCGCAGGGCCGCGTGGTCGCGCATCCGCAGTGGATGGTCGGCGCCGACGGCGCGTTCTCCAGCGCGCGGCGCGAACTGCAGCGCGGCGAGCGCGCCAACTATCACCAGGAATACCTGGAGTGGGGCTACAAGGAACTGACCCTGGCGCCCGGCGCCGACGGCCAGTCGGTGATCGAGCTGACCGCGCTGCACGTGTGGCCGCGCAGCCATTGCCTGTTCGTCTCCCATCCCAACCGCGACGGCTCGCACACCCTGACCTTGTTCCTGCCGTTCGAAGGCGAGGACAGCTTCGCCACGGTGCGCACGCCGGAAGAAATCACCGCGCTGATCAGCAAGTACTTCCCCGATCTGGTGCGGCTGCTGCCGGGGCTGATCGAGGAATGGATGAAGCATCCGGTCGGCTCGCTCATCACCACCCGTACCGCGCCGTGGACCTTCGGCGATTGGGCGGTGCTGGTCGGCGACGCCTGCCATGCGGTGTATCCGTTCTACGGCCAGGGCATGAACTCGGCGTTCGAGGATTGCTGCACGCTGGTGTCCGCGCTGAGCGCGAACCAGGGCGACACCGCCGCGGCCTTCCACGCCTACGAACAGGCCCGCCGCCAGCACACCGACGTGCTGTGCGAGCTGTCGAAGGAGAACTTCGTCGAGCTGCGAAAGAAGGTGCAGTCGCCGTGGTTCGTCGCGCGCAAGCGCCTGGACATCGCCCTCAACCGCTTGTGGCCCAAGCGCTGGCTGCCGCTGTATTCGATGATCGCGCACACGACCATGCCCTACGGCGAGGCGCGCGCCCGCGCCCGGCAACAGGACGCGATCCTGCTGGGCTCGGCGAAGGCGCTGGCCGCGGTCGCGGTATGCGGCGTCGCCGCGGCGGCCTGGTGGTGGCTGCGATGACGGCCGCGCTCGCAAGCATCGGCGCCGGCCTGCGCACGGGCCGGTTGCGGATGCATCCGCGCTCACAGGCAACGGAGGCTCGCCGTGGTCTTTAATTCGCTCACGTTCCTGGTGTTTTTCGCGGTGGTGCTGTTCCTGCACAACCTGCGGCTGCCGTGGTCTATCAAGAAAGCCAATCTGCTGGTGGCGAGTTTTCTGTTCTACGCCGCATGGAACCCGCCGTTCCTGTTGCTGCTGTGGGCCTCCACCGTGGTCGATTGGGCCGTGGCGCTGAAGATCCATCGCCAGACCGAGCAGGGCCGGCGACGGGCCTGGCTGATCGTGTCGATCATCTTCAACCTGAGTTTTCTGGGCTTCTTCAAATACGGCAACTGGGCGCAGGAGAACTGGCACGCGCTGATGCAGTTGATCGGCGTGCAGTACACCGCGCCGAAGTGGAACATCCTGCTGCCGGTCGGCATCTCGTTCTACATCTTCCATTCGATGTCCTACACCCTGGACATCTACTGGAAGCGGGTCGAGCCGATTCCGAAGTTGTTCGACTTCGCCTTGTTCGTGTCGTTCTTCACCCAGTTGGTGGCCGGCCCGATCCTGCGCACCGCCGATCTGGTGCCGCAGTTCCAGCGTCCGCGCACCGCCACGGCGAATCAGCTGTGCTGGGGATTCGCGCTGATGATCTTCGGCATGTTCGAGAAAGTGGTGCTGGCCGACGGCGTGTTCGCGCCGGCGGTGGATGCGGTCTACGGCAACGGCGACCCGATCACCGGTGTCGACGCCTGGGTCGGAACGGCCTCGTTCGCCACGCAGATTTTCTTCGACTTCGCCGGTTACTCGGTCACCGCCATCGGCGCGGCCATGTGCCTTGGCTTCAGCATTCCGAACAACTTCCGCGCGCCGCTGGCGGCGATCGGCATCGCGGAATACTGGCGGCGCTGGCATATTTCGTTCTCGACCTGGCTGCGCGACTACGTGTACTACCCGCTCGGCGGCAGTCGCGACGGCGAAGCGCGCACCTACCTCAATCTGATGATCACCTTGTTGATCAGCGGCCTGTGGCACGGCGCGAACTGGACCTTCGTGATCTGGGGCGGCGTATTCGGCCTGCTGCTGTGCGGCGAGCGCTGGATGCGGCGCAAGACCAAGGCCTGGAACATTCCAAAGGGGCTGTGGTTCCAGGTCAGCATGATGTTGCTGACGTTCTGGATCATCACCTGCACCCGCGTGCTGTTCCGTTCGCCGACGCTGGCCGAGGCGATGTCGATCTACCGCAGCATGATCGGCCTGCATGCCGACGCCGCGCCGATCCTGTCGTTGTATCAGATCGTTCTGAGCATGGTCTGCGTGGTCCTGACCCTGTTCGCGCATTGGCATATGCGCGACAAGGAGCTGGAACACGTGGTTGCGCGCGCTCCGCAATGGCTGTTGGTCTCGGCCATGAGCGGCATGCTGTTTCTGACCATCATTACGCAAGGGAATGGCGATGGTTTCATCTACTTCCAGTTTTGACGCCGGCGCCGTCGCCCCCGATCTGCTCGGACCCGATCCGTCGCAGCGTCCGCATTCGGCCGTTTCCACCGCCGATTCGGAGAGCAGCTTCGGCACCGGGCTGGCGCGTCCGGTGCCGGATCAACCCTGGCCGAAGCTGATGCTGAAGGTGCTGATCAGCACCTTCCTGCTGGTGCTGGGCTGGGAGATCGCGATGCGCCATCTCGGCCTGCAGGCGGGCGATCTGGACGACGATCGCGACTACTGGGTCGAACAGCGGCGCAGGCTGGACAAGCTGCCCGCCGATTCGGTGGTGATCATCGGCGACTCGCGCGTGCTGTTCGGCACCGAGCTGAGCAAGTGGGAGGAACTCACCGGACGCAAGCCGCTGCAGCTCGCCTTGCCGGCCACCAGCGCGCAGCCGTTCCTGCACGATCTGGCCTCCGACGAACGCTTCGCCGGGCTGGTGGTGATCGGCATCAGCGAATCGAGCTATTTCAGCGATGAGCTGGGCCGGCGCGTGACGGTGCTGAAGTACATCGATCACCAGACGCCTTCGCAGAAGTCCGGCCATCTGCTGTACAAGGCCGCCTCGCGCGATCTGGCGTTCCTGGACAGCAACTACACCTTGTTCAAGCTGCTCGAACGGGCCGACTGGCCGCAACGCGAAGGCGTGGCGCCGCTGTCGGTATGGAAGATCGCCGAGTCCTACGACGACCGTCAGATGTATCTGTGGAACCGGATCGAGACCGATCCGCGCTTGAACGAACACGCGCGCTACGTTTGGGGCCAGTACTGGATCGGCGATCCGATCGAAAAGGACCTGGTCGATCGCGTGATCGCCAAGACCAAGCCCGACATCGATCGCATCCGCGCCAGGGGCGGTGAAGTGGTGTGGTTGCGCACGCCTTCGGCCGGCCATCTGCTGGATGTGGAGCGCGTGCGCTTCCCGCGCGCGGTGGGCTGGGATCGATTGATGCGCGAGACCAACTCGTTCGGCATCCATTTCGAGGACTACACCCAGATGCACAACCTCGACATTCCCGAGTGGTCGCATCTCTCGCAATCCGGCGCGCAGGTCTACACCGACGCCTACGTGAAGGTGCTGATGGAGCGGGTGGAGTGGTTGAAGGTGCACAGCAAGCGGTGGCAAGAGGAGGGCAGGCGCAAACCCGGCGACGGATGAACCCGGACGGTCCATGCCGGCCCGGCGCGAACGCGCGGGCCTTCAGCGGATTCCATTCAACTCTTGCCAAGCACAGGTAGCCCCATGTCCATTGCAGTCACAACCGACGCCATCGCGCCGGCCAAGGAAAAACCCGCAGCGCCGCACCTGGATTACCGACCCGACGTCGATGGCCTGCGCGCCATCGCGGTATTGCCGGTGGTGATCTTCCACGCGTTCCCGGCGCTGATACCCGGCGGCTTCGTCGGCGTGGATATCTTCTTCGTCATCTCCGGTTATCTGATTACCGGCATCCTGCTGCGCGCCTTGAACAAGCAGCAGTTCAGCCTGCTGGGCTTCTACGGCCGCCGCATCAAGCGCATCTTCCCGGCGCTGATCACCATGATGATCACGGTGTTCCTGTTCGGCTGGCTGGTGCTGTTGCCGGACGAATTCGAGCAACTGGGCAAACACATAGCCGCCGGCGCGGCCTTCGTGCTCAATCTGAGTTTGTTCATCGACACCAACCTGTACTTCGGCGCGATCGAGGCGCCGCTGGTGCATTTGTGGTCGCTGGGCGTGGAAGAGCAGTTCTACCTGGTGTGGCCGCTGCTGCTGTGGGCGACCTGGCGACTGGGCCGCTGGCAGGTGGCGCTGCTCGGCGCGATCACCGTGGTGTCGTTCTACTTGAACGTGTCGGCCGTGCACGAAGAACCGCTGCAGTCGTTCTATCTGCCGACCGCGCGCCTGTGGGAGCTCTCGCTCGGCGGTTTGCTCGCCTTCGCCACCCAGAACAAGGCCGCCCACGGCGGACATGAAAGCCTGCCGTCGTGGATTCCGCACAAGGGTTTGTTCGGCGACAACGCCCGCGCCAACCTCGGCGCGGTGCTGCTGATCGGTTCGTTCGCGTTCCTGCACAACAAGATGGAATTCCCCGGCTGGTGGGCGCTGGCGCCGGTGATCGGTTCGGTGCTGCTGATTTCCGCCGGCCCGGGCAGCTTCATCAGCCGCCGCGTGCTGAGCCAGCGCTGGATGGTGTTCGTCGGCCTGATCAGCTATCCGCTGTACCTGTGGCATTGGCCGCTGCTGTCGCTGGCCCATACCATCGACTGGCGCGACTACACCCCGGCCCTGCGCGTGGGCGTGGTGGCCCTGTCGTTCGTGCTGGCGTGGCTGACCTATCGCTACATCGAGCGGCCGCTGCGCGGCTCGCCGAAGACGCTGAAGGTCGCCAGCGGCCTGTTCGCGACGATGGCGGTGTGCGCGGTCGGCGGCTGGCTGACCTACAAGACCCAGATCCCGGCGCGTCCGATCCCGGCCGATGTGGCCAAGATCCTCGCCGCCGAAAACGAAGACTTCCCGTATCCGAAGGAGCCGGGTTTCCTCAACGTCGGCACCGGCGCGAAGAAGGTCTTGTTCATCGGCGACAGCACCCTGGCGCAGTACCACTGGCGCGTGGACAAGGTGCTCAAGGAGCATCCGGGCAACAGCCGCGGCGCGATCTTCGCCTGGCGCCCGGGTTGCGCCCCGCACGACGAAATCACCCGCGTCGCCCACGCCAAGTGCCGGCAGCTGCTGGTCGATGCCATCGCCATGGCCAAGACCGCGCCGATCGAATCGGTGGTGATCGGCTTCTCGTGGTACTCGTACCTGACCGGCAACCGCGACAGCGATCACGTCGGCGAAGTGCGCCCGCTGCTGCCGGTGGCCGATCCGGCGCTGGAGAACGTGCGCCGCATGGTCGAGGGCTTCGCCGCCTCGGGCAAGAAGGTCTACATCATGCAGAACGCGCCGCTCAATCCGGGCTTCGCGCCGCGGCAGATGGTCCAGCGCACCATTTTTGCGCCTGGTTTCCGGGTCAACAGCGAGCCGGCGAGCAAGCAGCACCTGTTGACGGCGTACGAGCCGTTCCTGGTACGGTTGCGGCAGATCGCCAAGGACAACAACGCGACCCTGATCGATCCGCTCGGCGGCCTGTGCCCGGAAGGCGTATGCCCTTCGATCACCAAGAACGACGAGCCGATCTACCGCGACGCGTTCCATCTGCGCAAGTTCTACATTCTCGAGAGCGTGAGCTACATCGATCCCGTCGTTCTCGATACCGGACATGATTCCATGCCCGGCGGTCGCTAGGAGAAACTGCAGTGCGTTCGTCAGTCAGCAATGCCATGGCGCTCGCCGCCGGATGTGCGCTCGCGATCCTGTTGCCTGCTTGCGGCGAAAGCCGCTCGCAGGAGGACGGGAGCAAGCCGCCGCAGCAGGTCGGCGTGGTCACGCTCGTCAATGCCCCGTTGGTCCTGACCCAGGAGTTGCCGGGCCGCACCCGCGCGATGCAGGTCGCCGACATCCGTCCGCAGGTCAGCGGCATCGTGAAAAAGCGCTTGTTCGTCGAGGGCGAATTCGTCCAGGCCGGGCAGGCGCTGTACCAGCTCGACGATGCGGTGTACCGGGCGAGCTTCGACAGCGCGCAGGCCAATCTGCGCAAGGCCGAGGTCACCGCCCACGCCGCGCAACTGGCGGCCAGGCGTTCGCGCGAGTTGAACAAGATCCACGCGGTCAGCGAGCAGGACAACGAGAGCGCGGTCATGGCCGCCGACCAGGCCCAGGCCGAAGTCGGCGTGGCGCGCGCCACCTTGCAGAGCGCGCGGGTCAATCTGGCCTACGCCAACATCGTCGCGCCGATCAGCGGGCGTATCGGCAAGTCCAACGTCACCGAAGGTTCGCTGGTCACCGCCAACCAGGACGAGCCGCTGGCGCTGGTGCAGAAGCTCGATCCGATCTACGTGGACGTCAATCAGCCCAGCGCCAACTGGCTGGCGCTGAAGCAGGCGATCGATTCGGGCCGGCTGCAATCCAGCGACGCCGGCGCGGCGGTCAGCATCCAACTGGAAAACGGTGCGGCCTACGGCCACGAAGGCAAGCTGCAGTTCTCCGACGTCACCGTCGACCCGACCACGGGCAACTTCCTGTTGCGCGCGGTGGTGCCCAATCCGAAGCTGACCCTGTTGCCGGGCATGTACGTGCGCGCGATCGTCAAGGAGGGCACGCTCGCCGATGCCTTGCTGGCGCCGCAGCAGGCGGTGACCCTGGACGCCGACGGCAAGGCCAGCGCCTGGGTCGTGGACAAGGACAACAAGGTCAAGCAGCGCAGCGTGCGCGTGTCGCGCACGGTCGGCGACCAGTGGCTGGTCGAGGACGGGCTCAAGGCGGGCGAACGCGTGATCGTGGAAGGCGGGCAGAAGGTAGAGCCCGACATGCTCGTGAAGGCGGTGCCGGTGTCCAGGCCGGCGCCGGCCGCGAGCGCCGGCCGTTAATTCAGGGAAGACTGGATGTCGCATTTTTTCATCAAGCGCCCCATCCTCGCGTGGGTGATCGCGATCGTCACCGTGCTGGTGGGGCTGTATGCGCTGACGCGGTTGCCGATTTCGCGTTATCCCGATATCGCGCCGCCGTCGGTGGATATCGAGGCCAGCTATCCGGGCGCGTCGGCCGAGACCGTGGAGGAATCGGTCACGCAGATCATCGAGCAGAACGTGACCGGGCTGGAGGGGCTCAAGGACATCGTCTCCACCAGCGACCGTTACGGCAACGTCACCGTCAGCCTGACCTTCGTCACCGGCACCGACCAGGATTTCGCCCAGATCCAGGTGCAGAACAAGCTGCAGCAGGCCACCCCGCTTTTGCCGCAGATCGTGCAGCAGCAGGGGATTTCCGTCACCAAGGCCAGCGGCGCGCGCCAGCTGGTGGTCGCCTTCGTCTCCACCAACGGCAATCTGCGCACGGATGAAATCGACGATTTCGTCGCCACCACCGTGTTCGATTCGCTCAGCCGCGTGCCCGGCGTGGGCACCGTGCAGTTGTTCGGCTCCAAGCGCGCGATGCGGATCTGGCTGGACGCGGACAAGCTCAACTCGTACAAGCTCACCCCCGCCGACGTGTCGGCGGCGGTGCAGGCGCAGAACTCGCAGGCCTCCATCGGCCAGCTCGGCGACACGCCGTCGGTGCAGGGCCAGCAGCTCAACGCCTCGGTGATCGCGCTGGGCCGGCTGCGCACGCCGGAGCAGTTCCGCAACATCATCCTGCGCAACGAAAGCGGCAGCGGCGCCAGCCTGCGCCTGGGCGACGTCGCCCGGGTCGAACTGGGCCGTGCCGACTACAGCCGCCTGGCGCGCTACAACGGCAAGCCCACCTCGGGCATCGGCATCACCCTGGCCAACGGCGCCAACTCGCTGGCGATGGTGGAAGGCGTCAAGGCCCAGCTCGACCGGCTCAAGCCGCAGATGCCGCGCGGGCTGACCGCGGTGTTTCCGTTCGACACCTCGCCCTACGTGCGCATGTCGATCCACGGCGTGGTCGAGACCTTGTTCGTGGCGATCTTCCTGGTGTTCGTGGTGATGTACCTGTTCCTGCAGGACATCCGCGCCACCCTGATCCCGACCATCGCCGTGCCGGTGGTGCTGCTGGGCACCTGCATCGTGCTGGCCGTGGTCGGCCTGTCCATCAACATGCTGACCATGTTCGCGGTGGTGCTGGCGATCGGCCTGCTGGTAGACGACGCGATCATCGTGGTCGAGAACGTCGAGCGGCTGATGCACGAGGAAGGGATGACGCCGGTGGAGGCGACCTCGCAGTCGATGAAGCAGATCACCGGCGCGCTGATCGGCATCGCCTCGGTGCTGTCGGTGATCTTCATTCCGATGTCGTTCCTGCAAGGCTCGGCCGGGGTCATCTACCGGCAGTTCTCGATCACCATCGTCTCGGCCATGGTGTTGTCGGTGATCGTCGCCATCGTGCTGACCCCGGCGCTGTGCGTGACCTTGCTCAAACCCTATGACCCGGCCGCGCCGCGGCGCCAGCGCGGGTTCTTCCATTGGTTCAACACCAAGTTCGACCAGGGCGGGCGGCGTTACGAGGGTTTCATCGCCGGCATGCTCAAGCGGCCGCTGCGCTGGGTGGCGGTGTACCTGGGCCTGGGCGTGCTGATGGCGGTGCTGTTCTTCCGCCTGCCGACCGCGTTCCTGCCCGCCGAGGACCAGGGCTATCTGCTGACGATGGTGCAGGGCCCGGTCGGCGCGACCCAGGCGCGGACCTTGAAGGTGCTCGACCAGGTCGAACACATCTTCCTGAAAGACGAGAGCAAGGCGGTGGCGGCGACCTTCACCGTGGCCGGCTCCAACTTCAGCGGCAAGGGCCAGAACGCCGGATTCGGCTTCATCCAGCTGCGCGACTGGAGCGAGCGCAAGCCCGCCGAGCTCGGCGTCAAGGCGGTGCAGCAGCGCGCAGCCAAGCAGTTGTCGAAGATCACCGACGCGCGCGTGTTCGCCTTCGCGCCGCCGCCGGTGGTCCAGCTCAGCGATTCGGTCGGTTTCGATTTCTATCTGCAGGACAGCTACGGCCAGGGCCACAAGGCGCTGACCGCGGCGCGCGACAAGTTCCTGGAGCTGGCGGCCAAGAGCCCCTTGCTGGCCAACGTGCGCGCCAACGGCCAGGACGACACGCCGCAGCTGTACATCAACATCGATCCGCAGAAAGTGGCCTCGCTGGGGCTGTCGATGAGCGATGTCGAGGACATGCTGTCGGTGGCCTGGGGCGGGCGCTACATCGACGACTTCATCGATCGCGGCCGGGTCAAGCGCGTGGTGATGCAGGCCGACGCGCCGTTCCGCATGCGGCCGGAGGATTTCGGCCGCTGGCACGTGCGCAACAAGCAGGGCGAGATGGTATCGGTGGCGGCGTTCGCGACTTCGCGCTGGGAACACGGCCCGCCGCAGCTGGAACGCTACAACGGCGTGTCGGCGATGAATCTCAACGGCGAGGCGGTAGAAGGCCTGAGCACCGGCGAGGCGATGCAGGAAGTCGAGCGCCTGGTCGCGCAATTGCCGCAGGGCTTCGCCGCCGAGTTCGTCGGCCAGTCGTTCGAGGAGCGCGAAGCGGTGTCGCAGGCGCCGCTGCTGTATGCGCTGTCGCTGCTGGTGGTGTTCCTGTGGCTGGCGGCCTTGTACGAAAGCTGGTCGATGCCGGTGGCGATTTTGCTGGCGGTGCCGCTGGGCATCATCGGCGTCGTCGTGTTCACTTTCATGCGCGGCATGGAGCGCGACGTGTACTTCCAGGTGGCGGTGTTGACCACGGTCGGGCTGACATCGAAGAACGCGATCTTGATCGTCGAATTCGCCAAGCACTATGTCGAGCAGGGCAAGTCGCTGATCGAAGCCACCGTGCTGGCCGCGCACAGCCGCCTGCGCCCGATCCTGATGACCTCGCTGGCGTTCGGTTTCGGCGTGTTGCCGCTGGCGGTCGCGACCGGTGCCGGCGCCGGCGCTCAGCGCGCGATCGGCACCGGCGTGTTCGGAGGCATGCTCGCCGGCACCTTCCTCGGCGTGATCTTCATTCCGCTGTTCTTCGTGCTGGTGCAGCGGGCGTTCCACAGCTTCCACCGCACCGCCGCGGCGGCGCCGGCGGCGCAGTAACGCCGCCCACGCGGCGACCGCTACGCGCGGTCGCCGCGGCTCAGGCTTGCGCCGCGTCCAGGCGGGTCGCGATGCGTACCTCGCCGGTCAGCACCTTGTGGATCGGGCAGGCGTTGGCGATCTGCAGCAAGCGCTCGCGCTGTTCTTCGCTGAGCTCGCCGAGCAGGCGGATGTTGCGTTCGATATCGGTGCCCGCGGCCGGCTTGCCGTCGGGATTGAAGCGCAGCGCGACTTCCACTCCGGCCAGCGGCCACTGCTTGCGCGCGGCGTACATGCGCACGGTGATCGCGGTGCAGGCGCCCAGGCTGGACAGCAGCAGGCGCTCGGGCGAGGGAGCGCTGTCGCCGCCGCCGAGCTCGGCCGGTTCGTCGGCCTGCCAGGTGTGGCCGCCGTCGTCGATGAAGGTCACCACGAAGGGCGTGGGTTCGGTGCGGGCGTTGACGGTGGCGACGGGCATGGCGGTCCTTGGGGGATGCGGCGTTGGGGCCGCTTGCGCTGACCTTAAGGCGGGCTTGCGGTTGGCGCTAGCTGGTGTTGCCGCACGGATAGTTTCATCGGCGGGTGTTGCTGAGCGTCGGTAACAGGACCGCTGCCAACAGAAGTGCGCATGAAGCCCCTCTCCCGCTTGCCACCCAAGGTGACTTCCTACGGGGCGCGGGAGAGGGGTTGGGGTGAGGGTGTCCGGCCAGCGGTGAGGCTTCCTTAAGAGCAAGAGCATTCGCGCCTGCGGCGCTCATCCCTCACCCCGGCCCTCTCCCGCAAGCGGGAGAGGGAGAGGGAGAAGGAGATCGCCGAGGCTGCCAACAGAAGTGCGCATGAAGCCCCTCTCCCGCTGGCGGGAGAGGGGTTGGGGTGAGGGTGTCCGGCCAGCGGTGAGGTTTCCTTAAGAGCAAGAGCATTCGCGCCGCGGCGCTCATCCCCTCTCCCTCTCCCTCTCCCTCTCCCTCTCCCGCAAGCGGGAGAGGGAGAGGGAGATCGCCGAGATCGCAGCGCCTCGGCATGACATTCGACAGGGGCCGTGCGCAGCCGCGTTGCCGATCATCGACGCTCCCTCCCCCGAAGGACGCCCGCATGAACGCATCTCGCCTGCCGCTCGCCCTGAGCCTGATCCTCGCCGCGCTGGCCGCCAACGCGCAGGTCGTCGGCGTTGCAGTGGATTCCAAGGCGATCCTGGTCGATGGCCAGAGCGCGATCGCGGCCAAGCCGGCCGGCGATTCGGCGGTGTTCTTCAAGCTCGATGGCGGCGAGTTGCTCAAACTCGGCGAAGTGAAGCTGCCGACCAGTTACCTGGGCCCGCCCGAATCGCTGGCGGTGTCCGCGCGCGGCGATCTGGCGCTAGTGGTGTCGTCCTCGCGCGTGGATGCGGCCGATCCGAAGGCTTACGCCAACGACGACACGCTGTCGGTGGTCGATCTGTCCGGCAAGACCCCGCGCCTGAGCCAGACCTTGGCGCTCGGCGTGCGGCCGTCCTCGGTCAAGTTCCATCCCGGCGGCGCGATGGCGGTGGTGGCGTCCAATCCCGACAACGCGCTGGTGTGGCTGTCGATCCGCGACGGCAAGGTCGCCATCGCCGACAAGCAACCTCTCGAGGCAGGGCGCGGGCCGCTCACCGTCTCGTTCCCGGCCGACGGCAAGCACATGCTGGTCGCCCAGGCCGACGCGCAGCGCGTGTCGTTGTATGCGCTGGAAAACGAGCGCATCAAGACGCCGCCGATCCGCGACATGGTCGCCGGCGTCACGCCGTTCACCGTCGCCTATTGCGGCGACAGCGGACTGGCCGTGGTCGGCAACTTCGGCATTCCCGATGCCGGCAACGGCGATATCGACACGGTCAGCCTGATCGACACCACCGGCGCCAAGCCGCGCGTGATCGACACCGTCGCGGTCGGCTCGGCGCCGGAAGACGTCGCCTGTTCGCCCGACGGCCGTTACGCGGCGACGACGGTGCAGAACATGAGCAACCGGCCGAAGGATCATCCCTTCTATTCGCCGAACAGTCTGGTGGTGCTGCTGAAGCTCGAAAACCGCCGGCTGCGGCGCGTGGCCGAAGCGCCCATCGGCGCCTGGGCCGAGGGCCTGGTGTTCGGCGAGGATTCCAGGACCGTGCTGGCGCAGAGCATCGACGATCGCGCGCTGCATGTGCTGAGGATCGACGGCGATACGCTCAAGCCGGCGCGCGCGCCGATCGTGTTCGGCAACGGCGCGCCGGTGGGGATCGGCATCGCCGGGCGTTGAGTTCGAGCTGCGGCGATAGCTTTAGGTCTTTTGTGGGAGGGGCTTCAGCCCCGATGCTCTTGGCTCAAATCGCCTTGAACTTTCCGCGGATCTCACCGAAAAGCATCGGGGCTGAAGCCCCTCCCACAAAAGACCTCCAAGCCGCGTCGGCCGGCGCCTTCATCAAAACCATTCTGCCCGCATCGCATGCGCGCTGGGCTCGGCCTCGCTCACCAACTTCGCCGCCAGTTCCACCTGCGGCAATTCATGGGCGAAGAAGAACCGGCAAGCCTGCAGCTTGCCCTGATAGAACGCGGTATCGGCTTCGCTGGCAGTGGCGAGCGCGTTTTGCGCGATCGTCGCCTGACGCAGCCACAACCAGCCGATGACGACATGGCCGAGCAGGGTCATGTAATGCCCGGCGTTAGCCAAACCCAGGCGCACTTCGCCGGCGGCCATGCGCTGGCCCACCGCCGCGGTGGCGGCGCCGGCCAGTTTCGCCGCGGCGCCCAGTTGCGCGGCCAGCGCCTGCAATTCCGGTAACGCGGCGGCTTGCGCGCAGCTCGCGCCGATCTCGCGCAACAGCAGCTTCAACGCCGCGCCGTTCTGCATCATCGCCTTGCGTCCGAGCAGGTCCAACGCCTGGATGCCGTTGGTGCCTTCGTGGATCGGATTGATGCGATTGTCGCGATAACACTGTTCGACCGGATACTCGCGGGTGTAGCCGTAGCCGCCGAGAATCTGGATCGCCAGTTCGTTGGCCTTGAGCGAGTAATCCGAACCCCAGGCCTTGATGATCGGCGTCAGCAGATCCAGCAGCAGCGCGCTTTCGCCGCGCACGGTGTCGTCCGGATCGAGCGCCTGATCGACCAGCAGCGCGGTGTAGAAGCCCAGCGCCTGCGCGCCTTCGACCCAGCATTTCTGCAACAGCAGCATGCGCCGCACGTCGGCGTGCTCGATCAGCGGCAGCGGCGGCGAGGCCGGATCTTTCTGGTCCGGATGACGTCCCTGGCGGCGTTCGCGCGCGTACTGCAGCGAATACAGATACGCCGCGCTGCCTTGCTGCACCGCGCCCAGGCCGACGCCGATGCGTTCCTCGTTCATCATGTGGAACATGTACGTCAGACCCTGATGCGGCTGTCCGACCAGATAGCCGTGGCAGTCGCCGGACTCGCCGAACTTGAGGAAGGTGTTGACGCTGCCGCGCTGGCCCATCTTATGGTTCAGTCCGGCCAGACTGACATCGTTGCGCGGCCCGCGTGCGCCGTCGTCGCCAACACGCCAGCGCGGCACGATGAACAGGCTGATGCCGCGCACGCCGGGCGGCCCGCCGGGAATCTTCGCCAGTACCAGATGCACGATGTTTTCCCCGAGTTCGTGGTCGCCGGCGGAGATCCACATCTTCGCGCCGCTGATGCGATAACTGCCGTCGGCCTGCGGTTCGGCCTGGGTCTTGATGTCGGCGAGCGAAGAACCGGCCTGCGGCTCGGACAGGCACATGGTGCCGTAGTAGCGGCCATCGACGATCGGCTTCATGTACAGCCGTTTCTGTTCGTCGCTGGCGTAGGCCTCGAGCAGATTGGCCACGCCGCGCGCCAGCGCCGGATAGGCGACGGTGGACGGGTTGGCCGCGGAGAACATGCAGTCGCACACCGCGCCGATCACGAACGGCAATTGCATGCCGCCGTCTTCGAAGTCGGCCAGCACCGCCATGAAGCCGGCTTCGTTGAACGCCCGCAGGCTTTCGCCGATTTCCGGGATCAGCTCGACCCGGCCATCGACCATGCGCGGTTCGTTGAGATCGCTCTTGCGGTTGTGCGGCAGGAACTTGCTCACCGCCAGTTGATGCGCCAGTTCGATCGCCGCGTCGAAGGTCTCGCGGCCATGCTCGGCGAAGCGTGGATAACGCGCGAGGCGCTCCACCTCGAGCAGTTCGTACAGCATGAAATCCAGATGGCGGCGGTCGATCAGCGGACTGGAACTCATGCTTGCGCTCCGGCAGTGGGTGAGTCATTCTTTACATGTGACTCATCAGGAGTCAATCCGGGAATTCGTCCAGGCCATGCCCAAGTCGCCCGCGCGCAAGCCCGCCGCCCCGCCGAAAGGCCCGTCCAAGCCGGTTTCGGCCAAGCGCGCCGCGGTCCAGGCCAAACCCGCGCCGGCCCAGACCCGGCTCGAGCAGGCCTTGCGCGAATCCACGCCGCGCCGCGCCACCCCGCTGGACCTGTTCCGCGCCGCGCGCCGCGGCTGGATCGCGGGCGAGCGATTGGACATCGGCGCATTGGCCGCCGAATTGGGCATCGGCCGCGCCACCGCGTTCCGCTGGGTCGGCAGCCGCGAGCAACTGCTCGGCGAAGTGGTGTGGTCGCTGTGCGAGCCCTTGCTGCAACAGGCCGCGGCGGCGACCTCCGGGCGCGGGCCGCGCCGCGTCGCGGCGATCTGCGAATACGCGATCCGGGCGATGCTGGTGTATCCGCCGCTGCGCCGTTTCATCGAGCAGGACGCCGAATTCGCCCTGCGCCTGCTGACTTCGAAACAAGGGCCGGTGCAGGAGCGGGTGATCGGCCAGGTGCGCGAACTGCTGCGCCATCAGGCCGATCAGGGCGCGCTGGTGCTGCCGCTCAATGTCGACACCTTGTCGTATCTGATCGTGCGCTTGTGCGAGTCGTTCCTGTACGCCGATGTGATCAGCGGGCAGCGCGTGGATGCGGCCGAGGCGGGGTTGGCGATCGAGTTGCTGTTGTCGGGCAAGGTCGAGCCGCGGGCGAAGGCGTCGCCGAACGATCCGGGCAAGACTTCATCGCCGCGCCGCCGTGGCGGCGGTGGAAACAGTCGGGCATAGTTCGCGCAGTCATTCCCCGGTCTGGCTCGCATGAATCAAGATCCCTATCGCGCTCCTTCCTCGACGGTCCCTGATTCCTCCCGGTCGAAGTGGAGCCTTTGCGTGGCGATCCTGGCTTTCGTGCAGGTGCTGCTGGCGCTTCTGGGCGCGCCCTCGATGCTGGAGATGGTGAGCAGCGGCGATGTCTCCATGGTGCTTTTCGGCGCGTACTGGCTCGCCACGGCGAGCTTGCTGGTCGGCGGGGCGATGCTGTTGTGGCGCAAGCCGCTCGCGGCGATGGTCTTGTGCGCTTTGTCGGCGTTGGGCATGAGCGCGGCATTGATCGATTGGCGGCCGCTGTTGAGCATCACCGGCTTCGGCATCGCGCTGGTAGGAGCGCTGGTCGCTCTGAGCGTGATCAGGCGGGGGCCGGCCGCTCAGGTCTGATGCGCGCGCGGCCGGCGTCGCGGGGAATCTCCTGCGCGGGCGGGGCGCATAAGATATCCGTGTCGCGGCCGGCGACCGTCATCCAGGGGGAGTCCATGCGTTGTGTACTTTATTGCGCCGTGCTGGCGGTCGCGCTGTTTCCATTCGGCCATGCCAAGGCGCAGATGCCGATGATCATCAACGATGCGATCGCGGCGACGGTCAGTTCCGAACGCGCCGCGGTGAAGATCGATCCGGCGCCCGAGGGCCAGGCGCAGATCGTTTTCTATCGCAAGCGGCCGTTTTTCGGCAACAAGGAAATCTTCGCCCTGAGCGAAGGCGGCAACGAGTTCGCGCAGCTGCGGTTCGGCCAGTACGCGGTCCATGTCATCGAGCCGGGCACGCGCCAGTTCGCGCTCGCGGCCGGCGGCGAAGCCTTGGAGTTGCAGGCGCAAGCCGGCCAGACTTATTACGTGGAAGGCGAATTGGTCAAAGCCGAGGGCGGCAAACGCCAGAGCCTGAAGCGGGTGGACGAGGACCAGTTCCGCAAGGTGTCGTTCCAGTTGATGAAGCTGGAGACGAAGGCGGCCGAGTGATTCGGGTTCGCGCCCTCTGTCCGGCCCAAGGCAGTCGCCTGGGGCCGCAAGCGGGAGAGGGCGCAGCCGCGCCTTACTGCAAAGTCACCGCCAGATCTCGATTCGCCGCCGCCTCGTTGCCGCTGTAATCGCGGGCGGTAATGCGCAAGGTGTAGTCGCCCGGCTGCAGTTCGCTCGGCAGCCATAGTCCGGCGCTCAGCTGGCCGTCGCGCACGGTGTTGGTCAGCAGGTAACGGAAGCGGGTGATCGCGCTGCCGTGCACGGTGATGCCGCTGTCGGGCGCGTACACGGTCTTGGTCGCGTCGGCCTGCGAGGGCAGACGATTGAATTCGATGTTCATGCGCGGGCTTTCATAACCCGGCAGCGGTTGTCCGGCCGAGTCCAGCCACTGATAGCCCAGCGCATACAGACCCAGCCGCCGGCGCGGCAGATTGTCGTCCACTTGGTCCCAGGCTTCGGCGACGATCTGCAACCCCGACAAAGCGCGCGACACCAACACGCGGCCCTTGAGCTTGGTGCGCAGCGGCTGCGCCAACGAGTCGAGCAATTCGATGCGCTCGATGCGCGGCGGGTAGTGATCGGCGTAATGGCTGAAGTCCAGGCTGATCGCGTTGCGCTCGTAACCGGCGGCGCCCAGGCTCAGGTGCACGTGCGCCATCGCGTTGATGGTGCCCAGCACATCGCCGGCCTTGAAGCGGGTGCCGCGCAGCAGGCGCATGCGTTCGATCTTGCCGGCATCGTCCATGATCGACTGGAACCGCGCCGGATCGATCGGCTCGCCCTGCGCGGTGCGGCCCACGCGCATGTGGATGTAGCTGATCTGATCCAGCGCCGCGCCTTCGCCGAGATTGCCGAAGCCCCAGGCGCTGGACGGATTGCTGACCTTCGCATCGGCGATCGCCAGCACCTGCTGGCCGATGTCGCCGCGGATGTCGAGGCCGCCGTGCAGATGGTGGCGGCTTTCGTGTTGGCCGTCGCCGCGCACTTCGCCGAGCGTGCCGACCACTTCGTGCCAGCCGTCCTGCGGCTTCAGCGGCCAGCGTCCGGCGGTGAAAGGCAGCGGGTCCTGCGGCGACGGCCCGGCCACGCTGGCGATCGGTTGCGCCGCGGCCGGGGCGATGCGGTGCACGCGATAACTCGCCGCGTCGGTCACGTACACCGCGCCGTCGCGATCCAGCGTCATCGCCGCCGGCAGCGACAGCCGTTGTTCCTGCGCCTGTCCGGTCAGCACCGTCCAGTTGCCGTCGGGGCGGATCTGAAAGGTCAGGCCCGAGAGCATGTCGCCGACGTACATCACGCCGTCGTGGGCGATCGCCAGCGCCGACGGCCGATACAGCGGATTGCCGCCTTCGCTGTCCGGCACCAGGGTGAGAGTGATCACGTCGCCATCGGGTTCGACCTTGCGCAGTGCCTTGTTGCGCGTGTCGGCGACCCACAGCAGGCCCTGCGCATCCAACGCCAACGCAGTCGGCGTGTCGAAGCGCGCGATCGCCGCGGCGCCGTCCAGGAATCCGGGCTTGTCGCCGCCGGCCAGGGTGCTGACGGTGCCGTCGGGCTGGATCACGCGGATGCGGTCGTTGTAGGTGTCGGCGACGAACACGCGGCCGCGCTGATCCACGGCGACGCTGATCGGGCCATTGAACTGCGCCTGCGCGCCGGGGCCGTCGCGATAGCCGGCGATGCCGGTGCCGGCCAGCGTGGTGACCGCGCCGAGTTTGGAAATCTTGCGGATCGCATGATTGCCTGTATCGGCCACATACAGATTGCCCGCGCTGTCCAGCGCCAGCCCCGACGGCGTACTGAACGCCGCGGCGGTGCCGACGCCGTCGGCGAAGCCTTCTTTCGAGCCGGCCACCGTCGCCACGCTGCCGTCGGGGCGGATCATGCGGATGCGGTTGCTGTCGCCGGCATCGCTCAGATACAGCGTGCCGTTGCCGCTGCGTACCAGCCCGTAGGGATCGGCGAAGCGCGCCTGCGCGGCCGCGCCGTCGCGCAGGCCGCGCACGCCGTCGCCGGCGACCTGTTCCAGTTGCGCGATCCAGCCGATCGGCGTCGGCGCCGGCGGCGCCGCGACCGTCGCGATCAGGCGGCGGGTGCCGGGTTCGAACACGAAGGTCGCGGCGAGCGCCGCGACGGTGAGGCCGGCGGCGAGCCAGATCCAGGTTTTGCGGGTCATGCGGTTCCTTGGCGCGTGGACGGCGCCGTCGCGGCGCTGTCCTCCTGATCATGATTCTAAGTCACGCCATCGAACGAGCGCCGTCATCGCTCCCCGCCAACGCGGTCACGGTGAGCGCAAGCGACGCGATCGGCCGCCTGCGCGCAACGCAACGCGACTTCACGCCGCCGCGCCGCCCCAGGCCGAGTACACCAGCCGCGCGACCTGCGCATGCACCGCATCGCGCGCGGCGTCGTCGAGCTTGGCGGTCTGCAGATAACTCACGATCAGGATCGGCGCGCGCCCCGGCGGCCAGACGATGCCGACATCGTTATTGGCCTCGCCGGCGGTGCCGGTCTTGTCGCCAACCCGCACGCCCGCCGGCAGGCCCGCGCGCAGGCGCTTGTCGCCGGTCTTGTTCGCGACCAGCCATGCGGTCAGCTGTTCTCTCGATGCCGGCTTCAGCGCATCGCCGAGCAGCAGCGCGCGCATCGTCGCCACCTGCGCCAGCGGCGAGCTGGTGTCGCGCGGATCGTCGGCCGCGCCGCGGTTGAGCTCGGGCTCGGTGCGATCGCAACGGGTGACGGTGTCGCCGATATCGCGCAGAAACCGTGTCAACCCCTGCGGTCCGCCGACCAGCGGCAGCAGCAGGTTCGCCGCCGGATTGTCGCTGAGCGTGGTGGTGGCTTCGCACAACTGCGCGACGGTGGCGCTGGAGCCCACCAGCGGCTGGGTGAACGGCGCGTGCGAGATCATGTCGGCGGCGGTGATCGGAACCTTGCGATCCAGCGTCAGCTTGCCCAGTTCGACCTGACGCAACACCGCCGCGGCCAGCAGGTACTTGAACGAGCTGCACATGCGAAAGCGCTCATCGCCGCGCCACTGCATGCTCTGGCCGCTGCCGGTGTCGATCGCGGCCACGCCGAGGCGGCCGCCGGTGGGCTTCTCCAATGCGCGCAGGCGGGCGTTCCAGTCGGGCTCGTGCCCGGCCTTGGGCGCGGCGGCGCCGAACGCGGCGCCGGTGCCGGCGGCCAACAGCAGGCCGCTGGCGCATTGCAGAAAGTGACGTCGTTGCATCGGGGGATCTCCTTCGGGGCGAGCCTGGATTATTCGCAGCCGCCGCGGCGCCGACAAACGAGGATTTCTCGCGGCAGGCAAAAGAAATCCTTGCAGCACCTGCAACCGCGGCGGCGGTGCTGGCATCAACACCTGTCAACATCCTGCGAGCGCCCGCATGAACGCCAGTACCGCCTGTGTCGTCTACGCCTCTTTGTTCGCCGTGGTCGCAGCGCCGCTGGCGTTCGCGCTGTTCGGCCTGCTGCGCCGCGAGCGCGGACCGGTGCCGCCGCGCGCGCGCTGGGATTGGCGGCTGTCGCTCAACTCGGGCCTCATGTATGCGTTCAGCTTCAGCCTGATCTTCTTCATCCAGGAATTGTTCCTGGTGCTGCCCAAGGCCTTGACGCCGGGATTGAAGGCGACGCTGTTCCACAACAATCATCATTGGGACGGCGACAACCCGCTGGCGCGGTTGTTCCAGGGCACCGGCGCGTTGGCGATCCTGCTGACCGCGATCGGCTTCAGCCTGTGGTTGAAGCTGCGCCCGCCGCGCTCGGCGAGCTTGCGATTGTTCGTACTGTGGACCGCCTTTCACGGCTTCTTTCAATCGCTGCCGCAGGTGGTGGTGGGCGCGGTGATTCCGCAGAACGATGTCGGCATGGCCTTCGACTATCTGCAGTTGAGCGAGGCGACCAAGCTGGTGCTGGCCGGCATCGCCTTGCCGGTCATCGTGATCCTGGCGACGCGTTTCGCCCGGCCGCTGCTGGAGTTCGCCGCCAACGCCGGCGATGTCGCCACGCCGCTGCGCCGCAGCGGCTTCATGCTGCGCACCGCGACCTTGCCGGCGTTGCTGGCCCTGCCGGTGATCGTCGCGATGCGGGTGCCGGGCAGTCTGGATCAGGTCGCGATCGTGCCGGTGGCGGAATTCGTGATCGGCGTGTTCTGGCTGCAGGCCTATGCCTGGTTCGCCAGGCCGCAGCGGATCGGACAGGTCGAATCCGCGCCGTCGGCATTGGGCGCGGCGCTGATGGTGGCGGCGCAGTTGCTGATCTTCCAGTTCGCGTTGCGGCCGGGGATCGCGTTCTTCTGAGCGGGCGATCCTTGCCTACCGGCCGCAGGCTTCCGCCTTTGCGCCCGCCGCTGGCGTCGCCGCGCGCGCGGGCGCGAACAGCGCCAGACTCAGCGCGGCCAGCACCCACACGCCCAGGCCGCCGTACCACAGCACCCAGCCGAAGCCGTGGACCAACGCCTCGCGCGCTATCTCCTGCACCTGACCCGGCAAACGCAGGGCCTGCGCCGCGCTCAAATCGCCCGCCGCCACCCGTCCGGCCAACGCGCGCAACTGTGTGCCGTCGAGCGCGGCTCCGTACACCGAGCGCAGATGCGCGGCGATGCCGGCGATCAGGATCAAACCCATCAACGCGATATTGATCGCCAGCGTGATCAGCCGCGCGCTCATGTCGATGCCCGAGGCCATGCCGGTGCGCGAGGCCGGCACCGATCCGGTCGTGGTGTTGCTGACTGGCGTATTCGTAAGGCCCAGGCCGCAGCCGGCCAGCAGGGCGCCGGGCAGCATGGTGATCCAGCTCGCATCAGACCGCGCGCTGCCGTAGCGCATCGCCAGGAAACCCAGGCCGATCGCGAACAGGCCCAGCGGAATGATCCAGCCCGGGCGATAGCGCGCCGACCAGCGCTCGGCCAGCGGCGGCATCGCCAGCGTCGGCAAGGTGTAGGCCAGCAAAGCCAGACCGGCGGTGACGGTGTCGTAGCCCAGCGCGCTCTGGAAATAGATCGGCAGGTAGATCATGAACGGCCAGAAGCTGAAGTTCATACCGATCGAGCCCATGATCGCGCCGGAAAATTCGCGGATGCGGAACACGCCGAAATCGAACATCGGATGCGGATGGCGTTTTTCCACCCGCACGAACGCGATCAGGCTCAGCACGGTGAGCGCGAGCACGCCCAACAGCAGCGGATCGGCATAGCCCGATTCCGGCGCCTGGGTGATGTAGTAGGTCAGCCCCAGCACGCCCAGCGACAAGGTCAGCAGGCCGGCGCGGTCGAGCTTGTGCGATTGCGCTTCGCGCGATTCCTGCGCGCCCAGCGCGATCAGCGCCCAGGTCAGCAGCGCCAGCGGCGCGTGCACCAGGAACACCCAATGCCAGTTCGACAGCGCCACGATCGCGCCGCCGATGATCGGCCCGAAGCCCAGCCCGGCGCCGAACACGATGCCGAACACCGCGAACGCGCGGCTGCGTTCGCGGCCGTCGCGGAACTGATGCGAGAGGATCGCGAACTGGCTGGTCAGCATCGCGCCGCCGGCCAGCCCTTGCAGGAAACGTCCGCCGATCAGCACCGGCATGCTCTGCGCCCAGCCGCACAACAGCGAAGTCAGGCCGAAGGCGATCGTGCTGATCACGAACACGCGGCGACGGCCGTAGCGGTCGGCGAGGGTGCCGGCGGCCATCAGCACGGTGGTGCAGGCCAGGGTGTAGGCGTTCATCACCCACTGCATGTCGCGCAGGTCGCCGTGCAGTTGCTGCTCCAGGGTCGGCAGGATCACCGGCACGCTGGAGATTTCCAGGCCGAACATCAGCGCGGCCAGGCTGACGGCGGCCAACGCGAGGGTGTTTCGGGCGGCGGGGGACAAGGTCATTGCGGCGTCCTTCGTGAAAGCGGCCGAGGGCGGCGGCCACGGCGCGGCGTCGCCGCGCACGCCGGGGCGGCGCGGTTCGGGATTAGGCAAGCGGGAGGGGCGGCGGCTGTCGTGGCAGGGGCTTGCGCCCCGGCGCTTTCGATCCGATACCAATTAAATGCAAGCGCTGATCGAAAGGCCCCGGGGTGCAAACCCCTCCCACGAAAGCGGCGGTGGCGAGTCGATGGCGATCATTCTGGCCAAACCCGACTCATGAGGGAAATGATTAAATTTTGTAGGGTCTATTAATCGCAATCATCAATCGACGTATGCTGACGGCATGGACCTGGACCCGACCCTGCTGCGAACCTTCGTCGCCGTGACCGAATCCGGCGGCTTCACCCGCGCGGCCGAGCGCCTGCACCTGACCCAGTCCGCGGTCAGCCATCAGATCCGCCGCCTGGAGGAACAGCTGGGCTGCTCGCTGCTTCACCGCACCACGCGCCGGCTGACCCTGACCGAGGACGGCGAAGACTTCCTGCGCCACGCCGAACAGATCCTGCAATCGCTGGACGCGCTGTCGCGGCGCTTCCAGCCCTCGCCGATCACCGGCGTGGTGCGATTCGGCGTGCCGGAAAATTTCATCGGCGACCGCCTGCCCAACCTGCTGTGCCAGTTCACCCGCGCGTTCCCGGCCGTGCGCATGGACATCAGCGTGAGCATGAGCATGGACCTGCGCCAGATGGTCGATGCCGACGAGCTCGATCTGGCCGTCGTCATCGCATTGCCCGGCGGCGCCGCCGACACGGTGCTGCGGCGCACGCGTTTCGTCTGGGTCGCATCGGACACCTTCGACGTCGCCCCCGGCCGCTCGCTGCCGTTCGCGTTTTTCCCCTCGCCGTGCATCAACCGCCAGATCGGCGTGTCCGCGCTCGACGGCACCGATGTGGAGTGGCACGTGATGTTCACCTCGCCCAGCTCGCAAGGCTTGAACGCGGCGATCTCCGCGGGCCTGGGCATCACCGTGATGATCGAGGACGACGTCCTGCCCGGCATGCGCATCGTCGACGGCCAATACGGCCTGCCCTCGCTGCCGCCGGCCGAATTCGTGCTGCTGCGCCGGCCGGGCGGGTGCACGCCGGCGGTGGCGGAGTTCGGCAAGTTGGTGTTGGAGTTGCCGTAACTTTGCGCGGCCGGTTCGTGCGGCGGTTGATTCGGCGATGAAGCATCCGCGGCCGTTCGTACGAAACCGGCCCGCGTAGGCATACATTCGACCTTGCCGATCCAGCGCTCAGACCATCGCGATTGTTGTATCGTTCCGCGAGCTTCCAGGGACAGGGACAGAATCGATGGCGTTCGATCAAGACACTCGCGTCTGGGACGATTTCCTTCAGGCCTGGCCGATCGAGCGTCTGCGCACGATGACGCTGCCCGAATACGCCACCGCCGGCGACAAGAACAGTTTCGTCTACTGGATGGAAAGCCGGCTGGACGGCCTGGGCAGCATCTGGGGCGGATCGGCGTTCAAGTTCGGCATTTACTCCCGCGTCGCCGCCACCGCTATCGCCACCACGGCGGCCGACGACGATCTTTCGCGTGCATACGACGGCCAGTACGGCTGGTATCGCAAGTTCGGCCGGACCGCGGCCGAGGCCTTCGAAGCGGTCAGGCGCGAAGTAATAGCCGTGGCCACGGCCGCGCGCGATGGCCGGCTCGAGGACATCGACGCCAGCCCGTTGGGCGAGGCGTACCGCTGGAAAATCGCCTTTCACTATCAGTCCCGGCAGTCGCCGCAGATCGTCTGCGTCTACCTGCGCAAGCCGTTGCTGGGATTTCTCGGCCTGCCGGCGAACAGCCGCCGCGAATTGCCGCAAAGCCGGCTGTATCGCGACATCGCCGCGCGCCGGCCGCAGTCCGAGTCCATCGTCGCCTTCAGTCATCGCTTGTGGCGGGAGTGGGCGCG
The DNA here is from genome assembly GCF_001442805.1 of Lysobacter gummosus. Lineage (NCBI taxonomy): Bacteria > Pseudomonadati > Pseudomonadota > Gammaproteobacteria > Lysobacterales > Lysobacteraceae > Lysobacter > Lysobacter gummosus. Next base: position 4,877,344 of record NZ_CP011131.1, on the reverse strand, counting down.
CAACAATCCCTACGCGATCAAGCTCACCGACGGCGCGGTGCGCAACGGCTATCTGACCCTCAATCTGGTGTCGGCGCCGTTTCCCGAAAACATGCGGGGTGGCTTAGGCGACGAGGAACATGGCGAAGTCGCGCGCTTCCGCACCGACACCGGATTCGAATTCGAGTCCGACATCCGCGCGTCGAGCGACACCCGTGGCCGCCTGCGCAAGCGCTTGAACCGTTATTTTTCCGACGCGGACATCAAGGCCGGCGACATCGTCCACATCTCGCCGGAAGCCGAAGGGCGCTACCTGATTTCGCGCCAGCTCCCCGCCGTGTCGCCTGTCCGCAACCGAGTCGCCGAGCCGCCTTTCGAAAGGACCCCGATGATGAGCAAGCCGCCCCTCAATCAGATTCTGTTTGGCCCGCCGGGCACGGGCAAGACCTATCACGCGATCGACAAGGCGTTGGAAATCCTCGCTCCGGACCTGTTGGCCCAACATGCCGCCGACCCGGGCGGGCGCGCAGTCTTGAAAAAGCGTTTCGACGAATTGGTCCACGACAAGCTGGTGCAGTTCGTGACCTTCCATCAAAGCTTCAGCTACGAGGATTTCGTCGAAGGAATCCGCGCACATGCGCCGGTCGATGGCGGCGCCCTGCGTTATGAAGTGGACGATGGCGTATTCAAATCGATCTGCGCCGCGGCCGCCGGCGCGAAGATAGCCAGGAAAGCGCAGGCGCCGTTCGACCTTTCCGGTAAGCGCATCTGGAAGATGTCGCTCGGCAACAGCCGGGGCAGCGATTCGTACATCTACGAGGAATGCATCAAGAACGGCATCGCGCTGCTGGGGTACGGCGACGGCATCGACTTCAGTGGTTGCACTACCCGGGCCGAGGTCTACCAACGCTTCCTGCGCGAAGGCCAGAAGGTGGAGTCCGGCGATTACGCCGTGACCGCGGTGGCGACGTTCCTGCTGCGGATCAAGCAGGGCGATTTGCTGGTCGTCAGCGACGGCCTGCAGAAGTTCCGCGCCATCGGTGAGGTCATCGGCGATTACCGCCCGGTTCCGCGCGAGGGCGACGAGTACACGCAATGCCGCGCGATCCGCTGGCTGCGCGTCTACGAGCCATCCTTGCCGCTCGATCAGCTGATGCACAATCAGTTCAGCCAGATGACGATCTACCAGTTGCACGACGGCTCCATAGACCGCGACAAGCTGGAGCAGCTGCTGGGGCTGCAGGGCGAAGCGCAGCCCGGCGCGCGGCCGCACGTACTGATTATCGACGAGATCAATCGCGGGAATATCTCGCGTATTTTCGGCGAGCTGATCACCTTGATCGAGCCGTCCAAGCGCGTCGGCGAGGACGAGGCGCTGGAGGTCATCCTTCCCTATTCGAAGGAGAGGTTCGGGGTTCCGGGCAATGTCCATTTGATCGGAACGATGAACACCGCCGACCGCTCCCTGACCGGGCTGGACATCGCCCTGCGGCGCCGCTTCGAGTTCTTCCGAGATGCCGTCGCGGCCCGAGTTGCTGTCTGCGATCGTCGTGGAAGGCGTCAATATCGGCGAGATGCTCGCGGTCATGAATCGGCGCATCGAGGTTCTGCTCGATCGCGACCATCACCTGGGGCATGCGTATTTCATGGCGCTCGACAAGGAGCGCAGCCTGTCGCGTCTGGCCGCCGTGTTCCGCAATCAGATTCTGCCGCTGCTGCAGGAATACTTCTTCGAGGACTGGGAACGAATCCGCTGGGTGCTCAACGATCAGAACAAGGCCGAAGGGCATCGATTCATCATCGAGCCCAAGCGGTCGGTCGAAGGCCTGTTCGGCAGCACGACCGATTTGGCCGCTTGAAAACCGGATCTGGCAGGTCGATACGGAAGCGTTCGGCCAGGCCGACAGTTATCGCGGCATCATCGCGGTCTGACCATGGCCGCTCTGGTCACTGTCCGCGAGTACGCGCGTCTGACCACCGGCGCGGCCGCGGGTTCCCTGGACGAAGCCGCCGTTCCCGTCGCTGTCTTCGACTGGCTGTGCGCGGAAAGCGAACGCCTGCGCGCATCCGGCGCGGCCCTGGTGCAACTCGAGGGTCGGCGTTGGCTGCGATTGGACAATTATGTCGGTGTGATCGAGGCGCCGTGCGGCACCCGCATCGAGATATTGCCCAAGCACGTCGACGGCCAGGATGAGCAGGCCGTCGCTGCCGCCCGCAATCTGTTGTGCAAGATGCTGTCGCGCTGCCTCAATCTGAGCCCGCGCGAAAGCGCCGCGACGCATTTGCGTACCTTCGATGCGCCGCTGACCGAATGGGTGATGCGGCAGTTTCTCGAAGGCCTCGACCATCTGATCAAGCGCGGCATACGCTTCGATTACCGCGCCGTGCGCGAGCAACAGCGCTATCTGCGCGGTCGGCTGGATGTCACGCGGCAGCTGCGGCAACCGCCCGGACGCGAGCACCTGTTCCAGATCGAGCACGACATATTCGATTGCGACCGAGCGGAAAACCGCTTGCTGCGCAGCGCGCTCGACCGGGTCTGCAAGCTGACCGGCGACCCGCGCAATTGGCGCTTGTCGCGGGAACTCGCCAGCTATCTGGCGGCGGTGCCCGTCAGCGCCGATCACGCCACGGATTTTCGCGACTGGCGCGAGGATCGCTTGATGGCCCACTACCGGCCGTTGAAGCCCTGGTGCAGCGTGATTCTCGGCGGCCACAGTCCGCTCGCCGTCGCTGGAGCATGGCGCGGCCTGAGTTTGCTGTTCCCGATGGAACGGGTGTTCGAGCGCTATGTCGAGGCATGTCTGCGGCGCCAGTTGCCGGCCGACACCGCGGTCAAACCCGGCGCGTCCTCGCGTCACCTGTGCCGCCACCGCGAGCGCGACTGGTTCCAGCTCAAGCCCGATTTCCTGCTGTCGCGCCGCGATCGCAGCTGGGTACTCGATACCAAGTGGAAACGGCTGGACGTCTCGCGCGGCATGGCCGGCGAGAAGTACGGGCTGGCGCAATCGGATTTCTATCAGCTGTTCGCCTATGGCCGGCACTATCTGGACGATCGCGGCGAGTTGTTTCTGGTCTATCCGAAAACCGTCGACTTTCACGCGCCGCTGGAGGAGTTCGTCTACTCCGACAGTCTGCGCTTGCGGGTACTGCCGTTCGATCTGGAACGCGACATCGTGCTCGGCCTGGACGAGCGCTTGTCGTAGCGCCTTTGCTCGCGCTTGCCTGGCAGACCAGGCCGTCGCCGGTCCGGTCCGGGCCGACGTCCTGGCGGCCACCGTCGGAGGCTCGGCCGACCCAGGGTTCACCGCGCCGATGAGCCCGTCCGTGCCGGCCCCTCCGTGGCGGGTATGCCCGGGCAGGCGCGCCCGCCTCATCGTCCGAACCCCGTCGGCCGGCGCTTCCGCTTCCGCTCCGCGCCACAAATGCCCAACGGCCGATAGACCCATCACGCCCTCCTGGCTAGTATCGGCCGGACCATCCGAGGGCCTCCCCATGAAGTTCCCAATCGCCACCCCGTTGGCGGTGCTCTGCGCCGCCGTCCTTTCGATGCCGGCCATCGCCGCCAAGCCGGCCAAAGCGCCGAAGGCGCCCAAAGCCCCCACCTTCGACACCAAGCGCCTGTCGGAGGAAGTGAAGGTGCTGTCCTCCGACGAGTTCGAGGGCCGCGGCCCGGCCACCGCCGGCGAGACCAAGACCATCGACTACGTCGTCGCCCAGCTTAAGGCGGCCGGCGTCCAGCCCGGCGGCGAGCTCAAGGACGGCAAGCGCCTGTGGACCCAGCCGGTGCCGCTGCTGCGCGCGGAAATCGCCGGCACGCCTAGCTTGTCGGTGTCGGTGAAGAAGAAGGCCCGCGCCCTGACCCAGGGCAACGAGATCGCCGTGCGCGCCGCGCTCGACGGCTCCACCAACGTCGCCATCAAGAACGCCCCGCTGGTGTTCGCCGGCTACGGCATCACCGCGCCCGAGCGCCAGTGGGACGACTTCAAGAACGTCGATCTGAAAGGCAAGATCGCCATCGTCCTGATCAACGACCCGGACTTCGAATCCGGCCAGGGCGACTTCGGCGGCAAGGCCATGACCTACTACGGCCGCTGGACCTACAAGTTCGAAGAGGCCGCGCGCCGCGGTGCGGTCGGTTTGCTGATCGTGCACGAGACCGATCCGGCCTCCTACGGCTGGGCCACGGTCAAGAACTCCAACACCAACACCATGTTCGACGTGGTCCGCGACAAGCCCGGCGCCTCGCACCCGACCATGGAAGGCTGGATCCAGCGCGACTTCGCCGTGAGCCTGCTCAAGAGCGCCGGCCTGGACTTCGACAAGCTCAAGAAGCAGGCGCAGACCCGCGAGTTCAAGCCGGTCACGCTGAAGAACGTCACCCTCTCGGCCAACTACGTGGTCGACAGCGCGGTGATCACCTCGCAGAACATCGTCGGCCGTATCGAAGGCAGCAAGAAGCCCGACGAGACCGTCATCTACAGCGCGCATTGGGATCACCTGGGCGTCGGCCAGCCCGATGCGAAGGGCGACAAGATCTACAACGGCGCGGTGGACAACGCCACCGGCACCGCGGCGCTGATCGAAATCGGCCGCGCCTTCGCCAAGGGCAAGAAGCCGCAGCGCTCGGTGGTGCTGCTCAACGTCACCGCGGAAGAAAAGGGCCTGCTGGGTTCGGAGTACTACTCTGCGCGTCCGCTGTACCCGCTGAGCAAGACCGTCGCCGTCATCAACATGGACGCGCTCGATCCGACCGGCCCGTCGCGCGACTTCACCACTTCCGGCAGCGCCAAGCAGGAGCTGCTGGATGAGCTGATCGCCACCGGCCAGCGCTGGAACCTCAACTACGTCACCGACCCGAAGCCGGAAGCCGGGCACTTCTTCCGCTCCGATCATTTCCCCTTCGCCAAGCGCGGCGTGCCGGCGGTCTCGTTCGGCTCGGGCGAAGACAAGGTCGATGGCGGGCAAGCCGCGGGCAAGGCCGAGCAAGAGGCCTACACCCGCGATCGCTACCACCAGCCCGCCGACCAGTGGGAGTCCAGCTGGACCTTCACCGGCATGGCGCGCGACCTGCAGGTGCTCTACACCCTGGGCAACGATCTGGCCAATTCGAACCGCTGGCCGAACTGGAGCCAGGATTCGGAGTTCCGCGCGGCGCGCGATGCGAGCGCGGCCGACCGCGGCGCCAAGTAACACGGTTCAATCGCGCCGGCCGATGCCGGCGCGATGCTGGACGTCGCGGCCGCGCCGGAGCTCGCCTCCGCGCGGCCGCGTTCGTTTCCGCCCGCAAGGGCGACACCCGCCACGGACAGGCCCCCCGATATGACCGCGCAAACGCCCCACGTCCTGCTCAACGAATGCGAGGCCCTCGACTTCGACGGCCTGCACCTGCGCAACGTACTGCTGTGCGACCCCGACGCGCCCCGGCAATGGGGCGATCTCTACCGCGCGCGCGCGCAGGCCACGCCCGACCGGCGCTTCCTGTGCTCGGCGCTGTGGGCCGGCTACCGCTGCGTGTATCGGGTGGACGCCGACGCGCGGATCTCGCTGGTCGCCTTCGACTACCCCTTCCATGAGGGCCGCCCCGCCGACATCGTCAACGAAGCGATGCCGGGCGACTTCTGGCTGTGCATGAGCGAACGCTTCGGCGGCCCCGGCGCCTACGTCCCGGTGAAAGACGGCCAGGTACAACCGCGCGAGCACTGGTTGTTCGAACTCGAACACGGCCACCGCTACGTGCTGGGCCGCGACCTGAAACCCGGCGAATGGCCGCCGCCCTTGCCGAGCCGGCACGAACTCGCCGAACGCTCGCAAACCTGCAGCCTGCTGGTGCGCGCCGTCGGCGGCCTGCTGTTGGCCGAACACAAGCTCTACGTCGACCGCAACATCGCCCGCACCCCGAGCTACCTCGCCGACCACGCCCCCGCCAACGCCGTATACGTTCGCCTGTCCGCCGGCTCGCACACGGTGACGTTGCGCGAGTGGGACCCGGAGAAGCCGAATCGGATGGAATCGGCGACGGTGGGGTTCGATCTTGATTCGGGGGAGGGGGTGGAGATTGTCGCCAGTCAGGCGGAGGGGCGGTTGTGTTTGGAGTTTGTTTCGCGGGTTTGATGGGGGAGGCGTAACTCCGGTATGGAATCAGTAGTCGCGTTCCAACGTCCAAAGATAGAGCGGTGACGGAAAACGCGACGACAGCTCGACGATATCCTCGGGCGTGGCGCCATCCACATAGCTGTGAACGGCGATGAGCTGTACCTCATCCGGTGAAACCGGTGACCAGCATTCGAGTCCGAGCTGCGCCAACGTCGGCGGTCGCGAGAGCACATCCAACGCAGCGCCATAGGTGGATTTGCCACCGAGCCAGCGCTCGCAGACCACCTCGACGGAATCCGCTTTGAAGATAATCAATGAAAAATCGGTTGGCATGTCGCGCTCCTATCTACCCGGCGGCGATCCCGGACCGCCGCAGTCTCGCAGGTCTCAGCCGGACAATGACATCACACCGGCAAGTTATGCCCAATCCGTGACAACACTACCGTCGGATCGACCAGGGTGAAATCGCGAATCATCCATGGCCGATCCTCGGGTGCGCCGATGTCCACGCCGAAGGTCTGCGCGATGTTCTGCTCGGCCAGATGCCGCCACCAATCGTCGGCGTTCTCCACCAGCAGATGCATCTGGAAGTTCTGCGCGTGCTGGGCGAGGTAGAACTTCTGCAACAGGGAACTGCAGTCGCCGTGATGGACGTAGGCCAGATCGTCCGACGACCACGGAATGGCGAAACCGATCGCGGTGTAGAAGCGTTTCGACAACTCGAAGCCGCGGGCTGGCACGAAGACTTTGGCTTCGACGGTTCGCAGGTTGAGCGCGGTCATGGGCGGACGATCGGCTGAGAGTGTTCTGTTGATCGTAGACGATGCCGGGTCGATGCGAATGCGTTGGCGATACACCCAGTCCGCTGCCTTCGCTAAGTCGCCTAACATCGCGCGCCAGGCGGGGTAGAAAAGTGCCCGCTCCATACTCGGAGCGGGCACCGGCAACTCAGTTGAAAACGTAACCCTGAATGCCTTCGTTCACCACGTTCGATCCGCCTTCGCAGTTGGCGTGCACGGTGTCGAAGTGGTCGAACCAGCCTTGGCCGTTGTTGTACAGGCAGCGGTACAGGGGAATGGTGCCGGGGATGTTGGTCGATGCGATGTAGCCGTTCTGGCCCCAGGCGCCGGGATGACGTTGCTGGCCTTCGCAGTTGGGATCGGTCGAGGTGAAGTCGTCGCGCTGGCCGACGATGTTCGGATTGGTCAGGAAGCAGCTGTACAACGGATGCGAGCCATCGAACGGCGTGCTCGATACCGAGCCCGATGCGCCTTGCAGGGTGTAGGAAACCGAGCCGTACGGCGGGATCAGGCTGGTCCAGTGCAAGCGGCGAAAGCCCGAATCGACGTAGCGGTTCAACGCTACGAGAGTCACGCCCGCGGGCGCCGCCGCGCGGACGTTGAGGCCGGCGTGGGCGTTCTGCGCGTAGGCGGGGGAAGCGGCGATCAGGGCCATCGACAGCGCGGTCAGGCCCGCGAGTTGCTTAAGCATCGTCTTCATTCGTTCAAGTTCCTTTTGTGAGTGATGCGAACGCATCGGGGCGTTCGCGGTGCAACAGCTAACATGGATCGATCGCGTTCATCACCGCGCGGCGCGCTTCGGGCGGATGCGGCAAAGCGGATGTTTCGCTGTGTGCGTTCGTGATCGCATCGAACGCGGAAATTCGACAGGTTGCAGCGCATGCGCTGTAGGCCTTGCGGCGATTGGCCGCGGGTGTTTGCGGCTAGCGCTCGCGGGCCCGTTTGTCGTCGCCGTTTCGTTTCGCAGTTACGTTGGACCCAGGCGTCTGTTCGCCGGGAAAGGCGGCGCCGTGAACCCGCCGGCCCCAGCCAAAACCCGCGAATCTGTGGCCGCAGTCGCATAACCACACGGCCCGCGATCTGGTTGTGATTGACTCCCCGGTCACGGCCGGCGTATTGCTGATCAGCAGGCCGCCGCGAGCGCGCGGTTCACACCGGCGCCATGGTCCGGCACTGCGGGGATTTATCGCTTGCACCAACACCTACGAGGGACTGTATGAAGAAGTTGATCGGAACGACCATCGTCAAGTCGCCTGTCAGCCTGGCCATTGCCGCGCAGCAGCAGGTCAGCCAGAACCAGGCGCCGGCGCCGACGCCGGAAGAGAAGGCGATCCTGGATCTGCTCGCCAAGTAAGCGGCGAGGGTGTGAGCGAAGCGGCGCGGCTCAGGCCGGGCCGCTTCGTTTTTGCGAACCCATGGCGCAAGGAGCGCGGGCATGATTCCGTTGGAACGCGAGCGGTCGCTGGCCGGGGCCGAGCGAGTGGTGAGGGCCTTTATCGCCCAGCAAGGCTGGAGCGCGCGCATCGACAGCAGCGACACGGGGCTGCAAGGCGCGCTGTGCATGGTGCACGACGCCGACGGCGAGGCCATCGGCAGCGGCTTCGGCAAGGGCGAGCCCGAGGCGGCGCGGGTCGGCGCGTTGTACGAGGCGGTGGAGCATATCTACGCGAACAGCTGTGCGCCGCAAGAACGCGTGGAATTGCGCGCCGCCACGCAACTGTTCGCCGATCCGCGGTATGCCGCGTTGCCGTTCGTTGCCGAGTTCGGCCGGCAGGCCTCGCGGCAACTGAGTTGCCTGTGCTATCGCCGGTTTTTCGATGAAAGCGATGGCGACGCGCTCGCCGTGCCGGCGTTCCTGTGCCGGCCCAATGCGCTGGCGGATCTGTTGCCGGGCGACGACTTCGACTACGCCAGCGTGATCCGCTACGGCTCCAACAGCGGGACCGCGATCGGCGCCAGCCTGGAAGAAGCGGCGGTGCATGCGATCGGCGAACTGATCGAACGCGATTCGTGGTCGTTGTTCCTGCTCGCGCATTACCTGGGCGATGCTTCGAGTTTCGGCGCCTGGGTCGATCCGGGCTCGCTGCCCGAATCGGTCGCGGCGGTGCACGCGGCCGCGAGCGAACAACTGGGTCGCGAAGTGTTGTTGATCGATGCGACCAGCGATCTCGGCGTGCCGGCATTCATCGCCACCACCGATCGCATCCTTGATGGCGAAGCGGTATTCCCGAGTGGGTACGGCGCGTCCTTGTACGCCGGCCATGCGGCGATCCGCGCGCTGACCGAACTGGTGCAGACGGTGCTGGTGGGGCAGCGTCTGGCCACCGTGGGTGAGTACAGCCGGCAGGTGCTGCAGGCGCTGAGCGAGTATCCGAAGCTGCGCGCCTGCGCTTATTTTCAGGTGGAGCGTCAGCGCATGCGGCAGACGGACTGGTCGTACCCACAACGCGAGCGACAGCCGCCGTCGGCGTTGCTGCGAGAATTGATCGTCACCCTGGCCGGGCGCGGCATCGACGTGCATCACTTGGTCCATCACCGCGAGGGCGATGCGTTCTGCGTGGTCAGTTGCGTATCGCTGGAGCTTGAGCGCTTCCTGCTGGTCACCACCGGCATGGTGATGGCGCCGGGGCGGCGCGGCATGGCGTTGCTCACGGGCGGGTTGCCTGTGCGCGCGATGCGCGATGCGTCTGTCGAGACATCGGCGGGATAAGCGCGAACCCGCTGGTGCGATGTCCGGGCATCTGCTCGGCTAAAGATACTTGGATCGTTACTGATGAATTTTCGTCTTCCGACGATAGCGCTGATCTGCCTGGCGCTGACTGCCTGTGAGCCTGCGACCGACAAGAAGCCGAGCCGATCCCGCGCCGAAACGACCGCGGATTTCATCGCGAGGTCGAAAAAGAATCTCGCCGCCGGAGCCGGCTACGCCGATTTTCGCAAGGCGGCGCTGGCGATGGGATGGGTGCCCCGCAAGAGCAGGCGCTGCCTGCACGGGGACTTTCAGGCCGGAGAAAAACAGCCCGGCGAAAACAAGTCGGCGTCGAATCCGTACTGCGCCGATATGCCGGAGTTGGGCGCGTTCGACGAAAACGGCAGCCATCTGGCGCTGTTCGGCTATCCGCGTTCGCCATGGAGGCTGCAGGCCGTGGTCGCCGGCGACAGCGAACGCAGACACGTGCCCGGCGATTCCTCCGGCTTCGTCGTGCTCAAGTGGTCGCTGGCGGATACTGCCGCAAATTGATCGGCTGCGACGGCATCGGCCTGCGGCGGTTCGATGCCGCCGACAGGCCGGTTGTTTCAGTGCGTATGGCCGCTGTGCTGCTTCACATAATTCGCCGCGAACGGATCGAGTTCCATATCGCCCAGATCCGCGTAATCGGTCTCGCGATAGTCGATCGTCGCGGTGAACGCCGCATCCGCGCTCACCCGCTCCAGCTTGCGCAGACGCAGTTCGTAGAGACCGGGTTCGCCGGTCTTGGCCTTGCGCTTGCCGGTGCGGTAGTACGCGGGCAGGGCGTCGGCTTCGATCCATTCCAGCGCTATCGGCTGGCCTTCGGCGCTTTCGCCGTTATAGCGCGCGGCGGTGGTGCCGAAGGCCTTGGTCTGGCCGTCGCGCTTGAGCGCCGTCCGCAGTTCGGGGTCGATCAGGCTGGCCAGTTGCGGCCACTGCGGCATCTGCCCGATGGTGCGCAGATCGCCGGGGGACCACGAAACGCTGCGCTGTTCCTTCGCGAACAGTTCCAGCCGCGCGATGCCGTCGGGCGTCTTGCGCCACAGCTCCACCGGTTCGCCCTGCATGCGGTATTCGATGCGGTCGGCCGAGCGCACCAGTACCAGGGTTCGCCCGCCCTTGGCGTCGCGGACTTGGTACTCGGCCACCAGCGCTTGCGAAGCGGACGCCGACGCTGTTGCGACAGCCGGCGCGGCGTACTTCGTATCGTCGCCGCTTTGCGTCGCTCCGCCGGCCCGCGAGGGGCCGGCGAACGCGAAGGACACCGCGATGGACAACGACAGCACTGCCAGCGTGGTCGATCCGCTGCGCATCACAGCTTGGCCGACTGCCGCGCCATGCCCGCGCGCAGGTCTTCTTCCATCAGCGGGGCGGCGATCGCGGAGCGGCCGCGGCCGTTGCCGCACTGGCCCAGCAGGGTGCACAGGAAGATGCTGGTGTTGCGCTGCGACTGCGCCATCACGTGGAAGATCGTGTTCTGCTCGACCACGCCCTGGAACGAATGCGCGCCGGGGCCGCGGGCGTAGATGGCGACGTCTTCCGCGGCGTGGGTTTCATCGCTCAGCGGCACGGTCGCTTCCTGCAGGTAATCCTGGTGCGTGGTGTCGATCGCGGTCAGGTCCGGACGCGCGTTCGGGCCGCGGTAGCCGGGGCCGTTGACGTAGCCCAGCGTGGTGTAGGGCTTGCCGTTCTTGTCCAGCGCCAGTCGGCCGTTGGTGACGACCTTGCCGAGGATGTCGTTGCCGCGGTCGGGATAGCCGGCGACGGTGAAGGTGTGGCTGTGGTCGGCGGTGACGATGATCAGGGTGTCGCGCTCGGAGGTCTTCTCCAACGCCTTGCGCACCGCGTCCGACAGCGCGATGGTGTCGGTGAGCGCACGGCTGGCGTTGCCGGCGTGGTGCGCGTGATCGACGCGGCCGCCTTCGACCATCAGGAAGTAGCCTTTGCGGCTGTTGGCTTCCAGCACGTCGATGGCCTTCGAGGTCATGTCGGCCAGGCTCGGTTCCTTGCCGCTGTCGTTCGGGCGGTCTTGCTCGTATTCCATGTGCGAGCGCTCGAACAGGCCCAGCAGATGGCGGGTGCGGCGCGGATCGACGGCGTCGAACTGGGCCTTGTTCCACACGTAAGGCGAAGCCGCGCGCGCGGCCCATTCCTGCGGCAGGTTGCGGCCGTCCTTGCGGCGGCCGGCGGCGCCGGCGTCTTCCGGATCGCTCACGGTGTTGGGCAGGAAGTAGCCGCGGCCGCCGCCGAGCGCGACTTCCAGGCCGTCGCCGTAGGGGAATTCGACTAACTGGCGGGCGATGTCCTTGCAGCCGTTGGCCTTGGCCTCGGCGGGCAGCTCGGCGTCGCTTTCCCAATCGCGGTTGGGCGTATGCGAATACGTGGCCGCCGGCGTGGCGTGGGTGATGCGCGCGGTGCTGACGATGCCGGTCGCAAGGCCCAGCGCCTCGGACAGTTCCAGCATGGTGACCACGCCCTGGCCGCGCGCGGAGGCGCAGTCGCCGTACTTGGCTTTCTGCGTGACGCTGAGCACGCCCTGGTTGGTCTTGATGCCGGTGACCATCGCGGTCATGGTCGGCGCCGAATCCGGCGTCTGGCCATCGACCGAGTAGGTCTTGGACAGGCTCACGTACGGCAGGCGCTCGAACGACAGCGAATGCTCTTCGCCGCTGCCGCCCTTGAGCTGGCCTTCGCGGATGCGCGCGGCGGAGATGGTGGAAATGCCCATGCCGTCGCCGACGAACAGAATCACGTTCTTGGCCTTGAACGGGCTCGGGCGCAGGTTGGCGCCGTCGCGCGCGGTCTGCGCGCCTTCCTCGAACCAGCGCTGCGCGCTTTCCTGGCGGGCCGGCGACTTGGGCGCGGCCTGTTTGGGCGCGGCCAGCACGGGCAGGGCGATGAGAGCGGTGAAGATGGCGCCGCCGAGAACGGTGGCGGCGACGGAATTCGGAGTCTGGCGCATGGAGGGCTCGGGATCGGGGGATCGAGGGAGCCACACTTTGCGGGACCCGCGTTTCAGTCGCATGACTGTCTGGGATCACAGCGCCGAGCGACGCCGCAGTAACGAGCGCGATGCCCATCGCACTGCGAATTCGCTGCAATGCGCAACGGATCGCGGGCTGTCCCGATGCGGCCCGGTTTGTTCCCGGAATCGTCCTCGTAAATCCTCATGCGCTTGTCTAGCGTGGGCTCGCAACACTTGGCGCGATCGAATCGGATCGCGCGAGACCGGGCCGGCATGCACTGGAACGAGTTCCGGCCGCGTCGCGACCGACGTCGTTCTCCCTGTGAGCGGCGGCGGTTCGCGGCGCGGCCTCCATGCGCGCGCACTCCGCGCGACGGTCACGCTGAACAGGGAAAACCGCGAAATCACTAGGGCTGTCCCCAGTATCACCGCACATCGCGACGCCCTAGGCTGTCCGCTTGAGTCACCGCCTGCGAGGACAGCGCCATGGTCATGATGATCGACGACCGCACTCCCTACATCTCGCCGCCGCCTCCGCCCCCGCCGCCTACGCCGCCGGAGTTGAAGAAGGCCGATCCGGCGCAGGCCAACGCCGCGATCAAGCAGATGACGCCGGAGCAGCAGGCGCAGCTGAAGACCGACGTCGAGGCGATGTCGGTCAGCGACCGCACCGATTTCGTCAACGATCTGGCGGCCAAGCTCGACGCGCCGCAGTTGCTGAAAGTCGAATCGGTGTTCGGCAAGGACGCGGTCAACGACGCGGTGGAAACGCGCAGCCCGGCGACGGTGCGCGAGGAGTACGCCAACCTGTCCGCCGGCAAGCCCGCCGACGATCCGGCGCCGGTGTCGAGCGTGCCGGTCGATCAGCAGGTCAGTCAGGCGCAGCAGGACTACAAGGATCAGGTGCAGGGCACCGGCATCACCTCGACCTATCAGTTGACCGAACTGGCCAAGGCGCATCCCAACGATCAGGCCTATCTGGGCGAACTGGCGCGGCTGTCGAAGGACGGCGGCGAACTGCAGGCTGGCGCCAGCACCATGCCGGGCAGTCTGTTCCAGAAAGACGCCTCCGGTAATTACAGCTGGGGCGCCGACGCGCAAGGCGACGCCCGCCGCGATGCGTTCGCCAATCTGGTCGATGCCGGCCTGCAGCGCGGCACGCTGAAGGAAAGCGACATCCGCAGCGATGCGGCGACCAATCCGGTCTGGACCGACGTCGCGCAGCGAATCGGCCTGTCGCAGGTCGGGCCCACCGACGCCTCGCGCGCGGTCGCGGACAAGGTCGATGATCTGAGCGGCGCGCAGAAGAGCGCGAAGGACGATGCGGCCAAGCTCGACAAGGAACTCGGCGGATTGTTGGCCGAAGCCGGCCCGCTGACGCCGCAGCAGCAGGCGAAGTTCATCGAGGCGTATCGCAACGACCCCGATCACAAGCCGACCTACGACAAGGCGATCCAGACCTCGCAGGCGCTCAACGATTATCTGGCGAGCAATCGCGACGCGGTGCTCGACGCCTCGGTGCGCGATCCCGAAGTAGCGCAGCAGGTCCACGATTCGGTCGTCGCCCTGGCCGAAAGCGGCCACGGCATCACCGCCCTGCAATACCTGGCCGATGTGCAGCGCGTTCCGGATTCGGCCCTGGGCGCCGCGTTCGCGAAGTTCACCGATCTCAACGGCGAGGTGCTGACCAACGCGTCGTCCTCGGCGATGGCCGAACTGCTGGCCAAGAACGACGGCAGCGTCAGCGCCGCGCAGGCGCAGTTCACCAACCTGATGGACGCCATCGGCAAGGGCGTGCCGGCGTGGGGCGGCTACAAGGATTTCAGCGAGGGGCAGAAAGTCCTCGACGCCTTCGCCAAGGGCGATTTCAAGGCGATCGACTATTACTCCAAGCTCTACAACGATGCCTCGCCGACCATGCGCGCGTTCGCCGGCGCGGGCGTGGTGCTCGGCGCGGTGTCGGCGACCGCGGCGGGCAAGGAAGGCGACTACGTCAACGCGGTCAAGGGCTATGCCCAGGCCGGCGAAAACGGCGCGCGCCTGATTTCCGGCGCGCTCAACGGCCTGGCCGAGAGCGGACGGCTGGCGCAGTACGCCGGCACCTTCACCGGCGCGGCCGGTTTCGCCGCGAAGCTGGCGCCCGGGCTGGGCCTGATCGCCAACACCGCCTCGTTCGTGCACAGCTTCGGCGAGGCGAAGGACGGCAACGTCGGCTACGCCATCGCCTTGTTCGGCGACACCATCGGCGTGCTCGGCAGCGCGCTTGAGTGCTTCCCGCCCACCGCGATTCCCGGCGCGATCGTGGCCGGCATCGGCGGCATCGTCTCCGGCGTCGGCGGCTTCGTCGGCGAGCTGATCAACGGCGGCGAACGCCGCGACGAGATCCGCGGCTTGTTGAAGGAGGCCGGCGTGGACCCGGCGATCATCGACAACATGGTCGCCAGCGGTTCCAAGCTGTACGAGATGACCAAGGACTTGGACATGACGCCCGAGCAGGTGCAGTCGTTGATCAAGTCCCAGCCGGGCATCGCGTTCTCGCCCGGACATGCGCAGGCCTTCGTCGATGCGGCCAAGGCCTGCGGCCTGACCGGTTCGGAAGTGCAGCCCTTCGCGGAGAAACTCGCGCAGGATAATTCCGAATTCGCCTGGGACCTGTTCAACCAGCGCAGCAACGCCAATCCTTCGCCGGAGCAGTATGCGCAGCAGTTGCGCGGCTTCGTCGAGAACCTGTATCCGGACGCGAGCGATTACGCCAAGCAGCAATCGCCGGAGTTGTTCGGCCAGGCGGCCGAACAGCGCGACGCGGCGGTGCGCGATTACGAGCGCGACGGCTTGAGCACGACTTGGGAAATGAGCCTGGGCAACGACCTCAAGAACAACAGCGACCCGGCCTACCGCGCCGAGATGATCGGCCGACTGCAGCAGGATGGTCGCCTGGAAAGCTTCACTCAGTTCATTTCCGGCTACGGCGATCTGTGGAGTGGCGACGCCCGGGCCGCGATCGGCGATGCGGTGAAGGCCGGCCGGCTTTCGCAGTCCGATGCGGACAATGCATTGAAGTACTTGCCCTGACCGCCGGGCCGACAGACCCAGGCCACAAACAGGCGCGTAAATTCGCCCCCTTTGAAAAAGGGGGGCTGCGCGCGACGAAAGCCCGAAGTACGGGAGCGCCCGCCGCGCGGGGGATTGGCTCTTCAACCGTACGCATGACGATGCCACAGGCCGGATCAACCACGGCCGCAGTGGTTTTTTCCCGGCCAGACGTTATCGTTCCCACCAGAGCACGCGACGCGAGATAGCGTCCGCGGCCATCGTAGGGACACGGCCATGCTGCGGATCGCATTATTGGAAGACAAGTTGACGATCGTCAGCGCGCCGGTCGGCGTCGCGGTCTACGACTTCGATTTCGAACTGTATTTTCGCTGCAGCCATCCGGCATTTTTCGAAGGCGACACCCCCTGCGTCCTGCGCGTCGGCGCGGTCGAGGACTATGCCGCGCAGTACCAGGAAAAGCTCGATTGGGGTTTGCGTCCGGTGAACACGCCCGAGCAGCACGAGCGGGCCAGCGAGTTGTCGGTGTGGTATCCGCTACTGACCGACATGACGCCGCGCACGCGGATTTTCGAGCAATTGCCGGACGCGACGGAGATAGAGCGCGAGTTTGCCTGGCCGATCTTCCTCAAGGGCTCGCGTCAGACCAACAAGCACAATCTGAAACTGTCGATCATTCGCGATCGCGGTCAATACGTATGGGCCGCTGAGCAATACCGCCGCGATCCGGTACTGCATTGGCAGCGGCCGGTCGTGCGCGAGTTCGTGCCGCTGCAGCCGGTAGCGGGCGGTATCCCCGGAAAGGTGCCGGCGTCGATGGAGTTCCGTAGTTTCTGGTGGCGCGGGCATTGCGTGGGGTGGGGCCGCTATTGGTATCAGGCGGCCGACTATGCCTGCGACGATATCGACACCGGACTCGCGCTGGCGCACGAGGCGGCGCGGCGTCTGCAAGTGCCGTTCCTTGTGGTCGATATAGCCAGGGCCGTGGACGGTCGCTGGATCGTCATCGAATGCAATGATGCGCAGGAATCGGGCTACGCCGCGGCGCCGCCCCGGGCGATCTGGAGCGCGATACTCGAACGGATCGAGCTGGCGCAGCCGGGGCAGGGCGCGGTCTGAACGTAATGCTTGGCAGACGTCTGCTGCGTGGGGTTTTCCCTAGCGGCGCCGCGTAAGCGCGCGTGGGAACATCCGCGCCGGATCACCGCCCGCCTTGCCCAGGAACACTCTGCAATGACCTACAAGCTCGCGCTCTACATCCCGCTGGCCGTAACCGCGGTAGCCCTGGCGCTGGCCGCCCTGGGCGTGTTCTTCATCAAGCGGCGCCATAAGCAGAAGCTGGCGCTGCGTTTTGCCTTCGTGTGTTTCCTGATGGCGGCGCTGGTCGGCGGGGTGATGGCGCCGGGGATGTTTCTCGATCGGGTGACGCTAGATGAGCGACGCCTGGAGCAGCCGCACGGGATCTGGTTCATGCCCGGCTACGGGCCGAAAGGTTTCGATCTGGCGCGGGTGCGCGAGATCGCGATCGGCGTGCGCGAACGCACGGCGCGGCGCGGCCGACGGGTGAGCGAGGAAGTGTGGACGGCAACCTACGAGGACGGCAGCACCGAGGCGGTGGTGGCCGGGGATCTGTGGAAGCACCACGATCGGGAGATCATCGAGCGATTGCGCAAGCGCGGCATCGTGGTCAATGATCTGCGCTGAGCCGCGCCGGCGATGTCCGCTTCGCCGATAACCCGCGCAAGACTTCTTTCCCGCGATATCGATCGAGTCCGCCCATGCGCGCCCATCATCTGCGAATGAAATACCTGCTGGCCGATTTCGCCGTCGGCGAACCGGTGGCCTTCGTCAACGCGTTCGGCGGCGAAGGCGGCGTGCAGGCCTTGCGCAAGTTCTGGGCGCAGGTCGGCGAGGATCTGCCCGAGGACGATCGCGTCGGCGAGGACGGCATCGCGATCGACCGCCTGCGCGTCGGCGAAGACGGGCCGAGCATGCTGATGTTGAGCCTGCCCGCGCCGCAGCAGCGCAACGAAGTGTATTTCCTCGCCGTTATCGTGCGCCCGCAGCCGGTGCGGGTGTTTTATCTGGAAAAATCCGTGCTGCCCGACGGCAGGGAGTTGACGATGATCGCCGAGCGCGACGCGCGCGGGCGCTACAACTGGGGCCCGGGCTGCGAACCCGATCCCAGGCAGTTCGCCGCGCTGTTGGCCAGCCTGCTGGCCACGCCCGATGCGCAGCCGATGTCGTTCTTCGAATTGCCGCTGCGCTGATCTGCGCGCGGTGGCGCCAGCGCCGGAACGCGCTCAGCGATTGGCCGCGCTTCTGGCCGCGTTCTTCGCCGCCATCGACATCGCCCGTGAGCCGGCCAGGATCATCCGCACCATCACGCTCATCTGTTCGATCAGCTCGGGGTCTTTCTCGCGCGGCATGTCCATGGCGGTGGCGCCCATGGCGAACACCAGGCGGGTGATCGACCGCGCGACCAGGGCCGGTTCGTACAGCGTGACCTTGTCGATCGCGGCCAGGCGGATCAGGTCGACCCGCAGCTCTTCTTCGAAAAACGACAGCTCGCGATCGACCGCGCGCTTGAACGCGTCCGAGCCGACCGTGCCTTCGCGCAGCAGTACGTGCAGCAGTTTGTCGTCGGCGCGCAGTTGATCCATGAACGCTTCGATCGAGCTGCGCACGATGCTGCGGCGCGCGGCCACGCGCTGGCGCGCTTCGCCGACGATCTGGCGCAGGGATTGTCCGGCGAGGTCGATCAGCGCCACCGCCAGTTCGTCGGTGTCGCGGAATTGGCGATAGAAACTGTTCGGGGCGATGCCCGCTTCGCGCGCGACCTCGCGCAGGCTCAGGCTGGACACGCTGCGGTGCGGTCCGATCAGTTTCAGCGCGGCGGCGATCAGGTCCTCACGGGAGATCGTCGCCTTGCGGCCCGGGTGCGTATCGGCGTCGATATCGGTATGGAGGCGTTGGCTCACGGATGGCTGGCGCGAAGACGGGCAGCGCACATGATACCTCTGTTACGGAATTAATATACGGTTGTGCACACACCTGTGCGGATATGTGTATAGTTCCGGCTATGAACGCTGCCATCCGCCCCTCCACCCGCCGCCCCCAGAGCCGTCTTCGACGGCTCATCGCGCCCCTGGTGGCTCCGCAAGTCTTTGATTTCTGGGCCTCCAGGCTCCATCCGACCTGGTCCTGGGAGCGCTCGCTGGCGCGCATCGTCGGCCGCAGCGAGGCCTCGGCCGACGCGGTGACCCTGCTGCTGGCGCCGAACCGGCACTGGCGCGGCGCCCGCGCCGGTCAGCATCTGATGGTCGGCGCGCGTATCGATGGTGTCCTGGTGCAGCGCAGCTACAGCCTGTCGCACGCGCCGCGCGGCGACGGCCGCATCGCCATCACGGTCAAGGCGATCGAGGGCGGCAAGCTCAGCCGCCATCTGCACGGCGAGGCCAAGGTCGGCGACGTGCTGGAACTCGGCGCCGCTTTCGGCGACATGGTGCTGCCCGAACGCGTCGATGGCGCGTGGCTGTTTCTCGCCGCCGGCAGCGGCATCACGCCGTTGATGGCGATGACGCGCGAACTGGCCGCGCAAGGCATGCCGGCGCCGCTGACCGTGTTGTATTGGGCGCGTCGCCGCGAAGAATTATGTTTCGTCGATGAGCTGCGCGAGATCGCGGCCCGGCATCCGAATTTCCGCGTGCGCTTTCTGCTGACCCGGCAGGAGCCGCGCGACGACGACGAAGACGCCGGCCGCATCGATCCGGCGCTGCTGGCCAGGCATGTCGGCGATCTGTCCGCGCGTCAGGTCTATGCCTGCGGCCCGGGCGGTTTCGTCGTGCAGGCGCGCGAGTCCGGCGCCGCGCAGGCGCGCGCCTTCGCCGCGGAAGCTTTCACGCCGCCGCCGCGCACGCTGGAAGAAAGCGGCACGGTCGAAGTCCTGCTCGCGCGCAGCGGCCGCACCGTGGAACTGCCGCGCGGCGAGTCGCTGCTGACCGCGCTGGAATCGCAAGGCCTGAAGCTGCCCTCGGGTTGCCGCATGGGTCTGTGCAACACCTGCTCGTGCGGCAAAACCTCCGGCACCACCCGTCATCTGCACACCGGCGATGTTCAGGCCGAACCGGTGTCTTCGCTGCGTCTGTGCGTGAACAGCGCGACCAGCCACCTCGTCCTCGATCTGTGATCCGCTCATGACCACTGCCCGCAATCGTCCGCTGACCCCGACCGAACTCGACCGCTTCGGCGAAGAACTCGACGCGCTGCGCGCGCGCACCGTCGCCCAACTGGGCCGGGTCGATGCCGACTACATCCGCCGCGTGGTCGCGGCCGTGCGCTACATCAGCCTGTTCGGCCGCCTGCTGCTGTTCGTCGGCGCGATCGGCGGTGCGTTCGTGTCGTGGCTGTTCTGGCCGGCCTGCATCGCCGGCACGGTGTTGCTGGGCCTGGCGAAGATCCTGGAGAACATGGAAGTCGGCCACAACGTCATGCACGGCCAGTACGACTGGATGCGCGATCCGCACCTGGACGGCAAGACCTACGAGTGGGACATCGTCGCCACCGGCGACAACTGGCGCAAAACCCACAACTACATGCACCACACCTGGACCAACGTGCGCGGCATGGACGACGACATCGGCTACGGCCTGCTGCGTCTGTTCCCCGAGCAGCGCTGGCGCGCGTTCTATCTGCTGCAGCCGTTCATCGCGGTGGTGTTCGCGATCCTGTTCGAGTGGGGCGTGGCGATCCAGGAACTGCGCGTGGGCCGCTGGCTGGCCGGCAAGACCACGCATCGGGCGATGTGGCGCAAGTTCGCGCCGGTCGGCCGCAAGATGGGCAAGCAGTTGCTCAAGGACTACGTGCTGTTTCCGGCGCTGGCCGGGCCGTTTTTCCTGCCGGTGCTGATCGGCAACCTGATCGCCAACGTGATGCGCAACATCTGGACTTACACGGTGATCTTCTGCGGTCACTTCACCACGGATGTGGAAGTGTTCCCGAAGGAATCGGTACGCAACGAGTCGCGCGGGCATTGGTATCTGCGCCAGTTGCGCGGGTCGGCGAATCTTACCGGCGGCAAGTGGATGGATCTGATGACGGGCAATCTGAGCCATCAGATCGAGCATCATTTCTATCCGGACATTCCGGCGCGGCGCTATGCGGCGTTGGCGGTGGAGGTTCGGGAGATCTGCGGGCGATACGGCCAGCATTACGATACTGGTTCGCTGCCTAAGCAGTTCGCGCAGGTGATTTGGCGGATCTTGCGGCATGCGTGGCCTAGCCGGCCGGGCAAGCGGCGGCCGCTGGTGCGGGCTGAGGCGGTTGCTGAGGCTTGAGGGCGACAGCAACAGCTCAAATCCCCCGCATCCGCTTCGCGGATGCTTGCCCCCTTTTCTAAAGGGATGGGACGAGTTGAAGCCGCAAGGCCTGCGTAGGTAAATCGACGCGTCATATCAGCGCGTCTGCCTGCAGGCCTCGAGGATTCGCGGCGATCGGTTCCCTTTGAAAAAGGGGGGGCAGGGGGGATTTGCTCTTAACTCTCCAAGCGCCGATCAAGCCGCCCGCTTGTACCGCACCGCCTCATCCAAAGCGACCTCGCCTAGAAACCCGCCGCTGCTGCGAGCCGGCTGCTGCTGTTCGATCGCATGCGCGAAAACCACCGCCGGATCGGCCTGCAGCTTGTCGTACAGGCGCTGCAAGTTCGGATAGTCGCGACGATCGACGACCTCGTGATACTTGGTCCAGCGGGCAATGCCGACGAAATACGCATCGGCCAAGGTGCGATGTTCGCCCAGCAGCCAGGGCTTGTCGCCGAGCATGCGCTCCAACTCCTCATGCGCCCGCACCACGCGGCCGCGACCGTATTCGGTCAGCGCGGCCTTGGTCGCCTCGTCCACTTCGTGCTCCAGAACATGCCACAGCGAGGCGAAGGAATTGAAGAAGGTGGTGTTGAGGAAAGCGAGCATGCGGTTGAGTTCGTCGAACTCGCGCGTGCCCTGCCGGTAGGCGATGCCGCTGGCGACGGCGTTGGCGCCGATGTGGTTGAGGATGGCCATGCTTTCGACCAAGGCGTCGCCCGACTCGGTCAGCAGCGCCGGGGTTTCGCCGACCGGGTTGATGGTGCGGTAGGCGTCGGTGTGGATCATCTCGGGCATCTCCACTCGCGCCAGCCGGTAGGGCAGGCCGGACCATTCCAGCGCGACGATGGAGCCGAACGAGCAGCCGGAGGGGACGCCGTAGTAAAGGATCGGGGACATGGGGTTTCCTTCTTAAGTGAGTGAGCCGGGACACAGGCTGTGTGCGTGTCGCGGCGGTGGAGTCACTGTAAGTTCGTGGACTTTGGCTGTGTAGTCGGGGAAAAGTGGACTCAAAGTCCACGCTTGTGTACTTTGCGGGCATGCTCAATCTCAACGATCTGGTCTTGTTCGCCGCCGCGGTCGAGCACGGCGGCTTCGCCGCGGCCTCGCGCCGGCTCGGCGTGCCCAAGTCCACGGTCAGCAAGCGGGTGGCGGCGCTGGAGGAGGAACTCGGCGTGCGCCTGATCCACCGCACCTCGCGCAGCTTCACCCTCACCGACACCGGCCGCGACTTCCACGAGCACGCGCGCGCGGCGCTGATCGAAACCGAGGCGGCGGAGAACATCGTGCGCCGCCGCGTCGCCGAACCCAGCGGCAAGGTCCGCATCACCTGCGGCGTGCCGACCGCGCAGGACTATCTGGCCGAACATCTGCCGGCGCTGGCGCGGGCGTATCCGCGCCTGCATGTGCAACTCGACGTCAGCGATCGCTGGGTCGATCTGGTCCAGGAGGGCTACGACATCGGCGTGCGCAGCCACTTCGCGCCCTTGCCCGATTCGGGCCTGATCCAGCGTCAGGCGCTGGTGGAAACCATCGTCGTGGTCGCCGCGCCGGCGTATCTGGCGCAGCGCGGCGAACCGCAGCGGCCGCAGGATCTGGCCGGGCACGACGCCCTGCTGACCGGCCTGTCCGGACGCACGGCGTGGACGCTCGAAGACGCGGCTGGCGCCCGCATCGAGGTCGAGCCGATCGCGCGCATGACCGCCAACGAAGGCCGCGTGCTGTGCGCCGCCGCGGTCGCCGGGCTCGGCGTGACGGTGTTGCCGCAGCGCATGTGCCGCGACGAACTCGCAGACGGCCGCCTGCGCCGGGTGCTGCCGCAATGGAGCGCGGGACAGGTGACGACGACGCTGGTGATGCCGCATCGCCGCGGCCAGTTGCCCGGTGTGCGCGCGACCGTGGAATTCCTGCTCGATTGCCTGTCGCGGCGGTGATGCCGCGACGCGAGCGTTCGCGGTCGCGTCGTTGCCGGTTCACGCATTACTTGCGAACGAATGCGCGCTGCGTGCACCGCTCTACTCGCGCATCGCGCCTTCGGTGATCAGCAACAGCACGCTGCTGTCGGCGTCCAGGCCGTGCGCATCGCGCAGGGCGGGATCGGCGGTCGCATGCAGCAGTCCGGCCCATCCGGCGGCGCCGGACGCGCTGCTGTCGGGCCCGCCGCCGGCGCGCAACAGCGCGGGCGCGGCCGACAACTGGGCTTCATCGACGCTCAACGCGCTCACCCGGTGCCGCTGCAGCACGGCCAATGCCGAGGCCGAGGCCAGACCGCACGAAAGCATTTCCGCGCAGGTGTCCAGGTCGCCGTCGATCCGCACCGGCGCCGCGCGCGCCAAGGCGTGGGCGAGGCAGGCGGCCGATCGCGGTTCGACCGCGACGATGCGCGCAGGCAGGCGCAACTGCGCGTGCAAGCCTTCGGCCATCGCCGCGGCGAGTCCGCCGACGCCGGCCTGCACGAAGACGTGGCTGGGTCGTTCGTGCGCGCGCTCGCGCAACTGCGCGTGCAGTTCGCGCGCGATCAGGCCGTAACCGGCCATGACATCGGCGACCACTGGATCGGCCGGGTCGGCGCTGGTATCGGCGATCAACACGCCGTCGCCGCGCGCCGCCGCGGCGTGCGCGGCCAGCACTGCGTCGTCGTAGCTGCCGTCCACGCGCACCACCTCGCCGCCGAGCGCGCGGATGCGCGCGGCGCGCGCCGGCGACACCGCCGCGGGCAAGTAGACGCGCGCCGCCGCGCCTGCGCGCTGCGCTGCCGCGCTCACCGACAGGCCGTGATTACCGTCGCTGGCGCAGATCAATCGCGGCCTCGTTGCGCGGCCGCCGCAAGCCTGACGCAACTGCTCCAGCGAACGCGCGCCGGTCAGCCGGCTCAACGCGCGCAGGCCGGCGACCATGCCGCCGAGAACTTTGAAATTGCCCAGCGGCCGTTCGTTCTCGGCCTTGGCCAGCACGCGCCGCACGCCGCAGTGTTGCGCCAGTTCGGGCAGATCGAGCAGTCGGGTGGGGCGATAGTCCGACCACAGTTGCGCCGGGTCGTTGAGCCAGGAGTCGTTCATGCCGCCAGTGTGGCGGCGCCGCCGCGCGCTTGCGCCGCATCCCGGGGCCGCGCGATGCGAAAAAACCGCGCGATCGCGCCGCCGTGCGCGCAGCTCAGTCGTCTTCGTCCAGCGATACCGGAATCGTCAGCCCGCGCTTGACCAGGCTGAGCGCGACATTGGTGGTGAAGCGCTTGATGTTGGGGTTGTCTTCGACCATGCGGATCATCAGCGCGTCGAAGTTCTCCGTATCCGGCGCGGTCATCACCAGGACGAAGTCGGCCTCGCCGGTGACGTAGAACACTTGCTGCACCTGATCCTGCGCGGACAGCCAGCGGCGCAGTTGCGCCAGCAGTTCCGGGCGCTCGCGCTCGACCTGCAGCGAGACGATGAAGAAGGTGGGCTTGCCGATCTGCCTGGGATCGAGCAGCGCCGCCTGGCGCACGATCACCCCGTCCTCGCGCATGCGCCGCAGGCGGCGCTGGATCGCCGAGGGCGACAGCGCGACCTGTTCGGCCAGGCGCTCGGCGGTCTGGCCGGCGTCTTCCTGCACCAGATTGAGCAGTTGGCGATCGAAGCGGTCGAGTTTCATGCGCGCATCTTAAATCCAGGCGTCGGCGAAAAATCACCCAGCGCAGGCGGCAGGCGCGGAAAAACCGCGTCCGGCGCCGTCGCTATGCGGCGCAAACGCGCGCCGGCGCCGTTAGCCTTTCCGCCTCCCCCCGAGGTGCCGTCATGGATGCTCCCAAGCTGGATTCGGCCGAGTTGGATTTCGCCGCGCTGCAAGGCCATGTCGATGGCCTCTGGCAGGAGCGCATCCTGCCGGCGCTGTGCGACTACATCGCCATCCCCTGCCAGTCGCCGGCCTTCGATCCCGATTGGGCCGCGCACGGCCATATGCAACGCGCGGCCGACCTGATGACCGCCTGGGCGCGCGAGCATCTGATCGCGGTGCCCGGCGCCAGCATCGAAGCGTTGCAGCTGCCCGGGCGCACGCCGCTGATCTTCATCGATATCCCGGCGCATGGCCGCGGTGCAAGCGATGCGCCGGTGCTGATCTACGGTCATCTGGACAAACAGCCGCCGATGCCGGGCTGGGCGCCGGGGCGCGATGCGTGGACGCCGGTGTTCGAAGGCGATCGCCTGTACGGTCGCGGCGGCGCCGACGACGGTTATGCGATCTTCGCCGCGATCGCGGCATTGCTCGCCTTGCGCGCACAGTCCCTGGCGCATCCGCGTTGCCAGATCCTGATCGAGGCCAGCGAAGAATCCAGCAGCATCGATCTGCCGGCCTACATCGAACAACTCGCGCCGCGCCTGGGCCAGCCTGCGTTGATCGTCGCGCTCGATGCCGGCTGCGGCAATTATGAGCAACTGTGGACCACGACCTCGCTGCGCGGACAGGTGGCCGGCACCCTGACAGTGCGGGTGCTGGATGAAGGCGTGCATTCCGGCGATGCGTCCGGGATCGTGCCGTCGAGTTTCCGCATCGCCCGGCAGTTGTTGTCGCGGCTGGAAGATCCCGCGACCGGCGAGATCGTCGCCGACTTCCACGTCGAGATCCCGCGCCACCGCCGCGAACAGGCCGCGATGGCGGCGGCCGCATTGGGGCCGGGGTTGCTCGAAAGCTTTCCGTTCCACGCGCGGACACAGCCGGTGCAGGACGATCTGTGCGAACTCGCGCTCAATCGTTCTTGGCGGCCGCAATTGGCGATCACCGGCATCGACGGCGCGCCGCGCGTGGCCGACGCGGCTGCGGTGATGCAGCCGTTTACCGCGCTCAAACTGGGCCTGCGCCTGCCACCGACTCTGGACCCGGACGCGGCGGCGAAACGCTTGCAGGCCTTGCTCGAATCCGACCCGCCGTATCGCAGCGACGTGCGCTTCGAACTGGATTTCGCCAGCCGCGGCTGGCATGCGCCAGCGGCGGCGCCGTGGCTGGCCGAGAGTCTGGAGCGCGCCTCGCAACGCGCCTTCGGCCGCGCCAGCGCCCTGATCGGCGGAGGCGGCGGCATTCCGTTCCTGGCCATGCTCGGCGAGCGTTATCCGCATGCGCAGTTCCTGGTCACCGGTGTGCTGGGCCCTCAATCCAACGCCCACGGGCCGAACGAATTCCTGCACCTGCCCACCGCGCGCCGGCTCACCGCAGCCTTGGCCCAGGTGCTGCACGATGCCGCGCGCACCACCCACGACACGGCGCGAACCGATAGCCTGAGCGCCGTCGCGTAGCGCCTTGCGCCCCTCTTCCGCTTTTGCAAACTCATAAGGTTCGCCATGCAACTGCTCTATCAAACCCACTCGCCGTATGCGCGCAAGGCGCTGGTGTTCGCGCACGAGGCCGGTCTGGCCGATCGCATCGAGGTCGTGCATCACGAGACCAGCCCGACCCTGCGCAACGAAACGGTCTATGCGCAAAATCCGCTCGGCAAGGTGCCGGTGCTGATCCGCCCCGGACAAACGCCGATATTCGATTCGGACGTCATCTGCGCCTACCTGGACACGCTGCACGATGGCGCGCCGCTGATTCCGCGCGACGGCGAAGCGCGTTGGCATGTGCTGCAACTTCAGGCGCTGGCGCAGGGGCTGGCCGACTTCGGCATCAAGGTGCGCTGGGAAACCGTGCGCCGGCCCGAAGCGCTGCGCTATGAGGCGCTACGCACGGGTTACACGCAAAAGCTGATCGAAAGCTACGATTGGCTGGAACGCGAACTCGATACCGACACGGCCGTGCACGTGGGCCATATCGCGGTGGCGACGGCGCTGAGCTGGCTGGAGTTTCGCGAGCTGCCCGATTTCCGCGCCGGCCGGCCGCGACTGAGCGCGTGGCTGGATGCGTTCGAGCGTCGCGAATCGATGCGGGCGACGCCGCTGTCGGGCGAAACCCAGGACTGAGCGGGGCCCGCGCCGGTCGTGGCGCGAACAACAGCGCCGGCAACCGATCCTAGCGGCCGGCTTCGTTTCCAGCGGCCGCATCCAGATGCGACAGCGAGCGTTCCGGCGGCCCGAACAACTGCCCGAACACGCCGCGCAGCCCGCGCGCGCGCCAGGCATCGCGGAACATCGCGATCCATTCGTGGAAGGTCAGCCGGATCGGATTGTGCCCGCGCACCTGGCCGACGATGCCGTATTCGCACGGCACCTGTTCGTCTTCTTCCACGTAGGTGCCGAACCACTTGTCCCAGACGATCAGCACGCCGGCGTAGTTGCGGTCGATGTACTTCGCATTGCGGGCGTGATGCACGCGATGGTGCGAGGGCGTGTTGAAGATTTTCTCCAGCCAGCCCAGCTTGCCCACCGCCTGAGTGTGGACGAAGAACTGGAAGGCCAGATTGATCGCCACCACCGCGACGATGTGCTTGGGCTCGAAGCCGATCCAGGCCAGTGGCAGCCAGAACAGCCACATGCCCGAGATCGGGTAGGTCAGGCTCTGGCGGAACGCGGTGGACAGGTTCAGGCGTTCGGAAGAGTGATGGGTGACGTGCGAGGCCCACATCCAGCGGATGCGGTGGCTGGCGCGATGGAACCAGTAGTAGAAGAAATCCTGCGCGAGGAACAGCGCGGCGATGGTCCACAGCGAGGCCGGCGGCAATTCGAACAAACGGTGTGCGTACACCGCGTAGTAGATGCCGATCACGATCAGCCACGCGACCGCGTCGCTGGCCTGGTGCATCAACGCCAGCGCCGCGTTCGACAAGGTATCGCGCAGGCTGTATTGATCGGGCCGGCGCTTGCGCCAATACCACGCCTCCAGCGCGATCAACAGCAGGAACACCGGCGCCAGCGCCAGCAGAATCCAGTCCTGCATCAGCCGCGCTCCTTGCGCCACGCGCCTTCCAGGCTCTGCGCCATGCGGTCCAGGCAGCGCCGCATCGCCGCGCGCATGAAGCCGCGCAGCAGCGGCGCGGCCAGCGGCCAGGCCAGCGCGCTGGTGAGTTCGAATTCGTAGCGCCACACCACCCGCGTCGATTCGCTGCCGTCGTCGTGTTCGGCTTCGAAGCGCCAATCGGCGTGGCCTTCGCGCGCCAGCCACGACAGCGGCGGGCGCAAGCCGCTGAGCACATAGGCGTGGCGGCGCGGCGGATCGAGCACGGTGATGCGCTCCATCAACTTCGAGCCGTCGCGGTTTTCCAGCGCGCGCAGACTGCCGACCGCGGCCGGCGCCAGCGGCGTGATGCGCTTGAGTCCGGGAATCGGCCCGTAGCCTTCGAACAGCGCCGGGAAGCGTTCGCTGTCGAGGGCGAGGGCGAACACCGCCTCGGGCGCGGCGGCGATGCTGCGTTCGGCGGTGAGGGAAAGGCGCATGGCCGGAGTCTAGGAGCGGCTCAGTGGGTTGTCCACACGCTTGCGTATGTTTTGCGGGGCGCCTAGTCGGGCTTGCGTTCGGGCTTGAGGCAGCTCAGGCCGCGCAACAGACGGCCGGTGTGACCGTCCCGGTCAAGACGTCCGACGCATCGTTCGCCGTCGCGGCCGAACACGACCCCGGGGCTGATCCACTTCACCGGGTTCTTTTGGTCCAGCGGAATCAGCATCGGGCAATTTCTTATCGTGGCCGCGCACAGGCGGCGCTCGGGAACGTCGGGCCGGTCTGCGTGCAACACGATCACATCGCCCGATCGGCGCCAACTGCCGTACGAAAACGAATCGCGCGGACAGATATCGCGCCACGGCCGGCTCACGTAACGTCCGGAATCGAGCAGGCGCAAGTCCTCGCCCATCAGCAACCCCCCCGTCCAGTTCTGTCCGGGCTGCATGTACGGACTGGCTTGCAGCACGAACACCGGCGCGGCGATGCAGACGGCCAGGGTCGTCGCCATGAGGGAGAACACGAAGGCTTTCGAGGCGAGCATCGGCTGTCACCTGTGATCCGATGGGTTGATCCTAACGTCAGCGAAGCCGGCTTGCCTGTATCGGGACATCCGCCAGAACAAGGCGACCGAGATGTTCTGTTTCATGTTCGACACTCTGAATCGGGAACCGGCCCTGCGATCGCGCGCGCCGCGCCCGTCGATGCGTTCGCGCTGGGCGGCGATCATGGGGGGGCTTTCAACCATAGCGTAACGGCGCGCATCTGTTGGGGCAGACGCTGCGAGCGCGCCGCCCGATCCGGCCGCCGCGGCGCTGAGCGTTTCATGCGATCGGCACCACCGCCTGTTCGCATCCCAGTCGGGGCGAAGTTGCGGCCGTGTCGTCGATCATCGTTGTTGCACGGGCAGGTACTGACTTTTGTCGCCGTACCCCTGGGCCTTGCGATCGATGTTGGCGCACAGACGGCCGCTGCACAGGGTTAGATCGGCGCTGTTGATCGCTTTGAGTTTGTCGGCCGCGATCTGGTTGTCGCGAATCACGCCGGCATAGTGCGTGGACAGCCAGGCGCCGCCGGCCAGCAGCAGCCCCATGCACCCGATAAGCACGGCGGAGGTTTTCCAGAGCAGGTTCTTGTGCAGAGCTTCCATGCGCTGCAGCTGCTGAGCGAGCGCCTGCGACCCGTTGCCCAAAAGCGCGCCGGCTTGGCTCAAGCGCTTTTGATAATCGTCAACAGGCTGTTCCAGGCCGCTTTGCAGTTTGCCCATCAGTGCGCCAGGCAGATGGCTCAAGGTGGCGTCGGCCGATTGCCGGACGGTCTCCGGAAGCTGCAGCGACAGTGTTTTCAACTGTTGCGATAATGCGCGCTGCTGGTGTTCGATCTGGGTGCAGTTGCGTTCGAACTGTTCCATGAGCGTGGCGGTCGCGCTGATCAGCTCGGTCATTTCCTGCTGGTCCATGTGGGGCATTTCTCCTTTGGCGAACGGTCACGGCAAGTTTCAGCGAGGGCGGGCGACTCAGCGCGAGCGGCCACCGTGACTATGCGATGCGGCTTGCTGCTGCTCGCGTTGTTGCTGCTGTTGCGCGACCAAGCGTTCGGCCGCTTGCTGTTGCTCTTGCCGATCGACGGTGGCGACGGCCTGTTGGCGCAGTTGTTGCCCGGCATCGTGGTTCGCGGCGGACTGGGTCATCGCGCGGAAAGTTTCCCGATCGCCGGAGGCATGGGCCTGAGTCATTTGTTTGACGAAGGCCAAGGGGTCCCTGCTGAGCAGCGCGGTGCCGGCGCCGACTGCAGCGGCTTTGGAGTGCAGGAAGTCGCTGATGCTGTCGGCCGCTTCGTACGCCTTCTTGCCGACGTTCTCCCCGACCTGCGTGGCCTTCCGGCCGACGCTTTCGCCCAGTTCGGCGGCCTTCTTGCCAAAGTGCTCGCCTGCCTCGATGGCTTTCTTCCCGGCATAAACGCCCAGATCGACCGCTTTCTCGCCGGTTTCGATGGCTTGCTTTCCGACTTGCACGCCTAGCTCGGCGGCCTTCCTGTCGGCCTTCTCGTGCAGTTCAAGAATCTTCTCGCCGGTGTCGACGACCGCCTTGCCGGTCTGTACGCCGGTCTCGACAGCTCTTTTGGCAGCCTTCTCGTGCAGCTCGACCACTTTCTCGCCGATTTCGACGGTTTGGGTGATGCCGCCGCGCAAGTGGCGAACATCGTCGCGGTACTTGTCGATCATCGGCTCGTATTGCTTAGCCAAGGCCTGGGTCCTGGGATCGCTGAGGACGGAGACATCCTTGTTGCCGGCGCCATCAACGTTAAGGAAGTTGTCCATGTTGTGCGAGGTGCCCTTGGTTCCGGACAGCACCGCCGCCACGATCGGAGCGCGATGCAGGGCGTCGGTCGAAAGGCCTTCGTGGTTGTTGTAACCGGCGGCTTTCAGACTGCTGATTTCTTCCGGCTTGGCGTAGACGCGAACCTGGCCGTAATGCGGACTCGCGGCGCTGACCGCATCGCCGGCCATGACGTGATTGACGAAGCGGTTGCCGCCTTCGGGCACGCCGTAGTCGAGGCTGGCGGCGCCGTAGGGATTGAAGGCTTCGCCGCGCAGGCCGAATTTGTGCGCGGTGGCCTGGGCCAGGCCGCCGCCTAGGGAATGGCCGGTGGTGGTGACTTCGGGGATATGGCCGTATCTACGAACACTCTTTTTTGCGTGGTCCAATGCGTGCCTAGTCAACTCCAGCGCGTCATCGATCTGGGGATTGACGCCTTTGGTCACCATGCCGCCGTCTGCAATGAGGCCATCTCTCTTGGCCTCGCGATCGAATTCGGTGCCGCGATGCGCCACCACGATCTCGCCGGTATCCACGCGCTGGTAGATGGCCCCCTGGTAGCCGGACGGGCGATCCATGGATTCCAAGACCTTGTACGTTACACCTTCGCGTTCGAATTTATCGCCGACGAGATGGTGAATTTGGCCTTTCAGTCCGTTGTGCACTTCGCCGTAGGAATGCGATGCCAGATGGGCGTACTGCTGGGACGTGATGGTCATGACTTGGTTGCCTTTGGAGCGAGAGAGACAGTGAACAGTTCGCTGTCTCGCAGATGAGTCATGGTCGAGCGTTCGGTTTCCCCGAAATTAACCGGATGTTCCAGGCTCGTGATCTCAGTATCTAAATAGTCCGCCCTTACGAAATAGGTGGCTTGAGCCTGCTGCGCTTCCAATTGGTTCAAATCGATACTAGGTATGAACCGAGTTTCACCTTTCGCTCCCGTAGCCATCAGATCCGCGCGAGCCTGGATCAACTTCCAGCGACACACGCCACGACCGTAGTAGTCCTCATCGATCATTTCATCGAGGTGCACCAGGCCGGTGTATTCGGTGTCACTGACCCGAGTCCAGGCAATCGGGATGTGATGGACCGGTATCGGCCAGGGCATGCCACCGTTCTCGCTGGGAGGCGGTAGACATTCCGGCGTCACCACGTCGAATTGCACGATGCCCGCGACTGACTTGAATGGGCCTGGAGCATTGGCGATGGTCAGGGTCAGCAGGTAGGCCTGCTTGGGGTGCGGGTTCTGCTTGAAGTCGGGCATGATTTTCTCGTGCGAGGAAGAGCTGCAAGCGGACAAGAGCAGCAACAGACTCAGGCCAATCCACAAAAGGTGTTGTCGCATATCCATTCCTTGAGACGCCTCGCGTTTTTAGGCTCGTCGCAGACATCGCCAACGTCGAGCCGGTCACTTTGGAAATTCGAATTTGATCTCGTCTCCGGAACGGAAGCTCGAACGTGGAAACTCGCCAGGTCGAAATCCTGGATAGGACGCTTGTAAGGTGTCGTTTGAAATCCATCGGATCTTCAGCTGCTTGTAGTCGTACGGAGCTTCGAATCCGGCAATCGGATCAGTGACTGTGCTTGCTTCCATTGGGGGGACGCTCATCACGTGTACCGAGGTAAAACACATCCCTGGGGCGCCCTGTGATTGTTCGAGCACCGCTTTGTGTTTTCTGTCTGGGGAATAGACAGTTCCGACATGGCCGGTCTCGCATCCGCATGAAGCCAGCATGGTGAAAAAGCCAAGGAGCAGTAATTTCTGGATTTTTTCATTATTGCTGTCCCTTGGCGCAGAGGTAAGCCTCGATGGTCGTTGCCCGGGCTGTGGGTTCTGCTCAAGCCACTGCGTGGCTCTACCGGCGGACGGGCGAAAGTCGCATGCGGTCAAAGCTGATGACGGGTTCAGCATCATCCATGAGCGGTGTCGGCGCATATCCAGTCCTTGAAGCGGCTGGGTTCGAGGCTACGTCCTGTGGACGCGACCTTCAAGGTTGAATAAATGTGCCCGAAGACCGAGCGGCTTAACCGCCGCGATTCAACTGTGCCGAAGACGGATGAGCCGTCTCAGTGCGACAACCACCGCGCCACCAACGGCGGCACCGTCTCCACCGCGGTGCCCTGCAGGAAGCGGTAATAACGCGGCACCTCCTGCAGTTCGGGCGACACGAATACGCGCTCGGCGGTGGGCGGGGCGTAATCGACCAGGCCCGCGGCCGGGAATACGGTCAGCGAGGTGCCGATCGCCAGCACCTTGTCGGCGTTGGAGAAATGCTGCGCCGCCTGCTCCAGGTGCAGGACGCCTTCGCCGAACCAGACCACATCCGGACGCAACTGGCTGCCCAGTTCGCACAGATCGCCGATCTCGATCAGCGGGCCCTTGAGCGTGTAGATGCGCGATTGGTCGGCGCTGCTGCGCGCCTTGAGGATTTCGCCGTGCACGTGGATCACGTGGGTGGAGCCGGCGCGCTCGTGCAGGTCGTCGATGTTCTGCGTGATGACGACGACGCTGTACTTGTCCTCAAGCCGCGCGATGGCCTCGTGCGCGGCGTTCGGGCGCGCGGCCAGCACGGCCTTGCGGCGCTCGTTGTAGAAACGCAGGACCGTGGCGGGGTCTCGCTCGAATGCCTGCGGCGAAGCGACGTCCTGCAGACGATACTCGTGCCACAGGCCGCCCATGTCGCGGAAGGTCTTCAGGCCGCTTTCGGCGCTGACGCCGGCGCCGGTGAATACGACGATGTTCTGTTTCATGTTCGACACTCTGAATCGGACGCCGGCGTCGCGATCGCGATCGCCGCGCCCGCCGGTGCGGCCACGCGGGGCGGCAACGATTGCGGCGGATCTTTCAACCATAACGCAACGACGCGCATCTGTTGAGGGCGGACGCTGCGAGCGCGCCGCCCGATTCCGGCCGCCGCGGCTTCGCGGCCGGTGCTTATCATCGACACCTCACGAGTGGGAGACAGGAATGATCGCTTATCTGCTGGGCATGGTCTTGGGCGCGGCGCCGGCAACGGCGGCCGCCGCAACCGCGACGGCGCCGCCGGCCGCCGCGTCCGTCGAGCCCGCCGGCAGCTGGGTGGTTCGCGATGTCACCGTTATTCCGGCCGATACCGATGAAGTGCTGGCGCATCGCACGGTGCTGATTCGCGACGGCAAGATCGCGCGGATTCTGCCGCCCGGCGCGGTGGCGAAGGTCAAGGACGCGTCGGTGGTGGATGGGCGCGGCAAGTTCCTGGTGCCCGGTTTCGTCGATGCGCACTTGCACTTGGCCACCGAGGGCGCGATTCGCGGCAGCAAGGACGCGACGCTGTCCGGCCTGGATCTGGGCCGCGACCATCGCTACGACCGCCAGGTGATGTTGAGCCTGCTCAAGGCCGGCGTTACCGGCGCGGCCAATCTGGGCGGCAGCGTGAGCAGCGATGACGACCTGTTGTGGCTGCGCGGCGAAATCGATGCCGGCCGCATCGACGGGCCCAAGCTGTACGTTGGCAAGCTCATCAACGGCCCGCGCGCGGCGGTCGCGGCCAAGCCCGAAGGCGCGGTGCCGGCGTCGAAACCCGAGGCGCCGACCACCGCCGCCGACGGCGTCACCGCGGTGCGCCGCGCGCGCGAACGCGGCTACGATTTCATCAAGCCGTATCAGTTCCTCAATCGCGAAACCTATCTGGCCGTGGTCGAAGAATCCAAGCGACAGGGCTTCATCACCACCGGCCATCTGCCGCAACTGGGTTGCGGCACCTGCGCCGATCGCGATTTCACCTTCGCCCATCCGATGACCAACGTCGCCCACATCGAAGAGCTGGCGCGCTTCGCCCGTTTCGGCAGCGATCTGGCGCCGAAGGACATCGACGCGCTGGCGCAGGCGATGGTCGATAGCCGCATGTCGGTGTCGCCCGGCCTGATCACGCTCAAGACCATCGTCGGCATGTACGTGCAGCGCGAAGTGCCGCCGGTTCCCGGCGAATGGCTGAAACTGGTCGATCCGGTCACGCGCCGCGAGTGGGCGCCGCCGGCCAACCGCTATCTGAGCCAGGCCTTCCGCGATCAGGAGAACGCCGACCGCTTCTCGGCCGGCTACGACTTCGGCCGCGTGCTCGCGCGCGAGTTGTGGAAGCGCGGGGTCGGCTTCACTGTCGGCACCGACGCTCCCTTGCCTGGGCTGCCGTTCGGCGTGTCGGCACAACAGGAAATGATCGAACTGCGCGAGATCGGCCTCAAGCCGGTGGAAGTGCTGCGCGCGGCCTCGATCAACGCCCATCGCCTGTTCGACCCGGGCGCCGGCAGCGGCGCGGTGCGCGAGGGCGAACGCGCGAACCTGGTCTTGCTCAACGCCGATCCGCTGGCCGATGTCCAGAACGTGGCGAAGATCGACGGCGTGTTCGCGCAAGGGCGCTGGCTGTCGATGGAACAGATAGATCGCAAGCTGGCCGAAGGGGAAGCCTTCCAGCGCGACCTGGAGCGGCAGTTGCAGGCGCGCAAGCCGGCGGCGCCGTGAGCCTGGCGCCGGCGATCGCCGAGGCGGCGGTCAGCGGCCGGATTCGCTGATCGCCCGATGGATGTCGCAGGCGTAAATGCGCCGGCCGCTGAGCAGGTACAGCGTATCGCCGCGGCCGGCGATGCGCGCCGCGCGCAGCGGCTCGCCGTCTTCGTCGATCAATTCGAAACTCGCCGCCGCGCAGGCCTGTGGACCGTCATCCAGGCTCAGCAAGTGATAAGTATCGCGATGGCGGTAGCCTCCGGCGAACAGGACATGGCGATGATGCACGGCGAAGGCATGCGAACCGATCGCGGGATCGGGCAACGTCCATGAGCGCACGATGCGGTGATCGCGCAGTTGCACCAGCGGAAAGCCGGTGTAGTAGCACAACCAGGTTTCGTTATGGCTGGCGAGGTTGAGCGCGTAGCAATCGGCCATGCTGTCCAGCGGTGCCGGCGGATCGTAGCGGAACACGCTCGTTCCTTGCGCGTCCCAGGCGACCAGGCCCGCGGTGGAAATCGGGTCGTCGCCGAATACCCCCTCGTCGAAATACCCGGTCCATATCTCGCCGCGCGCCGTCGTCTGAAGATGCTCGATGCCGTCGCCCAGCGCCAATTCGCGCAACAACTCGCCCGATCGCGAGTACACGCGGCCGTTGAGGCGGCTGTAACCGCCGCGCTGATGGGAGCGCGCGCAGGCCAGCAACAGATCGTCGCCGAGTGGTTGCAAGTGATGGATGTTGTGATGCTTGTCGTCGATGATCGCGTCCAACACGCATTCGCCGTCGAGCCAGGCCTGCGCGCGATAGCGCCGCGACGCGACCGGACGGTGCTTCGACGAAGCCGGGCCGCCGCCGCGATGATCCGGCGATCCGAGCGTATGCAGGGTATACAGCGTGCGCTGCGGGCCGGGATCGAAAGCGACCAGTTCGCCCGAGCCCGGATCGAGCGTGACAATGGGCCACAGTTGCAGAGTCTTCATGACGTGGGTCGAGTCCATTCGGATGCAGGCGAGGGATATCAGCGCCGCGGCGCAGTCTCGATCATGCCCGCGGATACAGGATCGAAGCCGGCCGGGAAGCGGGTGCTGTCGTCGTACTGCGCGCCTTCAAGCTTGCAGCCGTGCAACTGCGCACCACTGAAATCGGCGCCTTGCACGCGGGTGGCGCCGCCGAGCGCGTCGAGGCCCAGGTCGGCATCGCGCAGATTCGCGCCGGCCAGATTCGCGCCGCGCAAGTTCGCGCCGCGCAAATCCGCGCCCTGGAAAATGCATCCGGACAGGTCGCTGTCCGCCAGGATGGCCCAATACAGATTGGAGCGCGCGAAGCTGCGGCCGCGCAAGACTGCGGTGCCCATTGCGCACAGGGCGCTGAAATCGCCGTCCTCGCAGTCGATCGAATCGGCCGGCAGGTAGTAGACGCCCAGGTGATCGCCGTCTTCGTCGGTAAACGCTACGCGTCGTTTGTCGGTCGCCATCGCCGGCCCATCGTGTCGGTGCGGGCCCAGCTTAGCGCCCGCACCGCCCGGCGAAAACGCCGGGCGCCCGGCCTCGGGTTTCAGCCTTGCAAGAACGCCAGCAGATCGGCGTTGAGCCGGTCCTTGTGGGTGTCGGTCAATCCGTGCGGCGCGCCCGGGTAGACGATGAGCTTGCTGTTCTTGATCAACTTGGCCGATGCGCGGCCGGCGGCGTCGATCGGCACGACCTGATCGTCGTCGCCGTGCACGATCAAGGTCGGCACGTCGAATTTCTTCAGGTCTTCGGTGAAATCGGTGGCCGAGAACGCGGCGATGGAGTCGTAGGTGTTCTTGTGGCCGCCGGCCATGCCCTGCACCCAGAACCAGTCGATCGCGCCTTGCGAAGGCTTGGCGCCGGGCCGGTTGTAGCCGAAGAACGGGCCGGCGGCCAGGTCCTTGTACAACTGCGAACGGTCGGCGAGCGAGGCCGCGCGCAGGCCGTCGAACACCTCGCTCGGCAAGCCGCCGGGATTGCGCTCGGTCTTGAGCATCAGCGGCGGCACCGCCGAAATCAGTCCGGCTTTCGCGACCCGCGCGGTGCCGTGACGGCCGATGTAGCGCGCCACTTCGCCGCCGCCGGTGGAGAAACCGAACAGGACCGCATCGCGCAGGTCCAGGTGTTCGATCAGTTCGGCCAGATCGTCGGCGTAGTGATCCATGTCGTTGCCGTCCCAAGGCTGGGCGGAACGGCCGTGGCCGCGGCGGTCGTGGGCGATGCAGCGAAAACCGTTGCCGGCCAGGAAGAACATCTGCGCTTCCCAACTGTCGGCGGTCAGCGGCCAGCCGTGGCAGAACACCACCGCGGGACCGCTGCCCCAATCCTTGTAGTACAACTCGATACCGGCGCGCGTGGTGAAGGTGCTCATGGGGGCTCCGTGGTCGGTGGGGTGCCCGCGCGACAGCAGTCCGCGCACGGCCAGGGCGGCCGCTCGCGGCATGCCATCCTGGCGGAAGCTGGAGAACGGGCGGCGCGAGGACGCGGCCCATTACCGGTCCACGGGCAAAGCAGGTGGCGCCGGACAGCGTGATTGTCGATTCGTGACGGTTATCGCGATCGGATTTAGCGCGCGCGCTCATTGCGCCGCGCCGCCGCGCTTCAGCCGCGTTCGCGCGCGAAGCGTTGCCGATAGTCGCGCGGGCTGACGCCGAGCTTGCGGCGGAAGTGGTGGCGCATGGTGATCGCGCTGCCGAAGCCGGTCTCGCCGGCGATGCGGTCGATCGAGGCGGGCGTGGTTTCCAGCAGTTCGCGCGCGCGCTCGACCCTCGCCTGGATCAGCCAGTCGGCCGGCGTGGCGCCGGTGGCCTGCTTGAAGTGGCGCATGAAACTGCGCTCGCTCATCGCCGCGATCCGCGCCAGTTCGGCGATCGTCAGCGGCTCGGCCAGGCGCCTGCGCATGTCGTCCAGCAGCGGCGCCAGCGCGCCGCGTTCGCTGCGTTGCACCGGCCGTTCGATGTACTGCGCCTGGCCGCCTTCGCGATGCGGCGCGATCACCAGGCGCCGCGCCACGTGATTGGCGATGCGCGGGCCCCAATCGCGCCGCACCAGATGCAGGCACAGGTCCAGTCCGGCGGCGCTGCCGGCTGAGGTCAGCAGGTGGCCTTCGTCCACGTACAAGGCGTTGGCGTCGATGCGGATGCGCGGATAGCGTTCGCGCAGGGTTTCGAGGTAACGCCAGTGCGTGGTGGCGCGGCGGCCGTCGAGCAGACCGGTCGCGGCCAGCACGAACACGCCCGAGCAGATCGACAGCAGCCGCGCGCCGCGCGCATGCGCTTCGCGCAGGGCGTCGGCGATGGCGGCGGGCACCGGCGCGTCGCTGCCGCTCCAGCCTGGAACGATCACCGTGCCGGCGCGGGCCAGCCGGTCCAGTCCGCCGTCGGCCTGGATTTTCAGGCCGTACTGGCCGCGCAAGGGGCGGCGCTGGGCGGCGCAGGTTTCGAAGCGGTACCAATCGCGGCCCAGGCGTTCGCGGGTCAGTTCCGGCCGCGCCAACCCGAACACTTCCGCCGCGCAGGAAAATTCGAACGCGCACAGGCCTTCGTAGGCCAGCACCGCCACGCGCGGATTGATCGGCGCGCCGGTCTTCGCGGCGGCGCGCGCGGGCTTGCGGAGCACTGCGGCGGACTTCGGCATGATTTGATCGAAGTGTGGCAATCCTGCCAATGGTGGCGCAGACGGGCGCTGCCGACAATGAGCGTGTCGTCCTTACCTCGCCGGAGTTGATCATGCGCAATGCCGTCACCGAGATTCCCGCCGCCGCGCCCGCATCGGCGCTGGCGCACTTCCAGTCGCAATTCGCCTTCGAGACCGATTGCTGGGACACCCACGCCGCGATGGCCACGGCCGAGCCCGGCTTCGTGCTGGTCGATACGCGCAGCCCCGAGCTGTACGCGCGCGGCCACGTGCCCGGCGCGATCAATCTGCCGCATCGCAAGATCATCGCCTCGCGCATGGCCGCGTACCCGGCCTCGACCTTGTTCGTCGTCTACTGCGCCGGCCCGCATTGCAACGGCGCCGCACGCGGCGCGGTGCGGCTGGCCGAGCTGGGCTATGCGGTCAAGCTGATGGCCGGCGGCGTCACCGGCTGGCTCGACGAAGGCTTCGCGCTGGCGAGCGGGGAGGCCGAGGCGGCGGCGTGAGCGAAGCCGCGGCGCCTTCGCGCAAGTTGGATGGCAGATTCCGCCATGGAGTCGCGACGCGATCGGTATCCGCCGTCGGGCCGGTAGCCTGCCCGCGTGGCGGCCGAACGCGAGAATCCGAACGCCGCGCGCGTTGAGCGAGGTGTTCGCCTTGCCCGCCGGGCGCGGCGGGGGCTGAGCGAAAAATTTCTTCGCGGCGCGCATGTCACGGCGAAGCGGGCTGTATCGTCGTACCGTGGCGAGCGATTCGAAGACGCGCATCGACGCGTCCGCATCGCCGCATCGCCATCCCCCATTCGCAAGGAATCCGCATGAACTCCGCATCTCCCCGGCCGGTCTTCGCCCTCAGCAATCCCGTCGGCCTGTACGACCCCGCGCCCAACGGCTATTCGCATCTGGCCCAGGTCGAAGCCGGCGCGCGCTGGATACTGGTCGCGGGGCAGGGCGGTGAAACCGCCGACGGCGCGCTCGATCCCGACTTCCGCGCGCAGGTGCGCCAGGCCATGGCCAATCTGATCACCGCCCTGGCCGCGGCCGGCGCCGGCCCGCGCGATGTGGTGAAGTTCACCGTGCTGGTGGTCGATCACAGCCACGAGCGGCTGCACGTGTTCGGGGAAGAACTGGTGGCGGCGTTCGGCGCCGATCACCGCCCCGCCTGCACTTTGATTCCGGTGCCGCGCCTGGCCCTGGACGGGATGTTGTTCGAGATCGAGGCGAGCGCCGCGGTAGCGGCCTGAGTCGAGGCTTGTCGCCGCCGGAATCGACCGGCGGCGGCCGTGCGCGGCGCGAACGTGATAAATTGTGTTCGCGCCTGCAACGGGCGCGTCCCGCGGCCGTTCGCCGCCATCCCCGCCTTCCAATCCCCGCCCGCGCAGCCCGACTGCGTGGCGCGATCGGTTGGACGTCAGCAGGAGCCCGTATGAATCCATCGCAAGCCTTGATCCTGCGCGCCGCGGCGTTCGCCGCCGAGCGCCACCGCCATCAGCGCCGTCTCGACGCCGCCAGCACGCCGTACATCAACCATCCGCTGGCCCTGGCCGATGTGCTGGCCAATGAGGGAGGCATCGACGACCCGCTGGTGCTGTGCGCGGCGTTGCTGCACGACACCATCGAAGACACCGAAACCACCGCTGCGCAAATCGAGGCCGCATTCGGCGCGCAGATCGCCGCGGTGGTGTTGGAAGTCAGCGACGACAAATCCCTGAGCAAGCACGAGCGCAAGCGCTTGCAGATCGAACACGCCGCGCACGCATCGGCGCCGGCGCAGTTGATCAAGCTTGCAGACAAGATCTGCAACCTGCGCGATCTGCTGCAGACGCCGCCGAAGGACTGGTCGGCCGCCCGCAAGCGCGAATACTTCGAGTGGTCGGCCCGCGTGATCGCCGGCGTGCGCGGCGTGCACCCGGGTCTGGAAGCGGTGTTCGACGCGGTCTACGCGCACGTCGAGGAATTGGCGGACAGCGCCGCCTGAACCCGCCGGGGCAGGTTCAGCGAGGTCGCGCCGCGGCCTGCTGATGTATCGGCGCAAACGCTACGGCGCATGAGCCTGGCTGGGAGGCTCGCTCCGCTCCCGCAGCACAGCGTTGCGGACGGCGCAGGATAGACTGGGCATCCCCCGATCCGCGTCCATGCCATGCCCGTCCATACCGAAACCGAAACGCCCGCCCTGCAACTGTCGCCCATCGTCGCCGGCGTGTGGCGCATGGCCGACTGGAACTTCGATGTCGATCAGCGCCGGGACTGGATCCATCAGGCCCTGGCGCTGGGCATCGACAGCTTCGATCACGCCGATATCTACGGCGACTACCGGGTGGAGTCGTTGTTCGGCGAGGCGTTGGCGGCCGAGCCGTCCTTGCGCGATCGCATCAGGATCGTCAGCAAGTGCGGGATCAAGCTGACTTCGGCGCAGCGGCCGGAGCACCGGATCAAGTCCTACGACAGCTCGCGCGAGCACGTGCTGGCTTCGGTCGACAATTCGCTGCGCGCGTTGAACACCGATCGCCTCGATCTGCTGCTGATCCATCGCCCGGATCTGCTGATGGACGCCGATGCCTTGGCGCGCGCCTTCGAAGACCTGAAGGCCGCCGGCAAGGTGCTGCATGTCGGCGTGTCCAACCACACGCCGGCGCAGTTGGCGCTGTTGAACTCGCGCCATCGCCTGGCCACGCATCAGATCGAACTGTCGCCGCTGCATCTGCCGCCGCTCGACGACGGCACGCTGGAACAATGCCAGGCGCTGGCGATGCGGCCGATGATCTGGTCGCCGCTCGGCGGCGGGCGCTTGTTCGACGACGCCGACCTCCACGCCCGGCAGGTGCGCGAGGTGCTGGCGGCGGTGGGCGAACGCCACGGCGGCGCGTCGGTGGCGACGATGGCGTATGCGTGGCTGCTGCGGCATCCCTCGCGGCCGTGGCCGATCACCGGCAGCGGCCGCGTGCAGGGCCTGCGCGATGCGGTGCAGGCGCTGACGATTCAGCTCAGCGCGCAGGACTGGTACGAAATCTGGCAGGCCGCCGCGGGCCGCGAAGTGGCCTGAGGCCGCGGGACGCCATCGCGCAAACACGAAGGCCGCCGGTATTCCGGCGGCCTTCGTGTTTGCGCGCATTGGCAACGGCTTATTGCGCGAACGAATTCTCGCTGAGCCGCTTGAGGTCGCGCAGGCCTTTTTCGAACATGCCGCCGACCATCTTGTCCATGCTCATGAAGATGCCGATCGCCTTGAACAGGAAGTTGTGGCGGCCACTCATGGCCCAGGTCACCTCGGTGCGCGCGCCGACCGGCGTGAAGGTGAATTCGGCCAGGTTGTGGGCTTCGAAGGGCTTGAGGAAATCCAACTGGATCTTGATGTACTGGTCCGGGCGGGTTTCCAGGATCAGCATGCGGCCCTCGCCGACGTCCTTGTTGCCGACCCAGGCGTAGATCGCGCCTTCGCCCGAGGCGGCGCCTTCGTAGCTGCGGCGCAGATGGGGATCGACGTTTTCGAACGGCGACCACTGCGGCCAGCGGTGGAAATCCTGCACCTGGGCGAACGCGGCCGCGGGCGGCGCGTCGATGAGGATGCTGCGCTCGACGCGGAAATCCGATGGCCGCATCGCCGCCACGGCCAGGAACAACACGATGAGCGCGGCGATTGCCAGAAGAATGATCTGCAGCATGGAGAGGCGTCCTGAGGTTCGGGTAAGAGGCGATGCCGCGATCAGCGGCCTTGCGATTCCAGGCGCTCGACCGATTCTTGCACGTCGGCGGGGAAGTCCTCGATTTCCATGACCTTGCGGATCTCGATGGTCTCGTTGTCCGAACCCGGGCAGCGCTTGGCCCAGGCGATGGCCTCCTCGCGCGAAGCCACATCGAGCATCCAGAAGCCGCCGAGCACTTCCTTGGCCTCCGGGAACGGGCCGTCGGTGACCGTGGGCCGGCCGCCGCGGAAGCTGACGCGAGCGCCCATCGACGGCGGATGCAGGCCATCGAGCGAGATCAGCACGCCGGCTTCCTGCAGTTCCTGGTTGTAAGCCCTCATCGTCTCGATCTGTTCGGCGCTGGGCAGCGTGCCGGCCTTCGCGGATTCGTAGCCTTGCGGAATCATCAGCATCATGTAGCGCATGGGTGTTTCTCCTGTCGTTGTCGTTGGGTAGACGCGGCGGGCAGGCTTGGCGTTTAAGCCGGTTGCGGCACCGCGTTCTTGCAAGGACGACGAACCGGCGCGCGCCGGATCGACACGCGGGCGAAAAATATTTCGCCTCGCCCGCGACGGCGACCCGGCGGCGATCCACGCGGCAGCCGCCGCGGAACTGAATCGAATCTGTCTTGCGTGTGCCGCGATGCCGCAGCGGCGACCAAGGGACTGCTTACCATCGCGCCTTCATTGACCGAAGGCGAGGGCGGTAATGAGCAATTGGCAGGTCGCACGCAATGCATGGGCCTGGAGTCTGGCTGGCCTGTTGCTGAGCCTGGGCGCGGCCCGGGCCTTCGATGCGCCGGCGCCGGCGCGACCGGCCGCGGCCAAGGCCGCGCCGGCGGCTGCCGGCAAGGGCGCCTCGAAGGCGCGACCGGCGCCGGATACGAGCCTGGACCTGTACGCCGAACCCGATCGGCTCGTGGACATCGGCGGTGGCCGCCGGCTCAACCTGCGCTGCACCGGCCAGGGCGAGCCGACCGTGCTGCTGGAGTCGGGTTTCGGCGCCGACTCATTGGCCTGGGCCAAGTCGCAGCCGCAGATCGCGCTGCAGAACCGGGTGTGCTCCTACGATCGCGCTGGCCTGGGCCACAGCGACGCCGGTCCCTTGCCGCGCGATCTGCAGGCCGATGTCGCCGACCTGCACGCGCTGATCGACGCCGCCGACCTGGAAACGCCGCTGATCCTGGTCGGCCATTCTTACGGCAGCCAGATCGTGCGCCGCTTCGACGAGCGCTATCCCAAGCAGGTCGCCGCGCTGGTGCTGGTCGATCCGCCGGAGCAGAACGTCGGCGAG
Source organism: Lysobacter gummosus (assembly GCF_001442805.1). Taxonomy (NCBI): domain Bacteria; kingdom Pseudomonadati; phylum Pseudomonadota; class Gammaproteobacteria; order Lysobacterales; family Lysobacteraceae; genus Lysobacter; species Lysobacter gummosus. The sequence continues at coordinate 4,833,606 of NZ_CP011131.1, read as the reverse complement.
TTTTCCGCCGCCTACGCCAAGACCGAGGCCGCGATCGCGCCGAAGATGCTCGCGCTGTACGCCGCCTGCGAGCAGGGCGCGAAGGACGGCCGGCTGAGCGCGGCCAAGCCGCCGTCCGGCCTGCGCAACTGCCTGCGCGGGCCTAACCCGAACTACAGCGACAAATTGAACGCCGCCATCCGCGCCTGGCGCTCCAAGCCGGCGTTCTGGCAGACCATGATTTCCGGCTCGCAGGACCGCCTGTCGATGTACGGCAGCGCCGTGCCCAAGAGCGAGCGCCACGACGGCAAACCGGTGATCGTGCTCAGCGCCGACCAGCCGTACGCGGGCGCGCCGCCGGACGATCTCAAGGCGCTGACCGATGCGCGCGAACAGACGCATATGGCGTTGATCGCGACCTCGCGGCTGGCCAAGCGGGTGACCATCGCCAACAGTTCGCACGACATTCCCGGCGATCAGCCCGCGGCACCGGCGATCGCGGTGTTCGAGGCGATGCAGATGCGCAAGCGGGGCGAGGGGCGGTAGGTGGGGGCGGACTTCGGCAAGAAGCGAGAGGTATCTGATACTGGCTCAGTCATCGTCGTCCCGTTTCGTCACGCTTCCCCACGCCCGTCATTCCCGCGAACGCGGGCTCTGCTTTACTTCGGCGGCGCCGAACATCCAGCGTCTTTCGTGCAAGGTAGCCGCATCCCTTCAAGTCCGTCATTCCCGCGAAGGCGGGAATCCAGGGCCTTTCGTGCGAGAACGCCTGAAGTCACTGGATGTTCGGCGCCGCTGAAGTAAAGCAGAGCCCGCCTTCGCGGGAGTGACGGTAGGTAAGAACGCCGAGTCGTCCCATCGCCCCAAGCCGGAACGACACCAGCCAACCACACCAAGATGGAATATACCGTCACACCCACGCACCCCTTGCCCAACGCCAACACGCTCACACTTCTTTATCGCCACAAGCCGGAATATCGGCAACTTCGCGGCGCCGCAGTCAGCGCCCGCCGCGTCACCGCATTCGAACGCATAAACACGAAGGAGTCAGCATGGAACTGGGCATGGTCGGCCTCGGGCGCATGGGCGCCAATATGGCCGAGCGATTGGTGCGCGGCGGACACAAGGTCAGCGGTTACGATCCCGGCCCGGCGGCGCGCGAGCAAGCCGCCGCGCGCGGTGTGGGTACGCTGGCGTCGCTGGCCGAACTGGTCGCCGCGCTGCCGGCGCCGCGCGCGCTGTGGCTGATGGTGCCGGCCGGCAAGGTGGTCGATGCGACCATCGCCGAACTGCTGCCGCTGCTCGCGCCCGGCGACACGATCATCGACGGCGGCAACTCCAACTACAAAGACACCATGCGCCGCGCCGCGGAGCTGGCGGAGCACGGCCTGCACTACGTCGATTCGGGCACCAGCGGCGGCGTATGGGGCCTGAAGGAAGGCTACAGCCTGATGATCGGCGGGGAAGAAGCCGCGGTCGAACGCCTGCGGCCGATCTTCGAAACCCTGGCGCCGGCGGCCGATCGCGGCTGGGGCCGGGTCGGGCCCAGCGGCGCCGGACACTTCACCAAGATGGTCCACAACGGCATCGAGTACGGCCTGATGCAGGCCTATGCGGAAGGCTTCGCGATCATGGGCCATAAGGCCGACTTCGGCCTGGACCTGCACCAGATCGCCGAAATCTGGCGCCACGGCAGCGTCGTGCGTTCCTGGCTGCTGGACCTGAGTTCGGACGCGCTCGGCAAGAATCCGAGCCTGGACGGCATCGCGGCTTACGTCGAAGACTCCGGCGAAGGCCGCTGGACCGTGGCCGAGGCGATCGACCTCAACGTCTCAGCGCCGGTGATCACCGCGTCCTTGCTCGAACGCCTGCGCTCGCGCGACAAGGATTCCTTCGCGGACAAACTGCTCGCGGCGATGCGCAACGAGTTCGGCGGGCACGCGATCCGCAAGGAATGAATTGACGCCGCCGGGCTCTGAGCCCGGCGCGCGTCGCGGCGGCCGCGCTATGCTCGCGGCCAGCCGCGCATCCGGCGGCGCTTGCAGGCCCGCGCATGTCCATGCCATCGCCGCCGTCATCGATCCCGGCCGACGCGGCCGTTTCCGCACCGGCCGCGAGCGTTGCCGACGCGCCCGGCCTGACCCGCCTGGGTGCGGCGCGGCTGGACATGATCGACACCTTGCGCGGTCTGGTGATCGCCCTGATGGTGCTCGACCACGTTCGCGATTTCTTCCATCGCCAGGCGCTGCAGTTCAGCCCTACCGACCTGGATCAGACCACGCCCGCGCTGTTCGCCACGCGCTGGGTCACGCATCTGTGCGCGCCGAGTTTCGTCTTCCTCGCCGGCGTGTCGATCTACCTGCAGGGCGTCGGCGGCAAGAGCCGCGCCGAACTGTCGCGCTTCACGCTCTCGCGCGGCGCCTGGCTGGTGCTGCTGGAACTGACCGTGGTCGGTTTCGGCTTCCAGTTCCTGTGGCCGTTCGTGTTCCTGCAGGTGATCTGGGCGATCGGCTTTTCCATGATCGCGATGTCCGCGTTGCTGTGGCTGCCGCGTCAGGCGGTGTTGGCGCTGGGCGTGCTGATCGTCGCCGGGCACGGCTTCCTGGGCGGGTTCGATGCGCGGTCGCTGGGCGCGTGGGCGCCGCTGTGGACCGTGCTGATGCGGCCGGGCCCGTTGCCGGGCATCGAAAGTTTCGTCGCTTATCCGGCGCTGCCGTGGACCGGCGTGATGCTGATCGGCTACGGCCTGGGGCCGATGTTTCTGCTGGAAGCGGAGCGGCGCCGACGCGCGATCGCTGCGCTGGCGCTGGCGTTGTTGGCGACGTTCGCGATCCTGCGCGGCGTGGTGGCGTTCGGCGATCCCAGGCCGTGGCGGCGCATGACCGATCCGCTCTTCGATGCGATGTCGTTCGTCAACGTCTCCAAGTATCCGCCGTCGTTGCAATATGTCCTGGCGACATTGGGCGTGTCGTTGCTGCTCATGCTCGCCCTGGAGCGATTGCGCGGCCCGTTGCGTCCGGTGCTGCTTGCCTACGGCCGAACGCCGTTGTTCACCTACCTGCTGCACATCTATCTGGCGCACGGATTGGCCGTGGCGATCGGCGTCGCCGGCGGAATTCCGGCGTCGGCGTTCCCCGGCATCATCGGCAACGGCCAGCGCCTGCTCGAGGCAGGCTGGGGCATGGGATTGCCGGCGGTGTTCGGCATGTGGCTGCTGGTGCTGGCGATCCTGTATCCGTTGTCTGGCTGGTTCGCAGGAGTCAAACGCCGCCGCCGCGACCGCTGGTTGAGTTACTTATGATCTAAGACCTTGGTCTAATTGAGAGGCGGCGCATGCCGCTTTCACACGTGCGGTCACGGATGACAACGATGTCTTCTCTCGCGTCGCGCTAGCCTGCGCAGGCAGTCCGGGCTCGAGCATGCGCGAGCCCGGCTGCACCCGTCGCCGCTTTCGCACCGACCTTGTTTCGTCGAATCGATCCTCTCCCACATGCGCTTTCATGCGCGTGAAGCGGGCGGGTGCGCGCGCGGCCTTGTCCGGTTGTCGTTCCCCACTTCGGAGATACCTCATGGCTATCGTCACGAAATCCACGCATCGCACCCTGGTACGCCGCGGCCTGCAATGGCTCGCCCTGGCCGCCGCCGCCACGGCTTTCATCGGCGCCGCGCAGGCCGCGCCGAACTATCCCTTCGGCAGTCATCGCCAGGCCTATGTCAGCGGCACGCTCAGTCCGAGCGTCGGCCGCGCCTCGGCCGATCAGTCCACCGCTTCGTTCTACAACAGCTGGAAACAGCGCTATCTCAAGACCGCGTGCAAGTCCGGCGAGTACCGCATCAAGGCCGACACCGGCGATGCCTACGTGGTCTCCGAAGGCCAGGGCTACGGCATGCTGATCACGGTGATGATGGCCGGCAACGATCCGCAGGCGCAGACGTATTTCGACGGTCTGCACCGCTATAACCGCGGCCATCCCAGCGTCAACGACCCCGACCTGTTGGCCTGGGCGCAGGACGTGAACTGCAAGAACGTGGTCGGCGCCGACTCGGCCACCGACGGCGATCTCGACATCGCCTACGCCTTGTTGCTGGCCGATGCGCAATGGGGTTCGGCCGGTTCGATCAACTACCTCAGCGAAGCGCGCAAGGTGATCGCCGCGATCCGCCGCAGCAACGTGCATCCCACCACCAAGCTGGTGAATCTGGGCGACTGGGTCGATAGCAGCTCGCCGACGTACTACAACTCCACGCGCAGTTCGGACTGGATGCTCGGCCACTTCCGCGCCTTCGGCGCCAAGCTCGGCGACAGCTACTGGACCGGCGTGCTCGACGCGCACCAGAACCTGATCGTGAAGATGCAGAGCACCTACGCGCCGAACACCGGCCTGCTGCCGGACTTCATCGTCAACACCAACACCACCGCCAGGCCGGCGCCGGCGGGCTTCCTCGAAGGCGACTACGACGGCGCGTATTCGTGGAACGCCGGGCGGGTGCCGTGGCGCATCGGCATCGATGCGGCGGTCAGCGGCGACACGCGTTCGCGCACCGCCGCGCGCAAGCTCAGCCAATGGATCCGGGTCAAGGCCGGGAACAATCCCAGCAACGTAAAGGCCGGCTACAAGCTCGACGGCTCGGTGATCGACAACTACAACGAAGTGTTCTTCACCGCGCCGTTCGCTGTGGCCGCCACCGTCGATCCCGATGCGCAGGCGTGGCTCGACAAGCTGTGGACCTACATGGCCACCGGCGCGCCCGGCGATTACTACGGCGACAGCGTCAAGCTGTTGTCGATGCTGGCGGTGTCGAATAACTGGATCAAACCCTGATCCCGCCGCGTTGAAGCGGGCGGCGCACCGGCATGGTGCGCCGCTCGCGTGGCGCATGAATGCCTTGTCGCACGGTCGGCATGATGGTGCCCGGCCGCAGAGATCGGAAGTCCATGCAATGGCGCCGGATCGGCTTCGGCGCGGTTGGCTGCATGCGCCGTCGCGTTCGAGGCCGGCGGTGGTCGCGGTGCGGCCGCCTGGCTGAGCCGGGCGGCGTTACGAGGCCGGCGTACGCTCGCCGCCGGCGCGCGCGCGATGCACGAGACGGCGGACCACGACGCATGCGCCGACAAGCGAGCCGACCGCGATCGCCGCCGCGCCGATAGGCAACAAGGCGAACGGCTCATGGACGAAGCGGGGTTCGTCGATGCGGGCAACGATCAGGTCGAAGGCGATGCAGCACGAAATGCCGGGCGCGATCAGAAGCGCGGATACGGGAACATTGCGCAAGATGAAATTTCGACTACGGGCACGAGGCCGCAATGGTTGCACCGGCAATGTCGGTTCCGGCGAGGCCGGCGGCTGCGGATCGGCGCATGTGGATGGGGCGGGGCAAAGATAATGCAATGATCGCAGTCGCCGGCACGACCGGGCGGAATCCAGAATTCGCGGGAGGGATGCTCTGGGCGAGATTTCGGAAACCTGGGCCCAAAATAGCGGCGATACGCCGATTTCCTGCTTCCACTGCTCCAGCCATTGCGGATTGCCGGTTTCCACCAGACGCCGCTGCCAGGCATGCGGCCAGCGCCGTATCTGCGCGGCCCGCGCCAAGGCCTCATCGCGGCCGGGCTGGGCTTCGTACCACATCAGCAGGAACGGGTCGCGGGAATACCGGTTGGCGGATTTCATGATGCGCGAGGCGTGCTCGAACGCATCGTAGCCGATCTGCTCCAGATCGCGGCCCACGCCGATGATGTAAGGACGACTGCGCTGATGGGCCAGCACGTACACCAGCCAGGGAGCGGCGGCATCCTCGGTCGCTGCGGGGACTTCCATGCAGCCAGGCTCAGCGCTTCTTGCCCGGCTCGTCGGGGCCCTGGGTTTGCGTTTGCTGCTGCGTGCGCTGGCGCTCCAGTTCTTGGTCGAGCGCCTGATTGGCGGCCGCGAGCTTCTGGTCGGATTGTTCGACCGGCGTGTTGAGCGCCTGTTGCGACGACACGGACGCGCGCTTGTGGGCAGGATCGTCGAGCTTGCCCTCAACCGCGAAAATATTGCCGTTCGGCGCCGGCACGACATGGTCCACCCGGTTCAGCGCATTGGCCGCCCTCGAGACATCCGTGCCCGGATGCCGGCCTAGAGGATCTTTGGACTCGGCCAGCAACGCGCGGCTGATCCGCTCGCTGCCTTCGTCGTAGGGCTTGCCCAGTTGCGCATCGAGCTTGCGCATGCCGTCGCGAATCTGCAGCAGCATCGAATGGTCGCGGTGCCCGGAGTGGTCCGGACCGGGCGGCGCCGGCTTGCCGGCCGCCGGCGCCTGCTCCGGCGCGACCGGTTGCGGGAGCTGCGCGCGCGCCGCGCGTTCCTGCGCCTGCACTCGCGACGCCATGCTCGGCAATACCGCCTCGGTCATCAGATGGCGTTCGATGCCCTCGCCGGCCTGCGTCGTCACGCCGCGCGCGAAGCGCGCCGTCTGCGTGAGATCGAATACATTGGAATTGGCCGCGAGCCCGGCCGTGGCGCCGATGGCCGCGCCGGCACCGGCTCCGGCGGCGGGCATGCGCGCGGATACGGCATCCAGGGCGCGGCCGCCGCTGTCCAAGGCCCGGTCCGACGCGATGCCTGAGCCTGCGATCACTGCGTGCCGCGTGTGCTCGACCACGGCCTGCACGCGCTCGAGTTCGACCACCCGCGTCGAGGCCGTCGCACGGATCGAGACCGCATCGGCCGTCGCATCGGCGCGTGCCTGCGCGGCCTCGCCGCGATTGCGCGCATGCGCTTCGACCCCGCCGCGCTCGATGTCGTCGGCCTGGTCGTGCGCCCAACGCTGCACGCCATCGGGCAAAACATCCAGGCGGCTGAGGCCGCGCAACACGCCCGCGCTGGCTTGCGCGCCACGCAACTGCATCTCGCCCTGCACCGTATCGACCGCCGCCTCCGCGTGGCCCACGGCCAGCCGCGCTTGCGCCGCGGACTCGCCGCCCACGCGCACCCCGGCCTGCACCGTCGCATGCGAAACGCCGGAAACCACGTCGGCGAAATCGGCCGCCTTCGCCGTCGCGCCGCGCACCGCGTCGCCAGCGTCGTCCATGCCCTGGGCCGTGATCCGTCCGGACGCCGCCGCGACCTGGCCCACCGAGTGGCCTAGGTGCGCTCCCTGCAGCGTCATGTGCGCGGTTTCCAGCACTGGCTTGGCGAAGTTGGAGATTTCGGTCAGCGTCAATCGCTGCTCGCGATCTATCAGGCGGCCCGCGCCGTCCCAGGCTTTTACATCGTCCAGCGGTACGACCTTGCCGGCGGCGAGCGGCAAGTCGCGCAGCATCTGGTTGGTGTCGCCTTCGGCGAGTTGCTTGACGAATTCGCGCACGGCCGGACGGGCGTGCTCGGGCATCATGACGTTGAGTTTGGAGCTCAGCAGTTGCTGGCCTTCCGGAACTCTGTGCAGCAGGTCGCAGGTTTCCCCGAGCACGCCGCCCAGTTGCCTGCGATGCAGCGCATCGAGGCGGTCGATGTTGTGCTGGATGCCTTCGTTGAGCAGTTCGCCGTGGATCTGGTAGGAGGTGACGGTGTGGTTGGTGTCGTGGATCTGCACGCCGGGGGTTTCGCGGGCGAATCGGGCCGCCGTTTCGGGGTGCAGGCCCGCGGCATTGAAGGTAGTGGTGGGCCGGCCGGTGACCGCCGACATGGCCGAGGCCATGCCGCCGCCGAGGGAGTGGCCGGCGTATTCGGCGTCGAGGCCGAAGCGTTCCATGTCCACCGCCAGTCGCATCGTACGGTCGTAATAATCGGTCTTCATGCCGATGGACTGTGGAAAGTTGTTGGCGACGAAGTCTTCGGCGCCGGTGGCGTGGAGTTCGCCGTCCGGCCCGACGACTTCGCCGGCCGATCCCTTGGGGACGATGACCGGTTTGTAGCCGGGGCCAGGACTTCCGGGATGGGGAAGTAGATTTCGGCGCGGAAGCCGGAATCATCGGGCTTGAGATAGTCGAGCAACTGTTTGTCGGTCAGGTGTGCAAGCTTAGGAGCGGTTTCTCGCAATTTGTCGAGATTTTCGCTTGCGCGAATCCAACCTGGAGGCGATTTCTTGCCTTCTTCCGTCGCATGCTCACCCATCGCGGACCAATAAGTGTCCTTGGATAACACCGCCATGTTGTCGTCGTGATAGGTGCGTTGCAGCTCGTCGGCACGGGCGATGGCGGCCGGATTGCCGCTATCGTGCAGGCGGCGCAGCAAGTCTTGGCGGGCCTTGAGTTCATCGGCGGTGGGAAACATGGCGACTCCTTGTCGTTTCGGTTTGGCGACTTACAGCAACGGAATGTCTTTTTCTTCTGTTGGGTAACCAAAAGATTGGCGCATACGCTTGATATGTGGGGGCATCGGTGGACGCTTATATCCATGCGCGAGCAGCCATTGCTGGCACTTACGCTGCCACTCGACAAAGTCAGGTTTGCTCGGATACCAGAAAATTTCAGAAATAACGAAGGACTGCCCCGCCGGAACGCCAGGAGGACGAGTCCCTTCCATGGTTGGGTCCGCGCCATGCTCAAGCAGCCAGAGCGCCTGCTGAAAACCTCCACGCCCTGTGTAATCGCTCAGGATGGTCGAGCCCTGGCTACGTGCGTTGACATCGGCGCCGCGCTCGACGAGAAGTTTCACGTTCTGCCACTGCTGCCCCCAAAGGAAAGCTTGCAGCAACAGCGTTTCGTCGTTGGAGTTCCGAGTGCTCGGATCGCCGCCATGATCGAGCAGCAGCTTGAGGTAAACGGTATCGTCGGCCTTGGCCGCCCACACCATGGCGTTGTTCGGATAGGAGGTGTCAACGCTGCCGTCCTTGTACTTGGTCACCCTTGGTGTCGGAAACCGTGCATTCGGATCGGCGCCATTCTCCAGCAACACCTGCAGCGCTTTCGGGTACTTGTACATAACCAAAAACGCAATCAGCGGGTACTTCGCTTCCTGGCTGAAAATCTTGTCCGGGTTGACCCCTTCGTCTTTCATCAGCCGCCGCACTTCATCGACCCGGCCGGCGTCGGCGGCCAGGATCAATTGCTGGGCTTTGGGGTTGTCCGGGAACCAGGATGCCGCATCGATCGCCAGCGCCCGGTTGGATGGCGGCGCCTCGAGACAGCCTGCGCTCGACAACAACAGCAGTACGAGCAGTGCGTGCGAGGCGCAAGTGGCAAAACGTGCAAGGGCTGTCCAGCGCAAGGTCGGTCTCCTGATGCGGAACGCGGTGTTCGGCTTGGGCGATTCTAAGCAGGCTGGGCGCGAATGTTTCGTATGGCTATCGGTTTTTATCGACGGCGCCCGTGTGAATCGGAGAATGTGTGCCGATGGCGTGCTCTGATGCTGTGCTTCCTGCCCGCTGATGAGGCGCAGAACACCCGTACCTGTTTTTGCTCCCCCGTCGCCCGACGGCGGGCGCCATGTCGAAGGCCGCAACGGTCTCGGTGTCGGTTAGCAGCGCCGGCGCTATTGCTGCAAATCCGTGTGTGATGTTCCCAGTAGGCATGCAACGACCGTGACTATTTTTTTACTTTCCTAGCGGGCGCACACTGTCTGCCACAGTGCTTCTTTGAAAGCGCCGATGCCCGGGTCGCCCGTGTTTACTATCAGGGGTTTCAGACTCTCGGGAACGTAAAACTTCGTGTAGCCAACATATGCGCCGTCTCGATTCTTCATGTTGATTTCGCCGCAAACGGCATAGGGATGGCCTTCCCTGGTCAATCGAGGGCTCATTTCGATATTGCGAAACATGGCTGAGCCGCGATCGGTGAGTTGGTCGAGTATTGCGCGTTTTGCCGCTTCCTCGGTGATAGGGGGAATGGGCGCTTTAGCGGCAGGAGCGACGGGCAGATCGGCCTTGGCCGCAGTCGTGGTCGCCTTCGTTTCGGCGAGAACGGTTGGAGCGAACGCAAACGCAGCCGCGAGGGTGGCGAGCAGGTAATAGCGGATGTTGGGCAGCGACATGGAGTTCTCCGGGATGCAGGAGCCATCAGTCGGCTCTAGGCATGGTTTCGGCTCGCGTGCGAGGAACGATGAATTACGAAGTGACTTGGGCGTCAACGACGGAGTTCATGAGAGAGCAAAAATTCAAAAAAGACAACGGCAACTCAAAGTTTCGCTTGCGAGTGATTTGTCGGGGATGTTTTTTCCGCATGAAACGCGCGAAAAATGTTTTGAAGTAAAGGCACCGGTTGATGCATGGCCGAAGTGATATTCAAACTGTGGACCTGCATGGCCACCGGCGCGCCCGGCGATTACTACGGCGACAGCGTCAAGCTGTTGTCGATGCTGGCGGTGTCGAATAACTGGATCAAACCCTGATCCCGCCGCGTTGAAGCGGGCGGCGCACCGGCATGGCGCGCCGCCCGCCTCGCGCGTGAGTGCCTTGTCGCCCAAGTCGGCAAGGTCGTACCCGCCCGCATAGGTCGAAAGTCCATGGAGTGTGGCCGGCGTCTCGATTAGGATCGGGACGCCGGCCACGATGGGGATCGTCCGCGAAGCCGGCCCGGTTACACACCCGGCACCTATGGAAGGCGAGCGGACCCGTTCGGTCCGTACCTGCGGCGTTCGCGGCCGCACCGACGAGGCATAAGGAACCATGCGCAAAATCGAGTTTTCGTTGAGCAAGACGTTACTGAGCCTGATCCTCGCCACGGCCTGCGCCGCGGCGACCGCTTCCGACACGCCCGCGCCGTTCGACGCGACGGCGGTGCTGGAGCAGCAGAAGCAGATCCGCGGCGACATCGACGCCGGCCGCGGCAATTACGGCAAATTGAATGCGGCCACGCGCCAGGAACTGCGTTCGCGTCAGGATCGTCTGAGCAAGCTGCTCGACGGCCACCGCTACGAAGACCTCAGCGCCGGCGATCGCGAACAGGCCCATCAGGACCTGAGCTGGATTCAGTCGGCCGGCGCGGACAAGGTCGAAGACCGGGTCACCTGCGAACGCGTGCGCGCGATCGGCAGCAACCGCGTCGAGCGCGTGTGCAAGAGCGCGTCGCAGCGTCGCGACGAGCAGAAGAACCGCGTCGATCCCAAACTCGATACGCCCGGCGTTCGCAACTGACGCCAAGCGGCGCCGCGCGGGTCGGGCCCGCGCGGCGCCGGATGTCGGCGTGATTGATTTCCAATGGCCGGCTTCAACGCCGCCGGCCGCTAACCGCGATCAATCGCAGCAACGGCAAGGCTCGCCGTTGCCCGGGCTCCAGCCCGGCATGCCGCCGCAGCGGTCCTGGCAGATCTTGATGCTGCACAGCGCCTTGTCCGGCGGGGCCGAACCCGCGGCCTGCACGCCGAATCCGAATCCGAAAGCGGCCAACGCGAACGCGGCCAGATAGCCGTAAGACTTGCGTTTCATGCGCGATCCTCCTGTCGTGGCGACATGTCCGGAGGCCGCGCGATCGACGAGATGCGATCGGCTGGGCGCGGTCGCCGGCGCGCGGGCAGGGGCCCGCGTCGGCGGCACTGTAGGTCCGCCGGGCAGGCCGAACTGTCCAGCGCGTCACCAAAGCCGCGCCGGGTGACAGTTGTAACGATGCGGCGCGTACACGCCGGCGAGGGCGGATGTTCGCGGCCTGCGCCGGCGCGTGCCGCATTCAGCCGCCGCGGCATCCTCTACACTGATCGCTCGATCGCAGCACGAGCGCAGTCGCATGACTTTCCCGTTCCGTTCCTGGCATCCGCTGGCCTTCGCGCTGGCCGTCAGCGTGCTCGCCGCGGCCGGTTGCGCCAGCGCGCCGCCGCACAATCCGCTGGCGCAGTGGCATCCCTCGCCGAACTACAACGAACGCCGCGCGCAGTTGATCGTGCTGCACCACACCCAGCAGGACAGCGTCGAGCGCTCGCTGCTGACCCTGCGCACGCGCAACTCGCAAGGGCAGGTCAGCGCGCACTATCTGATCGGCGAGGACGGCCGCATCTATCAACTGGTCGCCGAAGACCAGCGCGCCTGGCATGCCGGCGCCGGCCGCTGGGGCGATATCTGGGATCTGAATTCGACCTCCATCGGCATCGAGATCGACAACGACGGCAGCGAGCCGTTCGCCGAGCCGCAGATTCAAAGCCTGCTGAAACTGCTCGGCGACATCACCACGCGGCTGGGCATTCCGCGTTACATGATCGTCGCCCACGGCGACATCGCGCCCACGCGCAAGACCGATCCTAGCGTGTTGTTCCCGTGGGCGCGTCTGGCGCAGGCCGGCTTCGGCCTGTGGCCGCGCGACGACCGGCCGGCGCCGCCGCCGGGATTCGACGCCTGGGCGGCGTTGCGTCTGGTCGGTTACGACCTGCGCGAACCCGGCGCGGCGCTGGCCGCGTTCCATCGTCACTTTCGCGGCAACGAAATGCGCGAATGGCAGCGGGGCGATGCGGAGATCCTCTACGACCTGCAACGGCAATTGATGGCGCTGCCCGAAGGCGCGCCGCCGCCGCCGGCCGCGCCGCCGTTGCGTTGAATCAAGCCGCGGCTTCGTACGGCATCGCCGTGCGCGCGTCGCGCAGCGCCCACGCCCACCAGCTCAGGCGCGCGAGCGTGGTGGTCATGGCCTGATGCGCGGCCTGCGGTTCGCGCAATTCCCCGTCGACGCCGAACTGGCGCCAGGCATGGACCAGGTTGACGCAGTCGCGCAAGGTCACCGCATGCAGCTCGCCGTACACCTGGCGCAATTGCTCGATCGCGCGCAGGCCGCCGGAACTGGCGCCGTAGCTGACGAACGCCACCGGCTTGGCGCGCCAGGGTTCGTAGCACGCGTCGATCAAGGCCTTGAGCGCGGCCGGATAGCCGTGGTTGTACTCGGGCGTGATCACCAGGAATCCATCGGCCGCGTGCAGGCGTTCGCGCAGTTGCTGCAATTGCGCTTCGTCGCTGCGGTTGATGCGGCCCGACAGCGGCCAGTCGAGCGGATCGATGCGGTCGATCTCGAAACCGCCGTGGCGCACAACGCGCCGCTGTGCCCATTCGGCGACCACGTCGCAGAAGCGGCCTTCGCGCGCGCTGCCGAGAATCAGCGCGAGCCGTAGGGGAGAAGTCATGGCGATCGCTCGCAGATGAGGAAGCCGGCAGACTACGACCTCAAGCTTGGTTGAGGTCAAGCCAGCCGCGCCCGCGCAGGTGGCATCAACGCGCGATCGTGTTGTCCGGCAAACGTCCGGGCGGGCCGCCGCCGCGGCCCGCATCACAGCACGCTCAGGCTGCGTCCGGCTTGCGCCGCAGCTTGTAGATCACCGCGCCAACCAGCAGCGCGACCGCGCCGGCGATCAGATTCTTCGCGCTGGCGCTGGCGAGCAGGCCCAGCGACAGCACGATCGCGGCGACCGGAATCAGCGGGCCGCCGGGCAGGTGCAAGGCGCCTTCGCGATCGCGATGGCGCTTTTGCAGCACCAGCACCGACACCGCGGTGCCGATGTAGGTGCACAGGCGCGCGACCACCGACAACAGCGCCAGTTGCTGGAACGAGCCGGTCAGCGCCAGCACCAGCGCGATCACGCCGATGAACAGCACCGCCCGCGCCGGAGTGTGAAAGCGCGGATGGATCGCGCCGAGCCAGCGCGGGCCGTAGCCGTCCTGCGACAAGGCCAGCAGATAACGCGGCCCCATCATCACCGTGTTGCTGTTGGTGCCCAGGATCGAGATCGCCGCGCCGATGGTCAACACCAGCGCCAGGCCGGTGCCGCTGAAGTGGGCGGCGGCTTCGGCCAAAGGACTGGACGACGTCGCGATATCAGGCAGCGTCCCCAGCGCGACGAGTTGCACGGTGAAGTAAATGATCGTGACCAGCGTGATCATCGTCAGCAACGCGAACGGCACGTCGCGGCGCGGATTGCGGTACTCGCCCGCCGCCGCCGGCAGATTCTCGAACCCGGCGTAGGCGAACAGCAGCAGCAACGCGGCCTCGCCGAGATTTTCCATTTTCAGCGGCGCGTCGGAATGCAGCAGCGAGGGATCGAAGTAGAACGCGCCGATGGCGACGAACAGCACCAGCGGCACCAGCTTGCCGATCGCCAGCGCCACGCCCGCGCGCGCCGCGGTGCGCACGCCCCAAACGTTGATCAGCACCAGCAGGCCCAGGGAACCTGCGACCACGAACAACCGCGCCGGCCCACCCTTGGCCGCCGGCCAGAACAGCGCCACCGCTTCGGCCAGGCCGTTGCTCAGCGAGGCGGCGGTGGAGATGCGCGTGACCAGCAGCATCCAGCCCACTTCGAAACCGGCGAACGGGCCGAAGGCTTCGCGTGCGTACAGATAGCCGCCGCCGGGTTGGTCGAAATAACTCGCGGCCTGGGCGTAGCACAGCACCAGCAGCGCGACCGCGAAGCCGGCCAGCAGCACCGCCCACAGGCTGGACGGGCCGAGCAGCAGCGCGGCGGTCGCCGGCAGCAGATAGATGCCGCTGCCGATGACGTCGTTGATCGACAGACCGACGATCTGCCAACGGCTGACGGCGCGTACGGTATTGGGATGATCGGCCGAGGCTTCGGGACGAGAGGACGGAACGGACGCGCGCGACGGCGTCGGCTGGCTCGGCGGCTGGCTCAAAAGGTGGTTCCCCTCGCTCGATGGCGTGCGGCGCGCGGCGCCGCTGTGATCGCACCATAGGCCGAGTCGGCGGCGGGTTTCAATCCGCAGCGCGGCATGGCGATATAAGCCGGGCATGGGCGTGGCGGCGAGGGCGGTGGGTTCGGGAGGTGGCGAGGCGAGTGCGCGTAGCGGTTCGGCGCGAATGCGGCGAAGGCGATCGAGGCGTTCGATCGATGCGAGCATCGCATCCGCCACGGCGTGGCTTCGGCATCGCCTCGCGCGCGGCGCGAACGCCGGGCGAGCGTTCGGCGACGACGCGAGCCACCGCGGCCATCGGGAAACCATCGTGCAGTGCTGTGTACGTAAACGTTTTGTTTTGTTCAGCCGCGCGCACGGCCGCGCGATGCGCGCAAACGAGGACTGGTTCACGCTTTCGCGCTGTTCATGCCGCGCGGCTAACGCAAGTCGGCGCGCACCGGGTTAAGGAAACGTAGCGGACGCCGGCTCCGCATCCGTTTGCGTTCATACCGGTGACGGCAGTGTGCAGCGCGTGCCGTCGCTTCCCCCGGCACGCGTAACCGGCGAGCGGCCGGGCGATCCCGGTGCTCCCCCGCGCCGCGTCCGCCGTCGCCGCGACTGGCAGTCCGGCCGCCGTTCGGCCCCGCGAACCCGGCCCATTCCTGGAGGTAACCGCTCTGATGAAGATCGACATCCGCAACGCGCTGTACGTAACGGCCGCCGTGGCCACGCTTTCGCTCGCCGCCTGCGCGAGCAAGGGCGAGACCACCGATGCGCCGGCCGCGTCCACCGCGCCACCGGCGACCGACACCGCGCCGGCCGACGCCACCACCACGCCGCCGTCGAACGGCGGCGGTTCCGGCGGCTGAGGCCGGGCAGGCGGCGTGAGGATCGGGCCCTGCGCTCGCTCCTCGCGCCGCCGTCGTTGCGTCACACGGGCGGCCACCGGGCCGCCCGTCGTTTATCCGCCCTGGCGCGTCTCTCCGGCCGCCGGCCCTGAACGAAAAGCGCCGCCGCCTGAACGCGCCGGCCCCCTACGTGAACGCCACGCCGCGACCCTGACCTGTGGCGCTGGTGTAGCGGCCGCGCCGCCCTAAAATCGCGGCTCATGAACGCGCGTTTGCCCCGTCCCGCCCTGCGTATCGCCGCCGCCCTCGTGCTGCTGGCGCTGAGCGCCGGCGCGCAGGCGCGCACCGTGTATCGCTGCGTGCGCGACGGCACGGTCAGCCTGGCGACCGCGCCGGAGCCCGGTTCGCGCTGCACGCCGAAACAGATCGACGACAACGCCGTGAAGCTGCCCAATCTGTGGGGCGAGATGGGCGTGATCAACGGAAATCTGTACGAGCGCCAGCAGGATGGCAAGACCGTCTACAGCACGCGCAAGCTGCCCGGCTCGGTACGGGTGATGGGCTTCACCGTGGAAACCCCGCCGGGCGAACCGGCGCATCCGGGCCTGGGCAAGGTCGGCAAGCCGCAACTGGACAAATTCCCCGCGCAGTTCCGCAGCGCGGCCAAGGCCAACGGCCTGGACGATGCCTGGCTGCGCGCGATCGCGCACGCCGAAAGCGGTTTCGACGCCAAGGCGGTGTCGAACAAGGGCGCGCAAGGGGTGATGCAGTTGATGCCGGACACGGCGAAGGAATACGGCGTCGCCGATCCGTTCTCCTCGGCCGAGTCGATCAACGCCGGCGCGCGCCACATCAAGTCGCTGATGCGCCGCTATCACAACGACCTGACCCTGGTCGCGGCCGCGTACAACGCCGGCATCGGCACGGTCGCGCGCTTCGGCGGCGTGCCGCCGTATCGGGAAACGCAGGAATACATCGCCAAGGTGCAGGCGCTGCATCAGCGCTATCAGCTGGCGATGGGGACGCGTAAGCCTGAGTTGCGGGCGGCGCAGTGAAGCAGGAACGAGTGGGGAGGAGTGAGGAGTGAGTTAAGGCGGGGCGGTTTTATCGTAGTCGAAAAAAAGCGGGCCGAAGCCCGCTTTTTTTGTTGAAGGGATGGAGGTGGTGGCCGAAGCGCGTTATCCGCCTTAACTCACTCCTCACTCCTCACTCCTCTCCATTCTTTTCTGCCTCAGATAGGCGTCAACCGCAACAACCGCGCACCGGTCCCGTCTTCAAGCAACCAGACATCGCCGTTGGGCCCCTGCTCGACTTCGCGAATGCGCTTGCCCATGGGATAGCGCTCGGCCTCGGCGGCGGTGTTGCCGTTGAAGCGCACCCGCACCAGCGCCTGCGAAGCCAGACCGCCGATCAGGCCGCTGCCGCTCCAGTTGGGGAACCGCGTGCCCGAATAGATGACGAAGCCGGCCGGCGCGATCACCGGGTTCCACCACGCTTCGGGCGCGTTGAGATCCGGACGCGTGCTGTGGCGTGGAATCGGCGTGCCGTCGTAGTGATCGCCCTGCGACACCAGCGGCCAGCCATAGTTGGAACCGCGTTCGATCAGGTTGAGTTCGTCGCCGCCCTTCGGCCCCATCTCGTGGATCCACAGCTTGCTCTGCGCATCGAAAGCGATGCCGAGCAGATTGCGGTGACCGTAGGACCACACCGTCGCGGCGACACCGCCGCGGCTGTAGAAGGGATTGTCGCTGGGCACGCTGCCGTCGTCGTTGAGGCGGATCACCTTGCCCAGCGGCGAATTCAGATCCTGCGCCGGATCGAACTTCTGCCGTTCGCTGGAGGTGATCCACAGCTTGCGATCGGGACCGAAGGCGAGGCGATGGCCATAGTGGTTGCTGCCGCTGACCTTGGGCTGGCGCCACAACACCTGCAGATTGCTCAGCGAACCGCCGCTGCTGGTGAGGTTGAGCTTGGCGCGCGCGACGGTGGCGCCGGCGGTGCCGCTGGTGCTGCCCTTCTCGGCGTAACTGATGTAGATCAGGCCGTTGGTGGCGTACGACGGATGCAGGATCACATCGCCCAAACCGCCCTGGCCGCCGTAGGCCACCGTCGGCACGCCGGTGATGGTCTGCGCGGTGCCGCCGATGGTCAGCACCTTGAGCACGCCGCGTTTTTCCGTGACCAGCAGGCGGCCGTTGGGCAGGAAGGTCATCGCCCAGGGTTCGTTGAAGCGCGCGACTTCGGTCGCGGTGAATGGATTGGCCTTGGCGGCCTGCGCGGTTGCGCCATCGTCGCGCGCTTGCGCCGCCGGCGCGGCGAACGCGGCCAGCAGCGCGCTGGAACACAGCAGGCAGAGCGTCGAGCGTTTCATTGCGGTTCTCCGGCTTGAGCATGGGGGGTGAAGCCGGGCCGAGAGTGCCACCGAAGCCGGAGCGTTCTTGCGACCGGCTCGGCAGTTCGCGGCGCACGGGCGTGCATCGCCCGCGATCTTCAACCGCGATCACGCGCGCAATGAGGCTTGCGCGCTAGGAAATCGTAAGCATGCGAGATCGCGCCGCGAACGCGGCCACATCGATGCTGCATTGGCATCACGCGATCTATGCCGCTGCGCTAAGCGAACGCCGCCAACGAATCGAACGGCAGGACTTCCGCGCCGACGGTGTTGGCGAGCATGCGCGCTTCGGCCTGCGTGAGCACTTCGCGATCGCCGTCGATCACCACCAGGATGCGGCCGGCCTGGATATGCGCGTCGAACTTGCGCCGGATCGGATCGGGCAGGGAGGAACCCACCAGCGCCGAGGCCCAGCAGCCGACCATCGCGCCAGCGACGGTCGCCGCGGCGGCGCCGGCGATGGTCAAGCCGATCGGCGCGATCACCACCGCCAGCAATCCGGCCAGCAGGCCGGCGGCGCCGCCGTAACCGGCGCCGCGCACCGCGGCGGGCATGAGATCGGTGTCGGCTTCGCGGCGGTCGTTGGGAATCGATTCGAGTTCGATGTCCGCACGCGCGATCAGAAGAATGTCGTTGTCATGCACGCCGGCCTCGCGCGCGGCGTCCATCGCCGCTTGCGCAGTGGCCAGATCGGGGGTGCTGAATACATGGCGGGTTTTCATGCTTGCTCTCCGCGCGCGGCCGCCGTGGGCGCCGTCGGTCAGCGCCGTTCGCACCGGACGGGCACGGCGGCTGGTGCCAGCCCGGGCCATATGGCCCAGCGTCCGCCCGGATGGGTTAGCGCGGAGTGATGCGCCGGGTGAACGGGCGCGTAGGCGGCTGCGCCGATTCACGGCGGTTGTCGCGACATGCGGCGTGGGCAGTCGGAAAGGGCAGGGACACGCTGGCGTGAGCAACCGCGCGGCGCGTGGCATCGCCCGCCCGATCTTTTTTCCGCGAGCGGGGTTTTGCCCTGACCGCCAGGGATGAAGAACGTCACTGGACGCGGCCGGTTTCGCGCCGCATCCTGCGCCAGCCACCGCTGCCGGAGTCCGCCATGTTGCCGAGCGCCGAAGTTTTCTGCCCGTACTGCGGCGAACCGATCGAACTGATCATCGACGACTCCGCCGGCGATCAGCGTTATATCGAAGACTGCCAGGTCTGTTGCCGTCCGATCGTGGTCGCGGTCAGCCTGGATGAGGACGGCGAGCCGCGCGTGGACGTGTTCGGCGAGGACGAGGCATGAGGCCTGCGCGCGTGCAGTTTTCAGCGCTCGCGTGGGCCGTGTTCGCCAGCGCGTTCGCGGCGCGCGCCGCCAGCGGTGCCAGCGTCGAGCAATGGAGCCCGCCGCGCATCGCCAGCGACCGCGACGGCCACGGCGACGCCAGTTGGCCGCCGCGTTGCCCGCGGCCGCGCTGAGGCCGCGGACGATGCCGGTCAAACCGCGCGCCGCCGCGGCATCAGGCGGCGAGGGCGAGGTCCTGCGCGTGCGCGCGCTCAATCGCGCCTTGCTCGCGCGGCAGTCCTTGTTAGAGCGCAGTGCGCAATCGCCGCTGCAGATGGTCGAGCGCTTGATCGGGCTGCAGGCGCAGGCGCCGAATCCGCCGTACCTGGGGCTGTGGACGCGCCTGCAAACATTTTCGCTGGATGATTTGTCGCAGGCCATGCACGCGCGCCGGATCGTGCGCGCGACGATGATGCGCGGCACCTTGCATCTGGTCAGCGCGGACGATTACCGCGCCTTGCGTTCGGTGCTGCAACCGGTGTTGCGGCGTCTGTCGATGCAGAGCGCGCACGCCAAGGCTCTCGACGGGCTCGACCTGGCGGCGGTGCGCAAGGCCGGCGCCGATGCCTTGCGCGAGCGGCCGCTCAGCGCGACCGCGCTGGGCGCGGCCCTGAGCGCGCATTGGCCGGCGCACGACGGAAACGAACTCGCGCTGTTGGTGCGCAGCGTCGAACCACTGGTGCACGTGCCGCCAGCCGGGATCTGGGATTCGCATAAAGCGGCGAGCTTCGCCACCGCGCAGGACTGGCTCGGCGCGGCCATCGCCGACGAAGCCGACGATGCGGCGGTCGAGGCGATGCTGCTGCGTTACCTGGGCGCGTTCGGCCCGGCCAGCGCGCGCGACGCCAGCGTGTGGTCGGGGCTGACCGCGACGCGCCAGCATCTGCAACGGCTGCGTCCGCGATTGCGCGTGTTCCGCGACGAAGACGGCACCGAACTGTTCGATCTGCCCGATGCGCCGCGCCCCCACGAAGACACGCCGGCGCCGCCGCGGCTGTTGCCGGAATTCGACAACGTACTGCTGGCGCATGCGCAGCGGGCGCGGATTCTGCCCGAAGCCCGGCGCGCCTCGGTGTTCACCCGCAACGGGCTGGTCGCCGCGACCGTGCTGATCGACGGTTTCGTCGCCGGCACGTGGAAATTGCAGCGCGAGGCCGCCGCGGCGACATTGACGATCACCCCGTTCAAGCGCCTGAGCGCGGCCGATCGCGCCGCGCTGGAGAGCGAAGCCGAGGATTGCCTGCGCGTGGCCGCGCCGGAGCAGGCGCGGCGTGAGGTGCGGTTCGCGGCGGTGCACAAGTGACTGCGCGCGGCGAAGCTGTCCGGCCGCAGTCGAAATCCGGTCCGGCGAACATTCGAAACCGGCCGCCGCGGCACATACCGCAGCGAATCGATCGCCGTTGACCGGCGCATTCGTAAAGGTTGTGTTGCGTTCAGCGAATTCGCGCCGACCGCGCGCCGTGCAATTTCCGGCGCAGGTCACGTTTTGCGGCTTATCCGTGCCCGAGCGGCGCCCGGCCTAACGCGCGCGCGCCGCGCTGTGGTTAAGCGAACGTAGCTTTAACACCCGCGCGCTCCGTTTCGTTCAGAAGCGCGAGGGCAAGGTTGGGGCCGTGCGGTAAGCCTCACTGCGCGAACAAGCCGAACCAGTCCCAGGTAACGCAACCGCGCGGCTCAGCACATTCATTCCAGGAGAACCGACATGAATTTCAAGCATAAGTCCCGCAAGCCGATGATCCTCGCGATGGCTCTGGCCGCCACCTTGTCGGCGCCGCTCGCCTTCGCGCAATCGGCCGGCGAACAGGCGCCGCCGAGCAGCGACGCGGCGACCGCGGCCAGCGCGGCGCAGGACGCCGGCGCGGCCACCGCCGCGCAGCCGGCGGCGGCTCCGCAGAAGAAGAGCTGGGCCGATGTGGACGGCGACAAGGACGGCAATCTGAGCAAGACCGAGGCCTCCGCGGTACCGGCGCTGGGTCAGGTGTTCGATCAGGCCGACTCCGACGCCAACGGCTCGCTGACGCCGGACGAATACAAGAATTACGTCGCCAAGGTCCAATCCAACGGCGGCGGCAAGAAGGGCGGCTGATTCCGGCCGAGCCCTTGGGGGCAGGAGTTCCTGCGTTGTGTGAAGGGCGGCTTCGGCCGCCCTTTTTTGTCCGCGCGCGCGGCAATGCGGGATAATGCCGGCATGAGCGCTTCCCCCCTCCGTATGGTCGGCTTCGACGCCGACGACACCCTCTGGCGCAGCCAGGATTACTTCGACCAGGCCCAGCTCGATTTCGAGCGCATCGTCGGCGCCTACGTCGATCTGCACGACGCGCGCCTGCATGAGCGCCTGTACGCGATCGAGAAAAGCAACATCGGCGTGTTCGGCTACGGCGTCAAAGGCATGACCTTGTCGATGATCGAGGCGGCGGTGGAAATCACCTCCCAGCGCATCAGCGCGGCCGATCTGCATCGCATCGTCGAACTGGGCAAGGACTTGCTGCGCCATCCGGTGGAGATCCTGCCGGGCATTCCCGAAGCGGTGGCGGCCATCGCGGCCGAGTTCGAGGTGGTGCTGATCACCAAGGGCGATCTGTTCCATCAGGAAGCCAAGGTCAGGCAGTGCGGGCTGGCCGATCTGTTCCGGCGCATCGAGATCGTCAGCGAGAAGGACGTGGAAACCTACGCGCGCCTGCTGCGCGAGTTCGAGCTGCCGGCCTCGCAGTTCGTCATGGTCGGCAATTCGCTGCGCTCGGACATCGCGCCGGTGCTGGCGCTGGGCGGCTGGGGCATTCATGTCCCGTATCACACCACCTGGGCGCACGAGAACGAGGCGGAGATCGCCGCCGACGCGCCGCGCCTGCGCCGGGTCGAGCAGGCGGCGCAGTTGCCGCAGACGGTGCGCGAGCTGGCCGCGATCGCGGCGAACTGAACGGCCGCTCCACAATCCGGCGGCGGCGAGGCCCGGGGCGGAATCATTAAAAACCGGTTCACTGTCGCGGGCTCACAGTCGCACCGTGCCTGCCGACGATGCAGGCGTCCCAGGAGCCCCGCCATGACCGCTTTCTCTCGCTGGCTTGCACCCGTCGTATTCGCTGCCGGTCTCGGCGCGGTGATGACGGCGTTGCCGACGCCGGCCCGCGCCGACGATCAGCTGGCGCGCGTGATCGTCGATATCGCCGACGTGATCGTGCGCAACAACACCCCCTATTACCGTTACGGCAACTACGGTTACGCCGACCGCCTGGTGGTGGTGCGCGACCGCTGGGGCCGCCCGACCTATTACCGCAACGTCCCGCGCTACGTCGATTACCGCTATCGCCCGGCGCCGCCGCCGCGTTATTACGGCTACAACCGTTACGACAACAATCGCGGCTATTACGACCGCGACTGCAACCGCCACGGCAAGTGCCGCACCACCTACTACGACGCCCGTTACGACAACCGCTACGACAATCGCTACTACGACCGCCATGACGGCCGCGGTCACGGCAACGGCCGCGGTAACGGCCATTGGCGCCACGACGATTGATCCAGACCTCCGATCGGGCGTGTGATTCACGCCCGTGATCCATGCGCCGGCCGAGTCGCTCCGGCCGTCACCCTCAATCTCGCGACGGCGCCCCACGGCGCCGTCGCCGTTTCGGTCGGCGCGTTCGGCCGGGTGATCGGGTCGGCGGAGCCGCCGCCACTGTCGGAACCGGCAGGCGCCGCGGTCATCGCGCGGTGGTAGCCTGCGCTTCCGTTGCTGCCGCCGTTAGCGGCGGCGTTCCCATTTCGTGAGCTCAGATCCTGTGAGGTTCGCCATGCGCATCGATAGCGAAGGTTCCGCCATCCGTACCGTTTCCACCCGACGTGCGCCGCGCGCGCTGCTCGCGGCGCTGCTGCTGGCGGCGATCGCGGTGCCGGGCGCGGCGTCGGCGCACGGCACCATCACCTGCAAGCTCAAGTTCTCCATGTCCGGCTGGTCGGTGTTCTACAAGACTTCCTCCGGCCGCGGCACCATCAGCTGCAGCAACGGCCAGAGCATGGCGGTGAAGATCAGCGCCAAAGGCGGCGGCCTGACGGTGGGCAAGTCGCGCATCGACCACGGCACCGGCGAATTCTCCGGCGTGCACGGCATCAGCGACACCCTGGGCAACTACGCCACCGCCGAAGCGCATGCAGGCGCGTCCAAGTCGAGCAAGGCCCAGGTCATGACCAAGGGCGAGGTCTCGCTGGCCTTGGCCGGCACCGGCCAGGGCTGGGATCTGGGCGTGGCCTTCGGCAAGTTCACGATTTCGCGCTGACGCGGCGCGCTCGGTGGCTGCCGGATGAACGCGCGCGCGCCCGGCGGTTTGATCCGGGCGCATCGCCCCCGATCTAGTACTTGATTGAGTCGATAGCCACCGCCCGCTGCGCGATCGCAGACGCTACAGGACCGACGGTCCGAGGGAGCCCGCCATGACCGACAAACTCAAGACCCGTTTCTTCGCTCTGACCGCGTCCATCGCGGCCTTGCTGGGCACGTCCGCGCATGCGCAGGACCTGCCGGCGGGCTGGGACCCGCGCAGCGGCGACGGCTGGGTCGATGCGTGGTTGGGCGACATCAGCCGCTACGGCGCGCGCTATCGCGAACCGTTCGTGGACGAGATGGTTCGCTACTACGGCGCGCCGCGCGAGTTGGTCAGCGATCTGCTCGACCGCCGCCACTGGACGCCGGGCGATGTCTATTACGCCTGCGCGATCGCCCAGGTGCTGGGTCGTCCCTGTCGCTACGTGGTGGACGAATGGGACCGCGATCATGTCGAAGGCTGGGGCGGGGTGGCGCTGCGGCTCGGGGTGAAGCCCGGTTCGAGCGAGTTCCACAAGCTCAAGCGCGGTTTCGTGCCGACCTACGACCGCTGGGGCCGGCCGATCGTCATCGACAGCGAATTGCGCCGCGATTTTCCCAATCGCCCGTATCGCGATTACGCCGACGCCGCGCCGGCCAAGGGCAAGGCCGGCAAGGCCGGCGGCGAAAAAGCCCCTGGCGGCAAGGACAAGGCCAAGCCGGGCAACCGCGGCCACGGCAAGGCGCCAGGGCAGGGCTGAGCGCGGCGGCAGTCGATGTGAATCGGGATGACGGCGGCCGCGAGGTCGCCGTTTTTATTCGTGCGTTTGCCCGGCGCGAATCTTCGCGCGTCCAGGTGGCACCGGCGCGCCGCCCGGCCGCTATCATCGGCCTATGAACGACTCATCCTCTTCCGCCAGCCCCGCCCCGATCGAGATCGTCGGCGAGGTGCGCATCGTCGGCTTCCATCCGCGCTGGCGCGAGGACTTCGCCCGACTCAACATCGAATGGCTGGAGCGCTGGTTCAAGGTCGAGCCGGTCGATCGCGAAGTGCTCGGCGATCCGCAGACCCATCTGCTCGACGGCGGCGGCCGGGTGCTGTTCGCGGTGGACGACAGCGATCGCGTGCTCGGCACCGTCGCGCTGCTGCGTCACGACGACGGTCTGGTCGAGCTGACCAAGATGGCGGTGGAACCGGCGCTGCGCGGCGGCGGCATCGGCCGCAAGCTGATGCACGGGGCGATCGAAGCGTTCGCGCAGATGGGCGGGCGCGAGCTGTTCCTGGAATCGAGCAAGAAACTCGGGCCGGCGCTGAAGCTGTACGAAAGCATGGGCTTCCGCCATCACCCGGCGCCGCGGCCGGGCTCGCATTACCAGCGCGCCGATGTGTACATGATCTGGGAACCCGATTCGGCGGCGTGATCACCGGTTGATGGAACCCCGATTGAGCCTCCCTTCCGCTTGCCACCCAAGGTGACTGCTTTCGGGGCGCGGGGGGAGCGGACGTTGCTTGCGAGCCACTGGCTCGCACGTCCGCGAACGCCTAAACGCTATGCGTTTGGGCCGGGGTGGGGTTGGGTTGAAGGTGCGCGGGCCGGCGCGGAATCCAGGCAACAGCATTCGCGCCTGCGGCGCTCATCCCCTCACCCCAGCCCTCTCCCGCGAACGGGAGAGGGAGCATGAGAGGGAGAGGGGGACGGAGCGGGAGAGGGAGCGCGAGAGGGAGGTCTAAGCGACCACTTCGTCTTCCTGCCGCTGCTGCAGATCCCACATCTGCGCATACACCCCGTCCATCGCCAGCAACTGGCTGTGGGTGCCGCGTTCGAGGATGCGGCCGGCGTCCATCACCAGAATCTGGTCCGCATCCATCACCGTCGATAGGCGGTGCGCGATCACCAGGGTCGTGCGACCTACCGCGAGCCGGTCCAGTTCGTCCTGGATCGCGCGCTCGGACTTGGAATCCAGGGCCGAGGTGGCTTCGTCGAAGATCAGGATCGACGGGTTCTTCAACAACGCGCGCGCGATCGCCACGCGCTGCTTCTCGCCGCCCGACAGCTTGAGGCCGCGTTCGCCGACCGGGGTTTCGTAACCGTCGGGCAGGCCGACGATGAAATCGTGGATGTGCGCGGCGCGCGCCGCCGCTTCGACGTCGGCGTCCTGCGCTTCGGGCCGGCCGTAACGGATGTTGTAGCCGATGGTGTCGTTGAACAGCACCGTGTCCTGAGGAACGATGCCGATCGCGCCGCGCAGCGAGGACTGCGTCAGCGCGCGCAGATCGCGGCCGTCGATATCGATCGCGCCGCTGTCGATGTCGTAGAAGCGATACAGCAACCGCGCCAGCGTCGATTTGCCCGAGCCCGAGTGGCCGACCACCGCGACGGTGGCGCCGGCGGGAATCTCGAAATCGATGCCGCGCAGGATTTCGCGGCGGGTGTCGTAGCTGAAGCGCACATCGCGGAACGCCACGCTGGGCTGCGAGGTGGTCAGCACCTGCGCGTCGGGCGCATCGCGCACGTCCTGGCGTTCGTCGAGCAGGCCGAACAACCGCTCCATGTTGGTCAGGGCCTGCTTCACTTCGCGGTACATCATGCCGAGCATGAACAACGGCGCCGACAACTGCAGCAAGTAAGCGTTGACCAGGACCAGGTCGCCGACCGTCATCGTACCCTCGACCACGCCGTGCGCGGCCAGCCACATCATCGCCGTCACGCCTAGTGCGACCACCAGGCTCTGGCCGAGATTGAGCACCGCCAGGGTCTTGATCGACATCACCATGGAATTTTCCACATGGCGCAGGTTGTCGTCGTAGCGGCGCGCTTCGTGTTCTTCGTTGTTGAAGTACTTGACCGTCTCGTAGTTGAGCAGCGAATCCACCGCGCGTTCGTTGGCGCGGGTGTCGGCCTCGACCTGCGCGCGGTAATAACGCGTGCGCCATTCGGTCACCGAGAACGTCCACGCGCCGTAGAGCACCAGGGTGCCGATCGCGACCGCGCCGAAGCGCCAGTCGTAGATCCACACCAGCACCGTGGTCACCATCGTCACTTCCAGCAGCACCGGGACGATGGTGTAGATGGTCCAGTCCAGCAGGTCGGCGATCGAGCTGCCGCCGCGCTCGACATCGCGGGCGACGCCGCCGGTGCGGCGGGCGAGGTGGAATTTCAGGCTCAGCCCGTGCAGATGCCTGAACACCTGCAAGGTCACCTGGCGCGAGGTGCGCGCCATGACCCGCGCGAACACCACCTGGCGCAATTCGGTGAACAAGGTCACGCCGATGCGCGCGATGCCGTAGGACAGCAGCAGGCCGACCGGCAGCAGCAACGGGGTGACCGGCACGTTGAGGCGGTCGATCAGATGCTTGAGCGCCAGCGGCACGTACAGATTGACCAGCTTGGCCGCGAGCACCATCGCCAGCGCCAGCGCGATCCGGCCTACGTAGGGCCGCAGGTACGGCAGCAGCGAGGCGATCACCGACCATTCGCCGCGCCGCTCGCTGGCGCGCGCGACCGGCGCGGCCCCATCGGTGGGATTGTCGGCGGCGGGCGTCTCGACGGGCGGGATGGCGGTCATGCGGTCCTTGGCGGGCGGTGGCGGCTGAGGATAGAACCTCAAGCGCGCTTGCGGTCAAGCCGAAGGCCGCGCCTTGCGGCGGCGCGCTCGAAAAGCGCGGGCGAGGCGTGGCATCCTGGGCACGGCCGCGTGCCGCCGCAAGGCGCCGCGCCGGTAATTGGAACCAACCGCAGTCGATCAGCCGTATCCGAGCAAGGAGCAATGCAGGCATGACAGCCGTGAAAGGCGGAATCGCCGCCGTGATGTCCGTGGTGACGCTGTGGATCGGCGCGGTCGCCGCCGCGCCGCAACAGATGCGCCCGCCGGGCGACTTCGAGGTCTTTCCCGATCCGGCCGCGCTGCCGAAGGAACCCTCGCTGAGCGCCTGTTTCCTGCTGTTCGACGTCAACGGCGGCGAAGTCCGGCGTTCGCCCGCGCAAGGCTGCGCGCGCCGGGTCGCGCCGGGAGAGACCTTCGAGATCGCCGCGAACCTGGCTGCCCTGGACGCGGGCACGGTGCGCGGCAACGCGGCGACCCGCGGCGCGCAGAACCTGGAAGCGGCCCTGGGCTATGCGCCGCCGGACGATGCGCGCGAACAGGTGCAGAACCTGGGTGCCGGCCGCATGGGCGAGTACCTGAGACGATTCACCTACGGCAACGCCGACACCCGCAGCGGCGGCGAGTACTGGAACGGCGGTTCGCTGGAGATTTCGCCCAGCGAGCAGATGCATTTCCTGAGCCGGCTGTTCCGCAACGAACTGCCGGCCAGCCGTCAGGCCATGACCGAGGTGCAGTCCATGCTGGGCCAGCCGTCGGAAGTGATGGTCGGCCGCAACGGTGTGGCGATCGTGCGCGTCCCGCGGGTCGGCGACACTTCGGTGATCGGCAAGAGCGCTTCGCTGGTGGTCGGCAATGAAGCGATCAGCTGGCAGGTCGGCCAGATCGACCGCGGCAGTCGCCGCTTCGTCTTCGTCAGCTGCGTGACCGGGCCGCGCAGTCTGCCGCGCAACGCCGCGGCGGTGTTGGCGGAGGCCGAGTTGCGCAACGGCGGCGCGCTCTAAAACAACCCGCACGCGAACGGCGGCGCGGACGATCCGCGCCGTCGCCTCAGTCCCGCGCCTTCACCCGCTCCCAATCCAGGCCGAACCGCGCCAGATACTTGCGCAGCCGGTCGGCATCGTTGCTGCTGGCCTTGCTCGCGCGCGACACCGCGAACAATTCGCGGCCGGCTTGCGACAGGCTCTTGGCCTGAGCGCATACGCGCAGCACGTCCTCCAGCTGCACGCGTTCGAAACGGTCCAGGCGCGCGGCGTCTTCGCCGAGCACGCGTTCCAGCGCCGAAGCCTGCGTCGGCGCGCCGTGCCATTGCCGGCGCAGGCGAGCGATTTCCTCTTCGACCAGATCGATGCGGATGCGCCCGCCTTCGGCCAGGGTCGCCAGACGCATCACCGACGCGCCCAGATCGCGGAAGTTGCCGCTCCAACTGGCGTCGCCGCCGCGGGCGAAGGCGAGGTAGCGTTCGCGCGCTTCCTTGTTGAACATGACCCGCTGGTGGTTCTCGCGCGAATGCCGTTCGAGTTCGAAATCCAGGTTGGGCTCGATGTCTTCCGCGCGCTCGGCCAGGCCGGGCAGGCGGTAGGTCCACAGATTCAGTCGCGCCAGCAAGTCCTCGCGGAAACGGCCTTCCAGCACCGACACCTGCAAGTCGCGGTTGGTGCCGGCGATCAACTGGAAATCGCTTTCGACTTCCTTGTCGCCGCCGACCGGCAGGAAGCGTTTCTCCTCCAGCGCGCGCAGCAGCATGGCCTGTTCGTCCAGGCCCAGTTCGCCGATTTCGTCCAGGAACAGCAGGCCCTGGTGCGCCGAACGCAGCAGCCCGGCGCGATCGGCCGAAGCGCCGGTGTAGGCGCCCTTGATATGGCCGAACAAG
Organism: Lysobacter gummosus; assembly: GCF_001442805.1. Taxonomy (NCBI): domain Bacteria; kingdom Pseudomonadati; phylum Pseudomonadota; class Gammaproteobacteria; order Lysobacterales; family Lysobacteraceae; genus Lysobacter; species Lysobacter gummosus. Next base: position 4,804,770 of record NZ_CP011131.1, on the reverse strand, counting down.
GTGCTCATCGCGCCGTCGCCGCGCAGCGTCGCGCAGTTCACCTCGACGAAGCGTCCGGGCAGTTGATGCTTCTGCTTTTTCAGATCGAACACGCGCCGCGCCAGCTGGCTCTTGCCGGCGCCGGTCGGGCCCATCAGCAGCATCGGCGACTTCGAGCGCGTGGCCACTGTTTCGATCTGCTCGATCATGCGGTTGAACGCGGGATTGCGCGTGGCGATGCCGCTCTTGAGTAGATCGCGATCGTGCAGGCGCTGCTCGGCGAAACGCTGGGCGATGCGGTCGTAGCGCGACAGATCCAGATCGATCAGCGCATACGAGCCCGGGTTGGTGCCTTTTTGCTTGCGCGGCGGCGCGGTCTGCAGCAGGCGGCCGGGGAACAGGCGGCTTTCGGTGAGCAGGAACCAGCAGATCTGGCTGACGTGGGTGCCGGTGGTGATGTGGACGTAGTAGTCCTCTTCCTCGGGGCGGAAGTCGTAACCGCGCACGAAGTCGTCGAGCACGCCGTAGACGGCTTCGAAATCCCATGGGTCGGCGAGGAAGGTGTCGTGGCGGCGCACGCGGGTCTCCGGCGAGACCTGGGCCAGATCCTCCCCGACCTGCTGGGCGAGTTGGGCGAAGCGGCGCTCATCGACCAGCAGCTCCAGCCGGTCGAGCAGGAAATCCTCGTGCATGCCCAGCGACACGGTCGGCCGCCACTTCTCCCAGCGGCCCGGGCCGTAGCCGGCCGCATCGAGCTGGGTGCCGAGCATGCCGATCACTACTTGGCGTTTCATGGCGATCCCATTGGATAGATTCTTATCCATGAGTATAGATATTTTACAATTCAGAGGGACGGCTGAAATCCGGGTTTCAAGAAAAATTCGTTGTAAATCAAAAAGATGTAATCATCCCTTCGAAGTTGGCACGGCGCTTGCTCTGGTACAGGCCAGTCCCCAGCCGGAATGCCCCGATGGCCAACTTCAATCTCTTCGCTTCCGCCCGCGGCGCTTCGGTGCCGGCGGCGACCTCGCGCAACGAGGCGGGCGGCCAGGCCTATGCGCGTCGCCCGCAGACGGCGCTGGCGCTGTACGCGGCCACCGGTTGCTTGAACAACACTTACTACGCCAGCGCCGAGGAGCAGCTCGATCACGTCCTGAGCTTGTGCGCGCAGGTCGAGCCGGCCTTCGTCGCCAAGACCGCGATCCACACCCGCCAGCGCGGCCACATGAAGGACATGCCGGCGTTGTTGCTGGCCAGCCTGACCGCCCGCGACGGCGCCGCGTTCGAGCGCGCGTTCGGCCGGGTGATCGACAACGGCCGCATGCTGAGCACGTTCGTCCAGATCGTGCGCAGCGGCCGGATCGGTCGCAAGTCGCTGGGTTCGCAGCCCAAGCGCCTGGTGCGGCAGTGGTTGGACAACGCCTCGGTGGAGCAGTTGCTGGCCGCGGCGATCGGTCAGCAGCCCTCGCTGGCGGACGTGATCAAGATGGTCCACCCCAAGCCGGCCGATGCCGAGCGCGCGGCGCTGTATGCGTGGCTGATCGGCAAGCCGTTCGACGAAGCGGCGCTGCCGGCCAAGGTGCGCGCGTTCGAGGCCTTCAAGCGCTCGACCGATGCGCCGATGCCGAAGCTGCCGTTCCAGTACTTCACCTCGCTGCCGTTGAGCGTGGCGCACTGGACCCAGTTGGCGCGCACGGTGTCGTGGCAGACCTTGCGCATGAACCTCAACACCTTCCAGCGTCACGGGGTGTTCGACGATCCGGCGGTGGTGACCGAGATTGCCGCGCGTCTGGCCGACGTCGATGAAATCCGCAATGCCCGCGTGTTCCCGTACCAGTTGTTGAGCGCGTATCACGCCGGCGGCGAATTGCCGGCGCCGATCATCGCCGCCCTGCAGGACGCGATGGAGATCGCGACCGGCCAGGTGCCGGCGCTGCAGGGCGAGGTGGTGGTCGCGGTGGACGTGTCGGGCTCGATGAGCGCGTCGATCACCGGTTACCGCAAGGGCGCGACCAGCAAGGTGCGGTGCGTGGACGTGGCGGCGCTGATCGCGGCGTGCATCCAGCGCACTCATGCGGCCGCGCGGGTGATGCCGTTCGACACCGAAGTGCGTGGGTTGCGGCTGAACCCGCGCGACAGCGTCACCACCCAGGCGGCGCAGTTGGCGTCGTTGTGTGGCGGCGGTACCGCGGTGAGCGCGCCGCTGGCGCAGTTGAATCGGGAGAAGGCCAAGGTCGATCTGCTGGTGATGGTGTCCGACAACGAGAGCTGGCGCGACACCCGCAGTGGCGGCGCGACCGCGACGATGCGCGAGTGGGCGCAGATCAAGGCGCGTTGCCCGGATGCGCGGCTGGTGTGCATCGACTTGCAGCCGACCGCGACCAGCCAGACGGTCGAGTCGCCGGACGTGCTGCATATCGGCGGCTTCAGCGATGCGGTGTTCGATCTGTTGGCGGTCTACGCGGCGCAGGGCAGCGATGCCGCGCGCTGGGTCGAGCGGATCGGATCGATACCGTTGTAAGGCGGCGCAGGGATCGCGCCGCCGCGGCGCAAGGACGCGCCGCGACGCGAACGCAGGGAACGCGTTCGCGAGGACGGGAGCGGATGCCCGTCCGCCGCACGCGCCAGGCAGGTGCGAGGCGGCGCAGGATGCGGCCGGCGGACAATGGGGTCCGCCGGCCGGCTTCGGAGGATTCGAGTTTGCCGTTGCATGGCGAATGCTTGACGAAACTACACCTATCACGTGCCAGGACGCGGGTTCGAGTCCCGCCCGCCCGCAAGGGCGGTAGCTCAGTCGGATAGAGCAGGAAAACGTTTCGTCGCCTTTTGTCGCAATGCAAGGGCATCGGGTTTGCGAGTGGGTTCGGGTCGGATTGGACCGGCCTGGCCGTCGTACTGCGAATGCTGGCGAAACTACATCGGAACTCACAGACGCGGGTTCGAATCCCGCCCGCCGCGAGGCGGTAGTTCAGCCCGGTAGAACGGTGGGTAAGTCGTTTCGCGGAATAACTTGTCGCAGTGCGCCGGTTTCATGCTGTTCGAGCCGTGCGCTCATCGTTTCGCCGCTGTATCGCGAATGCTTGTGGAACTACATTTTATCCTGGTGTCGTGGGTTCGAATCCCGCCCGTTGCGAGACGGTAGCTCAGTCGGTAGAGCGCAGAATGTTCCGCATCACCCTGGTCGCGATGCATCGGTTTTTGTTTCAAGCGTGTCACGACGCGAATGCGGGCGGAACTACAACCTCCAACGTTCCATATTCCGCTTTTACTGGTCGCATCGTGCCGCGTCCTTTACCGCCGCGAGCGGTCGCAACGCCCCGTGCGCTGAACAGCGCTGGCCGTGCGCGCCGCAACGCTGCATCCTTCACGTTCCCGCCGGCCGCGAGCGCCGGCGGGAGACAGGGCCGCAAGGCCCGCAACACAGAGAGCAAGACCATGAACGCCAATAGCAACGCCGAAGTCCATTACGACGTCATCAACGAGCCGGGCGCGGTGCCGATCAAGCACTGGACCCGCGGCGTGCCGCTGGAAGACGAGGCGCGCCGTCAGCTGCAGAACATCGCCAAGCTGCCCTTCATCCACCGCTGGGTCGCGGTGATGCCCGACGTGCACCTGGGCAAGGGCGCGACCGTGGGTTCGGTGGTGCCGACCGTGGGCGCGATCGTGCCGGCGGCGGTCGGCGTGGACATCGGCTGCGGCATGATCGCGGTGCGCACCACGCTGATGGCCGAGGATCTTCCGGACCAGCTCGGCGAAGTGCGCGCGGCGATCGAGAAGGCCGTGCCGCACGGCCGCACCGTCGGCCGCGGGCAGCGCGACAAGGGCGCATGGGCGAATCCGCCCGAGGCTTCGCTGCAGCGTTGGGCCGGTCTGCACGAGGGGTTCGATCGCATCATCGCCAAGCACCCGAAGCTGGAGCGCAGCAACCACTTGAGCCATCTGGGTACGCTCGGCACCGGCAATCACTTCGTCGAGGTCTGCCTGGACGAGGAAAGCCGCGTGTGGTTCATGCTGCACTCCGGTTCGCGCGGCGTCGGCAACGCGATTGGCAGCCACTTCATCGAGCTGGCCAAGCAGGACATGCGTCGCTGGATGATCAATCTGCCGGACCAGGACCTAGCGTATCTGCCAGAAGGCAGCGAGCACTACGACGACTACGTGTTCGCGGTCGAGTGGGCGCAGCAGTTCGCCCGCAGCAATCGCCAGATCATGATGCAGCACGTGGTCGAAGCGGTGCGCACGGTGATCGCAAAGCCGTTCCAGGCCCAGGCCGAGGCGGTCAACTGCCATCATAATTACGTCAACCGCGAGCATCATTTCGGCAAGGACGTGCTGGTGACGCGCAAGGGCGCGGTGAGCGCGCGCAAGGGCGAGCTGGGCATCATTCCCGGCAGCATGGGCGCGAAGAGCTTCATCGTCCGCGGGCTGGGCAATGCGGACAGCTTCCATAGCTGCAGCCACGGCGCCGGCCGCGTGATGAGCCGCACCGAGGCGAAGAAGCGCATCAGCCTGGACGACCACGCCAAGGCGACCGCGCACGTGGAATGCCGCAAGGACGCCGACGTCGTGGACGAGTCGCCGGCCGCGTACAAGTCGATCGATGCGGTCATGGCCGCGCAGAGCGACCTGGTCGAGATCGTGCATACCCTGCGTCAGGTGGTGTGCGTGAAGGGTTGAGTGGCGGCGCGGACGGCATCCGTTTTCGCGTGCGGTACTGCGCGGCAATCGAAATCAGCGGGCGGTGAGGACCGTTCGCACAGGAAAGGAGTACGGGCGGCCGCAGGGCCGCTC